>NZ_JBXANJ010000005.1:0-19527 GCF_058801545.1 Mucilaginibacter sp. GW822-FHT03E02 | reverse complement strand
AGTTATCCATACAGGTGAAGGATCAGATGAACTGGCCTCGCGCGAAATAGATGAACTGATTAGCTGGGAATATAAATTTGGCCGCCCCCTGGTTGGCATACACGCTGTAGCCATGAGCAAGCAACAGGCCCCGTATTTTAAGGCTTTAGTATGGTGCCCGGAGTCGAACTTTTACTTGTTGAACAAAACGGCAGAAATTCATAAATTAAAGCCGTTTGCCGATATTCTTTTTGGAACCGACTCTACCCTTACCGGCAGTTGGAATATATGGGACCACATCAGCATGGCACGTAATATCGGTATGCTAAGCGACCAGGAACTATATCAATCGCTCAACAAAACGGCCGCAAAAGCCTGGAATATGAATACCGGCGAAGTTATTGCCGGCAAAATACGCCGACCTGGTTATCGCGAAAGCAGACAGTGCCAATGACTATAATGACGTTTTTTTTTGCTACCCGGCTGGTTGATATCCAAATGGTGATTCACCGGGGAAACATCCGGCTGTTTGACCAGGACCTGGTTTATTGCATTAGCAGGTGGATTAAAGGGAAAATCCTTTAGTTTGATAAAGGTGGATGGTGCCTATAAATATGTTGAAGGAGATATCGGGGAGTTAATGGCCTCCATTCAATCGTACTTGCCGGGTGTTGTTTTCCCGGTTACCTTTATACAACATCAAATTATCTAAAATTGATAAAACTGGTTGACCTTGTTTACTATTCGCATTTAAACTATACCCGGCCACAGGACGTAACAGAAAAACATGCCCCGGCGCTGGCCTTTGCTCCCTACCTTAAGAATAAGCTTGATTTTACATTTGTAAAGCACGCCGCTTTTGAGCAGCATGTGGTGATGGATACGATACCCTATTATTTTTTTAAGGGCAATAACAGATTTCTGGTCGATAACCATAAAAACGCATCGCTTTATAAAAAAAACTGAAGCCCGATATCGTAATGGTACAAGGCCTGGTATTCCCATTACAGGTAATGTTTTTAAGATTGCTTTGCGGCAACAAGTTTAAGCTGATCATACAGCATCATGGCGAACTACCTTCAGGGGGATTAAAAGGCCGGCTGCAAAAGATGGCCTGCACTATAACGGATGCATTCCTTTTTACGTCGGCCGGCAATGCGGATACCTGGAAACAAAAAGGCATTATAAACCCTGATGCCCGGATATTTGAGTTATTAGAAGCTTCTACAGCCTTTAAACCCGTTGATAAAGAGCTTGCTAAGGAAGCATACCGGGGTTACCGGCGATGCAAACTTTATCTGGGTGGGCCACCTAAATGCAAATAAAGACCCTTTAACCGTTTTAAAAAGGTTTCCGGGATTACCTGCCTGCAAACCCGGGTGCAAAATTGTACATGATTTACCAAAGTGAAGTACTTTTAAGCGATATAGAAGAGCTGATAACGTCTTCCGCCCAACTACGGGATGCCGTTATTTTAGTAGGCGAAGTTGCAAATAACGATTTGCCTTATTGGTTTAGTGCAGCAGATTTTTATATATCGGGCAGCCATAAAGAAGGCAGCGGCTATGCTTTGTTAGAGGCTATGGCCTGCGGTTGTATCCCCATTGTTACCACCATCCCATCTTATCAAAAAATCACAGTCAACGGTCAGTATGGTTTTTTATATCCTGCAGGTGATGCCAATGCTTTGGGTCAAACTCTTAAAGCGCTTGAGGGCACAGACTGGCAAAAGCTTTCGGCAGCTGTTTTTAAATCATTTTAACAAAAAACTAAGCTTTAAAACCATAGCCGATGACCTGGTTGATATTTGCCATCAATTAACCGATAAATAAGCCGGTAACACGGGCCGCTATCTCTTCGGTAGTGTATATCAGCACGGGCTCATGTTTCAGTTGCTTATCATTCAACATTGCTTTGATAATAACCGGCAGGTCTTCAGCATTGCCGGGAACGTGATGCTGTGTGGGCCTTACATTCATTCCGTTAACCAGGCTCACCACCTGGCAGCCCGCATATAAGGCCTCGCTTAAAACAGTACTATAACCCTCATAAGCCGATGTATGCAAAAATATTTTCGAACGCTGCATCATCGCCAACACCTCCGGGTGCGGTAATTCACCTTTTAATTCGATGTTATTTTCCAGCCCAAGCTTATTTATTTGTTTTCTCAATTTTTCCATTTCCGGGCCTTTACCACATATTACCGTTTTTAATTCCGGAAATTCAGCAACCAGGCTTTTTATAATATTTACAAAAAGGCCATATTGTTTAAGCGGGATGAGCGAGCCTGCACCCACAATGTCGATATCCCGGTCAACCACCCCGGCACCAAAAAGCGTTACATCAATACCTGTAGGGATAACATGCGCCGGCTGAATACCATAGTTTATCCTGAACTCCCTGGCCAAAAAATCGGATATCGCTATTACCGAGCTACCCTCGGGTTTTATCCGGTTAACATACTCATTACCGGCTTTTGCATCCTGCCCAAGCAACCACGGATAATGTGGTAAACCGTATTTTTTTTGCAAAGCGGTTGCCAATAAAGGCGCACTCCCCCATCCCAAAAGCTTAATAAACCCACAAGTTTGTACCCGGCATTCAGTTCTTTTAAGTTTTGCCATACCCGCCGCCAGGTTATCAGCCTGAAAAGCTGCCCCTTGCCCTTACCTGCTATCGCAATAACCTCAACCCCGTGCCAGTAATACCGGGATGCTGTAAAAGGGTATTGAAAGCTAATTACGATGATATGTAAGAGTGGATTGTGCTGTTTTAAAGCTTTTACAAAAATCTGCATAGGCGGTAAACATGTGGTATCGTTACCGTTTGCGGGGAAGCCCGGGGTTAATATGACCAATGCTTCAGGCTTATTCATTTATTAAGGGGATTATTTTGTTGCAATGCTTCAGGCTTGCAATGTTGTGTGTTATAAAAAATATGATCTTACCCTGGGCTGTTAATTGCTTTAGCTGGATAAGGATCGCTTCTTCGGCCTGCTGATCCATTTCGCCAAACGGTTCGTCCATGATCAGTACATCAAAGTCGTGGTACAGCGCCCTTGCCAGGGCTATGCGCTGTCTTTGCCCGCCGCTTAGGTTTTTGCCGTTTTCGCGTACTATTTTATTTATGCCTTCGGGATAGCCGGATAGTAAGGTGGCAAGCCCGCAAAAAGATATCGCCTCATCCAGTTTTATGGTATCATATTCCTGGTCGTCAGTAAGCGTAATGTTTTTGAGGATGGTATCGTGAATAAAATAGTTTTGTTGTTTTACATAAGCTATTTTTTTCCAGTACTGCTGTCTTTTACGGGTATCCGCTTGTTTTCCGTCTATATAAATATAACCCGATTGAGGCGTTAAAAAACCAAGCAGTAAATTAATGACGGTTGTTTTGCCCCGGCCGGAGGCTGCCGATAAGCCAACAAAATCGCCCGCGCAAATATCGAAGCTGATGCCGGATATTACTGGTTGGTCTGCGTAACTAAAATAAACATTGTGAAAACGGATAGAACTGATAGGTTCAGCAATATTAAGCATACCCGCTTTTGGCAACGTGCCGGGTTCTTTTACAGCAAGCAAATCATTAAGGGTAAATTCATAGGTTTTTATTTGCCCCATACTATTGAGGATTTTAATAATACCGGGAATGATTTTGTAGGCAGCTGTAATAAAAACGCCAATGGTAAGCACATCAACTACTGCCCCACGTACAGCCCATTTATTGACCAGCACAAGGATAAAAAAACCAAAAATGGCAAAAATCTCCACCAATCTTGCTGGCAGCCCCTGCAGTGTTTGTTGCGTTGCTATATTGTTATTAAGCTGCTGCTGGTAATCGGCGTATCTATCGGCCAGGAATGTGTGCTTGTTGTAAATGTTGCTTTCTATGAAACCGGCTAACGACTCCTGTAAATATTGAATGCTTTTTTCGCTTGCAATTTTTGTTTGTTCGCGCACCTGTTTCGATTTCCGTTTGATAAAATAGGCAAGGATAATTATGGGCGGTAACAACACCAGCAGCAATAAAAAAAACAGCAATGGCTGGTAAATCAATATGGCGCCAATGGTAAATAAAATGAGCAGGCTTTGCGATATAATTTGCTGTACATTATTGAGGATGTAATGGCTAAATTCGATAGGCTGCTGGCTTACCCGGCGGATGTGTACAGATGAATCGACATTGACAAATTTGATATACTCATCTTTAAGATAATGAAGGATATTCCTTTTCGACAAGCGCGATGCTACCCCGTAAAAAAAATGATGCTGAAACCGGGTAATGAGGTAGCCCAGCCAGTTTTTGCCGCAATACAGCAACATAAATATACCGATTGGCAGTATAGATTGCTGTTTAAGCCAGCTTAGCTGTAATAAATGATGTTGAACTGGAGTGCCCGAGGTGTAAAGCCCGATAATGATGAGCAGGGCTCCTAAAAAGGCAATATCAAGCACGCTGATAAACAGATCGAGCAGGATGAGCCTGTACAACCTGTTTTTTTCGGTTACGCTAAGCAGCGAAAGTATTCCCTTAAAAATGTGTTTCAAAATGCCGTAATGACAAAGTCTTTTAGTACTTCATCATTACGGCACAGGGCGCATAATGGTTGCCCGTTATGTTAAGTCTTGAGTCCTAAGTCTGAAATCCCAAGTCAATAATAACATTTGACTCTTCAAACTCAGAACACAAGACTCATAACTCACTACTACTGCACAAGTTTAATCTCCACCCTCCGGTTCAAAACACGGCCTTCTTCGGTTGTGTTATCGGCAATGGGTTTGCTTTCGCCGAAACCCTTAACCGAAAGGTTATCTGTACTGATGCCACTGTTTACAAGATAAGTTTTAACCGAGTTGGCGCGTTGGATTGATAATTCCATATTACGTTCGTCGGTGCCTTCTGCAGATGAGTTGCCATTTAAAACAAACTTTACAGATGCGTCTTTTTTCATTTCGATAACGGCCTGGTCAAGCGCCTGGTACGACGCTGTTTTTAACACAGCCGAATTAAATTCAAATTGGATGTTGGTAAAATTATAGTTTGGTTTTGCAGGTGCTGGTGGCGGTGTGGGCGCAGGAGCAGCGGCAGCCGGCGGTGTTGGCTTCGGTGCCGGCGCGTACATTTTCTCAGTTTCAACAGGAGCAGGTTTTTCTGCTAATTTCTTGGCTTTACAAGCCGGGAAAGTAATGGCCATTAAAGCGATAAGCGATAAAAATAAAGGGGCTTTTAAAAACTTCATAGTTGGTTTTGATTTTTCGGTAAACATAAAAAAATATTCGCCACATGGCTTCAATACCCGTATGGCATTATTAAAAAAAGGAATTAAATGACAATTTGTTTAGCATGCACATTATCCTTAACTGCCAGTTAGAACGGGAAATTGCCGGGATAAGTATTATTAAGTTAAGGCTCCTTATATATTACCCCAATGTTTATTACGAATTAACCGAGGTGCTTTTATTAACAATTAAGTATTTATACGCAGCAAAATACCGTACCACTACCGGGAATAATCTAAGGTCAATTATGTTATTTAGCAGTAATCCTAAAACACATCAACATGAAAACCGATACTCCTTTTGAACCAATTGAAACACCGGATATACATTTTTTGCGCCGGATAGAAGTATTAAAGAAACACCCCGAAGTAAAACAATTAATGGGTTATGATCCCTGGGCAGCGGTACTTACTTTTTTTATTGTGGCAGGGCAAATTAGTTTTGCGTGGGGTGTTAGTGTCTGGTTTCCTTCGTTTGGGACTTATTGGTGGCAAATTATCCTGCTGTCATACGTGGTGGGCGGTACCATGAACCATTGGTCGGCCATGGCGGTGCATGAAATGGCACATAACCTGATGCTGAAAACGCCTGCGCAAAATAAAGCGCTGGCCATATTTGCCAATATACCGGTTTTGGTACCGGGGGCTATCGCTTTTCGTACACACCATATGAAGCATCACTCCCACTTAGGTATCGAAGATGTTGATAACGATTTCCCGAGCCATTGGGAAGTAAAAATGGTAGGAAAGTCCGGTATCCGTAAATTTATATGGCTGTTTTTTTACATTTTTTTCCTGTTTTTGGTAAGGGGATTTGATACTAAACCAACCAAATGGGAATGGGCCAACATCATCACATTGATTATCACCGATGCGCTGATCTTTGTGTTTTTAGGGAAGATTGCCATCATTTACCTTTTCTTATCCACCTTATGGGGATTCAGCCTGCACCCTGCGGCCGGGCATTTTATTCACGAGCATTTTATATTTGAAGAAGGACAGGAAACCAACTCATACTACGGCTGGCTCAACTGGGTTTGCTTTAACGTCGGTTACCATAACGAACATCACGATATTATGAACATACCGGGCCGTTTTTTGCCTAAGTATTATAAAATTACCAAAGAGTTTTACCAGCACCTGGATTCGACCCACTCCTGGACCCGAATGTTTTATGATTTTATTACCAAGCCCAATTTAGGCGCCGATAAACGTTACGTGCGTACAGAACAAGTCAGGAAGCAGGGAATAAAAATAGCCGAAGAAATGAAGCGAAGCCGGGAGATGGCGTAGTGGTGAATGGATTTTTCGATCTAAACCCAGACAGCAAACTTTTCGATTTGGCATTAGGGTTTATTTGGGGTTCTCTTCCGAAGGAGCAAACATATAATCTACCACCAACATAAACGCTATCTTTGATTTATGGATAAAGATTATATAAAGGATCATAGAAAGAATAGCTTCACACAATGGGCATATTCCATACAAAGAATTGATTTACTAATAGTTTCAATTAGCGGTGCTGGCATATACCTCTTTCTTTGGAAACTTTAAAATACTCCATTGAACATCATTATAGCAATAACGTTTTATTAAAGATATGTGGAGTAGTATTCATTTACACAAGACAAAAAAATCTTAATGACAATAGCTTTTAACTAAAATCGACATCTATTGCATCAATTTGTTTTTTCTTGATTTCATCCTGGTATCCCTTTATCTCCTTGGCTATTTCTTTCTTTCTGGCTGCTGTAGTAGTGGGATTATTGCTTTCTGTTTCCAAATCATCGATCCACCCTTGATGGATTTTAATGACCTTTTTGCATTTATATCTTTTGTAGTAAGTTTTTACAGCGGTACTTAATAATAGAATTACAAATGGAGTTGCAGGTACTACTATAACTCTAAGGTTCTCGTTTTTTATGGTTTGAACGACAGCTATACAAAGAGAGGTAAATGTTGTGATTAGGGTGGCTTTAGAACGACTTGAAACTATATCGCCGGATGGCGTATTCTTCATTTCATGAATTCTAATAATTTTTTACTTTGCTCCCTATTATAAGTCTTGGAAAACGTAATAGTCTCCCCTGTCTTCTTCTTAATTGTAATATTTTTAGAATTCCTAATTCTTAAAATTATATTTATAATAGTAGCAATGGCTATCACTGCCGATACAAGGGCAATAGCCAAAGATATAGTTGTGGAGTTGACAGTCATATGTATGTGGTTACTTAGTATAATTCACTGTGTTACAAATATACACAATTATAAAATTGTTTTTATAATCGCATCAATAACTTTGAAAGTTAGTAAAAGTATAGAAACGCCCAGGTCATCATTAACTCAAAAAAGAGCAAATAATTTGCCGATAATCTCCTCCGGTTGGAGAAATTTTAACTGCTCTTTTTCAAGTCCTCCCTACCGGGGAGGATTTAGGCGGGGCTTCGCTACTTCCTGCTCACCACCACACTCCAATCGCTTCCGCTGCCAATTTTATAAACATCGGCAAAACTGCCCTGGTTTAAAGCAAAAGACAATTGCATTAAGCTATTCATGTACGCCAAAGGCTTGCCTTTAGCCACTTCGCCGAATGTATCGCTATATGGAGCATCGCCCTCAAATTTCTTTTCGTTATTTTGATAAATCACCAGGTGAAGGATATCTC
Organism: Mucilaginibacter sp. GW822-FHT03E02; assembly: GCF_058801545.1. Taxonomy (NCBI): domain Bacteria; kingdom Pseudomonadati; phylum Bacteroidota; class Sphingobacteriia; order Sphingobacteriales; family Sphingobacteriaceae; genus Mucilaginibacter; species Mucilaginibacter sp. GW822-FHT03E02. The sequence continues at coordinate 11,608 of NZ_JBXANJ010000005.1, read as the reverse complement.
CTACTTTAACGTTCAGTTGTTTTACCAGGTCGTCGCCAATATTTGTCCACAGGTTACCATATTGAATATCAAGGATATCGATAGTTCCTTTTAGGGTTCCGCCTTCCAATACTGCTTTTTGATACGGAATTTTCACCACTTGCTTAGGTAGTTCGGGGCCAACTTGTTCATAAGTAATAACGCCGGCCGCCAGGCGTGCAGCTGTGTATGCATATACATCGCGACCATGAAAGGTGTATGATTTTTCGGATCCTTTACGGCGGTTGCGGGCCTCATCAATTTGCCTGATCTCGGCTATTCCCAGCGATTCCGCTATCAGCGTCAAGGTGCCATTATCCGGCGTTACAATATACTGACCTGTTTTGGTTTTAAGCACAACAGATTTACGGGTAGTACCCACACCGGGATCAACTACCGAGACAAATACCGTACCTGCTGGCCAGTAGTTTACGGTTTGATAGAGGCGGTATGATGCTTCCCAGATATTATAGGCCGGAATTTCATGTGTGAGGTCATAAAGTTTTAAATCGGCAGAAACACCGGTTGCAACACCCTTCATGGCCGATACGGCGCCATCTTTTACCCCAAAATCAGATTGAAAAACCACAATTTTGTTTTGGGCATGGGATAAATAAGCGACAGAAATTAAAAGAATGGTAAGTAGTTTTTTGATCATGTTAAAAAAATTATTGGTAACCCGGCGACGTGTCTTATTCTGATGGCGCGTTTGCAGGTACACGCTTTGGCAAATGAGCGACTATCGCACAGCGTAAAATACAATAAAATATTAAAACCAGCGCAAATGCAGGCAGCTCAAAAAGCAAAAAAAGACCGCCCCTTGCGGGAACGGCCTTCAAACCAAACTAACTACTTTATGAAAACAGTCTTTAATTATTTTACAGCTATTTCTCTCGATTGAAATTTAGCTTCTTCTTTTTTGGTAATGGTCAAAGTCAGGATACCATCGGTATAGTCTGCTTCGATTTTTGAATGATCGGCACTTTCGGGCAAGGTAAATGACCTGCTGAAAGAATTATAGCTGTATTCGCGTTTGCTGAATTTTTTACCTTCTTCAACGGTTTCAGTTTTCTTTTCAGACGAAACGGTTAATACGTTTTTATCTAAACTGATCTTCAAATCTTCTTTCTTCAAGCCGGGTACAGCCAATTCAACGTGGAATTCATTTTCAGTTTCGCTAATGTTTACAGCAGGTATACGAGCTACCAATTTGTCGCCAATAAACGAATCGTTTAAAATTGAATCGAATACATCGTTAAAAAATGGGCCTCTCGCGTTGTTTTTTAATCCGTTGTTAAATTTTACTAAAGTCATGATATGTATTATTTATAAGTTTTTGTTTTTGTTAACTTCGTGAAGTATTAATCAACTGTTATACCAACAGGGAAAATCAATAATTTAAATGACATTTTGTCACTATTAAAGATTTTTTACAGACAAAATGACACAAATGGCCGAAAAACTCACAGATTACAAATTCAAAACTGACATACCTATCCGTTTTTCAGATATTGATTCTTTAGGACACGTTAACAACGCCGTATATTTAACTTACTTTGAGATAGCGCGTACCAACTATTGGAAGGACGCCATAGGGTGGGATTGGAATAATGCAGGCATTATTATAGGCCGATCAGAAATTAATTATCTAAAGCAGATCACCGTTCAGGATAAAATAGCTTGCTACGTGCGCACCATTCGCATAGGTAACAGTAGCTTTGATGTGATGCACGTTTTAGTAAAAGTAACCCCGCAGGGCGAAGAAATTGTAACAACCGGCAAAACCGTTTGTATTAGCTATGACTACGCAGCCAACAAATCGGTATCCATCCCACCGGATGAACGCAGGAGCATGATTGCATACGATGAGCCGAGGTTGATATTGAATACGAATTAATGTGCAGATTATAGATGTGCATATGAAGCACTTCATATTAGGACAAAAACCGATGCATGAATAAATAGCAGAATAATGCATAAGCTTTATTACAACTAAACCTTAAATAATTAATATGGCCGTAGGATTTACACCAAAATACATTGAAGAATATGCGCTTGATCATTTATCACCTGAGCATTTCCTGGCAATAGCCAACGAAGCGGTTAAAGAACTAACCTGGCAAGTGAACTACATAAGCCAAACAGGCCTTATAGCCTACACAGACAATGGTGTATTTGGCTGGAACGCAACTATCCGTATTGCCATAGAAAACGATGTGGCTACGCTAAAAAGTTCATCGGCAGGCAACGAAATGATTGATTTTGGCCGTAATAAAAAGCGGGTATTGGAACTTGTTGATGAATTAAATGCGGCCAGAAACAAGTATAGCAACGAAGAACTTGACGCAAAGTATCACGAACTAAAGACCGGGTTCCCTCCCGCCGAAGAAGATTATCTGCAACAGCCACCGGCTACAACTGCCGATCATATCAACAGCTTCCTTTCTATATTTAAACCTACTACTGGTTATTTCGTAACCCCCATACTGGTTATTGCCAATATATTGGTATTTGTATTAATGGCCATAAAGGGCGTAGGTGTTTTGATGCCAGAAAATAAAGATCTGCTTGATTGGGGTGCCGATTTTGGCCCATATACCTTGAACGGGCAATGGTGGCGTTTACTTAGCAGTGCATTTTTACACGCCGGTATTATGCATTTGCTATTCAATATGTATGCCTTGGTTTATATAGGCTTGTTGTTAGAGCCGTACCTGGGCAAGCTAAGATTTATCACAGCATATATACTAACAGCTTTAACAGCAAGTATGACCAGTTTATGGTGGCATCCCGAAACGATTAGCGTTGGGGCTTCGGGGGCTATCTTTGGCATGTATGGTGTTTTCCTGGCAATGCTTACCACCAATTTAATTGAAAAATCCACCCGTAAAGCATTACTTACCAGCATAGCCATATTTGTGGGCTATAACTTACTTTATGGCGTTAAAGATGGAATTGACAATGCTGCACATATTGGTGGCCTGGCCGGCGGTTTAATAATTGGTTATTGTCTTATCGTCAGCCTAAAGAAACCAACCGACAATCGTTTGAATTATACCATCTGCGGAATATTAGCTGCGGTTATTATAGTTACCTGCGGATGGTTATATAAAAATACACCAAATGATTTAGGGCAGTACGATGCGTATATAAAGGAGTTTTCGGACAACGAAGTGAACGCCCTTGAAGTTTATAAATTGAAGAACGCGTCAAACCCGCAATTACTCACCTCTATTAAAAATGGCATTAATTACTGGGACAGGGACGTGAAAATATTAGATAAAATTGATAAGCTTAAACTTCCCGATGCGGCAAAATCAACCAACAAAAAACTACGTCAATACCTTGATCTACGTATTAAAAGCTATGAAGTGCTTTATAAAGGCATTAGCGAGAACACAGATAAGTACAAAACCGATATTGAAAATTACAATCGTCAAATTCAACTCAGCCTTGATGATATCAAAGGTAAATAAACTGTCTTAATGGGATGAGAATTTGAATAACCCATCGCTGTATATTCAAATTCTCAAATTAAAATATCTTCCCCGGATTTAAAATTCCTTTCGGATCAAACACGCTCTTGATGCCTCGCCAAAGGGCAAAATGAACCTCAGAGTACTTTATCGGCATAAAATCCTTCTGAACAAGGCCGATGCCATGCTCACCGGATAACGTGCCCCCCAGCCCTACGGTAAGTTCGAAAATCTCTTTGATGCCGAATTTGAGTTTACTGTTCCAGTCCTCATCGCTCATGTTGGCTTTAATAATATTTACATGAAGGTTTCCATCACCAGCGTGGCCATAACAAACTGATTCAAAGCCATATTTAGTACCTATTTCTTTTATTCCTTTAATCAGCTGGGGCAGTTCGGCGCGGGGCACTACGGTATCTTCTTCTTTATAAACCGAGTTTGATTTTACTGATACAGCCATAGTCCGGCGCAGCCGCCAAAGCTCCTCTTTTTGTGCTGATGAATCGGCAAAGAGTACATCTTTGCAATCATATGCTTCCAAAACAGCATTTATCTTCTCACAATCGGTAAAAATCACGTCCTGGTTATTACCATCTACTTCAATCAGCAAAAAAGCCTGGATATCGTCCTGTAAATCAAAGGCGATATCATCATGTTCTTTCACCCACTCCACTCCTCTCCGTTCCATAAACTCCAATGCTGATGGTACAATACCGGCACGAAATATGGCAGAAACAGCTGCGCAGGCAGCTTCATTAGTAGCAAATGAGGCCAGCATCAAGGCGTCCAACGTTGGCAAGGGAATCAGCTTCACTACAATTTTGGTAATAATACCCAGCGTACCTTCCGACCCGATGAACAACTGGGTCAGGTTATAACCCGATGCGTACTTAAGCGTATTTGCCCCTGTCCAGATAATTTCTCCTGACGGTAAAACTACCTGCAGGTTCAATACATATTCGCGGATGGTACCATATTTAACCACCCTTGGCCCACCCGAGCCATGGGATACGTTGCCGCCTATAAAGCAACTTCCTTTACTCGCCGGATCAACCGGGTAAAGCAAGCCTTTGACAGCGGCCTGGTTCATAAACTCTTCGGTAATAACACCTGGCTCAACCGTTGCCTGTAAATTAGCCTCATCAATCTGCAGTACTTTATTAAAGCGTTCCATCGCTATCAGCAAACCGCCTTTAATGGCCAGTGCACCACCACTTAAACCCGTGCCCGCTCCCCGCGGCGTAACAGGGATCATGTTTTCGCTGCAAAGTTTCATCAATGCCGAAACTTCCCCGGGCGTTTGTGGCCGGGCAACCACTTCGGGGTAGTAAACCAGGTCTTCAGTTTCGTCGTGGCTATATTTTTCAAGCTCGTCATGCTGATTGATAACATTGCCCACGCCAACAATAGCTATGATGGCATCTAATACCAAGGGTGTTATTCTATTGTATTCCATTTTACTGCTTGTTATAGTTAACTGTAACAGCCGAGTGGGCAACCTTACCCAACAACGGTGGGTTTAATTTTTTTATTTCTACCCGGATGCTTTCCACGTAAGGGTATTTTCTTTTTATTCTGTCTAAAATAGCTTGTGCCACGGTTTCTATCAGTTTGCGGGAATGTTTCATTTCCTCGCAAGCCATATAATATACCTTTTCGTAATCAACGGTGTGTTTAAGTTCGTCGTCGGCTGGTTCAGTCTGGGGGATAAAATCAACTGTGATATCTACCAGGAAACGGCAGCCTATTTTTTGTTCTTCGGGATAAAATCCATGGTATGCAAAAAATTCTGCACCATGCAGGGCAATAGTAGTCATGTTTCAAAAGTAGCAGATTTTGTTGGTTTATAAATTGATTTATTTTGCCAAAAAACTGTTTAAAAGTTGAAATTTATTGTCTAAGAACCGGGTTTATTTATACAGTATTTAACATTGCGATTTACCAAAACGATAATATAAAATACATAGGTATTTTTAGTTAGACTTTTTTTGAAAAAATAAAATCCGTCAAAAACCATGTTTAAACAATCTAAACATAGTTTTTGGTATAAAGTGGCCTCCGGTATCCAAAAACAGCGATTTTGACGTTGTTTTGTCCACTTTAAATGCCATATATTTGCCCACCAAGTATAACATTATGGCTAAAACAGATCTGTACGAATCGCCCGATTATTATCAATTAGATGAACTGCTTACCGAAGAACATAAGCTTATCCGCTCGTCGGTACGCGATTGGGTAAAAAAGGAATTAAGCCCTATAATTGAAGACTATGCCCAAAAGGCAGAGTTCCCGATGCAGCTGGTAAATGGTCTTGCCGAAATTGGCGCATTTGGCCCAACAATACCGGTTGAGTACGGTGGTGCAGGGTTGGATTATATGGCTTATGGCATCATTATGCAGGAAATTGAGCGCGGCGATTCAGGCATCCGGTCGGCATCATCTGTGCAGGGCTCATTGGTAATGTACCCTATTTATGCCTACGGCTCTGAAGAACAACGTAAAAAATACCTGCCCCGCTTAGCATCCGGCGAAATCATGGGCTGTTTTGGGCTCACAGAGCCAGATCACGGATCAAACCCTGGCGGGATGACCACCAATATTAAAGACGCCGGCGATCACTATATACTGAACGGCGCCAAAATGTGGATTTCCAATGCTCCATTTGCTGATATTGCCGTTGTATGGGCGCGTGACGAGGACAAGAAAGTACGCGGACTGATAGTTGAGCGCGGTATGGAGGGCTTTACTACCCCTACAACGCATAACAAATGGTCGTTAAGGGCTTCGGCCACCGGCGAATTGGTTTTTGATAATGTTAAAGTACCTAAGGAAAACTTACTACCAAATGTAGTAGGCTTAAAAGGTCCGCTTGGCTGCCTTAACCAGGCCCGTTACGGCATTGCCTGGGGCGCACTTGGCGCAGCTATGGATTGCTATGATACCGCTTTAAGATACGCTAAACAACGTATTCAGTTTGGTAAACCTATAGCAGCTTTCCAGCTTCAGCAAAAAAAACTGGCCGAAATGATAACCGAGATAACTAAGGCCCAGTTGCTGGTTTGGCGTTTAGGAGTACTTAAAAACGAAAACAGGGCCACTGCCGCTCAAATTTCAATGGCCAAGCGTAACAGTGTAGAAACCGCTATTAATATAGCCCGCGAAGCCCGGCAAATGCTTGGGGGCATGGGCATAACCGGCGAATACCCTATTATGCGGCATATGATGAACCTTGAATCGGTAATTACCTATGAAGGGACACATGACATTCATTTACTGATAACCGGCATGGATATTACCGGCGAGGATGCCTTTAAATAGCAAAGCAGCAATTATTTAAGTGCCGAGGTATAGTATTGGCGTTTTCCAAAACACTATATTTGTTGCTGCTTTAAACTTAATGTCTTCGATTAAACCTATTGTTCACTGCGGCAAAAGTTATATGTGTAATGTTATTTTATGCATAGCTTTTTTTTGTGCCTCACTTTTTGGGGCTTGTAGCTATAATAATAAAGATGATGGTAATTATTCGAAACAATTTAAGGCCATTTTTGATACAGTTAGCAACTACCGCCAGCTAACAAAGCATTCCGCGGGTATCCGGTACCTCGATTCAGCTTTTAAGCAAATAAAAAAACCTTTTATAAATGACAGGTTCCGTTTTTACGGTTTTCATTTTCTGTACCAAAGGAAAGTTGCCCATAACTCGAAAAAAGCCCTTGCCTATGCAGACAGCATGCTGGCTATGGCAAAACAAAGTGTTACCAGGCACCAATATCAGCTTAATTATGCCGAGGCTAACTTTGCCATGGGCGATGCCTTTTTTGACCTTTCGCAATTCAGTAATGCCTATAAATGTTTTTACCAGGGGTATTATATAGGGAAGAGGCTGGTTAATAATCAAATACTGTCTGAATATACTTACCGGATGGGAATGGTAACCTTTAAACAGGCACACTACCTTGACGCAGCCGGTTATTTTAAACTGAGCTATAACCAAAGCTGGGCGTTTAAAGACGATTTTAAGGCCTTTTATCAACGACAGGAGGTGCTTGATGATATTGGCGAAAGTTATAAAAACGCAGGAAAAACAGATAGCGCATCCGTTTACTTCAAAAAAGCGCTTGAATATATCAATAGCAACAATGCACGATTTAGCAACCTGGCCGGCATGTTGGAGACTGCCCGCGGCGTAGTTTATGGCAACCAAGGGGATATGGCTTTAATGACCGGCGATTATGAGCAGGCCGAGCAAATGCTCAAAAGCAGCATCGCCATAAATTTTAAAAAAGGAAACGATAACAAAGACGCTCAATTAACCGAAATTAAGCTGGCGCGGATGTACCTGAAACTGAACAGGCAAAATGATATGTACCTGTTGCTCAAAAATCTGCGTGCTCAACTGGATAGCCTGCCTAATAGCGATGCCGAAACCAGTTGGAATTACCTGATGAGTAAATATTGTCAGCAAAAAAATGATAGCACGGGGGCCCTCCTCTATTTAAAAAAGTATTCGGCCCAAAAAGATTCATTGGTAAAATTAGACAATTCGCTTAAGCGCACAGATGTAACAACCCAGCAGGCTAATTACGACAAGCAAAGCGAGATTGACAGCCTGAAAGATTACAATAAGCGGCAGCTGATATTTATCTATCTTGCTATTTTATTATGCATCATGGCTGTAATAATCATATTCCTGATTTTCAGAAACATGAAACAATCCAAAAGAGACGTACTGGCTATCAAGGTACTAAATGACCAGATAAATTATCAAAAGAAAAATCTGGTGAATACCTTAAATGAATTGCATAGCGGCAGCCGGGAAAAAGACCGTATCTTAAGAACTGTGGCCCATGACCTCAGGAATCCACTTGGCGGCATCGCCGCCCTTTCGGCAGCCATGATTGAGGATAATTACGCGCCAGATCAGCAGGAAATGCTCAATCTCATCAAAGAAACTTCGTACAATTCGCTTGAACTTATTAATGAGATATTAGAAGCCGCCAACTCGGGTACAGCTCCTCTTAAAAAAGAATGGGTTGATATCAATTCACTGACAGCCAGCAGTGTGGAGTTATTGCGTTTTAAGGCTGCTGATAAACATCAGTCGATAAACCTCAACCTGCCCCCAAGCCCCGCCCAGGTGTTCATAAGCCGCGAAAAAATATGGCGCGTTATCAGTAACCTGGTTACCAATGCCATAAAATTCAGCCATGGTGGCAGCAGTATTACAGTGGGCGTTAAAAATTACGAAGATGGTGTCAAAATTATAGTAAAAGATAGCGGAATAGGCATCCCCGACAAATTGAAACAACAGGTTTTTAATATGTTTACTGATGCCAAACGGGTTGGCACGGCCGGCGAAAAATCATTTGGGCTCGGCCTGTCTATCTGCCAGCAAATTGTAGAAAAACACCATGGCCGTATCTGGCTGGAAAGCACTGTGGGCGAAGGCACAACTTTTTATGTATTCCTGCCTTTTGAGGATAAAGAAACCGGATTAAACACCGTTTCCTGAAATACCAGGATGTCTATTAGTGTTACGTTAATCATGAAATGACGGATAGTCCTAAGTCGAAAGTTTTAAGTTCTAAGTCAAAAAAGAATAAATTGGGCTTTTGACTTAAGACTTAGTACTATTAACTTAACATTAGTCACTTTTATCACCAATAAATTAAATGTAAAAATGCTGCGCTGAAATATTTTATTTAAGTTTAACGAGTATTTTATATACCTAACCAGTCCCTGGGGTAACTGAATTTAATGTTTGAGTCAAAAAGCACAATCCAAAACCGGTTTTACAGTATATTGCTGTTGAATCTTTTTCTCATCTACGTCGCCATTGCTTTTTTTTCCTGCAACAAATCAACAAATACTTTGTTGTCTTCAAAAGCATTTAATAAGGTGCTCGACTCGGCAAACCGCATGAGCGATAATGGTAAAAAAAACCTTGCATTGCATTATCTCGACTCAGCATATCAGCATTCAAAAAATCTCGATTTACTTCAAACTTACAGCTACTATAGGTTTAACTATGATTATTTTTATTATAGCAAGCCTGATAAAAACAAAGCTATGTTATATGCCGATAGCATGCTTAATCTGTTTGATACGCCCTATAAAAAGCAAAAATACACTACAGAATACGGTCAGTCGTTTTTTTACAAAGGCGATGTTTTATTTGATCAAAACAAATATAACGAGGCCTATGCAAACTTCTATCGTGGCAAAGTAATTGGAAGTGATGGCTTGGATGAATGTGTATTAAGCGACTATAGTTACCGGATGGGAATGATTATGTTCCGCCAGGAGCATTACCGGGTAGCCGCCGCATACTTTAAAAACAGCGCCAGAGAAGGTGCCGCTTGTTCAGATAATTTTGGCAGCTTTTACCGTGTACAGGAATTAACAGACAATGCGGGCTTAAGTTACAGCGCGATAAATATGACTGATAGCGCTCTTTTTTTTTATGACAAAACGCTCAAATACATTAATACTCACCGGGCATTATACCGTAACAGGCAGGAAATGCTTGACGTAGCCAGTGGTGTTGTATACGGCAACCAGGCCAATGTTTATATCAGCCTAAAAAATTATAGCCAAGCCAAAACCTTATTAAAAAAGAGCATTGGAATTAATTTGCGAAAAGGCAATGATAACCAGGATGCCCAATATACCGAATTAAAGCTGGCTGCTGTTTATAATACTTTAAACCAAACAGACTCGTTGATTGATATTTTAAACGTCATTAAAAAGCAGTTTGAATACTTAAGTCAGCAAGATGCCAGGGCGGATTGGAATAACTTGATGGCTGAATATTTTGCAAAAAAGAACAAACAGGACGAAGCCCTCAAATATTTTATAAAATACGATGCTTTAAAAGACTCCATTAACCAAAAAAGCAAATTACTAAAGGAAGCCGACATTGCCGAACAGATAAAACGCCTGGAAAAGGATAATGAATTTGACCGGCTTAAGAAAAACAACCACCAGCAAAACATTTACCTTAATGTAACCGTGGTTTTTGTTGTAATGCTGGTTATGATCATATCGCTGATATTTCTGAACTGGCAAAAATCAAAAAAGAACATTGAAACCCTGGGCGGGTTAAACCATCAGATAAACGACCAGAACACTCATCTTGAATCAGCCCTGAACGAGCTTAAATTAAACGGTCAAGAAAAAGACAGAATTTTGCGTACGGTAGCACATGACCTTCGCAACCCTATTGGCGGTATTGCTTCGTTAACTACCGCTATGGAAGAAGACGATTATACGGACGAACAGCGCGAAATGCTCAATTTGATAAAAGAAACCTCATTTAATTCATTAGAACTGATAAACGAAATATTAGAAGCTACCAATACCGTGAACGCGGAGTTGAACACAGAGCCGGTTGAGATTAACTCCTTGCTCACCAACAGCGTGGAACTGCTTCGCTTTAAAGCCGCAGAAAAAAATCAGGTCATCAGCCTCGGGTTATTAGCTAAACCGGTTGAGCTAATAATAAACCGCGAAAAAATATGGCGCGTTATAAGTAATTTGATCAGTAATGCCATTAAATTTAGTCCGGCAGGGGCCATTGTGTTGGTTAAAGCCGAAGAATTTGAAAATGAAGTACAAATCTCGGTAAAAGACAATGGTATCGGAATTCCCGATAAGCTTAAAAGCCAGGTCTTCAATATGTTTACCGATGCTAAACGTCCGGGAACCGAGGGCGAAAAATCGTTCGGGCTGGGGCTTTCCATATGTCAGCAGATTATCGAAAGGCATAATGGGCGTATTTGGTTTGAAAGCGATACCGAAAATGGTACTACATTCCACTTTTCGCTTCCAAAGTAAGCTCTTCTTGTTTGACAGGCTTTTTCAAAAAACCGGCAAACCATTTACCCGATGCCTTTATAATCCGCTTTTGTGTAGTATGGTCTACATGGATTAAGCCAAAGCGCGGGTGATATCCTTCGGCCCATTCAAAATTATCGGTAAGCGTCCAAACAAAATAGCCGTTAACGTTACAGCCTTCATTTTTTGCTTTCAAAACCTGGCTCAAATAATCCTGTAAGTACTGTAAGCGCTTAGGATCGTTCACTTCGCCGTCAGTAACCTCATCGGGAAAA
>NZ_JBXANJ010000004.1:0-100703 GCF_058801545.1 Mucilaginibacter sp. GW822-FHT03E02 | reverse complement strand
CGACTCGGCCAAAAACTGAAAAATAAGGTATTTACGTGGCGAGCCCAGCACTTTACGTACCCCAACCTCGCGCGCCCGGTTTGATGAGCGGGCAGTAGATAGGTTCATAAAGTTTACACAGGCTATCAGCAATATAAAAATAGCCACTGCTGTAAAAATGTATACGTACAGTATATTGCCATTGGGTGCAAGTTCTGATACTGCGTTTGATTTTAGGTGAATGTCTTTTAATGCAATTAAATTAAGCTGGTACTTATTACCGGCTTTTTCAAACTGGTCGAATGTAATATGCAATATGCTTTGTAACTGCGGACCGGCATACTTACGCATGAGCAATGGCAGTTTGGCTTTAAATTTCTGCGGATCGGCCCCGTCACGCAATAAAACGTAGGTGTTAAAATTATTGCTGAACCAGGCATCATCCTTACTTTCGGTAAGGGTGCTCATTGATAAAAAGAAACCGAAATTAAAGTGCGACTGCTTCGGAATATCTTTTATAACCCCGGTTACTTTATAAAGTATGCTCTCGTTAAACGTAAGCGTTTTGCCAACCGCCAGTAACGGATCATTAAAATAACGCCTGGCAACGGTTTCATTAATTACCACGGTATGCGGGTCGACCAAAGCCTTATGCGGGTCGCCGGCCATCATCGGGAATGTAAACACATCAAAAAGTGTGGCATCGGCAAACAGCATCTGGTTTTCCTTAATATTCTGGATGCCTTTCTTTACATTGTAGCCTCCCCTGTTTATTAGCCGCACGGTTTTCTCTACTTCGGGCAAATCGGCCACTAAAGCTGCCGCCAGCGGCGCGGGCGAACTGGCGTACGACTGATCGTTGCCGCCAAACTTGATATCGTTGTTGATGCGATATATCCTGTCGGCCTTTTTATTAAACTTGTCGTAACTCAGCTCATCTACCACATAAAAAACAATAAGCAAACAGGTAGCCAGCCCAAGGGCCAGCCCCAACACATTAATAGCCGTAAAACCCAGGTTTTTCTTGAGCGTACGAAACGCTGTTTTAATGTAGTTTTTTATCATTTCATTTGGTTCATTGGTTCATTAGTTAATTGGTGGCACAGTTCATTAATTATTTTAGTTCATTGGTTCACTGGTTCATTAGTAGCACAGTTCATTATTCTTTTAGTTCATTGGTTCATCGGCTCAATGTTCATTAATCGCCGGGTGGCTGCCTTCGCTATAAACCGCCATGCACCAATGAACTAATGAACCAGTGAACCAATGAACAAGTTACTCACTCCTTAAACTCTTAACCGGGTTGCTTAACGCGGCTTTGATGGATTGGAAGCTGATGGTTACAAAAGCTATTAAAATGGCTACTCCACCTGCTATCGCTAATATCCACCATTGGAAGTTTGTACGGTAGGCAAAGTCCTGCAGCCACTTGTTCATGGTCAGCCAGGCTAATGGCGAGGCTATTACTATCGCCACAAATACCAGCTTTATAAAATCTTTTGACAACATGCCAACTATTGAGGTTACACTGGCACCCAAAACTTTACGTATACCAATTTCTTTATTGCGCTGCTCGGCTGCGTAAGCGGCAAGGCCAAACAAGCCAAGGCAGGCAATAAGGATGGCCAGGGTGCTAAATGAGATAAAGATCTGGCCTATCTGCTTTTCTGAGCTGTAGGTGGCATCAAAATCTTCGTCCATAAAAGAATAGGAGAAACGTTGGTTTGGCGAAAGCTCTTTCCATTTGCTTTCTATCTGGTTCATGAGGCCCATGATGTTTGCCGTTTTAACCCTCAGGCTGATAGCACCTCTGTCTTCGCTATAATACAACACCACCGGGTTAATTTTATCGTGCAGCGAATTGAAATTAAAATCTTTCATTACGCCCACAATATGATAGGGTTGTACACCATAAGTATCGCGGTAGACGGTTTTATCAAGCGGTTGCTTTTGGCCATACATCTTCACAAATGCCTCGTTAACTATAATGGCGGCCGTATCGGTGGCCATTTGCTTGTTAAAGTTGCGGCCATCAATCATTTTAATGCCCATGGTACTGATGTAATCTTCATCAACAGGCCAAAACTCTGATAGCATGTCTTTTTTAATATCGATAACGCGGTCGGGAAACAGACCTGTAACATTCCTGTCGTCACCAACCGGCAAAAATGCCGTCATAGTTGCGTTTACCACACCGGGCAGTTGTTTCAGTTGTTGTTTCAATATGGCTGCCTGTTTGCCCAGTACACCGGTATTTTTAATCACCAGCACCTCGCTCCTATCAAAACCAAGATTTTTATTGTGGATGTAATTAAGCTGATTATAGATAACTATAGTGCCTATGATCAGGAATATCGAAATTGAAAACTGGAATACTACCAGAAAACTGCGAAGTAGCCCCCCCTTAAAGCCGTTGGCAATTTTCCCCTTCAATACCTCAATTGGGCGAAAGGCAGACAGGAACAATGCCGGATACGAGCCTGCCAAAGATCCAATTACCAAAACAATCATCAGCAAGGCCGGCAAAAGCCAGGTTAACGTTTGTGACGTTATTGCCAGTTGCTTACCCGCCATCTGGTTAAAAACAGGCATCAGCGCAATGGCTAAAATAACAGCTGTTATAGTTGATACCAGCATAACCATAATAGACTCGGTTAAAAACTGGGCGATAAGGTATTTGCGCGCCGAGCCTAATACCTTGCGTACCCCAACCTCTTTGGCCCGGTTTGATGAACGGGCGGTTGAAAGATTCATGAAATTGACACAAGCTATCAGCAGAATAAACAGGGCCACAACCGAAAATATATATACGTACTGAATGCTGCCGTTTTTTTCCAGTTCGTACTGGCTGTCAGATCTCAGGTGAATATCAAGTAACGGTTTCAACTCTGTTTTCAAATAGTTCCCGTTGGTTGTCCAGGTTGACGGCGGTGCCATCGAGTTTTTGATTTCGATGTTCCTGATCTGAGTTTCCAGGTTTTTAATGTTCGTGCCCGGTTTTACCAACAGGTAATTACGCATACCGCTGTAGCCCCAGGAGTTTACCTTGCTTTCGGGCATTGAAGAAAACGACAAAAAGAAATCATAATGAAAATGCGAAGCCGCAGGTATATCTTTAATTACAGCAGTGATTTTGTAGGTACTGGTATCATTTATAGTTAATGTTTGCCCTACTACATTGGTTTTATTAAAATATTTTTTGGCCGTACTTTCGGTGATAACTGCTGTATGTGGTTCAGTTAAAACATTGGTTGCGCTGCCATCAATTATAGGTAAAGTAAATACATCAAACAGGCTCGACTCGGCAAACACAACACGTTTTTCCTGAAGGTTTTCGTTCCCCTTACGAATCGAAAACTTTTGTGGCGAAAAAAACAGCGCGGTGTTAGGGATCAAACGGGTCATTTTTTCGATGCCTGGCAAATCTTTCATCGCGGCTGCTAAAGGGGCCTCTGACGATGCATATGACCCTTCTCTTCCGTTCAACTTTGCGTTTACTGTAATGCGGTAAATCCTGTCGGCATTGGTATTATAGCGGTCGTAACTTAATTCATCTGCCACATATAATACGATAAGCAAACATGCAGCAAGGCCAACAGACAGCCCCAGCACATTTATAGCCGTAAAGCCTTTGTTTTTCCAAAGGCTGCGGTAAGCGGTTTTAATGTAATTTTTTATCATGAATTTGGTTCATTAGTTCACTTGTTCATTGGTTCATTAGTGCAATGTTTATTAGTTCACTGGTCTGTGGTTCAATGTTTATTAGCAACCGGGGCAAACGTCGGCAAATTAATCCGCCAAGCACCAATGAACTAATGAACCAGTGAACCAATGAACTACTCGCTTTTAAGGCTCCTGGCGGGATTAACTGTAGCTGCCCTTATTGATCGTGCACTTACGGTTAAAAAAGCGATTACAGCGGCTATAACACCCGCCAGCAGGAATACCCACCACTGTATCTCAATACGGTAAGCAAAGCTTTGCAGCCATTTGCTCATGCTATACCAGGCTAATGGTGATGCTATCAGTGCCGCTAATAATACAAGTTTCATTAAATCCTGCGATAGCAGATTTACGATGCTTGTTATACTGGCGCCTAATACTTTGCGGATACCTATTTCCTTAACCCTTTGCTCGGCTGTAAAAGTGATTAGCCCGAACAAGCCTAAGCAAGCTATGCCGATGGCCAATATGGTGAATACAAACAGCAGCTTGCCTTGCTTTTGCTCTGTTTGGTATTGTGCTGCAAAGTTTTGATCAAGAAAGTTATAGTCTGCTTTATTTTCGGGATCAAAGCGGGCATATACTTTTTGCAGGTAGCTGATAGCTGCCTGTACATTACCCTGGCCCAGCCGCACGTATAAATTATCTTTATCTTTTGTTTCGGATGGAAGGCTTAACACCATGGGCAAGATTTTGTGCTGCAGAGAGTAGGTATTAAAATCTTTTATTACACCTATTACGGTAGCGTAGGTAACCACCCCATGATCTACTCCGCTACGAACACGCGCACCGACCGGGTTTTTCCAGCCCATTTCTTTCACCAGCGTTTCGTTAACCAATATGGAATGGTTGGCGGTATCGGCAGGGCCTTTCATGAAATTACGGCCGGCAGCCATTTTTATCTGCATCGCAGGCAAAAAGTCCTCATCGATGACCAGTGATTCTACCAGTTTGCTATCCGGGCCTTTTTTACCGTCGGCCCCTATGCTAAAGTAGGTTGATCCGATATCGTTATTACCGATGGGATTGCCTGCAACCGCCACGCTTTGGATCAAAGGGCTTTGCAGTAATTGCGTTTTAATTTCGTCAGTTTTAGCCCGCACGCCGCGGTTACTAATATGGAACGTAAGCATTTGCGATTTGTTGAAGCCAAGGTCTTTAGTCAGCACGAAATTGAGCTGCTGGTAAATTACGCATGACCCAACGATCATCAATATGGTGATGACAAACTGGAATACCACCAGCCCCTTGCGGAAAAGAATGGTTGACGATTGGTTACCCAACTGCCCCTTCATGGCGCTAATGGTTTTAAAGCCCGAAAGGAACAAAGCCGGGTATACACCGCTTACCACGCCGGTAACTACAGCGAATAATGCAAATACCACCAACGATTTGGTTACCCCGAAATACCAAAGCTGTAACGATTTACCGGATAGGATATTCACGTAGGGTAAGGTAGCCTGTATCAGTACCATACCTGCAATGGTAGCCAGCACCGCCAGAAGGATTGATTCGGTAAAAAACATGTACAGCAATTGCATCCGGCCCGAGCCGATTACTTTCCGGGTGCCAATCTCTTTGATCCTGACTGATGAACGTGCCGTGGTAAGGTTAACGTAGTTGATAACCGCAATGGCCAGAATGAGCAGGCCAACAATGCCAAAAACATACAGATAGGCAACATTGCCATTATTACCCATCTGGTAGTCAAGGTTGGAATGCAGGTGTATAGCTGTAAGCGGCAATAGTTCCAGTTTATAGGTTACCCCTGCCAGGTTTTGTTTCAGGTATTTGTTATAAAAGTCGCCGGAGCGTGCTTCTATTTTTTTATCGTCGTCATGGTCTTTTAGCAGCGCGAAGGTGTAAATACCTGCGTTGCCCCAGTTGCCATTATAATCGGCATTGAATGAACGGAGTGCGCTAAACTTAAACGTAGAGTTTTGCGGCACATCATCAATTACCGCGGTAACGGTATTTTGAACGTCACCTTCAAAAGTGATCACCTTATCGATAGCGGATGAGATATCACTGCCAAAGATCTTTTCGGCCAGTGTTTTGGTTAAAACGATGGATTGTGGCTTTAAAAGCGCCGTATTAGGGTCGCCGGCTAAAAAGTGGTAGGTAAATACGTTAAAGATGTTTTTATCGGTAAAAGAAATATCACCGGCCTCAACTTGCTTTTCGTTGTAAACAATTTTGCCGCCGCCCTCCAAATCAACGCGTGCAGCCTCTTCAACTTCGGGGTAGTCTGCCTTTAGCGCCTGTGCATAGGGTGGCGAGGTTACTGCCAGGTTAAAACTGCCGCCGTTCCATTTGCCGTGCTGGGCTACCTGGAAAATCCTGTCCGATTTTTCATTATATCGGTCGTAACTCCACTCATCGGCAACGTATAAACTGATAAGCCAAAACGCTGCCACGCCAATGGCCAGGCCGCTTACATTGATAATGGAGAAAACCTTATGTTTGATTAGGTTACGCCAGGCTATTTTTATATAATTTTTCAACATAAGGCAAATGTTTAACGTTTATACAACTTAAATACTAAAACGCGTACCAATTACATAATTACTTGATTAACAACAATTTATAAAAAATTAAAAATAACAAACCGTCCGCTTTCGTACGGTGCCCGTGCACAGGCGAACATATGTGATTGTAAAAAGGCTGTTATGGCGAGGTGGTGAAATTCGAGGACTATGAAAGGAGAATGACGTTCAAAAATAAAAAACTGTCATGCTGAGTGGTAAAATTTCGCGAAACTCTGAAGGGGAAATGACATACAATAAGAGAACTGTCATCCTGAACGTAGTGAAGGATCTATTCGCGAACTTTTCCATCGGCGATGCATGTCGGTTAACAGATTTTTCACTTCGTTCAAGAAATTGTTCTTCACTTCGTTCAGAATGACAAAGGGGCTATTTCCAACATGTCATGGGTAGGAACGAAGCATTCGCGAACTTTTCTATCGGTCATGCATAGCTGACAGATCCTTCGTTCCTCAGGATGACAGGAAAATTGGATATGTAATTGTAAGATCCGCGAACTCTGAAGGAAAAATGATATTCAAAAATAAAAAACTGTCGTGCTGAGTGGTAAAATTTCGCGAAATTCTGAAGGAGAAATGACAAGCCAACGAAAGACTTACGAAGTTTTTAAAACTTCGTAAGTCCGGGATTTCCAACTTGCCATGCACACAAAGCTGAAGGGCTTACACGCCCAAATCCTGCATAATGGCGTCAATTTTAGCTTCCAATTGCTTGTCGGTATCCGCATAAGCTTCCTTGCTGGCCAGTTTACCATTAACGCTGCAATAAAATTTGATCTTCGGCTCGGTACCTGAAGGACGGGCAGATATTATGCTTCCATCTTCGGTAATAAACTGTAACACATCTGATGTAGGCAACTCAATTGCTTTGGTAGTGTTGGTGTTCAGGTCGGTTTCTACCTGGAATTCGTAATCCTTTAAAGTAACCACTTTCGATCCGCCTAAAGTAGCCGGCGGATTTTTCCTGAAGGTTTCCATCATGGCCTTAATTTCTTCGGCACCGGTTTTACCTTTCTTGGTTATCGAAATCAGCTTCTCTTTGTAAAAGCCGTACTGGACGTAAGTATCAATCAAGGCTTCAAACAGGCTGCTGCCTTTGTCTTTGTAATAGGCAGTCATTTCGGCAATAAAGGCACTTGATACAACAGCATCCTTATCGCGTACCAGCTCGCCTATCAAATAACCGTAGCTTTCCTCGCCACCGCCAATGAAGGTTTGTTTGCCCTCAAAATGGGTCATCAGCTCGCCAATGTATTTAAAGCCGGTTAGTGTATTGTAGCAGGTTACGTTTTTAGCTTTGGCTATGGCATCAATCAGGTTTGATGTTACAATGGTTTTAACAATGTACTCGTTGCCTGTAAGTTTGCCTTTATCTTCCCATGCGCTAAGCAGGTAGTTAATAAGCATACAGCCGGTTTGGTTACCGTTAAGCAATATAAATTCGTTATCGGTGTTTTTTACGGCTATCCCTACACGGTCGGCATCGGGGTCGGTTGCTAACACTAAATCGGCATCGGTTTCCTGTGCTTTTTTTAAGGCCAGGGTTAAAGCTTCTTTTTCTTCGGGGTTTGGATACACTACCGTAGGGAAATTTCCATCGGGTGTAGTTTGTTCATCCACCAGTATGACATTCTCAAAACCAAAGCGTTTTAAAGCTTGCGGCACCAAGGTAATACCTGTACCATGTATTGGCGAGTAAACAATTTTTAAATCTTTTTGGCGATTTATGGCCTCGGGCGAGATCGATAATTTAGTGATCCCTTCTAAGTAAAGTTCATCAACTTCCTCACCTATTTCCTCTATGTTGGCGTCAACACGGTTGAATTTGATTTCATCAACGATGGCAATTTTTGCCACTTCGTCCATCACCGCTTTATCATGCGGCGATACAAACTGCCCGCCATCGGCACCATACGCTTTGTAACCGTTGTACTCTTTAGGGTTATGCGAAGCGGTAAGCATTACCCCGCTTTTGCAACCGAAGTGGCGCACGGCAAAAGAAAGCTCGGGCGTTGGGCGCAAGGCCTTAAAAAAATACACATGGATATCATTGGCCGAAAACACTTCAGCCGTAATGTTCGAAAACAAGTCGGCGTTGTTGCGGCTATCGTGTGCTATGGCAACTTTAACTTTTTCGCCCGGGTAGGTTTTTTTCAAATAATTGGCCAGGCCCTGGGTAGCAGCACCAATGGTGTACTTATTAATGCGGTTTGAGCCAGGGCCCATAGTACCACGCAAGCCACCGGTACCAAATTCCAGGTCGCGGTAAAACGAGTCTGTTAACTCGGTATATGCTTTATTATCTAATAACGTTTGAATTTCTTGTTTAACATCAGCGTCGTAATTTCCTTCGAGCCAGGTGTTTACTTTTTTTAGGATGGATGGGTCTAAGTCCTGCATTAGTATAGTATTTAATAGATGATTGGGTTAACCAGTGGTTGTAACAAATATGGTAATAAAATGTGTTTTTAAATCAACATCAAAAAAATCTGTCGTTTAAAATTATTCATAATGTTACGCCGATAAATGTAATATTTTCTGCAATTATCTTTCATTATAAAAACATTAATTCGGATGGTATATCAATTAAAGTTTCTCAAGTGTGCCCGAATCAAATCTTATCGCATCAAAATGAAACAAGCCATCCCTGGTAAAAGCTAACTCAAGCTACGATAAAACATGTACCCCTTGGGCACGGCATCCGCACGCTGGCAAATACCATGAGGCTCAACATTGCCTCCATTTATCAGAAAGTTAAACGGCTTTAACTTTGCATGGTTGGCTGGAATTTAAATTAAACAAGGAGAAAATCGTCGGAATATCGTGAGCTTTTAAACAAAGTATATATATAATAACTATTTCATATTCAACATATTGAGATTACCATATAATCTATTACTTTATACAAGAAATAACACTCTTTACCATCTATATCAAAGCCACAGTAAGTGCAATCAGCTCTATATCTGCTTAAATACATGCTTGGGAAAGCGAAATTCTCCATCGATATACGAATTCCCCTTCCCCAGCCTGATTAATTCATGAAAATATCGGTATGGATTTGCCAGGCCGTTCGCCAGGTGCACCTCAAGAACTGATGTATATTAACTAATGCAACTGTACAAGCAGCTGTTTTATCACCTGATATGATTAAACAAGTCAACAGATTTACAGCCGGTTAGCTATCTAATGAAACAGCCATCGATCATAAATACCTGGATGCCAGGACATGTTTTATTTATAAGTTCAACTATCTGCTGCAATCACTTATATATCAGGAATTTACCTTCTTTTATATACCCGCTTTGTTTATTGTTTTAAAGGGAAATATCAGCTGTAATTGAAAGGTTTGGCAAACGATAAACAAAAGTGGTAAATCCAACAATCAACTATGATTGATATACGCCGGTATCACTAAACAAAAACGGTTGTCATTCGATAGAGCATGTGTGGGGTTGTGCGGGAGAGCGAAAGAGAAATCTTGTACGCTCTGCATCGTGACAAGCCATCGGAATCCAGGGCGTTCAAGATTTTTCGCTACGCTCAAGAGAAGCGCTAAGCTTTAAATAAATCATATAGCCTCCGGAGAAACCCCGGGGCTTTTTTTGTGGATTGATTAATGTTAATATCATCGGTTCTGCTGTTCAAGCTTTCATTGATACTTGAATCACCAATCATCTTGTTCAAACGTATAATAGTATTTTTTACATAATGTGTTAAAAGCTCAAAAATATTCTCATTCCGAATAATATACCCAAAAACACTAATTTCTGTGTCTCCAATTACGATGTCGTTATAAGTAGGTCCCTGGTCATAAACAATTTTCCCAGCATCAAGACCATTAAGTATAAGGTATACAAATGCACCACAGCCACCTTGTTCAAGTATCAATGCAAAGGTCAATAAATACTCTTTGTTCTCTTGGGTCCGATAGATTTCTCCAATTTTTGCATTCCAGAACGTTTTAGTTATATGGTCATAACCACATTCTTCAATTTCTTCTACACTAAAGCCTTCGGCTACCAATAACTCTACAAATTTGGCAGTTAAAAAAACCTCTATCGGGCTTTCATAAGCTGATGTCGGGTCGGCCAACTTTAACCAGTATAAAAAACTGGCATGATTAAAATAGTAGATTCCCTGAGTGCCAATATCTTCCAAATAATAACGAAAATCTTTAGGCAATTTTACATTATGAGCCCCTTCAAAAACATCCAATACGGAAGCCGGGGTTTTAACACGTTTTGAATACACATATTTATAATGCTCACGCTTAATAAGGTCCACCTGGCGTGAATTAAGAGATTGCAAAAAAGCTTTTAATTCCTCTTCAGCATCTTGAAGTTCTGTAAACGAATTGTTCATTACTAAATGACTAAATCTTTTTTAGTTAGAATATCAAGCTGTTTTAACAGGCTCGGAATCCTGTATTCTCCAGCCATTACCTTAACATAGGCCGCTGCGGCATCAATATTCGTACCCAGTGATGTTATATACAATGGTTTAGTGCTCTCTCCTCTTATTACAACTCTTTTATTGTGTATTAGGCTCTTATAATCGTTTTTTGCAATCCCAATTATTGGGATGCTTTTCTTCATTTCCTCATATAAATAGCCGCCCAACCCCAATTTCCCAAAATCGTCCAGCACAACAAA
Source organism: Mucilaginibacter sp. GW822-FHT03E02 (assembly GCF_058801545.1). Classification (NCBI taxonomy): domain Bacteria; kingdom Pseudomonadati; phylum Bacteroidota; class Sphingobacteriia; order Sphingobacteriales; family Sphingobacteriaceae; genus Mucilaginibacter; species Mucilaginibacter sp. GW822-FHT03E02. The sequence continues at coordinate 89,801 of NZ_JBXANJ010000004.1, read as the reverse complement.
GCCGTCAATAATTATGGCATCAATATCAGTCAAGTCAACCTTTTTGAGTGCATTTAATATACATGGCAGTTCTCTTTTATAAAACTCGCCCGATTGATAAACAGCTTCAGAATTAGTTGTTTCGATTATTACATCTTTAGGCTCAACACTTATCCAGCTTTCAAACACAAAACAAACTGTTTTAGCCTTATCGGCGTAATAGTAAGAATCAAAGGCTAACAGCATCAGGCAAAAATAACATTTACCCGTCGATTGCCAACACCTGTAATAGCACCTCGAATACCAATGCCCGCCCCTATTTTGTAATCAAAATGTAATCATCAACAAAAACGTTATTTTTATTTGGAACGATCGTTCCAATTGTATTACCTTTGAGTCATCAAACAAAAAACAATTATTAAAAAATAAAACAATGAGCAATTTAACAAACAAAGTAGCCGTAGTTACAGGTGGTAACAGCGGCATAGGATATGCCACTGCAAAAGAATTGGCCGCCAAAGGTGCACAGGTTGTTATTACCGGGCGTAACGCCACGGCAGTAAGCAAAGCAGCCGAAGAACTGGGCGTAACAGGTATAGTATCCGATCAGGCCAAGTTAGACCAGATAGATAGCCTGGTTGCCCAGGTAAAAGCGCAGTTTGGTAAGGTTGATATCCTATTCCTTAATGCAGGTGTAGCCTTATTCAGCCCGATGGAAGTTGCAACCGAAGAACATTATGATACCATGATGAACCTGAATGTAAAAGGCGTGTATTTCACCGTTCAAAAATTTCTGCTTATTTTAAATGATGGCGGTTCTATCATATTCAACGCATCAGTTAACGCATCATTGGGTGCCCCCGATAGCAGTGTATATGCAGCAAGCAAAGCAGCTTTGTTATCATTCACTAAGGTATTTGCCCGCGAATTAGCCTCCCGTAAAATCCGTGTTAACTCCGTATCTCCAGGCCCGGTTGAAACCCCGCTTTATAGCAAACTTGGCTTAACTGAAGAACAGGTTAGCGGCTTTGGATCTGTTTTAAGTCAAAGGATTTTGCTTAATCGTTTTGGCAAATCAGAAGAAATTGCAAACGCAGTAAGGTTCCTGGCTTCTGATGATGCCTCATTTATAACCGGTACGGAACTTACTGTTGATGGTGGCTTAACTGTTAATGCCATTATGTATTAATAAAAAAATTAAAAACCCGCACCTATTTGGAATGAATGCTCCAAATAGGTTTTTGTATTATTACAATTTGAATTATGGCCAGGAATAAAGATTTTGACGAGGATGAACTGCTTGGTAAAGCTGTTGATTTGTTTTGGGACAAAGGGTACCATGCAACATCTGCCCAGGATTTGGTAGACGGACTGGGCATTAGCCGCTCAAGTATTTACAATACCTATACCGATAAAAAAACACTGTTTACCAAGGCTTTGCGGCAGTACCAGGTTAAAAACACCGGCGCGGTACTTACCCTGCTCAATAATGCCGGCGACGCGGAAGAAGCCATTAAACAAATACTTTACGGCGTTATCCGCGAGAGCGAAGAAGATACGCTGGCTAAAGGCTGCTTTATGGTGAATACGGCAGTCGAGTTGTCTCCCCATGATAAAGACATCGCCGGCCTGGTTGCTGAAAACAACCAGAGTGTAGAAGATGCCCTGACCAAAATTATGGAGAAAGGCCAGCACGAAGGCCAGTTTAATACCTATTTGCATCCCAAAGCTGCCGCACGGTTTATTTTTAGCACTATTGCCGGCCTCAGGGTATCTGCCCGGAGCGGCGCCGACATGAGCGTGTTGGAAGATGTGGTACGGGTCGCTTTATCGGCTTTGCGCTAAGAAATATGATTTCCACAAGCTGTTGCGGTTTTGTTGCGGTTTTTATTTTATAACAATTCGTAATTTGGTGATTGTTAGCGAGATGTATTTTTTAACTGTTTCACCTGTTGCGCAACGCAACACTTTTGGATAGTATTCAAAATCTAAAAGGTGTGTATACAAAGCAGTTCCCGGAAGAGGGAATGGTACACCTGCTGCTTTTGCACTTCCTTATGGCTTTCTGCCTACCGCCTTAAGCTTTTAGCTTTATTACTACCTTTGCCCTCAATGGATTATTTTAAAAAGCTGCTCGATCTGCTGAACAAAGAGAAAGAAGAAGACCGCAGCACCTACCTTAAACTTACCGAAAACACATCTGCCGCCGATCGTCGTGCTCAGGGCCTTACCTGGTACCCTATCGCCATCAGGAATACCGAGCCCGGCCGGGGAGATTATATCAATGTTGAGGTGGAACGCACCACCCATCAGGATATATCGCACCAGTTACGCTTTGGAATACCCGCCGCCTTATTCAGCAATCACGATCCGCAAAAAGATCGCGTGGAGGGCACCGTAACCTACCAGGGTGGCAACAGGCTAAAGATTACTCTATATACCGATGAGCTGCCCGATTGGGCCCGAGACGGCAAGCTGGGTATCGACTTGCTGTTTGATAATAACAGTTACGATGAAATGTTCAAGGCCATTAAACAGGCATCGGCCTTAGGCGAAAAAAAGGAAGGCCGTTTGGTAAATATCCTCAGCGGTAAAACCTCCCCTGTTTTTGCCGACCCTGCCCAGCCTTTAAATATTTCCCGTTTAAATACATCCCAGCTGGCGGCGGTAAACAAAATAGTAGCCGCGCAGGATCTGGCTATAATTCACGGCCCGCCGGGCACAGGTAAAACCACCACACTGGTGCAGGCCATTTGTTTGTTAGCAAAACAAACCAGCAAACAAATTTTAGTGGTGGCTCCAAGCAACACCGCTGTTGACCTCCTGAGCGAAAAACTGGCCGACGAAGGTTTAAACGTTTTAAGAATAGGCAACCCCAACCGGGTATCCGAAAAACTGGTTTCATTAACGCTTGATAGCAAAATGGCCGGCCACGCGGATAATAAACTCATCCGCACGTTAAAAAAACAGGCCAGTGCTTATAAGGATATGGCGCACAAGTACAAGCGCAGCTTCGGCAAATCGGAACGCGACCAGCGCAAGGCCCTGTTTAACGAGGCGCACAAGATCATGAAAGATGTGGCGAATACCGAGCAGCACATCATCGACGACCTGGTGAGCAAAGCGCAGGTAATAACCGCCACCCTTGTCGGCTCAAACCACTATACCATCCGCGAGGTAAAATTTGATACAGTGGTTATTGACGAAGCCGGTCAGGCACTTGAACCCGCATGCTGGATCCCTATCCTGAAAGCGCAGAAAGTAATTTTGGCCGGCGACCACCTGCAGCTCCCTCCTACCATTAAATCAAATGATGCCGCCCGCGCGGGTTTGAGCACTACTTTGTTAGAGAAATGCGTTGCCCTGCATCCCGAAGCTGTTGTTTTGCTGAATGAGCAATACCGCATGAACGAGTCCATCATGGGCTTCTCATCCCGTGAATTTTACGGCAATCAGTTAAAGGCCCATGCCACTGTAGCAACACGATTATTGTTTGCTGGCGATACACCGGTTACTTTTATCGATACCGCCGGTGCCGGCTTTGAAGAGCAAACAGCCGGCACCAGTACCTACAACCCGGATGAAGCGGTACTGCTATTTAAACATCTGAACCGGCTGGTAAGTGAGATTGACCCGACCGAAAAATCCCCGTCGGTAGCCATTATATCGCCTTATAAAGAGCAGATCAGGGTACTGAACGAGCAATTACAAGCCAACCCGGAGCTGTTACCGTATATCGATAATATCTCCGTTAACACCATCGACAGTTTCCAGGGACAGGAACGGGATGTAGTTTACATCAGCCTGGTGCGCAGCAATGCTAATGGCGAGATAGGTTTCCTTTCGGATATCCGCCGCATGAACGTAGCCATGACCCGCGCCCGTAAAAAATTGGTAGTTATAGGCGATAGCGCCACCCTAACCCGTTTAAAATTTTACGCTGATTTTGTAGCATATGCCGAAAAACTGGGCGGCTACCAAAGTGCCTGGGAGTACGCGGGAGATTAGAAGACTGTCGCATATCGCCCTTAAATTGGTCGGTTATGCGGATCATTGAAATCAGTTACATGCAGTATCTTTATACTAAAGAAAAAAGCTATTGACAGACGATGATAAAAATTGGCCGCCCGTACCAGGAAGATGCACCATCCTGGTACCCCTATTTTTTCGATTTAGCCAAAGGCGATGACCTCATCGAAGCATTGGAGGTTAACAAACAGCAAACAATTGACTTGATCAGGTCGATTCCGGCAACCGCCGAAAATTACAGTTATGCCGAGGGTAAATGGACAGTAAAACAGGTTTTTATCCACTTAAACGATGATGAAAGGTATTACGCCTATAAGGCATTTTGCTGTACAAGGCAGGTAAACGCCATACTGGAGTTACCGCAGGGCGCAGATTACAACAAGAATTTTAACGCCCATAACCGCACTTTGACAGATATAGCCGAAGAATTCATAACCATCAGGGAGGCTACCATCAGCCTTTACAAACACATGACCCATGCCATGCTTGATTTCAAATTCGACCAAACCCCGGTCTATACAGCAAGGAGTGTGGGATGGATGGTGTTTGGGCACAATGTACATCATCGTAATCTTTTGAGGGAGAGGTACGGGGTGTGAGCGCACTACTTTCCTGTCATGTTGAGTTGCTTTTTTCGCGAAAATTCTAAAGTAGGCATGACAATTAAAATAAAAACCCTGTCATCCTGAGGTACGAAGGATCTATTCGCGAACTTTGTTGGCGGTTATGCATGGCGTACAATAGATCCTTCGCTATCGCTCAGGATGACAAAGGGGGTTATTTATCACGTGCCATGGGTGGGTACGAAGGACATTAGCTTTGAACGCTGGCTAAGGCTCGCCCCATATCACATCCCCGCCGTAACGGCTTTCATCTTCTCCAACGCCGTTTTAGCCACTTTTAAAGCATCCTGCGCGTAGTAGCTTTTGTTAAATACTTCAAAGGATATCACCAATGGTTTATCGGGGTGTTTGGCCAATTGTAATATCTGTTTTACGGGCGCTATGCCATCACCTACGTAAATCCTGTCGGGTTCCGAGATTTGGGCAGGTGTAATTCCGGCCGGGTAGTCGTTTATGTGTATAATATCCAGCGCCTGTTTGCCCACAAAATTCAGGCTCTCAACAGGCGATCCTCCTTTAAAAAAGTGGAATACATCCAACAACACCCTGGCATCGGCATCACCTAAGGATGATATTACATATAACACATCACTTACATGCTTCAGGTTTACCGATGCACCCCACATTTCCAGCTGCGGGATAACCCCGCTTTGTTTACCCATTTTCAGGATAGTTGCGTAGCGTTCTGTAATGGTGTCAAGACTTATCGGCTCCTTTGTGCCGCCTGCCGGTGGCGCTGCTATTCGCGGGCAGCCTAATTTGGCCAGCAGGTCCATATCCGCTTGCAGGTCGGTCAGGGCTTTGGCACGGATAGTGTTGTCATCTGCGATCCAGGGCGCAAAGCCTATGGCATCCTCTACCTTAAGGCCAAGCCCGTCGATGATTTTTTTGGCCTCGGTAATAGTACCGCCGCCCTGCAGGTAAGTATCCAGCGTATCCAGCCAGATCTCTACAGACGTGAAGCCGGCCTTAGCCGCAACCTCCAGCTCTTTTACAAAGCCCAGGTTATGGCCTCGGATGGTGCTCATATTCAGCGAATATATAAAACCGTTACCTGGCCTCTTATCCACCTTGATAGCCGCCGAAACCGGGCCGCTCAACACCGCGGCACCCGTTGCTAAGCCAATTGTTTTTAGCGCCTGCCGCCTGTTTAATGCCGCGTTCATATGTTAGTATTTTAAACCTTTAATGTATTCAATGGTAACAGGAATTTGCGTGGCATACGATGGGCTTTCATCCTCAATAAAATAATGCCTTACGCCCGCTTTCCTTGCTGCCTTAAGTACGGCCGGGATATCAATCTGGCCGGTGCCCAGGGCTACGTCGTTTTTGGTATCGGTACCTCCGGTAAGGTCATTGGCTACGCCTTTGCGGATATCCTTCAGGTGCATCAGTTTAATGCGGGTTGGATATTTTTCAATCAGCTTAGCCGGGTCCTGCCCGCCGTGGAACGACCACAACAGGTCGATCTCGAATGATACATACTTTGGGTCGGTATTTTTAGCGATATAATCAAACAGGGTTCCGTCCTCGTAAGGGCCAAACTCATACCCATGGTTGTGGTAGCAAAATGTAATCCCGGCTTCTGCAAGGTATTTGCCAACCGTATTAAAATCAGTAACGGCTTTTTTGGCATCTTCCAGGTTAAACTCCTTACCATGCGGAATCCAGGCTACCATCACATATTTGGCTCCTAACGCTTTAGCCTGTTTCACCACCTGGGCCGGGCTTTTTACTATATCATCATATCCCGCTCCTATCGATGGGATGCTAATTCCTCTTTCGTTACAAAGCTTACGGAAAGCTTCGGGCGTCATGCCCTTGGGTTCCTGTCCTTCCAGTTCGGTTATACCCATTGCTTTAATGGTATCCAGTACGGATATCGTAGCTTTGGGCATACTGCTACGGAAAGTGTAAGCTTGCACGCCTATTTTACCAATAAAAACCGGCTTGCCGCTTTGTGCAAACGTATTGGAAGCCAATAAGCTTAAGCCCAGGCAGGCATTTATTATTACTTGTGATGTTTTCATATATTAATTATAAGTGTTAGCCCCCTCTAAATCTCCCCCGGTTGGGGAGACTTTTATATTTTTTAGTTCGAGTTAATTTGAAAGTTTACTATCTTAAATTATTGACCGAAGCGAATATCGCTTAATTTAAGGATGCCATCGTTTGGTTTGGTACGTTTAATAGCAAAAACAAATACATTATGTTTGCCTGCAACCGGCTTTTGTACATCGCCGGTTAACCAGGCCAGTTTATCCCAGCTGCCGGTATCGCCATAATTGGCCGAGCAAATAACAGGGCCTGCCTGTGAATCCATCCGTACTTCAATCTCGCCATCAACTCCTTTGGATGCGTACTGGAAGCTCATTTTTTTGATATCGGTTAAATCCACATCCCTGAACAACACAAACGATTTATGGTTGCCCAGCGACAGATCGTCTTTAAAACGATTGAATCCTTTTAATTCATCAGCATAAACTGCCTTTACATCAGCATTGCGCAAAGTTACCACATCAGTACCGGTAAGTGGCCCAACCATTTTTCCACCTTTATCGGTATAGGATGCAAACAGGGTGTATTGCCCGCGCGGCTCGGCATCGCTAAATTTAAGGTTCAGGCTACCGGTAAGCGGTAAAGGCGTTGCTTTGCTTTTTCTATCGGTTAATGAAAATATGTATTTCACAATCTCTTTGGTATCGGCCGCCGAAAGCTGCGGGTGGGCGCTCATGACATGCTCGGTTCCCCAGCTCCCTGCGCCACCCGCTATGATTTTTTTGGATAGCTTATCAACCGATCCTTTTTGTGTTTTATACCGGTTGGATATCGCTATAAAACTTGGCCCTACAGCGGTCTTGTTGGCCAGGTGGCACGATTTACAATCGCTGTTGGCCATCAACGCCTTGCCGGGATAGCTTATTTCGTTGGCCGACAAAGCAGCCAAGCTTTGCACCGTTTTACCATCGGTTGATGGCTGCGGGTTATAAATGTAAAATAACTTCACCCGTTTAGGGTCTATCTTACCGTCTTCCTTATCCTTCACCACCACATGATATTTAAAGGGCTGCCCCTTTTGGACGAATGATTTGTTACCAGTGCCGGCAATGGTAACTACCGGCCTTGTATTACCCACCCTCACTATAATGGTATCGTGCCCTGTAGCACCGCCTTTATCGGTAACTTTTAAAATAGCCTTGTAAACACCCGGCTTAGTATAGGTATAGCTTGCCGAGGCTGTTGCTGCGCCCGCCGTTTTACCGTCAAACAACCACTGATAGGTTATTTTATCGTCATCATCCAAATCTTTACTGTTCTGGCTGTTAAAACCTACGGTTAACGGCGCCTGGCCTGATATCTCTTTTTTTACCGGCATTTCCTTCAACTCGGCAGTAAGGTATTTGGTATGCTGGTAGTAGGCTTGCATAGCGGTATCGGTAATACCGGCTTTGGCAATGGGTGCACGGTTGCCGGTGTTGTATTCAATTTTCACCAGGCGGGCATCTTCATTTTGCGCGCCATACACCGACCCGTATTCCAGCATATATAAAGCGCCATCGGGGCCAAACTGCATATCAATAGGTCGCCTGAAATCGCCATTGGCGGGCATAAAAGCTTCGTTGCGTACATAATTTTCGTTTTCATCAAACGTCAGGCTTATTACCCAGTTACGCATCCAGTCGGCCACAAATAATTTACCGTCGTAATAATCAGGGAACTTATTGGGGTTTTTAACATTGGCATTGTACTTATAAAAATCGCCTCCGATAGCGCAACGGCCGCCTAATCCCAATTCCGGGAACTCATCCGATGCGGCATAAGGGTACCAGATCATGGCGGGTGTGGCGGGTGGCAGCACGTTTAAACCTGTATTGTTTGGCGAGTTATTTACCGGCCGTTTAGGATCAAACATTGGCCCAGGCGTGCCCGTAACAAAATCCCAGTGTGAGTAGGCAAAGTTGTTGCCCACAAAATACGGCCAGCCAAAGTTACCCGCCTTGCGGGCCTGGTTAAATTCATCATAACCGCGCGGGCCACGTGGCGAATCTTTACCCGCATCGGGCCCAATCTCGCCCCAGTATAAAACCGAGGTGTTAGGATTTACCGCGATACGGTATGGGTTACGGCAACCCATCACATAAATCTCCGGTTTAGTTTTGGCCATACCTTTAGGAAAAAGATTTCCTTCAGGTATGGTGTAAGTGCCATCAGCCTCGGGATGAATGCGCAGTATTTTGCCTTTAAAGTCGTTGGTATTGCCTGCGCTACGTTGGGCATCCAGGCTAAAATGCTCTTTCCCGGGGCGTTCGTCCAGCGGTGCGTAACCATCGGCCGGGAACGGGCTCGAGCTATCGCCTGTAGACAGGTATAGGTTACCGTTTTTATCCCAGGCCAATGAGCCGCCATGGTGTGCGCCGCTTACTATTTGTACCGGCACTTTTAACAGGATTTTTTCTGATTTCAAATCGAGCACATTAGTAGGGCTCAATTTAAACCGCGAAAGCTGAAAGTTTAAAGGCTCGATGGTTTGCCCTTCGGGCATGTAATAGATATATACAAACTGGTTGTTTTCAAAATCAGGATCGAGCGTTAGGCCAATAACCCCGGTGCCACCCTGGTAAGTGATGGGGAATTTATGGATCACTTTAAACTGGTTGGTTTTGGTATTATAAACCGAAAAATTACCCATCAGCTGGGTAAAAAATACGCGGCCATCTTTAGCGCAGGCCAATTCCATAGGCGATGCCACGTTGCTTATCAACACTGTTTTAATAAAGCGGGTTTGATCGGGCGATACTTTGGCGTAAGCTTTACTATAATCCAGCGGTTTACCGTTGCCCATGGCGTATTTAATACCGCCAAGCATCTGGCCTAAAAACAAGGGGTCACTATAGCTTTCGTCGGTATGGCCACAGCCTGTATAAAACGACCGGCCACCGTCAAACTCATGAAACCAGGTAATAGGATGGTTTGCACCGTTGGTACCGCCATCGTAAGTATTCTCGTCAAGGCTGGCCAAAATATGTATGCCGCTGTAGATGGATTTGTAGTTGTACCATTCGTCGGTACGCTCCCAGCGGGCAGGCAAACCGGCCGTTATAGGGTTTGTCCGATCTGTTACATCTATAGTAGCCGTACGGATATTTGAATTATTAGGATGGCTTGAAAAATAGGCGCCCACCAATTTGCCGTACCATGGCCAGTCGTACTCAGTATCGGCAGCCGAATGGAAACCTGCGTATCCGCCGCCCGCCTGTATGTACCGTTCAAACGCTGCCTGCTGCATGGCGTTAAGTACATTGCCCGTGGTGCATTGAAATATAACGGCATCGTATTTTTTCAGGTTCTCGTCGGTAAAAGCTTCAGAATTGGTTGTGGTATCAACATCGAAATTATTTTCTTTACCCAGCTTCTGGATAGCGGCTATACCAAACGGAATGCAGGAATGGTGCCAGCCCAATGTTTTTGAAAAAACCAGCACGCGCTGCCGCGGAACAGTTGTTTTAAATGAATACAGCCCAAAACTGAGCCCTATCAATAAAACACAGGTGAGTTTTAATTTTAATGACATGAGTTGAGAGATTTAGTTGATGTACATTTTGTTGCCAATAAGCCCGCCGGCAATAACGCATAAAAGCGCTGCAAGAATGGGCTGATCAGGCCCGATGATAAATATGTATTATGTAACGGTAAAAAAGTACCGGCTAACTAATTGGCTCAACAATATTAACGATTTAGCAAACCACTGTGTAATAAATACACCCTTATTTCGCTCTCGCGGCGCATTGTAAATGAATTGTTACCCTTGGTTTGCTGAAACGATTTACAACCTGTCGTAAACCGCCCTAAACTTTGTCGCATACTGCTATTGGTGCCATCAGCACTTCGCATTAAATTTGAATTATGAAAAACTTAATGCTGCTTTATATCAAGATCACTACTTTTATCATTATACTTATGACAACAGCGACAACCACCCAGGCACAAAATGCCGGTAAATATGCCCACGTAAACGGCATAAAAATGTATTATGAAATTCATGGCACAGGCCATCCGCTGGTATTAATTCACGGCGGTGGTTCAACAATGCATACTTCATTTGGTAAAATTATGCCGCAACTGGCCAAAACCCATATGGTTATTGCGGTCGATTTGCAAAATCACGGTCGCACATCCGCCAGGGACATTCCCGAAACTTTTGAGCAGGATGCCGACGATGTGGCCGAACTGCTAAAACAATTAAGCATTAAAGGTGCCGATGTTATGGGTTTTAGCAACGGCGGCAGTACTACCCTGCAGTTGGCTATCAGGCATCCCGAATTAGTACATAAACTGGTGGCAATTTCGGCACTTTATAAACGAGCCGGAACGTTCCCGTGGTTTTGGGATTTTATAAACAAAGCAGATCTATCTTCAATGCCACAGATTTACAAAGATGTTTACCTGGCCATCCCCGGCAATACCCAGGCAGGGCTGCAAAACATGCAAGATAAAGATGCCAAACGGATGCAGACTTTTAAGGATTGGAACACCGACGATATCAAAGCCATCCAGGCCCGTACCCTGGTCGTTGTAAGCGATCAGGATGTGATTACACCAGAGCACGCTATAGAATTGTCGCGGTTATTGCCACACAGCCGGCTAACCATTATGCCCGGCAGCCACGGCGCTTTCATGGGCGAGGTTATGGCGCCAAACCCGGATAGTAAAGTACCGGAGTTATTTGTAGCGATGCTTGATGAGTTTTTAACGGCTGAATAACGGCAGCGCCCAACTTTAATAAGTTATCTTAATTATTTTATTTCCCGTTATGCCAAAACCTACGCTTTGGTTCGGGAAGCTTACAGCGTTAATGGCAGAATACCCGGTAATATCTGACGATCCTATCCAGCTATCGCCGCCATCGGACGTGGTATAAATTGAAGCATAAGAATGACCAAAATCGCCACCCGAATAATTGCCCCGGCCGAGTGCGATACCGTTTTTAGAGTTTTTGAAATAGATGGCAAAAACATCTGCCGGCGAATTAGCCAGCACGCTCCACGAGTTGCCATTATTTGTTGATTTTATAACCTTGCCCTGCCCACCCACATAGGTAACGCCTCCGGCAGATGCTATGCTGTAGTAACCGGTGTTGGTTTGTGGGCTGATTACTTTCCAGGTTAGGCCGCCATCATCTGTCTGTACTATCTTATCAAACAGGCATATTATGAAGCCATTTTTATCATCAGTAAATTTTATTTGCATCATTTTCCCGCCCAGGTTTTCGATGGCCTGCGCTGTCCACGCCAAACCGCCGTCGGTAGTTTTGTAAATCACGTTATTACCTACACAAAAGCCCACATTGGTATTTACAAAATATACGGACGTTATATCAGTTTTTTCAACCGGTGTATAAACCCTTGTCCAGCTTTGGCCGCCGTCAAGCGTACGCAGTATAAAACCACCCGGTGGCACACAGCCCGTTCCTCCACATGAGCTTTCGCCACCAACCGCAAACCCTTTATTGCTATCTATAAAATAGAGGCCATAAATAGGCAAATTGGTATTTGAATTTTCGGCTTGCCAGCTGTCGCCACCGTTAAAAGTTTTATAAATACCACCGCCACCGCCGGCAACATAACCGGTTTTAACATCAGTAAAAAATACCGCTGTAATTGATTGGGGCAACTGAGCAGGCAGCAAAACTACTTTGGCGTTACTTTCGCTGCTTTTAATTGCAGCCGGCTGGCCTTTATCGCAGCCCGACAGGACGGCCATAACAATTGCCATTGCAAGAAAAATAGGGTAAGGTGGTTTCATAAAAAGTATAATTGGCTATTAACCTGATTACGCATTATTACCTGCAAATGCTACAACTGAATCATTTTTTTAATAAAACCTAAGGAATAAATTACACATCCGGAATTTTTAAAAATACTTTACGTTTGCATGGGGAACCGACCCTGCTTTATTTATCGGCCATTAATATTTGATTTGAGTTTTATACCGAAAAAACATAAGTTTGATGCTTGAACAGAACCAATTGATCAATTAATGAGCCAGGCTAATCAACTTACAACTGTCCCATCGTTTATACGCAATACCGTTGCCAATATCCATCCCGAAAGTCATCCATTTTTAATCCATAAGGTTAAAGATACCTGGGTGGAGATTACTTATGGCGAGGCACTTGAAAAGATAGATGCCATATCGGCCTGGTTATTAAACCTGGGCATCAAAAAAGGCGACCGGTTGTCGCTAATTATCGAGAATGGACCAAATTATGTTTATTACGACCAGGCATTACAACAGATAGGTGCCGTAAATGCATCGATATATCCTACCCTCACCGAAAACGAAATTGAATATATTCTGAACGATTCGGGCGCAAAAGTGATTATAACGGGTAATCCGTTTCTTTTTCGCAAAGTGCTCAAAATAGCCAATAACTGCCCCGAGCTCATTCGTATTATACCGGCTTTTGATGATTTTGAAAAACACAGCAGCAAACATACGCTCAATGCCGGCGTAATTGGTTTTGATGATGTTATTAAAGAAGGGCTGGCTTTGGTTAGCCAATATCGACACGCTATCGCTGCCGCCCGCGAAGCTATTTTACCTACCGATCTTTCCTGCCTTATTTATACATCAGGTACAACAGGTATCCCTAAGGGCGTAATGCTTACGCATTATAACCTTACCCAAAACGCGCTGAATAGTGTTATCCAAATTCCTTTTGTAAGCAAGGATGACCGCTTTTTATCGTTCCTGCCGTTATCGCATGTATTTGAGCGTACAATTTATCATATCGCAATTTTAAAAGGGTCGCAAATTGCTTTTGCCCAAAGTTTGGAGCTGTTAGCTAAAAATATGGGCGAAACGCAGCCTACCATACTATGTTGCGTGCCGCGCCTGCTTGAGCGTATTCACGATAGGGCTATCAAAAGTGGCACATCTGCAGGTGGCATAAAGACCAAAATATTTTTATGGGCATTTGAAATTGGCAAAAAGGTACGTTTGGCACAGGAAGCCGGTAAATCGCCGGGTCTTATTCTTAAAGCACAGCATGGCATTGCCGAAAAATTGGTTTTCAGTAAGATAAAAGAAAAAACCGGCGGCAAGCTACAGTTTATGGTATCGGGCGGCGGCGCCCTACCCAAAAACATTGGTGAGTTTTTTGGCGACCTGGGTATTGTAATACTGGAGGGTTTCGGGCTCACAGAAACATCGCCGGTTATGGCTGTAACCGAAAGGCACAGGGTTATTTATGGCACTGTGGGCCGCATTATTCCGGGCATTGAGGTGGCTATCCAAAATGTAGAAACCAAAGAAATTTACTCGATACAAACCCACGATAACTTTAAGGAAGATACAGAAACCGAAGAAGGCGAAATTATTGTTCGCGGCCATTGCGTGATGAAAGGTTACTGGCATAAGCCCGAAGAAACAGCAATAGTTATCGACGAAGATAACTGGTTTCATACCGGCGATATCGGCCGTTTCTACCGCGGCAACCTGCAAATTACCGACAGGCTGAAAAATATGCTGGTAAACGCATACGGCAAAAACATATACCCTACCCCGGTTGAGAATACGTACCTGAAAAGCCCTAAAATTGAACAGGTGTTTTTAGTGGGCGATAAACGCGAATACATAGCCGCTATCATAGTGCCCGGCAAAGAGGGCTTGCAGGAACAATTCGGCCTCAACAACGATTTTTTTGAGCGCCCCGAAATATTTATCGATGATCAGGAAATTGTAGACTGGATAAGCCAGGATATCCGCAAATTCAGCAACGAGCTGGCCAAGTTTGAACGTATCAAGTCGTTTAAAGTAAAGCGTAACCCCTTCAGCATGGAAGAAGGCGAGATAACCCCAACCATGAAAGCCAAACGCAAAGTTATTGAGAAAAAGTACGCGGCAGAAATAGATGAGCTGTACGCAGGTGAAACGGAAGAGGATTAATTTGATTTGAGAATTTGAATATTTGAGAATTTGAAGATGCTTTTGGTCTGAACTACTATTTTGGGGATTAAGGGATTGACAGGATTGGATTGGAATCAAATCCAAATAATCCGAAAAATCTGCTTAATCCGAGTTCAGAAAAAAAACCTGTTAATCTTGCAAAATCCTCAAATCGTGTAAATTTTACTAACTTTGTTAGCATGAAGCGATCTGGCAGTGCTGACTTACCTTTACACTATGGCTATGTACCCACATGGCTTGCCGAGCGCATGGCAAAGTTAGGCCTGGCTGTAATTGAAAACATCGTAATGGATTATGGCAAGGACGAGGTTTTACGCCGCCTGAGCAATCCTTTCTGGTTTCAGAGCCTTGGCGCGGTTATGGGGATGGATTGGCACTCATCGGGCATAACAACCTCGGTAATGGGCGCTTTAAAAAAA
This sequence comes from Mucilaginibacter sp. GW822-FHT03E02, assembly GCF_058801545.1. Classification (NCBI taxonomy): domain Bacteria; kingdom Pseudomonadati; phylum Bacteroidota; class Sphingobacteriia; order Sphingobacteriales; family Sphingobacteriaceae; genus Mucilaginibacter; species Mucilaginibacter sp. GW822-FHT03E02. The sequence continues at coordinate 74,782 of NZ_JBXANJ010000004.1, read as the reverse complement.
TCGGTAAACCCGCACAGCCGCGAACTGGGCATTTACATTTGCGGCGGCAAAGGCAAACACTCCAAACAAACCCCTGCCGAGCTATTAAAGATTGGCGAAACTACGGGGCTTGACGGCAACTACCTTGTACGATGCAGCAAACTGAGCGCTAAAGTTGATAATACAGCAATACAAGATGGTTTCCAGCTATATACCCATAATTTTATCCTGAGCGATACCGGCAAATGGGCTGTAGTACAGCAAGGCATGAGCGATGCCAGCAGCACCGCACGCCGCTATCACTGGCATTCCGAGCAATTAACATCGTTTGTTGATGATCCGCACACATCCATCTACGGCAAAAATACAGGTCTGATCCTGAACATGACAGATAAACTGGCCGACACCTCCCGAAACGGGGTTATGCGGATAGCCGCCGAAAACCCGGAAGCCATGATCAAAGAAATCAGCCTCCTGGTATTACCGAACCATCATGATGTAAAAGCCAAGGACGTGGATTTAAAACGCCTGGGCGCTGTGCTTTGGTTAGCCCATGAAAAGCAGCCCGCTGATTTTGAAGATTTATTGCTGTTACAAGGCCTGGGGCCGCGTACCCTGCAATCGCTGGCATTGGTAAGCGAGGTTATACACGGGACTCCCTCCCGGTTTAAAGATCCGGCAAGGTTTTCCTTTGCACACGGAGGCAAGGATGGGCACCCCTTCCCGGTACCTACCAAAGTATATGACGAAACCATAGGCGTTCTCCAAAACGCAATACACAAATCGAAACTGGGATTATCGGAACAAAATGAGGCTATCAAACGGCTCCATAAAATAGCCGAGAATGCCGAAAAGGATTTTACGCCAAATGCCAACTTCGACCAGGTAATAGCCAAAGAACGTGAATACTCATGGAAATATGGCGGACGTACTGTATTTGGAAAAGCAAAGCCGCCGGTACAACAGCAATTGAAATTATTTTAGTTAGATATGGCCTATCGCACCCGCGAGCTTCCAGCTCGTGGGTTACATGGTTTCATGCTTTCAGCTGAAATAGTTAGTCCAGCACCCTTACGAGTTACACTAACGCTAACCTCGCGGGTGTTAAAAACATTAAAAAAAAACAAATAAAATAAAAAACGACTCCAACCCAGTTCGCCAGCACAATCCGCAATTTAAAAATAAGCTATTTCAACGCCAGCATAATCATTTTAGCCGAATCAAGATGTGCCTGCAACGATGGTAAATTTTTCCTGGCAAAATCAGATAGATTAGGATTTTTATTGAGCGCGACAGTTTTAAAAAGGGTTATTTCCTGTTCATGCTGGCTCACAAGCATTTCTATATATGCCTTATCAAAATCGGCAGCTTTCTTCTGCTCAAGGACGGCAATCACTTGTTGGTGATTTGCATTTATGGTATCGTTGGACGTTACAAAATTATCAATCTCCAATTTTCTCAAATTATCGGCCAACAAAGTATGGTCGTCAATCATAGCTTTGGCAAATTGAACAACCTTTTGATTTTTTGAGTTGGAGATAGCCAAACCGGAAGCTTTTACAGTTGCCAGACTGGCTTCGGTACCATTTTTAAAAAAGAGCATTCCGCCATCGTCAACAAGTACTTTATTGTTGTAATTATTTGCGCGTTTGTTGCTTTCGCATGATTGCACAAAAAAGATAGCTACTAAAATCAATAACAAGCCAGTTAAATACTTCATTTATAAATTGATTATGCTTTGTTAAGGTTTAACGGCAAAAAGCGACAAGTGGTTTTATAAAGTAGCATAATTATATTGATTTACAATACAAAACCTATTTCGGCAACCAAGTATTCTTTTTTACTATGATACCTACTTATAGCGCGATTACTTGCAAAGAATTAATAAAAAACCAATAATATCCATTATATTAGGGTTGCTTTTTTTTATCTTACTATTAATATTTATGACCAAACCTTACCCACCAAACGTCCTGATCTTAAACGTTTTTACCTATTTTTTTAAGTCTGCTGTTAAATTTTCGCTGTTAACTATTTTATTGTTGATGGCGACAGTCCCTATTTTAAGGGCTCAGCAAAAACCAGTGTATAATATACTATGGCGCATTGAAGGTAAGGGACTTACCAAACCATCCTACTTATTTGGCACCATGCACATAAAGGACAGCCGGGCATTCCGGTTCAGCGATTCGGTTATGCTCGCTATTCAAAGCTGCCAGGCATTTGCTTTAGAAATACATCCGGATACCCTGATCAAAAAAATGTTCGCCACCTTAAGCGATAAAGATAGCATCCGTAATGTGCGCAAATGGCTCAGTGATGCCGAGTATAATAAGCTTGCAAAACGTTTTAAAGAAAAAAATGGCTTCCCAATGGGCGACCTCGACCCCATGCGCATTGAAGCTATGATGAAACCCGAAAAGGTAAAGCCCGACGATAAAAAATCGTTTGTTGATGCCTACCTCTATGGCGTTGCACGCTCCATGAGCAAAAATATTTTCGGGCTTGAAAACACGTTGGAAAAATTTGAAGAGCATTATGGCAATCAATCGGATTTTAAAACAAGGGTACAAGATCTTGTAGAAGATAGCAACGAAGAGGAAAAGCTTGACAACCAGGAAAAATTAATAAAGATTTACAGTACCGGTAATTTAGAAACCATAAAAGCGTGCCTTGGCAATGATGAGCTTAACGATGAGGAAATCATCGCCCGTAACAAAGTAATGCTTGCCGGCATCATTGCAAAGATACACCGCCAACCCCTATTCACCGCGGTAGGTGTAGCCCATTTACCAGGCGATAATGGATTGATAACGCTGTTAAAAAACAATGGCTATACAGTTAGCCCGGTAGCTGCTGCATTTACCGGTATAGCAGATAGGTTTAATACCGATTATACCAAACTTAACTGGAAAACATACACAGATGAGGAAAACGGTTATGCTATTGATTTGCCATTTGCACCTATGCAAACCAAAGCGCTTTACGGTATCAGCTCGATAATTTTCCCGGATATGGCCAATGATATGTTTTTTGGCGCCTATGCTGTTCAAAAGGGTACAACGTTAAGGCCAATAACCGAAGATGAGGTGATGCACAAGGCGATCAGTAATTTTTCGATCAATCAAAATAATCATGTCATAAGCAAAACTCCTATTCTGGTTAATGGCTTAAAAGGAACAGATGTAGTATTGCGTACAGGCAAAGCAATTACCCGTTTCAGGGTATTGGTAACCCACAATTACTTATATTGCCTGTATGCAGGCAATACATTACAAAGCATCAACTCGGTTTATGCCAACCGTTTTTTCAACTCCTTTAAAAGCCTTAAGCTTGTTGAAAAAACTGATCCTACCTGGATAACCTTCAAAAATGACACAGCGGCATTTTCTGTTAGCATGCCCGGGCAACCCACATTGCTTAAAAAAGAAGTTCCAAATCCTAAAAACCCAGCTTCAGGCCCGTTTGTAATAACCGTTTATATGGCTACTGATACCAGCAACCTGGAAAACTACCTGGTAAGGTATAACGACTACCCCAAGGGTATGTACCTTGCCAACAAACAAGTGATGCTTGAATCGCTCACCACTGAATTTGAAAAAAAAGGTAAAGTAATTGGAAAACCACGAAAAATTTTTAAAGATGGCAACGAAGGCCGCGAAGCTGATGTAACTTTAAATGAAGTATTATGCAAAGTACAATTGTTTGTGAGGGGCAACCGCACTTACCTGATCATGGAAAGCAACATACCCGAAGTGAAGAGCAAACAAATCAGGAACGCTTTTTTTGAGTCGTTTAAATTTACACCTTATGTCAAAACCACATTTGTCGATTTTGTGTTTGATGGCGGTAACTTTAAGGTTAAAACATTTGCCGATACCAAATCAATTATAGATACAGCTTCTTCTACGTCTTTTTTGGGTAACACAGTATCAACAACTTCAACCAACCCCGCATCGGGCGGTGTGTATATAATGGAACATGCTGCTATCAGCAATTATTACAAGGCTAAAAATGTCGATTCAGTATATAAGCATTTTATAACAAAATCCGTTGGATACCAGGATTCGCTGCTTAAAACAGATACTATTAATGTAAACGGTATTGCCGGAAGGGAATATATTATTCAAAAAAAGGATTCGGAAGATAAAAGGCGCAACCGATTATTTATTATAAATGCCGATGTAATTACACTTAGCGGCTATGTGGCTAATGAGGAATTATTTAGCGACGCAAGTAATACATTTTACAACTCGTTACAAAAAATAAATGAAACCCCGTCATTTAACCTGAGTGGTTCAAAGGCTGAAAAGATAATCAGCGACCTTTCATCGGCAGATACACTTGTGCGCAACAGTGCTAAAGGAGCCCTATCCTACTATGACTTTGAAAAGGATGAACTGCCATATCTTTACAAAGCAATTGAGCGCGTGTACGATGATGATACCGCTAAGTTTGGAGTACGCAGCGCCCTTATTACTACCTTATTAAAAATAAATGACGATAAAACCACCGGTGTTTTGAAATCACTTTATACCGATAAGCATACCAACGACAGGCTTAAGGTAAAAATACTTGGTGCTATCCCCGAAATAAATAAAAAAGAAGGTTATGACATCTACCTCGATCTTTTAACAAATTACCCAATGCTTAAAAGCGATGAATTGTACCGCGCCTTTAGCCCGATGTATGATAGTGTTGAATATGTTGCGGCCAATTTCAATCGCATCCTGCCATTACTTAAATACCCCGAATACAGGAAAAAGCTACTATCGGTAACACAACAGATGACCTATGTTAAAGACAAACAAAAATATGCCGGTTTGTTAAAAAACAACTTCAACCTGCTTACAGCCTACGCTGAGGACGATCTCGATCATTACCTTTCAAAAACAGATACGGTAAATGCCAAATACTTTGCATCGGGGTATAGTTACCTGCAGCTGATGCAATCTGTTAAAAACCAACCAATAACAGATAGATTCACAGCCAAACTTATTAAAAACGGGACAAATGAGTATTATTTTTCAGAAGCCGTTATCACCCGTATCAACAACCATCTTAATATAGATCAGAAACTATTAAACAAGCTTTTGGATAGTATAGATGTACGATATAATTTGATGCAGGCTTTAAATAAAGAAAAACAATTATCAAGGGTGCCGCCTAAATACAAAAAAGCGGATGAGTTTGCCAAGCTATGCCTATATCAATCAATGACGGGTAACGACGATGAGGGAGGTTCTCCAAAAAACATTACGCTTTTAGGTTCCATTTTGGATAAGGGCAATACTTATTATGCCTTTAAATATACCCAGGAATATGACGAAGACAACAACGTATACCTGGCACTTTGCGGGCCTTATAAACAGGGAGTTTCAAAACTTACATTTGGCAATAGCTACCATGCCTATTACGACAGCACCATTAAAAAAACCAACTGGCTGCTACAGGCAAAAAAGATGCTGATAAAGCTAAAAGAACAAAATACAACTGAACTGGCAAATCTGTCTGATTAATTTTTATAAAAAGCCAAAAAAGCCGGATTGTTAAGTAAACGATCCGGCTTTTGTTTTTATAAGATATTGAAAAGGTTAAAACACCTGGTCAAACTGATTAACAGCATCCTTGCTTTCCAGCAACGAGTGGCCCATTAAAAACTCATCTACTTTGCGGGCAGTTTCGCGGCCTTCGGAGATAGCCCAAACTACCAGTGATTGTCCGCGGCGCATATCACCGGCGGCAAATACTTTGCTTACGTTGGTACGGTAAACGCCTTCTTTGGCTTTAACATTTTTACGGTCATCCAGTTCAACCCCTAACTGAGCTAAAAGGCCTGCAGGCTGCGGATACAGGAAACCCATAGCCAGGAACACACGTTGACAAGGAATTTCGCGTTCTGATCCTTCAACCACATGGAATTTTACCGGGCGGCCCATAAAATCCTGCTCCCACTCTACATCTACCACTTTTAACGCACGCAGGTTGCCTTCGTCATCGCCTAAAAACTCCAGGGTATTTACGCCCCAGAAACGATCAGCACCTTCCTCGTGCGAACTGGTGGTTTTAAGCACCATTGGATATGTTGGCCATGGCATATGCTGTGTACGCTGCGCAGGCGGCTGAAACATCACCTCAAATTGTTTGATTGATTTTGCTCCCTGGCGGTTTGATGTACCAACGCAATCGCTGCCGGTATCGCCGCCACCAATTACTACTACATCTTTGCCTGTGGCCAAAATATCATCACCTTCAACAGCAATATCACTTACACGTTTGTTTTGCTGTTTCAAAAAGTCCATCGCAAAATGGATGCCTTTTAATTCCCTGCCGGGGATCATCAGGTTACGAGGCACTGTTGAACCGCCTGCCAGTACTACTGCATCATTGCTGCGCAGTAATTCATCAGCAGCTACGTTAACGCCTACTTCACTGTTCAGCTTAAACACCACACCATCTTTTTCCATTACTTCAATACGGCGTTCCACTACGGTTTTCTCTAATTTAAAATCAGGAATACCATAGCGCAATAAACCTCCCGGTTTATCATCGCGCTCGTAAACAGTTACTGCGTGGCCTGCCTTTACCAATTGCGCTGCAGCAGCCAAACCGGCCGGACCAGAGCCTATTACAGCCACTTTTTTGCCCGATTTTACTAAAGGCGCAGTTGGTTTTACCAGATTTTTCTGGTAAGCAATTTCGATGATATGTTTTTCAATTTCCTCGATAGCTACAGCCGGTTTATTGATACCTAACACACAGGCAGACTCGCATGGTGCAGGGCAAATACGGCCTGTAAACTCCGGGAAATTATTAGTTGATGATAAAATATGGTAAGCTTCCTCCCAGTTTTGACGATACACGGCATCGTTAAACTCCGGGATAATATTACCCAGCGGGCATCCCGAATGGCAAAAAGGGATACCGCAATTCATACAACGGGCCGATTGCTGGTTCAGCTTCTCGTCGGTATATAAATTAACAAACTCTTTATAGTTTTTTACGCGTTCAGCAGCGGGAACCTTAGTTGGTAATTCCCTGTTAAACTCCTGAAATCCTGTTGGTTTTCCCATTGAAATTTAGCCTATTGTTTGATATTGTAACTTCTCTACTACTTTTTTATACTCTTTTGGATACACCTTCACAAATTGTGTAGATGCCTCGGCCCAGTTAGCCAGGATCTGCTGTGCAAGCTTGCTGCCGGTAAGGCTTACGTGCTTACGCAGTAAGGTAAGTATCTGTTCTTCATCCTGTAACGATAATGGATCAAGATCCACCATCTCGGTATTACAGTTCTCGGCAAAGCTGTTATCCGGGTTATAAATCCAGGCTAAACCGCCGCTCATACCAGCCGCGAAGTTGCGTCCTGTTTTACCAAGGATAAGCGCACGGCCACCGGTCATGTACTCACAACCATGGTCGCCAATACCCTCAACAACAGTAGTAGCACCAGAGTTACGTACCGCGAAACGTTCGCCTGCCATACCGCCTATAAATACCTCGCCGGATGTTGCACCATATAAGGCAACGTTACCAATGATGATATTATCTTCCGGCGTGAAAGTAGCTTTCGCCGATGGATAAATGGCCAGTTGTGCACCTGATAACCCTTTACCTACATAGTCATTAGCTTCGCCTTCCAACTCAAAAGAAATACCTTTGGTAGCAAAAGCACCGAAACTTTGCCCGGCCGAGCCTTTGAATTTGTAGTTAATGGTATTGTCGGGTAAGCCAGCCGAACCATAGATCTTCGAGATCTCGTTTGACAACAAGGTGCCTATGGTACGGTTAACGTTGATGACATCAAATGATGCAAATACTGGCGTTTTATCTTCGAGGGCAGGTTGAGCTGCTGCTAATAGCTGCCAATCCAATATCTCATCCATACCATGATCCTGCTTTTCGCTGTTGTAAAGCGTCATGCCTTTGGTATTGGTAACCGGATGTAATATGCCGCTCAGGTCAATCTTTTTAGCCTTCCAGCTTTCCAGGTGATCTTTCACTTTCAGGAACTGAACACGGCCAACCATTTCATTAATGGTACGAAAACCTAATTCGGCCATAATCTCGCGCAGTTCTTCAGCCATAAATTTAAACAGGTTCACTACGTGATCTGCCTTACCGCTAAACAGTTTCCTTAATTCAGGATCTTGCGTGGCAACCCCTACAGGGCAGGTATTTAAGTGACACTTACGCATCATGATACAACCACCGGCTACAAGCGCCGCTGTTGCAACGCCCCATTCTTCGGCGCCCATCAAAGCTGCAATGGCCAAATCGCGACCGGTTTTTAGCTGGCCATCTGTTTGTAATACCACTCGGCTGCGTAATTTATTGCGTACCAATGTTTGATGAGCCTCGGTTAAGCCAAGCTCCCAAGGTAAGCCTGCATGTTTTACCGAACTTATTGGCGATGCACCTGTACCGCCATCATATCCGGCAATCAGGATAACATCGGCATGTGCTTTGGCCACACCTGCAGCTATAGTACCCACACCTGCTTTTGATACCAATTTTACATTGATACGTGCAGCACGGTTGGCATTTTTTAAATCGAATATCAATTGCGCCAAATCCTCGATAGAGTAAATATCGTGGTGTGGCGGCGGAGAGATTAAACCTACGCCAGGAGTTGAGTGACGGGTTTTAGCAATCCAGTCATCGACTTTATGGCCCGGAAGTTGTCCGCCTTCGCCTGGCTTGGCACCTTGCGCCATTTTTATCTGCAATTCATCGGCATTGGTCAGGTAATTTGAGGTTACCCCAAAACGTGCAGATGCTACTTGCTTAATAGCCGAACGCATAGAATCGCCATTGGCCATTCTTTCATAACGCATCTCGTCCTCACCACCTTCACCGGTGTTGCTTTTGCCACCTATGCGGTTCATGGCAATAGCCATGGTGCTATGCGCTTCGTGTGATATAGAGCCGAATGACATGGCGCCTGTTGCAAAGCGTTTCATGATATTTTCGGCCGGTTCAACTTCGTCGATGCTGATAGCTTCGCGGTGATGGGCAAAGTCAAGCAATCCACGAATGGTAAAGTGCTTTTCGGTTTGCTCGTTAATTGCTTTAGCGTAATTTTTGTACACGTTATAATCATTGCTACGGGTAGCGTGTTGTAATAAGTGTACAGTGGTTGGGTTAAATAAGTGCGCTTCGCCCCTGCGTTTCCATTGGTAAATACCACCTTCGGGCAATAAATTGTCGGCTCCCTTGGTGTTAAAGCCCATGCGATGTTTACATAAAGCTTCGCGGGCTATTTCGTCAAGACCTAAACCGCCAATACGGGTAACAGCTCCGCAGAAATATTTATCTACGACCGTTTTATTTAAACCTAATATTTCAAAAACCTGCGAACCATGGTATGATTGTAAGGTCGAGATCCCCATTTTAGAGAAGATCTTCAACAAACCATCATTTATAGATTTTACGTAGTTTTTTTGTAATGTTTTAATATCATGGCTGGTTTCTAAACTGCCGTTGTTTTTAACGGTTTCGATAGTTGCCAAAGCCAGGTACGGGTTGATAGCTGTAGCGCCAAATGCCAGCAAGCAGGCAAAGTGATGCACTTCCCACGCATCCCCGGTTTCAACAACCAAACCTACAGCGCCGCGGCGACCTTTTTTAATCAGGTGATGATGTACCGCAGATACAGCTAACAATGTAGGGATGGGCGCGTGCTCCGAATCTACAGCACGATCCGACAAGATCAGTACTTCAAATCCATCATCAACGGCATCTTCTGCATAGCGGCAAAGCCTTGCTATACCTTTTTCTAACGAGCCGGGCATACCATCGGCTACAAAGTAAGTTTGCAGCGTTTTGGCATGGAAAAGGCCGGTATCAATACTCCGTAGTTTTTCTAACTGGTGATTTTTTAATATCGGGTGTTTTAAAACCACACAATGACAGTGCATTTTATCTTCATCCAGCAAGTTACCATTGTTACCGATAAAGGTTGCCAAACTCATTACCAGGCGCTCGCGGATCGGGTCGATAGGCGGGTTGGTTACCTGGGCAAAAAATTGCTTAAAGTAGCTTGATAAATGTTGTGGTTTATCAGATAAGATAGCCAAAGGCACATCGGTACCCATCGAGCCTACGGGCTCTTTACCATCAACAGCCATTGGCTTAATAATGGTATCTATATCCTCGCGGCTGTAACCAAATACCTGCTGGTAACGGAATACAGAAGCTTCTGAAAGCTGGGCGAATGCCAAACGTGGTTCAGTAAGTTCGCTCAGGTTTATTTTATAATTTTCCAGCCAGCGGCCATAAGGCTGCCTTGAAGAAATTTGTTTTTTTATTTCATCGTCGGTAATGATCCTGCCTTTTTCGGTATCAATCAGCAGCATTTTACCAGGCTGCAAACGGCCTTTACGTACTACAGTACTTTCGTCAATAGTCAGTGTACCTGCCTCTGACGCTGCTATAACGCGACCATCGTTGGTAATTACATAGCGCAACGGGCGAAGGCCATTCCTATCCAATAAAGCACCTACCAGTTTACCATCGGTAAAGGTGATAGCAGCCGGGCCATCCCATGGCTCCATCAAAGTAGCATGGTATTCGTAAAACGCCTTTTTAATAGGATCCATGTGTACGTTGCCGTCCCATGCCTCGGGTACCAGCATCATCATTACATGTGGTAACGAACGGCCCGAGTGTAACAGAATTTCGATGATATTATCCAGACAGGCAGAGTCTGACTGGTTGTTATCAATCACCGGCATAATCATTTCCATTTCTTCAGCCGTGAAGTACGACGAAGCATATGATTTTAAACCTGCATAAAACCAGTTTAAGTTACCTGTTAAAGTATTGATCTCGCCATTATGGGCAATCAGGCGGAAAGGCTGAGCCAGTTTCCACGATGGGAAAGTATTGGTAGAGAAACGTGAATGGATCATGGCAAAGCCAGATGCAATACGCGGATCAGTTAAATCAGCATAATATTTACGCAACTGGTAAGTAGTTACCTGGCCTTTGTAAACAATTGTTTTGCAGGACAACGAGGTAAAATAAAAATATTCAGATGCACCCGGGATGGTATCCGTAATAGTTTTATTGATGTACCTGCGTAATATAAAAAGCTTCCGCTCAAAGTCATCCGCATTGGTAATGTGGTGCGGGCGGGCAATAAATATCTGCTCCACATCCGGCTCGGCCTGGCGGGCTGTTTCGCCAACTGCCATTGAATCGACGGTCAATTTGCGGTAACCTAATTTAACAAGGCCAAGCTTTTCTATTGCATTGGTAATCACAATGCGGCAGGCCTTTTTTTGCGCCGAGTCTTTAGGGAAAAAGATCATCCCAACACCATACTCGCCCGGTTCGGGCAGGCTGATCTCGAGGTTTGAGCATTCTTCCATCAAAAACTCATGGGGCAGCTGTATTAATATACCGGCACCATCGCCGGTTTCAGGATCACATCCGCAGGCACCGCGGTGTTCCATGTTCTCGAGCATCGTAAGCGCATCATCAATAATCTGGTTACTTTTATGACCATTTATGTTGGTTATAAATCCAGTTCCGCACGAATCGTGTTCAAATTCTGGCCTGTAAAGGCCCTGGTTGCTATCAGTTTGATTCATCTTTTAGAGTAAACCGTTTATAAAGGGGTGTAACAACGAAGTTACCAATTTACAAATAAATTATAAAATTTATCGGAATTTTTAAAGATTTCTAAAAAATCGATTATTTAGATCATATTTATTTAACAAAATGACAACATAAACAATCAATTATTATGATTAAGTAAATGAAATATGTTGTTTTCTTATTTAGAATCGGTATAAAGTTGCACCAATTTACCGCTATTCATTTATACAATCGGTAAATATACCAATAACAGAATAAAATTTTGTTGGTTAAATCTATGTGAGGAGTAGACTATTTTGGGAAAGTTGATGGTTCATAGATCATGGTTCATGGCCGGATACATAAGATGGCATATTTAGCTGCACGGAACTACTTACATTAAGCAAAAAACGGCCATGAACTATGAACCATTAACTATGAACACATAAAAAACTACTAACTTCGCCAAAAATTAAAATTAGATGTCTGCAAAAGTTAAAGCCGTTTTTTTAGATCGCGATGGAGTATTGAACCAGGAAATGGGCGATTATGTTCGCCGTTTCGAGGATTTTCATGTACTTGATAATTTTGATGCCCTTAAAACTTTGCAGGATAGGGGCTACATGCTACTGGTAGCCACCAACCAGGGCGGCTTGGCTAAAGGCTGGTATACCGAAGAGGAGTTGGCAAAAATGCACCATCACTTAAAAACTGTATATGCTGAGCATGGTGTAATTATAACCGACTTTTTTTACTGCCCGCACCATCCTAATTTTACCGGCGACTGCGATTGCCGCAAGCCAAAACCAGGATTGTTACTACAAGGCATTGCCAAATATAATATTGACCCTGCCCTATCCTATTTTATAGGCGACCGCGAGCGCGATGTGGAAGCAGGCACCCTGGCTGGTGTTAAAGGCATTTTGATTGACAGCGATCAGCCGATTAGCACCGTATTGGATTTGATTGCGTAGAGCCAGCCCCACCCAAACCCTCCCCGGCAGGGGGGGGCTTTAAAAGAAAGCTGATAAAAACTCTCCCCTACCGGGGGAGATTTAGAGAGGGCTTGGGCTGGGCTTTTTAACTATTTTTAAAACATTTTACCCGCTTACAACTTTTACAACTAAATTTAACAGTAAAAAAGTCCTATGCAGCTAAGCCGCTATTTAAAAAACTACGACACATTTATTGCCGCGGTACTTGGCTTTGTTGCAATACAACTGTTTTGCAGTTATAGCGGTATTGGTATATCGCCAGACTCTATTATGTACACCAGCGCTGCCCGGAGCTTGAACACTAATGGCACGTTGCAAACATTTAACCATATCCCTATTGTTGATTTCCCGGTATTTTACCCCATATTTTTAGGGAGCATTATGTTTATTACCCGCATAGATCCTGTTGTTTTTGGCGCGGTATTGAATGGTTTGATGTTTGCCACGCTCATTTATACCGCCGGTTGGATCATGCAGCGTTTTGTGCCCGCAAACCGCGTTTACAAGTGGCTGATGCTGGTAGCCATTATATTAAGTCCGGCGTTATTGCAGGTATACTCCTACTTATGGTCCGAAACGTTATTTATAGTAGAAACCTTGTTTTTCCTGGTTGCTTTCAGACAGTATTTGCTGAAGCATACGGTTAAAGCCTTGATAGTAGCGGCTTTAATTGCCGCAATAAGCTGCGTTACCCGTTATGCCGCAGTTACCATTGTTGGCACCGGTGGCTTACTTTTATTGCTGGACAGGGTTTTGCCGCTTAAAAAGAAGATCATACATATTATTATATACGGAGGTGTTTGCATTTCGCTATTGGTAAGTAACTTGGTTTTCAATGCTTTTATGTCGGGCACTACTACCGGGCCGCGGGAGCCTTCAATAACCTCATTTGGCAAAAACCTGTATTACTTTGGCAACGTGGTTTGCGACTGGATGGGGCTTACACCTAACCAATACTGGTTATCTGTGCCATTGGCTATTTTAATATTCGGTGGTTTTATAGCTGCCCTGGCTTACAACTATTACCGCAGGCACCTGGATAGTTTTGAAAACCTTGCCATAACTTTTGCTTTGGTGTATGGCTTATTTATAGTGGTCTCTTCAACCTTTTCGCGGTACGAGCGTATTAACCATCGCCTGCTGGCACCTATATACATTCCCGCGCTTTGGGGTTATACCAGTTGGGGCCTGCTGCTGCTCAAAAAAATAGTCAATGATAATACCCGCAAAATAGTTGGCGCTATTATGATCGTCCTGATGCTGGGCTTTGTAACCAAAGAATTTTTTATCGACAAAAACCGCTACGACGACCAGGTAAGGGACGAGTATGGCAACCCCGGCTACACCGACGAAAGTTGGATGGATTCGCCCTTCGCGGCTTATCTTAAAACAATGGATAAGAGCCAATTTGATCCAAAAGTTACGATTTATACAGATGCGCACGAAGCTGTTTACTTTTTCTCGGGCATGTCATCCTACCTGGTGCCTCATCGGTTTTTTAAAAAGGATATAGCCAAATTTTACACTTTTAAGCACTATTACCTTATCTGGTTTAAAAGCCTCGAAAACCCGGAACTGATCAACATAAAGGATATCCAAAAAGTAAAACAGCTGAGGCTGATCAAAGATTTTGGAGACGAGGGTGGCATTTATGAATATGATGAAAGTCAGAATCAGAATTTACAGAATTAAAGGATGGACAGAATCTTAAAGTTTGTTAATTCGTTAATTTCGTTCAACAATCCCGGCTGAGACAAAATTCTGTTAATGCTCAAATTCTGTAAATTCTGATTCTGACAAATTCTCCCAAATCCATAAAATTCTGATTTAATTTTGATTTAAAAAACATCTGTCTATATTTGCGCCAGACTTACCCGTATACTATAAAAAAATGAACGGTATCGCATTACATCATCTTCATCTGCATCACCACCATGTGGTGATCAGCTAATATGTATGTTTCTACGCGAAATAACAACCTCCGTTTGTACTCTTTTTTATTATAGTTCATAAATTCAATTCTTTTGAAAACACTTAAAATAGCGATCCAGAAATCTGGTCGTCTCAACGAAAAATCTGTCGAATTATTAAAAAATTGCGGCTTAAACTTCGAAAACTACAAAAGTTCACTAATCTCGCCTGTTTCCAATTTCCCTTTAGAGATTCTTTTTCTGCGCGATGATGATATCCCCGAATATGTTCAGGATGGCATTGCCGACCTGGGTATAGTAGGCGAAAATGTGATAGAAGAAACCGAAGTTGAAGTAAGCTATCTGCAGCGTCTTGGCTTTGGCAAATGCTCGCTTAAAATAGCGGTACCAAACAATAATGATATTGCTACCCTTGCCGATTTAAATGGTAAAGCTATAGCTACTACCTACCCTGTGATATTGGGCAAATTCCTGAAAGCCCAGGGTATCGAATCAGATATCCGTACCATTTCGGGCTCGGTTGAAATCTCTCCCGGCCTGGGCTTGTCTGATGCTATTTGCGATTTGGTATCAACCGGCGGTACGCTAAAAAGCAATGGTTTAAAAGCATTTGCCGATGTAATGTCATCAGAAGCCATTCTGATTAGCAGTAAAGCCACTGAAAGCAATCACCTTGTTCAGGAATTGATACAACGCATCCAATCGGTTTTACGCGCCAAAGAGACTAAGTACGTGGTACTTAACGTTCATAAAGATAACCTTGATACGGTGATTGCTTTATTGCCGGGGGTTAAAAGCCCATCGGTAGTGCCATTGGCCGAAGCTGATTGGGTTGCAGTACACACCGTTATACCGGAGCGCGATTTTTGGGACAGGATAAGCCAGCTAAAACAAGCCGGCGCGCAAGGCATTGTAGTAATGCCGATTGAGAAGATAATATTGTAAAAAGCCCCACCCAAACCCTCCCCGGTAGGGAGGGCTTAAAAACCTGGGGGCTATGAAATAAAAAAACAAAAGTCTCCCCTACCGGGGGAGATTTAGAGGGGGCTCGGCTCTATGAAACTATTTAAGTATTCAGAACTTACTGCAAAAGATATCCAGAAACTGGTTCAGCGTAATGTCGACCCGGCTAATGAGATTCGTGCCGTTGTGGAGGAAGTGATTGCCAATGTGCAACAGCATGGCGACAGCGCTTTGATTGACTATGCCCAAAAGTTTGATAAGGTAACGCTAAGTAAACTTTTTTTGGATAAGGCAGAGTTGGAGGAACTGGCTGAAGCTATTACGCCAGAGCAAAAAAATGCCCTGGAAACCGCTTACAGCAATATTTACAAATTCCACCAAACACAGCTAAAAACCGAGGATAAGGTAGAAACCATGCCCGGCGTTACATGCTGGCGCGAGTTAAGGCCGATTGAAAAAGTTGGTTTATATATCCCCGGCGGATCGGCAGTGTTGCCAAGCACATTTTTAATGCTGGGCATTCCGGCGCGTATTGCCGGCTGCCACGAAATTGTAGTTTGCTCGCCGCCGCAAAAAAGCGGCAAAGTAAATGCCTTTATAGCGTATGTGGCATTATTGTTAGGCATCGATAAAATTTATTTAGCGGGTGGTTCGCAGGCAATAGCCGCGATGGCCTACGGAACAGAGAGCATTACTAAGGTTGATAAAATATTTGGCCCTGGCAACCAATTTGTAACCAAGGCTAAAACGCTTATTCAATCAACCACTACAACAGCTATCGATATGCCTGCCGGACCGTCGGAAGTTTTGGTTATTGCAGATGATACCGCTATACCGGCGTACATCGCGGCTGATTTATTGGCACAGGCCGAACATGGCATTGATAGTCAATCGGTTTTAGTTTGCACATCGGCTGCAATTGCAGAGGCTACATTAGCAGAAATAGAAAAACAATTACCCGTGTTACCGAGGGCCGAAATTGCCGGTTTAGCGTTGGATAACTCCTACATTGTAGTAACATCCAGCCTGGCCGAAGCAATGGATTTCAGCAACCGGTATGCACCTGAACACTTAATTTTGGCAACCCATAGCTGGGAGCAGATAACCGGAAGCATCATTAATGCCGGCTCAGTTTTCCTTGGAAATTTAACGCCCGAGAGTGCCGGCGATTATGCATCGGGCACCAACCATACTTTGCCAACCAGCAGTTATGCAAGGGCTTACTCGGGCGTATCGGTAGATTCGTTTGTGAAAAAAATCACGTTTCAGCACATCACCCGCGAGGGAATTCAAAATATTGGCCACACAGTTGAAATTTTGGCCGAGATGGAAGGATTGCATGCGCACAGGAATGCGGTATCAATAAGAAGTAACAATTAAAATGAAGTCTTTAGCCTACTTATCATTGATTATTTTGATTACCGCTTGTCATTCTGGTTCAAAAACAGAATCAGCAGATACCGTTGTAAAAAAAGAAACCGTAACAGACACGAGTGCGGAAAAAAAAGCAACCGAAAATTCGGTATTTAAACCATACCAGTTCAACGGGGATTACACAGTTATAGATACTGGCTTTTTAGATTTGACTGTTATGGAAGCCACTTACGCTATTATAACCAAAAATGGAAAACTCGTTGATACTATTGACAAGGATTATGGTATTCAAAAAATTGACGACGGCCATTATTTATATTTAACAGTAACAGGTACCGGGCCACTTGAGGCAAATGCTTCAGGTAAAAGTGGCTTCAAGAAACAACTTAGCGGTTCATTAGGCCATTACGTTATTACAGGGAACGAAAACAAGCAACATCTATCAGGCTTAACAACAGGTTTAGATGATTATTTTTCTTCGCCATCAGTCATAAATGGCAAAATCTATTTTTGGCAAATCAAAAAGATAGGCAAAGACGGCAACAACCAAATTTCGGCAGCTGTATATGACCCCGCAACAAAAAAAACTGTAAGTCAATACATTAAGGACGACTTTATAGAAACCGATGATGCTGGTTATTTTGCTGCTCCCTACCATCAAAAAGACACTATCTACTTTGATAATGGCGAAAATGACAAATTAAAAAAGTTCGACAAAGATTTAAAGTCTTATAATTAGAATGTACAATATCAATAATATACTCAGAGAGAACATCAAAAAGCTTGTGCCCTATTCATCGGCACGAGATGAGTACCAGGGCGAGGCCAGTGTTTTTTTAGATGCCAATGAAAATGCCTATGGTTCGCCGTTAGCAAAGCAATTTAACCGCTACCCCGATCCTATGCAATACGCCATAAAAATGCGTTTAAGCGAGATTAAGGGAGTACCTGCCCGCAACATATTTATAGGTAACGGCAGCGATGAAGCCATCGATATCCTGTTCCGTAGCTTTTGTAACCCAGGTGTTGATAACGTGATCCTGGTGCCGCCTACTTATGGTATGTACGAGGTATCGGCCAACATCAATGATGTGGAGGCCCGGAAGGTTTTGCTGACTGAAGATTACCAGTTGAACTTAGAAGGCATTGCCGAAGCCATTGATGAGCATACCAAGCTGATATTTATATGTTCGCCCAATAACCCTACGGGCAATTCTATTAACCGTGCTGATGTTGAAACACTGCTGGCAAACTTTAATGGCATTGTAGTAGTTGATGAAGCCTATATCAATTTCAGCAGGCAAAAAACCTTTATACAGGAACTTACCGAGTATGCCAACCTGGTGGTAATGCAAACTTTATCCAAGGCATGGGGTCTGGCTGGCTTGCGTGTTGGAATGGCCTTTGCCAGCGAAGAGATTATCGAGGTTATGAATAAAGTGAAGCCGCCTTATAACGTTAACGAATCATCGCAGCAACTGGCATTAGAAGCACTGGCAAACGTTGACCAGGTAAATGGCTGGATAAAAGAAACGCTTTTACAACGCGACAGGCTGGTACTCGCTTTAAAGGAATTTGATTTTGTGGTAGATATCTATCCATCAGATGCCAACTTTATTTTGGTAAAAACAACTGATGCCAACGGGATTTATAAATTTTTAGTCGGTAAAGGCATCATTGTACGCAACCGTTCAAAAATTGAACTGTGCGAGGGCAGCTTACGCATTACCGTGGGCACCCCCGAAGAAAATTCGATTTTATTAGAGACCTTAAAAAGCTTTGATAAGCAGTAGAAAAACATAATCACTAATTCAATAATTCAAAAATCAATAATTATATTGATGAGCAAGCTGCAAAAAATACTCTTTGTTGATCGTGACGGCACCATGATTAAAGAACCTGCGGATGAGCAGATAGACTCGTTTGCCAAACTGGAGTTTTACCCAGGTGCGTTAACTTATCTGCCCAAAATAGCCAAAGAACTTGATTTTGAATTGGTAATGGTTACCAACCAGGACGGCTTAGGCACATCGGTTTATCCCGAAGATACGTTTTGGCCGGTACATAATTTTATTCTTAAAACGTTTGAAAGCGAGGGCGTAAAATTTGCCAACCAAATTATCGACCGCACCTTTGCTGCCGACAAAGCCCCTACCCGGAAACCGGGAACTGCCTTACTTACACAATACTTCGATACGGAGAAATACGACCTGAAAAACTCCTTCACTATCGGCGACAGGAAGAATGATGTATTGCTTGGCAAAAATTTAGGTGCTAAAGCAATCTGGTTAAATAACCAATCTAACTTAGGCGGTGGCGAATTTACCGAAGCTGATCACATCGGCGATACCATAGCATTAGAAACTACCGACTGGCAAAAAATCTACGAATTTCTGAAACTGGGCGAGCGCGTGGTTGAGCATCGCCGTAGCACCAAAGAAACAGATATCTTCATCAAAATAAATCTGGATGGTACCGGCGAAGCCAAAGTATCAACCGGGCTGCATTTTTTTGACCACATGCTTGATCAGATTGCCCGTCACGGCAGCATCGACCTGGAAGTGGTTGCCAAAGGCGATCTTCATATTGACGAGCACCACACTGTTGAAGATACCGGTATCGCTTTAGGCGAGATTTTTGCCAAAGCTTTGGGCAACAAAATGGGTATTGAACGCTATGGTTTTTGCCTGCCCATGGATGATTGCCTGGCGCAGGCAGCTATTGATTTTGGCGGCCGCAACTGGATAGTTTGGGATGCCGAATTTAAACGTGAAAAAGTTGGCGATGTGCCAACCGAAATGTTTTACCATTTCTTCAAATCATTCAGCGACGCGGCAAAATGCAATTTGAACATAAAAGCCGAAGGACAGAACGAACATCATAAAATAGAAGCTATATTTAAAGCCTTTGCGAAGGCAATAAAAATGGCCGTTAAACGTGATGTAGATAAGATGGTTTTACCAAGCACTAAGGGACTTTTATAACAGCCCCCTAACCCCCTGAAGGGGGAACTATAGTTCACAAAGCATGGATGAAATAGAACAAAATATTGATTCGGTAAATACTAACCCACCGGACAGCTCCCCCTTCAGGGGGCGGGGGGGGCTTGGTATAATAAGATACGGCGCCGGAAATATTTTCTCACTTACTGCAGCACTCGACAGATTGGGGATTGCTTATGGTATGGTAAATACCGTGGATGACCTTGAACTGTACGACAGGTATATCATACCTGGTGTTGGACATGCCGGTGCGGCAATGAAAAAATTGGAATCAACCGGTTTGGTGCCAGCCATCAAAGCGCTAAAAAAGCCCACTTTGGGCATTTGTGTGGGGATGCAGTTACTCACCTCCTACTCTGAAGAAGGCGATTCAACCCTGCTTGGCCTGTTCCCTATTAAAACTCTAAGGTTTAAGGACAGCAATTTATACAAGGTACCGCATACCGGCTGGAACCAGGTTTATCCCGAAAAGGAAAACCCGTTATTTGAAAATATACCGTCAGGATCACATTTTTACTTTGTACATTCATACTTTATTGAGTACGATAAAGCGTACACTTTACTATCGGCCAATTATAATAATGAATTTTCGGCATCAATTTGGCGGGATAATTTTTATGGCGTACAATTTCATCCCGAAAAATCGGGTGCGTACGGCGAAACACTTTTAACAAACTTTTCAAAAATATAAAAGACATGTACATAATTCCCGCTATCGATATTCTGAATAAAAAAGTAGTTAGGCTACGTGAGGGTGATTACCAACAGGTAACAGAATATGATGTAACGCTTGAAGAAATGATTGAGCGCTACCAAAGCAACGGCACCAATTTCATCCATATTATTGATTTAAACGGCGCTAAAAACGATTTCAGCAACCAGCAATACCTGTTTGATGTGATCCGCAAAACCGACATGAAGGTGCAATACGGCGGTGGTATCCGCAGCATCGAAAAAGTAAAAGAGTTGATTGATTCGGGCGTACACCGTGTTATTGTAGGCACACAGGCCTTAACCAACCCAGAATTTTTACCCCAGTTAGGTAAGGAGATTTGCGGCCGCGACAAATGTTCCGACCAGGTGGTTATCGCTATTGACGTCTTGGACGAAGTGATCAAATACTCCGGCTGGATGGAAAGCTCGCCAATTAAATTAATGGACTACGTTGATAAATGCCTTGCTTTAGGATTTTTCCGTTTTTTATGTACCGATATCAACAAAGACGGCAAACTGGGCGGCGCAGGTATTGAGCTTTATGAAAAACTGCTCGACCATTCGCCATTCATTAAACTGATAGCATCCGGTGGTGTAAGCTCGATGGATGACGTAGAGAAACTGAGCCGCTTAAAGGTAGAATCGGTAGTTGTAGGTAAAGCGATCTACGAAAACCGGGTTACTATCGAAGATGTGAAAAACTGGAATTTAGAGGCATTGATATCCATATAAATATAAATTAATAGCACTGTCATTGCGCCTTATAAAAGCCGCGGTCTCTGAAGAAAAAAACGACTTCAAACAAATTCTGTCATGCTGAGGAACGAAGCATCTATTTGCCAACTTTTCTGTCGGCTATGTATGTCGGCAAATAGATTCTTCGCGATGCTCAGAATGACAAAACTTTTAATCGGGGATTGCTTCGTTCCTCGCAATGACGATCTTATAAAACAGTATGCTAAGTAAAAGAATTATCCCCTGTCTCGACGTTAAAGACGGTCGCACCGTAAAGGGTGTAAACTTTGTTGACCTGCGCGACGCGGGCGACCCGGTTGAACTGGCCTGGAACTATTCGCGTCAGGGAGCCGACGAACTGGTATTCCTGGACATTACAGCAACAGTTGAGCGCCGTAAAACTATGGTGGAGCTGGTGAAGGCTGTGGCCAGGCAAATAAATATCCCCTTCACTATTGGTGGAGGTATTAACGAAATTGCCGACGCCGATGCGCTTTTAAACGCCGGTGCAGATAAGATCTCGATCAACTCGGCAGCGGTACGTAACCCCGCTTTAATTGATGAGTTGGCCAAAGCATTTGGCGTTCAGTTTGTGGTAATTGCGGTGGATACCCGCGGCATTGGCGACAAAAACATTGTACACCTGAATGGCGGCAGATTGCCTACTGAACGGGAAACATTGGAATGGATCATGGAGGCCGAAAGCCGTGGCGCGGGCGAAATTTTGCTTACATCAATGGATCATGATGGCACAAAGGCCGGTTTTGATAACAAACTATTAAAAATTGTTAACGATGTGGTACACATCCCTGTAATAGCCTCGGGCGGAGCAGGTTCGGTACAGCATTTTGTTGATGTGTTTGAAAAAACAAATATTGATGCAGCTTTAGCAGCGTCTGTATTTCACTACGGCGAGATATTGATTCCGGATTTAAAAGCGGTATTGAAGAGCAATAATATAGAGGTGAGGATATAGGGTTGCGAGGTTCGGGGCTCGGGTGTTGTCAGTTTTAAAACAAACGTTTTACCCGAACCACGAACCTGGCAACCCAACCGGCAACATATAGCACTCTCCTACCAGCGTTAGGGATTGCAGCGGATACCGGCCCGTGATTAAGGCCTGTGCAGTATGAGCGTAAAGCCCGGGCCGAAGGTAACGCCCGGATAAGCATTAGGAGTGGATGCATGGTGTAGAACACACCCCTGCCAGCTCTCAGGGCTCACACGCCCCCTCTCAAGAGGGGAATTTGATTGAATATAACACGAACCTGGCCACCCGCAACAGGAACCAGAATAACAGATATGAATATAGATTTTAACAAAACAGACGGTTTAGTACCGGTTATTATACAGGACGAGCAAACTTTAGAGGTGCTGATGCTGGGTTATATGAACCAGGAGGCTTATGATAAAACCGTACAGGAAAATATAGTTACATTTTTCTCCCGCTCCAAAAACCGCTTGTGGACCAAAGGCGAAACCAGCAGTAACTTTTTGCATGTAAAAAACATCAGCATTGATTGCGATAACGATACACTGCTGATTAAAGTTAAAGCCGACGGCCCTACCTGCCATACCGGCTCGCGCAGTTGCTTTAATACCGGGTATAACCAAAATTTTATACTGGAGCTGGAAAATATTATTGCCGATAGATACGAAAATCCCGTAGAAGGATCATATGTAAATAAGCTGCGGAATAAGGGGCTCAACAAAATAGCCCAAAAAGTGGGTGAAGAAGGCGTTGAAACCGTTATAGCCGCTTTGGCAGAAACAGAAACCGACTTGATTAATGAATCGTCCGACCTGATTTTTCACTTGTTGGTTTTGCTTCGCGAAAAGGGATTGACATTGGAAACAATAGCTAAAAACCTGGAAAACAGGCATAAATAGTCATTGGTCATTGGTCATTGGTCATTGGTAATTGGTCATTGGTCATTGGTCATTGGTCATTAATGGAGAACTTATGGTGAAGCATGTTGTTTTTTATATCTTGTTGTTTTGTTTTCTTTTTATTGACAGTGCCAATGCGCAACAAGATGGGCTTAGGAGGAAGATTGCCGAAATTGCAAAGGATGCAAAGGGTACTGTTGGGGTTTCGGTATTAAACCTTGAAACGGGTGATACGTTAACATATAACGGATACCTGCGCCAGCCAATGCAGAGTGTAATGAAATTCCCGATTGCCATTACCGTTTTGCATGAGATTGACGAAGGAAAATTCACATTGGATCAGTTAGTTCGCCTGGATAAAAGCGACTTGTTTAAAACATACAGTCCTTTACAGGATAAATATCCCGCTGCAAATGTGGATGTTTCGATAAGGGAGTTGCTCAGCTACATGGTATCGTTAAGTGACAATGTTGCCTGCGATAAGCTGTTAAAAGTCTTAGGCGGAACAGATGTTGTAGATACCTATATCCACCATATCGGGATCAAAAACTTCTCTATAAAAGCCTCGGAATATCAAATGGCGCAAGCCTGGGACGTACAGTTTACCGATTGGGTAATGGCTTCTGAACTTACTCATTTATTGAATGTGGCCTTTAAACCCAATTTTCTTTCGACAGCCAGCCACGCCTATTTATGGAAAATTATGCAGGAAACCTCAACCGGCCCCAACCAGATTAAAGGCTTATTGCCCGCTGGTACAATAGTATATCATAAAACCGGCCGCTCGGGCACCAACGAAAAGGGGATTTCGGCAGCTACCAACGATACCGGCATTATTATGCTGCCCAACGGTAATCACCTGGCTATTGCCATTTTGGTTACCAATTCTCCCGTTGATTTAAAAGCCCGCGAATTGGTTATTGCCCGCATAGCAAGGGCCGCGTATGACGAAACCGCGAAATAGATTGCTTTTGCCTGATCAATAACCGTTAAAGCATCCTCCTAAAAACCCTACTTTTGTTAAAAGTCACGTATCAATCATTAAACCATCTTGATACTTGATACTTACTACTTGATACTAAATTTGATACTTGCTACTTGATACTAACAAAATGATTGCAGAAAAAATAGCCGAACTTACCGGGCATGGCAACCCTATTTTCACTTTGGAGTTATCACAAAAACCGGGGATACTATTTACCGGCGGCAATGACAAAGGCTTGGTGGAGTGGAGCCTGAAAACAAATGCCTTCATTAAGGTGATGTTTCCTGTTAATGCATCGATTTATGCCATTCATTGCCCGGCAGGTTATCCGTTAATGTTTGCTGGCCTGCGCAGCGGCCAGGTACTGGTTTTTGATTTTATTCAGCAAAAGGTCATCAAATCGCTCAATCATCACCTTAAGCCGGTGTTTGATATCAAGTCTGTGAGTGGTAAAAAAGAACTGCTGATAGCCTCTGAGGATGGCACAGTGTCTGTTTGGAGCCTTGATACATTGGATATGGTGCACAGCATTAAAGTATCGGCAGATACAGTTCGTTGCATAGCTGTTTCGCCGGATGAAAAGCAGGTTGCTTTTGGATGCAGGGACAATGTGATTAAAATTTACGATTTAGAGGATTACACCTTAGTGAAGGCGCTGCACGGGCACACCATGTCTGTTTTTGCATTAGCATATAGTATTGATGGTGCTTGCCTGGTATCGGGCGGTCGCGATGCGCAGGTAAAAATCTGGGATACAACATCGTATCAGTTGGTTAAAAACATCCCGGCACATTTGTTTGCAGTTAACCATATCCTCTTCCACCCCACCCAGCCCTATTTTGCTACAGCCAGCATGGATAAAAGCATTAAAATATGGGGAGCCGATGATTTTAAACTGTACAAGATCATCAGCCGCGAAAAAGGATACCCAAGCCATCCCCTGTCAATAAATAAACTGGCGTGGAACGGCGATCAGCTATTATCTGTTAGTGATGATAAAAATATTTTTATTTGGGATATAAAGTTCCAGGATTAACCCGGCTTACATAAACCTCCTGATGCTATGCAATTTATGGGTGTAACGTTTCATTTCGGCGGAGTAAATACCGTCGTTATCAATAAGGTCTATTTTTACTTTACCGGATGCATGGATAATATATTCATTGTTTAACAGGATGCCCACGTGCGTAACACGCCCTTCGGGATTATTAAAAAAGGCCAGATCGCCAAGGCGGCCTGCTTGCAGGTTGACTACTTCTTTTCCTTCTTCGGCCTGCTGGCTTGCATCACGCCTGAGTTTTATTTTGTTCAGGGCGAATACTACCTGCGTAAAGCCCGAACAATCGATGCCAAAATGGGTACGGCCGCCCCACAAATAGGGTGCATTTAAAAACGATTTGGCGGTAGTTACCATATCTTCTTTTTCGCCTATTTCGCCAATGATCTCAAATTTATCATTTCCTATTTTGCAGGTTGTTCCTTTTAAACCGGTAAGTGAGCTGCCCGCAGGCAAATAAAGTACAGAATTATCAATAATTTTCCAGGCCTGGGTTACCGCCCTGTAAGTTAGCGGGGCTGGGGCATTTTGCTGGTGCTTATAAGCTACATGGCCCAACATGGCAAATTGCAGCCTGCCTATCCAACCGGTATAATTATCATTTGTGGTAACAATTTTAACCCAGCGCTCTGTCCACTCCTTAATTTCAAATGTTTCGCCAAATAACACTTGCGATACCTGTTCGCTCCTGTCATCAGGCAGGGCGCGAAGCGGGATTACAGCAAGGTTACAAATACCATATTCCATAGATCAGATTAAATGCAAAAATTAATGTAACTAAGATGCAATAAGCGCTCAATAATTACACCGTTTTTAATTGGTTTTCAAGATATATTTTAGCCTGTGGAGGAGATAAAGCTAAAATTTATAAGGCTAATTTATTAAAATATTAAAAGTTAGTTAATTTATTTCGAAATAAATTACAAAAAAAGGGAGCAGCAAGCTGTTCCCTTTTAAATATTTTTCAAAAAACGTATTACTCATTCATATGCAGCCAATCTTTTTTGGCTAACAATTCTTCCTGTGTTTCACGGATATCCTCATCATCCACACAGCAATCAACCGGGCAAACCGCAGCACATTGTGGTTCGTCATGAAAACCAACACACTCGGTACACTTATCAGGTACTATATAATATATCTCGTCGGACAAGGCAGCCTGAGTTTCCTCGGCATTTAAAGTATTGCCATCTCCAAAATCAATAATTCCTTTAAGGCCGGTACCATCGCTAAAACGCCATGCCGCACCTGCATCATAAATTGCATTATTGGGGCATTCCGGCTCGCAGGCTCCGCAGTTTATGCATTCATCGGTGATTTTAATCGCCATATTTCTAAATATATAATAATCTCAATTAACTTTGCCCGTAATTTACAAGCGCACAAATATAACAAAAAAAGGCTTTAGGGGTTTCAATCCTCACCATATATATGTCAAAATTTAACATAAAAATTTCCATAAATTCATTTTCGGCCTTAGGAAAGCAACTAATTGCACCCGATGCACAGTTAATGGCCATCATTGAAGACGAACGCTACTATAACGCCTGGTTTACACCCGAGAGCGTATTACAGGCAGTAACGGCCATTGGCAAAATGCTAAACGAGGAGGATTTGCAAACCTGGCTCTCTAAATATAACCTTGATAACCACGCCCCGGGCAAAAAAGTAGGCCTTATTTTGGCAGGAAATATCCCCTTGGTTGGTTTTCATGACGTGTTGTGCGTGCTGGCATCCGGCAATCACGCGCTAATCAAAGCATCATCACAGGATGGCCGCCTAATAAAAACTGTTTTAGAACGGTTGGTAGCCATTGACGACAGCTTTGCCAACCAGTTTAGCTTTATCGAGCGTTTATCCGATTTTGACGCCGTTATAGCAACCGGAAGCAACAATAGCTCGCGCTATTTTGACTATTACTTTGGCAAAGTCCCCAACATCATCCGTAAAAACAGGAATAGTATTGCACTGTTAACCGGCGATGAAACGGCAGAACAATTGTTTAACCTTGGCCATGACATTTTTGATTATTATGGGCTTGGTTGCCGCAATGTGAGCAAGCTGCTGGTGCCAAAAGATTACAATTTCAATTTCTTTTTTGAATCGATTGAAAATCATAAGGCTATCATCCACCATCATAAGTACAACAATAATTACGATTACAACAAATCTATCTACCTGGTAAACAGCGACAAGCACCTTGACAACGGCTTTTTAATGGTAAAGGAAGATGACCGGCTGGCGTCGCCGCTTGCTGTACTGTATTTTAATTATTACGACGATCTTGCCCAGGCCCAGGAATTATTACAAAAACAAAGCGACAATATTCAGTGTATTGTTACCAATGCCCCTATTAGCGTACCCAGCCAGGTAGTTACGTTTGGCCAAAGCCAGCGCCCCGCCTTATGGGATTATGCCGACGGGATTGATACAATGGAATTTTTGTCAAATCTTTAAAATAACAATACCTTTGGTTTTTGAGGCGAAAGCCGAAAGGTAAAAGGCAAAAGGTTGTACCGGGTGCTTTACCTTTCTCCTTTTACCTTTAACCTTTCACCTTGAAAAATGTATATTATAAAAGTTAAAGGCGTTGCCAAAATACCCGATTATGTACAGCTGCGGGATGATAAGTTTACGCTGCTGGCTTATTTCAGGGTAGACAGGCCCGATAAATCATTGGATAAGGTGGGGCTGGCGGATAAGGCGGAGTATATTATGAATATTATTAAGGATTTACCTTTCGGGCAGATCCTGAAATTAGAGCTATAAAAAAGATGATTGGGAACTCTATTATAAAGCTAAACGGTGTTGATATTTTTCAGCAGGCGCACCTGGTACTGTCAAACGTAAACCTGCATGTTGATAAAGGCGATTTTGTATGGCTTATAGGCTCTACCGGATCGGGTAAAAGCAGCCTGCTTAAAGTTATTTATGGCGACCTGGGTATAAAAGCAGGCACCGGCCATGCCTGCGGCTACGAGTTGAGTAAATTATCGGGGCGTGACGTGCCTTATTTACGCCGTAAGCTGGGAATAGTTTTCCAGGATTTTCAATTACTTACTGATAGATCTATAGAGCAAAACCTGCTTTTCGTAATGCGCGCCACAGGTTGGAAGGACAAAAAGCTAATAGCCGAGCGCACCCTTGACGTGTTAGAAAAAGTTGGCCTGCGTTCCAAACTTAAAAAAATGCCGCATGAGCTTTCCGGCGGCGAACAACAACGCGTGGTAATTGCCCGCGCCCTGCTCAACAACCCCGAAATTATCCTGGCCGATGAGCCAACCGGCAACCTTGACCCCGAAACATCCGAAGAGATTGTGTTGCTGTTGAAACAGATCAGCCAGTCGGGCACCGCGGTGTTAATTGCCACACATGATTATCATATCATCCGCACTTTCCCATCGCGCATTATTAAGTGCGAGAACGGTAAGGTTTTGGAGGATGCGGTAATATAATTGGGGTATTTCACCGATTTATTTTGATTTCATTGATTATTTTCTGAACTCGGATTAAACAGATTTTTTGGATTTATTTGCAAAATCCTGGTAATCCCTCAATCTGATTAATTCGAGTTGAGACAAAAAGAATCAGACAAATAATCCTGTCAGCCTTGCGCATATTGCGCCACTCCTGCCTGTTATAAAACATACCACTGACACCTTGTCGGCTTTACGGCTATGGCAGGATACTTGATTGGCACTATCAGCTATGAAATTTAACGACATGTTGAAGAAAAAGAAGAAAGAAAATATGGATACCCCTGAAAATATTAATGAGCCTACACGGGAAAATTTAGCCGAAGAGCAACAACTGAAAGACCAGCAGGCCGAAACTGTTGAGGCTGTTGAAACTGAAGAAACACCCGGCCCTACTGCCGAAGAGAAGTTAAAAGCCGAACTGGCGCAGGCCAATGATAAGTATTTACGTTTGTATGCCGAATTTGACAACTTCCGCAGGCGTACCCAAAAGGAACGCACTGAAGCCCGTGAAACTGAAGGCAAAGATTTGATTATTGCTCTGCTGCCGGTTTTAGACGATTTTGAGCGCGCGCAACGTGCCATTGAAAAAGCTGTTGATGTTGCTTCTGTTAAAGAAGGTGTTACACTGATACAAAACAAGTTAAAAAACATCCTTGCGCAAAAGGGTTTGGCAGAAATGGGGTCAATAGGTTCGCCTTTTGACGCTGATGTACACGAAGCTATTACAAATATACCCGCCCCTACCGATGACCTTAAAGGCAAGGTTATTGACGAAATGGAAAAAGGCTACACCCTTAAAGACAGGGTTATCCGTTTTGCCAAAGTAATTGTAGGAGCGTAAATTAATTATTGAGGGTCTGAATTAGTGAATTATTGAATTTTAAAATTGGAGAAGGCTTGATTTATTAGTCGGTTATTAACCATCGTGATCAAACCAACAAATTGAAGACTACGATAATAGTTCTTCAATCACTAATTCAATAAATCATTAATTCAATAATTAAAACACTTCAATAATTCAGTAATTCAATAATTCAACATTAAAAATATGGCTAAAAGAGATTATTACGATGTACTGGGCATTTCAAAGGGATCAGATGCTGATGAGATAAAGAAGGCATATCGTAAAATGGCTATTAAATATCACCCGGATAAAAATCAGGGTGACAAAGAGGCGGAAGAGAAATTTAAGGAAGCTGCTGAAGCTTATGAAGTTTTAAGCAGTCCTGAGAAGCGCCAGCGTTATGACCAGTTTGGTCATGCGGCCAATGCTTCATCGCCAAATGGCGGCGGTTATGGCGGCGGCGGTATGGATATGAACGACATATTTAGCCAGTTTGGCGATATTTTTGGCGGCGGCAGTCCGTTTGAAGGTTTCTTTGGTGGCGGTGGCCGCCAGGGTGGCGGTGCCGGCGGCAGGCGTGTTGCCCGTGGTAGCAATCTGCGTATTAAAGTACGCTTGACCCTTGAAGAAATTGCCAACGGCGCCGAAAAGAAAATAAAAGTTAATAAACAAATCGTCTGCAAAACCTGCGATGGCAGCGGCGCAAAAGATAAGGCATCTTTCCAAACCTGTAAAACATGTGGTGGCTCGGGCGCGGTACGCAGGGTAACCAATACCATTTTGGGCCAGATGCAAACAACCAGCACCTGCCCTACCTGTAACGGCGAAGGCTCAACCATACTGTCAAAATGTAATGTTTGTCATGGTGATGGCGTAGTGCGCGGCGAGGAATTGATCACCATCAATGTACCTGCCGGTGTAAGCGAAGGCATGCAGCTGAGCATGAGCGGCAAAGGTAACGCGGCCCCACGTGGCGGTGTACCCGGCGATTTGATCATTTTGATCGAGGAGATTCCGCACGAAACTTTAAAACGCGATGGTAACAACGTGATATACGATTTGCATGTAAACTTTGTTGATGCAACATTGGGCACCACTGTTGAAGTACCAACTATTGACGGTAAAGCCAAAATAAAAATTGACCCAGGAACCCAGGGCGGCAAAATATTGCGCCTGAAAGGCAAAGGCGTACCCGAAGTAAACTCGTATCACCGTGGCGACCAACTGGTGCACATCAACATCTGGACACCCAAAATTGTAAGCCGTGAAGAGCGCGAGATATTGGAAAAATTACAATCATCTCCTAACTTTAAACCCAATCCGGGCAAAAATGAAAAAAGCTTTTTTGAACGGATGAAGGAATATTTTGAGTAACTATTGAGGTGAAAGGATAAAGGCGAAAGCTGAAAGGTTTTAGCTGCAAAATAGGAAAGCCCGGAGTTTATGACTTCGGGCTTTTTGAGTTTATAACTTCTGCGTTATGATCTATTAACTCTTTGATACTTTCTACAAGCTCAGATATAATTTCACTTTCGTCTTTTCTTGACAAGGTTTCACGGTAGAACTTATAGATTTCTAAATTATTATTATCAGTAACCGAGTATTCTTCATCTTCAAAACCAAATTCAATTGATCCAGATGCGTCAAATGTATCCTCCGGATGCTTAAACCTTTCCAAATTAACAGTAATATAAATAGACGTTATCTTCTCTTTAGAGGACATGCTCCAAATTATATGGTCAACGACATCATAGCCATCTAAAGAACTTATTTTATTTGCAGCCAAGTATTTGTCAATATTCACTGCCGGTGATATGTCTGCAGTTATTTTAAAAACCTCAAAGATATCTTTATATAGCGATGACAACTTCGAATTTAGCTTATTTAAGAATGGAATAGTTATATTGTTAATTGTAGCATTGATCTCAGCTTTACTGACCCTTTTCTTAGGTTTTATTTTATTCAGCAATTCTATCCTGTAAAGGGCTATCTGCTTATCGATATCTTCTTCTTCTTCAATATCATTCCCATGTATTGCATTAAAAAATAATTCCAAAGATCTTTTCAAGCCTTCTGAAATGTATTCTACAAAAGCCCAATCCTCTCCCGCATCCGCCCTACTCAGCAAAGAATAATAATTCCTCCTATCATCCATCTTAATAACCACAGGCGGATAACCCTTTTGCATCAGTATCAAATTCATCAAAATACGGGATAACCTCCCGTTACCATCATCAAAAGGGTGTATCGATACAAACTTATGATGAAACAATGCAGCAGCCACCACCGGATGGATTTCCTTGTTATTGCTCACTTCACTATACCATTCCATTAACTCCTGCATTTTGGCCGGGGTTTCTTCGGGTGTAGCGTAATAATGCGTTTCGCCGGTGGCTGTTTGTACGTGGTTGGCCGATGTTTTGTATTCGCCTAAATTGATGCGTTTGGTTGTAGGCTGTCCGTCAGCCGTTTGGGCATTTACATCATAAGGTTCAACCAATATCATTTTGTGTAATGACCGGATATCAGATTCAGATATTGGTCTTGTGTCTTTAACCACATCTAACAAAAAGTTTATAGCCTCATTATGGCCACGAATATCCAAATGGTCTTTCAGCGGTTTTCCTTTAGCGGTAATCCCTTCCATTAAAAAGGCCACAGTCTCGCCGTAACTTAGTTTATTTCCTTCTATCGCATTAGAATTATAATTCCAATCCAAACGTAACTTTTGCATCACCCGTCCCTCTACATCAGCAGGCAAAGGGCGCATGTCGTCAATCTGCTTTTTCAGCGCGTCAACTTCCTGCAGTATGGGGGCCTTGCTAAATTCGGTTTCGAGTTTCAGGTTCATTTTTTAAAGATAGAAATTACAATTTATACAAATCTAATTTACGCAGAAAGGTTTTATTAAGTACATTGGATTCGGCTTTACAATCATCGCTATCACAAAATGAAAATATTTATAACCAAAGGTGCCTGGGCAATAGTTCTATTGATAATTATAAACATCATCACCGCCACCGCCCAGCAACGTGCCCGCGACCTGGGCATCAAATTTAACGGCACTACCGGCCGGTACAATGCCATTACCGATATCAAAGGTGTTTTGGTGGGCTACAAGACATTAATAAGCGGCAATGGGCCCTTGGTTACCGGCAAAGGTCCGGTGCGTACAGGGGTTACGGTTATTATGCCAAATGGCAAATCTATCGATCCACTGCCGGCCGGATGGTTTAGCCTGAATGGCGACGGTGAAATGACCGGCACTACCGTAATTGACGAATATGGGCTTAACTACGGCCCCATCGGCATTACCAATACCAATAGCGTTGGTGTAGTAAGGGATGCTATCGGCGAGTGGAATGTTAAAAACTTCAGCAAAGGCTCGTTGGTGGATTTCTCTTTTGGTTTACCCGTGGCTGCCGAAACTTTCGATGGCGTATTAAACGACATTAACGGTTTTCATGTAAAAAAGGAAGATGTATTTGAGGCGCTGAACACTGCCCACTGCGGCAAAGTGGAGGAAGGTAACGTTGGCGGTGGCACTGGTATGTCGTTATTCCAGTTTAAAGGAGGCAGCGGTACATCATCGAGGGTGATTAGTATAGACACGGCTACCTATACGGTTGGGGCCTTTGTACAGGGCAATTTTGGCAGGCGGGCGGACCTGATCATATCCGGCGTACCTGTTGGTAAAGAATGGAAAGATGATTTGCCGGTTATCAACTCCAAACCCAAGGATGGGTCGATCATCATCATCATTGGTACCGATGCCCCTTTATTGCCTGCCCAGTTAAAACTTATAGCCAAACGCGCATCGTTGGGGGTTGCCCGCTGCGGCGGCGTGGGGCGCAATAGCTCGGGCGATATTTTCCTGGCGTTTAGCACCGTACCACCAAAAGATAACGCCAAAGGCACCCTGCAAGCCTGGACGGTATTACCAAAAGAACAGCTGGATAAAGTTTACCAGGCCACTGTTGAAAGCGTGGAAGAAGCTATTATAAATGCGATGATAGCCGCTAAAGATATGAAGGGCATTAACGGGAATACGGTTTATGCTATACCTCATGATAAGCTGATGCAGCTGATAAATAGTTATAGCCATAAGGTGCAGTAACAATTCTGCCTATGCTCTATTTAGTCTATGCGTCGGTTTAGCGCGGGTCCCTTTTGTTTATTTGGGTTTAATTGTTACTTTAAAGCAAAAAAGCTAAAGCATGAAAGTAAGTACTAAAGCAACCTGGGCCATGATCATCATCACCATGATTTATGCGCTTTCGATTTGCATATCTGTAGCCCTACGACTGCAACGCATACAACCCAATCATTTTTTTCAGCTTTTTAGCGAAATAACTTTTATTATCCCGGTAATTTATATGGTTTTGATTTTAAATCACCTGCGGGAGAAGCCGTTGCTCATCACCATGTACGTTATTTACCTGGTTATAGATATTTTTATAGTGATTTATTACGTGCTATCGGCCCCGCCGACGGATTACATGGTTCCACTATTGATCCTTTTTGCCGGCTCAATCATTACAGTCATTAATATCATTATCATACTCACTTTTAGTATGCAGACGCGGAAACTAATGCGGCCCTTCTTGCTTTACTGGTTCACATTTTTGTTTATCAACTTTTTTAAACTACTGGGCAGCCTGCTAATGATATTTGGAAAAGGCGATACCCTTTTTCAATGTACCATCCCTGCAGAAGTGCTATTGCCAGTGGCCATGCTTTACGTGTTTTTTGCAACACTAAATTATCTTAAAAATCAAAGCGTGCAGAAAACATTGATTTCAAATACAGATGACGATGCCAACGGATTTTTAATATTTTAAGCTGATAATGGCCCACATGAAGGTAACCTTGAAAACCACCCATTACATCTTAGTTATCGCACTGGTAAACCTGTTGCTTAAACTGCTGTTAATTTTTCAGTATTTTATCCCCTTTTCGCCGGGGATGGTTATTAATCATGCTTTTGATATCGTACAGGATTGCACTTATTTAATCCCACTGGTTTATTTAGTTTATCTGTTAAAATTTATAAACCAAGCCAGGCCGGTAGTTATTGCTTTTATCATCAACTGTTTGTTTAGCGCTGTAGTAATGGCACTGGGGTTATTTATCACACGCGCTTCCAACCATGTTTATTTTATGATCATTGGTCTTTTTTCTTTTGCGGTATTGATAAACCTCGAGGTTCAAATTTTCAGGATTAAACATTACGTGTTAACTTTTCCGTTTAGAATGTATGGTATAACAGTCCTGGCCGTCATTTTTATACACCTGTTTAATGCAATGTTATTACCGTTTTTTCAGTATAAAATTTTATCCGGCTATAATTTATTAACCATATTGAATAAATCATTTAACCTGATTTACTTGCTGCCGCAAGCAGCATTGCTGTTTATACTTTACCAAACCGCAGAGTTTCTAAAACAAACCCGGCCAGATTTTGAATACATTGCGCCAAACGCGGGTGAGCAAGTTTAACCATCGCAAAACCTACGTCCAAAATTGCCGGTTTTGAGTATCTTAGGCTCATAAAACCTATCACATGAAAGTAACACAAAAAATTACCAGCTTTGTCATTTTAATTGCCATCCTTCATGCAATTAGCATCGCGATAACCGGCATTTTCAAGATAGAACATATAGTGTTTCCAACTTTCGTAAACTATTTTGTTAATTTTTTTATTGAAGGCACTTATATTATAACGCTTTTATATTTACATCGCTTGTTAAAATATATTCACGAAAAACGGAGTATTATTTTAGCATTTTGGGTTTACATTATTTATGATGCCTTTGCTTTTTTACTTCGCATGTTTGTTATTGGCACATCAATGATAAATGGTAACTGGCTTTTTAACCTGGTTTCTGTTGGGGTAACCTTGTACTTTATTATCCAGGTTTCCTGGGTCAGCAACTCCAGTCTCAGAAAACCATTCAAGCTGTTAACAATCGCCATACTGTTATCTGGGATAGTCAGGACGGTTGCGGCTGTGCTTTTAATTCAGCATTATGTTGGTCGGTTTATGCTTTGGTACATGGTTGCGGCAGAACTTCTTCCCCCATTTGCAATGCTGCATATCCTTCACAAAACATCCTTTTATCTGAACCACGAGCAACAGATGTTTCGACAGGCGGCGTTAAGCTCAGATGAACCAGCCTGAAATAACTTCAAAAGGGCATTTTGCCCGCATATTTATTAATTATATTTAGTTTTAAGGATTAACATGAAAATAAGCGTTAAAACCACTCGTTATCTTATTGCCGTTAACGCGGTCTATTTTTTAACTATAGTTATTGCCTTAATACTCGCGTTAAATAATACGCAGCCGCCGCTATATTTTACATTTTTAAGGGAGTTGCTTTTTAACGCACAATTGATATACATGATCTACGTTTTACGGCATCTCAGAGAAAAGAAAGCCACCGTTATCACCCTCGTTATTTTTATAATACTTGATATCATGCTAACATTCTGTTCAGATATCGCCGAGCCCTACACCAATATGGCGATGGTACTTTTTGCCATTTCCTGTTTGATGATGACACTGAGTATCGTTTTGATGATCCTGTTTTTAAAATTACGAAGCGATGCCCTCAGGCTGCCTTATAGCCTGTTTGCCCTGGCTTATTTAATTTACCTGATTTTGTATATGTTGGCCGGCGCGCTGGTAATTTTGTTTGGCACCATCGTTATTCAGATTAGCATGTTTACCATTTTAATTATCCCCGGCTCGTTGCTTTTCGTCCTCATCCAGATCTCGGGTTATCTTAAAACACAAGATAGGCTCGATCAGTCCATTTCTCAATTCCGAACTTCATAAATGAATATTTCTGCTAAAATTCCACCTGTTCTTTTGCTACGTCAACTGGTAACCGTTATGGCTTTTGTAGTGGTAACATTATCAATTATTAATAACGCCCAGGCCCAAATCGTCAGCAACAGCTATCAAACCGAAGCCGGTGTTCCCAAACTAAGCATCCAGCGATCGACGATCTACTCACCCGATAAGGAATGGCTGTATAATCATCACCCTTCCATTATCCATTTTAAAGATAAATTCATAGCGATATGGAGCAACGGTTTGATTGACGAGGATTCACCGGGCCAGCGGGTGGTTTATGCTACGTCGAAGGATTTTGTACATTGGTCAGCGCCGGTAACCCTGGCATCGCCGGGCAAGGTTAATGATACACTTACCGTGTTAACCGCTGCCGGATTATACCAATACCAAGGTACCCTGGTGGCCTATTATGGCGAGTACACCAAACACCGTCAAAATACCCACCTTTGGGGCAAAACCAGTAAGGATGGCATCCACTGGAGCAATCCTATCGAGATGCATGTGCCGCTAATCCCTAACCATGGCCCCGAGGCCACCAAAAGTGGCCGGCTCATTATCTGCGGTAATTTTTTGTTTCCCTACACCGATGATCGCCGCGGCATCTCCGGTTGGAAACTCAGCAGTTTTTACCCCGATTCATTATACACCCAGGATAACTCCGCTGCCTTTTATGCTCCCGCAGCCAAGCTTGGCTTGCCCCCGCTTTGCGAAGGTTCGTTTTTTCAGACGGATGATAACGTTTTGCACATGATGCTGCGCGTTACCGGCAAAGGCTGGAAAGGTAAATTATGGCTTACCGAAAGTAAGGATAACGGCACTTCATGGTCGCGCCCAACAGAAACTCCTTTTTCTGATAACGACAGCAAATTCCACTTCGGCCGCCTGCCCGATAAGCGTTTTTACTACGTAGGCATTCCCGATACCCTGCACCATTACGACCGGAACCCATTAGTATTGTCATTATCAAAAGATGGCCAATCATTCGATAAAAGCTACATCATAGCAAACGAACTTTATCACCTTAAAAAACAAGGACTTTGGAAAGGTGGTCAATACGGATATCCGCATACCATCATCTACAATGGCTATATGTA
Organism: Mucilaginibacter sp. GW822-FHT03E02; assembly: GCF_058801545.1. Classification (NCBI taxonomy): domain Bacteria; kingdom Pseudomonadati; phylum Bacteroidota; class Sphingobacteriia; order Sphingobacteriales; family Sphingobacteriaceae; genus Mucilaginibacter; species Mucilaginibacter sp. GW822-FHT03E02. The sequence continues at coordinate 37,295 of NZ_JBXANJ010000004.1, read as the reverse complement.
TGCGATTATATCGAGGCAGAAAGAGGCTATCGAGGTGCTCAGGTTTAAAATAAGCGCGAATTTGAATTAAACACGAATTTCACGAATTAGGCGAATTGACACAAATGCCGGCGAACAATTTAAAGGTCGATTTATTTAGATCGCTATAATTTCCCCTATTCGTTAATTCAACTTGTACTCTAACATTCGTTATAATTCGTTTAATTCGTGAAATTAGTGTTCTGTTTAAATTCGTGAAATTCGTATCTATTTAAATTCTTGACAATTCGTGTGTATTGTAACATTATAAATTTCCCTGTATCTAAACCGTACTATTAACATATAAAACCTAAAACAAAACATGTTAAGCATCCGCAATATTGTTAAACAATACGCAGGCCACCGGGCATTAGACGACGTAAGCCTGGAGGTGCAAAGCGGCCAGGTTTTCGGTCTGCTTGGCCCGAATGGCGCCGGTAAAACCTCGCTTATCCGCATTATAAACCAGATAACCGCTCCCGATTCAGGCGAAGTGTTTTTTAATGGCCAAAAGCTCAACCAATCGCACATTGAGCGTATTGGCTACCTGCCCGAAGAACGCGGCCTGTACAAAAAAATGGAAATTGGCGAGCAAATGATTTACCTGGCCCGCCTGAAAGGCCTTAGTCGCGCCGAAGCCCAAAAACGTTTAAAGTTTTGGTTTGATAAACTGGGGATGGAAACCTGGTGGAAAAAAAAGATTGAAGAACTATCAAAAGGAATGCAGCAAAAAGCCCAGTTTGTGGCTACCGTGTTGCATGAGCCCGACCTGATCATTTTAGATGAACCCTTCAGCGGTTTCGACCCGGTAAATGCCGAAGTGATTAAAGATGAAATACTGGAGCTTAACCGCAATGGTGCAACTATCCTGTTCTCTACCCACCGCATGGAATCGGTAGAGGAGCTTTGTGATGCCATCGCCCTCATCCATCAATCGCATAAAATACTGGATGGTACCGTTAAAAACATCCGCAACTCCTACCGCAATGAAACCTATATGGTTGAGTATGCAGGCCAGCGTTTAAGCTTTAACGGCGCCCAGCCGTTCGACATCATTGGCGATACTATAACCGACGATGATAACCATACCATCCGCATAAAGCTAAATGAAGGTTATACCTCAAACGACGTATTGCAATACCTTATGCCCCAGGTGCGGATCAATATGCTGCAGGAAGTTATCCCCGGTATGCATGAAATATTTATCGAAAAAGTAAACGCAAACAACAAAAACCATGAATAAAGTATTACTGATTATACAGCGCGAATACCTTACCAGGGTGCGGAAAAAGTCGTTCATCGTCATGATTTTTGTGGTGCCTTTATTAATCCTGGCAATGGGGGCTATTATTGCTTTGGTAGCCAAAGACAGCAACAGCCTGTCAACGCTCCAAGTAGTTACGGTGGTTGATGACAGCAAAATTTTTGTTGATAAGTTCCGTGATGTATCCAACATCAAATTTGTTGTAAATCATAAAGATTTAAATGCAGATAAAGCAGAATCGAAAAAAGACGAAAATATATCTACCCTATATATCCCTGCCGATTACGGAAAAAAAGGAAGTGTACAGATCTTCTCTAAAAAGAAATCGCCCATGCAGCTTACCGACGAGATTGAAAAGCAAATGGGCAACATAGCCTTCGATTACAACATGATTCAGCACCATATTGATACGGCGGTTATCCACTCGATAAAAAGGGCTGACATTAGCGTAAAGACGGTAGAAATTACCGAAACCGGCGATAAGAGCAGCGACCTTGGGGCAAACATAGCCGTTGGAATTGCCTGCGCTATATTCATATACATTTCGCTGTTTATTTACGGCGGCCAGGTTATGCGTGGCGTAATTGAAGAGAAAACAAGCCGTATCATCGAGGTGATTATATCATCGGTAAAACCCTTTCAATTGATGCTGGGCAAAATTATAGGTGTGGGACTGGTTGGCCTGACACAATTTAGCGCCTGGATAATTTTATCAGTTATATCATCAAAAATAGCGGGGCACGCATTTAACACGCCGCAAAGCTTTATGGCGGGCATTATTGCAACACTATCTACAATACCATTCGGCTATATCCTGGGCTGTTTCCTGTTTTACTTTCTCACCGGGTACCTGCTATATAGCGCCCTGTTTGCAGCTGTAGGTTCGGCGGTTGACAGCGAAACCGAAACACAGCAATTCATGTTCCCGATAACCCTGCCCCTATTGTTTACTTATATGCTATCGGTAACGGTTTTATTCCGCGCTCCCGATAGCGCATTGGCGGTTTGGTTATCTATAATACCATTTACAGCACCGGTGGCCATGATGGTGCGTTTACCATTTGATCCGCCGGCATGGCAGGTTGCTTTATCCATGTTTATGATGGTAGTGGGCTTCTTGTTTACTACCTATGTGGCAGCACGTATTTACAGAGTTGGAATTTTGATGTACGGTAAAAAAGCCAGCTTTAAAGAACTGAGTAAGTGGTTTTTTTATAAGGAGTAATTGGTTCATTGGTTCATTGGACGCGGGCATAGCGGACAAAAGCTTTCGACGGCATTAGGCTTAAGTTTTTAAAACTTCGTAAGTCTTTCGGCAACTTGGTTAACGACTAACCGCCAGGCAAGACCGATGAACTAATGAACCAGTGAACTAATGAACTAAATAGTTATTTTAGCAACATGAGTAAACGCGTTGCCGTGATGGATTTAGGTACCAATACCTTCCATTTATTGATTGCCGATGGCGATATTGATAACTACCAGGAGATTGTACACTACCACGAAGCGGTAAAGCTTGGCGAAGGAGGTATTAACAAGGGCTATATTTTGCCCGAAGCCTACCAGCGGGGTATAAATACTATGCAGCAATTTGCAAATGAAATAAAGGCAGGTGGCGCAACCGAAGCCCGCGCCATTGCCACATCTGCCCTGCGCAGCGCATCAAACGGAAAAAATTTTATCAGCGAGGTTAAGGCACAAACCGGCATAGCCATCGAAATTATTGATGGCGAACAGGAAGCAGGTTTTATTTACCAGGGCGTAAAGATCAGCGGATGCTTATCGGCACAAAACTCGCTTATTATGGATATTGGTGGCGGTAGTGTAGAATTTATTTTAGGGAATACCGATGGCATCATATGGAAGCAAAGCTTTGAAATTGGTGCAGCCCGGCTGATGGATTTGTTTCATCGTACAGATCCTATCCCGCCAGCATCCATAGAAGCCTTAAACCAATACCTTGACGAAAAACTGACCGATTTGTTTACAGCCGTTAAAAACACCAAAATTGATACCCTCATAGGCTCATCCGGCGCTTTTGAAACTTTTGCCGAAGTGATAGAAGTTGAAAAAGGCCATAATTTCGACTTAAAAACCACCAAAAATTACAATTTTGACGAGGACGAGCTATTAATGCTCATTGGTAAATTTGTAGCATCCGGCCATAAAGAGCGGACCGCCAATAAAGGCATTATCCCGGTTAGGGTTGATATGATAGTTGCCGCATCGCTCATTACACGTTTTATAATGCATAAGCTGGACATTACCAAAGTAGGCATGTGCAGTAATTCGTTGAAGGAAGGAGTTTTGGCGGAGATGCTCGCTAGGTAATTTATTTAAGCCACAAATTAAAGCTTTTCTATTTCTTCGATTGACAGTTTAGTTGTTTTTGCTATAAAGTCATTTGCTAAACCTTCTTTCTTGAGTTCACGCGCAATATCCAAGGCTTTTTTATATTCTCCTTCTGCTTTCGCCGTAGAAACGGCATAGTCCAATACATTTTTATTATCCCACTTATATTTTAAGCTACTATCGTACATCGTTTTTTCCTCCTTGCTAAGGTTAATAGATGCTGCAATACTGAACAATTTTTCAAATATAGGTTTACGTAAGTATACCGGTATCTTATCCATTTGGCTCATGTTTTTTAACACATAAAGCCATCTGTCTAAATCAGTATCCAAATCATCACCTATTTTAACAAAAAATAGCTAATTCTATATAAGTATAACCCAGTTTATCGTAAAATATTTCGCCGGTATCCCTGTTACAAAGGCAAATATCGTGCAGGTATTTATCTTTGGGGCAGTCATCCAAGGTAAAATCTTCAAGCAGGGCAATAAAATATACCTCGGCAATGTTGTAAGCCCATGCATTCCGTTTGCCTTTTGGAGCCTGGTCGCTTATCAGCCTGCTGGTGTAAAACAAGGCCCTTTCTTTAAAGTACCCTTGTTTTGCCCGCTGTATCTCAATTAAAAAGTGTTCGCCTTTATCACCGGTGCAAAGCAGGTCGAATATAGCCGCACCCTCGTCCTTTAGGTCGCCATGATGTTCATTTTTGTTGTAGACGAGGTCGACAATATGTTTGCGCCCTCTGAATACCTCATTTAAAAAAGCGATCAGCAAGTCCTTATTGGGTTCGCTGCCGAAAATCTTTTTGAAAGCGAAATCAACTAAAGGGTCAATATATCTGCCGGGAACGGGAGGCTTGTTATCTGACATAAAAATTTTGTATTGATCAAGTTGCAAAAACGGCCAAACAGGTTGAAAAACCTATCAGCAAAACCACTAATGCACTTAATAAAAATTCTTTACGATAAACAAAAATGGCCGCTATTAAGCATATTATAATTTGGACGGCTATAAAAAACGCTTCGCCAATAATGATCAGTTCTTCTTTGTTGACGCCGAAGTATATAGTATAAGCCGCCAGCACCGCAAGGTTAATGCCGATGATGATTATTTTTGGCCGCTGTTGTGGCTTTTGCTTTTTGTTTAGTTCTTCCATTGTTACTGCAATTAATTTCTGCTGGTTTAATGTCCCGTTTCTGCCCACGTAACACAGGTTGAAAAACCTATTATCAAAACTAACAAGCCGCTTAACAGCCATATCCAGCTTCGTTTATCAACGGCAAATGCTAAACAAAGCAGCACTTGAATACCTAAAAGTAGCGAATCGAATATGAAGCCCGCTGAAAACGAAAGGCAAAAAACCGTATAGCCGGCAAGTACTAATAGATTGTAACCAACAATTTTCATCCCCTCGCCTGGCTTATTTTGTTTGGGAGCGTACTTTGTCAAAAAGTCATCTGGCTTGGGTGTAGGGTTGTTTGGGTTTTCTTCTTCAGTCATGCTATTATTTCATTTCGTAGTTGTTCCTTTTTTAGCGCATACCTTGTATTCCCACACAGGTAGAAAATCCGATAATCAAAACAAGGAACCCGCTGAGCAACCACATGCCGCTTCTTTTTACTATAGCCATAATAATGCAAACAAAAACGTGTAAGCCAATGATAAGGGCTTCTGATGCCAGGCCTTCTATACTGTTTCCCATTTTGCATAACACGGTATAAATTATCAGGATCACCAGGTTGATACCTAAAACTCCGATGCCTGGGAAAGAGTTGTTTTTGTTTTCCTCTGCGATATCGTTTTCCGGCTGTACTTTATCTTCTTGACCGTTACCTTCCATCATACTATTATTTCATTTCGCAACTGTTCCAAATACTTCCGTTTATCATCACGGTAAAAAATATTCATGGTTTCAAAGGGGATGATCTGCATATCCTTGTTTACAATGTGCACGCATGATTTTTTAATGGCGCGTACATCAAAATTATGGGCATCGATGAATTGCATAATAATTACCCTGAACAGGTTATCGTAACTCAGGCTTGGCGCGTCAATCTCGGGCAGGCAGCATAATATCGAATGCAGGTGCTCTTTGGCTTTATCAACCGAATTACCAGTGCTGAACATGTTGAGCAAATGCCCTTTCAGTTGTTCGTCCTGCTCGTACACGATAGTATTTTTGGAGTTATCCAGCAAATCGTCGGGGTTTATCATCCGGGTAAGGGGGAATACCTGGTCGCCCAGTTTTAAGGTGTAGGCCATTACCAGCGCGTCGGGGTTGCAGGGTACCGGGATCAGGTCGTTTTTATTGAAGATGTTGGTTTGCTCCAGTATCGCGCTGCGTACCTCGGTTAGCGTGTAACGATCTGTTTGCTCATTAAAATTCTCTAACCGGCCGGCCTGTTGTGTTGGCTGGAAGGTTACCCCCCGGATGCAGGGTTGATTCAGGGCATATTCAATAATTTGGCCTATCTCGTCGGTATTCAATCCTTTTTGCAGGGTTATAACCAGCGTGGTCGAAAGGTTATATTTATTCAGGTGCTCGATAGCCTTTGAGCGCACTTCGCGCAAATCTTCGCCGCGCAATTGCTCCAAAGCTCCCTTTTTAAAAGAATCAAATTGCAGGTAAATTTCAAAATCGGGCATATAGGTGGCCAGCCGCTTTACAAAGTTTTCATCCTTGGCTATGCGGATGCCGTTGGTATTTAGCATCAGGTGTTTAATGCGCTTTGTTTTGGCTATGTCCAATATCTCAAAAAACTGCGGGTGAACGGTAGGCTCTCCGCCGCTTATCTGTACCACATCGGGTTTGCCTTCGTTTTCTACAATCACATCCAGCATCTGCTCAATCTCCTGCAAGGTACGGTGACGGCCATAGCTTGGCGACGACATGGCATAGCAGGTGGGGCAGCTTAAATTGCACCTATCGGTAACTTCAACCACGGTGAGGCAGGAGTGCTGTTCATGATCCTGGCACAGGCCGCAATCATAAGGGCAGCCGTAATGCGTTTTGGCATTGAATTTAAGCGGCATTTCGCTGCGCTTGGCATAGTTGCGGCAGTTTTTATAATACTCAATGTCGGTGGCTATCAGTACTTTTTCGAAACCATGCTGGCGGCAGTTTTTGAGCATGAACACCTTATCGTCTTCAAACACAATTTTGGCATCAACCCGGCGCAGGCAGGTGGAGCAAATGCTCAGGGTAAAATCATAATAAATATAAGGGCGTTCAGGCATCGGTTTTTATCAGTTTAGATGGGTGTATAAATACTTTATAATAATACAAAATACCCGCCAAACAAACTAACTGAATTACCGAAAGCCCAAAACCAAAAAAGTAATCGGGCTTAATAAACTCGTCCAAAAACCTGAACAGCAAATAACTCAGCATAAAAACCTTAAATTTTGAGCCATCTGTGAACTGGCGCCGCCGTTCAATCAGCTTTAAAATGAGCCAAAGCAAAATCCAAAACACAATCTCGTAAAGGTTTGTGGGATGCCTGCGGATACCATCGCCAAAGTTAATAGCCCAGGGCAGGTTTGAGGCAATGCCGTAAGTGCCATCTTTCAATCCTGCCAGGAAACAGCCGGTTCGGCCGATGATCATGGCCAGTATCAGTGGGTAAACCATCAAATCGCCGGATGATACGGTTACTCCTATTTTCTTCTTGGTAAGCTCCACGCCTATTAATCCGCCAAGCATCCCGCCCACGATAGTTTTATTACCCATAAAGTAAATAAGGTTGAATTTTGACAGCAGCGCAGGGTTCTCCAAAACGCCAATCACATGCGAGCCTACAAAAGCACCAAATGCCGCGCCGATGAAAATAATAAGCCGGTTTTCGTTATTAATCTGGTCGTGGGTATTCCGGCGCAGCCAGGCATAATAACGGTAACCTAAAAAGTAGGCCAGCGTTTCGCACACAAAATGTACCGGGATAGATGATTTGCCTATGGGGATGTTTACGGGGAAGTGCATTGGGCAGCAATGTACCAATCTGACTGTTATTAACGCAAATAAAAAGATAGTGCGAATTTATAAAATCATTTTCTGTTATGATGGCCTCATTAACAAGATTCAAAGCCAAACTGAAGTTTATTATATTTGACCAAATTAAATGTCAATGAATAAAATTTGGTTTACTTCTGATCACCATTTTGGGCATCACAATATTATCGAACATGCCAAACGACCTTTTAATAATGTTGAGGAAATGGACGAAATAATGATTCAGCGATGGAATGAAAAAGTAAGCTCAAATGATTCTGTTTATTATTTAGGCGACTTAGCGCTTAACAAACCCGAACGGCTTAAAGAAATTCTAAAACGATTAAACGGTAGTATTTTTCTTATAAAAGGAAACCATGAAGCTTCGGCCCTGTCTTGTAAGAACAGATTTGAATGGATAAAAGATTATTATGAATTAAAAGTTGCAGATGATACCGTAGTATCCGGAAAGCAAAAAATAATCTTGTTTCATTATGCTATCAGGCAATGGAACGGAAAATACGGAGGTAGTTTTCATTTGTACGGCCACTCACACGGAATGTTAAAAGATGATCCGGATTCGTTGTCATTTGATATTGGAGTAGATAACCATGACTTTTATCCATTGGAATACAACGAAGTCAAAAGTCTTATGGCAAAAAAGAATTGGCCACCCGCAGACAGTATCTAATGCCCTTTATGGATGATTTGCCTATGGGGATGTTTAAGGGGAAGTGCAAAGTGATTTAGTAAAGCACTAAAATATCCTTTTTATTTTATTCCATACCCGCCGGGCGAATGAATATCGAACACAAACTCCGCCGGCTACAATATTAGCTGAATTAGCAATTGTCAAATCTTCTTCCATTGTAACGTTATATAAATTACCGGGCACATCTTTAATTTTAAACTTTTGGGGCTTAAAACCGATAAATGAAAAAACAAGGCTATCTGCCGATGATGGCACTATTAACTTAAAGTTGCCATCCATATCGGTTGACGTGGTGAGGGTTTTATCGTTCAAATAAACCGAAGTACCCGGTAGCGGCAAGCCTCCATCTTTTACTATAACCTTCCCTTTTAAAAGAACGTCCCCCACGGTATCAGCCGCCAAGCTATTTTGTCGACCCAGTTTTTTGTTCTCATGTCTCTCAGTTTCATGTTTTAGACCAGCCTCGGCCCTGGCAAATGGAATTAAGCTCATGAGCGATGCCGCAACCACCAACCTTTTCCATCGTATGGTATAGTTATTATTGCCAATATCGTTATTCAAAAGTGATAACTGTTGCTTATCAAACCTGCCGCAAACATTAGGTTTTTTATCCAGGTAACTAATAATATCAGCATCGTTCATTGTTGTAAAATCGATTACGGTTTTACAGCAGTGCAGGCAATAGCGTCCGTCATTAACAGGTTTCATTTGCGCCCATTGCTCGTGGCAGGGTTCATGAATGCTGATGCTTTTTATTGCCGCCATGGGTTACATCGATTGTCAGGTTGCTACTAAGTTAACAATTTACGGTTCAAATATATCTTGCGCCAATGGTATTTATTATCAATTAAATATCCTCCTTATCGGCCTTTTGACACATTTGTAATAAATCCGTTTGATAAGGGATGGCTTTCTGAAAACAATAATGTCGCCCATTAGGGCTTGCTGGTCTTCGTTAAGCTTTACCTGGTAATCCTTATCGGCACAAATATCAATTTGCAATGGTTTATAGCCTATAAATGATATGCCCAATTGTTTGGCATTTTGCATCACGTTAATTTTAAAATTACCGTTGGCATCTGTCATTGTAGCCGCGTTACCAGTCAAAGCCTTGACGGTTACACCAGGCATAGGCAAATTAGTTTCATCTAAAACGCGGCCGGTTATTAAGCGGGTTTGAGTACTATCAATTAAGCGTACTTTACCTAACAAAGGCTTTTCAAATCCGTTTTTTATGGCAGCTGATTGTTGTACAGTTAACACCGGGGTGCCTTGCGCAATTGATTTGCACGAAAACCCCGAACTGAAAATGGTAAAAGCAAGTGCCATTTTTTTCCAACTCCATTTTGATGTTGAACTATCAATCTCAAGTCCGTTGTTAATACCGGTTAATTGCGGCTTGTTAAACCTGCCGCAAACATTACCCGCTGTGCTTAGGTAGTTGATGATTTGGCTGTTGCTCATGGCGGTAAAATCCGTTACAATTTTATCGCAGCTTTGGCAATGCCTGCCCTGGCCTGCCGGAGTCATTTGCTGCCATGACTGATGGCAAGGCATTGGGATAGTGATAGTGGTGATGTTGTTCATAATTATAGTTTCTTAGAGGTCTCTGAGCATATCATATATAGAAGTGTAAACGCGATGAATTGCGGGTTTTATAAATACACCGGTAACTTGCACCCCGCCAAGCCTCCCGGTTAGACCCGGTGATACATAATTTAAGTTTGTTTCTTTTATAAAGGGTAAACCGGGTTCAATCTTTATATCTGCGCCGGTTAGATGCTGTGGAGCTATGGCCAGCGTATCGTGGTGTTTAAATTTTATCGGGGCCTGCTCTGTTTTATGTTTCCTTTGCGCGTTTGCCTTTACAAAGGGAATTGCCATTAATACCGTGGCGGCAATGGCTATCTTCCTGAAAAAGCTATAAGATGGTTTGTTATTCTGCAACTGTCGATTTAACCGGTTTAGTTGATGATCATCAAATCGCCCGCATACATTGCTTTGCCTGCTAAGGTAATTGATGATCTCTTTATCCGTCATCGCCGAAAAATCAATAACCGTTTTACAACAACTTTGGCAGTGCCGCCCACCATCAGCCGGTGTCATTTGTTGCCATAACTCGTGACAAGGTTTGGTGATATTAATGCTTTTGGTGCGCGCCATTTTAATGTTTTTGTTACAGGATGCATTTTATTGATCGTTTCCATAAGCGCTTTGTACTTTTTTTGAAATTTCTTGTATCTTTTTTATCGCCAAATAAAATTCCCGGCCATCATTTGTATATTGCTGCCTTTAACTGACCCTCATGAAAATTAAATTTTTAGGCTTCGGCCTATTCGCACTTTTAGCTGTCAATTCCCAGGCACAAAAAACAAAAGTTAACCCCGGCGATACCACATCCAACTACAATCCGGCCGCGTTATTTTCGCCGCAGTTTTATACCGATAAGGGCAACGAATTCCATTCGGCCAATGGCGAACCCGGTCCGAAATACTGGCAAAACCGTGCCGACTATACCATTAATGTAGCGCTGGATACTGCCGCCAAAACCGTCAGCGGTACAGTAAGCATTAACTATGTAAATAACAGCCCAGATGCGTTGCAGTACCTATGGCTGCAGTTGGATCAAAACACCTATAAAAAAGAGGCCCGCTCTAACTTTTTTACGGGCCGCGTTCCCGGGCCTAACCAGCATACTACCGGCTATACTATTGAATCGGTGGCGTTAGATTATGGCGATGTGGTTAAGCCTGTGCCTTACGTAGTTACCGATACCCGTATGCAGGTGCGTTTACCGCATGCCTTAGGGAAAGGAGCTTTAAAACTTCGAATCAAATATCACTACACCATTCCTGGCGACTTTGGTAACCGTACCGATTATGTAAATACCAAAAACGGAACGATTTACGAGATTGCCCAATGGTTTCCGCGTATGTGTGTATATGATGATAGCCGTGGCTGGGATACGCTGCCATTTTTGGGCGCAGGTGAGTTTTATTTAGATTATGGCGATTTTGATTACCAGGTTACTGTACCATGGGATATGATAGTAGCCGGTTCGGGCGAGTTGTTAAATCCTAAAGAGGTTTTAACAGCTAAACAAATAGCCCGGCTTGATGCCGCGCGCGCAAGCGATAAAACGGTAATGATACGCACCCTTGCCGAGGTTACCGACCCGGCAAGCCGCCCTGTTAACAAGGGCACGCTTACCTGGCATTACAAAATGATAAACACCCGCGATGTGGCCTTTGGCGCATCAAAAGCCTATGTTTGGGATGCAGCACGGGTTAATTTGCCGGGTGGCAAAAAATCATTGGCCATGTCGGTTTACCCGGCCGAGAGTGTTGGCCCCAATGCCTGGGACCGCGCTACTGAGTACCTCAAAAAATCGATAGAATATTTTTCAGAAAAATGGTTTGTGTACCCCTACCCTGTTGCCATTAACGAGGCCGGTATTGCAGGCGGTATGGAGTATCCGGGTATAGTGTTTGACGGCATTACCGACAAAGGCAACGAGTTATATTGGGTAACCGCGCACGAGATAGGCCACAACTGGTTCCCGATGATTGTAGGATCGGACGAGCGCCGTTTTGGCTGGATGGACGAGGGTTTTAACACATTTATAGACATTTATGCATCAGACGAGTTTAATAAAGGCGAATACGCCCCTAAGCGCGATGGTGAATATGCGCCTGGTGGTGGTAACCCGGCCGACGAGATCATCCCGATATTAAGTGACCCGGCTTCGCCTCCCATTATGACGGCTGCAGATGCAACGCCCGAAAAATATCGCCACCCGTTGGTTTATTTCAAACCCGCATTTGGCCTGGTTTTGCTGCGCGAACAGATACTGGGTAAGGATAGGTTTGATTATGCCTTCCGCAACTACATCGCCAAATGGGCATTTAAACACCCACAGCCCGACGACTTTTTCCGCTCGATGGAAAGTGGTGCCGGCGAAGACCTTTCCTGGTTTTGGAAAGGCTGGTTTTATAACAACTGGGTAAGCGACATAGCCATTACAGCTGCTCAAAACGTAGGGAGTAACGCAACCAAGGGCGTAAAAATAACCGTTGTGAGTAAAGAGCAACTGCCAATGCCCTTCACTGTAGAATTAAAGTATAAAGACGGCAGCAAAAAGCGCCACTACCTGCCTATTGAAACCTGGATGCAGCGCAAAGTAGTAACCGTAACCCTCCCCGACGATAAAGACGTTGAAAGCGTTACCATCGACCCGGATAATGCTTTGCCTGATTTGAATAGAGGGAATAATAGTGTGAAGGTGAAGTAATTGATGATGTACGTTATCCTATTGCAACAACGAGGTGCGAACTATGACAGTACACGCGGTGTGCCACTTATTTGGGGTAACATAAACCTGGCGTTGCTTGCATTTATTGTTATAGGTACGTGGATAAAATTGCGGTATGATAAGAAGCATCCTCCAATCCCGCGTAAAAGAGGAAGGCCGAGGAAGGACGGCAATAAAAGTAAAGATGAAAATACGTCGTTATTTGGTAGGAGGATATAATCTCCTCTTTTGTAAACAACGTTACAAGTTCTTGAAGCAAAGTTCGGTTAGACGCGCGACACGTTGCATTAATGACCAGGGGCTTCTCATAAATTTGTCAATCTTACCTCAACGTTAAACAATTAATAAGGTAAAGCTTATCTTTGCTATATGAACACAGCCGATCTGTTGCAACGCGCTTTGCGGTTTGATTTTTTGACCCAGGAAGAAGGGGTTTATCTTTATAATAATGCGCCTACTGCCGATTTAATGTACACTGCCAACGAACTGCGTAAAAAGCAGGTTCCGCACGGCAAGGTTACCTGGCAAATTGATCGTAATGTTAATACTACCAACGTATGTATAGCCAATTGCAAGTTTTGTAACTTTTTTCGCAGGCCCGGCCACGAGGATAGCTACATTACTGATATTGAAACCTACAAAAAGAAGATAGAAGAAACTTTCCGCTACGGCGGAGATCAGTTGCTGCTGCAAGGTGGTCACCACCCCGACTTGGGCCTTAAATTTTATACCGATCTGTTTAGCGAGTTGAAACAGTTATATCCAAAGTTAAAACTACACTCTTTAGGCCCGCCGGAGATAGCGCACGTAGCCAAGCTGGAGAATATGAGTCACATAGATGTGCTCAGGGCGATGAAGGAGTCTGGATTGGATTCACTGCCCGGCGCAGGCGCCGAGATATTGAACGATCGTGTACGCCGCCTGATATCAAAAGGTAAATGCGGCGGCAAGGAGTGGCTGGATGTAATGCGTGCAGCCCATCAATTAAATTTACCAACATCTGCCACCATGATGTTTGGCCATATTGAAACCATCGAAGAACGCTTTGAGCACCTGGTTTGGATCCGCGAGGTACAATCCGAAAAACCGGAAGGTAATTATGGGTTTGTAGCCTTTATACCCTGGCCTTTCCAGGACGATGGCACGCTTTTGCGCAAAGTTCGTGGCATCACCAATAATGTTACCGGCGATGAATACATCCGCATGATAGCCTTAAGCCGCATTATGCTGCCTAATATTAAAAACATACAGGCCTCATGGCTTACCGTTGGTAAACAAGTAGCGCAATTGTGCTTACATGCAGGTGCTAATGATTTTGGATCGATCATGATCGAAGAAAACGTAGTATCCGCCGCGGGCGCACCACACAGGTTTACCGCCAAAGGCATCCAGGATTCAATTAAAGAAGCTGGTTTTGAACCCCAGCTGCGCACCCAAAAATACGACTGGCGCGATATACCGGTTGAAATTGAAGAACAAGTTATTGATTATTAAGTTTTCAGTTAGCAGTTGGCAGCCAGGTTTATTGCTTTTTACTGCAAACTGAAAACCGCGAACCGTAAACTAAAAAAATGACCCATCATATAGAGGCACTCATCTTCGCATCTGAACAAGGCATACGGCTGGAGGAGATTATGTACTGTCTTCAGGCTGCTTTTGAACGCGATTTTACTGCCGATGAAGTGAACGAGAGCCTAAAAGCCATCGAACTAAAATATAGCGATGATAACCTGGCCATCGAATTGGTAAAAGTGGGCAATGGCTACCAGTTTTTCACCAAAAAACGATACCACCCGGTCATCAATTTATTGCAATTGCAACGATCTAAAAAAAGATTGAGCCAGGCCGCTTTGGAAACCCTTGCTATTATTGCGTATAAACAGCCGGTAACCAAAACCGATGTGGAGCAAATCCGCGGTGTAAACTGTGATTATTCGATCCAAAAACTGCTCGAAAAAGAGCTGATAGCGATAACCGGGAAGTCGGAAGCGCTCGGAAAACCCATATTATACGGCACCAGCGGCCTTTTTATGGATTATTTTGGTATCAACAGCATACACGAATTACCTCAGATTAAGGATTTTACAAGCACATCCGTAGCCATTGGCGAGCAAACAGAATAATTTTTATTTCCTGTTTTTAATAAAAATGATTTTGATTATTTTTACTATTGAAATGGGAAATAAAAGCTTTAAAAAAATTCCTGCTTTTTGCCCGATTTAAAGTATTATTGACAAAGTTTTACAAATAAAATCCATTACAATGGGAGCGCCAAAAAAACCAACCACTAAGAAGATCGACAATTCTGATGACGACCTTGATGACGATGACGATCTGAGTCTCGACCCTAAAAAGAAAAAAGTTGAGGACGATGATGATGATTTTGATGGGCCTTTAGACGACGATCTGGGCAGAGGTTATGATTCATTCGACGATGACGATGACGACGATTTTTAATCGTTGACGATACATAGCTCTATTTGTAAAGCATTCAGCACATGCCCTGAATGCTTTTTTTATATTTAGCCCTCCTATGATTATAACCGAAGTAAAAGATAAAGCATCAAAAAAAGCATTTTTAAACCTTGCACGTACCTTGTACAAGGACGACAAAAACTGGGTTTGCCCGCTGGATAATGATATTGAAGCGGTATTTGATCCGGCAAAAAACAACTTCCACCAGGATGGCAAGTGCACCCGCTGGATTCTGGCCGATGAAAACGGCAAGGTAATAGGGCGCGTTGCAGCCTTCATCAATAATAAAAAAGCCTACCATTACGAGCAGCCAACCGGCGGCATGGGATTTTTTGAATGTATTGATGATAAAAAAGCTGCTTTCCTGTTATTTGATACTGCAAAAAAATGGTTGCAGGATAATGGCATGCAGGCCATGGACGGGCCTATCAATTTTGGCGAGAACGATAATTTCTGGGGACTGCTGGTAGAGGGCTTCACCCACCCCTCCTACGGCATGAACTACAATTTTCCGTACTATCGGGCATTTTTTGAAGATTATGGTTTTAAAACACTGTACGAGCAAATCACCAATCACCTGGATGTAAACAAGCCTTTTTCGGAGCGCTTTACAAAAATTGCCAATTGGGTTATTAAAAAGCCCGGTTACGATTTCAGGCATTTCGAGATAAAGAAAATGGAAAAGTTTGCTGCCGATTTTATCGAGATTTATAACGATGCCTGGCGGGATTTTGAAAACTTTGTTCCAATAAGCCAGGCTACCATTGCCGAAAGCTTTAAAAAAATGAAGCCGCTGATGGACGAGAAACTCATCTGGTTTGCCTATATTGATGATGAACCGGCTGCTTTTGTTATCATTTTACCTGATGCTAACCAGATGCTTAAACCTGTAAACGGCAAACTCAACCTGATTGGTAAGCTTAAATTTTTATATTACCGTTGGAAAGGCGTATCGCGTATGCGGGCGATAGTAATGGGCACCAAGCAAAAATACCAGAAACATGGCCTGGAATCGGCGATATTTATTAAGCTTAAAGAATACGTTTTGCCTTTAAAACAATACGACGAACTGGAATTATCCTGGGTTGGAGATTTTAATGAGAAAATGATTGCCATTCACGCGGCAGTGGGGGCCACATTTGGTAAAAAACATTTAACAATGCGTTGTACATTTTAACCAAACCCGGTTGCAGCCGGGTTTAAATTTATGCGGTAGCTTTTGAATGCCTAAGCTCTTCAAAGAGCTCAATTACCTTTTTCTGCAGATCGATAACTTCGGTTTCACGATCCATTAAGCGTTTGTTAACTGTTTCCAATTCGTTAACAAATTTTTGATCCTGGTCGGCATCATTAAATGTAAGTAGCTGAACTACCGACATTTCGAACAAAGTTGCTATTTGTTCGAGCCTTGATAAATTAATGTCGGTAATCCCTGTCTCGATCTTCGAGAAAGCGGGAATGGAAATATCTAACCGTTTTGCAACATCCTCCTGGCTCCACCCTTTTTGATGACGTAATAGTCTGATTTTTTTTCCAAGTGTTTTCATGTGAATTCAATAATTGTAAAGGTTTCGCAAAAGTTAATTACTTTACAATAATATTTATTATCACGCTAATTATCAACTAATTTGCACAATATTTTATTTAAAAACACAAGCGGACAAAATAAATCGCAATTACCTGCGTTACAGGCCGCTAAACAAAATTCAATCCGTCTTTTTTTAAATATCATCGAACAGCTAATAATGAATGTTCAAACTTGTAAAATACCCTGCATTTAGTTAGGTTGTACACTTATAATAACCCGCTCCGGATCAAGGGGCGATGCGGTTCTTTCGCATTTCCATTTGGTGCCGGCAGTTGTACCTTCAAGCGTATTTCCATTTTCTATCACATCTCCATAGTCGTAAATATAATAAGCGTAATTCCACAACAACCCGGCAATTTCGTTAGCCTCAAAACCTACAAACCTTATCTGAAAATCAGGTAAGCCAAGTGAATGAAGCCCAATGGTATCCATCAGTAATTCTTTTTTGGCCGAATCACTTATGTTGTAAAGCCGTACGTTACATATGCTGTATAAAACCTGTTTTTCTGTACTATCCCAGTGATTTAGCAAATCAATAGGTTTGATTATTTTTTGGCCATGAAAAGAGTAAACAGCATCTGGTTTGGTGGCCTTTGTTACAGCCACCAAAAAGTTCATAAACCAATTTACCCTTTGCTTATACTCAAGCGTTCGCGAAAGCATATCGGTAACCAATACTTCATATTTACATTCATTGGCTACATCATTAGCTTCCTGCCAATTCCAGTTTTGTTGAAAAGCGGTTTCGGGCAAGCTTACATTTTCGTTTTGGGCAATAATACATTGTGCATCAATAATTGCGTCTGCGAACTCAATCTTAACACCAGGGAAAGAAAATAAGAGAGAATTCTCATTCTCCGAACCCTCAATGTTTGTGAAATACGTCTTCGCTTCGGTTAATATTTTATTAAAATTAAGCTCCGGCTTATCAATAAAAAGCAATTTAAACATCAACAATTCTGGGGAATTCTCTAAACGCTGCAATTCAGCTGCCGGCTCATTCGCCGGTGGAGCAGGTTTCTTTTTAAAAATGTTAAATAGGCCCATAAAAATTAAAGTGGTTCGGTTTACTTGTGCTAACGCAATTCAGATGGCACAATATAAGCAAAGCTTCCCGTAAATAATTTTAGTATCCGGGGTAAAACGGCGAATTATCACAAAACTGTAATTAAAAAAATAACAGTTAAATATTATTTGTATTTATAAATAACAAGCCTATTTTTGTACTGTAATAATTTTAATTACAGATGAACGGGCAATTTCAAATAGCTGTACATATCCTTACCCTGCTCAATGCGCAGCCGGGCGAGCTTTTGTCGTCAGATTATATTGCCGGCAGCATCAATATCAATCCTGTATTGGTACGTAAAGAAATTAGCAACCTGCGCAAATACGGCTTAATAGATAGTAAAGAAGGCAAAGCAGGCGGCTATAGTTTGGCCCTGCCGCCCGATAAAATTTTCTTTAGCGATGTGTATAGGGCCGTAAAAGTTGCACCAGCCCTGGGCCAGGCAAAAAATAAGCCTAACCCGGCATGCTCAATAGGTAAGCAAATAAGCCAACACCTGGATAATTTGGCCGAAGAGGTTGATACCACCATATTTAACAAACTAAAAACAATGACACTGGCTGATTTTAGCAGCAAATTCGAGTAAAAAAATTTACACAAAACTGTAACAAATTAAATTACAATATAAAAAACAATAATTATGAAATTAGCACTGATAGGCGCAACCGGCTTTGTAGGCAAAGCAGTATTAGCCGAGACTTTGACACGTGGATACGATGTAACTGCCATAGCCCGCAATCCTCAAACTATTGAAGTTAACAGCGATAAGCTTACAACCGTTGCTGTTGACATTTTTGACACCGACAAGCTTGCAGCCGCGCTTGAGGGCCATGATGCCGTAGTGAGCTCGTTTAACGCAGGCTGGGGCAATCCAAATCTATATAACGATTTCCTGAAAGGATCAGAACTTATTCAACAGGCGGTAAAACAATCGGGCGTAAAACGTTTATTGGTTATTGGCGGCGCGGGCAGCTTATATGCTGCTCCTGGTTTGCAGTTGGTTGATACCCCTCAGTTCCCTGCAGAGTGGAAAGCAGGCGCCACCGCGGCCCGCGATTACCTGAACATCCTTAAAAAAGAAGAAGACCTGGACTGGACATTTTTAAGCCCTGCCATCAACCTGCACCCGGGCGAGCGCACCGGAAAATTCCGTTTAGGTACCGATGAACCTGTATTTGATGAAGCCGGCCACGCAGATATCAGTGTAGAGGATATGGCCGTTGCCATACTTGACGAACTGGAAAACAACCAGTTTGTGAAGAGAAGGTTTACATTGGGGTATTAGGTAAAATTTGTCTGAACCGGAATTCATCGAATTATGGAATTTTTAGAATTCTTTAATTCTATAAATTCGACAAATTCTGGTTCAGACACTCCTACTTTACAAACTTAGCAGCTACCCAATCCTTATCCTTTTTATGGATAATATACTTCAATCCGTATTTACGCGCCTCGTCGATAATGATATCCAGATCGGGTGATTCGTAGAAACCACTGAAATAGATCTCGCCTTCAGGTTTTAATACTTCGGCATACCGCTCCATTTGGTCTAACAGGATATTGCGGTTAATATTGGCCAATATGGTATCGTATTGTTCGTCTGGTATCGCCTCTTTTGAGCCGCACAGCGGGGTAATATTTGCAATATGGTTTAACGCAGCGTTTTCGATAGTACTATCATAACAAACCGGATCATAATCAATAGCCGTAACCTGCACGGCACCTAATTTAGATGCCATAATAGCCAGGATGCCTGTGCCGCAGCCCATATCAAGCACATTTTTGCCTTCGTATTCGTTTTCCAGCATTAGTGCCAGCATCATTGATGTGGTTTGATGGTGGCCGGTACCAAAAGCCATTTTCGGATCGATAACAATCTCGTACGGAAACTCTGGCTTGGCTGGATGAAAGGTCGCCCTTACATAAATTTTGTCGCCAATCTCAATCGGCTCAAAATTACTTTCCCATACCTCGTTCCAGTTTTGTTGCGGAATAAGTGTTACTTCATAACTAAAAGTAAACAGCTCGCGATAGGGCGCTAATTGCTCAATCAGCGCCGCTTCATCAAAAGCATCTACCGGGATATAAGCTTTAAAACCAAGTTCCAGTTCTTCAAAAGTATCAAAACCAATCTCGCCCAAAGCATTAATCAACAAATCCTGCTGGTAATCTTCGGTAGTTATGGTGGTAAAAAGTAATTCGTAGTAGTTCATAAGCCCCTTTAATAATGACGCGTTTGTAAGTTTCTGATTATTAAAATTCGTCATTGCGAGGTACGAAGCAATCCCTGACACGCTCGACCTCAAATAGTTCGGGATTGCTTCGTACCTCGCAATGACGGTAGTTTAGGATATTGGTTTAACTATATTTCGTTGCACGTCATCTCCATTTTTGCCAGGCTCTTACCTAATGGTTACTCGACATATTTTTTATTTTGTATTTCTACTCTTCGGCAGCAATTGCTTCGCGCTTGGTCTTCAGCTTAACAGCCTTCCCTGTCACCAAAAACAAAATAAAAAAGTTAATAGCCCAGTAAGCCAGCTGTATCATTAACATGATGGCTGTTAGCCCAATCAGGTTATCATAGCCCGATTGATCGTCCCATATAAAATAGGCAACCCCGCCGGCGGCAAGCGCACAAACAACAGCCACAATTACAAACGTGACTAATGCCCCAACGGCCGACCGCAACACAAAAGCTTCCCAAACCGGCACGATAACAATCCATTGGGTAAGTATGGCGCAAATAAAGTATAAAGGCCAGCAGTAATAAAAGCAGGCCATAAATGCATGTACATTACCCTCGCCCATATCCCCTACCTGCATAGCATTGGCGTAAGCGCTCGTAATTACAAACACCGAAAATGCCATAAATGCAATAAGTGGCGGGAGAAAAGTTCTCATGTTTTAGATTTGAGATATTAGATGTGAGATTTGAGATTAACCCCAAATCTCACTATCTAACGTTCGATAGCTATTTCTGTTTGAGATATGATTAAACAGCCGGACAAGTGCAGCCCGTCTCAAATCTCATGTCTCAAATCTCATATCTTAATTAAAAGCTTTAATAATATCCACAAAATCGCGAGATTTTAGGGACGCGCCACCTATCAGGCCGCCATCAATATCGGGGCAGGCAAATAGTTCGGCAGCGTTTTTAGGATTGCAGCTACCGCCGTATAAAATGGTGGTACTATCGGCAACTTCCTGGCTGTATTTAGCAGCAATTTCTTTACGGATAAACTCATGAATTTCCTGGGCCTGCGCTGATGACGCGGTAACGCCTGTACCTATAGCCCAAACCGGCTCATAAGCTAAAACAAGTTTACCAAACTGCTCGGCATCTAAATGAAAAACACCTTCAACCAATTGCGATTTGATCACATCAAAATGCTCATTAGCTTCACGCTCCTGCAAAGTTTCGCCGATGCAGAATATAGGGCGTAAATCGTGTTTTAAAACCGTATCCGTTTTTTTAGCCAAAAGCTCGTTGGTTTCGCCAAAATACTGGCGGCGCTCTGAGTGGCCCAGGATAACGTAAGCCGCGCCGATAGATTTAATCATCCGGGCAGAAATTTCGCCGGTATAGGCGCCGCTTTCGGCCTGGTGGGCGTTTTGAGCGCCAACAGATACTTTATGGTAACCTTTTGCTAATTGTACCAGGCTATTGATATGGATAAAAGGGCTGCAAATAACCGCTTCCTGGGCACCGGTAACCTCGTCTTTAACCATGTTAATGATTTCGGTAAATACGCCTAAACCTTCGTTATAGTCAAGGTTCATTTTCCAGTTTCCGGCAACAATTTTTTTTCTCATTGTGTTTATTTTAAGTTGATTGTGTTTTTGTGGTTGATTTGATTAGAATATGTTGATTAAGCAGATTGAGTTGGATTAAGTTGTACTGAGTTGAGTTGGCCTGCATTGCATTAAGCCGGTTTAGTTGGAAGATATTAAAACTTAATCAACCTAATCCAACCTATTCAACCCGATTAACTTAATCCAACTTACTCAACCACTCACTAAAACCTCCGATACTCCTCTGTTAATTCAAATACTTTGGCCAATATATTTTGTTCTGCTTCGTCAAAATTGCGATGATCGCGGCGGTCAAATACTTTTTGGGCCGTGGTAAACATTTTTTTGAGCGTGTAAACTTCAAAGCCCTGCGCACCTCCCCATGAAAAATCGGCCACAAAATTACGCGGGAAACCTGCGCCAAATACATTGGCGCTAACACCTACTACTGTACCGGTATTAAACATGGTATTGATAGCACATTTTGAATGATCGCCCATGATCAGGCCGCAAAACTGCAGGCCTGTTTTACGAAAACGCATGGTATTATAATCCCAAAGCTTTACCTCGTCGTAATTATTTTTCAGGTTGGAGTTATTGCTGTCGGCACCGATGTTGCACCACTCGCCAAGAACCGAGTTACCTAAATAGCCTTCGTGCCCTTTAGATGAATAACCCCAGATTACGGCATTGTTTAATTCGCCGCCAACCCTTGAGTAAGGGCCAACTGTGGTTGCGCCATAAATTTTGGCACCCATTTTAACCTGCGAGTGCTCGCAAATGGCAAAAGCGCCCCTAATGTGGGTACCTTCCCAAATCTCGGTATTGGCCGATAGATAAATGGGACCGTTGGTAGTGTTAAATGTCGAGCATTCGGCAACAGCACCTTCTTCGGCAAAAAAATCGTTGCCAATAATTACGTTGGTAGCGCTTATAGCGGCGCTGGTACGGCCCTTGGTAAGCAACTGATAATCTTTCCGCAGTTCGATATCATTTTTCCTGAAAATATCTTCGGGGTATTTTATCGATACAAAAAGAGAGGTGTAAGCCATAATTTTGTCGAAAACAGCTTCGGGGTTAAAGCTCTCTGCGCCAGCCTGGTTTAAACGTACAGCCAGTAACTGGTCGTTATATTTTAATGCCTCGCCCGTTTGCAGATTGCCTATCGCTTCCAGTAAACCTTCATCAGGGCAAACAGCGCCATTGATAAACAGGTTGTCGGCCTCAATTTTCGCGGGGAATTTGGCCTGCAAATAATCAAGCGTATGGAATGACGTGGTTGTATTTAAATGCTTAGCCCATTTTTCGGCAATGGTCATGATACCAATGCGCAAATCGGCAACGGGCCGGGTATAGGTAAGCGGCAGTAAAGTTTGGTGTGCGTTATCGTCGAAAAGAATAAGAGCCATGGCGCAAAAATAAAAAAAGTCCCCCGATACGTCGGGAGACTTGTAAATATTTAATTAAACAAGCAATTATTTCTTGTTGTAACGTGTACGGAATTTATCGATACGACCAGCAGTATCAACCAGTTTCATTTTACCGGTATAGAAAGGATGCGATGTGTGCGAAATTTCTAATTTGATCAATGGATACTCGTTACCGTCTTCCCATTTAATGGATTCACGTGTATCGATGCAAGATTTAGTCATAAAGGCATATTCGTTCGACATGTCTTTAAACACAACTAATCTATAGTTTTTTGGATGCAGATCTTTTTTCATTATATATAAACTTATCTTCTGTAGTCTTTAAAAGAGGCGCAAATGTAATGAAATAATTCAAAATTCAAAAGGCAAAAGTAAAAAGAATTGCAGGCGGGAAGACGGTGTTGCGAGGATCGGCGTGCGGGGTGCGTGAAAGAAGCAAATTCTCCGTCGCCTTCCCGTCCCCTTCGGGTCTCTCGATAGAGGACCTGAAGGGCCAATGCCAGTCGAAAATACGATGACTGTATAAAATTCTGCTTATCGAATAAGATTGTGCTCCACATGCCTCAGGGTCCTTTTTCAAAGAGACCCTGAGGGGACGGAACAGGCTACTCAATTGGCAGTTTCATTTAAATAAAAATACCATCCCATTCTTCACTAAAATAAATTTCCAAAAACTCTTTAAATGAGTTGGCAACTATCTTGAAGCTATCGCCACAAATAACATACACTTCATTTTTTTCAGATGCCCCATCATATAATCTGATAGCGTAAATGCATATATGACAAAAATAATCGCTAAAAACGAAGCAGTCCTGATGCGTCGGCAAAGTGTTTACAATATTCCTGTAATCCGGTGAGCCGCCCCAATCACCAACTTCATCCTTTACTGATTTGAATTGATTAATACCATAAAAGCAAAACATATCGAGGTCATAAACATGAACATTAAACGTTCGAAAGTAATCTTTAAGATCATCGGGAATGATCAATTTATGATTTGATTCAAACGAAGCAATATTGTTTTCTATACCAGGATCCATCTTAATTCTTGATTCTAATCTCTTGACTCTATTCCCTGGCACAGCTCAATCAGCACCCCATTAGCACTCTTTGGATGCACAAAACACACTAATTTATTATCTGCCCCCTGCTTAGGCTCATCATTCAGCAGCACAAATCCTTCACTTTTTAAACGGTGCATTTCGGCAACTATATCATCCACCTCAAATGCTATATGGTGTATCCCCTCCCCCTTTTTGGCTATGAATTTGGCTATGGGGCTATCGTCGTTCAGGGCCTGCAGCAGTTCTATTTTGTTGGGGCCCGTTTGTAAAAAAGCGGTTAGTACCCCTTCGCTTTTTACGGTCTCGGTTTTATAAACCGGGGTATTTAAAAGCTTTTCATATATGTTGCCTGCAACGGTAATATCGGTTACGGCAATGCCAATATGTTCAACTTTGTTCATGTCCAAATATTGTAAATTAATGGTCAGCTTTGATAAAATACACTTTATTTTGAATGATTTTAAATTAAAACTTGCTTATCTTTGTACTGTTAATATAGCACAGCACATGAATATCCCCATTTATTTAGATAATAACGCAACAACACCGATGGACCCACGGGTTTTAGAGGCAATGTTACCTTATTTTACCACAAAATTTGGTAACGCAGCCAGCCGTAACCATCCGTTTGGCTGGGTAGCCGAAGAAGGTGTTGATTATGCACGCGAGCAAGTGGCCAAACTGATAGGCGCAAACGAAAAAGAAATCATCTTCACTTCGGGCGCTACCGAATCAGATAACCTTGCCATTAAGGGTGTGTTTGAAATGTATAAAGACAAAGGTAACCACATTATAACTACCGTTACCGAACATAAAGCCGTACTTGACGCTTGTAAACACGTTGAAAAACTGGGTGGTAAGGTTACTTACCTGCCGGTTAAAGAAGATGGTTTACTTGACCTTGCTGTATTAGAAGCCGCCATGACCAGCGAAACTATCCTGGTATCGGTAATGTATGGCAACAACGAGATTGGCGTTATCCAGCCTATAAAAGAAATTTCTGCCATTGCCCACAAATACGGCGCCCTGTTTATGACAGATGCTGTACAGGCAGTTGGTAAAATACCTGTTGATGTAAATGCTGATGGTATCGACCTTTTGGCACTATCGGCTCACAAAATATACGGCCCTAAAGGCGTTGGCGCATTATACGTTCGCCGTAAAGGACCACGTGTTAAAGTTACCGCACAAATGGACGGTGGCGGCCACGAGCGCGGCATGCGTTCAGGCACATTAAACGTACCGGGCATTGTTGGCCTTGGTAAAGCCTGCGAGCTTTGCGGCCTGGAAATGGAAAGCGAAGCCAAACGTTTATCAGCTTTACGCGATAAACTGGAAGCAGCTTTAACCGTACTGGAAGAAAGCTATGTAAACGGAAACGTTGAGCACCGCTTGCCACACGTTGCCAATATATCATTCAAATACGTGGAAGGTGAAGGCTTAATGATGGCGATGAAGGATTTAGCTGTGTCATCAGGCTCGGCCTGTACATCAGCTTCGTTAGAGCCATCGTACGTACTGAAAAGCTTAGGCTTATCAGACGACTTGGCACACTCATCAATCCGTTTTGGCCTGGGCCGCTTTACTACCGAAGAAGAAGTTGACTACGCTGTTGAAGTAACCAAAAACTCGGTTACCCACCTGCGCGAACTTTCACCACTTTGGGAAATGTTTAAAGAAGGCATCGACCTTGACTCCATTGAGTGGGCAGAACACTAAATAGATATGCAAATGTGCAGATTTCAAATGTGCAGATGCCTTAACTGATAAAATAATATACGAGTAGAATTTAATCACTAATTCAATAACTCACTAATTCAATAATTAAAAAAATGGCATATTCAGATAAAGTAATCGATCACTACACTAACCCCCGCAATGTGGGCACTTTGGATAAAAGCAGCCACAAAGTAGGTACCGGCTTAGTTGGTGCACCTGAATGCGGCGACGTAATGCGCCTGCAAATTGAGGTGGATGATAACAATGTTATCACCGATGCAAAATTTAAAACCTTTGGTTGCGGTTCGGCAATCGCTTCTTCGTCTTTAGCTACCGAGTGGTTAAAAGGCAAAAGCATCGACGATGCAATGAAAATTGACAACATGGATATTGTTGAAGAACTGGCTTTACCACCGGTAAAAATTCACTGTTCAGTACTGGCAGAAGATGCCATCAAAGCAGCAATAAACGATTTCCGCGTTAAAAACGGCCTGGAAGCAATTGCAAGCGAAAAAGTACACCATTAATAGATTTGAGATGTTAGATATGAGATTTGAGATTTCATATCCGGCGCAAATTTATAAGTGGTAGATTGTTTAATAGATTTGAGTTTAGAGGTGGTGGCATTTGTCTCATATCTCAAATCTCATATCTCACATCTAAAAAAATGGTAACTGTAACTGATAAAGCAAAAAGTAAAATAGAACACCTGATGCAGGATGGCGGGCTTGATGCTTCGTATTTTCTGCGTGTTTCTGTACAGGGTGGCGGTTGCTCGGGTTTATCATACAATTTGGATTTTGATAACGAAGAAAAAAAAGGCGACCAGTTTTTTGAAGACCAGGGCGTACGTATGGCTTTGGATATGAAATCGTTCCTGTACCTTGCCGGCACCGAGCTTGATTTTAGCGACGGCCTTAACGGCAAGGGCTTCAATTTCCATAACCCTAACGCCAGCCGTACCTGCGGCTGCGGCGAAAGTTTTTCTGTATAAAAATTTATACTTTATATATAAAAAGAGGCTCCAGGTTGGGGCCTTTTTTTGTTTTGAGGCTTTTTTTAAAAACGGTTAAAAAATAGATGAAAAAACTGGCATTACTGAGCTAAACAATCAAAAATAAACGACTGTCATCCTGAGTAGTAAAATTTCGCGAAATTCTGAAGGAGAAATGACATACAAAAATAAAAAGACTGTCATCCTGAGGTACGAAGGATCTATTCGCGAACTTTTCTATCGGTCATGCACAGCTGATAGATCCTTCGTGCCTCAGGATGACAGGAAAACCGAACTTACCATGGGTAGTTGCAAATTTTGCGAAGTTCAGGAGGGAAAGTGGTGTATATCGCATATCGGCGACGACTCACCCCGACGAGGCTCTGCCCGTCTGCCCCTCTCTCCGACTGCGTCGCATAGAGGGGCTCAAAAACAAAATTGGGGTTACCCTCTATGCGGCGCAGCCGGAGAGAGGATCGGCCAACGCAGCGTAGCCGGGGTGAGTCGTAGCCAGCGTTCAAAGCCAATGTTTCTCAACCCTCTTTGCGGCGCAGCCGGAGAGAGGGTCGGCCAGCGCAGCGTAACCGGGGTGAGTCGTAGTCGGCGTTCAAAGCCAATGTTTGTCTAAAACCGAACTGCTTCATTAAAGTATAAAAATTAAGCGTTATAACCGGGATAATAACTAACTTGTACCAAACACCTAATAACCGTATCAGCTATGTCGTTCCTGTTTAAATTACCACTTCTATTGTTATTAAGCGCATTGTTTGCCTTCAAACAAACAGATTATAAAGCAGATATAGAAATTATTAAAGCTTCAAGAGCCGCATCTAATATTGCCATTGCCAAACACGATGTTGACGGCATATCCAAATACTGGCTACCCGATTTTGTGCAAACCATAGGCAGGGGAATCACCACTACCGGGAAAGATAGCATAGCCGCTGGCTGGAAACAGCTATTCAAAATCAACAAAACCGTAGCTTACGTACGTACTCCTGTAACCATTACCATAGGCGATAACGGCATCATGGCCTGGGAAACCGGCAACTGGACAGCCACCAACTCCTACAGTAAAGGCGGCAATTACTCGGCCATGTGGCGTAAAATTGATGGCAGTTGGAAATTACAGGCGGAGTTGTTTGTATCGTTAAGGAAACTTTAAAATGGGCTGTATCTGGGAGAGCACCGAAAATACACAAATAAAGCCGGATGCACCTAAAGCAACAGTTATCTTCAATCTCAAAGCTCATATCTCACATCTCAAGTCTATAGTGGCGTACGCCCCGATAAAAATCGGGGCGCCAGGCTATCCACTCATACTGCACGAGGCATTAGCCACAGGCCGGTACCCGTTTCTATCCTTTACGCGAGCCGCGACCTATTTACTCTTGTCTGAGGTCCAACTGATATCACCATTTTCATTCGTTTTTACCGTAATCTTAAACGTGCTTGCATCCCCTTGAGAGTTAGTTATTGAATATTTAGAAAAAGGGGACAATCTTATTGTTGTTACAAAAATGCGTTTTTGATTCCAACCTCGATAAACATTGTAACCTCTGTTCAAGTTTTTTAAATCAATCATGCCAGGTGCTGTGTTGGCAGAATCGCCCCATTCAATATAATAATATTCTTTAAGAGAGTCGTTTTCAATATAAACACGTTTTAGATCGTTGGAATCACGCGATTTTATACTTTGTTCTTTGATGTCGAAATAAATCGAATTATTTAAACACGAAGAAACGAGTGAACCTAAAAAAATCAAAAACATCTTTTTCTTCATATATTAGCTTTTAGGTTTAGCCGCGAGTTTCGCTGCCTCTTTTTTTTGCTTCTGATATCTATCCCACTACCTTTGAATCATCTTGACTCTACCATTGTCAGTTGTATGGCTACTATCAAACATTTTTTTTAGTTTATCAGGTCCATAGTAATTTTAAAAAAAATCTAAATTTTCTTAAGCTGGCGCACGCGTGCCGCGTGTGTCCAAATTGTTTAGCACAATTATTGTCGCTTACAAAAAAGCCGGGCACAGTTATAGTATTTTGTATAAAGCTACAATCATTCTCTTAACATTAATCATCCCTACTAATTGTCAGCGCACAAAAAGCCCGGATGAACTTAATACATTAGGGCTTAAAAGGTTACTTAGCATGGCGTTTACCTATCAGCGGGGCACACGCGACACGCGTGCGCCAGCGGGGAGGAAGCAAAATCGGACAAGTCCAGTTGCATCAGGTCTAACTTTGCATCGGCGTTTTTCTTTTTAATCAGAAAAATTGCTTCATTACCACTTTTAAGGTTACAGGCAGTCATGATCACGTGAGCACCTTTACTGCTCAATACCTTTGCTGCTTCTAATCCAAGTCCACTGTTTGCATCTGTAATGAGAATTATTTTTCCATGCTGTGAAGGGATGTCGTCCGCTGTCCAATTTTTTGTTGCCATTTTATATGTTTTTAATTATGACACAAAGGTCGGAGACTTCAAAAATGTCAGAGTAGCCAATTCCCTTTATGTTGTACCCTAATCAAGCTTCTCCAGTTTGTTCATCGTTGCATTGTCGGTTAGGATTGCACATAACGGTTCCCGGCCTGACGATGTGGCGGATTTTAGCTCAAAAGTTCATTAGAATCTCTGCTGTTGAACCTTGCACAAATATTTCATAGAAGCACTTCGGCCGTCATATTGCCAAACCAACATTAGCCGTTCGCCCTTTTTCAGGATGCAATTTGTTTCTTTAATTGTCGTGTCGTTAACTTAATAAATTCATTCTTGTCTTTCTTTGCTTCCTTTATCATTACTTTTAAGTCGGCTGGAATGTCCAAATACTTTTCTGCCCACAAATGAACTTCTACAATTATTGGTAATAAGTTTATTGCCTTTTGAGTAAGTTTATATAACACTTTTGCCCTACTGTCCGGGTGTTCTAACTTTTCGATGAGTTTGTTTTCTTCTAAACTTTGAAGTCTTGATGCTAAAATGTTTGTCGCTATACCTTCTGCTGATTTTAAAAAATCGCCATAAGTTGATTTATTATGGAACATCATATCTCTAATAATCAATAACGACCACTTGTCGCCAAAGATGTCAAGTGAACAACTGATAGGGCAGTCCGACCTTTTTTTTACTGTTTCCATTCTCTTATTCATAAACTTCTTAAAAAGAATTCAATAATTACTTGCAAAATGAAAGTTGTTTGTATATTTGTACTTGCAAAATGAAAGCGAATTTATAAATAAATAGTCAAAGTATAAAATGAACAATCGCTTCGTCAGGCTTTGGTTTGATAGTGGCAGCCAGGCTACACGAAAGTGGTTACAAGGCGTTGGCACAAGTCGTAACCCAAGTGAATACAAGGGCCATTTAAAATATTGGCGTTGGGTATTGCTGATGATAGTTCTGTAAAGTCATTCGGTAAATCCATCCTGTTAGCAAGGTGCTTCGTTGTTTTTGACAATACAGCATTTCGCTTAAATTATAAACAAATCTAAAAAATCAATAAAAATGAAAGCATTCACAGTAGAACGCTACGGCAAAAAAGAAAAACTACATTTAACTGATTGGGCACAACCAACAGTAAATGAAAATGAAGTATTGGTTCAAATCAATGCAGCAGCCATAAACTTGTCAGATACACTTCTTAAAAATGGCGACTTTAAACTATTTCTGCCCTACAAAACACCTTTTGTAAATGGGCAGGATATGGCAGGCGTTGTTACAAAAGTAGGTGCAAAGGTTGCTAAATTTAAAGTTGGCGATGAAGTTTATGCAAGGCCATCTGATTTTAAAATTGGCACTTTTGCTGAATGTATTGCTGTAAATGAAAATGATTTGGCTTTAAAACCAAAAAATCTTTCCATGGAAGAGTCTGCATCTATTCCTGTGGTTGGGCTTACTTCCTGGCAAGTACTTGTTAAAATTGCAAAACTAAAAAAAGGTCAAAAAGTATTTATACAAGCAGGTTCTGGTGGTGTTGGTACATTTGCTATTCAACTGGCAAAACATATTGGTGCTTATGTTGCGACAACCACAAGCACAACAAATATTGAATTGGTTAAAAGTTTGGGTACTGATTTAGTAATTGATTACAAAAAAGAAGATTTTGTCAATATTTTAAAAGATTATGATGTTGTGCTACATAGCATTAAAGATGCAAAAGTGCTTGAAAATTCTTTGAAAATTTTGAAACAAGGTGGTACATTGGTTTCTCTTACAGGTCCGCCAACAGCCGAATTTGCCAAAGAAATCGGTTTGGGCTGGCACCTGCAAATGCTCACCAATTTGTTGAGTTTGTCTGTAAGACGAAAAGCAAAAAAATTGAATGTCAATTTTAAGTTTTTGTTTATGAAGCCAGACGGCAAGCAGTTAAGCGAAATTACAGCTTTGATTGAAGCAGGAAAAATCCGTCCAATAATTGATAAAGTGTTTCCGTTTGAACAAACAAACGAAGCAATGGCTTATGTTGAAACTGGTCGTGCCAAAGGAAAAGTTGTTGTCAAGGTTAAGTAGTTTGTCTGACTGCTGAAAATTTGAACGGTGAAACATTTCTCAATTACATTCATATTTCTACTATTTAAAGGCTAAACTGTGATTTTATACCGCCTATAAATGTAGCGTCATCGTATTGCTGACGGTTTGCCATAAGCATTTTGGCATCTTCTCCCGCTGTATATCTTAATTGATCTGTTCCATCTGTTGCGGCTTTAAATATTACTTCGGCCACTACATTTGCATGCGAAGCATTTTCAGCCGTTGTGGGCATTGCTGCCATCAAAGAATTAACAAGATTTTGATATTCAGTCATACTTTTGTCGTTACTAAAGACTAAAGACCTGCCCGAAAAATCGGTTGCTATCATACCTGGCTCAACAATTTTCATTTGTCCCCACCTTGGCGCAAGTCTTGTGTTGCGGACATTGAGCGATGGAGGACTTGTGACTTTCTTAGTCTGAAAGTTCTGCCTCTATGAGGTGTTTCGTCGTAAAAAGTCCCCCATATTACAAGTCAGCCACTCACATCCAAACGCAAAAATTTGCGCTAAAATTGGTAAATACGCAACGCTTAAATTTTTATGAATACCAACAAATAAACCGATTTAGCAATTATTTACCAGGAAAGATTCAATACTTTAGAAAAATCGGTTTAGCATACCCGCAGCTTGCGTTAAGGGTTGGCGTGGAAAGCCCGAAGCACGTATTGGCCGCGCGGGCAATGGCCTGCGTGGACTTGTAACAGAAAGCCTGACCGCCGCTTCTACCAGCGGCGGGAACGCCCGGGAGGAGAGTCAAGAGATTAGAGTCAAGAATCAAGATGGAAAAATCATGGTGGTTAAAATAGCGTTAGATAGCAGGGCGGCGATATCTCTCCACCCTTGTTGGTGTTTTTCCCTAGGGCGCGGTCGGAAATGAGCGCAAAAGCAGGGAGGGGTTTATACGAGCGACAAGTTACAAAGCGACTTGAACGCCTGATTTAACCCCTACCTCCCCCTTCCCCAAGTAAGGCGCGCACACCCTGCCTTTTTTAGTTCGTCCAGAACCCATATGGGAAGTAATAAATCCGGGATGACCTGGCTGGACTTTTAAAACATATCCCCAGCCTCCACACCTTCCGGTACGGCCTGCTCTACGCTCCAGTGCTCGGCTATTTTACCGGCTTCAACCCTGAAAATCTGGTAAAATACAAACCCCTTCCCTCCTCTTTTAAATTGCGATTGAACCACAACAAAATCACCTTCGGCAATAACGCGGTGAATTTTCATTCCGCGGTTATGGTCGGTCAACAGGTATTCGTCCAATGCTTTACCGACGCTGGCAACCGCGGGGTCATGTTCTGTATAATTAACCTTAAGCAATTCAGCGGGCATCTTTTTATCCAGGATAGCCTGATAAAATGCATTTACAACCTGCTTGCTATTTTCTGCAGATGCGGTAATATCAATTTCGGCAGTTCCGTTGGATGCGGTGATGGTTAGCCCGGTTTGGTCGGGCATTTCCTGGATGGCGTCCCAATGTTCGGCCAGCATGCCATCTTTTAGTTTGAACAGATCGATAACAACCATTCGTTTGCCCATGAATTGAATATCAAGGTGGGTAACAACCATATTACCTTCCTGTATGGCCCTTATAATGGGCGATTTGGCCCCTTCAGGCGGTGGAGGCAAGGTTTTAAGGTAATTGATCATCCCGGTAATGCCGGCCCTGCCCTGGGGAACTGTAGGGTTGTGCTGCCTGTAGTTTTCCAGCACAAATTCAGGGATAAGTTCGGCCTTGCGCTGGCCAACAATCAGCTTATAAAATAATAGTACTCTTTGTTTATTGGTTAGGGTATCCATAGGTGTATTTGCTTTGGCCGCAACAAACGCGCATAAAATAATGCAGCATATGCCCATTGCCGGTAAGTTTGTAATTTTCATTACGATTGATTAGAAATATAAAAATTGAAACGTGTTTAACACTTACACTGAGAAATCAGCGCTTCCGGGAACCTGTATGAACAGGCCGGGCATCAGGCTACCCTTTGTTGATATGTAGTTGAAGTAATTATGGAATAAAGATAGTGTTTTGGACAAAGGATGAAAGACTTTTGGATAAAAGATTTTCAGAAAGGAATCAAGGATAAAGCCAATGACTAATGACAACGTAGCGAATGACTAATGACTAAAAAACTTCGGGAACTTTGTAAAACCGGTTATCGAAATTTACCAAAAACAACTCGGTTGTTGCGCGGGTAACGGCTGTATAAAACCAACGGAGAAAATCCATATTGATCATTTCGTCGGTTACGTAGCCCTGGTCAACAAAAACGGCGTCCCACTGGCCACCCTGGGCTTTATGGCAGGTGATGGCATAGGCAAACTTAATTTGCAGGGCATTGTAATATGGATTTAGCTTCAGTTCGTTGTGCATGGCCCGTTTGTTGGTAAGGTGGGCGTAATCCTTCATGACTTCTTCGTAAAACTTTTTCTGATTTTCCTGCGATAAAGCCGGCGAATCGGTATACAGGGTATCCAGCAATATTTTACAATCCAATACCGGGTCTTCGGCGTAGTCAATAAATTCTATCTGCACATCGGCAAAACGGAAACCGTACATTTCTTCGGTTCGGCGCACTTTACGGATGCGGGCAATATCGCCATTGGCAATAAAATCGGTACTGTTTTCCTCATTATCCTTGAGCCAGAAGTAGTTGTTTTTTACAATCATAATCTGGTCGCCGCCGGTAAGCTCCTCTTCCCGGTACAAAATCCGGTTGCGGATCTGCCCGTTGTACAGGTTAGCATTTTTGTTCGACCGGCAGATGATGAGTGTTCTGTCGTAGCCGTATTTCCGGTAGGCGTATTCAAGTCCTTCGGGCAACCGTTCGCCCGTCATCCTGAAAACGTCTTTATAGCCTTTGGTTACAATTTTAGGGGCAACCGCTTCATCTTTCCTGATCAGGTCACGAATTTCGGTCGCGTTAAATAATATTCCCGAATCCTTTTGCTGACGCAGCACGTCGGTAAGTTCATATTTAAAAACACTGAGGCCGAATTTATCCTGCATAATTTTTTCGCTCAGGGCCGGGCTGGTATCTGAGCCTACAGGCGGCAGCTGGGCGGTATCGCCAACCAGCATCAGCTTACAGTTTTTATCGTTGTAAACGTATCTGAGTAAATCAAACAACAATGAAACCCGGCCACCCATGGATTCATCACTGATCATAGATGCCTCATCAACAATAAACAAGGTATCGCTCGATAGGTTATCGGCAATGGCGAAACCATCATCAAGTGTTAAGGCAGCCTTTTTTCGGTAGATGCGTTTGTGAATAGTAAACGCCTTTTTACCCGAGTAATTGGTGATCACTTTAGCTGCCCGGCCTGTAGGCGCCAGCAGCACCGAGCGATAATTATACTGCTTAAGCGCTTTTACCAATGCTCCTACTATGGTAGTTTTACCGGTACCGGCGTAGCCCCGCAGTATAAAGCATTCATCGCCTTCGCGGCTTTGCAAAAAAGTGTGCAGCCGGTCAAACAGTTCCAGTTGCTGGCCGTTGGGAGTATGCGGAAATGCTTTGCGGATATGATCAATCACTGTCACTCTGCAAAAATGCTGATAAGTAATTGAAAAACCTTTAGCCATATTAAAAAGCTATGCAGATTAGTTATAAATTTGGCCATGGAATTTGAGGAATACAAGCAGGAAGAACGGAGCGAAGAAGACTACGTAGATATATACTCGCGCAAGGCAATATTCTGGTTTTCGGTATTCAATTTTATATATGGTGGCGTACTGCTTTGCATTAATTTGTGGGTTGCTGGTTACCGGAAGGCCGTAGCCGAAGTGCTGATATTTTTATTGCTTGTACAGTTTTCATACGTTATGGCAATCAGGTACTCAGGCATTAATATTAGCCCGGAGGTGATAAAAAAAGCGGCGTCAGGTGTACCATTAACCGTTAATGAAATGATCCCGCTGCTCCAGGTTGCCGGTATTACGATAGCTTTCCATATAGCCGCCGCGTTTATATTGTCGAGGTATTTTTTCAGGAAGTATTTCCCGGATGATGATTATTACCCGAAACCAATATTCAGGCCGCTGATCATTTACATTATACTTGCTTTATGCACCAGGTTTATGATTTGATTTTATCCGGATGCAATCAATTAACCGCCGCCATGTATATGGTATCTGCTAAAAAATATTACTTTTGTTTAAACCGGCATGAGCGAATATAATTACAACTACCATGATGATGACTTTAGCCTTGATAAGGCGCAAGGTTACACCCTATTGATACAAATTGATAAAACAACGTTTACCTATGCTGTTACCGATCAAAATAGGCTTATTGCTGTTGCCGACAATCATCCACTTGATGAATTAATTAACCCGGAAGAGCTGCTCGACCTGTTATCGGCAAATTTTAAAAATGTAGTTATTGGTTTGCCTGCAACTGGTTTTTCGCTGCTGCCACAAACCGTTTTTAACCCGGACAAACTTACCTACCTGGCCCGTTTCCTGGACGTAAAGGCTGACGAAAAAGTGCTATCGCAACCAATTGACAGCCGCAATGTTATCATTTATAAAACGCCCGAAACTATATTAAACGCTGCCGACGAATTTGGTTTGCGCAACACCGTTTACACATCAAAAGGCTGGTTAAATGTTTTGGCCCATAACCAGCCCGGCGACAGAGACTTATACATAAACATTAATGGCGATACTGTTGAAATTGCCAACTTTAACTTCAGTAAACTACGGTTTTATAATACTTTTGAATTTGCCGACGAAGATGAACTGGCCTATTTTGTATCATTGGTAACCGACGAGTTAAACCTGCAACCTGCCTACACTTACGTTTATATAAGCGGCGATGTTGACGCAGGAGATAAAAACATAACCCGCCTGGCCGAATTTTTTGGAAAGGTTGAGGTAAATACTACAAAAATTCTGCAAACCCCGCTTGAAATTGAGGGGCATAAAATACTGTCACTTTCGGCCCTGTCATTATGCGTATCATCGGAGGCACTTTAAGAGGGTTAAGGCTTAATCCACCCAAAAACCTTCCGGTGCGCCCCACTACCGACCTGGCCAAGGAAGCGCTTTTTAATATTCTTTTAAATCAGATAGAATTTGAAGGCATCAAGGTGCTTGATCTTTTTAGCGGCACAGGCAATATTTCATTGGAATTTGCTTCGAGGGGCGCAGCCGAGGTTATATCTGTAGACAGGAGCATCCATTGCGTTAACTACCTTAAAGACACATCGCGCCAACATAAGCTTGACCAGGTGAAGGTGTATAAGGAAGATGTTTTTAAATATCTTCAAATGGAAACCGAGCAGTACGACCTTGTTTTTGCCGATCCGCCATATGACCTGAACAAGATCCCCGAGATACCGAAAATAGTTTTTGAACGGAACATACTGTTACCCGGCGCTTTACTGATTGTGGAGCATCAATCGATGCAAAACATCAGCCAGCACCCATCATTTGTGGAGCAGAGAAAGTATGGGCACTCGTCGTTCTCGTTTTTTAGGGCGAAAGAATAAGATTATTCCACCTTAACAACAACCAAAGCAGTTTCTGCAAAAAGCTTAAGCTTTTCGTCATCTGCATTGGTAATTATAGCGTCAACCTGGTTTATATCGGCAAATTTCAAATAGGTTTCGTTGTTTATTTTACCGGCATCGCATAAGATATAGGTAAACGCACTTTGTTTGATATAAGCTGATGTTATTTCTGCCTCGAGTTCGCTGTTTGCAAATAAACCGTTTGGGGATATGCCGTCAACCCCTAAAAAGGCCTTGCCGGCTCTGTATCGGGCAATATGTTCATTTGCCACCTTGCCATGTACGGCCTGCCTTTTGCTGTCGAACTCTCCTCCTATTATATTCAGGGAGACCTGGCAGTTTTGTAATTCATAAATAACAGGCAACGAGTTGGTTATCACCTTTATTTTTTTATTTTTTATAAACTGGCAAAGCCTGAAAACAGTACTGCCGCAATCCATAAAAATAATATCTCCGTCCTA
>NZ_JBXANJ010000003.1:0-281469 GCF_058801545.1 Mucilaginibacter sp. GW822-FHT03E02 | reverse complement strand
TAAAAAGGCCGACAGGATATATCGCATCAACAACGATATCAAGTTTGGCGGCAACGATCAGTCGTACGCCAGTTCGCCCGCGCCGCTGGCGGCAGCTTTAGTGGCCGATTTGCCCGAAGTAGAGAAAACCGTGCGGCTAATAAACAGGGGAGGCTACAATGTAAAGAAAGGCATCCAGAATATTAAGGAAAACCAGATGCTGTTTGCCGATGCCACACTTTTTGATGTGTTTACATTCCCGATGATGGCCGGCGACCCGCATAAGGCTTTGGTCGACCCGCATACCGTGGTAATTAATGAAACCGTTGCCAGGCGTTATTTTAATGATCCGTTACTGGCGGTTGGCAAAACGCTTACGTTTAACGAGAGCATACTTTATAAAGTAACCGGGGTTATAAAAGATATTCCGAAGCAGTCGCACTTTAATTTCGGTTTCTTTTTATCAATGAGCACCCTTACCGAAAGTAAGGATGATGCCTGGTTCAGCAATAATTTTAACACCTACGTTTTATTGCGTGACGGGGCCGATCCGCAGAAATTTAAAGCCAAACTGCCATTGCTCATGCGTAAGTATGCCGGTCCGCAGTTACAAAGCATATTGCATATTACATTCGACCAGTTTGAAAAAGCCGGTAATAAGTACCAGCTTAATTTAATTGCATTAAAAGACATTCACCTAAAATCAAACGCAGTATCAGAACTTGCACCCAATGGCAATATACTGTACGTATACATTTTTACAGCAGTGGCTATTTTTATATTGCTGATAGCCTGTGTAAACTTTATGAACCTATCTACTGCCCGCTCATCAAACCGGGCGCGCGAGGTTGGGGTACGTAAAGTGCTGGGCTCGCCACGTAAATACCTTATTTTTCAGTTTTTGGCCGAGTCGGTGATGGTTACGTTTATAGCGGCGGTGCTGGCTATAATTACGGCTTATTTATTTATGCCCGTGTTTAACAACATGGCCGATAAATCATTTAGCTTCAATATCAGCGCATTAAGCTGGCTGTTGCCGGGCATGCTGGCGGCAGTATTAATTATTGGCTGTTTGGCCGGTTTTTATCCGGCTTTTTTCCTTTCGGCATTTCAGCCTATCGAGGTATTAAAAGGTAAGCTGGCTAATGGTTTTAAAGGCGGCTGGTTAAGAAGTTTCCTGGTAGTGTTCCAGTTTTCAATATCTATTTTCCTGATTATTGGCACCCTGGTTATTTATAACCAGTTAAAATATATCCAAAGTAAAGATCTGGGCTATAGCCGTAACCAGGTATTGATTATACATGGTATTTATGAAATGGGCGCACAGGCCGCCACATTTAAAAACGAAGTAAAGCAGTTGCCGGGCGTAACTAACGCCACCATGACCGGCTTTTTGCCAACTATGGACTACCGTAACAGCAGCAGCGTTTTCCCTGATCGTAACCTGGACCAAAAGAAGGCAGTGCTGGCGCAAACCTGGACCGTTGACGAAGAATACATAGGCACACTTGGTTTGAAACTGGTAAAGGGCCGCAATTTTAATAAGCAAATGGGCACAGATACGGCATCGATGATCATCAACGAGACGACGGCAAAACTGATGGATGTGGCCGATCCGGTTAACAAGATGCTGTACGTTCCGCAGGATAATATGGCCAAGGTTTGGAAGGGATACCGGATAGTTGGGGTGATAAAAGATTTTAACTTCAATTCATTAAAAACCAACATCAGCCCGGTAGTATTGATGTACGGCGAAGACAGAGGGGCCTTAAGCCTGAAAGTAAATACGGCCAACATTACAACACTGATGGGTCTTGTCAAAAGCAAATGGAAATCTGTTGCGCCCAACCGGGAGTTTAACTACTCCTTTATGGACGATGACTTTGATGCCACTTACCGCGCCGAGCAGCGCATGGGCACCATAGCCATTGTGTTTACCACGCTGGCCATTATTATTGCCTGCCTTGGTCTGTTTGGCCTTGCTGCCTATGCTGCTGAACAGCGCAGCAAAGAAATAGGCATCCGCAAAGTATTGGGTGCCGAAGTAAGTACCATTGTAGCTATGCTGAGCAAAGATTTTATTAAACTGGTACTGATAGCCATTTTGGTGGCAACGCCCTTAGCCTGGCTGGCTATGCACTGGTGGCTGCAAGGCTTTGCCTACCGCCAAAACATACAATGGTGGGTAATTGCGGTATCGGCTTTCCTGGCTGTTTTTATAGCTTTTGCTACTATCAGTTTTCAATCCATCAAAGCGGCTTTGAGTAACCCTGTGAAGAGCCTTCGTAGTGAGTAATGAGTGGGCAGTTGTGAGTTTGCAGTAAGCAGCGGGGAGCTCACTACAAAGTTATGAAGCGATAAGTACCAATGAACTAATGAACCAGTGAACTAATGAACAAATAAAATGATACGTAATTATTTAAAAATAGCCTGGCGAAACCTTTATAAGCAAAAGGTTTTTTCGCTGATCCATATCCTGGGGTTAACCATGGGCATTACGGTGTGCCTCATGATTTTCCTGTATATTATGAATGAGTTTAGTGTAGATAAATTTCATAAGCAGGGCAAAAATATTTACCGGGTAATGCGTGGCTTCGATCCGGCGAAACCGAGGGTTCCATACCTGTCGGGCCCGTATGCGCCGGCGTTGCTGAACGATTATCCGCAGGATATTAAGATGGCAGTGCGGGTATCGCCGCAAAATAACCTGGTATCTTTTGGCGAAAAAGCTTTTAATGAAAAGAAGGTGTATGCCGTAGATGCCGGCTTTTTTAAGCTGTTTACTTTCCCGCTTCTTAAAGGTGATGCCGCCACAGCGCTTGATAATCCCAATAGCGTGGTACTTACCGAGACTACTGCCAAAAAATACTTCGGCTCGGCCGATAATGCCATGGGTAAGGTAGTGCAGTTTGATAAGCAGCTGAACCTGAAAGTTACGGGCGTTGCCAAGGACGTGCCGTCAAACTCGCACCTTGATTTTGATTTGGTGATGCCGATAGCAAATTATACTAAAAACCAAGGTTTTAATGTGTGGATTAATAACGGACTGTTTGTATATGTGCTTTTGAACGAGCATACCAGCAAAACAGCGCTCGAGAGCCAGTTTAAGCAGTTCATGGATAAATATATGGGCAAGGATATGCAAAAATTCGGCGCCAAATTCGACCTGGGTTTAACCCCGCTCAACGACATTTACTTTGAGCAATATTCGGCCTTTGACAATGTTAAGCATGGCGATAAAACGGTAGTATTCATCTTTATATCTATAGCGGCACTTATTATGCTTATTGCCTGTATCAACTTCATGAACCTGGCCACCATAAGGGCGGTTGAGCGTTCAAAAGAGGTTGGTATGCGCAAGGTAATGGGGGCGTTGCGTAACCATTTAATCTGGCAGTTTATTGGCGAGTCGTTGATGTTGGCGCTCATTTCGTGCGCATTGTCAATCGGTTTATTGTTACTGCTTATGCCTTTTTACAATCAATTGTTAGGCTATTCCTTAACCGTGTCATGGAATAGCGCACCTATCTGGCTGTTCCTGTTTGGAGTTATCTTGATAGTGGGCGTTTTAGCGGGAAGTTATCCGGCCATATTTATGTCGGCGTTTTCGCCTATCCAGGCTTTAAAAGGTAAATTGAAGCTGGGCAAAGGCGGCAGCATTTTCAGGCAGGGATTGGTGGTGCTGCAATTCAGTATTTCGGTGATGCTTATCATCGGTACTATTGTTATTGTAAACCAGATGCGGTATATCAAAAGCAAATCATTAGGGTATGATAAGGAACAAACGCTGGTGATAAAAATTGATAACAACGATATTTATGATCACCGCAAAGCCTTTAAGGATGAATTGCAAAATTCGGGTGCTGTATCATCAGTGTCCCTGATGTCGGGCGAGCCAGGTGGGTTTTATGATGTGCACGCCTTTGATGCTGAAGGGCAACAGTCCGTTTTTAAATCGCGCACCGAATTTGCCGATTTTGAATACGTAAAAACTTTAGGTTTAAAGGTAATTGCCGGCCGCGACTTTTCGCCGGAATTTGCTACAGATACTACTAACTCGGTGCTCATTAACCGCACCTGTGCCAAGGACTTGGGTTTCTCGCCACAGCAGGCTATAGGCAAGTGGATAAAAAACAGGGGCAGGGATGATAAAAAGCGTAATGTAGTGGGCGTGGTTGAGGATTTTAATTACCTTTCCCTTAAAGAAAACATGGATGCGCTCGTCATTGCGCCAAATGACGACAGGAGGGTAATTGTTATCAAACTAAAACCAGGCAATATACCCGCATCGGTGGCGGCTGTGAAAAATATTTATACCAAAGTGGCGCCGGTTTACCCTTTTGAATACACTTTTTTGGATCAGAAGTTTGATACCACATATAAAACAGACATCAGGCAGCAAACCATGCTGACTATCTTTTCGGGCCTGGCTATTTTTATTGCCTGCCTTGGTTTATTTGGCCTGGCTTCGTTTACTGCCACAAAACGCACCAAAGAAATTGGTGTACGCAAAGTATTAGGATCATCGGTGCAAAACATCCTTATTCTAATCTCGAAAGACCTGCTTAAACCGGTATTACTGGCAACAGTTATTGCAATGCCAATTGGTTATTATTGCATGAGTAAATGGCTGCAAACCTTTGCTTACAAAACCCCGCTTCACTGGTGGATATTTGTGCTGGCTGCATTTTTAACTTTTGTTATCGCCCTTGTTACCATTAGTTTTCAATCGCTTAAAGCAGCGTTGATGAACCCGGTAAAGAGTTTGAGGAGCGAATAATTAGTTTATTGGTTCACTGGTTCATTAGTTTATTGGTGAAAAGTTCGAAAACTTGAAATTTAGAGTTTAGGATTTTTCTTTTTAGAGTTTAGAAATTAGAATTTAGAGTTTAACCGTTATCATTTAGAATTTTAGCAAATATGAATACCAAATTAGCGTGGCGTAATTTAAAAAAGAACAAGTTGTATGCGTTCATCAACATACTGGGTTTAACGGTGGGGATTGCCAGTTGCCTGCTTATAGGCATCTACATTAAGCACGAAACAAGTTACGATAAGTTTCACGTTAACGCCGATAGGATAGTGCGGGCAACTATGGAATATAACACGGCTGATGGGCCACAAAGCATAGCCGTAAGTGGTACTAAAGCTGGTCCGGAATTTAAGCGGGTGTTGCCGGGCGTGAAGGACTATGTACGAACGTTTAAATCAAACAGGGTAATTGGTTATAATAACCAGGTATTCGACGAAAAAAGCATTTTGTATGCTGATCCAAATTTCTTCAAAGTATTTTCATTTAATTTAGTTAAAGGCGATATCTCATCGGCTTTAAGTGCTCCGGATAAAATTGTGATCACTCAAAAATCGGCTGCGAAATATTTTGGCAACCATGATGTATTGGGCAAAGTATTGAAAGTTGGCTCAAAAAACTTCACTGTGTCGGCAATAGCAGAAAATGTGCCCAGTAATTCGCAAATACAGTTTGATTTTGTACTGCCATTTAGTCTTTATATGGATATGAACGGGCCGGAGCAATGGTGGACAGCCAATAACATGACTTATTTGCTGCTTAACGATAAAGCTTCACCTGCTGAATTGCAAAAACAGGTATCGGCTTACATGGTGAATACGGTAAGCAAAAAAGAACTAAAAATGGATGGCAACCATTATCTTACTTACAATTTGCAGCCTTTAACAGATATACATTTAAAATCAAACCTGGCTGATGAATTTGAGCCGGTTGGCAGCATAACATACATCTACGTTCTTTTAATTGTAGCCTTATTAATATTGATAATAGGTTGTGTAAATTATGTTAACCTTGCTATCGCCCAATCCGCAGGCCGGGGTGCCGAAATTGGTGTACGCAAAGTTATGGGTGCCGGCAATGGCGAATTATTTTGGCAATTCATTGTTGAATCCGTGTTTACAGCGGTTATAGCTGCACTATTGGCCATTGTGCTGGCGGCGTTGATTTTGCCTTTGTTCAACCAAATATCGGGCAAACAACTTGAAGCTGCCACCTTAGTCAACCCCTTCATACTTTTGGGCCTTGTGGCATTAAGTTTATTGGTTGGTTTTGCGGCGGGGGCTTATCCTGCATTGTTATTATCAAATGCTAAGCTGGTAAAAATATTAAAATCGGGGTTCTCATTTACATCCGGTCAAAACGTACGTAAATCGTTAATAGTTTTCCAGTTTGCGATCTCGGTGTTTTTGATCATATCTACCATCGTAATACTGCAGCAATTATCATACATCCGCAATAAGGATATTGGTTACAGCAAAAGCAACATGGTAGTACTGCCTATAGATGCGAAGATGTTACCGCAGCTGGATGCAATAAAAAAAGCGATGAGCGGTATTCCCGGCGTGCAATCAGTAGCTGCTGCTAATGACGAACCTATAAATGTTGGCTGGGGCGATGGTATAAACACCAATGATGGTAAAAATATTTCTGTAAATGCTATCCCTGTTGACGAGGATTTTATAAAAACAATGCAGCTCAAACTAATTTCGGGAAGTGATT
This sequence comes from Mucilaginibacter sp. GW822-FHT03E02, assembly GCF_058801545.1. Taxonomy (NCBI): domain Bacteria; kingdom Pseudomonadati; phylum Bacteroidota; class Sphingobacteriia; order Sphingobacteriales; family Sphingobacteriaceae; genus Mucilaginibacter; species Mucilaginibacter sp. GW822-FHT03E02. The sequence goes on along the minus strand of NZ_JBXANJ010000003.1, from coordinate 274,961 downwards.
ATACCCATGCGGATTTGCTATTGCTGGATACGACAAATCAACGTAAAAATTATCATTACACCTTTATGCTGAATGAGTCGGCGGTAAAAGCATTAGGCTGGACTCCAGAGCAGGCTATTGGCAAAACTATATCAAAGGGGGTAACCGGAACAATAAAAGGCGTGATAAAAGACTTTAATTTTAAATCATTCCATGACCAGATCACGCCCCTGATCTTATTCCTGGACAACGAGCAGCTACACCGGATGTTTGTGAAGATAGATGGGAATAGCACAGCCGCAACGTTGGCACAAATTGGTAAGGTATGGAAAGATAGGGTTAGCCACCGCCCGTTTGATTATCGCTTTTTGGATGATGATTATGATGCCCTATACCGCACCGAACAACGTACAGCAGGGGTATTCACTACATTTTCTGCACTGGCCATCATACTGGCCTGCTTAGGCCTATTTGCCATAACAGCCTTTGCCGTAGTGCAGCGCACCAAAGAGATTGGTATTCGTAAAGTACTGGGTGCGGGTGTTGTAAATATTATCATGCTGATTGCTAAAGATTTTTTAACGCTGGTGATTATAGCTACCGTTATCGCATCGCCCATTGCCTGGTACATATCCGGCAAATGGCTGCAGAATTTTGCCTATCGTATTGATATACAATGGTGGGTGTTTATAGTAACAGGTGTTGCAGCCTTATTGGTAGCCGCCGTTACGGTAAGCATACAATCAACCAAAGCCGCATTGGCCAATCCGGTGAAAAGCCTGAAGAGTGAGTAGGCAGTTGTGAGTTGTGAGTTGTGAGTTGTGAGTTGTGAGTTGTGAGTTGTGGGTTGTGGGTAAATTGGTGCTTAAATTAGGATTTAGAGTTTGAATTTTAGGGTTTAGAATTTAGAAATTAGGATTTATGTTGCGTAACCACATTAAGATTGCATTCAGGAGTTTAAGCAGGAATAAGGGGTTCACCTTTATCAATATAACAGGTTTGGCAGTTGGCCTGGCCGTTTGTATCATGATTATGCTGTATGTAACCCATGAAATGAGTTACGATAGTTTCCACAAAAACGGGAAGCGGATCTATAACCTCCGGGCATCTATAAAGATGGGGGGGAATGTCATGAATATGGCCTATATGAGTTACACTGCCGGGCCTATCGTAAAGCAAAACAATCCTGTAGTGGAGGATTACATGCGAACAATGGTTTATTTCAGGCCAATGGTGGTGAGCAATCCTGCATCACCCGAAAATAAGTTCGCAGAAAATAAACTGATCTTCGCGGATGCGGGTTTCTTTAATTTTTATTCTTTTAAGTTGTTGTCAGGAGAAGCATCGGAAGCACTTAAAGCGCCATTCTCTGTTGTAATTTCAAAGGATATCGCAAAAAAATACTTCGGTAACACGAATCCTGTGGGCGAAACACTTATTATAAAAACAGATAGTGCCTATACTTACCACATTACCGGGGTAGCCGAAAATGCCCCGTCAAATTCATCTATCGACTTCAACTTTGTAGCGTCTAACACAAGTTTGCTTTCAATGAAAGAAGCATCAATGTATACAGGTTCGCAAGAGATAAGTTTTGGCTCATTTGGGTTGAATTTGCTTTTAAAACATGCTTCGGACACTGCCGCGTTGAGGCGTAACCTGCAGGCAATGGCCAAAAAAGACAAAAGCCTGGGCGAGATGATTTATACTTTATCGCCAATAACTGATACCCACCTGCACATGAACTTTGGTGATTCATCTAACACCAGGTATTTAAAGATTTTTCCGTTGGTGGCTGTGTTGATATTACTGCTGGCATTGGTTAATTACATGAGCCTTTCTACTGCGAGGGCTACGTTAAGGGCCAAGGAAGTGGGGGTGCGCAAGGTGTCTGGGGCAAGCCGTATTAGTATTGCTATGCAGTTTTATGTAGAGTCTGCCTTGTTTGCGGGCATTTCATTCGTGCTGGGTTATTGCCTCTGTTACCTTTGCAAGCCCTGGTTTTTAAATGTGTTGCAGTTAAAGATCGATAACTCGTTTTTATATAGCCCGGTAGTTTTGGGGCTGTTGTTTGCTCTGCTGGTATTAACTGTGTTAATAGCTGGTAGTTATCCATCGCTGGTTTTGTCGGCATTCAAGCCGGTGGTTACACTCAAAGGCAAAATGAGCAGGCAGGCCGGCGGTACCGCGGTACGCAAAGTATTTACCACTTTGCAATTTGCTATATCGGTAGGGCTGATTATTTGTGGTATTATTATCGACCGGCAACTTTACTATTTCAGGCATGCTGATACTGGTATCAACCGGGATAATATTGTAATGTTGCCCGTAGGTACCAACCTGGTGAAAAATTACCAGGCTTTTAAAAAAGACATTGGTGATTTGGCAGGTGTCGGTGAGGTAGCTACATCACATTATGCCATGTACAAGGGTTATGATATGTTTTTTGCTGCGGGTAAAACCAAAGAAGAGAAAAGTATACCTATAGCCAATTTAGTTGCCGATAATAACTTTATCCCTGTTCTTGGCTTAAAATGGAAATATCCGCCTGCGCCAAATACCGAAATTACCGGCCGCAATAAAGTGGTTATTAACGAACTGGCTATAGGGAAGCTGCATTTACCCGCAAACCCGGTAGGCAGTTTCATTAGTGATGGCAATAACAATCTCCAGGTTATGGGTGTACTTAAAAATTTCAACTTTAGCTCAATGGCAGATGAGTTAAGGCCCTTTGCTTTAATTACACTTCCCGATACCTCATCCTTTTGGAAAAAGACCGGATGCAGCCTTTTCGTCAAAATAAATCCCCATACCAATTTGCCAACCCTGTTAGCCAAAATGCAGGGCATATATAAAAGATATGACCAGGATACGCCTTTTGAATACACTTTCATGGACGATGCCTTTAACCTGCAATACAAGGCCGAGGACAGATTAGCCGCGATTTTTAGTTTATTCACTTACATTACTGTGATATTGGCCACCATGGGCTTGTTTGGGCTTGCTGCGTTCACTATTGAACAGCGCACCAAAGAGATTGGCATCCGCAAAATATTAGGTGCCAGCTTGTCAAAAATAAGTACACTGCTTTCTTTGGATTTTTTAAAACTGGTGCTTTTGTCTGTTATTATAGCTTCGCCGGTAGCCTGGTGGGCAATGCACAACTGGCTGCAGAATTTTGCTAACCGTATCACCATACCCTGGTGGGTATTTACTGCCGCAGGCGGCATTGCTGTATTAGCGGCCATTATTACCGTCAGCTACCATGCAATTAAAGCTGCGCTGGCAAATCCGGTGGATAGTTTGAGATCAGAGTAGGAGCCTCACCCTGCCCTCTCCAAAGGCTACCCCTTACCCAAATTTTAAATAAAGTGGGTTAAAACTGATATTTGGAAAAATAATTCCATGCATCAGGTAAGTATAAAGGATTTCCCAGATTTGGATCTTGGCGATATTCGTCGGAATGAGCGTTTTGTATCTATAATTAATAATTTAAGCAGTAACCCTGGCAGCAGTATTCCAGGGCAGAATGGTGGCTGGTATTCTACGAAGGCTACCTATGAGTTTTACAAGAATGAAGATGTAAGCCTTCAGGCACTTGAGCAAATTATATCAAGTTATGGAAGCAGCCAGGTTGCTGGAACAGATAAAGTATTGGTTGCTCATGATTTTTGCCAGATTAGTTATAATGATAGTGCAGCATCGGGTCTCGGATATCTGGCTAATACGGAGGCAAGGGGCATTATCGCTTACAACAGTATAGCTATCAGCACCACAGGAGTTCCCCTATCATTACTTTATCAGCATAATTTCGTACGTCCATTAGAAGAATTGGGCAAGTCTAAAAAGAGATCATATACACCCTTTGAAGATAAAGAGAGTTATCATTGGTATAAGGGAATAACTACAGTCAACGAGCTTTTAGGGAATACCATACACAAAATACACATCGCAGACAGGGAAGCAGATATCTATGAATTGTTCTTTTGCGCTTATGAAGAAAATACCGATTTACTAATCCGGGCAAAGCATAATCGTAAGCTAAATGATAAAAGCCTGCTTTGGGATGCAGTTGCAGCGGAGCCCTTAGCAGCAAAAACAACATTGAATATCCCGGATAAAACAGGTAAAAAGACAGCTGCAATTGAAGTTGAAATCCGTTATCACCAAATAGAAATACTTCGTCCTCAGGGAAGCAGTAATCAATATGAAAGCGTGTCGATGTCAGCCATTGAACTTAAACAGATTTCAGCAAAGCAGGACTGGCAGGAAGAGGTGCTGTATTGGAAACTATTGACTACTTTACCGGTTAACACCGTAACAGAAGCCCTGCAATGTGTAAAATGGTATTGTTACAGGTGGCTGATAGAGCGTTTTCATTACGTGCTTAAAAGTGGTACACAGGTAGAAGAATTACAGCTAAAGAAAGCCTCTTCTTTGCAAAAAGCGATACACTTATACAGCATATCGGCTATGCGGATGATGCAGTTGGTTTATCAGTCAAGACAAAGCCCAAATGTGAGTTGCGAGCTTGTACTGACTAAAGACCAATGGGTTGTTCTGTACATGCTAATACACAAATCGAATAAAGTGACAAGCCAACCGCCGACATTAGCAGAAGCCGCCGCATGGATAGGTAAACTGGGAGGGCATCTGGGTAGAAAATCTGATGGACCTCCCGGTTTAAAAGCTATATGGACCGGTTACCGACGATTGATCGACGCTGTGAAAACTTATCAAATCTTGAATCAACAAAATTTGGGTAAGGGGTAGCTCCAAAGGAGAGGGTTCTGATTTGCATGCGGGAAATGTTAAATGTAGTTTTTAAGTCCTCTCCTTTGGAGAGGATTTAGGTGAGGCTTTTATTTTCTTTTGCGTGCAACGTATTTCTCCATCCTGTTGTCTTATTAATAAACCAAACTAAAACATTATGAAAAAGCACTTACTGTTATTTTTTGTTGCCTGCCAAAGCTGTGTTGTTTTTGCGCAGGACTCCAAAACCCCATACATGACCAAACCCATTTCCGGAGCTGTTAAAGATGTTTTTGTAAACACATCTGGCGGAAGTATTACCGTAAGCGGTGCCGCCGGCGAGTCGCCGCGCGTTGAAGTTTATATCCAGGGAAACAATAGCATCGGCAATATATCAAAAGAAGAAATTCAAAAGCGTTTGGAAAACTACGAACTAAGCGTTACCGTTACTGGCGGCGAAGTTCACGCGACGGCCAAAAACAAACACAATTTTTCAAACTGGCGAAATTCGTTAAGTATTGGCTTCAAGGTATTTGTACCAAAAAATGTTAACACCAGCCTTAATACCAGCGGTGGCAGCATACATCTGGATAATTTGGATGGTACCGAAAAATTTGAAACAAGCGGTGGCAGTTTGCATGTTGATAAATTAACGGGGATGATTAAAGGCCAAACATCGGGAGGCAGCATTCATGTAAGCAATTCGGGATCGAGCATTGATTTGGAAACAAGCGGTGGCAGTATCGAGGCAAGTAACTGCAATGGTAAAATTCACCTGGAAACTTCAGGCGGCTCATTGCATCTTACCGATTTAAAAGGAACTATTGATGCCAATACCAGCGGTGGCAGCATCAGCGCCAACAATATTGCAGGCGAGTTAAAAACAGGTACATCAGGCGGCAGCATCAACCTTAATGGCCTGGCTTGCGCGTTGGATGCTTCAACCAGTGGCGGCAGCTTTCATGCACAATTTGCCAGTGTGGGCAAATATGTTAAAATTGATGTAAGCTCGGGCCACATTGATATCTCGGTGCCATCAAAATCGGCCCTTGATCTTGATCTGCGTGCCGATAAGGTAGAAGCCAACTTTACTTCAAACTTTAGCGGCACTAAAGAGAAGGAGAGGATAGAAGGCAAATTGAATGGTGGCGGTTCATCCTTCGAGGTAAGAGGCAACAACCGTATCAATCTTAATCTTAACTAAGATCTATATAAAGTAAACGAGTATGCACAAGGGCCTGTTGTTTAACGCGACAGGCCCTTTGTGTGTTAAGTCATAAGCTATAAGTCGTAAGTCCCGAGCCGTAAGTCTTAAGTTTCTAAACCTGAAATGACTTCAGACTTTGGACTTCAGACTAAATACTCCCGGTAACGCTTCTTGAGTAGCTCCATCATCCCTACATTGATACCCCATTGGTTAGCCACCGGCATTTTTGTATACGGTAGCGCAGGCATATAGGGGTGTGGTCCAAACTCGGGGGTAATGGTTAGCAAGTCGGCGCCGCTTTGCAAACGCGAACTTACTATTGCATCCCACCATTGCAAATGGGCTTCGAGCTCTGCATGCCATTCCGGAGCGGCAGGGTCCGAAACCTGGGCCGACTCGGCGTGGCCCACACGGGCGTGAATATGAACAGTGCGGCTAATGGCTATTTTAACAGCCTCTGCCTGTTGTTCCAGCAGGCTTTCAGATACGTTACACCAGTGCGAAAAATCTGCCGTTATCAAAACATTGGGGTTATCTGTAAGTAATTGCCTGGCAACATGAGCAGCGAACAAAGCTTTATTTCGATGGGTTTCGTGGGCAATGGTAATGCCGCTTGCGACGGCAATCTCGTTGGCTATAGCAAAAAGCGCTTTGTTTTGGTCGTTTGTGAAATAATCCTTTCCTGTTTGCGAATCAATTAAAACCGGTCGCGCTTTCACTGTATTTTCCAGGTGCTTGCGGAAGCTGATTTTATGCGCCTCAAAATCTTCTTCGAACGACTGGTAATATTGGCCAATCAATAACAGGTCATGCTTTTTAAGCGCATTTAAAATGATGTCTTTTTCCTGTTCATCAAAAGGTACAGATGCTTCAACACCCTGGTAACCGGCTTCTTTTACTTTAAAACAAAATTCATCCCAGGATAAATGCTCAGAACCCCAGCGCGGGCAAAAAAACTTTAAATTCATTTTATTAATTTATTCAAAGGTAAAATAGGTTTGTCGGGTTAAATAGTTACGATATAAATATATGATTATTTGCCCCACTCGTTACCTTGTAATGCCGGGTCCTCTTCTTTTTTCAAAAAATCAGCTTTAACTTTCTCCTCAGTTTTCCATTCCATAATTGCCTCGTTAGGGACAACCTGTACCGGCGTTTTCCATGAGGTAGATTTTTCATTATAAGCAAGGTTAGTTTGCAGGCTGTAGCAGGATATAATTGACCATCTGGGGTAATCGGATAAATTGGCCTCTGACCGGTGCAATAAATTACTATGGAAAAACAGGGCATCGCCCGGTTCCAGTTCAGCATAAATCAATTCCATTGATTTTAGTGAGTTTTCCACCATTACCATGTCGGCACCAACTTGTTCGCCCGCGTAACCGTGGTTCACTCTGCCCATTTTGTGCGAGCCTTTAATTACCTGCAGACAACCGTTTTCTTTATTGGCAGTGGTAAGTGCAATCATTACGCTAATCAGCTGGTCGGGAAACATAAACTGGTTTTTATACCAATACCCATAATCCTGGTGCCACTCCCAGGCACCGCCAACTTTCGGCTCTTTCTGCATCAGTTTTGAATGGAAATGACATACCTCTGATTGATCGCCAAGCAGTTGTGCAACCGAACCCACCATCTTTTGACTCCTGGTTAAATACCCGAAAACATCATTGCCGGGCGTAAACCATAAAGACAGTTTAGTTTTTTTGCCCGATTGATCGTTCAAATCAAGCGCGTTGTTCAGCATGTTATCGTCGGCGGTTGCGGTTTTGTACATCTTCTCAACCTCCGGTTTACTAAAAAAAACTTTTACTACTACATAGCCATCTTTGTGGTATTGGCTAACTTGTTCTGCCGTTAAATTAATACTTGTCATACAATTGGTTTTAATATCCCAAAGGTCAAAATCTTTGCGGGCGGCCGCCACATCACATCTGTTAAAAACCGGTACTTTTCTGACATGCAGAATGGATAGTTAAGTAAAATAGCTTATTATTGGGTATGAAACCAGTACTCGAATACTTGCCCCGTAACGCAGGCGAATCATTTGTTACCAAATATTTTGATTACAATTTTTTCCCAACGCCCTGGCATTTCCATCCCGAATACGAACTTGTACTGGTTACCGAAAGTGCCGGAAAACGTTTTATCGGCGACCACATCAGCGAATTTGAGCCGGGCGACATGGTGCTTATCGGCCCATATCTGCCGCATACTTACCAAAATGATGCGGCTTACCTGGAAGAACATTCAGTATTAAGAGCTAAATCGATAGTTGTTCATTTCAAGGACGATTCCTTTGGCTACGGCTTTTTTGCATTGCCCGAAGCTCAAAAAATTTCGACTTTACTCCAACGCTCGGTTAAAGGGCTAAGCATTGCAGGTAAAACCAATAGGTTGATAACGGCAAAGCTGGATGCTTTATTAACCGCCGAAGGGTTTACAAAATGGCTGGTATTAGTTGATATATTAAATATCCTATCGGACAGTGACGATTTGCAGGAAATTTGCCATAAAGTGATTACCGGACAAAACCCCGCCGAAACAAAAAGGATGAATGATATATTAAATTTTGTCCTCAATAACTTTAAACGCGAAATTACTATTGCAGAAGTCGCCGGTTTGGCCAACATGGCCGAAAATTCTTTTTCAAGATATTTTAGTAAGCGCACAAGAAAATCATTTACAGCATTCCTGAATGAGGTGAGGCTAAATTACGCTGCCAATCTGTTGATTGAAACCCCGGCCAGTGTAACGGCCATTTGCCTTGATTGTGGCTTTAACAATTTATCCAATTTTAACCGCCAGTTCAGGGCGGTATACCATAACAACCCATTAAACTTTAGGAAGTTATATCAGCGGCAAGCAGTTTAATGATACCTGGTTTAAAAACGCACACCCGTTGTAACGTTTCCGTACGGTTAAAATAATTGCATGTTTTGCAAATTACTGATTATTAAAATATTATATATTTGGCACGTGCTTTTTAGGTATAGTGGCATATTCACATCACCATGATAAAAAATCACTTCAAAATAGCCTGGCGTAATCTTATTAACAAAAAAGGGTTTTCGTTTATTAATATCACCGGGCTTGCCGTGGGTATGGCCGGCGCCATCCTGATTTGGGCCTGGGTGCAAAACGAGTATAGTTTTGAAGACTTCCAAAAAAATAAGAATAACCTTTATAAAGTTTGGAACAGGGGAACCGACGGAACAAACGTTTACACGTTTGATGTTACTTCATCGCCCATGGGCAAAACCTTAAAGCAGGAGTTTCCGGAGGTTAAAAATTACGCGCGGCAATATTGGAGTATCGACCGCCTTTTTAATTTTGGCGATAATTCTATAAAAGCCAAAGGAAACGATGTGGATAAGGGTTTTTTAACGATGTTCAGTTTTTCGTTTTTACAAGGCAGCCCCGAACACGCGTTGGATGGTGTTACCGATATTGTGATAACCAAACACCTGGCTAAGAAGATATTTGGCGATGCCGACCCTATGAATAAGCTGATTAAGCTGGAGAATAAAATAAGCTACAAGGTAACCGGTGTTTTAAACGATTTACCAAACAACACCACTTTCGATTTTGAATACCTGGTTTCGCTGGCCGCAAACGAAAATACCTACACCAATGGATCCTGGGGCGATAACAGCTACAATACATATGTACAGCTACAGCCTAATGTTGATATCAACAAGTTTGCTGATAAGATAAAAAATATTGTAAAAGCACATGACCCGAAGGCATCACTCGAGGTGTTTTTACATCCCATGACCAAATGGCGCTTGTATTCAACCTTCGAAAACGGAAAAATTGTTGGCGGGCGCATCGAGATAGTTCACCTGCTGCTTGGTATTGCCGGTATATTACTGCTTATTGCCTGCATCAATTTTATGAACTTAAGTACCGCCCGAAGCCAGAAACGGGCGAGGGAAGTGGGTGTTAGGAAAGTGATTGGCGCGGGCAGGTTAAGCCTCATAGGTCAGTTTTTAAGCGAATCCATATTGATTACTTTTATAGCCGGGCTTGTATCCTTGGTATTGGTGCAGCTGTGTTTACCGGCATTTAACCAGCTAACCGGCAAAGCATTGATTGTTAATTATATCGATCCGGCATTTTTATTAGCTTTCTTTGGCTTCATCATCGTAACAGGTTTGCTTGCGGGCAGCTATCCGGCATTTTTCCTTTCAGGTTTCAGGCCTGTTAAAGTTTTGAAGGGAACTTTTAAGGATACCCAGAAATTCATTAGCCCGCGTAAGGTGCTGGTTGTATTGCAGTTTACGGTGGCTATTGTATTGGTTGTTGCTACCATTGTGGTTTACAGGCAAATTAAGTTTGCCCAAAACCGCGATATTGGTTACAAGGAAAATAACCTGATAGAAGTGCCTATGGAAGGCGACATCAGTAAAAACTACGACCTGATTAAAAACGACCTGATCAATAGCGGTGCTGTTACCGCCATGAGTAAAACAGGTTATACTGTAACCATAGAAGGCAGCCGTACAGATGGTTTTAAATGGGAGGGCAACGATGCCAACCAGGACAAAATGGGGTTTTCGAGACTGGGTACAGCCGGCGATTTTGTGAAAACAATGGGCCTTAAACTCGTAGCAGGCAGGGATGTTGATTTTAATGCTTTCCCCGGCGATAGCGCATCTGTTATGCTAAATGAAACGGCGGTTAAAGCGATGAACCTAAAAAATCCGGTTGGTAAATTTATTACCAGGGGCAATGAGAAATTGCAGATCATTGGCGTGTTTAAGGATTTTATTATCAGATCGCCCTATGCCAATGTAGATCCAATGATTGTTTTTGCATCCAAATATTGGGCATACAATACAGTTATTCGTTTGAATGAAAAAAATAACATGGCTAAAAATCTTGAATTGGCAGGAGAAATCTTTAAAAAATATAACCCGGCCTATCCGTTCACCTATGAATTTGTCGACCATGAGTTTGGCAAGAAATTTAATGATCAGCAGCAAACCGGCTCCCTGTCTTTTGTTTTTGCCGGGCTTACCATTTTCATATCCTGCCTTGGTTTATTCGGACTGGCAGCTTATATGGCCGAAAACCGCGCCAAGGAGATAGGTATTCGCAAGGTGTTAGGCGCAAGTGTAGCCAGCATTACCCAAATGCTAACAAAGGAATTTGTTGCTTTGGTATTGGTAGCTATAATTATAGCTACTCCATTTGCCTACTATGCCATGAATAAATGGTTACAGGATTTTACTTACCGAATAGATATTGGCTGGTTAACATTTGTACTGGCAGGTTTAGTTGCTATTATAATTGCCGTATTAACGGTAAGCTTTCAATCGGTTAAAGCTGCAATAGCCAACCCGGTTAAAAGTATCCAGGCAGAATAATTTAGTTTTATGCCGGAAGTCGTTAGTTTTAAGTCTTTAGTTCGAAGAAGAAAATGAAGCTTAACGCTTTAACGGCAGACTTAGAACTTCAGACTTTAATAAAAATCTTCCAAACCTGAGAAATTTGGATTTAGTTGATTAGTAATATGCGTTCCGGGATGAGATCCGGGACGCACTTTTTTTAGGGCTGACTTCTTTCGGGCACGATAACAATATCCAGATCTGTTATCTTTTTTACATACAGCTCATCAACCAAAATCATCACAATAGCAAGTAAAGGCACGGCCAGTATAATACCTAAAACGCCCGATAATGTACCCATTAATACCTGCGCCAATATGGTTAAAGCGGGTGGTATGTTAATCATCTTGTTTTGAATAATGGGGGTTACAATGTTGCTTACTATAGTTTGTATAACTATGTACATTAATGCTACTATGATAGCCGTGTTTGTGCTGATGGTTAAAGCCAGCAACACACCGGGTATCATGGCTGCCAATGATCCAAAGTTGGGGATTAACTTCAGTAGGCCCGTAAGCAGGGCAAGTACCAAAGCCACAGGGATGCTCATAATGCCCAACCCGATGGATAGTAAAATAAATACCAGCACCATGGATAACATCATTCCTTTCAGCCACCCCTTAAGCGCGAAACTAATCCTGTCAATCACCTGGTGCGCGAGTGGTTTTCGGGTCTCGGGCACCAATTTTATCACGCCATCCTTATACATATTTGGATTACTGGTGAAAAATATGGCCAGGAAAAGGATAATATAAATATTACCCAGCACACCAAAGCTGGTGCTAAAGAATGATTTGGCAGTTGTCATCAAAGCATCCGAGTTGTCGTCTGCCAGGTATTCCAATATCTTCCTGCCGATAGGGGTTTCGTTCATCTTTACTTTGGCGTTGCTGATGGTGTGTGGCAAAGTATCGCTCAATACAGCTACCTGGTTAGATATTTTAGATCCCATAAACCAAAACAAAACCCCAAGCAGCACAAATGTTCCGCCAATAGAAATAACCATGCAAATCCGGCGTCGCCATTGAGTTTTGCGTTGTATCATATCGCCCAGACCATGAAAATAAACTGATATCAATACACCGGCCAGCACCATTAGTAGTACGTTAAACGCCACGCGGGCAATCAATATGGTTACTACCAATAAAGCTACGATGGCTACAGTATGCCATACTTTTTGAATATAGGTGAGCTCCGTTTGGATTATTTTATTGGTGTATTTATCATCAATTGGGGGCATACGGTATTGATTGAAATGGGTTCAGATAAGGTGACAATAAATACACTTAAAAGTTTTAACAATTTGATAATACTGTATTAATTTAGGTTGGGTAATGGATTATATAAGCGCAGGATCTCCGGAAGCGGCGCCTCCTTTTATGTGGAATGCCGAGTTGGAGAGGTAAAGTAATAGCGACATAGGTAGTCGCAAAAGAATTACGCTAATATATTACCAAAGTAGAAATTGAGCGAGCGGGAAGCACGACCTGCGATTTAAAGCTTCCCCTGGAAAATTGCATGTTCTTGTCCTTGTCGCCCGTGGTTAAATAGGTATCCAGTGTTTTGTATGCCCTTTTGTTATTACTTAAGCCAAGTTTTACAGATGTATCCGTGGCGCCGCGGTTAATGGCTACTATTACCAATTTATTGTTTTTATCCTTCCAGGCCGATATCAGTACCTTATTATCTGTATTATCTGTCGAATGTTCGACGCCGGTATATACACGAACCATTCCCGGGCGAACGAATAAGCTGTAATGCCCCAAAGCCCAAAGGTTTTTGGTTACCGTAAATTCGCCATCTTTATAATCGGGTTGTGGCTTTAAGGCGATAAGGTAGTAGCGGGTATTAAATTCGGCGCTGCCTGGCTCGTAGGAGTTCCAGAATTGCCAGGCGGTGGCGTTGCCTGCGGTAAGGTCGGCATGAATAACTTTGGCCAGGAACAGCGCGCAGTCCATCGCGCTTCTGTCGCCTTTTGCACCTTCTTTAAAACCATCTGCCAGCATGCTATACTCAGATTCCCAATAGCTCACGTTATACTTTTTGGCAGTATCGGCCAGGTGGATACGGGTTGCAATCAGTGTGCTGTCGTTACCTTCGGTAAAGTAGCTGTGGCCGGCAATTATCGGCGGTACATGGTTCAGTGCTTTAACAGATAATGAACTGCCGGGGCCGAAGAAATGTTGGATCTGGCTTGAGGAATTGCCCTTGCCCGAATACAGGTAATTGAGCATGCCGGCTTCGCTTATCAATATTTTGGTATCCAGCTTTTCCTTGTTCAGTGTGCCGTTGAGTTCTTTAACTACATGGTAAATTTCGTCGTTTTTCCATGCCGAACCTTCCTGGTCGGCTTGTTTGTAAGGATGCGACCAATCCCACTGCGGCTCATTAACCGGGCTTATGTAGCTGAAATGAAGGCCCTGCTGATCAAAATGACGTATCACTTTGGCCAAAAAATCAACATAGGAGTTGTACGCATCGGCTTTTAAATTACTGGTATAATCCTTTTCTGTTTTGTAACCCAGCCCATTCCGGGTAAATTGTACTGGCGGGCTGTTTGAAAAAGCTATCAGGGTTTCCACCCCATAGTCATGTGCTTTTTTTAAAAAGAATTGATACCCCGCCTGCTTGCTCCAATCATAGCTGCCATTGGGATTTAAAAAGCATTCCGTTCTTTTTCTGAAATCCTTAATGCCGCTACTGTCGCCCTGTTCAGTTGTGCCGGCGCCTATGTTAAAGCGCCATGCTGATAGGCCTATCCCCACGGGGTTGCCTTGCTTATCTTTTTCTTTGCTGAATAATAAACGCGCGATAGCTTCCCTTTTTTCGGCAGGCCAGTATTTGCCTATCCCTTCAGAAAACCAACAGCCCGATGCACCTATATTTTCAATTACCTGCGCGGTATTGTTTAAATCGATGTGTATTGTTATGGTGGTATCGGTAGTTTGGGCAATTACCGGGTAGCTAAAAGTAGTTGTTAATAGCAATGCAATGCTTATCCGTTTTAAAAAGCTTTTGGTTGGTTTCATTTCCACAAATATAAACGCCAACTTACATTATAGCTATTTCATTGCCTCGAAATAATAAAAAAACGTCGATAACTAACAAGTTGCAGTTTTAAACCAGCTGCTTATACATGTCATATTATTCCTTTAATTTGTAACCAATTAATTACCCCTTTAGGATGAACCGTATTTGCCTTGTTGAAGATGAAGAAAAAGTAGCCGCCTTTATTTCAAAAGGATTGCAGGAACATGATTATGAGGTAACACATGCTATTGACGGCTTTACGGCGATTGACCTGTTGGCCGGGCATTCTTTTGATCTTATAATCCTTGATTTGATGCTGCCTGATATTAATGGTATCGACCTTTGTCGCCGCATCCGCAGAGATAATAAACAGCTGCCCATATTAATGCTTACTGCGCTGGATAGAGTAGACGACAAGGTAAACGGCCTGCAGGCAGGTGCTGATGATTACCTGGTAAAACCGTTTCATTTTAACGAGCTTTTGGCGCGGATAAGCGCCCTGCTAAGGCGTTCACGACAGGAAATGCCCCAGGAAAAAGGTTTATTAACCTTTAGCGACCTGAAACTAAACACCTTTACTAAAACTGCCGAGCGCGCAGGTACCGAAATTACCCTGACCACCAAGGAGTACCATTTGCTGGAATTGTTTTTGCGTAACCCCAACAAAACATTATCAAGGGATTATATTGCCGAAAAGGTTTGGGATATCCAGTTTGATACGGGCACCAACTTTATTGATGTATACGTAAATTACCTGCGCAAAAAAATAGAGAAAGGTGCACAACCTAAGCTTATTCATACAGTAATAGGTATGGGGTATATTTTAAAGGAAAAATAAGGCTGTATGAAAATTAAAAACCGGCTTGCCTTGAATTTTACGATCCTCAGCTCGGCCATGCTGCTGGTTATTATGGCGAGCATGTACCTGGCATTTGCCGATTTTTTCAGAACAGATTTCTATGGGCATTTAAAAGACAGGGCAAAAGTTGCCGCGCAGCTATACCTCGAAGCCGACGAAATATCGTCCGACTCCTTAAACCACGTTCGTGAACGCATGCTGGAGCAACTGCCCAACGAGGTGATCAGGGTTTACAATGCCAACAACATAGCCTCGTTTATAAAAGATAAGGCGCAATATTGGAGTTTTAATACTATTGAAGAAGTCCGCTCAAAAAAATACATCAGTTTTAGGGAGGGCGAACGCCAAACAATAGGTATTTACTATCATGATAACCAGGGGAATTTCGTGATCCTGGCCTCCGCGTATGACCAGCAGGCGAAGGTGCGCCTATCAGGTATCATCCGCATTATGATCATTATTTTAATAGTGGTAAACAGCGTTTTGTTTTTTATAGGCAGGTGGTTTGCAAAGCGATCATTGATGCCCATTGATGGCCTTATCAAACAAATGAAGCAAATTAATGCCAGCAGTTTACATGTAAGGGTTGATGAAGGAAAAGGTAAGGACGAAATAAGTGCCCTTGCGCTTAATTTTAACCGCCTGCTTAGTCATCTTCAAAATTCGTTTGAGTTACAGCAAACCTTTGTTGCCAATGCATCGCATGAGTTGCGCACCCCCGTTACAAGTATTATTGGCGAAGTTGAGGTTGCCCTGAACAAACAACGCAGTATTGTAGATTATGAACAACTGCTAAATTCGGTATTAAACGATGCCGGGCGGCTTAGTGATACCATCGGCAGCCTGATGGAACTGGCGCAAACGGATATGGAATATACCCGCGCAAAACTGGAACCCATCCAGATTGATGAACAAATATGGGAGTTGCAGCATCATTGGGCTATGTCGGCCGGGCACCCCCAACTGCAGGTGCAAATTGATCATTTGCCCGACGATCAGCAGGCACTTTTTATTAATGCCAATCCCACGTTGCTTAAAATAGCCTTTAATAATATCATTGGCAATGCGTTCAAATTCTCGCGCAGTCAACCCGTTATCTGCCGTTTAAATGCCGATGATCAATCCATAGTGATTACAATTGTTGATAAGGGCATCGGCATCCCGCCTGACGACCAGGAAAAAATATTTACCCCGTTTTACCGCAGCGCAAACGGGCGCTTATTTGATGGCAATGGGGTAGGGTTGTATGTAGCTTTTAAAATTATCCAGCTGTTTAATGGCACCATCAGTATACAATCGGTAGTTGGGCAGGGCACAACTTTTACCATTAGTTTCGTTCCTTTTTTCTAATCTCTTTCTAATCTCGCTTTAATGCTGGTCTAATTTGGGTGGTATAGTTTTGCGCCAAACAAATAAACTATGCACCGAAAATTTGTTATCGTTCTTTTTTCAATTCAACTATTACTATGGTGTATAGCTGTCGGGGGCCCGGTTTACGGGCAACCCTCCGGCGGCGATACCCTCAGGATGTCATTGAAAGAGACAGAAGCCCAATTCTTAAAAAATAATCTCGACCTCATTATTCAGCATTATAGCGTTGACCAGGCGCAGGCGCAAATAATTACTGCACGCTTGTTCAATAATCCCGATTTTAGTTTTGCCAATGTTTTATACAACCCGCAAACCAAACGCTTTTTTGATACCAGCCATGATGGCGGCGAATATTCGGCCCAGCTATCGCAGCTTATCCAAACCGCGGGCAAGCGTAATAAAAATATCCAGCTGGCGCAGATAAGTGCACAGCAGGCACAGTATCAGCTTTTTGACTTGTTACGAACGCTAAGGTATACGCTCAGGAACGACTTTTATAAGATTTATTTCCAGGAGCAGTCGGCACAGGTTTACCAGGAAGAGATTAATTCGCTGGCGAAAACGCTTAAGGCTTTCCAGGAACAATATACCAAAGGCAATATCGCCCAAAAGGAAGTGCTGCGCATCCAGTCGCAGTTGTACTCGCTGCAATCGGAACTAAATGACCTGATGGACAGCATTGATGATACCCAAAGCGAGTTGAAACTGATGATCCGCGCCAAACCGGCAAGCTTCGTGTTGCCCCAGGTTGATATTAACCTGGAAGGAAAAAATATGGTGTCAGAGGTACTTTACCAGCGCCTTATAGATTCTGCCAATGCCAACCGTTACGATCTTAAAGTTGCCCGTTCGGTTGTTGATTATAATAATATTAACCTGAAGCTGCAAAAGGCGACAGCAATACCCGATGTTACCCTTTCATTGGCCTATGATAAGCAGGGTAGTTATATCCGCGATTATTCAAGTGCGGGCATAGCGTTTTCGCTACCATTTTTTAACCGCAACCAGGGCGGCATAAAGCAGGCGCGTATTGCGGTTGATGCCAGTAAGGTGCAATTGCAAAGCCAGCAGGACCAGCTGGAAAGCGAACTGGCTAATGACTATAAAGGCGCTTTACGCCTCGAAAATCTGTACAATAGCTTCGATCCTAAGTTTAAGCAGGATTTTAACCACCTGATACAGGAAGTGTTTAAAAACTACCAGAAACACAACATCGGCCTGTTGGAGTTTCTTGATTTTTATGATTCATATAAAACCAATACGCTGCAGTTAAATAACCTGCAACTCAATCGCATCAGCTCGTTAGAGCAATTGAATTTTGCTACCGGCACACCATTCTTTAATCAATAAAATAACACACAGATCATGTATCGCCCATATAAAATAGTTGTTTTTAGTATTATTCCGGCCCTCATGTTATCCATATCGGCCTGTTCGCATCACCCGGACGAAGCTGCAAAGGATACCCGTTTCGAAGTAACGGATACCTTGTTGCGCAGCCTGGTTATTGATACCGTGAAGGCCGAAAACGCAGTGTCGGAAATTACGCTGACCGGCAGCATAGCACCGGATGAAAGCAAAATGGTGAAAATTTTCCCGATGGTGAGCGGTATAGCGCAGTCGGTGCATGTGCAGTTGGGCGATGTGGTTAAAAAAGGCCAGGTGCTTACTACCATGAAAAGCGCCGAGATTGCCGGCTTCAGCCGCGATTTGATTTCGGCACAGGCCGATCTGCGGAATGCCAAACGCCAGCTGGAAACCACGCAAGACCTTTATAAAAGCGGCCTGTCATCCGAGAAAGACCTGGAGCAGGCAAAATCAGATTATCAAAAGGCTACTGCCGAAAACAGTAGGGCCGGTTCTATCATGTCTATCAATAAAAGCAACGGCAAGGGTTATGAAATCCAGGCGCCGCTAAGTGGTTACATTATCGAAAAAAATGTGACAGACGACATGCAGGTACGCGCGGATAATAACCAAAACCTGTTTACCATTGCCGATTTGTCGTCGGTATTTGTGCTCATTAACATGTATGAGTCGGACATTGCCAGTGTAAAAGTTGGCGATGCAGTACAAATAACCACGCTGGCTTATCCGGATAAAGTATTCACCGGCAAAATTGATAAGCTTTTTGACGTGCTCGATCCGGATAATAAAGTAATGCGTGCCAGGGTGATGATCAGCAACCCGGATAATATGCTTAAACCGGGCATGTTTACCAATGTAAAAATCCAGGCCAAATCGGGCATGAACCTGCCGGCTATTAAAACAGATGCCATTGTGTTTGATAATAATAAAAATTATGTAGTTGTTGTAGATGGGCCAGCCAAAGTACATATCCAGCCTGTTGAAATAGCCAAACGGGTAGAAGATGTGGCCTACATCAGCAAAGGGTTAAAGCCGGGGCAGCGTGTGGTTGCTTCAAGGCAGGTTTACCTGTACGAATCGTTAAAGGAGTAAAGAACCTCACCCTGCCCTCTCCAAAGGAGAAGGTTCTGATTGGCATGGGGCAACCTTAACCAACATTCTAATAATAGAGTCTGGAAAATAAAAAAACACGCAAATCAAAAGTCCTCTCTTTTAGGAGAGGATTTAGGTGAGGCTTTTAAAACGAACAGATGAACAAGTTCATAAAAGGAGTGCTGTCTTTTGCACTTAAAAATAAGATTTTTATATTTTTTGTTACCCTGCTTATGGCGGTGGCCGGCTATATCAGCTTTAAAACCATCGCTATAGATGCCTTTCCGGATGTAACCAATACATCGGTAACTATTATAACCCAGTGGCCCGGCCGCAGCGCCGAGGAAGTGGAGAAGTTTGTAACCCGCCCCATAGAACTGGCCATGAACCCGGCCGAGAAAAAGACCAGTGTGCGCTCGTCGTCGTTGTTTGGCCTGTCGGTAGTAAAAATTACATTTGATGATGATGTAGACTATGCGTTTGCCCGTTTACAGATCAACAACCACCTTGACGAGGCCAATTTGCCAGATGGCATTACCCCCGAAATTGAGCCCCCTTACGGACCGACAGGCGAAATTTACCGTTACACCTTAACCAGTAATAAACGGTCGGTACGCGAATTGAAAACCATACAGGATTGGGTGGTAAGCCGCGAGATAAGGGCTGTGCCGGGCGTAGCCGATGTAAACAGCTTTGGCGGCGAGGTAAAAACCTACCAGATAACCATAAACCCCGAAAAGGCGGTTCAGTACGATATTACCCCCTTGCAGTTATTTGACGCTGTCTCCAAAAGCAACGTAAACGTAGGCGGCGATGTGATACAGCAAAGCGGGCAGGCCTACGTGGTGCGCGGCATAGGGTTGCTCAACAACATTAGCGAGATAAAGAACATCGTGGTTAATAACGTAAAAGGCACGCCTATTTACGTAAAGACAATTGCCGAAGTAACCGAATCGTCATTGCCCAGGCTGGGCCAGGTGGGCCGCGATGTTGACCCGGATGTTGTAGAAGGTATAGTGGTGATGCGCAAAGGCGAGAACCCCAGTGTTGTTATTGCCGGCCTTAAAGATAAGATCAAAGAACTGAACGGTACGATACTGCCTGAGGATGTTAAGATCAATACCTTTTACGACCGCGAAAACCTGGTTGATTTTGCAACACATACCGTGTTGCACAACATGGCCGAGGGGATCATATTTGTAACAGTGATTGTATTACTGTTTATGGCCGATTGGCGCACCACGGTTATTGTTGCTATTATTATCCCGTTGGCTTTGCTGTTTGCATTCATGTGCCTGAAGTTAAAAGGTATGTCGGCCAATTTGCTCTCGATGGGCGCTATCGACTTTGGTATCATCATAGATGGGGCCGTGGTAATGGTAGAGGGGATTTTTGTACTGCTTGACCATAAGGCCAAGGAAATGGGGATGGAGAATTTTAACAAACTCAGCAAGCTTGGGTTAATCCGCCAGGCCAGTTTGGTAAACGGTAAGGGCATCTTTTTTGCCAAAGCCATTATCATTACCGGTTTGTTACCCATCTTCAGCTTTCAAAAGGTAGAGGGAAAAATGTTTTCGCCCCTGGCCTGGACGTTGAGCTTCGCGCTTTTGGGTGCCTTGTTGTTAACTTTTACATTGGTGCCTGCACTGTGCAGCATCCTGTTACGTAAAAATGTAAAGGAACGTCATAACATATTTGTTGAGTTTATCACCAAAAATGCACTTCGCTTTTATACCCGGTGTTTTAAACGCCGCAAAATAGTTTTCCCGATAGCAGTTACTGCATTGGTTATTAGTTTAGGCTGTTTTACATTATTAGGTACCGAGTTTTTACCGGAATTAAACGAAGGATCGATATATGTGCGGGCAACGGGCCCGTTAAGTACCTCGCTGGAAGAATCGGTTAAGCTATCCAACGAGATGCGCCGGATTTTCCTGAGTTTTGACGAGGTTAAGCAGGTGATATCGCAAACCGGCAGGCCAAATGATGGTACCGATGCTACCGGCTTTTACAACATTGAGTTTCATGTTGATATTTATCCGCAGGATGAATGGAAACGTAAAGAAACCAAAGAAGAGCTCATTGCCCGGATGCAGGATAAGCTGAAGTTTTATCCCGGTGTCGACCTCAACTTCTCGCAACCTATATCAGATAACGTGGAAGAAGCGGTATCGGGGGTAAAGGGTTCTATCGTGGTAAAAATGTTTGGCGATAATTATCCTTATATCGAGAGCAGGGAAGAGCAGATTTACAAGATTCTGAAAGGTGTACGCGGTATCGAAGATTTGGGCATCTTACGCAACATGGGCCAGCCCGAGTTACAGATAAACCTTAACCAGGATAAAATGGCCCAATACGGTGTTACAGCTGCCGACGCTAACGCGGTAATAGAAACCGCAATTGGCGGGCGCGCTGCAACCCAGATTTACGAAGGTGAAAAGAAATTCGACCTCCGCATCCGTTACCCGGAGGATTTCAGGAACAATGCAACCGCCATAGGCGATTTGCGTGTACCTACTTTAAATGGCGGTAAAGTTCCGCTAAGGGAGATAGCCGATATTGGTAAAATAACGGGCATCAGTATGATATACCGCGATAAAAACAGTCGGTACGGCGCTATCAAGTTCTCTATCCGCGGCAGGGATATGGGCAGCACCATTGCCGAAGCACAGGCTAAGGTAAATGAGCAAATTAAGCTGCCTAAAGATTATCGCCTGGAATGGGCCGGTGATTTTGAAAACCAGCAACGTGCTACGCAAAGGTTATCGCAGGCGGTGCCGGTAAGCTTGCTTATTATCTTCTTTATCCTGTTTATCCTTTTCGGCAACTTCAGGGATTCGCTGCTGGTATTAAACAACGTGCCCTTTGCTATTATGGGTGGCATCCTGGCTTTGTTGATTACCGGGGTTAACTTTAATATATCGGCAGGGATAGGGTTTATAGCATTGTTTGGTATCTGCGTGCAGAATGGCGTCATCCTGATCTCGAAATTTAAATCGAACATTAAGGAGCTGCGCCATCATCAATTTACCGATTTTACCGAGGCTTTGAAAAACGGCGTTGCCGATAGGATGCGCCCGGTTATCATGACGGCCATGATGGCTGCCATTGGTTTGCTGCCGGCTGCATTGTCCGCAGGCATCGGTTCCGAGGCTTCAAAACCATTGGCGATAGTGGTAATTGGCGGCTTAATTACCAATACCATTTTTAACCTGTTTGTATTCCCCATCGTGTTTTACTGGACTTACCGTAAACGCGTAGAAAGCGGAGACACCGGAAGATTATAACAAGGAACTTTCCCCAATTTCTCTATATAACCGAGCTCCCGTTGTAATGACGGGGGCTTTTTTAACAGGGTAAACACGTCTAAAGTGGGTTAACATAACTTAACACATTTCAGATATATTTTTTGTAAATATTTGATATACAATATATTGTATATAATTATGGTTAATACTAAACTGATCGCGCAATTTTGGCGCATCCAATATTTGTGCCTTTTGTTGGCCAATTCAGGTACCGAAGGGGCCTGGCTCTTTTAATCAGTTTGCCCTGCTTTTTAACCACGAGGTTCCCGCAGCATTACCCAATAAGTGGCATTGGTAACCGGCTCTAAAAAGGATGCGCTTTCTTTATATCCCAGCCTGTTATAAAATGATATGTTCCTGGGCGTAAAAGTTTCCAGGTAGGTGGGCAAACCCAATTTGTCGGTTTCTGCCAATACATCAGTGATTAGGCCGGCACCTAAACCTTTACCCTGGAATTCCGGTTTGATGCCAACGATGGAAAGGTACCATGATTCTGGTGCAATTAAACCCTCCAATTGCGCCGACATAAAATCTACCATCTGCACGTAGGCATCAAGCACGCCATCACCTAAACTGGTTTTCAGGAATGTCTTCTTTTCGCGGCCTTTTTCTGATTCCGTCTCTGCTGCTAATGGCTTGCTCCATACAGACGCGCCATACCTGTGTTGGCCGGGAATAAACAGCAGGCCGTATTTTTCGGCCTCGTACATCGAATAATCGAGATAGCTTATTAAAGCCTCCCGTTTCTGCTTATCGCCGGGGATTGATTGTAATAACCTGATATAAAATGGATCGGGCTGTAATGCCTGGTATAAGGCCTCAGAAAATTCCTGGTATTTAAGCGTGTACATGGCCGGTAAATATCGGAAATTATGCGGCGTGCTAACAGATAAAAATTGATTTATGGTTGAATAGCCCCCCGGTGTCCACAAATCAAAAACAGCCCGAAGATTTTGTCCCCGGGCTGTTCTTTTATGGCTTTCAGCCTACTTCTTCATTACCTTATTTACAATATCATTTCCAAAAACAAATACCATCAGCGTAACCAGTATTACAAAACCAACAATTTGAGCGCGCTCCAGGAACTTATCGCTCAGTGGCTTACCTTTTATCATTTCCACTATCAGGAACACAGCATGCCCACCGTCAAGTGCCGGGATAGGCAACAGGTTCATCAGCGCCAATACCATTGATAAAAAGCCAACCAGGCTCCAAAAGTGCACCCAGTCAATAGTACCGCCAAACAGGTTTGCTATAGCAACTGGCCCGCTTACCGCTTTGTTAAACTTAACATCGCCTTTAAATATTTTACCCAGTCCTTTGGCGTTGTCAGTAAATGTACTGATAGCTCTTGCCGCACCGATAGGGAAAGATTGAAAGAAACCGTATTTTATGGTTTTTACTTCCGGGAAATCGCTTTTGGGCCTTGCAAAACCAATAGTGCCATCGGCAGTTACCTGGGCTTTTATTGGCAAAATTGCGCTATTGCGTTTTACGCTCAGGTCAACCATCTTGCCTTTGTTTGCCGCAAGCTGGCTTTGGATCTCGTCAAAAAATACCACAGGCTGGCCGTTTACTGCCACCACGCTATCGCCTTTTTTTAGGCCTGCTTTTTTAGCATTGCCGTAAACCGAATCGACAGAAAACTTGGTACGTGGTACGCGGCTTATAAATTCTTCGATACCATGATCGGCCAAATCATTTAATATGGTATGTGGCACTGTAATGCTTAATGTTTGGGCACCGCGCACAACGGTAAATACCGTGTTTTCGAGCAATACTTTTGGGCTTGTTAAATCGTCAAAACGTACAATTTCTTTACCATTAACAGCGGTAATTTTATCGCCCGGCAATAAGCCTATCTTTTTTCCAACTACGCCGGGTACAATCCCAAATTTGGCGCTGGCATTAGGGATATAGCTTTCGCCAAAACGGATGGTCAGGATCCAAAATATAACGATACCTAAAACAATGTTAACCGTAACACCGCCCAGCATTACAATTAAACGCTGCCAGGCTGGTTTTGAGCGGAACTCCCAGGGTTGCGGCGGACCGGCCATCTGGTCGGTATCCATCGATTCATCTATCATACCGGCAATTTTAACATAGCCGCCTAAAGGCAGCCAGCCAATGCCATATTCAACACCTTTATATGTAAACTTAAACAGGCTGATATTCCACGCGTCAAAAAACAGGTAAAATTTATCTACTTTAATTCCGAAAGCCCGGGCCGTTAAAAAGTGCCCCAGTTCGTGCAGGATGATTAAAATTGAAAGGCCCAGTACAAGCTGGCCTACCATGATCACTATACTCATTCGTTATATTTATCTATTAATAGTTTATTGCCTTTAACGGCAGTTTTTGTATAAAATTTTGCGCAAAGATGCGTGTTTCTTTGTCGGTATTCAAATAATCGGTTATGGTTGGTTGCGATACGTAGGCGATTTGCTGCATACACTCTTCAATCAAATCGCTCATGGCCAGGAAACCGATGCTGTTGTTTAAAAAACCCGCAACGGCAATCTCGTTGGCTGCATTAATAATACAAGGCATGTTACCTCCCTGTTTTAACGCAGCATAAGCTAAACCAAGATTACGAAAAGTTTCCAGGTCTGGTTTTTCGAAAGTCAGGTTAGGGTAGGCGGTAAAATCAAAGCGCTTAAAATCGTTTTGAACGCGGTTAGGGTAGGTAAGGGCGTACTGGATAGGTAGTTTCATATCAGGCAAACCCATTTGGGCTTTGATTGATCCGTCCCTGAATTGCACCATCGAGTGGATGATGGATTGCGGGTGAACCACCACGTCAATTTGATCTGCATCTACATCAAAGAGCCATTTTGCCTCAATCACCTCCAGGCCCTTATTCATGAGCGATGCCGAATCGATGGTGATTTTGGCGCCCATTACCCAGTTGGGGTGTTTTAACGCGTCTTCGCGGCTTACACCGGTCAAGAAATCAAGGCTGCGGCCACGGAAAGGCCCGCCCGATGCGGTGATGATCAGTTTTTCTACCGGGTTATTTTCCTCGCCTGTAAGGCATTGGAATATGGCTGAGTGTTCAGAATCTACCGGCAGGATATTAACCCCATGCTGTTTGGCTAAGGTGGTTACAATTTCACCGGCTACAACTAAAGTTTCTTTATTAGCCAGGGCGATATCTTTACCCGCTTTTATAGCCGCAATCGTCGGCTCCAAACCTGCAAAGCCAACCATTGCTGTGAGTACAACATCAATATCAGGATGAGTAACGGTATCAATAATAGCCTGGTGGCCTGCAAGTACCTCGATAGGCAGATGCGCCAGGGCCTCCTTAACCTGCAGGTATTTGCCGGCATCGCATATAATGGCATACGCCGGCACAAACTCGATAGCCTGGCTAATTAATAGCCCGGCGTTGGAGTGCGCTGTAAGTAAAAAAGCCCTGAACAGGTTACTGTTACCCTTTATCACCTCAAGTGTTTGGGTACCTATGCTGCCTGTTGAGCCTAAAATGGCAATGTTTTTTATCTGGTTACTCAATTACGTTTTTATATTTAAAATCGTCATTGCTTCATTTCTTATAATGACGTATTTGTAAGTTATTGACTATCAATATTAAATATCCGTCATTGCGAGGTACGAAGCAATCCCCGACATGCTAAGTCCCAAATAGTTCGGGATTGCTTCGTACCTCGCAATGACGTTAGTTCAGAACACTCGTTTAACTATATTCGTTGCACATCATAACGATTTTTCTTCAGGTTTTGCCTGATTGATCCTCGCAATGACGGCCGGTACTTTTTTATTTGCTAATATACGCTTTTAAGCCATCTGCTATCTTCCTGTCGTTTGATAGCCTTGGCACTTTATTTTGTCCTCCCAGTTTTCCTTCCGATCGCATGTAATTTATAAACGCGTTTTTTTGTAGGCCTTGGATGATCAAAGGTTGCAAAATGTTACCTTCAATCAGGTCAAAATAGTAAATATTTTTCTTTTGCAGGGCTTTATCCACTTTTATGGCAAAAGCCTGAAGGTCGGCCGGCGGTGTTCCAAACTCAACAAACCATTCGTGGTAGGGGAGCTGCCCGGCCGGCGGGTTAACCTGCGGGGCTACGGTAAATTCAATTACATCAACACCCTCGGCCTTTGCTACGCTCATTAAAGCATGTTCCACTTCTTCGCCAATAACATGTTCGCCAAAGGCTGATATATAGTGTTTAATACGGCCGGTTACAATGATCTTATACGGGTTTTTAGATATGAATTTAATGGTATCCCCTAAGCTATAACCCCACAAGCCGGCGCTGGTGTTCATGATGAGCGCGTAGTTTTTCTCCAGTTCCACATCTTTGATATTGATACGGGTTGGATGCTCGTTAAAATATTCTTCGGATGGGATGAATTCATAAAACACTCCTGAGTCAACCAATAGCAATAGCCCGTTCTCCTTTTGCGAATCCTGGAAAGCGATAAAGCCCTCTGATGCGGGATAAGTTTCAATAGAATCAATTTTGAAACCAATACTTTCTTCCATCCGGGCGCGGTAAGGTTCGTAGTTTACGCCCCCATGCACGTACAATTTGAAGTTGGGGAAAATATCTTTCACCTTTTTGCCGCCGGCCTTTGCCGAAAGCCTGTCGAAATACATCTGGCACCAGGGTGGGATGCCGCTGATGAGGCGCATATCCTCATTAAAAGTTTCGTCAACTATGGCGTCAACCTTTTGCTCCCAATCTTCAATGCAATTGGTTTCGTAGCTTGGCAGCCTGTTTTTTTGAAGGTAAGCGGGCACATGGTGTGCCACTATGCCCGAAAGCCTCCCGGTTGATACGCCATTCTTTTCGGCTAAAACCGGGCTTCCCTGCAGGAATATCATTTTACCATCAACAAAATCGGCGTTGCCGGTTTCATGAATATAGGCAAGCAAGGCATTGCGGGCAGCTTTAATATGCTGGGGCATGCTTTCTTTTGATATCGGGATATATTTTACACCCGATGTAGTGCCCGATGTTTTGGCCAGGTACTTTGGCTTGCCCGGCCATAACACATTATCTTCGCCTTTTACAACCCGGTCTATATAGGGGCGCAGGTCTTCATAATCGTGGATAGGTACATTTCGTTTAAAATCTTCGTAGCTATTGATTTGTGAAAAATTATGCGCTTTACCAAAGGCGGTATCCTTAGCCTGGTGGATAAGACTACTAAATGTATTTTGTTGCAGTGCAAGGGCGTTTTTACGCAGCTGATTAAGCTCCCTGTTTACCAGGGCTGCAAAAACTTTGCTTAATACAGATTTAAGGCCCATTGGTTAATTGGTTTCGGACAGGTCATCGTCTACATCCAGGTGGCTGTAAACCAATTTACGGTAGGTTGCTATCAGAATGATATTCACAAAAGGGATCACAAATAAAATACCGAGAATGGTTAAGGATCCAACGAATATTAAAGCCTCTATGATGATAAATATTAAAAAGTATTTTAAGAAATTCCCTCGTATCAGGTGAAAGCTTTGCACCACTGATTCAATAGGGCCCGAAGCGTCATCAACTATAAAGCAAGTACAGATCGGGAAATAGAAAAGGAAAAAAAATTGGACAAAAATACCAATGGCTACGCCAAATACATCCTTGGTATAACCTTTGGCAACGCTTTCTATTAAATGGGTAACAAGTACGGCCAGCGTACTAACCAATACTAATAAAGCCAGGTAGCTTGCCAACATTTTAATTGTAGGCACAACTTCGCTAAAATCAAAATCATAGTATTCTTTATCAATCAGTCTGAAAACTAATTTATTGAAGGCCAGAAAAATAAAGCTTATTTCGGTAAGCAAAATGAAAAAGCCTCCCAGTCCGAATACGGCGCCATCGTCAAAAAAATAATATACGGCAAAACCTGATATAATAACGACCAGGAACCCGACAACAGAGAATACAGAAATTGTGGCGAAATTTCGTTTGAAAATATTCCATGCAGTTCTAAATGTTTCTGCAACAGAAAAGGCGTGGTACATAGGTTATTATGATCTGTTAAAAATTACCCGCTTCCAAAAATCCTGCATAAATCCTATCCCGTAGGCTGTTAGTTGAGTGAAGGCAGCTATAATGCTCAAAAATGCGATTTTTGCTGATTTATTTTTCCACCAAGCATGAAAAAATATTAACAAAATGAGAAACAACACCATATAATTCCCCAGTTTGGCAATCTGCCAGCTCAATAGGTTGAAAATGAGCGTAAAAAGCAGGAACAGTGTGAACGCCGCCGGGAAAAAGTGCACCGCCTTTAATTCCCCCGGGAAAAACTTATAAATGTTAATGCGTGCCCTGCCAAAAAAGTGCAGCTGCTTAAAAAACTGTACAAAATTGGTACGACGTTTATGAAAAACGATAGCGTCGGGTATCAGCCCGATTTTAAAACCCATGGAATGGATGCGGATGCTGTATTCAATATCCTCGCCCAGGCGGGTGATAATAAAGCCGCCTGCTTTTTCCCATACCTGCCTTGATACACCCATGTTAAAACTGCGTGGATGAAACTGCCCAATCCCTTTTTTATTACCGCGGATGCCGCCGGTTGTAAAAGGGGAGGTCATGCTATAGCTGATGGCCTTTTGCGTAGGCGTAAATGAAGCGTGTGCTCCGTCGGGGCCGCCGTAGGCATCAAGGTAATTTGCGGTTAACGAATTATTCACAATCTGCAGGTAATCTGCAGGGATCAAACAATCCGAATCGAATATGATAAAGTAGTCGCCCCTGGCGCGCTCAAATCCAAAATTGCGTGTAAAACCCTGCCCTTCGTTTGCTTTTTTAAAATAGCGGACATCCAACTGTCCAACAAAGCTGCTTACGATAGCTTCGGCGTCATTAACCGATCCATCTTCAATCACCAAAACCTCAAAATTCCGGTACGTTTGCAGCACCAGGGTCTCCAGTAATTCTTTGATCTCCTGCGGGCGGTTGTATAAAGGAATGATGATGGAAAAAAACATAGTTTTCAGATGTGAGATATGAGATATGAGATATGAGACAAAGATTGTTTAATCGATAGCTCAAATTTCATATCCCATATCCGGTTTTGTATGTAGTGATATCAGATAGCGACCGGCTTAGTCTCAAATCTCATATCTCACGTCTCATATCTATTTAAATTACTTCCTCTACCTGGTAATGGTTACGTTCGCTTGAGCTACGCGAAACCAACTCGGCAACAAAGCCGGTTAAAAATAGCTGCGAGCCTAAAATGATGGCCACAATGGCTATATAAAACCAGGGGTTATCTGTCGGCTGCCTTTCTTTAATATGATGCGAGAGGTTATAAAGCTTGTCGGCCATTATCCATATCGCTATTACCAATCCTGTAAAAAAGCTTAATGTGCCCATTGTGCCAAAAAAGTGCATGGGGCGCTTGCCAAACTTGCCTACAAAAAATATCGAGAGCAAATCAAGAAAGCCATTTACAAAGCGGCTCATACCAAATTTGGTTTTTCCGTATTTGCGGGCGCGGTGCTCAACTACCTGCTCGCCAATTTTGGTGAAACCAGCCCATTTGGCCAGCACGGGTATGTAGCGGTGCATTTCGCCATAAACCTCTATATTTTTCACCACAGCGCCGCGGTATGCTTTAAGGCCGCAATTAAAATCGTGCAGGTTATCTATACCGCTCATTTTACGGGTGGCATAATTAAATAGCTTGGTAGGTATGGTTTTACTCAACGGATCATACCGTTTGGCTTTCCAGCCCGATATCAGGTCGAATTTTTCTTCGGTTATGCGGCGGTAAAGTTTGGGGATTTCATCCGGGCTATCCTGTAAGTCGGCATCCATGGTTATTACCACATCGCCCCTGGTAGCGGCAAAGCCGGTATTAAGCGCTGCCGATTTGCCATAGTTACGCCTGAATTTGATACCTTTAATGAAAGGATTATCGAAGCTTAGCTTCCTGATCACCTCCCATGAACCGTCCTTGCTGCCATCATCAACCAATATGATCTCATAAGTAAAACGATTTTCGGCCATTACGCGGCTTATCCATGAGGTAAGCTCGGGCAATGATTCTATTTCGTCATAAAGCGGTACTACAACTGATATATCCATTTATAAGGAATGTGATGCCTGGCTATAAAAGTTCTGCCCGCAATCATCCGCAAAAATATAAAAAATAGGGAATGGTTGGTATAATGATTTTGGCCTCACCTAAATCTCCCCGGGTAATAAGCCCCACCTAAATCCTCCCCGGTAGGGAGGACTTAAAAAAGCAGTTAAAGTTTCCCCTACCGGGGGAGATTTAGAGGAGGCTAATTTAGGTGAGGCTGTGCAATATGTAAAGCCTCTATTACGTTAAAAGCACTTGGAAATATTTGCATAACTTGCCTGTCATTATAAATAAAGCCTTCATGAAATTTTGTAAAGCAATTCTTTTTGTTTTTCTGTGTGTTTTTTCCACATTAAGCTACGCTCAAACCGACGATCAACAGGGCGCAAAATACGATCAGCATAAAGTTTTCAATCCATTATTTTACCCCGAAAAAGGCAACGAATACAGGAATGCCGGTGGCGCTCCCGGCTCAAAATACTGGCAAAACCGGGCCGATTACAAGCTTGACGTTACTTTGGATACCGCCAAACACCGGATTGACGGCACTGCGTTAATTACTTATACCAACAACAGCCCCGATGCTTTAACATTTTTATGGCTACAGGACGATCAGAATATTTATCGCGAGGATTCGCGCTCCGAAGCTGCCAGCTCGGTTACAGGGGGGCGTTTTACCAACCGCAGCTATACCAAAGGCGATGAAATAAAAGCTATTTACATCATTAAAAACGGTAAGACTACCAAAGCCGATTACCTGGTTACCGATACCCGCCTGCAAATAAAGCTTAAAGATTCGTTAAAGGCTGCGGGTGGCAAACTACAGATTAAAGTTGAGTATGGCTTCGAGATACCTAAGTACGGTACCGACCGTATGGGCCGCCTGGAAACTAAAAATGGCTGGATATACGAAATAGCCCAATGGTACCCCCGCATGGAGGTTTATGACGATGTAACCGGGTGGAATGTGTTGCCCTATCTTGGCGCCGGCGAGTTTTACCTGGAGTATGGTAACTTTGATTATACCATTACAGCACCTTCAAATTTGGTAGTAACCGGCTCTGGCGAGCTGCTTAACCCAGCCGAGGTTTACACGCCAACTACCATGAGCCGCCTGGCCGCAGCCCGGGTAAGTGATAAAACAGTGATGATAAAGGATGAGGCTGAAGTTTTGAGCGGTAACGATCACCCTAAAAAAACAATGCTTACCTGGCACTTTGCCTGTAAAAATGCCCGTGATGTAGCCTGGTCGGCGTCAAAAGCATTTGTATGGGATGCAGCGCGGATTAATTTGCCCAGCGGTAAAAAAGCTTTGGCACAATCGGTTTACCCGGCCGAGGTAAAAGGTAACGAAGCCTGGGGTCGGTCGACAGAGTATGTAAAGGCTGCCATTGAACTTTATTCGGATAAATGGTTTGAGTATACATACCCCGTAGCAACCAATGTGGCCGGTACGGTGGGAGGGATGGAGTATCCCGGGATTGTTTTTTGCGGATGGGAAAGTAAAGCCGGCGGCCTTTGGGAAGTTACAAACCATGAGTTTGGCCATAACTGGTTCCCGATGATAGTAGGCTCAAACGAGCGTAAGTATGCGTGGATGGATGAAGGTTTTAATACCTTTTTAAACAACGTAGATACCCGCGTATTTAATATGGGCGAATATTATGAGCCGATAGATGAACAAAAAGCCGCATCGGGTTTGTTTAGTGCCGATGCAGAACCAATCATGACCATTCCGGATGTAATACAGGAAAGCTTTTTGGGCAACGCGGCCTATGATAAGCCGGCCCTTGGTCTTGCCATTTTACGCGAGCAGATTTTGGGCGAACAGCGTTTTGATTACGCGTTTCGCACCTATATTAAACGCTGGGCATTTAAACATCCAACGCCCTGGGATTTTTTCCACACCATGGATAACGCCGCCGGCGAAGACCTGAGCTGGTTTTGGAACGAATGGTTTTTTACCACCTGGAAGCTTGACCAAAGCATAAGCGGTATTGCCTACCAGGACGGCGACCCGGCCAAGGGCGCGCTGATTACCATAGAGAACCTGGAAGAGATGGCCCTGCCGGTAACCATCAGCATTAAAGAAGAAAATGGCAAAACAGGCATTGTAAAACTGCCTGCCGAAATATGGCAACGCGGTGGTACCTGGACTTTTCCTTATAAATCCATATCCAAAATAGCCCTGGCCGTTATCGACCCTGACCACAAATTGCCGGATGTAAACGCCGAAAATAACTCGTTCAGCGGCTTGCCGGTGCCAACTGGTGTAACTGCCGGCAGTGTAATTAAAACCTATCTTGATGCTATTGGCGGGGTTGATAAGCTGAAAAACATCAAAGACCTGCAGGTTTCGGCAGCGGCCAGCGTGCAGGGCTCCGAGGTGCAGATGGTTTCGAGGTACCGCATGCCCGGAATGTATTTTCAGCAAATTACTGTGCCATCATATAACAACCTGGTATTAAGCCATATTTTGGTTAATAATGATAATATAAGTATACAGCAGGTAAACCATGAAATGCCTTTAGATGACGTGGCCAAAAGAGTGCTTAAAGAAAAAAGCAAAGCTTTCCCCGAGCTTGATTACGAAAAACTGGGAAACGCGGTGTCACTTGATTCAACAATGAAAGTGGTAAACGGCGATATGGCTTATGAAGTTGATGTTCGTGTTGTGGATGGTGCTGTAATTAAAAACTATTACAGCCAAAAAACGGGCCTTAAAATAAAACAGTTGATTGATGGTACCGCAAGTTCGGTAACCGAGTTTGGAAATTACGAGGGAATAAATGGTGGCGTTAAAATTCCGTTTTTAATTAAAACCGTTATTCTTGGCCACCCGGCCGATTTTAAGGTTAAAGAGACAGCTGTAAACAGCAATATGCCGGCGGTATCGTTTCAATAGTTTTTAATCAATATTTTTTATATTTAGGGTATTGATATTTAAATATCAGCGCCCTTTTAATTTATATGAAGAAACTTATACTCGCCTCAATAATAACAACATGTGTTACCGATAGCCTGTTTGCTTATGATAATTAATATAGCACCTAAACAATCATCTCTAAGTTTAAAATAGTTATTGCATTTATGAGCAAAGTACTTTACTTGTCTGTTTTAATAATTACATCCTGTATTGGCCAGGCAAAAGCCCAGCGCGATACCATCTTTGTGTACATGCGCAATCCTTATTTTGACGCTGAACCGGTAACGGGCGTACCGGTAAGCACCAAGGATAGCGCTCAATTTGTACGTACTGTAATGTCGCCAGATAGCAGTGTAGACAAAACCCTTTTTCCCGTGGCTGATTTTTACCTTGATGGAAGAAAAAAAATGGTAGCCACATCAAACTCAGGATCGGCATTTGTTAATTTACAAGGCAGCGCTATAGAGTTTTATCCGAATGGGAAGAAGAAAATTATCTGTAATTATAAACATGGCAAACTAGATGGCGATATGATTGAAATGTATCCAAACGGAAAAATATACCTTTCTGGAACGTATGAACAAGGCAAATTAAAATTAGTTACTTGTAATGATTCCACCGGGAAGGCTTTGGCCGATAACGGTAGTGGTACATGGATAAAATACAGCAGTGACTTCAAATCGATTGCAGAACAGGGCGATGTGGATGGTGGATATGAAAAAGGGGAGTGGAAGGGTATATTAAGCGATTCTGTTTACTTCGTTCGCAATTACAACCGCGGTGTTATAACATCAGCAGCTTGCTACGATAATAAAGGGCACCAGTATCCCTTTACCTATGCAGATAACATTCCAGAATTTAAAGGAGGCACGGATGGGTTTATGCAATTTCTGATACACACCGTACGTTATCCTGCCGATGCCCGCCAGGATGGGGAACAGGGTAGAGTTATATTAACCTTTTGTGTAGAGAATGATGGAAGCCTGACCGATATTGAAGTTTTGAAAAGTGCCGGTAAAAGCCTTGATAAAGAAGCGATACGTGTTATGAAGCTATCGCCAATATGGACACCCGCCCACAAAGGTGGTATACCTGTTGGTTGTCAATATTCAGTGCCTTTAAGTTTTACTCTGGATGGCCGTTAATCCAGCCCCAAAACTTTACTGGTCCGCTCGCGCGTAGCAACGCTCAAAGCCTCATTATTTGATAATGATTGTCCGTATGATGGGATCATCTGTTTTAGCTTTTCCTGCCATTCGGTGGTTTTAACGTGCGTTTTAAAGCAACGTTCAATCAGCTGTACCATAATAGGTACCGATGTGGAAGCACCCGGCGACGCGCCTAACAGGGCCGAAATACTGCCATCTGCCGATGTTACTACCTCGGTGCCAAATTCCAGTACACCGGTGTGTTTGGCGTCCTTCTTAATCACCTGTACGCGCTGGCCGGCTATGTCCAATGTCCAGTCTTCGGCTTTGGCGGTTGGCAGGTACTCCTGTAGGGCCTTAAGCCTGTCGGTGGGCGATTGCATTACCTGGCTGATCAAATATTTGGTTAGCGGCCAGTTATCGCGGCCTACGGCAAGCAGCGGTAATATGTTGTTGGGTTTTATTGAGCAAAACAGATCGAGTAAAGACCCTTTCTTTAAAAAGCGGGTTGAGAAACCAGCGTACGGGCCAAACAGTAATTCACGTTTACCATCAATCATCCGGGTATCCAGGTGCGGTACCGACATGGGCGGCGAACCTACCGATGCTTTACCATAAACTTTAGCTTCGTGACGTTTAATTACATCGGGATTAGTACAAACCAGCCATTGCCCGCTCACAGGGAAACCGCCAAAACCTTTACTCTCTTTAATGCCCGATTTTTGTAATAATGGCAAAGCGCCGCCTCCGGCGCCAACAAATACAAATTTGCTGGTCAGCTTTCTTTTTGTACCGCTTGTTTTATCTTTTACAGTAACAAGCCAACTGCCATCGTTATTGCGTTTAAGACCGGTAACATCGTGGTTAAGGCTTACGTTAACACCCGGTTTTTGCTTCAGGTTATCAATTAAGCTACTGGTAAGGCTACCAAAATTCACATCGGTACCAATATCCATAAATGTAGCAGCTACCGTCTCATTTTCATCGCGACCTTCCATTACCAGCGGAATCCATTTTTTAATCTGTGCTTTATCTTCAGAGTATTCCATCCCTTTAAAAAAGTGATGTTTAGTGAGGGCCTGCTGGCGTTTCTTCAGGTAATTTACATTATCGGCTCCCCAAACAAAGCTCATGTGTGGCACTTTGCGGATAAAGCTTTCGGACGATGGGATATATTTTTTATCGATAAGATAAGTCCAGAATTCTTTGCTTATCTCGAATTGTTCGGCAATTTTGATGGCTTTTTTTATTTCTACGGTACCGTCCGGCAATTCGGTTGTGTAGTTTAGTTCGCAGAAAGCGGAGTGACCCGTACCCGCATTATTCATGGGGGCCGAACTTTCTGAAGCGATGACATCCAGGCGCTCAAAAATTTCGATAGTTAAGTCGGGCTGCAATTCTTTTAGCATTACTCCCAAAGTAGCGCTCATAATACCCGCGCCTATTAAAACCACATCAACCGTTGTTCCCGAAACTTTATCGCTGTTAGCCATCTTAGTATGATACCCTGCAAGAGGTATTTTGAAATTAATTACACCAGGTATAACCCGGTTTTTGCAAAATTGTTATGCTTATTTAACCCCCGATAGCTGATTGAAGCAGGCTGGAATTAAATCTGACAATTTTAAGGATTTTTTACAGAAAATCTGTCTTCATCTGTCCATTAATTGCAATAAAAACAAGGTTTAAATTTAGATAG
Source organism: Mucilaginibacter sp. GW822-FHT03E02 (assembly GCF_058801545.1). Classification (NCBI taxonomy): domain Bacteria; kingdom Pseudomonadati; phylum Bacteroidota; class Sphingobacteriia; order Sphingobacteriales; family Sphingobacteriaceae; genus Mucilaginibacter; species Mucilaginibacter sp. GW822-FHT03E02. Next base: position 238,759 of record NZ_JBXANJ010000003.1, on the reverse strand, counting down.
CCACGTTTTTGAACAAATTACCGTTGTTGTATTTATAATAAATTAACACAAAATGCATAATAGGCTGTATATATTACACCACCATTATAAAGTAAATTATGATACTCAATAAGTTAAACGTCGTTTTTTTAACAATACTTACAACGATATTAATAAGTGCCTGCAATCAGCAAAAGGCTAAACCACAGGCGGTATCGGCGGATAGTTCAAAAAGCACAGTCCAGGTAAATGGGAAAAAGGATAGCGTACTGAATAATCCCCAAAAGAAATACGGAATAGCCACCGCCAGCGATCCCTGTGTAAAATGCCTGCTGCAGGTAATACAGGAAAGCAAAAGCTTTAAGGCCAACACCGCCAGCCTATCGCCACAAGATATTAACTACACGGTTAACTGGGTAAAAGCTGCCGACCCGGCCCTAAGGCCAGATACGAGCAACAAAACCAATGCTGTGCGTGTTGATGTTAAAAAAATAGAAGATGGTGAAGATAAAGTGCTATGCTCCTATGTGTATAATAATGTAAATGGCACCATGTACCTCATCAATAACCAAAACAAGCTGGAGCATGCCGTATCCAGCATTACACCAGAGTTACTCAAAAAGATACGCAATAGTTGTTATTGGGGAGTAGCGTCGGGGAAGTAGGGTAGATGTGCAGATTTTAGATTACAGATGTGCAGATGATGGGATTATTTGAGGATTTGAAAATTTGAAGATTTGAAAATGATCTATTTTCATGCGGACAAAATCCTGCATAATCCGAGAAATCTGTTTAATCCCGGTTCAGAAACAAAAAAGCGATGAGTAAACCCCATCGCTAAATATTTTGCTGCAAACTGCTAACTCAAAACTGCCAACTGCTTAAGTGGTATAGCCCAGTATCTTCAATACCTGTTTGCTGTTTTGCTCTTCGCCAAATACTTCAAAGTTGAATGTCTCGTCGCGGTTGCGGCGGATGATGACGTGTTTTGGTGATGGTAATAAACAGTGGTGGATACCGCCGTAGCCGCTTAGTACTTCCTGGTAGGCGCCGGTATTAAAAAAGCCCAGGTATTGTACCTTACGGGTTTTTGGCATAAATACGCTGTTCATGTGCGCTTCCTGGTTGTAATAGTCCTGGCCGTCGCAGGTGATGCCGCCAAGGTTTACGCGCTCGTATTCGCTATCCCAGTTGTTTACAGGTAACAGGATGTATTTTTGGTTAAGCGCCCAAACGTCGGGCAGGTTGGTGATGAATGAACCATCCAGCATCAACCAGCGCTCACGGTCGTTTTGTTGTTTACGGCCCAATACTTTATACAGAATGCCCGATGCTTCGGCAACGGTATATTTACCAAATTCGGTAATAATATCGGGTTCCATAGTGTCATGCTCGGCGCAGATCTCCTTAATACGGCTCACAATCTCGTTAATCATGTACTCGTAATCAAAATCAAACACCAGCGAATCTTTAAACGGCATCCCGCCGCCAATATCAAGCGTATCCAGGTGCGGATTGATTTTTTTGAATTTGCAATAAAGCGTTACGTATTTCTCCAGCTCGTTCCAATAATAAGGGGTATCCGAAATACCAGAGTTGATGAAGAAGTGCAATAATTTAACCTGGAAGTTAGGGTTATCTTCAATTTTGTTGTGGTAAAAATCAATGATATCCTCCATACGCACCCCTAAGCGGGAAGTATAAAACTGAGAATCGGGCTGCTCTTCGGCCGCTATACGAATGCCCAGGTTACATGGGGTATCCATCTCAATTTCATCGTCGTAAAGGTTAAACTCTTCCTTATTATCCAACACCGGGATGATGTTTTTAAAGCCATCATGCAGCATATCAATAATATACGTTTTGTATTGGAAGGTTTTAAAACCATTACATATTACGGTAATATCTTTATTAACAGCACCTTTTTTCTCCAGGGCATCAATCATTGGCATATCAAAAGCCGATGAGGTTTCCAGGTGGATCTCGTTTTTAAGCGCCTCTTCAACAATGTGCTTAAAATGTGAGCTTTTGGTACAATAACAATATTTATAGCTACCGCGATAGTTGTTTTTGATAATAGCCTGCTGAAACAACAGCTTGGCCTGCTGGATCTTTTTTGAGATCTGGGGCAGATAAGTAAAGCGTAGGGGGGTACCATACGTTTCAATCATCTCCATTAAATTAAGGTCCTGAAAGTATAGTTCGTCGTCGATGATCTCAAAACCATCTTGCGGGAAGCCAACACTTAAATCAAGAAATTCCTGGTAACTCTGCATCCTTAAAAAATTTGGGGCAAAAATGTGATTTTAAAACGGAATAATTGGCTATTTGTTGGGATAAAATTTATGGTTTGAATGTAATTTGTTTGTGTAGGTGGGGCAGTATTAATAAATTGTAAACTTAATGCTGGTAATAAAAAAATATTTAGGGCATAAGTTGTTAATAGCCAGGTATGATATGGGCTTTATAATACAAGGATGTATTTTTTGAGTTGTTATAACCGTTAAACAGCACCGGCAACTGATTAAGGCCGGGTAAAGGGCAACTCCAGGGTAAATACCGTGCCCTCGTTTAACCGGCTTTGCACGCTGATGGTTCCGCCAAGCCGTTCAACCTGCATTTTTACCATATATAGGCCCATGCCCTTACCTTCTACGCTGGTATCAAAACGTTTGTATAGGCCAAACAGTTTTTGGCCGTTACTGTCCAGATCGATACCCTTGCCATTGTCGGTAAATGAAATGATTATCGTGTTTTGGCTTGCGGAGCCATTGATGTAAATAACAGGATCGACTGTGGGCTTACGATATTTAATGCTGTTGATAATCAGGTTTTGGAAAATGCTATACAGGTAACTTTTAATAATACTTATCTCGGTTATATCGCCGAAATTATAGTGTATCTGGGCGTTGTTGTTTATCATAAGCAGGCGCGCTTCTGATTTGATATCTTCTACGAGCATAGGCAAAGATACTGCTACAAGCATATCGTTTGATGCGCTGCTTACCTCAAGGATGTGGTTAAGGTCGATGATCACATTATCCAGGTTATTTACTGATTTTGATAACGCTACAATAACCTGCTGCCCTTCATTCCCCTCATTGGTAAGTATATTGTACACTATATCTGCCAGCCCTTTAATGTTTGCCACTGGCGCCCTCAGGTTATGCGATATGATGTAAGTAAATTGTTCCAGGTCTTTATTCCGCTGAACAAGGTCGGCAGTAACCCGGTCGCGCTCCAGTTCGTATTGTTTTTTTTCGGATATATTTTTCAGCGTCAGGATTATTCCTGTAGGTTCATTTTTCTGATTCGTTACGCTATCCCACCTTACATCATACCATTGTATCGTATCATCGGGCAGCGGGTATGATATTTCATAACATATGGGCGATTGCTGTTTTATCTGTTGCAGAATAGCAGTTATTTGTGGCCTTCGTTTTTCTGCACTATAATCAAACGCAGTAAGCCCAATTTCCATCGGCCTATTAAAGTAGTTTAACGCCAGGGCGTTAGCATTTTGGTTAAAAGAGCAAATAGTGCCGTTCAGATCAAATAAAGTAATGGCCCGGTCGGTATTTTCAAATATCGACCGCAGGTTTGATTCGGACTCAAGCAATGCTATTTCGGCTTGTTTGCGTTCGGTTATATCTCTTATAAAAACGGATAGTCCATCCGGGTGCGGATAAATATGATTTTCCTGCCAAAGGTGTAATGGCGGGTAATAATCCTCATTGCATATGTAATGCTGCTCATTTACCGCTTTGTACATGGCATTGTAAGTAGCCGAGTTTACTGCGTCAGGAAAAACCTCCCACACATTTTTGCCAATAAGTGATGCAGGCGAACGACCCACCATTTCGCCTATTTTATTATTGGCAAATGTGTAGCAAAAGTTTTTATCAAGTGCAATAAAACCATCTGTTATACTTTGCAGTATGTTTTCAATCTGTTTGTTTTTATCTCTGAGTTGTAATTCGGTATTTATTCGTTCGGTTACGTCCCTGAAATTACATACAATGGCATTTATATCAACATCGTTAAGTTTGTTGGTTAAAAGACACTCTACCCAAATGTAATGACCCAATTTATGTTTGGAACGATGAGTGACTATCAGTGGCCGTTTAGGCTTTGCTATTACATTGGCAAATACCGCTTTTACCATGGCCAAATCATCCGGGTGTACCAGCGAATCTATGTCCTGAATAAATCTTTCGGCATTATTCCATCCGTTAATACGCTGGGCCGAGCGGCTTCGGTAAAAAACATTTAAATTTTTATCAAACAATGAAATACCATCATAGCTGTTTTCAATTAGTTTGCGAAAACGTCGCTCGGTCGACAGATGTTGTTTCTGGTTATAAGCTTTTACCTGGCTTTCTATGCTGACGTTTGCCGGTATTTTGGCGTCTTCATTTTGTTCACAACCATTAATTTCATGGATTACAATGGCAAAACCCACCAGTTGGCTTTTGTCGTGATAAAGGGCGGTAAATGTGGTGCTTGCCAAAAACAAACATCCGTTTTTTTTTACCCTCCATCTTTCGGCGTTATATGTGTTGCTTTTTAGCGCCTCGTCAAGGTTTTCGCGGGGGTGGCCTTTTTGGCGGTCATCGTCGGTGTAAAAAATTGAAATATGCCTGCCAATAACCTCCTCAGCCTGGTAACCGGTAATATTTGTGGCTCCCTGGTTCCAGTTCAGGATATACCCGTTGGCATCTGCCATAAAAATAGCATAACATTCAATATTTGAGATTAATAACTTTGAATGTGTCGGGTCGGTAGCCCCCGGGGCTAAAGCAGATTTGGTGTTATACAGGGTTGACACTGCCGGTTATTGATTAAATGAGCAAATAAAAATTTAATACTTAACTCTTAAACAAAATTAAATTTATTTAAGAGTCAATTTATATCTAAATAACTACGGCAGACTTGCTGTAATGCGAAAAGCGAACAGCTTGATTCAGAAAATATTAAACAAATATTAACATTAAATATCGAATTGTGAAACTATCATTGATGTTTTTTATCAGCCGGACATGAACGGTGTACGCTTATTAGCTATAAATAGTCTTGCTAAATTCCGGGCAAATGCACCTCAGCCATCATGCATCTGGCACTACCGCCGCCATTGGTTTCAATAGTATTTATATCAGCGTAAATTATTTTTCCATACTTTTCTAAATTGGCCCGTTGTATATTGTGTAAGGCCTCATAAGCGTTTTTCGACATTACAATTAAAGTTTCGCCTTTATTATTCTTTACCTCGAGCATATTGCCTGCAAAACGATTCATCTGCTCAAAGCTGATGGTGATAACCTCTTTTTGAGTTGATTTAAGAGATTCTAAAACAACTATACGCTCGTGAGGATTAGGGATGCTATCCGCGCAAATAACCGCGAATTTGCTGCCCACGCACATCAATACATTGGTATGATAAATGGCTTTGCCATGCTCATCGGCCGCGTCAAAGCTGATGGCTTTGTAGCTGGCCTGCTCGCAAAACAAATCCAACACTTGTTTATCAGTCCGTGGTGATAAGCAAGCATATACAATTTTGTTTTCCCTGTCCAGCACCATACTGCCTGTACCTTCTAAAAAGCGGTCATCAGCCTCAAAACGGCTCAGGTCAATAATATGACCGACTTTAAATTTATCTTCCAATCCGGTTATAATATCTTCCCGGCGTTCCAGCCTGCGGTTTTCGGCCTGCATGGGGTAAAGGAAAATTGTACCATCAGCATGAAATGATACCCAGTTATTCGGAAAAATAGAATCGGGCGTATGGGGCTGTGGTGTGTCGTTTACCACGGTTACCTGAACACCTGCGTGCTCTAAAGTTTTTACAAAATGATCAAACTCGGCCAAAGCTTTATCCTGCACAGCTTGCTGGTCGGCATCACGATTTTGGAACGCATTACTTTCGGCAGTTTGCTCATTAAAGCCGAAACTTACCGGGCGGATCATTAATATGTTTGATGTTGATTGGTTCATTTTTATTAGTCATTAGTTTTTTATCTGAACCGGGATTAAGCGGATTAAAGGAATTACAGGATTTTTTTCCTGTTTGGCATGTTGCAAATCAAATCCAATAATCTGATAAATCCGCTTAATCCAGGTTCAGACAATTAAATCACTTTATCACGTAATAAAGGCATACTCATACAATGAAAACCGCCACGGGCACGGGAAAGTTCGGCCGATGGCATTAAAATTAACGTGTCTGTTAAAGTCTTTGGATCAAGTTCGCCCGATTCAAATTTTTGCAGCAGGTCGTTCACCTTTATTACATCAAAGCCGCTTTGTTTAAATGCTTCAACGGTTTTGTCGTTACGGTCATACCCTAAAACTACGCCTTCTTTTAAGGCCAGTAGGTTGCATGAATCTGTCCACTGCTCGCGCGAGTCAAACGGGAATATGTTGTTACCCGAATAGATGAACCGGGTTTTATCTTCGCTTTGCAAGTCTTTTTCGCTAATGCTGGATAATAAGTCTTCAAGGCAATTGAACACTTTGGGTTTCTTGTCCTTCCTGAACTGTACAATCTCGGTCTTGTCCTTTGATTTTTTATCGGCAAACCAAGCCATAGGCTCCTGTTCTTCCAGCGGCGTTTCGGCGACAGCCAAGGAGCGCAGTAACACCCAGGTATTGCGCTTTACCTGGGTAAATACGGTATCAATGTGCATATAGTCGCGCTTGTGCGGTATTTTTACAATGGTTACCTTTTTTACCACATCGTTATCAAACAGTAGTTTAATAGCCTCATTGGCGCCGCTGATAGAGGTGCGCTCGCTGCAACCAATCAGCAAATGCTGCGGGCTCACCATCATTACATCGCCACCTTCCAGGGTGGTTTTTTCCTGGTTATCCTCGCCGGGGCGCAAAAAATGCTGCGCTGTTTCCGGAATCTCTAATATGTTATTCTGATAGGATGCAAACAACGGGTGGTTAAAAAATATATACCGCATCAGCAAAGTTTCGCGAAAACGGGCTTTTTTGGCAGGCTTATTCAGCAGCATGTGGTTGTTTATCGCTATTCCCAAATCGCGCGAAAAAATAAGGTTGGGAATAGGGGCGAAGATCATTTCGTCATCATTTAATGAACCCGAAATGAAGATCTTGGCCAGCTCAACAGGGTCTGTATCTATTAATTGTTGCTGCAACCGGTAATTACAACTTTCGATGGCACAAACAGAAGCCACCAGTTTTTTACGGATATCCGGCTGTTGTAAAATATCGGCCAGCAGGGTTTGTATCTCGATAACGTTGTTTGAGGCATGAAAATTGGTATTATCGGGCTTGAAAAACTCACGTTCGTAGTCGCTTTCTACCTGTTGCAGTTTGCCCTTTATTTTATCCGGATCTAAAAAATAGAGTAATAGTTTCACATAATAATCATACTCGTTACGGCGCATGGTATCCAGGTGTACAATGTCTTCAAAAAGCCAATCCTGTGCTTTGGAAGGCACAACTTTACCAAGGCCGCTATCGGGGCTGTGAATGAGCAGGGTACGCAGGGTACCAATTTCGGAGGTTACATCTATTTTAAAATCGGAGTTTTTAACTGTCATAAATCGGAATGATGGAACACAAATCTATCAGAAAATAACTTAGAAAATGATTAGTCAAAAGAAAATTGTGACCATGCTTGCTAAGTTGAATGAGAATATTTAATAGGTTTGGATATAAAACTATGTCACAAGAAATAACAAGATTCTGGAATTGGTTTAAGGAGGGTAGCAAACAATTGGCTGACTTAAACAGACCTGGTATTACTGATGATGAAAAGGAAGAGTTGTTTGATGCCGTATTATACGCTTTACACCAATATTGCGATCAGCTGTTTTTTGATATTGGCGGACTATACGGCGAAGAGCAGGAGTTTGTAGTGACCGCTGAAGGGAATGTTGATTATTTTAGCAAGGTAGAAGAGTTAATTGACGATGCTCCCGAAATGGAAGGCTGGTCATTTACTGCGTTTATGCCGCCGCGCGATTTGGAATATACCAGCATTTTCGAAGATGTGGAATTGAAGCCGCTTGAAATGTGGTTTTTACCTCTGAATAACACCAAGGAGCCAAAATCAATAGGCCTAAGAATTTGCCTGCCGAACTACCAGTTAGTTAGCGATAGCAAATGGTTGAAGTCAGCTGTTTATAAAATACTCGATACAGTCTTAGGCGAGAAGGTATTTGCTTTAGATATAGATTATATTGAAATTAACGGAATGCCGCCGGGTAAGCCGGAAGATTTCGGATTAATTGAGCTTAAGGATTTATCCGCTTTTGTTAAATGGAAAAAGAAAAAGCTTGCTGCTTTGTAAGCGTTTCCTAATCGGCTCAAATTTATTACATCCCATATCCCCAATTTAATTAATTTTGCCGCATGGATTTTATTATTGAAGCGGCCGTTAAAGCCATTAAACATTTGTACCAAACAGATGTAGCCCCGGTCGCTATAAGCTTACAGGAAACCCGTAAAGAATTTGAGGGACAAATTACCATAGTCACATTTCCGTTCACCAAATTTTCCCGAAAAGGCCCCGAACAAACCGGTACCGAAATTGGCGACTACCTTAAAAATGAGTTAAAAGAGGTTGCCGCTTTCAACGTGGTTAAAGGTTTTTTAAATATTTCGTTAAGTGACGAATATTGGATTGGCCAGCTATATAACCAGATATTACCTGATGATTTTGCTGTTGCTAAGCCTAATGGGCAAAAGGTAATGGTGGAATATTCATCGCCAAATACCAATAAGCCGTTGCACCTGGGCCATATCCGCAATAACCTTTTAGGCTTTTCGGTAGCGCAAATTCTGGCAGCTGCCGGCTACGACGTTGTGAAGGCGAACCTGGTGAACGATCGTGGAATCCACATTTGTAAATCTATGCTGGCATGGCAAATGTTTGGCAATGGCGAAACACCTGAGTCATCCGGCCTGAAAGGCGATCATTTGGTGGGTAAATATTATGTGCTGTTTGATAAGGAACTAAGAAAACAATTAGTGCCGATCCTGGAACGGGTTTACGAGGAAAACGATCTAACGCCATTTAATGATAACCAAAGAGAAAAAATACAGGCGCTGCTTACCAGTATCGATAAACTAAAAGCAAAGAAATACGCTACATCCGAAACTGAAACCAAACTTATTGCTGAGTTAACAGACAAAATTGGCGCCGAGGAAGATAAGATTAAAGAAATAGCAAAAAATGTTACCTCGCTGATGGTTGAAACTCAGCAGATGCTCCAGAAATGGGAAGCCGGGGATGCCGAAGTTCTCGATCTTTGGAGAACCATGAATGGCTGGGTTTACGTCGGCTTTGCCGAAACGTATAAGCAACTGGGTGTTGATTTTGATAAGTATTACTACGAATCGAACACCTATTTGTTAGGTAAAGATATTATTGATGAGGGCCTGGAAAAAAGAGTTTTCTTTAAAAAACAGGATGGTTCGGTTTGGATAGACCTGACTGCCGACGGGCTGGATGAAAAACTGGTTTTACGCGGAGACGGAACGTCGGTTTACATAACCCAGGATTTAGGTACGGCCCAATTAAAATATAACGACTTCCACATGAGTAAATCCATTTATGTGGTGGGTAACGAACAGGATTATCACTTTAAAGTACTTTTCCTGATCCTGAACAAATTGGGCAAAGCCGGAGCTGATGGGCTGTTCCACCTGTCGTATGGTATGGTTGATTTACCTTCCGGCAAACTGAAATCGCGTGAAGGAACAGTTGTTGATGCAGATAACCTGATAGCCGAGATGAATGCTACAGCTAAACAAAAAACCGAGGCCATGGGCAAAGTGGATGGTTTTAGCAACGAATATAAGCTGCAACTATACCATACTATAGGCATGGGCGCGCTAAAATATTTCCTGCTGAAGGTCGATCCTAAAAAACGCTTGTTATTTGATCCTAATGAATCGGTAGAGTTTGAGGGACATACCGGGCCGTTTATTCAATATACCCACGCCCGTATCAAATCGGTTTTAAATAAAGCAAATTATCAGCGGGCGAATCAGGTATCAATATCTGAAATTGAAGGGGTAGAGCGCGACCTGATTGTACTATTAACCCAATTCCCAACGGTAATAACAGATGCCGCCAATGGCTATAGCCCTGCAATTATTGCAAACTATGTTTATGAATTGGCCAAAACTTACAATAAGTTTTACCACGAAAAATCGATACTACAGGCAGAAAACGAGGTGCTGAAACAATTTAGATTGGAACTATCCGCTTCGTCGGCCAAAGTAATCAGCAAAGGAATGGCTTTGTTAGGAATAGATGTACCGGAGAGAATGTAGAGGCTCCGGCCCCTGGAAGGAGAATTTAAAAGCAAAACGCATAATCAATCAAATGACTATGCGTTTTGCTTTTAAAACTATTGTTCCCCCTTTAGGGGGTTAGGGGGCTTCGCTTACCTCCAATAACCCCTGTGCCATGCATAGCCATGGCGAACGGGATGCCAGTAGCCTTGTACGTAAACACGATTGGCACGCGGCCTTGCGTAGTACCCGTTTACATAAACATAGCTGCCGCCCCGCCAGGCCCATTCGCCAGGTACCCAATAGGCGCCCGGATAGGGTGCTGCCGGGCGTACATATACAGGTTCGGCAGGGCGTTCGGCCACATAGTAATCTGCTGCGCAGGATGTAAATAATGATGCTGATAAGGCTAATACCAATCCGGTTTTCGCAATTGTTTTCATCTGTAAAATGTTTAATAGTTACTTACAGATGTTTGACAGTTTCAGATATTATTGGTTTAATGAGGATTTGGTGAACTTGTTTGCTACTACCAACTCTTTACTGCCCGCTGTATATTTATAAAATCCACTTCCGGTTTTTATGCCGCGGTGGCCGGCTGTAACCATGTTTACCAGCAGGGGGCAAGGGGCATATTTTTGATTGCCGAAGCCATCGTACAGTACTTTTAAAATGGCCAGGCAAACATCCAACCCAATAAAATCGGCCAACTGTAGCGGACCCATGGGGTGTGCCATGCCCAATTTCATAACGGTATCAATTTCTGTTACTCCGGCCACACCTTCATATAGGGTATAAATGGCTTCGTTAATCATTGGCATTAAAATGCGGTTGGCAACAAAACCGGGGTAGTCGTTTACTTCAACAGGGTTTTTATCCAGTGTTCGGGCCAGTTGCATAATGGTTTGCGTAACCGAATCAGATGTTGAATAACCTCTGATTACTTCTACCAGCTTCATTAGCGGTACCGGGTTCATAAAATGCATGCCAATTACATTGCCTGGATTTTTGGTAGCAGCCGCAATTTCGGTTATTGATATAGATGATGTGTTGGAGGCGAGAATAACATCGTCCGAACAAATTTCACTTAGTTGTTTAAATAGCTTGATTTTAATTTCCCGGTTTTCGGTAGCGGCTTCAATAACTAAATCGGCGGTTGCAGCCCCCTCTTTCAGATCGGTATACGTTTTGATCCGGCTTAGGGTAGTTGTTTTACCTTTCTCATCAATACTGCCTTTTTTTAGTTGCCTGTCAAGATTATTGGTAATTGTTTGTACGGCTTTTGCCAGTGCATCGGCATTGATGTCAACCAGCGCTACCTCAAAACCATATTGCGCAAAGGTGTGGGCTATGCCGTTACCCATAGTTCCGGATCCAATAACGGTTATGTTTTTCATCATTTATCAGTTTATACAATTACTAAATTGATTCAAATTATTGGTTTTGCAAAACCTGGCCGGCTTATTATAAGCTAATAAGAGCGCAGGCATCTGTAATTGCCTTCCTGGTTAGATTCTCAAAAGTGGGTATGGTGCCCAATTCCGGCACATCGGAATAATTTAGAATATAGCTTTTTGAATAAATATCCTTGGCCCCGTTAAATATTATACCCATAACCTCTATGTTGTATTTTTTAAGCGCGTGTATGGATAGCAGGGTATGGTTAATACTGCCAAGGTAATGTTGCGATACCAGGACCACTTTTGGATTAAGCTGTTTAATCAAGTCGATCATTAAAAAATTGTCGTTCAACGGCACCATCAAGCCACCCGCCCCTTCAATCACCAACTGGTTATCTGTTTTAGGTAACAGGATATTTTCCATTTCGATAGTAACCTTATCAATTGCGGCTGATTTATGAGGTGAAAATGGCTGTGTTAAGCGATACGCTTCGGGATGAAATTTTGTGTCAGGATTAGAAACCAGCTTTTGCACTTTCATAGTATCGCTATTATCCAAATCGCCGGATTGTATAGGTTTCCAATAATCGGCTTTTAATTTTTCGGTAACAATTGCCGATATTATAGTTTTGCCAATACCGGTGCCAATGCCGGTAATAAAAATGGGTTGTTTAGCGGGCATTAATAAAATTATTTACTGTATTGCACAGCAAAGCTAATTCATTTAAGGTATTAAAACTATGCAGGCATATTCTTATACGTTCTGTTCCGGTCGCAACGGTAGGGCTTAAAATGGGCCGTACATCTAAACCGGCTGACTGTAAGGTGTTTGCTATCAGCCGCGCTTTGTCATTGGTTTTTAAAATAACGCATTGGATAGCGCTATCGCTTTGCAACAAAGGGTAATCACTATTGACGTTGGTATGGTTTTTAAAATATGCGATGTTGTTTTTTAGGTCGATAATTTCCTTTTCAACATTATTTAATAGCTGATAAGCCATCTTTATCGAAGCTAAGTGATGAAATGAGGGGGCCGTACTGTAAATAAATGGCCGGGCAAAGTTGATGAGGTATTCCTTGAGCATCTTGCTGCCCAGCACAATCGCCCCATGACAACCAAGTGCCTTACCAAAAGTGACAACGGTGGCGAATATCCGATTTTGGAGGCCAAGTTGGTTTGTTAAGCCTTTTTTGTACAAGCCAACTGCATGTGCTTCATCAACAATTAAATGCACACCGTACTTTTCTGTTATATCGGCGATATCTTTTATTGGGGCCGAATCGCCGTCCATGGAGTATATACTTTCAACAACCACATAGCAATTGCCTTTTGATACCTTTAATTTGGCCTCCAGGCTTTCAATACTGTTATGTTTGAAGCTATACCGGTTGGCGTTACTTAGCCGCGCACCGTCGATGGCCGAGGCATGTATTAATTCATCAAGAATAATAGTGTCGCCGCGTTGCGCCAGGGACGAGAGCAGGCCGAGGTTGGCGTCATAACCTGAGTTAAATAGTAAACCGGCTTCAAATCCATGAAATGCAGCAATTTCCTGCTCCAGGTCTTCGGCATATCGTGAGTTTCCTGAAAGCAGCCTTGATCCGGTTGAGCCGTTTAAGCTCAATGGATGACTATCGAATTCGGCTTTAACATCTTCTTTTAACACTGTCGACCGGGCAAAACCGAGGTAATCGTTTGAACAAAAATCGACAAGGCTGTTTTCTGGTTTCAGGCTGCGGTGTATACCGGCCTCCTTTCTCTCGTCAAGTTTTTTTTTCAGGTGTTCGCTGGCTGATGTCAATTTATAGGGTGCTTTAATAGAGTGTATCTAACGCTGAGCTTTTGCTTTACTGTGCAAAAATAAAAAAAGCGGCTCATCGCCGCTTATTTTGTAGTATTATATTGAATTAGTTTTGGGAGCCTCCTCCGCCGCCACCTTGCCTCATCCTATCCATCATATCCTTCTGCATTTTGTCAAATGCGGTAGCCTGGTCAGGTGTTAAAATAGCTTTCACTTTATCGTTGGTCGCTTTTCTCATAGGCATCATGGCACTGCGCATGGCATCCCTGTCGCCATTGGCTGCAGTACGTACGCTATCCATTTTTACTGCCTGTTCTTTATAAATGGCCGTAACTTTGGCGGTTTGGTCGTCAGTTAATTTTAACTGTGTCTGTAAGTCTTTAGCCCGGTCTTCGGGGCTCTTTCTCATACCGCCACCTTGTGCATGGCTTACAGCTGCAATCCCCATCAGGAAACAGCACATCAACAGAAATTTTTTCATAGCTCTTTTAATTTATTTACGTTTTTAATCTTAAGATAAAGATATAACGTAAAGGTTTAAGAAAGCTGTTGTAACTTAATTGTTGCTTTGCTGTAAGTTTGATATCGAACGCTGCATCTGGGCCATCATATTGGTAAGGCTTTCCATGGTTGGCTCGGGTGTAGGTTGCGGTAACTGGGTTGATATATAGCCTTTTGCCTTCCAGATTTCCAGTACGTCCTCGCCGTTTATTTCATACGGCTCATATACCGGGTTGTCTGATATCAGCTTTAGCTTTTTATTGTCTTTGAATTTGTTACCTATCCTTTTATATACAACGCCATCATCCTTTGATATTACCACGTAAGTTTCGCCGGGTTTTACATCGGCCCAGTTTTCAAGGTATTCGGCAATGATGATATCACCTGATACTATAGGCAGCATCGAATCGCCTTTTATTTCAAAAGCACGGTAGGTGCCCTGCTTAAACATCGGCAAATAAAACTTAGGCAGCTTGGCCACATATTCCGGGTCGGCGTAGCCGTTTAAATACCCGGCGCTGGCCTTAAGTGGCACCATTTCAATGTTTTCGTTATCCTCTTTATCAACAGAAATACTTAGCACGCGCAGGTTTGCCGGGTTACCTTTTGGTTTTGGCGCCCACTTTTCATTAATGGTTTCATTAATAAAATCATCAATACTAATGTCAAAGTAAATTGCTAATTGTTTTAGTAATTCATATTTCGGCTCAGCCCGCTCTTCTTCGTAAGCACCTACCAGTGAGCGTTTTATACCTACTTCATCAGCGAATTGCTGTTGGGTAATTCCCTTCTTTTTGCGAAGGAACTTAATATTTTGTGAAATTATTGACATAAAATTTGCATTTGCTAAATTTATTAGTAATTTTATGCTCATAAAGTTAGTAATATTTATTCGTTCACCAAATTTTTTATCAAAAAATGAAACGTTTTGTATATATCATCACCGACAGAAACAGGAAAAACCTTCACGTAGGCTTATGCTCAGACCTGGTAAAAACGCTGCAGTTTTACAGCGATATGCCAACTTTGTTTTTTGATAGCGCACAGCAGCTGAACCGTTTAGTGTATTTTGAAGAGATTAATACCGAAGAGCAGGCGATGGAACGCTTTAAAACTGTAAGCACCTATACAAGGCCCCAAAAAGAAAAAATGATCAGACCGGTTAACCCTGATTGGGTAGATCTGACCATTGGTTTAAAATATGAAAGCGGAATACATACCAGGCCGCAACTGCGCCCATCGGTAAACGCCAACAGGCGGGCTATTACTTTTTAATAAATTTTAAAGCACCCGAATTCATGCAAAAACGTTTGCCGCCGCGGTCGGCAGGGCCATCGTCAAAAACGTGACCAAGGTGCAGGCCAGTGCTTTTTTCGATAACTTCATCGCGGCTCATGCCGTAACTGTTATCGGTAACAATAGCAACTTTTTTGGGGTCGACGGCTTTTACAAAGCTTGGCCACCCTGTGCCGCTATCAAATTTATCCTCAGAACTGAATAATACCTCGCCTGTGGCAGCGCTTACATAAACACCCTTTTCGTGGTTGTTCCAGTATTCGTTTTTAAAAGGAGGTTCGGTGCCGCTTTCAACCATAATGTAGTATTGGTTGGGCGTAAGTGTTTTTTTCCACTCCGTAGCTGGTTTACTGAGTTTACGTTTTGCCTGGCCGTTGCTACTCTGGCAGCCAAAAGCTGTTATAACGCTTATTATAGCTATTGCAAAAATTGATTTTTTCATTACCTTATTCATTTCGTTTTTTTTGAACTATGATTTTGCCCTGTTAGTCGTGAGGTTGGATTTATCCTTACAACTAAATATAGTTAAATACGAAATTGCAGTTTAGGTGGTTTGTCATCTCATAATACAATTTATATAACTTTTGCCTTAGGTAGCAGTACCTTGTTTACCAGATGTAACATGCCGTTATTTTGCTCAATATCAAAACGGCTAATAATGCATTCTCCTCCATTTTCATCAATCAAAACAATATTACGGTTTGCATCAATCTTTGCTTTCAGTTTATAGCCCGCCAGGGTAGTAAATGTAGCTGCACCTTTACTCTTATTAATCTGTTTTTCAATATCTTTCGCTTTAAACCAACCGGCTATAGCGTGGTAACTCAAAATACTGGTAAGTTCCCAAATATGCGATGGTTTCATTAACGAATCGAGCCTTCCTGCAGGTAAATTCTGAAAGGCACCATTCACAGGGACAAATATGGTAATAGGTCCGCGGCTTTGGAAAGTTAGTGCAAGGTTGGCGGTTTTAAGAAAGTTATAAAACACAGACAAGTCCTTAGATAATGCCAAATTTTTAACAATGTCGTTTGCCGGTAACATACCATCGCCCGCCGCAACTTTTAGCGGGCCAATAGTTTTGGGGTTTACAGCCTTTGTTTGTGCAAATAATGTGGAACCTAATAAGAACAAAGCAGCAAGCAATATCCAATTTTTCATAGTGGGTTGGTTACAGGTATAAC
The DNA here is from genome assembly GCF_058801545.1 of Mucilaginibacter sp. GW822-FHT03E02. Classification (NCBI taxonomy): domain Bacteria; kingdom Pseudomonadati; phylum Bacteroidota; class Sphingobacteriia; order Sphingobacteriales; family Sphingobacteriaceae; genus Mucilaginibacter; species Mucilaginibacter sp. GW822-FHT03E02. Next base: position 222,322 of record NZ_JBXANJ010000003.1, on the reverse strand, counting down.
AATCAAACAGTTAACTGTTTTTGCTAATTTAGGTTTTTTAAGTCAACCTCAAATAAAAACAGATAATTAGCTTGCAGGCTTGATCTATTGCTTCTAACCCCTATTTTCTTTTACTCACTGGTTCAATAAATAACTTTCCTGGGTTTAAAGTCATTTGGTTTAGTCGTTTTTCAATATCTTTCCAATTGTAGCTGCCTCCTTTCATTTCTATCTGTTCCTTAAAATTGATATCATGGTGATAGTCTAACGCTTTTATTACCATAGCGGGATTCCTTGAACTGTATTTTTCCTGATAGGCGTTTATCATTTCTGAGAGCGTAAGTGTCGACGAAAGATAAGCGATGTCTATGAAGTCCTTTAGCCTCGTTCCGTTGCCAACAATTGCGTTAAGTTTCATGGCAGCAATATCATTAGGTGTAGCCATACGCACTCCATCAACCAGTAATAGCGGTTTTGTTAGTGGATAATTATGGGTAATGAGATCTACTTTTACCCCTTCAATTTCTCCTTTTAAGGTATTTTTTGATTGATAATCTAATTGAAAGCCATACTGATTTTCCAAAAACGAGAGCATCATATTTTCATCAAAAGAAACAATCGCAAATAAATCGAGATCAATGCTAATGCGGTGGCCTATCTGCAAAGCAAGTGCTGTGCCACCAACAAGAAAAAAATCTTTCAGGGCATCGTCATACATTAATGTTTTTAGGAGTGCCAGTGTTGGTTCACTGACTGTTTCTTTTCGTAGCATTTCATCGAAGTTAAGGGGATGCCGAACTGATGGCTTACAAAGTTCATGTCTTTATCATTAAGGAAGGGCAGGTTCTTAATAGCCAGCTTAACACCATCAAACCCATATAAATTCAAAATAAAATACCAATCATTTGGCCATCCACGCTCAACTACCCGCTGTACCACAACATCGCGCATGTTATTGTAGTCAAAATTATTAAGGTTATATTCCCATAATAATTTGGGATTCAGCGTGGCACCTGGAAACTTTTTAAAGTCATCAAAATACATTTTTCTTCATCAAGTTATTGAACAAAAATACGCAATATCGACATGAACAACAAATTATCCAAGGTAATGTGCACGTTTTCAAATGTTTAAATGGTATTTGCCTGGTTAACTATACGTTCGTTTAATATGCAAACCTCATTACCATCCTGGTGTAAAGCCCAGCCCAAACACCGGTTTTTTAACATCAGTGCGGTTAAAAGGAATGGCCAGGTAAGGCTCCAGTACAAAGGCCCCAAAAACATTTACTCTCAAAGAAATACCGGCGCTTAAAGCAGGTACCCGGCCGTAAGTTGTATTAAATACAGGGTTTCCGTTGCCATCAACCTGCTGTACACCATTCTCGTCAACAACAGCTGTCCGGCTTAAAACCGGAGGGTTTTTCTGGAAATAGATATGCTCGCCGGCATTCCAGGCCAGGCCTGCGTCAAAAAACAAGTTCAGATCGGTAAACAGGAATTTAGATTTGATTTGTGCCAGCTTTTCGGGTCCGGTAAAGGGCAGGCGTGTTTCAAAATTGAATACGGCCATCCGGCTACCCGATAATTGGTCGATATTAAAGCCGTTTGATGATTTGCTATTGTTATTGTAAAAGGTTTGCCCTTCATAGCCCCTGATGTAAAAGGGATAACCTATAAATAAGGGATAAATGCCGTTTGAATCGCCAAAGCGGCCGTAGCCATAAAAGCGGGCTGCAAATGTAACCGGCTCAACACGTACGTATTTACGAAGATCGATAGTTGGAGAGAAGAATTTGTAGGTGCCAAAATTGTAACCGGCTTCTAATCGGTACCTAAAACCATTCAAAGGAGCGGTCACCCCAAAAAAGGAGTTGTCGCCAACCAGGGCTGTCGACAGTTGGAAAAGCGCGTATGATTTTAAATTATAATTAAGCAGGGCGCTTTCTTCGGCATTAGCAATTTTCTTTTTATCCGAGTTGAGATAGGTGTAGTTTAACGTGGTATTGTTATTGGCGTCGGTTAATGTATCAATTTTATAGGTATCGCTATACCGGTCAACACGATAAGAGTTATAAGAGGCACCGGCGCTTACTTCAAAACGGTTTGTTTTATTGATAGGATAGGAGGTAAATACCCTGGCGGCATCTTCAAAATTGCGGATAATATCCGTATTCTGCGATAATACTTTTACATTTTTGCCGCCTACATTTTGTGTTGGGAAGGTTTCCGTTTGTAAACCAAAAAGGTAGGGAATATGTGATATTCCTGTACCCAAATTCCACCTGCCGGTTTGGTTTACGTATGTTACGGCAGCGCCGGAATCGTAAATTTGCCCGTTGACGGATGCTGCAGCGAATATTTGGTTACGGCCCAATATATCGCTGAACACACCCTGGATACCACTTGACAGGCTGGTACCGTAAAAACTGCTTACGCCGATGCCAACACCGCTGCCGGCCAGGTAATCAAGCTTAAACTTAGGGCGATACGGGATTTCTTTTACAGAATCGGTTGGTATTTTACGGTAGGCCAGGAAGTTGTTCAGGTTTGAATTGATCAGATCGACGCCCACGGCGCGTGGAGGGGGCAGCATAGCAGCGCCGAAATCTACAGCCTGGGGCTGTAAAGTAATTGGTTTAAACGCTGACGCTTTGGCATTGTACAAGGCGTATTTTTGTGCCCGATAATAGGAGTAAACCACATCATCATTAGCAGAGATACTTAATGCCGGCGAAAACTCAGTTATACCGCAGATTCCTGTAAACAGGTCGGTCATTTGTTCAACCTGGCCTGTGCTGATGGTGTATCGGTACATATTGCGGAAGCCATCCCGGTTGGACAGGAAATAAATTTGAGTTCCATCGGCCGAGTATTGCGGGTTTAAATTGTTGGCCCCGTTAAATATTTTTATATCGGTCACTTTGCCGGTGGCCAGGTCAAGTTCGGCCAGGTTAAAGGTGATAGCCTGCTCTAATGATTGGTCGTAAGTGGAGCGGTCACTTGAAAATAGAACCTTTTTGCCATCCCTTGAATAGGTTGGCTGGTAATCGGTATACTTATCGTTGGTGAGCTGCGTAATCTTCTTTGTATCGAAATTATAGGAGTACAGGTCGCTTTGTCCTTCAACAAGGCCGGTAAAAACAATATCCTTACCATTGGGCGACCAGGATAAGTTACTAAACTGCTCTGCCTGTTCCATTGATACATCATCAAGGATGCGCCCATTGTTGATGTCAACAACTTCCATACGGTTACGCCCTTTGCTAAACACGCTGAACGCAAACCGCTTGCTATCCGGCGACCAGGCGCCGGCCGATTCGATGAAGTTAAACTCATCTATATGTGTGTTGGATACCTTGCTGGTCAGCTTTCGTAAAATTTTACCCGTGCGGGCATCGGCCAGGTAAAGGTCGATACTGAACAAACTTTTGGCAGATAGAAATGCCAGGTATTTACCATCGGGGCTTACCGCCGGGGCTACCACAAGATCGCCACCATTGTCTTTATCTACCAGTTTTAAACCAACAGGTTTTTGTACTGTATCCTTTAAAAATGGCTTATAAGTACTTTCTATCGAGTTTTTCCACAGGCGGGATAGTGTCTTATCGTCGTACCCAAAAGTACGCCTGATGCCATAAGCAAGGCCATAGCGGGCGGTATTTTTGAAGAAGGGCACAATCACAGTATCGCCATAAGTCGATCCTAAAAACGACCAAAAGGCTTCTCCGTAGCGGTAAGGGAAATACTTGTTACTTTCTGTAAGATCGCGAACGGTGGGGATATCATGGTTAAGATAGGCATCGCGCATCCACATAGCGGTGTAAGCATCTTTTTTTCCCAAGGAAAGATATTCGGCCATACCTTCTATCATCCATAAGGGGATATTATTGATGTTCTCAAAATTCTCATTCTGATTTCCGCCTAACAGGGCGTGGTACTGAAAAGCGTGCACCAATTCGTGCCCTATTACGTGGCGTGTCATTTGGTTTGTTTCCATTACCGGCATTACTACCCGGTTTTTTAAACCTTCGGTAATACCACCTGTACCCACACCAATTTCGCCATCGATGGCTGTGGTTTGCTGAAAATCGGGATGATTGGCATATAAAATAATGGGGTTGGCTGTTTTAAAGGTATCCTTAAAAACCTGTTGATGCAAGGTGTACCACAATTCGCTTTCCTGGGCAAAGCGTTTGATCATACTATCATTTTTGATGTAATAGTAGATTTCGAAATGTGGTGTTTTATAAACTTTAAACTTGAGGTTTTTGTACCGTACTTTATTTTGACCGAAATATTGTGCCCTGGCGCTATTGCTGATAAGCATCGAGCCGATAAGGCACATCAATATAAGGCTGAACTTTTTAGTATTGTTTAACAATGAGTAGGTTTTATTCATAATTCAAACTAAATAGAATACGGCTAATTTAATGAATAATCGGCAGGCTGTGGGCCCCTGCCGACTGATATTTAAAACTTGTACATGCATATTTTTACCCTAAAATGCCTTTATTTTTGATTAGCAGGCGTTGTTTCAGGATTTTCGGGTGCAGTAGTTGGCGTTGGTATAACGTTGGTAGTATCAATTGGGTTGCTTGTGCTATCTACCTCCGTGGTATCGGCGGCAATATGCGGCGACGGACAATTGTAACTTTTAGTGATCTTGCTCCACGGTTTTGGGAAAGAACCATAAGTATATCCCAGTTTCGGATCGGCATAAACCTTCTCCATAAAGCGGCCAAAAATGGGCAATGCCGTGTGCGATCCTTCGCCGGTTTCGGACGATGTAAAGTGTACGCTGCGGTCATCGGCGCCAACCCATACACCGGTAACCAAATCTTTGGTGATCCCCATATACCAGCCGTCAACATAATCTGATGATGTGCCGGTTTTTCCGCCAATCTGGTTGTCCTTTTTCCAAAGGCCAGGGTACTCCCACAAGGCCTGCGAGGTGCCACCCGGTTCTTCCATACCACCACGGAACATGTAAAGCATTAACCAGGCGGTCTCTTCGCTCAATACTTTTTCTTGTTTCAACTCAAATTCGTCAATTACATTACCCTGTTGGTCTGTTATTTTAGTTACCAGTAAAGGGTCTATCTTTTGGCCCTTATTCAGAAAGGTGCTATAAGCCCGCACCATTTCATAAACCGAAACATCATTGGAACCCAATGATACCGATGGAACCGATTTTAAAGGGCTTTCGATACCGCATTTGTGCGCGTACTGTACAATTTTATCCCATCCAACTTTTTCGGTAAGCTGCGCGGTAATGGAGTTTACCGATTTACCCATAGCCCACCTTAGCGACATTTCCTGGTACGAAAAATGAAAATCGGCATTATTAGGCTGCCATACTTCGTCTTTGCCGTTGTCTTTATATTTTATAGTTACCGGCTGGTCTGTGAACTTATCGCAGGGGGTATAGCCGTTATCAAGCGCCGTTAAGTAAGCAAATGGTTTAAACGTAGATCCTGCCTGCCTCCTTGATTGGTTTACGTGATCGTAGTTGAAAAAACGATGGTCGATGCCGCCAATCCAAACCTTTATTTTACCGGTTGATGGTTCAAGCGTCATCATGCCGGTATTTAACAGTTTGGCGTAGTATTTAATGGAGTCAATGGTCGAAAATGTGGTATCTTGTTCGCCATGCCAGGTAAAAACGGTCATCCGTTTTTTAGTTTTAAAGTACTCGCCAATCTTAACGGTATCACCGCCAAATTTTTTATCCAGCAATTTGTAAATGGGGAGTTTTTGTTCATTTTTTAAGATGAAATCTTTTATTTCGACACCCTTCGAATCGCGCCATGGGTTTTTATTGCCCCATAGATTGTAAAAACGCTTTTGCAGCATTTTCATTTTTTCGGCAACGGCCTCTTCGGCATATTGCTGCATCCGCGAATCTATGGTGGTATAAATCTTCAACCCGTCTTCGTACAGGTCATATCCATTTTCTTTACACCATTTATCAAGCCATTTTTCAACTGCGCGGCGAAGGTAAGAGTCGCCGTGCGAATCCTCCTCTACATAACTTAAATCGAGTTTTATGGGCGATTGTGTACTTGCCGTAAACTGATCTTTAGTAATGTACCCATACTTTTGCATCTGGCTTAAAACGGTATTGCGGCGGTCTGTAGCCCGTTCGGGGTTACGAATGGGGTTGTAGCTCGATGTAGCTTTCAGCATTCCAATTAATAAAGCGGCTTCGGCCGGGTTAACCTGGTCGGGCTGTTTATTAAAGTACTTTAAAGTGGCCGTTTTAATACCGTATGAGTTATTGCCAAACGGCACGGTGTTAAAATATAGTGTAAGAATTTCCTGTTTGCTATAAACGTGCTCAATTTTAAAAGCGGTAAGCCACTCTTTACATTTATAAACAATAGTGCGTATGAACGGCACATGTTTTATAAACCCTTCTGATTTACGTTTGCGGGTTTCAAACAGGTTTTTGGCCAACTGCTGGGTAATGGTACTTGCCCCACGACGGTCGCCTTTTGCAGTAGAAAGCAAGCTTGTAAAAAAGGAGTAAAAATCGACACCACCATGACTGTAAAACCTTACGTCTTCGGTGGAGACAAGCGCATTTACAAGGTTGGGAGAGATGTGTTTAAGATCAACAGGAGAGCGGTTTTCTTTATAATACTGGCCTATTAATTTGCCATCGGCAGTATAAACTTCTGATCCTACGGACAAAACCGGGTTTTTAATGTCCTGCATGTCAGGAGAGTACCCTGATAGCCAAAGGAAGTTAAGCTCGATGGAGCAAAAAAAGATGATAACGAAGTATATGAAAATAACAAGGAATCGCAGAAACCGGTTTCGTATTTCTCTGAACATTGGGTAAAGATGTAAAATTATGGCGCTAATTCATAGCCCGAAACAAATATTAATATATGTAGTTAATATAAAGCTAAAGCTATACCAACCGCCTGCCTTTTTATTTAATAAAGGCATGAAATTTCCATGATATAATTTAATGTTGCCTCAAAGGGGAACTTATATTTAGGTTTAAACGGTGGCGTAGTACATTAGCTAAAATAAACTTTTTATTATCAACGCAATTTTAATACCTAAATTTCATGTTAACAACGTGTAAAACAAATTTTTTATCATGAATAATATCATCAGCAAGTTTAAAGTCGAAAATGGTAAAGGGTTTACACTAAAGGATTTTGATCCGGCATATTCCGACGGGTTTAAAAAAGAGGATGCCCAAAAGATATTAAAAGAGCTGATAGCCGAAACATCCGACCTGCAGACAGAGCTTTACGCAGCCAATAAATACGCCCTGCTCATTATTTTCCAGGCGATGGATGCCGCCGGGAAAGATAGCGCTATTGAACACACATTATCGGGCTTAAACCCGCAGGGCTGCCAGGTTTATAGTTTTAAACAACCGAGTGCCGAAGATTATGAACATGATTTTTTATGGCGGCATTACCGCTCGTTACCCGAAAGGGGCAGGATAGGGATTCATAACCGGTCGCATTATGAAAATGTGCTGGTAACCAAGGTACATCCCGATTTGTTGCTAAAAGAACATTTGCCAGGGATTAACGATGTAAAAGATGTTGATGGGAAGTTTTGGGATAAACGTTACGAAAGTATCCGTGCATTTGAAAAGCATCTTACCGATAACGGTACGGTAATAATCAAATTTTATTTGAATGTCTCCAAACAGGAGCAAAAGCTGCGTTTTTTAAAGCGGATTGATGATCCCAAAAAGAACTGGAAATTTTCGGCTGCCGATATTCAAGAGCGGGAAAAATGGGAAGATTACATGAATGCCTATGAAAAGGCAATAAAAGAAACCGCTACCAACGATTGCCCCTGGTATGTAATCCCCGCCGATAAAAAATGGTTTACACGAATTGCCATTTCTTCGGTTATTCTTAACACCTTAAATAACTTGAAGCTAAAATACCCGGTGCTTGAAAAGGCAGAAAAGGATAAACTTCAGGAATCAAAAAAGCTACTTGAAAAGGAGTAGCCCAATAGCTACTCCACCCTTAAGTTATTGATCGCTCAGATTCCGGAAAACAGCGACTGGGCCTTCTCGCCAATAAGCGGCATTGGTTTTTGCTCGGCTTGTAATGCCCCAATAAATCCAATTATCCAGATTATCAGCAGCCCGGTCCTCACAATCCAAAATAAAATACTTCCTAACGAGGCGCCGAGTGAAAAAAAGATAGCCCCGGCCGCATAGTAAATCACTATAGAAGCCAGGTGAAACAACAAGGTTTGCCTAAGCTGGTAACTTGCCAGGTAGGTTTTTTTATTTTGATAAAGCGCGAAGTAGGATATAAGCCATCCTAAAATAAAAAAATAACTAACGATACCTGCAATCTTGTTATCGTCATTTGATGAGTAATTGGTCATAGGGCAAAAGGTTAATGTAAGTAATAATTAAATTTTAAAGCTAACCATAATTGCGCGCAAATGTTTGCATCATTTATGTTAATTATTGCATTTTTATGCATCATAAATGTTAATATTTATTGCTTTATTTTTGAGTTTCAGCATTTCTGGCGGCACACTTGCCACGCTCTTTTTACCGGTATCCGACAGGCACTTTCAAAGTTTGACAAAGCTGGCCTCATCAACAAAGCTGCTTTTACCATTATTAACGGCTATAGCCTTAACCGTGGTGCTGCCCGAAATGATAATTGACCCGGTGTACTGCATCGAACCCGTGGTAGGGGTTGTTCCATCTAAAGTGTAGTAGATCCTCGCCTCGGTATCTGAACTTTTTATTTGTATGCTGATGGGTTCTTTGAATGATTTGGCGGGCGCAATAATGTAAGGGTTAGCCACAATCAAGCTATCGGTGATTTTTGAAGTTGGGCGTTCCAAATCCTGTACAAACAGTTTGTTGGCCAGTTTGCCTGCAAATACTTCAAACTCGCCGCCATTGGCTATATCGTCAAAATTGAGGTATAGTTTGTTATAGGTTTTCTTGGCCAGGCTCATGCCCTGCAAATAAATATTGCCTTTGCCTATGCTTGCCCCGGAGTTAAGGATGGTAAATTGCTTGCCGTTTTCTAAATTAATAACCGCTTTATCAAACTGTGGTACACCTACCTGGAAAGCCTGCTGCCCGGGCGCGATATTGTATATGCCCATTGAACTCATCACATACCAGGCCGACATTTGCCCGCAATCTTCATTTCCTGCCAGCCCATCCGGCTTATTGCTGTATTCCTCGCGTAATATCCTGTCTACATAAAATTGTGTCTTCTCGGGCGATGCGGTAAAGTTGTACAGGTAAGCCATATGGTGGCTCGGTTCGTTACCGTGTGCGTATTGACCTATCAAGCCGGCCACATCCGGGATATCGCTGCCTTTGAGCTTCGATTCTGTGGTAAACAATTCATCCAGTTTGGCTTCAAATGCTTCCTTGCCCCCCATTTTTGCCATCAGGCTTTCTACATCCTGGGGTACAAAGAAGGAGTATTGCCAGGAATTGCCTTCGGTGTAATTACCGTTAATCTCGGCAGGATCAAATGGGCTAAGCCAGCCGCCATTGCTGCGGGCCTGCATAAAGCCATTTTGGTTATTGTAAACGTTTTTCCAATACTGGGCACGTTGAATGTATTCGGTGTAATCGTTAGGCTTATCCAGCATTTTGGCCATCTGGGCTATACACCAATCGTCATAGGCATACTCCAGGGTTTTGGACACCGAAGCATCTTCCCGGTCGGATAATACCGCGCCGTTTTTACGGTAAACATCCAGCCCAAACCGGTTGCGGTTCACCGCGGCTTTCATAGCGGTAAATGCTTTTGCCGCATCAAAATCCCGGATACCTTTTACATAAGCATCTACAATAACCGGGATGGAGTGGTTGCCAATCATGCAATAGGTTTCGGTACTGGCCAGTGGCCAAATGGGCAACAAACCGCCCTGGTCATGCATCGCCAGGAATGATTTGATAAAATCGAGTGTGCGTTTTCTATCTATCAGTGCAAGCAAGGGATTTTCGGCTCGATAAGTATCCCACAACGAAAAAACAGTATAGTAGTTAAAGCCTTGCGCGGTATGTACTTGCTGATCCATACCCCGGTATTGGCCGTCAACGTCGCTATAAATGTTGGGTGCCAGCATGCAGTGGTATAAAGCGGTGTAAAATATGGTTTGTTTTATACCTGCATAGTCAATGGGTTTTGTCTTTTTACCGGCAGGGGCGGGACTATCAGGGCTGTTAACCGTCCCTTCATCATTAAGCGCTGATTGTTGTGACGAGGATGGGCCGCCGCCTTCAACCTGTATTTTATTCAACTCGGTATTCCAGGTAGCCTTGGCTGCTTTCTGGATTTTTTTAAAATCGAAATCGGGTACTTCGGCATCCAGGTTTTTTAAGGCACCTTCGGCACTTACTGCCGAAATACCTACTTTGGAAATCACCTCGCCGGGATTGTTAAACTGCAGGTACATTTTAATGTTTTTGCCCTGTACTTTGTTTTTCCTTTCCTGTAACTCGTTGTTACTGGCTATACCGTAAGTTTTAAATGGTTTAGAGAATTTGGCGTAAAAATAAACCTGCTGCTTATCGGCCCATGATTTTGATTGCCGGTACCCGCGTATCTCATGGTCATTTACAACTTCAATCCATGAATCCAGCACCTCGTCGCGGTGTTGCAGGTCTATAATAATGTTGGCTTTTTCGGCATCGGGATAACTGTAACGATGTACGCCTACGCGGGTGGTAGCTGTTAATTCGACGCCGATATTGTATTTATCCAGCAAGGTTTTATAATAACCGGGTGTGGCAATCTCATTTTTCTTTTTAAAACCAGAGCGATATTCGGTGTTTTTAAACTGCGGCTCGCCGGTGGTAGGCATAAACAACACATCGCAATAATCGGGAATGCCTGTGCCGCTTAAATGGGTGTGCGAGAAGCCATAAACCACTGTATCGGTGTAATGATAGCCCGAGCAGCCATCCCAGCCTTCCAATCGAGTATCAGGGCTTAGCTGCACCATGCCAAAAGGCATTACCGCGCCCGGGTAAGTGTGCCCGTGCCCCCCGGTACCAATAAAGGGGTTAACCAGTTGGGCGTAATCTTTATCTTTTCTTTTTTGTGCCGATGAAATATGGGATAACAAAAGGATTGCAGCGATAGAAAAACTGCTTACAATGGCGCGCGACGATGGCATATTCTTAACGTGTGGTATGATAACGCAAATTAAAACTTAAAAGCATATAAACGAAAAAAACGCCCGGTTTATTAGCCGGGCGTTTAGTTTAGCAAGGGGTATTATGCGTTACGTACAACGCCTATTTTTTTTAACAGCTTACGGTTTTCCCGGCGGTGGGTTAGACGGTGAACGATAGCATATATGATAGGTAAAATTAATAACGTTAATATAGTAGAAGTTACCAGGCCACCAATTACTACAATAGCCAGGGGCTTCTGCGTTTCGGAACCTATTCCTGTTGATACAGCTGCAGGCATTAAGCCGATAGCAGCCATTAACGCAGTCATCACTACCGGCCTTACACGGCTGATTACGCCATCTAAAATCGCTTTATCCAGCGGTATATGTTCTTCAAGGTTCTTTTTAAATACAGATACCAGGATTACACCATTTTGGATACACACACCAAATAAGGCGATAAATCCAATACCTGCAGAGATACTAAAGTTTGTGCCTGTTATATGCAAAGCCAGTATCCCGCCAATTAAGGCGAATGGTACGTTCATAATAACCAATGTGGCATCTTTGGCATTGCCAAATGTGATAAACAAGATGAGGAATATTACCAGTAAGCAAATAGGCACTACATGGGCCAATGTATTTGATGCACGGATCTGGTTTTCAAACTCACCTGCCCAAACATCAGTGTAGCCATGCTCAAATGTTACTTTCGAGTGCACTTTGCTTTGTGCTTCGGCAATGGTGCTGCCCAAATCGCGGCCGCGTACCGAGAATTTTACGGCAATGTACCGGGTATTATTATCCCTGTAAATAAAGGCAGGTCCGGTAATGGTTTTGATGGTGGCAATTTCTTTTATTGAAATTTTGGAGCCGTTAAGGGTAGGCACCATCAGGTTTTCTATTTTATCCTGGGTATTGCGGTATTGTTGCTGGTACCTAATCCTGATATCAAACCTGCGCTCGCCCTCATACAATTCAGTTGCGGCTTTACCCCCTATAGCCATTTCGATAACCGAGTTGGCATCGGCGGTGGACACGCCATAAAGTGCCATTTTGCGTTGGTCAAGTTCAATTCTGAATTCTGGTTGCCCTAAATTGCGAAGCACCCCAAGGTCTTCAACGCCCTGTACCGTTTTTAAAATTCGCAGTACGCTGTCGGCTTTTTTATCAAGCGTTTGAAAATCGGGGCCGAAGATTTTTACAGCCAGTGCGGCGTTAACGCCCGCAACCGCTTCCTCTACGTTATCGCGGATAGGCTGCGAATAGTTGAACACCGCACCCGGGATTTTACTGAGTTGCTTATCCATCTGGGCAATAAGTTCATCCTCGGTAATGCCACTGGGCCATTCCTTTTTGTTTTTAAGATCTACCTGAATTTGTACATCAAAGAAGCCTTTAGGGTCGGTACCGTCATTGGTACGGCCAACTTGTGCCAAGGTTTGTTTTACCTCGGGAAACTTATCTAATATCTGCATCATTTTTTGATTGATGCTTTCTGCTTCTGACAATGAAACACTCATAGGCAATTCAGCCTCTACCCAAAGCGCTCCTTCATTTAAATCGGGTAAAAACTCTGATCCTAAGAACCTGGCAGAGAAGAATGTGATCGCCATAAATGCAACCGCAACCAGCAAACTTAATTTTTGATTTTTATAGGTGAAGTTGAACATCCGGCGGATGCCATTCTCGAAAAAGATAACAACCGGATTATGCTTTTCCTTTACGTTTTTCTGTAACAGGATGCTGGACAGGGCAGGTACCAGGGTAAGCGTGAATATTAATGCCCCGAGTAAAGCAAAGCCCAAAGTATAGGCCAAAGGCGAGAACATTTTACCCTCAACCTTCTGGAAGGCAAAAATCGGGATTAAACAGGTGATGATAATCAACTTGGAGAAGAAGATGGCTTTACCCATTTCGGCACCTACATTTTTAAACAAGCCCAGTTTGGCAAGGCCGTTAAACTTTTGCATGCCTACTTCTTTAGCCTTATGATCAAGGGCAACAAAAATCCCCTCAACCATTACAACCGCGCCATCTATAATAATCCCAAAATCCACAGCACCCATTGATAACAGGTTGGCGCTCATTCCTTTTATGCGCATACATACAAATGCAAACAACAAGGATAGCGGGATGATAATAGCAACGGTAAGGGTTGTACGCCAGTCGGCCATAAACAGGAACACGATGACGGTTACCAGGATAATACCTTCGCACAGGTTATGAATAACTGTTTCGGTACAAAAATCCATTAGGTTTGTACGGTCGTAAAAGGTATCAATCTTCACGTCCTTAGGCAGGATGTTTTCGTTCAGGTCTTTTACTTTATCGCGGATACGATTTAGCACTTCGGCCGGATTCTCGCCTTTGCGCATTACAATGATACCTTCAAGCACATCTTTCTGCTTGTCGCGGCTTACCTGCCCTAAGCGGGGTAGGCCGGCCTCTTTTACATCGGCAATATCTTTTGCCAATATCGGTACGTTGTTTACATTTTTGATGATGATATTCTGGATTTCGTCAATATTATTGATAACCCCAATACCGCGCACTACATAAGCCTGGTCATTTTTTTCAATCACATCGCCACCCACGTTGATGTTACTGCGGTTTATGGCGGTATAAACATCCAGGGAGGTAAGCCCATACTTTTGCAATAGGGCAGGGTTAACGGAAACTTCGTAAGTTTTTTCCTCGCCGCCAAAGCTGTTTACATCGGCAACGCCGGGCACAGATTTGAATTGACGATCGAGCACCCAATCCTGAATGGCGGTAAGCTCGTGAATTGATTTGGTGCGGCTTTTAAGTGTATAACGATAAATTTCGCCGGTAGGGCCGTATGGTGGCTCAACCTCGGGTTTTACGCCATCCGGCAAATCGGCATTACCCAGGCGGCTTAATACCTGTTGGCGGGCAAAAGCATCATCCACATCATCATCAAAAATGATGCGCACGTACGATAAGCCGAAGGCCGAGGTTGTACGCAGGTTGGCCTTTTTTTGTACCGAGTTTAAAACGGTCTCCATTGGGATGGTGATCATTTTTTCAACTTCCTCGGCGCTACGGCCCGGCCATTGGGCAATAATGATGATTTGGGTATTAGTTACATCAGGAAACGTCTCGATGGGCGTATTCATGTAGCTCCACACACCAAGCACAACCAAAACCAGTGTCATAAAAAACACAAAGTAGCGGTGCCTGAGTGAAAAGTAAATTATATTTTTAATGAATTTATTCATTGGAGTAATAGTATCAAGTAGTAAGTATCAAGTAGCTGATTAGTAGTAAGTATCAAGTAGTAAGTAGTAAGAATTTCTTATCTGAGAATCTTGAATAGTGTTAAGTATCATGGTTGTGGATTAAAAAAATCTTGATACTTACTACTTGATACTAAAATTAGTCTCCCGCTAATGCGTCATATAAAAGCAGGCCGTTTTTGGAGATCACTTTGTCGCCGGCGTTTAGGCCCGATGCAATGTAGGTAATATCATCAACTGTTTTGATAACGCTTACCTCGCGTACTTTTAAATCGCATTTGCTGTTGTAAACCACCACAAAATTTTTGCTGCTATCGAAGATTACCGCTTTGGCAGGAATTGATACTGATGTTGCAGCATCGTTATTGGTAATCACTACGTTGGTAAACATTTCGGGTTTCAACAACATATCGGTATTAGGTAATACTACCTTTATCTTCATTACCTTATTATCGGGGTCAAGTACCGAGCTTACAGCATCAATTTTACCTTCGAAAACCTTACCGGGGTAGGCCAGGGTGGTTACTTTTGCGCTATAGCCGGTTTTCACTTTACTGATGTCGGATTCAAACACGTTGGCCCAGATCCAGACATCTTTCATGTTTGATATGGTGAACATGCTGCCATTGTTATCCTGGCGGATGAAGCTGCCAGTGGTAACATTTTTTTCGACTACATAACCGGTTTCGGGTGCCCTGATAATCAGCGTGCCGCCCGGGTTGGTGTTACCACCACCATTAATGGCTATTTGCTGCTGGATTTTATGGTTAGCTGCTTCGGCTTTATTATAGTTTTCTTTGGCTTCGGTGTAATCACGCTCGCTGGAGATACCGTTTTTGTACAGGTATTCGGCCTGCTCCAACTGGCGTTTTGATATAGCCAGGTCTGATTTTGTGGCTGTTAAGTCGGTGTAGTTGCCGGCAACATCGGCGCTGCGCATTATAGCCAGGGTTTGACCCTTGGTTACTTTATCGCCAAGGGAAACTTTAACATCCAGTATTTGCCCGCTGGAAAAAGGAAAAACTTTTACAACGTTATTTTCGTCGTTTGAAACCTCGCCCGATAGGGTAAGCTCATTTTTTATGGCAGTAGTTTTCGCAGTATCAATGGTTATAATTTTTGCCATCGAATCGCTTACACAAACCTGCTTATTTTCGGCTACGGGTTGCGGCTTGCCCTTGCAGGCGGCAAGCAATAGTAAAGCGGAGATGCCGGATAACAGCGTTTCTCTTTTCATCATTATATATGTTTTATAAGGTGTTTTACGATTTAATTATAGTAGTACCGGTTGCAAAGTTCAGGTCGGCAATGGCTTTTTGCAGGTTGTATTGCTGTTGCAGTATTTTTAGCTTGGTATCTTTATAGGTGTCAAAAAAATCGACAAATTCAATCAGGCTGATTTGGCGTTGCTGAAAACTTTTGAGCATGCTGTTAAACAGTTTATCGTATTGCTCATTAAACTCCAGTTGCTGGGTCGAGAACAGTTGCTGGTTTAATTTGTACTGATTTACAGCCGCTACCACATCGTTTTTAAGCTGAAGTTCATTCTGTTTTACAGTAGCTTCCTGGCTTTGAATATTGTATTTGGCCGATTTAATATTGCCCTGGTTGCGGTTAAAAAAGGGTAGGGGCAAGCCAATTTGCAGGCCGTAGTAGTTGCGTGCATAACTGCTGTTTTGGTCGTAAGCAGCACCGATAGTAACATCGGGCACAGCCAAGGCTTTTTGGTAGGCCAGGTTATGCGTGGCCGAGCTTAGCTGGTATTGGTTTGACAGGTAATCGGGTCTGTTTGTTTTGGCCTGCTCAATCAAACCTGGGATATCGAGGGTTACCGTCTCAACAGGTTTATCGCTTATCACTGGGTACACAAAAGCTGTTTCTTTGGTTTGCAGCAGGGTTTTTAACTCGGTTTGTAAATCGTTTACCTGGCGGTGATTTTCTACCATATCATTCTGCAGGCCAAAAAGCAATGCTTTAAGGCGGATCAGATCTTTCATGGAAGTATTGCCGGCATCAAATGATTTTTGGATAGCCGCGACCAGGTTCTGGGCCGAACTGATTTCATTCTGATAAACTTTTTCCTGGGCGTTCAATGTAGCCAGCTGGCTGAAATCCAGCTGAAGGTTATAGCGCAGGTTGCGCATCAGGTCGGCAAAGGCTGCTTCCTGAACTTTGGCATCATCTTCGGCCACTTTTACCTGTTTGCCGCGTTTGCCGGCGGTGGCAAATACCTGGCTTAGCTGCACAAATACCTGGCCGCTGTTATTGCCGTGGTAAAAGAATTTTTTACTGCCGCCATCCCAGATGTTTTGGTCGGTGCTTAGTACGGGGTTATCCCAGAGTTTGGCTTGCTGTATCAGCGCTTTTGAAGCCTCAATATTATACTTCTGTGCCAGTAAGGCCAGGTTGTTTTCCAAAAACTGTTTTTCGGCATCCTGGAAGTTAATTTTGAGTGTGTCGGTTTGGGCGGTGGCCCGGTTTGTATTACAGCAAAAAAATACAATTAATAAAAATAGCAGGGTTTTTATTTTACACATAGTCCTCTTTCAATTCAACGGGGCAAAAATTCATAATGGTTATGAATTTTCTATGAAGAGGGTTGTCGGGTGAAAATTATATATGCGAACATCACCACAGGGTGTTCGCTTTTGCAGGGTTATCCGTTCGGATTGGAAAACGCGAACACTTAAGTTGTTATAAATCAGGTTTTTAAGTGTGCTGGTGTTTGAAAGATGACTTTGGGTTGTTTTTATATATACTGATTATCAGTTAGTTATTATTTGATGGTGTTCGGGCTCGGGCAAACCCGAATACCCCATTTTTAAAAATCGGAGCACAGAACGGCTATACACTAAAAGATGTCAAAAAACATGAAGTTTTTCACAAAAAAATACCGTAATGCTCAACAAATACACCTAAAGTTTTAAAGAAAATTAACATTTTTAAAACCAAACAGCCCAAACCCAATTCTCACCAATGACCAATGACCAATGACCAATGACCAATGACCAATGACCAATGACCAATGACCAATGACCAATGACCAATGACCAATGACCAATGATCAATCGCCTAAAGATTTATTTCAAATTTATCCGCATCTTTCAAAAACGGCAAGGCACGGCGGGCTTTTTGTACCTCATCGGCGATGATGGAGAACGTGTATACATCGTCCTCATCGCGCTTGTAGTAAACCACGTTGCCGTTTGGATCGATACAGGTTGAGTCGCCTGAATGGTAAACCTCGTTGCCATCATGGCCCACCCGGTTTACACCAATTACATAAGCCTGGTTTTCAACAGCGCGGGCGGGCAATAAGGTACGCCAGTGCGGAGCCCGGCGTTCGGGCCAGTTGGCTACAACTATCAATAAATCGTAAGGGTTATCGGCAAGGTTGCGCAACCATACCGGGAAACGCAAGTCGTAGCAAATCATGGGGCATATTTTCCAGCCGTTTAGCTCCACCATGATTTTTTTGGTGCCGGCAGTGTAAGTGTTATGTTCTTTGCCTAAAGCAAACAGGTGGCGTTTATCATAATACTCATATGTGCCGTCGGTACGCATCCAAATGAGGCGGTTGTAGTAATGGTCGTTTTCTTTAATGATGATACTGCCTGTAACCACGCAATCGTGTTGTTTGGCAGTTTGGTGCATCCATTGCATGGTTTTGCCTTCCATTGGTTCGGCAAGTGCAGCGGCATTCATGGTAAAGCCGGTGCTAAACATTTCGGGCAAAATAATAAGGTCTGTTTTTTCCCTTATTCCGCCAGATAAGCGTAAAGTGATATTTTGTAAATTTTTATCAGTATTTTCCCAAAAAAGGTAGCCTTGAAAAACGGTAATTTTAAGATTATCCATACTTTTTAGTTCATAGTTGATGGTTCATAGATCATGGTTCATGGAACTTTTTTATCATGGTCTTGAAACCCGATGAAACAATAGCAATCCGGCTATGATCCATCAACAATGAACCATGAACCGAAGTTAAAACAATAGCAATCCGGCTATGATCCATCAACAATGAACCATGAACCAAAATTACACTTTCAATAACCTATCAACGGCTTTATCCAAAGTTTCTTGCCTTTTGGCGAAACAAAACCTTAACACATGATGGTCAATCCCCTTGCTGTAAAAGGCCGAAACAGGTATGGCTGCCACCCCAAACTCCTTAGTAAGGCGCAGTACAAAATCTGCATCTTTTTCGTCGGTTATATTGCTGTAACGTACTGATTGAAAGTATGATCCGTAGCAAGGTAACAGCTCAAACCGGGTTTGTTCCAGTCCCTGGCGAAAGTAGTCTCGTTTTTGCTGAAAAAACTCCGGTAAACCCGTATAAGTTTCTTCATTTTTTAGATGCTCGGCAATAGCATATTGTATGGGTGTATTAACCGCGAAAACCAAAAACTGGTGAATTTTCCTGAATTCATGCATCAGGTAGGCCGGCGCCATACAGTAGCCCACTTTCCAGCCGGTAGCATGAAAAGGCTTGCCAAATGATGCTACGATAAAGCTGCGCTGCTGCAAATCGGGGTAGCGCGCCATACTGTGGTGTGTTTGGCCGTCATATATCAGGTGTTCGTAAACCTCGTCACTTAGTATTAAAATATCCTGGTTTTTAACCAATGCACTTAACTCGTCAATATCCTCCTTGTGCAAAATAGTAGCAGTAGGGTTGTGCGGCGAATTAAGGATAATCATTTTGGTTTTATGGTTGATGAGCCTTTTCACCATATCCCAGGCAATGCGGTAGTTTGGCGGTTCAAGCGGTAATGATTTTACCACGCCGCCCATCAGCTTTATAGCAGGGGCGTAGCAATCAAATGCGGGCTCAAAAATTATAACCTCGTCATTGGGGTGGATAACCGCGCTTATTGCTGTAAATATAGCCTGTGTGCCGCCGGCGGTTATGGTTATTTCGGTTTCGGGGTTGTAAACAGCGCCGTAAAGCTTCTCGGTTTTTTCGGCAATCCGCTCCCTTAAGCTCATTACGCCGGCCATAGGGGCATATTGGTTATGGCCATCTGTCATAGCCTTGTTAACCAGCCCGATAAGGTCGGCCGAGCAATTGTAATCGGGAAATCCCTGCGACAAGTTTATAGCACCAACCTCGCTGGCCAGGGCAGACATTACCGTAAATATGGTAGTGCCCGTTTGGGGTAATTTTGAAACTACAGAAATCATCTAAGGGCTAAAGTAAGCAAAAAACCACGAACAGGTGAACGTAATAATACGTATTTTTAGTTTTTTGAAAGTATTTGGCGTTGTAAGAAAAATAATGGCGCTGTTGTAAAACTGTAGAAATGGGGCATATTAATCTATACGGATGCCTGCACTTTAAGGCCGGTTTGCTTCTGTTTTAGCAATAATTTTCTGGCCAATATCGATTTTTTTGTGCAAATCACCTTTTTTTGCCCGTCGTATCGAACGTCAGGGTGTGATATCTGGAGTTTCATGATCTTATTAAAGAGCTTACCGGAGAGGCGGTGAAAACGCCTGCCACAGGCTAAAGTTATATACCATTGCTCCCTACTCAATTTGGGTATAAATATGATATCTGCGGCATAATTGCGTAAGCCTCTATATTATATTATCAATTACTATTGCCTCCTCGTTTGAAAATATTATTTTTGATAGACAAGTAGTTGCAGTATATTTTTATGTATAGAAGGAATATTTTTCCATATAAGTACATAAGTTATTGCACGTTTTTTACGTGCCTGGCATTATTGTGCCTTGTAAACCGGGCCGGCGCGCAGCATGTAACCATAATACGCGGCAGTGATTTTGGTAAAAATAACCAGATCTTCCTTGATGATTCGCTTTGGTTTTTTCACTCCGGCGATTTTGCCGCGGATAAACAGGCTGTAAGCACCACAGCTGGCTGGGATACCCTGCACCATACCATTTTTGGTAAAACCGATGCGCCGCGGCGATGGCGGGGTATGGGCTGGTTTGGCTTATGGGTAAGGGCGGATACGGGGCTGGTGAACAGGAAACTTTTTATCGCTATTAATCACGATGGCGCTTCTGAAATATTTATGGATGGTAAGCCCATGGGGGGGTATGGCAAGGTCGGCCACTCGGCGCAGCAAATGGAGGCTATCCGCGCCCCAAGAGAACTGATCCCGCTTTGGTTTGCCGATACCCGGCCCCACCTGCTCACTATCCGTTATTCAAATTTTTTTGGTGTTTTTCCTGATTTTTTTGGGTTTCAGCTTTCAATAGGCGATTATGTAAAACGTGCCGAAAGAGCAAGCGCAAGCAAACAGCTGTTTGATTATTTACCCATGTTTGCTGCCGCGCAGCTGATACTGGGCCTGCTGCATTTCCTGTTTTTTCTTTTTTACCCCAGGCAAAAGCTCAACGCGTATTACGCGTTGTTTGTGCTGTTGGTAGGCATTAATGGCATTGCGGTTTACCAGTTTTACCTAACGCCGTATCCTTCAGTTCAATATCTTGCCGATTTTACATCCATTGCCTGTAGGGTATTGATCATGTGGTCGGCAGTGTTATTGCTTTACGTACTCAATTATCGCCGGATGCCCAGGTTGCGGACGGTGGCCTTAACAGGTATTACGCTATTTTACCTGATAAGGTACATTTTAAAGTATTGGGTTTTTAAGGTGGAGCAGGGGGATGATTATTTTTGGATAACCTACTTTGTTTGTATGGCGGATGGCTTATGGTCGGTAGCCCAGGTTATTAAAAGAGGGCAAAAGGATGCCTGGCTTATTGGCATTGGAGTAAGCACTATTATATTGGTTTATGTATTTGCCTGGTCGGATATGTTTCACATTTGGCCTTATCAACGTAACTCGCTGCGCCTGTTTGTAATGGGTGCGGGATCGTTAGTGTTGCCGCTTTGCCTGTCACTTTACCTGGCGCTTGATTTTGCCCGCACCAATCAAAAACTTACAGCAAAACTGAGGGAGGTTGAAAACCTATCGGCCCGGGCCCTTGCTCAGGAGGCCGAAAAAACCGAACTGGTAGCCACCGAAGCCCGGCGGTTGGAGCAAATTGTGCAGCTGCGCACCGCCGAACTGAAAGAACAGGCCGATAAGCTGCTGGAGTTAGATGCGGTAAAATCTCGATTTTTTACCAATATTACCCATGAGTTTAAAACGCCGCTCACGCTGATCATGAACCCGGCTAAGGAGTTATTATATACCCCTGCCGGGGATACTGATAAAAACCTCCGGCTGATCATTAGCAATGCCGAACGTTTGCTGCAACTGATTAACCAGCTGCTGGATTTAAGCAAAGTAGAAAGCGGACTGATGGATGTAAACCTGGTACCGGTAGATTTGGTAGCACTTGTGAAATTGCACACCCTCTCCTACGAATCGCTGGCTTTACAAAAAGGCATCACCCTGCATTTTACCACCGGCGAAGATGCTCTTTGGATATTGACCGACCGGGATAAAATGGACAAGGTGATCCTCAATATACTATCAAACGCCCTAAAATTTACCGACGAGGGAAAGATAGAAATTGCATTAAATCAAAATAAGGATGCGCAAAACAGCGTATTCACGCTTACCATTAAGGATACAGGTAAGGGGATACCCGCCGCCAAGCTGTCGTACATTTTTACCCGCTTTTACCAGGCCGATCCGTCGGATACGCGGTCGGCAGAGGGTACGGGTATCGGACTGGCGCTTACTAAAGAGCTGGTTGAACTGATGGGCGGGCAGATAGCGGCCGAAAGTGTTGAAGGCTTGTATACACAGATCCGCATAGATATGCCGTACCGGGTTGCCGAAGCGGTCACCGAACCGAACGCGGAAACATCATTTGTTGGGTTATTTACACCGGTGTCCGGCACAGTTGAAGTGTTGGTTGCCGATGAAAGCAGCCCGCTGATCCTGCTGATTGAGGACCATCACGAGCTGAGGGAATTTATAAGGCAGTCGCTGGCCGGCAGGTACCGCTTAATTACCGCGGCCGATGGCGAGGAAGGCATAGCACTTGGCCTGCAACACATCCCTAACCTGGTTATTACCGATCTGATGATGCCTAAGGTAAGTGGCTATGAATTGAGCGAGACGCTTAAAAAAGACGAAAAAACCAGCCATATCCCGGTAATCATCCTGACCGCCAAAGCCGACCTGGACAGCCGCATACAGGGGATTGAGACCGGGGCCGATGCCTACCTGGCCAAGCCCTTTGATCAGCGGGAATTGCTTGCCCTTATCGAAAACCTCATCAGCGTACGCGAGCAGTTACGCCTGCATTACAGTACCCGCGACCTGTGGCTTAAGAATACTATCGTTCTGCCATCCATCGAGCAGGATTTTATAGCGCGCATCCGCCAGGCTGTTGAAAGCCATCTGAACGAAGAGGGTTACAGCGCCGATCAGCTCGCTGCCGATATGGGGCTTAGCCGCACGCAATTACATCGTAAATTAAAAGGCCTTATTGGCCAGGCCCCGGGCGAGCTCATCCGCATCGTTCGCCTGCAATATGCGCATGACCTGTTGGAACGCCGTGTGGCAACGGTATCCGAGGTGGCATATATGGTTGGTTTTGGCAGCCCTGCCAGCTTTTCGGCAAGTTTCTCGCGCCATTTCGGCTTCGCTCCAAGTAAGGTAGTAGAGGTGTGATATTTAACTCCTGATAATAGTTTTTAAGCAAAATTGTTTCCTGACGATAAAAATTGCAACAAAATCGAAAGTATTTGCAACGTACGCGAAAGTAATTTTTGGGTGGGCTATGTTTATTTGTGAACGATTTGTACCAATGTTATAGCCCGTATAAATAAGGCCTGGCGCGGTTTCAGATCAATGCATCTTAATCTATCTGCTTATGAAAATTTTTAAATCTGCTTTTGCGGTTGCACTTCTGGTGGCAATCTTTTCAACTTGTAGCAAAAATAGCGACAACATTGATAATACTTCGGTAACCCCGTTAGTGAAAACGATGGCGTTTACTACCTATTCCGGACGTGGTATTTTTAACTGCACGTATGACGATCAAAAAAGACTGGTCAGTACCGGCTTTGATAACCATCCTAATCCAATAACTTATAATCTTGGTGGCTTTCAAATTGTAAATACAACTGAAGCTAACAAAAAAAAGGTAATAGATTTCAATTTAGAAAACGGGAGGGTAAAATCTGTTATCTATAACGAGTTTATTAACCAGGTGAACCAAAATCTGCCGGTCAATGCCGCGTTTAGTTACGATGCCAAAGGGCGTTTAATCAAAATCCAGCAAACAATTACCCTTGGCGCCGCTCCCCCGTACCCATCCCGTACTATTATCCATACCTTCACATGGGACGATAACGACAACCTGGTGGCTTCAAATAGCTATGATCCGGCCCAGCCAGGGAGTGAATACAAAGTAGCCTACTCGGGCTTCAATGCAGAAAATACGAATACCCTAACCGGTAAAAACTTCGGCTTTGATTACTTTGGAACGGCGAGTTACACAGGTGAGTTTTATCCGGGCGGAGATGGATCGAGCAACGGTATTTTACCATTTATATATCCCGGCAAAATTTTACCATCTGTACGGAAAGTAAGCAACTTAACCCTTAATTATACCTATCACAAAAACGCCCAGGGGTATATAGACCGGATAGAAGAAACCGACACAAGCGATCCAAAAGATTTTGTATACACTGATATTGCCTACCAGTAACAGGTGCCCATTCCTCAAAAGTTTTTTTCATAAAAACAACCCGAACAATACTTTACCAATGAAAAATTTAAAAAAATGCTCAGTTCTATTGCTTATATGGGCAACATTCACATCCTGTTCAAAAGATAACAACAATACTGGTCCTGCTATAGCGCCTTCGCCATTAGTAACACAAATGGTAGTAACCTACTCCAATTTAAGGGTTGTGTACAATAATACTTACGACGATAAAAAAAGACTTGCCACAGTAGGAACTACTACCAATGTAATAACTTACAATGCCGGCGGATTTGAAATAGTACGCCCGGATGGCCCTAATGATAATATAATTACGGATGTAAATTTAACAGATGGAAGAATTGGCGCTGTATTAAGTTATTACGCTGCCGAAAGATATAATTCTGCATTTAGCTACGATAGCAAAGGGAGGTTGATAAAAATAACGCAAACCCGCACGGCCAACGGGCAGGTTATAGGCCATTTTAGTTATGCTTACTCCTGGGATGATAATGACAACCTGGTATCCAACACCTCCACTGATAACAGCGGAAATACTTACACCACCACCTATTCCGGTTTTTCTGCCGATAACGTAAACACGCTCAGAGGCAAAAATTTCGGGTTCGATTACCTGGGAACTGCCGATTATCCAAGTGATTATGTGCCTAACAACAATGGTGGCAGCGGGTATATTTTCCCCAATATTTATGCCGGCAAGCTTTTACCATCGGTAATAAAAAAGCCAGGCCATAGCTATAATGTAACCTATCATAAAAACGCCCAGGGTTACATAGATAAAATTCAAGAGGTTGACCCAGCCGATTCTTACTATAATATTATTACCGATATCGCTTACCAATAACAGGAAGAAATTGCTCATAAACATTAACGTTGATCAGATCACGGGAAGGCTAAACACTACAATATCACCATGAAAACTTTAAAAACAACTTTTGCAATACTGCTTATTATTGTAAATTTTATATCCTGTTCAAAAAATAGCAAAACCACAGATCCCACCGTCGTCGCTACACCATTAGTAAAGCAAATGGTATTAACCCTCCCTTACATTACTGTAGTAAAAAACAATACCTATGATAGCAACAACAGGCTGGCCACTGTGGGTAGTCCAAATAACATCATAACTTATCGTGCCGGCGGCTTTGAAATTGTGAACCCCTATGATAATGGGGATAAATTAATTACCGATGTTAATTTAGATAACGGGCGGGTAAGCACTGTACTAAGTTATTCGTCTGAAACCGAAAGGTATAACTCATCATTCAGTTACGATAGTAAAGGCCGACTGGTGAAAATACACCAGACCAGGACATTTAACGGGCAAAATATCGGCGATTTTGATTACACCTATACCTGGGATGATAACGACAACCTGGTAGCCGCCACCGTTCCCGATAACCAGGGAGGTGGCGTTAAAACAACTTATTCTGGTTTTGACCCCTCCAACGTAAATACCCTTACCGGCAAAAATTTTGGTTTCGATTATTTTGGAACTACCGGCTATTCCAGTAATTACACCCCCAATTCTAACGGCGGCAGCGGCAACACTTTTCCAACTATATATGCCGGCAAGCTTTTGCCATCGGTAACAACATCCTCAGGGGCTTCCTCAAGTGCAACCTACCATAAAAACGCGCAAGGCTATATAGACAGGATTGAACAAGTAAATGCCAAAGATGGAACCAAAATAGGGGTTATTGATATTGCCTATCAGTAATCTACTTAGCAAGTTCCCTCAAATTCAATGCCTTATAATTTTACCAACAACCCTTAACCAATCCATAGAAATGAAAAAACAACACATCATCACACTGATATTAGGCTGCCTTGCATTTGGAGGGTGCAGCTTTAGCAAAGGCACCAAAACAGACCTGCGCACCGGCCTATCGTTCAGTTACAATGGCTTTATAGTTCAGGACATGTTATTGATAGATGCGGCCAATAAACGGATGACCGATAATAAAGTACAAATTAATACCCGCATTGCTATAGTAGCGCTCGGGCTAAACAATTATGGTATTAAGGATGGAAAGGTTTTTCCGGGGATGATGTTGCTGATAACCGATAAAAAGGGCGCCCAGGTGCTTAAAGCCGATGACCTTTTTGCCAACGACCAGGGGCACCCACCGGCTGCTGCTTCGGAACTGCGCGGGGATATTACCATTGCCAAACCTATGGTAGCCGGCGAAACCTACCACGTTAAGGTGCGCATTTGGGACAAGGTTAAAGCCGATAATGAAGTTGATGCCGACGTAGACCTGGTTGTACAATAAGTTATTATACCACTAAAAACCTTTTAAATTATTTACCATGGCCATTTTATTGCCGAGAAAACCAACCCTTATTTGCCTGACCGTGCTGGGCCCCATTTGCGTGGCCGACGGCATTGTCAAAAAAAACACCCAGGAGATTCTGGCAATGTCGGCCGTATTCATATTTGCCGTAGTAACCCTGATTATGGACAGCAGAAAAAAGAAAAAGCTTATAAATAAAAATGGGCGGGACTATAGCAATCCCGCTAACCCAAACCGATAAACCTTAATAAAATATCATTATGCCTGATGAAAAAAACTTTTGGACCACCGTGCCGGGAATTATTACCGGCCTTGCTGCTGTAGTAACTGCGGTTACAGGTTTAATTGTAGCATTAAACGGGGCAGGTTTATTCAGCAAATCGGCGGCATCAAACAAAATAGCTACCGAAACAAAACAGGAGGAAAAAAAAGAGGCGGATACTTTGCCGGGTAAAAAAGATGAACTACAAAAGCCGGTCGAAAACCTTAAGCCGGTATTTTCAATGACCAGGGTAAAGATTGAAGATCATGAATATACAATCCTTACCTCATCGCTTGAAGCCATCACTCCGCAAAGCAATTCGCTGGAAATTAAAATAAAATACAAAAACAACAGCAATTACTCGCCCGCCACATTTTGGAATGAGGGTTTTAGGCTTGCTATCGACGGGGCACTTACCCCGCCAACCGGCGATTTAAGTGAATTAGTGGAACGTCATGCCGAGAAGATTGGCGCCGTAACTTTTGAAGTCCCTAACAACACTAAGAGCCTTGCTTTACACATCCTTGATGTGGGAAAAGATATCGCCATCCCTATAAAACTGGAGCCCGATTGAACGCGGCATTCTTTTAAGCATTTTATAAAACTACAACAAGAAACCTATAAATCTACCAGGAATGAAAACACTTCAAAAATACATTGCATTTACCTGCGGGCAAAACATCCCTAAAAGGTTCGGACGAAATGAGAACGCAAAAATCATCGCCAAATTCCCGTTTGTCGCCTTATTCATATTTGGCTTGCTTATTATTTTGTTTAGTTGCGGGAAACCCTCCAATAACCCTATTCCGCCTGTAGTAAACCCTACGGGTTGCGCTATTGCAAGCGATTTGGACCAGGCGCTTGGCGTACGTAATTTTGAGTATGATGATAAAGGCTATTTAGTAAAAATGACCGGCCCCAATTACTATTACGGACCTTTTGTCAGAACCATTACACCTACCAAGACTATTGACGCTTATCCCAGCGCAGGTGTTGACGGCCAGGGAAATCATTTCTACAGCAATATTAACATCACCTACACCTATAGCGGTGGCAGCGGCAATATTTATGATGGCAATCCTCAATTTATGCATTATTTGTTTACTGCTTCAAACCCGCCTTCTTCAATGAGGACAGATTCCATGTATCAATTTTTGTATGATGATGCAAAAAAACACCTGACTACAGTACTTGCACCTGGTAACGGATCGCAGGACGCCCAGGGCTTTACGTTTTTTAGAACCGAACTCGTTTTTGCTTATGACGCCAACGACAACGTAACCCAGGTAAAAATTGTATATGACTACGAGCGGAAGTTCACCGTTCCTCAAACTGGTGAAAGCCGGATCGATTACAAGCAAATCTCTGATGAAACGCTGAATATAACTTACGACGATAAACTTTCGCCATACACGGCTATCGCCAAATATTGGAAATTTATAGGCAACGATTTTAGTGGAGCTGGCGCCTATAACCTGGATAAGCTTCGTTTTTGGTTAGGCCGATGCGCAATCCTAAGCAAAAATAACCCAATCAAAATTACCGGCAAACTAATAACGGTTGACGGCCAGCCGGCAGCTACCATTAACTCAACTATTACCTACCAGTACAACGAGAAGAATTTACCGGTTAGCATGGCACTTGATGGCTCGGGCATAAACGCTTTTACTTACAACTGCAAATAGGCGCGGGTAAGTAAGATAATGATTCCATACCTGAGTTTGCGGGAGCAGGGAATTGTTAACTATGGAACAAACTCAAAAGGATTTGCAACAAACGCGAAAGTGCTTTTCCGCCTATTTATGTCTCTTTGGGTTTCCTGTCAGGCTCCCCCGTGGTTAACAGGGTTCGATTAATAATTAAACAACAAATACCTACTACCTATGAAAAAAAATTATAAATCCGGTATTTGCCGCTTTGCGGTGAATGCGTTAAAATTTACCAAAATAATGGCTGTTGCCGGCCTGCTGCTTTTTGCCGGCTGCGGTAAAGATGCGCCTTCAGTAACTAAAACGGATACAGGAACAGGAACAGGTACTGGGACTGGAACTGGTACGGGAACCGGAACAGGCACCGGAACAGTTGTTGATACCCTTGCTGCCAGCAAAGTTGCTGTTGCTGCATTGGATGATGAGGTGAATGCCTTTATGACTACTTATAACGTTCCGGCAGTATCTGTAGCCATTACTAAGGGCGAAAAGCTGGTCTATTTGAAAGCTTATGGCATAAGTGATAAAGCGAAGGCCGCCAAAGCTGTAATCACAGATCGTTATCGTTTGGCAAGTCTTTCAAAACAGTTCACTTCCGTTGCCCTCATGAGGCTGCTTGATCAGGGTAAGATAAAGCTGAGCGACAAAGTATTTGGCGATGGCGCTATATTAGGCAAAACTTACGGTACTAAAGCCTACGGCCCGCATATAACCGATATTACCGTTGATGAACTGTTGCATCATACATCCGGAGGTTGGACTAATGACGACAAAGACCCGATGTTCTCCAACCCCGCAATGACAGCCGCGCAACTCATCACCTGGACTTTAGATAACCGCCCGCTTGACCATGTGCCGGGCGCCAACTATGCCTACTCGAATTTTGGTTACTGTATATTAGGACGAGTGATAGAAAAAATAACCGGACAGACGTATGAAGAAGCTGTGAAAACATTGGTATTGACACCCATCGGAATTACCGATATGACCATTGGCGGTAATACACTTGCACAAAAACTACCAAAAGAAGTTACTTACTATGGCCAGTATGGCGAAGATCCTTTTGCAATGAATGTAAGCCGGATGGACTCGCACGGAGGATGGGTTGCAACAGCCGCCGACCTGGCCAGGTTCCTGGTTTATGTTGATAAATTTCCGGTACGTACGGATATTCTTACACCATCAACCTTAAATATAATGTATACCGGCTCAACAGCCAATGCCGGTTATGGGTGCGGTTGGGGTATTACAGGCAATAACTATGTTCATACGGGAAGCTTGCCCGGTACAGAAACTGAGCAAGCCCGTTTGGATAACGGATTTAACTTTGTGATTTTGACCAATACCCGCAGTTGGAAAGTCAACTTCGACTATGACTTAGACCAGATATTCTGGAAGGCTTACGCCAAAAATCCAACCTGGGCTACAGAAGATTTGTTCACTAAATAAGCCGCGAGGCAAACGCGATGGCTCCCGGAAGATACTTGCCGGGCAAAATGCTAAACTGGAAAAAGGACTAAAATAATTGAGATGTATAACGATTCTACTTCATTTAAACAAAAACTGAGCCTGGCATACCTATGGCTTGTTCCACCGGTAACCATGGTTATTGCTTTTGGCATAGGTTCGGTAAGTTATGAATTTTATTTACCCGTTTGGGGCTTAAATGCCTGTCTGATGATTTTCTCCGCATATAACCTTGGTGCACACCGGCTTTGGAAACAAGATGGAACAGGCGGGCAACAGGTTATTACCGCGCTGTTACTATTTATACCATGGTTGTTATTTTCCATCTTTGCGGGCATGGGGCCGCCGCCCTCGTCATTGCAGGGCTGGGTTAACACCGCTGCCGAACAGCAAACCCGTTACACCATCCTTATAGCAGGCGGAATTTTACTTTTGTTGGGTGCCGCCCTCCTGAAAACCCGTTTACAGGAAGCAGGCGAAAACCTGTATTCGGTATTAGCATTTGCAGCGCTGAGCATAGCAATGCCCCTGTTTATTATCAATATGGCATTCTGGGGTTATTACCTTACCGATGCTTTCCGGCTGTTTGCTGCAAATCCGGCCGCAAAACGCCCGGATTTGTACGTTGCCGTAAAGAGTTTATTTTATGTGATCAGCGTGGCCGAAGTTGTATTGTTTTACCTGGGTACACTTCTTTTTGCGGTGGCGCTCAAAATAACGGGCTCACTCAGTAAACCTGC
Organism: Mucilaginibacter sp. GW822-FHT03E02; assembly: GCF_058801545.1. Classification (NCBI taxonomy): domain Bacteria; kingdom Pseudomonadati; phylum Bacteroidota; class Sphingobacteriia; order Sphingobacteriales; family Sphingobacteriaceae; genus Mucilaginibacter; species Mucilaginibacter sp. GW822-FHT03E02. The sequence goes on along the minus strand of NZ_JBXANJ010000003.1, from coordinate 191,783 downwards.
ATGCCGTTGGTATGTGGGCTGCAGTTTAATTGCTATTTTACTGGAACTGATACCTTCTTCCTGGCCAGATCCTTTTGGTACAGCAGGCTACCTGGTGGCTATTCCCGCTATTACGTTTGTGATGTATTATCTTATTGGGGTGCGTTTGTTAAAAACAGCTTAAGCCGAAAAAGCAAGGCATCAATTCGAGTTAAGGTTAAGTTCACCGGCCAGGTCATAGGCTACCGGTTATGTCATCAGCCCAATAAATTACTTAAAATCCCACCATATTTTGGTCCTGAGCGGATCGCCCAACGTATAAGGTTCCCCGATACGCGGAACGTTTACTTCAACCCCCAGCTTTTCGGCTGCCGGCAGCAGCTTTTCAATAGATTCGTTCCAGGGGTGGTTAGCTTCTACAAACTTACCCCAGTGGATGGGTTGTATCAAACAAGCCTGCAGGTCAACGGCAGCCTGGGCGGTTTGGCCAAGCTGCAGATGTGTCCATGGCCAATTCGGGCTGTACTGCCCGCATTCCAGCAGCGCCAGGTCGAACGGGCCATATTGTTGGCCTATTTTTTTAAAGTGTGGTCCATAACCACTATCGCCGCTGTAAAACAGCCGGTAATGGCCTGCCTGTATTACGTATGATGCCCAAAGCGTTTTATTTTCTTGCGTATATGTACGGTTGCTGCGGTGCTGCGCGGGGGTAGCGGTAACCTGGAGGCCACCAGGCAATGTGACCGATTGGCCCCAATTCAGTTCAGTGATCTTTTTGGGATCAAATCCCCAGTATACCAAATCCGAGCCTACACCCATTGGCACTATAGCCATTTTGATTTTATCTTTTAATTTTTTCAGGGTGCGGTAATCCAGGTGATCATAGTGATCATGGGAAATGATCAATACGTCAATAGGCGGCATATCCTCAGCATGGTAATTCATTGTGCCGGCAAAAGCGGTAATCAACCCAGGTACCGGCCCGGCATGGTTGCTAAAAATAGGGTCGATGAGTATATTGCCCTGCCCGGTTTTGATGAGCAAAGAGGAGTGCCCAAACCATACGATGGTTGGTGCAGGAGCAGCCAGTGTATTCAAATTAGTTTTAACCCAGGGCAGCGCGTGAGAAGGGCGGATAGTTTTAGGGCGGCTGTGGAGAAAAAGAAATTTACGTTTGATAGTGGAATCGGAACGCTCGGCCAGATTTTCGAAACTCCCGTTTTTATAATTTGATAAAGTATCCAAACGGGCAAGTTCTTCTCCTTGCGGACTTTTACCCATTGACCTTACCAAGCCACAGCTTGCTGTTGCTATCAGCAACAACACGGCCATCCCACCCCACAAATTACGCTTCATAACCCTAAAAATACACATAATATTTAAGGTAGCAATGGCCCGGCAGTCAGCAACAGTCTAAACCCGTTAGCAAATTAGTCCAGCCGAATAAAACAAAAGGTATATAAGCCCTATAATAGGAGTTGGCCCTTTACAATCTTATTATTAAAAAGAGACGTGGAGTTTAGTGTAAAAATGAACTTTTCATGACTCGTTTTCCTGTACAATGTTTGTGTTGTAAACTTTTTAAGCAAAGTGTTGTTGTAGATGCTATGCTGCCCATAAATAATTATGGCCGGCTATTAAACATTTACAGCTATGAAAATTTATCATCTATTACCGTTGGTGCTCATTGTAGCAACGGTAACCCAAAGTTGCGTTAGCAACAAAAAATACAAGGAACTCGAGGGCAATTACACGCAATTGCAAAACAGCACACAGGACCTTAGCGTAAAATATCAAAGAAGCGAGCAGGCGCTTGCCGTATCAAACGGGCGTATCGTCAGCCTTGAAGAACAGCTTACTTCCGAACGGTCAAATAACGCAGCGTTAAAAGATGCCTTGAATAAATGTTTGGCCGGCAATAACCAGGGTGGCGCAAACATTTCAAAACTGGTTGATGAGATAAACGCTTCCAACAAATACATCCAATACCTGGTAGCTACCAAAAACAAAAGCGACTCGCTTAATATGGTGTTAACCAATAACCTAACCCGCTCATTAAGCAGGGAAGAAGCGCAGGGTGTTGATGTACAGGTACTTAAAGGTGTTGTGTATATCTCCTTGTCTGATAATATGTTATACAAATCAGGTAGTTATGAAATTTCAGATAAAGCAGGGACAGCCCTGGCTAAAATTGCTAAAATCATTACCGATTATTCAACTTACGATGTGTTGATTGAAGGTAATACCGATAATGTACCAATCAAGCAAACCAACATCCGTAACAACTGGGATTTGAGTACGCTGAGGGCTTCATCAGTAGTACAAGCCTTGCAAAATACTTATAACGTTGATCCTAAGCGCTTAACTGCAGGGGGGCGCGGCGAGTATAACCCAATTGCCGATAATACAACACCATCAGGTAAAAGCCAAAACAGGCGTACACAAATTATCATTACACCAAAACTTGATCAGTTTATGGATTTGATAGGTAAAGCACCCGATACTACCCCGGTTAAACAGTAAAAAAAGAGTCAGGAGATAAGAATCGGGATTCAAGAGAAGAAACGGGCTTAGCATTATTGTTAGGCCCGTTTTTTGTGTGCGTTAATTATTGTCGTTGAAATGTTACCAATGGCCCGGAAATCAAATTGCAGATTACGATTGAAATTAATAACTTTAATTTCTTAACTAACCAATTAGTAGACTGATGTTCCGGAAGTTGTATTTAGTGTGGCTTGTAATAGCCGCCTGTGTTTTGTATACCCTGCATGCCTGCAACCGTGCCGGTAAAACAGATGCGGAGCAAATGCCTGATGCCATCAGCTACAATTTCAACATCCGCCCCATATTATCTGATAAATGTTTTAAATGCCACGGGCCCGACGCCGCACACCGCCAGGCCGATTTAAGGCTTGATATTCCCGAAAGTGCTTTTAAAGCGCTGAAAGATAACCCGACAGCCCATGCGCTTGTAGCAGGCGACCCGATGATGTCTGAAGTTTACCGGCGCATCTCAACCAAAGATACTTCCGAACAAATGCCCCCGCCGTCATCCAACCTCAAAAAATTAACGCCTTTTGAAGTTGATCTAATCAAGAAATGGATAAAACAAGGTGCCCGTTATGAAAAACATTGGGCTTTTGTACCGCCCCGTTCGTACCCGGTGCCGCAGGTGCAAAATACCGCGTGGCCAAAAAATCCGATAGATAATTTTGTGCTCCAAAAAATGGAGCAAAAGGGCTTTGATCCCAATCCCGAGGCCGATAAAGAACGTTTGCTAAAACGCGTATCGCTTGATTTGACGGGCTTACCGCCAACATTGCAAATGATGGATAACTTTTTGGCCGATAACAGCGCCAACGCTTACCAAAAGGTAGTTGACCAGTTGATGGCAAGCCCGCAATACGGCGAAAAAATGACCCTGCATTGGTTGGATGTAGCCCGTTATGCCGATTCGCACGGTTACCAGGACGATAATTACCGCAGCCAGTGGCCCTGGCGCGATTGGGTGATACATGCCTTTAACGAAAACCTGCCTTACGACAAATTCATTACCTGGCAAATAGCCGGCGACCAGCTGCCCAATGCCACTACCGAGCAGCTACTGGCAACTGGCTTTAACCGCAACCATAAAATTACCGAAGAGGGCGGCGTAATTGACGAAGAGTACCGGGTAAGCTACGTAACCGACCGTACCAATACCTTCGGCAAAGCCCTGCTTGGGGTTACGTTGGAGTGTGCCCATTGCCACGATCATAAATATGATCCGTTTTCGCAAAAAGATTATTACCAAATGTTTGCGTTTTTTAATAATGTAAAAGAAGTAGGCATCGAGTCGGTTGTGGGCGGGCCCGAAACTTATGCCAAACGGCCATTGATGCAGATAAGTAACGATGAAGTTAAAAAGGTGATGAAGTTTATCAATAAGCAGGATACAGATAAGCTCATTGTATCTATCATGACCGATAGCGATAAAGTACGGCCAACCTATATCCTCAAACGCGGCAATTACGATGCCCACGGTGATGTTGTTGAGCCGGGTACGCCTAAAGCTATATTGCCATTTGCAGCCAGCTATCCTAAAAATCGCCTCGGTTTGGCCGAATGGCTGTTTAATAAAAATAACCCGCTCGCGGCAAGGGTATTTGTAAACCAGCTTTGGCAGGAATTTTTTGGCAAAGGCATTGTAAAAAGTTCGGGCGATTTTGGCATGCAGGGCGATTTGCCATCGCACCCCGAATTATTGGATTGGCTTGCTGTTGATTTCAGGGATCATGGCTGGGATATCAAACGGCTGGTAAAACAAATTGTTATGTCGGCCACGTACCGGCAATCAGCAATAATCAGCCCGGAAAAGTTAAAGGACGATCCTGAAAATACCTGGCTGGCGCGCGGCCCCCGTAGCCGCTTGCCTGCCGAGTTTGTGCGCGATTTGGTTTTGGCCAGCAGCGGGTTACTTAACCATACCATTGGCGGCCCAAGTGTTAATCCGTACCAACCGCCCGGCTTGTGGGAAAACGCGACATCCGGCCGCGGGCAGCTGGCCAGCTATAAGCAGGTACATGGCCCCAACCTTTATCGCAGGGGCATGTATACACTCATCAAACGCACCGTGCCGCCAGCCTCGCTGGGGATATTTGATGCCAGCAACCGCGATCAGTGCGAAGTAAAACGCCTGCGCACCAATACGCCCTTACAGGCTTTAGTGATGCTTAATGACCCTACAGTGCTGGAGGCAGCCCGTGTTTTAGCAGCAAGGTTATTGCAGGATAACGGTCGTCCGCAGGATAAAATAACCAAAGCTTTCCGCTTGATCATGTGCCGCCATCCGCAGGAAAAAGAATTGGCCATACTTACAGCCTATTACAACGATGAATTGAAGGGGATGAACAAGGCCGATGCCCAAAAACTGTTAAGCGTTGGCGAATACCCGATCCCCGTCAACCTTGATAAAGTAACGTTGGCAGCCATGATGAAAGTGGTTGATGCTATGTACAATGTAGAAGAAGCGATAACAAAAACCTGATATGGAAAAAGATTTTTTAGAGAGCAGGCTCAATATTAACCGGCGCAAGTTCCTGTCCAGGTTAAGCCTGGGGATAGGCAGTGTTGCGTTAGGCTCATTACTTATTCCCGATCTTTTTAGCGGCAGCGGTGCTGATGCCGAAGCTGATTTTGTACCGGGCATCCCCAATTTTGCGCCCAAAGCAAAAAGGGTGATCTATCTTTTCCAGGACGGCGCACCTTCACAACTGGAATCATTTGATTATAAGCCCAAATTGCGCGAAATGATGGGGCAGGAGCTACCTGCTTCGGTGCGGGGCAACCAGATACTTACCGGGATGACGGCTAAGCAGGCCTCGTTCCCGCTGGTAGGTTCATTTTACGATTTTAAACAATACGGCGAATCGGGGGCATGGGTGAGCGATCTGTTTCCGCATATAGGCAAAATTGCCGATGATATCTGTATCATCCGCTCGATGAACACCGATGCCATAAACCACGATCCTGCGCTTACTTTTTTCCAGACCGGTGCACAGCAGGGTAACCGCCCAAGCATGGGGTCGTGGGTAAGCTATGGCCTTGGCAGCGAGAATAAAAACCTGCCTGCATTCACGGTATTGTTATCCAAGGGGAAAGGCAACGGGCAAGGGGTATACTCCAAATTGTGGAGTAATGGCTTTTTAGATTCTATTCACCAGGGGGTACAATTCAGCAGCGGCGAAAACCCGATATTGTACCTGAACGATCCCGAAGGATTAAACCGGTACGAACGCCGCAAAATGCTGGATAACCTGGCTGCTTTAAATGATATCAACTATAAACAATTCGGCGATCCGGAGATAAACACCAAGATACAGCAGTACGAAATGGCTTATCGCATGCAAACGGCGGTGCCCGAAATTATGGATGTATCCAAAGAATCGGACGACATCGTGAAAATGTACGGCCCTGAATGTTTGATTCCCGGTACTTACGCGGCCAATTGCTTGCTGGCCAGGAAGCTATCAGAAAACGGCGTTCGCTTTGTGCAGCTTTACCACCAGGGATGGGATCAGCATAGCAACCTGCCCCAGGAAATGGCCGGGCAGGCTAAGGATGTAGACCAGGCTTCGGCGGCTTTGGTTATCGATTTAAAGCAACGGGGCCTGTTGGATGAAACCCTGGTGATATGGGGCGGCGAATTTGGCCGTACCAATTACAGCCAGGGTAAGTTGGAGAAGGCAAACTATGGCCGCGACCATCACCCGCGCTGCTTTAGTGTTTGGATGGCCGGCGGCGGTATTAAACCGGGAATGGTTTACGGCGAATCGGACGATTTTGGGTATAATATTGTTAAAGATCCGGTGCATGTGCATGATTTTCATGCTACCATGCTCAACCAGTTAGGTATCGATCATAAAAAACTTACCTTTAAAAGTTTAGGCCGGAGGTACAGGCTGACGGATGTGGCCGGAAATGTGGTAAAGGGGATTATCAGTTAACACGATTTTAGGATTTTACAGGATTGACAGTATTTTGATTTTTACGGCTGATATCTTTTTAGTGATATGCTTAAAACGTTTTAGCTTATCCGGTTTTGATAGATTTGACTGCTGATATCTTTTTATCGATGTGTTTAAAACGTTTTAGCTTATTTGGTTTTGATAAATAAAATATTGTTGCTGGTATGAAGGGCAACCACAGGGCTTTCGCAGACGGGGCATTGTTTGCGCTTAATGTTTTCATTTTAGTTTTACTGATAGCCGGTGATAGCCTGGTTGTGCCGCAATGGTTACAGCCGGTTGGGCGGTTGCACCCCTTAATTTTGCATTTCCCTATCGTGATACTCATGCTGGCTATGGTGCTGGAGTTTTTCCGGTTCAGGGCCGGGTTTGTTAACGAGAAGTTTTATCAAAACTTTACCAATTATTTACTGGTGCTGGGTGCGCTTTTATCGTCGTTAACGGTAATTATGGGCCTGCTGTTATCGCGCGAGCCGGGTTATGAAGGGGGCAATTTGTTATGGCATAAGTGGTTTGGTGTCAGTGTGGCGTTTGTGGGTTATGGCGTTTACCTTATTCGTAGCACAACAAAATACACCGCTACGCTGGCCAAAACAGGGGCTTTGGTCACAGTTTTCTGTTTAATAGTGGCCGGGCATTTTGGTGCAAACCTTACCCATGGCGATGATTTTGTTTTAGGGCCGGTGATGGATAAGGAAAAAAATAAAGTGCCCCTTGATAAGGCCTTTGTTTACCAGGACGTTATCAGGCCAATTTTTGAAGCCAAATGCCAAAGCTGCCACAATGCAGATAAAATGAAAGGCGGACTAATGCTCACCAGCCAGGCCGCAATATTAAAAGGCGGCAAAAATGGTAAACTCTTTATTCCCGGCGATCCGGCTATGAGCCTGCTGCTACAGCGGGTACACATGCCCGAATCAGAAAAGAAGCACATGCCGCCTACCGGTAAACCGCAACTAACCGACGAAGAAAAGGTACTGCTTTACCTTTGGGTAAAAAACAAGCCCGATTTTAAGAAAAAGGTTCTTGACCTTCCCGCAACCGATTCGCTGCGGATGATTGCGGCAACATTATTGAAACCCGCCGAAAGCGCGGAGGCGGCATACGATTTTTCGGCAGCTGATGATCAAGAGATTAAAAAACTCAACAATAATTACCGGGTAATTTATCCGCTGGCTAAGGAATCGCCCGCTTTGGCCGTTAATATTTACAACAAAAGCACCTACAACATTAAGTCACTTGACGAGCTTAGCCCCATTAAAAAACAGGTGGTATCGCTCGACCTGAATAAAATGCCGGTGAAGGACGCCGATTTGAAAACTATAGCCCAATTTGAAAACCTGCGCAGACTTAACCTGAATTTTAGCGATGTCACAGGCGCTGGGTTAAAAGAGCTGGCTTCGCTTAAGTTGCTTAAAAGCCTGTCGCTGGCCGGCGTAAAATTGAATGCTATGGATGTTAGGCAGTTGGCAGCCATTAAAAGCCTTACCGAACTGGCCATTTGGGATACCGGCCTTAAAACCGCAGATCTTGCGCCACTACAAAAAGCAAATAAGCACGTTGCCCTTTTAACGGGTTTTAAAGATGATGGCAAGCCTTTAAAACTTACCAGTCCGCAGTTAAAAAACACTGCGGTAATATTTAAGCAAAGTTACCTGTTGCAGCTTGGCAACCCGATCAAAGGAACCGATATCCGGTATACTACCGATGGTAGCGCGCCGGATAGTATTCATGCTACATCCTATAAACCCGGTGCATTATTCACGCAAAGTACGGTAATTCGCGCCAGGGCATTTAAAGCCGGTTGGATAGGCAGCGACACGGTTCAGTTTAACATTTACAAATCTACCTATACTCCTGATAGTATCAGTTTTTTAACCTATCCCGATAGCAAGTACAAAGGTGAGGGGGCCAAAACAATGATAGATAAAGAATTGGGCAGCGGTAATTTTGGCGATGGCAAATGGCTGGCCTCACAAAAAGACCTGAAGCTGCTGATGTGGTTTAATAAACCTGTCGATTTGCATACTGTTAACCTGAACGTGATGCGCAATACTGGCCCCCAGATATTTTTGCCGGCGAAGGTAGAGGTGTGGGGCGGCACCGATCAATCCCATCTTAAATTGTTAGGGAGTGTTATACCCGTCACGCCGCTTAAAAAAGATACTTACAGCATCATGAACCTGGAGTGTAGATTGAAAAGCGGCCAGCCCATATCCTGTATAAAACTGGTTGCCAGGCCGCTTAAAAGTGTTCCAGCCTGGCATCCTGCAAAAGGAAAACCAGCCTGGGTTTTTATGGATGAGGTTTTTTTGAATTAGGACGACTGATAAATACACAGCTTACCACCACTGCTTAACTGTAACCGTTGGTGTTATTGATATCGGCGATGCTGAATTTTATGAATATTAAAAAATCTATAAATAATTGCCGGTTTTGTTGAATATTTTACTGTAAATAGGCTATGTTTATAACATAAAACATAGCCGATGTCAATAAAAGTAGCAATTCGTCATTTTACAAGTTACAAGTACGATAAACATATCACGCTTTCGCCACAAGTTATCCGTTTACGGCCTGCCGCGCACTCGCGTACCATGATTAAAGGTTACTCGCTAAAAATATTACCCGAAAAGCACTTTATAAACTGGCAGCAGGACCCCTTTGGTAATTACCTTGCCCGCATTGTTTTCCCGGAGAAGGTAAATGAATTTGTGATTGATGTAGAGGTGATTGCCGATATGGTGGTGATAAACCCCTTTGATTTTTTTGTGGAGGAGTATGCTAATCACTATCCTTTTGAGTATGAAGATTCATTAAAAAAGAACCTGGTGCCTTACCTGGAGATAACCGAGCGTGGCCCGCTATTAATGGATTTAACAGAGAAAGCCGCCGAGTTACTCAAGAAAAATGCAGTTACCCAGGATTTTTTGGTTACCCTTAACAGGCTACTTTATCTTGAGATTTCCTACAATATCCGGATGGAGCCGGGCGTACAATCATGCGAGGAAACGCTGGAGCTTAAGTCGGGATCATGCCGGGATACAGCGTGGTTGTTTGTTCAATTGTTAAGGCATTTTGGTTTGGCCGCCCGTTTTGCATCGGGCTACCTGGTGCAGTTGAAACCCGATATTAAATCATTAGACGGCCCATCGGGCCCGGAGCAGGATTTTACCGATCTGCATGCCTGGACAGAGGTTTACCTGCCTGGTGCGGGCTGGATAGGGCTCGACCCGACATCCGGCTTGTTTGCCGGCGAGGGACATATTCCATTAGCCTGTACGCCTGATCCGCAGAGTGCGGCCCCAATTAGTGGTGGCATCATCAGCGATACGAAAGATCCTATCGAAACAGAGTTTCATTTTGAAAATACCATTACCCGTATTGAAGAAAAACCACGGGTAACCAAACCATTCTCTGACGAGCAATGGGAAGATATTATGGCCCTTGGCGATAAGGTTGACGAAGAATTTGCCGCCAATAACGTACGCCTTACCATGGGCGGCGAGCCAACTTTTGTATCGGTAGATAATAATGAAGCACCTGAATGGAATTCGGCTGCCGATGGTGAGCATAAACGCCGCCTGTCCAACATCCTGTTCCACAAGCTTAAAAATGAGTACGGTGAAGGCGCGCTAATGCAGTACGGGCAAGGCAAATGGTACCCCGGCGAGCCATTACCCCGTTGGAAACTGGCCTGCTATTGGCGTAAGGATAATATACCCTTGTGGAACAACGATACCTTAATGGCCGACCTGTCGAAAGACTACGGCCTTGGGCCTAAGGATGCAAAAAGCTTCATGAAGTTGCTTACCAAAGAATTGCACATCGACCCTAAAAATATTAACCCAACCTACGAAGATCCGTTTTACTTTTTGTGGGAAGAGAGTAAAACGCCGATCAATGTCGACCCACTGAAGGTTGACCTGAAATCTCCGCTGGAGCGACAAAAACTGGCCGAGCTGCTGAATACCGGCCTGAACGAGCCAGTTGGCTATGTGGTGCCCATTAAATGGGACCTGGAACAAAATAACTGGCAAAGCTGTAAATGGTCGTTCAGGCGGCAAAACCTGTTCCTGGTGCCGGGCAATTCGCCCGTGGGCTTGCGCCTGCCGCTTGATTCGGTGCAATATTTTGATCCGGCAGAGCAGGAAGAGTTACCGGAAAGAAGCCTTTTTGCCGATGTGGATGCTTTGCCCGATGGTGATCATTTGATTCCCGAAACAGGGGCCAAATTCAATAACAGTAAAACCATTTTTAAAACGGCGATGGTGGTTGAAGTGAGGCAGGGCAAGTTGTTTATATTTTTCCCACCTACCAGCTATTTTGAGCACTATTTATACCTGGTGAATGCTGTTGAGCGCACAGCCGAGAAGCTAAAGATGCCGGTATTGATTGAAGGATACGATCCGCCAACAGATAATCGCGTCACCAAAATGATGATAACGCCCGATCCCGGTGTTATCGAGGTGAATATTCACCCCGCGGCAAGCTGGCGCGAACTGGCAAAAAATTACGATGTGCTGTATAAAAAGGCGGCAGAATCGCGCCTGGCGACAGAAAAATTTAACATTGATGGCAGGCATACCGGTACCGGTGGCGGTAACCACGTAACGCTGGGTGGCGAAACGCCTTCTGATAGCCCGCTATTGCGCCGACCCGATATTCTGCGCAGTTTTATTACTTTCTGGCAGCATCATCCTTGCTTGTCATACCTGTTCTCTACCCAGTTTATAGGCCCCACCAGCCAGGCGCCACGGGTTGATGAAGGACGGATGGAAACATTGTATGAACTGGAAATAGCGTTTCAGCAAGTTCCCGACCGGGCCGAAAATGAAGTTCCTTTTTGGCTGGTCGACAGGATCTTCCGTCATTTTTTAACCGATATCACCGGCAATACGCACCGGTCGGAGTTTTGTATCGATAAGCTTTACTCGCCCGATTCTTCAAGCGGCCGTTTGGGCATCCTGGAGTTCCGGGGATTTGATATGCCGCCGCATTACCGCATGAGTATGGTACAGTTCCTGCTCATCCGGACGTTGCTGGCCTGGTTCTGGAAAACTCCATACAATCATAAACTGGTGCGTTGGGGAACCGAGCTGCACGACCGTTTCCTGCTGCCGCACTATTGCTATAAAGATATGACAGAGGTGGTAAACAGCCTGCGCGATGCCGGTTATGGTTTTGATATCTCGTGGTTTGAGCCTTTCTTTAGCTTCCGTTTCCCTTTCCTGGGCGAGTTGCAGGTGGATGATATCAATATCGAAATTAAGATGGCCATTGAACCATGGCATGTATTGGGCGAAGAAATGTCGAGCACCGGCACATCGCGCTTTGTGGATTCATCGCTGGAGCGTATCCAGGTAAAAATCTCCGGCCTTACCGATTCGCGTTACACCTTTTTGTGTAACGGTTTAAAAATTCCGCTAAAAAGCACAGGCGTACAAGGCGAGTATATTGCCGGCGTACGCTACAGGGCATGGCAACCGCCATCGGCGCTACATCCAACCATCGGTACAGATACGCCGCTGGTGTTCGATTTATTTGACACCTGGACGCAGAAATCAGTGGCTGCATGCCAGTACCATGTGTCGCATCCCGGAGGCCGCAGCTATGATACCTTCCCTGTAAATAGTTATGAGGCCGAATCGCGCATAATTTCCCGCTTTTTTGATTTTGGCCATTCGGTTAACCTGGTTGAGCCGGCCGTTGCCCAGCAAACAGCAGGAGGGAGGTTTGTTACCAAAATGAATATACTGCCGCAATATACCATCACCAATGAAGTAGTTAGCCCGGAATATCCGTACACTATGGATTTGAGGCGGTATAAAAATGCCAAGAATTTGTAGCAGAAAAATCAGACATTTGGAAAATGATTGAAACTTACCTGGAGCGGAACGGTAAAACTGCCAAACCTTTTTTTGATGAGCTTGCCGCACCCGAGGGCGTGGTGCGCGAGCATTGGAAAAAGCTTGCCCATGCTTATGACGAGCTGGGCCTTGAAAAAATGGAGCAGCGGAGCCGGGAAATTAGCCAGGAGTTGCGCGACAATGGTGTTACTTATAACGTGTACAGCGATCCTGACGGCATTAACCGCCCCTGGAAGCTTGACCCGGTGCCTATGGTCTTCAGCCAACAGGAATGGGAAAATATTGAAAAAGGCCTGATACAACGTGCCGAATTGCTTAACCTGATCATAGCTGATATTTATGGCGAACGAAGGCTGATTAAAGAGGGTTTTATTCCCTTTGATTTGGTATTTACCCATAAAGGTTTTTTAAGGCAGGCTGATAAAATTAAAATCCCCGGCAAATTCCAGCTTATCCAATACTCTGCCGACCTGGTACGAGGGCCGCTTGGCAAAATGTGGGTGCTGCATGACCGTGCCGACGCGCCGTCAGGTGCCGGATACACGCTTGAAAACAGGGCAGCCATGACCAGGGTTTTCCCGGATCTGATCCGCGAAAACCAGGTGCGTAAAATTTCGTCCTATTATCAAACATTAAAAAATACCCTTACCCGGCTCGCTTTACAAAATAAAGAGAACCCACGTGTGGTACTTTTATCGCCCGGTACGGCCAATGAAACTTATTTTGAGCACGCCTACCTGGCATCATCTTTAGGTTTTACCCTTGTTTTTGGGCAGGATTTAACCGTCAGCGACGGCTATGTGTGGTTAAAAACCTTAAAAGGGTTAGAGAAGGTAGATGTTATTGTACGCCGTGTTGATGATATATTTTGCGATCCGCTTGAGTTTTTGGGCGATTCGCACTTGGGGGTGGTTGGGTTGATGGAAGCCGTACGGCAAAAAAAAGTGACCATCATTAACCCATTAGGCGGCCGCATATTGGAAAACCCGGGCCTGATGGCTTTTTTGCCGCGCTTATGCAAGCACCTGTTAAACGAGGAACTGATATTACCATCGGTAGCCACCTGGTGGTGCGGGCACGAGAAAGAGAAAAAGTATGTGCTGGATAACCTGCCCTTCCTTATTATCCGGTCTATTTACCGGAGTAACGAGAACCGCCCATACATCGGCAGCGAACTGAGCAAAAAGCAGATAGATGATTTGAGGACCGAAATAAACACCCGGCCTTATTTATACGTGGCACAGGAGGTAGTAAGCTTCAGCACCACGCCATCATTAATTGGCAACAACCTGGAAGCCTGTAACGCCGTTTTCAGGAGTTACATTGTGGCCGATATGGATAAAGAGGTTTACCATGTAATGCCGGGCGGCTTATCAAGGAGCTTTCCTACAAAAGGCGAGTTTATTATTTCCAACCAATCTGGTGGTATCAGTAAGGATACCTGGGTGCTGGGTCCATCGCCGCAAAGCCAGGCTAAGCCGGCAGTTAATCAACCTGTATTACGGCAGGTAAAAAATATATTGCCCAGCCGCACCGGCGAAAGCTTATTTTGGCTGGGCCGGTACCTCGACAGGGCAGTGACCAATGTGCGGCTAATGCGTATCGTGCTTAAGATTTACAATGAGCGCGATGACGAAATTCACCCCGAAACTAACCAAACGCTGGTGATACTGCTTAAAACTTTAAGCGCGGTAACGGGTACTTTACCCGGCTTTGCCTCGGTCGATCAGGCCAAATTACGGCAACCCGAAAAAGAATTATTGTCGCTGGCTGTTGAAACCGGCAGGGCGGGTACTTTGGCGCAATCCCTGCAATCATTTTTAACAAACGGCTATGCTGTACGTGATCGTTTAAGCCTGGATACCTGGAGGATTTTGGATAGCATATCCGAAGAGTTTGAGCTGATGAAGGAAAACGGCGATGATTTACGCAAGATTTACCACAACCTCGATCAGTTTATCATTAAGCTAATGGCTTTTATCGGCCTTAATAATGATAACATGACCAGGGCATCCAGCTGGCGGTTACTTAACATAGGTCGTTTTTTAGAATCATCGTTAAATACATGCATCATTTTACAGGCGGCATTGGCCAACAACGTAACACCCGAGGTAGAGAAGCAACTGATGGAACTGGTGCTGATGTGCAACGAGAGTTTGGTTACGTACCGGTACCTATACCGGTCGACGCTGCAATTGCCTGGTGTGCTTAATTTGCTGCTGGTTAACGAGGATAATCCAAAATCGGTGGCGTTTTTAATTGCTAAAATTGATGAACACCTGGCACACCTGCCAGATAACCATAAAGAAGGCGGCCTTAGTCCGGCGCACAAAAAACTACTGGAGGCATTAACCATGATCAGGCTTTGCGATGTAAACATGATGGTGCCATCGGCCAATGCCAATGGTTTTGGGAAAAGGGAGCTTAATGGCTTTTTACACCACCTGATTACCTTATTGAGCCAGGCATCAACCATTATTTTTGAAAGTTATTTTAGCCCTACGCAAAGCCAGTACAGTTTTGTGAAAAATAATAACGCGCTACCCGAATTATGAGAACCGCTAATACAAAGCCATTTTTTAACAGGTGTTTTCACAACAGCCAAAGCTTATGAAATACCAGGTAACCCATATTACCAAATATGAATACCAGTTGCCGGCGTCGCTATGCCATAACCTGGTATACCAGGTGCCGGTTAACCATAGTTTCCAGGAGGTGGAAAAGGTGAACTACCAAATTCACCCTGTACCACATTTGGTAGTGACCAGGGAGGACTTTTTTAGTAATAAATTTATCTATTTTTCGATAGAAGAGTTTCATCAACGGTTAACCGTCGAGATAAAAAGCGAAGTTAAAATTTCGGAGCCGGTATGGACAAGCGCTGCGCCCCAAAATACAGCGCCCTGGGAAAACGTGGTGATCTGGCTGAAAAGTACCGATGCTGAAAGTGACATCAGGCAATTTTACCTTGAATCGGATCATGTGGTGTTTATACCGGGCATCAGGGAGTATGCATTAAAATCATTTACGCCCGGCAGGCCAATTATGGAAGCCATGCTTGATCTTAATTCGCGCATATTTAATGATTTTGATTTCACGCCCGGCTTTACAGATGTTACCACCAAGTTGGAAGAAGTTTTTTTACATAAAAAAGGCGTCTGCCAGGATTTTGCGCATTTCTCGCTGGCCTGCTTACGCTCGATAGGCTTATCGGCCAGGTACGTAAGCGGATACATCGAGACGCTGCCGCCGCCCGGAAAGCCGAAGCTATTTGGCTCGGATGCCTCGCACGCCTGGATAGCATTGTACATTCCCGATATCGGGTGGACGGAGTTTGACGCCACCAATAACCTGCTGGTTAACGACCGACACATCCGTACTGCCATCGGCCGCGATTTTGCCGATGTAGTGCCATTAAAAGGAGTGGTTTACAGCGGCGCCGGCCAACGGATGTATGTAAATGTGGATGTGCGGAGAGTGGAATAGTACAACTATGCCACCAAGTGTTTTCGTCTTACACGAACATCGGCTTTGAACGCTGGCTACTACTCACCCCGGCTACGCTACGCTGGCCGACTCTCTCTCCGGCTGAAGCCGCAAAGAGGGTGTAGCTCATTTTTTTATATTTTTAGCCCCTCTATGCGCGAAGCGGAGAGAGGGGCAGACGGGCGTAGCCACGTCGGGGTGAGTCGACTCGCCGACATGCGATAGACGTCATTGCTTCTTCATTACCTCCAGATTTTACTATTCAATTATATTTTAAAGCCAATTCCTTTACTAACTCACTCTTGAAGCATAACAAACCTTATGTATAAAGCTCAGTTTTTCTACAACCTTTGGTGGTATTACAAAAGGGTACAAATCCTTGTTGCCCATGCTGCGGTTCATGCTGTTCATGGCAAAAGTTAATGGCAGCCATAAACTAAGCAGGGTTTCAAAACTTTGCTGCTGATAAGGGCTCACGTTGATGATTGCCTTTAGGTTGCTTTTTTTATCGGCAAGGCGGGGTGATACCGTCATCCCGAAGGCATCGGCGGTTTCAAGCGTATCCATAATGTGCAGGTAATGGGCCCAGGTTTCGGCCCAGTCTTCCCATGGATGCGAACTTGCGTAGTTGCTAATGAAATTTAAGTTCCAATCAGCGGGTGGTCCCTGGTTATAATTCCGTTCAAGTGCCTGGGCGTAATCCTGGCGTTCATCGCCAAATAATTGGCGGTATTCGTCAATAAATGTGCTGTTATCTATTAGCCTGTCCCAGTAGTAATGCCCCACCTCGTGCCTGAAATGGCCTAATAAAGTACGATAAGGCTCGTTCATTTGCTTGCGCGATAACTCACGTTTATCATCATCGGCTTCATCAACATTCAGGGTAATTAAGCCATCTTCATGTCCGGTTAAAACATGTTGAGCGGCATCCGCCTCCGTAAGGAAATCAAAACTCAGTCCTTTCACTGCATCCTGAATTTTACTTACCAGGAGCAGTTTCATTTGCAGCAAGGTATAAATAAGCCTGTGCTTGGCAAATTCTATTAGCCGCCACTGCCTCAAATGATCAGGGTCGGCCAAATTGGGTACAATGTGGTTTAATTCACATGCGCGGCAAAATATATCCGGACTATCTGCCGGTATCAGCCAGTTGCAAACATCAAATTCATGGTTTTTGCAATATTTAAATAACGGCTTTTTATTGCTGATCAGGCCGCCCAATAACGGCTTTTTATTGCTGTGCAAACGATAAACGGCGTTATTATCCTGGACAAGTGTGGCCAGATTGAGATCACCGGCAATAAAACCCAGGGGACTTTTGCAACATTCACATATACTGTTTTCAAAATATAATAGCTGACCGCAGTTGGTACATTTAAACAATTTCATAATCTGTATTAAGGCTGTTCATTGTTGAATAGCTTGTGAGTTAACAGATTATAGGGCGGTGGGTTTTGAGTATTTAAACAAAAAACCCAGCCAAATTGACCGGGTTTTTAACTGCTGTGCGGAAGAAGGGACTCGAACCCCCACGCCTCGCGGCGCCAGATCCTAAGTCTGGTGCGGCTACCAATTACGCCACTTCCGCATTAGGATTTTTAACAGGTCGCAAAGATAGTGTTTTAAGCTAAATTATAAAACATAATTTCAGTTTTTTGTTTATCTGCCTCATTACTTTGTTGTTAATTTAATGTCACCAATAAAAAAGACGGCAGGTACTTGAATTTAGTTTCTTTTGATGCCTTATCCGCCCGAACAATTTCCGCGCTAAGTTGTAATACAATTAATAAACAAAAACTAAACTATGCCACGCACAGTAAGCTATCAAATTAATAAAGACAACGGAAGCCCTATAAGTATTATCATTGAACCGGTACAAACCCAGTCATCAAACAACAGCCTTGATTTTACCGGCGTTTACGCATTATACAAGGGCGACAGCCATGGTGTAGCCCACTTACTGGAACTGCAGGAGATAGCGCCCGAAATAGGGGATAGCCTACCGCTGGTAGAAGATGTACTTAACCCGGCTTTTTTAGGACGGCTGACCTACGATAACAACAAATTAAAGTGGGACTATACCGGCGGGCCCCTTTCGGCAAATGAACAGGCGCAGGTGGTAGCGTTTATACAAAGCACAAAATAATCTATAAATTCGCCGCGTAATAAATATAACAACTATTGTACTCGCGCGATCAGGCTTCACAAATTAAACAGGCATTCTGGACAGCTTTTGGCCAATATATTGCGCCGCAACCATCGGCCGATGGTTTGCGCATTAACTGGGTTAATTATAAAACCGGCATCAAGCACCTGCATTTTAAAATGCAGGCCGATAAAAGGTCGGCATTTATTGGTATCGAAATTTCGCACCCCGATTTGGGCATACAGGAACTAATTTTCGACCAATTTAAAGAACTTAAATTAGTATTTGACGCCGGCATAGGCGAGGAGTGGGACTGGCAACTACACACCACCAATGACAATCACAAAACAGTAAGCCGTATCATTAAAACCCTGCCCAACGTAAGCGTTTTTAATCAAAACGACTGGCCAGCCCTAATCTCCTTTTTTAAGCCCAGGATCATCGCCTTAGATGATTTCTGGAGCACCGCAAGTTATAGCTTCGATTTGTTTAAGTAGATTTCAGATGTGCAGATGAAGGATAGTCTGAATCAGAATTTTCAGAGTTGGTAGAATTAATCTGGCATCTTGTCAATATCGCCTGCACATCCGTAGCTCATCTGCACATCTGGAATTTGAAATCTGCACATCCGCAGCCCATCTTTCTACAATTCGTATCAATTAATCGTCTATTTGACGCTTTTTCGTAAAAGCGCTTATTAATTAAAAAGAAAACCAAATATTTACCGCCGGTACTTATCAATTATATAATAACACTACTAAAACACATGAAGAGGTTTCCATTAACCGTTTGTATTTCACTATTGGGGCTGTTTGCCGGGGCGCAGGATGTTAAGGCGCCGGCTTATCCGCTTATTACGCATAATCCTTACTTCAGCATCTGGTCGTCTACCGATGATTTGAACGAATCAACAACTCACCACTGGACAGGAAAAGATCAGTCACTATTGGGCCTGATAAAGGTTGATGGCGAGGTTTATCGTTTTATAGGTAAAGAGCCGGTACACTACAAAACGCTGGTGCCCGGTGGCGATGAAAAACCTTACACGGTTAAATACACCGAAACACAGCCTTCACAAAATTGGGCCGATGAAAAATTTGACGATGCCGCATGGAAAACTGGTACTGCCCCTTTTAGCGACGACCCCAAACAAGGTAAAACAGTATGGACAAGCCGCGACATTTGGGTGCGCCGCATATTTACCTTCCACAAAACAGGCATTAATAAACTGTTCCTGAAACTTCATCATGATGATGAAGCCGAAGTATATCTTAACGGCGAAAAAATAAACGTAAGCAGCGGCGCCAATGGCGATTTGCAAATGATGCCGCTTAAAGACGATGTAGCGGGTAAACTGAAAGAAGGCGAAAATGTATTGGCTTTGCATTGCACCAATACCGGAGGCGGCGCTGCCCTTGATGCCGGCTTTGCTGATGAACTAAAACCTACCCAACATGCCGATATTCAGGCAGCTAAACAAACCCACGTTGAGGTTACGGCTACCCAAACCATGTATGCATTTAAATGCGGCAAAATTGATTTGCAGGTAACGTTTACATCACCTCTGTTGATGAATAACCTTGATTTGATGGCAAGGCCAATATCGTACATTACTTACAGTGTAAAATCAAATAACGGCCAGGCACACAACGTACAGGTTTATTTAGGCGCATCTGCGGATATTGCCCGTAACAAACCGTCACAGCCGGTTACAACTCAAAAGTATGAAACAAGCACTTTGTCGGTGTTAAAAGCAGGAACTGTTGAGCAGCCCATTTTACAAAAACGCGGCGACGATTTACGGATAGATTGGGGATACATGTATGTTGCGGCGCCAAAATCGGCAACTGCCACACAGTACATCAGCACAGGCGACGAAGCCGTTACTTCGTTTTTTAAAAACGATAGTAAATCAACCGTTAAAGAAGGTACAGATGTGGTACTGAATACGGTGGTACCTTTTGGTAAAGTAGGTAAAACAGCGGTTGAACATTTTGTTGAATTGGGCTACGATGATATCACGCCCGTTCAGTACTTTCATGTAAACTTAAAGCCATACTGGCAAAACGCGCAAATTAAAACTATTGACCAGTTACTGGCCAAAGCAGCTACCGATTACCCCGTGATTACTAAAAATTGCGCGGCTTTTAACGCACTGATGTATCGTGATGCCTTAAAAGCAGGTGGTGATAAATATGCTAAACTTTGCGTGTTGGCTTATCGCCAGGCAATAAGCGCTCATATATTGGTAAAAAGTCCGCAGGGCGAGCTCTTATTTTTATCGAAAGAGAATTTCAGCAATGGATCTATTAATACAGTTGACGTAACTTATCCATCGGCGCCATTATTCCTGATCTATAATCCAAAACTGATGGAAGGCATGCTGAATGGGATTTTCTATTTCAGCGAAACCGGTAAGTTTCCGCATGATTTTGCGGCACATGACTTAGGTACTTACCCGCTTGCAAACGGACAAACTTATGGCGAAGGCATGCCGGTTGAAGAGTCGGGCAATATGCTGGCGCTTACTGCGGCCATTGTTAAAGCAAATGGCAATAACCCTGCTTATGCTAAAAAGCATTGGAAAACTTTAACCGCATGGACTAACTACCTGGTGCGCGAAGGCGGCGATCCGGCAAACCAGTTGTGTACCGATGATTTTGCCGGTCACCTGGCGCGCAATGCAAACTTATCTGCCAAAGCCATAGTAGGGGTAGGCTGTTACGCTCACCTGGCCGATTTAATGGGCGATAAAGCTACAGGCACTAAGTACAGGGCTATAGCTAAAGAAATGGTTGCCAAGTGGATGAAACTTGCCGATGCGGGTGATCATTACTCGCTGGTGTTTGAAAAACCTGAAACCTGGAGCCAGAAATATAATATTGTATGGGATAAAATTCTTGGCTTAAACCTGTTCCCGCAATCGGTTTACGACCGCGAGGTTAAATTTTATCTTACCAAACAAAACGAGTTTGGCTTACCATTGGATAGCCGTAAAACTTATACCAAAAGCGACTGGATTATATGGACAGCCACCCTGGCCAAAAGCAACGACGATTTTAATACGCTTGTTGCCCCTGTTTACAAATACGCCATGGAAACCCCAACCCGTGTACCGCTAAGCGATTGGCACGAAACTACCGATGGCAAGCAGGTAGGCTTCCAGGCCCGCAGCGTAGTAGGCGGATACTTTATAAAGGAACTGCAGGAAAAGTGGAAACCGACGGTGAAATAGAATCAAGAATCAAGAATCAAGATTTTTTGAAACACCGTGACGGTTTGCCGTCACGGTGTTTTAGTTATGCAGGTAAATCAAATGAGCTACGTCGCTTCCTAATCCTCGCTCAAAAAATAAGTCTTAATTCTTGACTCTTGATTCTTAACTCTTTTTCCCTACTTTTAAAGTATCAATGGAAACCAAGAATAACAAGAAAACCATCCGGGCCTGGGCATTTTTTGATTGGGCCAACTCGGCCTATAACCTGGTCATCACTTCAACAATTTTTCCGGCTTATTATGTAGCTATCACCGCTAACCCGGCTAATGGAAACAGGGTCACCTTTTTTGGAAAAAGTTTTGTGAATACAGCATTGCAAGATTATGCGCTGGCTGCCGCTTACCTCGTTATGGTATTTCTGCTGCCTATACTTTCGTCTATCGCAGATTATAAGGGTAATAAAAAAGTATTCATGCAGTTTTTTACAGCCATAGGCGCACTCTCCTGTGGTTGTTTGTACTTTTTTACAAAAGACAACATAGAGATGGGGATCATAGCGTTTGCGCTGGCAGCTATAGGATATAGTGGTGGCTTTGTGTTTTACAATTCATATCTGCCCGAGATTGCCACTATCGACATGCAGGATAAGGTAAGTGCGAAGGGCTTTACCTACGGATATATCGGTAGTGTTTTATTACAGATCATTTGCTTTGTATTTGTGCTTAATCCCAAATGGTTTGCCGATGAAAGCTTTCCTTCCCGGTTTTCGTTCCTGTTAGTTGGTTTGTGGTGGATAGGCTTTGCTTTAATTCCGTTCACAGTGTTGCCAAAAGGAAGTCCTAACGTAAAAGGGCATAATCATAATATTATAAAGGGTGGTTTTATTGAGTTGGGCAACGTTTGGAAAAAAGTAAAAAAAATGCCTTTGCTTAAAAGATTTTTACCTGCGTTCTTTTTTTATTCTATGGGCGTGCAAACTATCATGCTGGTAGCTACCGGGTTTGCGGCCAAGGAGCTTAATATGAAAAAAGAGGAGTTGATCGCCATTATATTGATCATACAATTAGTGGCAATAGCCGGTGCAACTTTAATGTCGTGGTTATCCACCAAGTACGGAAATGTTAGGGTACTTATCGGTACTGTGATGTTGTGGATCATTGTGTGCATCGCAGCTTATTATACCGCTAATAAATCAGAGTTTTATGTCGTTGCAGTAATTGTAGGGCTAGTAATGGGTGGTATACAATCCATGTCTCGATCTACTTATTCCAAGTATTTGCCCGAGAATATACCGGACACAGCTTCTTTCTTTAGTTTTTACGATGTTACCGAGAAGCTTGCCATTGTAGGCGGTGTATTTAGTTTCGGTTTTTTTGAAGAAATAACAGGTAGTTCACGCAATTCGGTATTGGTGTTAGGATTATTTTTTATCGTTGGATTGATTTTATTGTTTTCTTTGCTGAAAGCCGAAAAAAGCATTCAAAAAAATGCGGAATTTAGTGCCGAATAATTTGTGCCGATGAAGATAGAGTTGTTTGTACCGTGTTTTGTAGATCAATTATTTCCTGATACTGCTTTTAATACCATAAAAGTGCTGGAAAAGGCAGGCTGCAAGGTCAGTTTTAACCCTAACCAAACCTGTTGCGGGCAACCGGCTTTTAACGCCGGTTTCTGGGATGATGCCAAAGCAGTGGGCAGCAAATTCCTGAATGATTTTTCGGAGGATAGCGTCATCGTTACGCCATCGGCCTCGTGTACGGGCATGGTAAAAAATTACTATAACGATTTATTTACCAATACAGCCCTGCACAATAAATGCCGGGCCATACAGGGTAATATTTACGAGCTGTCGGATTTCCTGGTGAACATTCTCCAGTTTGATTACTTCGGCGCAGAACTGGACGGAAAAGCCGTGTACCACGATAGCTGTGCCGCCCTGCGCGAGTGCAAGATCAGGTCGGAGCCCCGGCAGTTGCTATCCAAAGTATTAGGCCTGGAATTGCTCGAACTAAAAGATAACGAAACCTGTTGCGGCTTCGGTGGTACATTTGCCGTTAAGTTTGAGGCCATCTCCACAGCTATGGCGCAGCAAAAGGTAGATAACGCTTTAGCCGCCGGTGCAGAATATATTATATCGACAGATGCCTCATGCTTGATGCAGCTGCAAACCTATATCGATAAAAATAGCTTACCTATCCGCACTATTCACCTTGCTGATGTGTTGGCATTGGGGTGGGGGAATGTTTGAGATTGGATTTGGGAACTTCGATTGTGGATTTACTTGAAGTGAAGAAATGTATTCCATTTTTAATTCTCAAATAAATTCTACTATCTCGATTTCAGCAACTTCATCCGGATAGTATCCGAGTAATATACCATATCCCATTGCATCATTTTGCCTGTATAATTGCTGATTTTGACTTTAGTCGTATCTGTTATTGGGCCGTTGAAAAATACAATGTCAAGCGTTTTCTTTGGCTCGTTGTATGTATAATCGCCGGATAAAGCCTGATTCTGTTCAAAAATGAACGGATTGGTTGAAAAGTTCAACTTGCCATATTGTTCAATATAAACAGCATGCCAGGCCCTTGGATTGTTTTGCCAGTTGCGCTGGTCAATATCTTTTCCGTTTTGAATCAGTTCGTAAACCTTCCATTTGCCTTCAAATGCCGATGGCGGCTGGGCGGCAACCAAATGATGAAGGCCATAAAACGCGAGGGCAATTGTCGCTACTTTTATTAAAGGTTTTAGGTAGCCTAATTTAACAGCCGGAAGGTTGTCAATCTTTTTAAATAAAAGAATTTTAAGGTCGTCCCATCTTAATAAGATCAAATAACTTAACCCGGCTGTAAAAATCAAGGAGTTTATAAATGCACCCACGTCTATATCATAAAAAATATTGATAAGCACGATATTGACCATTACAGGCAGTAAAATAAACGCGCCCAGCAAAGTAGTACGTCTAAAAAGTAACAGTATGCCTCCGCCAATTTGTAGCAGGCCCAAAATGACAGCGAATGTATAGGAGTGGCCAAAATAATTCCAGGTAAGATTGAAACCCGTCAACTCGCCCACCGGGATATCGTCGCGACTATAAATATGGCCAAATTGAGTTTGAAGTATTTTAGCAAAACCGTAAACAGCAATTTCATAGGCAATAAAATACCGCATAATCCCGCGGAGCCATGCGTGCCTGATTCCCGAATTAAAACCCGGCGATTTTTCTTTTCGGTGCCAGTAAACAGAATATACAATGGTCGGGATAATGGAAAATATGCCGCAATAAAGAAAAACTCTTACATCTTTGGAGTGATCAATACTATCAAAATATCGGAAGAAAATAGTTGTTACAGCCAAATAAAAACCACTGCCCAAAACTGCACACGCGAATATGCACTCAAAACACTTTCCAAACCAGGTGGTTTGGGCCACTGCGCTAATTTCTATTTGTTTATCAGTTTCGTTCAACATCCAGTATCTGCTCTTTTTTATCCATTAGTTTCAAATCGTCAGTACTTATGCCATCTTCTTCGGTTTCAAACTCCTTACTTTTTAAGTCATCGATACCCGATTCCAAATTTGTTTGATACTTATTGGCAACGCAGTATATACTGTCACCAACAACCCGGCTAACCTTAATCAGGGTGTATGCATCATCCTTTAGTTTAATTTGAAGGACATCGTCCTTTTTAAGCGAAGTAATCATGCTGCTCACCTTTTTTGCCGTTTGCCTGCCGGAAATAGTTACGCCTACCGCTATCAAACCTATAATAAAAACACCAGAAAATGTCCATACAGGCACCGCGGTATGCTTTTTAATATTGTAATAGCTCATTTTGAGCGAAGGTGTCATTTGGTCGAATTTTAACACCTGTTTGCAATTGTTACATTGCGAGACGCCGGTTTTACCGATAGGAAAAAAGGGGATCCAGTAAACATGCGCGTACCGTTGAAATACGTTCATCTGTATCACGTTACCTGTGCCGCAGGCCGGGCATGAATCTGCAATATAGTCGGTTTTTCGAAGGGTAGCTTTTGTGCCGTAGATGATCATTGTTATGGTGTGATAAAGGTTTTGGAAATGAAGTTGGTTAAACGAACTGAAAATAAGCAAAAAATCGTGTAGGGTGAAATTATGGTTGAAATATTTTTGCTCCCATGGTAAATGATTGCCGGGTTTATTCACGTTATCAAATTTGAAACCCGCTTGTGTTATTACCGGCATTTACTTAAATTTGAAATAATTGCTAACTGTAATTTATGGACAAAAACAAGTCGCCGTTTACCCAGGCAGAGTTGGAGTATTTAAAGGAAGGCCTTAAGCGTAGTTATAAAGAACGTTTTGAGATGGCCACCCGTTTATACAAAATACAACAAACCATGAACAAGGCAACTATAACGCATAAGCCGTTTATCAGCAAATAACTTCTGTGGATATTTTTGATGAGGATATTTTAAATTTTTGGAGATCGTTACAAGAGTTTGATGTAAAATATATCATGGTTGGTGGGTATGCCACTAACCTTCATGGATATCAGCGTTTTACCGGTGATATGGATATCTGGCTTAAGGATACTCTGGAAAACAGGCAACAACTTCGTAAGGCTTTCATAAAATGTGATGTCGGTGACTACCCAATGATCGATTATATGCAATTTGCGCCAGGCTGGACCGATTTTCATCTTAATAACGGATTGAGTGTTGATATTCTTATTGATATGAAAGGGCTGGAGGGGTATACCTTTGATGAGTGTTTGCAAATGGCATCGGTAGCTGATATTGAAGATATAAGCATTCCTTTTCTTCATATAACCCAACTGATAGAAAATAAAAGGGTAGTAAATCGCCCGAAAGATCAGATTGATGTATTGGCGCTTGAACAAATTAAGCAATTGAGAGAAGACAACCGGTAATTGTCAGAGCTATTCCATTCTCCAATCGAAATACCGCATCCGCAATCCCAATTCAAAAAATAATCCTATTTTTGCACCTCAAAATATACAATCACTTTGTAGGTGATTGTGCAAACGTAATTTTATAAACTTTAAATCATAGTTGTAGATGATTAGTATTACACTTCCAGATGGTTCCGTTCGTCGGTACGACAAGGGGATCACTTCCGCCCAGATCGCGTTGTCGATCTCCGAAGGATTAGCACGTAACGTTTTAGCAGCCGAAGTTGATGGCGAGGTTTGGGATGCCAGCCGGCCTATCGAAAAGGATTCGCACGTTAAATTATTAACCTGGAACGATGCTTCAGGTAAATCAACCTTCTGGCATTCATCAGCCCACTTATTGGCCGAGGCTTTAGAAGCGCTTTATCCGGGTACCAAATTTGGTATTGGCCCGGCGATTGAAACAGGTTTTTACTATGATGTTGACTTTGGCGACCGCGAATTCTCGTCAGATGAGTTCAAAAAAATCGAAGATAAAATTATCGAGTTAGCTAAAACTAAAGAGGAATACATTCGCAAGGCGGTAAGCAAGGCCGACGCTATTAAGTATTTTACCGATAAAGGCGATGAGTATAAACTCGACTTGATTAAGGATCTGCCGGATGGCGCTATTACATTTTACACACAAGGTAACTTTACCGACTTGTGCCGCGGGCCGCATATCCCCAACACCGGTTTTATAAAAGCTGTTAAACTCATGAGCGTTGCCGGTGCTTACTGGCGCGGCGACGAAACACGCAAGCAGTTAACCCGTATATATGCTGTAACGTTCCCTAAAGCCAGCGAACTTACCGAATACCTGCATATGATTGAGGAAGCTAAAAAGCGCGATCACCGCAAATTGGGTAAAGAGTTGGAATTGTTTGCTTTCTCCGAAAAAGTGGGTATGGGCCTGCCTCTGTGGTTGCCTAAAGGTACCGCACTACGCGAGCGTTTGACTAATTTTTTGCAAAAGGCGCAGGTTAAAGCCGGTTACGAGCAGGTAATTACACCACACATCGGCCATAAAAACCTGTATGTAACATCTGGTCACTATGAAAAATACGGCGCCGATTCCTTTCAGCCTATAAAAACCCCGCAGGAAGGAGAGGAGTTCTTTTTAAAACCGATGAACTGTCCGCACCACTGTGAGATATATAAGACAAAACCACGCTCGTACAAGGACCTTCCTGTTCGTTTGGCCGAGTTTGGTACCGTATACCGTTACGAGCAAAGCGGCGAGCTGCACGGCCTAACCCGCGTGCGTGGCTTTACGCAGGACGACGCCCACTTATTTTGCCGCCCCGACCAGGTAAAGGACGAATTTAAAAAAGTGATTGACCTGGTGTTATACGTGTTTAAAGCCCTGGGTTTTGAAAACTATACCGCGCAGGTATCGTTACGCGATCCGGAAAATAAAGCCAAATACATCGGTACAGACGAGAATTGGGCCCTGGCTGAGTCGGCTATTATTGAAGCAGCAGCCGAAAAGGGCTTAAATACAGTGGTTGAGTATGGCGAGGCCGCGTTTTATGGCCCCAAACTCGATTTTATGGTGCGTGATGCCCTGGGCCGTAAATGGCAATTGGGTACCATCCAGGTAGATTATAACCTGCCTGAGCGTTTTGAGCTGGAATACACCGGTAGCGACAACTTAAAACATCGCCCGGTAATGATTCACAGAGCGCCATTTGGCTCGATGGAACGCTTTATTGCCGTGTTAATTGAGCATTGCGCGGGCAATTTCCCGCTGTGGTTGTCTCCTGAGCAATTTATTATCCTGCCGATATCAGAAAAATACGAGGAATATGC
This sequence comes from Mucilaginibacter sp. GW822-FHT03E02, assembly GCF_058801545.1. Lineage (NCBI taxonomy): Bacteria > Pseudomonadati > Bacteroidota > Sphingobacteriia > Sphingobacteriales > Sphingobacteriaceae > Mucilaginibacter > Mucilaginibacter sp. GW822-FHT03E02. The sequence goes on along the minus strand of NZ_JBXANJ010000003.1, from coordinate 163,833 downwards.
AAAAAAACTTTCTGATGTGTTAAAAGATTCCGATATTTGCGGGCTGATTGATTTCAGGGACGAGAAGATAGGGCGTAAGATACGCGATGCTGAAGTCAAAAAGATCCCTTATATGTTGATAGTGGGTGAAAAAGAAGCTGCCGAAGGCATGGTTTCTGTAAGGAAACATGGTTTGGGCGACTTGGGAAGTATGAGCATAGAAGATTTTAAAGAACAAATAATTAAAGAAATAAAAGTATAACTTGGCATTAAACAAACCTTTCAATAGAGGACCAAGGCTTCCTTTTAAGAAAAAAGAAGCTGAACACAACATCAATCAATTCATTAGGGCTCAGGAAGTTCGCCTTGTAGGTGACAACGTAGAGCAAGGTATTTTTTCATTAAGAGATGCCCTTGCTATAGCGCAGGAGCAGGAACTTGACCTGGTTGAAATATCTCCGAACGCCGTACCACCGGTTTGTAAAGTAACGGACTATAACAAGTTCATTTACGAACAGAAGAAAAAGCTTAAGGAGATAAAAAGCAATGCCAAGCAAACTGTAATTAAAGAGATTCGTTTTGGGCCGAATACTGATGACCATGACTTTGAATTTAAATTAAAGCATGCCATTAAGTTTTTGGAAGCCGGCGAAAAGGTGAGGGCTTACGTACACTTTAAAGGTCGTGCCATTGTTTACAAAGAGCAGGGCGAGATATTACTACTTCGTTTTGCGCAGGCATTGGAAGATGTAGGTAAAGTAGAGCAGTTACCAAAGCTTGAAGGTAAAAGGATGTTTTTAACCCTTGCGCCTAAAGCAGCTAAAAAATAGATTTGAGATATTAGATGTGAGATTTGAGACAAAGGTGCAAACTCATAGCTAATTAAGATAATAGTTGAATATGGTGTAAGATCGAGTATGATTCTCGCACCGCAAATCTTATATCTCAAGTTTAAATAATGAATTTAATAAACGAGTTGTGAGGCAGATGAAGAGGAATGAATCTCAAATCTCAAATCTCATATCTCAAATCTAAATAAATAGTTATGCCAAAAATGAAAACCAATTCCAGTGCTAAAAAGCGCTTTAAGCTTACTGGAACAGGTAAAATCACTCGGAAGAATGCATTCAAAAGCCACATCTTAACCAAGATGTCGACTAAACGTAAGCGTAACCTTGGCCACACCAGCTTAGTTTCTAAAGCTGATAGTGGAAATGTTAAACGCATGCTTTGCATCGGAAAGTAATTCACAATTTTTATTAACCAGGTATTAGAGTTTTAAGTTCGGCTGTAAAGGCAGGCACTCACTACCAAAATCAAACAACATGCCACGTTCAGTTAACGCAGTCGCGTCGAGAAGACGCCGGAAAAGGATCATGAACCTCGCCAAAGGTTATTGGGGTTCACGCAGCAAGGTTTATACCGTTGCAAAAAACACAGTAGAAAAAGGTTTACAGTACGCTTATCGTGACCGTAAAACCAAGAAAAGAGAGTTCAGAGCTTTATGGATCCAGCGTATCAACGCCGGTGCGCGTCAGCACGGAATTTCTTACTCTCAATTAATAGGTAAATTAGCAGCAAAAGAAATCGGTTTAAACCGTAAAGTGTTAGCTGATTTAGCAATGAATCATCCTGATGCTTTCAAAGCCGTTATTGATGCAGTAAAATAATATCGAAATTTATTAACAGGAATGGCCCTTTGATTTTTCAGAGGGCCATTTTTGTTATATTTATGTTTGCGTGTAATAGAATCAAAATCCAATGTGGTATCTGTTAAAATCATTTGTTTCAGCCCTGTTTATACTTTGTTTGATAGTAATATCTATCAGTGCTAAGTCCAAAAAGAAAAGTAACAATCCGATACAGGCGGCAGATATCTCGAAAGTGATCAAACCTCCTAAACAACGCATAGAACCAGAAATAGTAAAAGATACGGTTATCACTGTGGCGTACGGATCAGTAGCGTGTACCTGTGCACAATGGATTATATACCCAAAACAAAACCGGGAGTATATTTACCTGGAACGAACTAATAAACGTTTGACAGATGCGGACGACATATCGGATGGTGCACATGTACCACTACATTTAAGAGTTACCGGCAGTTTTTATAAAAACAAGGGAATCCCTCCAAACTATCGGGAAGGTAAAGGTGGCCCCGATTCGGCGAGAATTTTTAAATACCGGAAGATTGAAATATTAAGTGCTTATTTTAGAAATAAGAAGCACTGGGGTATTAATACCAATTAGTTAAAAAAGCCGCCCTCGCGACATGCAAGGCGGCTTTTTTAACAGTCTTTTAAGATATGATAATAACCTCCGGTGTATCAAAAGATGCTTCGAATCCATTATCAAGATCCATATACTGTTTAAAGTTTTGTACGTCTTTGTCAACCATGTTTTTAAACAAGGGATTCAATACCTGCGCTATACCCGCGCCTATACCGCCTGCGGGAGGCTGATAACTGATCACAATATCAACTACAGTGCCCGTTCCGTCAACAGTATCCTGGAAACGTACTTTGCCGGCGTTATTAATGGCTGAATCGGGCAACGAACTCCAGCCTATCATCTCGTTTGGTTCATCCTTCACAATTTCGGCATGCCAGCTTACGGTTGCCATATCGGCGGGTAATTTTAAAACCCAATAAGAATACTTTGAGTCAATAATTTCCACGCTTTCCAGGTGTTTCATAAACAGCGGCAGGTTATCCAGTTTGCGCCAAAAATTATAAACCTTGTGCCTTGGCTGGTTTACCGTGAATGACGACCGGATATTAACGTTTATAGGGTTGGTAGAAAGTTTGCCAATGCGCTTATAAAGCTCACAATGCCCCGTAAGGCCGCGGTTTAACAGGTAACCACCTGCGCCAATTTTTAAAACACTTGAAAACGGGCTCGAGAAAATGTTTTTAAAGCCCGACCAGCCGAGTTTTACACCACCAATGATAGATGTATAACGTTCCGGCCAGTTCAGGTTTACCCTGTCATCGCCATAAAGTATGGGGAAATTATCTTTGTATTCAATTATGGTAGTTGCCATGTGCTTGTTTTAATGGTACTAAAACTAAACGCAAGATGGCGAGGTAAGTTTTGTTGAATTGTATTTTATAACACGAATTGTCACGAATGGTATCGAATTACACGAATAAAACACACACACCACTTTTTCAATTCGTGTAATTCGATACAATCCGCGGCAATTCGTGTCTAATTCAATTTTTCAATTCGTGTAATTCGATACCATTCGTGGCAATTCGTGTCTGTTTTTTTTAGGCCGGTGCAATTCGTGTTGATAGATTACCCGGCCCAGGTTTTTCAGAAAGGGGAGGCATACCGTGGCATACTCATACTTGTTGTCATTGTAAATACCATCTTCGTTTGATTGAACAACGGCGGTAAGTAAAAATTCCACTTGATTTTTAAAATCAACTATATAAGCGTTATCAATATTGTAGCCATAGCTGTCGCCATATTTATTAAAAATTCTAATGTTTGCATCGGGCACTGCGGTACTATCAGCGCCATAAAACAACAGTTTGCTCATTACAGGATAATTTTGTGGCCGGTTATAGGTGGGTTTCATACTTTCTGTGGGGAACATGCTCATATACTTGTAGATAAGCCGGTAATCTGCTGGTGTTAAATTAAAGCGTTGTTCCGCAGCGAAAGCTTCGGGGAAAAGCAACCGTTTTAAAACCATTTGCTGATCGGCAATGGTATAAACGTTTTTCTGGGTAAAATCAAACGGCTGCATTACGAGTTTGTCGTTCTTATCCAGGTAGCCTTTACCTTGCAGCATATTATCCAGCTGCATGGGGTAGTCGTTGCCATCAAACAAAGCCGGTTTTTGGTAAACCAGTTTATTGCCATTGTAAAAATCAATGGGGTTGGTATGTTTGGTACCTTCGCCGGTATCGTTTATCGCCAACCTGCCTATAATGCGGGTGTTGTTAAGCCGGTATTTTTTTAATTTTTTGTTAATCTCTTCGCGACCTACAAACTCGTATAAGCGGTTATAAGCATCATTATCGCTTACCAGCAGTATCTTTTTTATATAGTTTTCTATCGATGGCAACCCATTGGCCGACGATGTATCTGTTTTAACTTTAGTTTGGCCTGCGAAAGCGCTGTCGGTTATCATTGCCGAGCTTTTTGTAAAGCCCTTAATTTTAAGCTCGTTGATTTTTTCGAGCGCGAAAATGCAGGTTGGCAGCTTTACAGTACTTGCCGGATAAAAATATCGCTTTGGATTAAGCCGGTAACTGTATGATTTAAAATGTGGTATATTACTCTTGTCACGGTTGATCTGCGTATACAGGATCTGTACTTCGTTTTGTGTTGGATGGTTGAGGATGCCTTTAAACAACTCCGGATGCGATTGCAGCAGATTTTTTAGGAAGATGGTATCTGGTTGTTGGGCTAAGGTTTTTAAACCGGTTACAATCATTATTAACAGGATGCAATATTGTTTCATTATGATAAATATACGCTATGTAAACAAGTTTGCCGGCATAATAACACAAATGGCCCCGTAGGAGCCATTTGTTATAAAAAACAGATAATGTGCCGGTGCAGCAGCGGAGTCCGTTATTAAACGAATTATACTTTTTTTGGAGGCAAATCAAAAGCGATTGCATCATGCTCAAAATGACCTTTGTGCGAGCCATCGCAAAATGGTTTGTTGGCCGATAAGCCACAGCGGCAGATAGAAACTATTGTTCTGCCTTGTAAGCCATAGTTGTTGCCCTGCATATCTACAATTTCAAAATCGCCATCGATTTTTACAGATCCGTTGTTATTGATAGTAAGTTTAGTTGTTGCCATACGTTAAATTTTGGCCCAAAGTTAACCAATGCAGTGGCCTTTAAGCCTGCTATTTGCTATTTAGAAGGGTTCCGGATTGGACTGGGAATAGAATCAAGAGTTAAGACAGCTGCGGATAGTTTGGCCTTTTATTATCGCAGGCCACAAATGACAAAATGATGATGCACTATATCCGCGCTACAGAAACAGATGTTTTAGCTTTGTTATATGCGATAAAGGCTTTCGGCTTTTTGCTTTAAACTTTCTGCTTAAAATTACACTATGGAATACAGACAATTAGGAGCATCGGGATTGAGGGTTCCCGTATTAAGTTTCGGAACGGCCACTTTTGGCGGTGGCAACGAATTTTTTAAAGCCTGGGGCAATACACAAGTTGATGATGCCAAAGAACTGATTAATTTATGCCTTGATGCGGGTGTGAACTTTTTTGATACTGCGAATATATACTCAAGGGGGCTATCCGAAGAGATATTAGGCAAGGCATTAGAAGGGCTGCGTAACGAGGTGCTTATCAGCACAAAGGCGACGCTGCCTATGGGCGATGGCCCCAATGAATATGGTTCATCGCGCCTGCATCTGGTAAAACAGGCAGAAGACAGCCTCAAACGCCTGCAAACCGACCACATAGATTTATACCATATGCATAGCTTTGATGCCACAACCCCGGTTGAAGAAACCCTGCGTGCGCTTGATGACCTGGTGACCAGCGGCAAGGTGCGTTATATTGCCTGTTCAAACTTTTCGGGCTGGCATTTAATGAAATCGTTGTCGGTATCTGAACGTTACGGCTGGAGCAGGTACATTGCCAACCAGGCTTATTATTCGCTGTTAGACCGTGAATTTGAATGGGAGCTGATGCCTTTGGCTATCGATCAAAATGTGAGTACCATAGTTTGGAGTCCGCTGGCATCCGGCAAGGTGAGCGGTAAATTCAGGAGAGGGCAGCCCATACCGGCAGATTCAAGAACCGTGCAAGGCGGCGCTCACGGCCCCGCAACCAACTTCGATCGCCTATACAATATTGTTGATGTGCTGGATGAAGTGGCCGAAGAAACAGGTAAATCTGTAGCACAGGTTTCCATTAATTGGCTGTTGCAAAGGCCAACCGTTGCCAATATCATTATAGGCGCACGTAACCAGGAGCAGCTAAAGCAGAACCTGGGCGCCGTTGGCTGGAATTTGACTACCAACCAGGTAAAAAAACTGGATGCCGCCAGTGATTTGACGCCAATATATCCATACTGGCACCAACGCCAAAATCCAAAACTTATACCTCCGCCAATACAATACTAATATTATTATTTACTCAAGTGCCGTAGAAGCAGATTTTAAAGTGGTCGGTATGTGAGTTTGAATCATCATGTTTAATTGCGTAAAAACACGTGCGTAAACTGTTCAAATACCGTGTTTCTACTAATCTGATAACAACAGGGGATCTCTATTTTTACAAAGTAGACAGTTAATAGTTAATAATTTAATGCTCCTAAACATTATCCTTTAAAAACAAGCCAGTTTCCTGCCGGCTTGTTTTTTTGTTTTAAAGCAAGCCGATTGAGATGACAACGGGCCGAGGTAACAGTTAAATTACAATGGTATTCAAAAAAAATAGCCTGTTTTCTTCGATGCTTTACAAAACTTAGCTAATTTGCCTGCCTGCCCTAACGGGCAATGCTTTATAAACCAATTTACCTTTTACCTATGCTTAACCGAAGACAGTTCATCCAGAATACGTCAGTTGCCGGGACAAGTTTTTTACTTGCGCCCCAACTTTCAAAGGCAGCCGGTTTTTTCAAAGGTTCGCCCAACGAAAAAGTAGTTTTAGGCTCTATGGGCACCAATAGCCGCGGCCTGTACCTGGCACAGAGCTATGCTAAAATTCCGAATGTAGAGATAGGGTATATCTGCGATGTGGACTCCAAAGTAGTGGATAGAACCATTGACGAGATTTATAAAATAACAGGCAAACGGCCAAAAGGAATTACCGATATCCGCAAAATGCTGGAAATAAAGGACATCGACGCCGTTGTTGTTGCGCCGCCCGATCATTGGCACGCCCCTGCAACCATTATGGCTTGCCAGGCCGGTAAACATGTTTATGTTGAAAAGCCCTGCAGCCATAACCCACACGAGGGCGAGATGGCTGTTGAGGCCGCAAAAAAATACAATCGCCTGGTACAGATGGGTAGTCAGCGGCGCTCATTCTCCAATGTACAAGCCATGGTGAAAGAATTGCATGATGGCGTTATTGGCCGTACCTATTATGCCAAAGGCTGGTACACCAACCACAGGCTAAGCATTGGGCATGGCAAGCAAGTGCCCGTGCCCGCGAATTTAAACTACGATTTGTGGCAGGGCCCGGCCCCACGAAAACCCTACCAGGATAACCTGATACACTATAACTGGCACTGGTTTTGGAACTGGGGAACCGGCGAGGCCCTGAACAACGGTACCCACGAGCTGGATGTGATCCGCTGGGGCTTGGGTGTGGATTATCCTAACAAAGTAGTATCAACCGGAGGCCGTTTCCATTTTAATGACGACTGGCAAACGCCCGATACCCAAAATATCCTGTATAATTTCCCCAACAATACCGCTGCCGAATGGGAAAGCCGAAGCAGCAACGGTTTTAATATTGAGCAATTAAGCCGTGGGGTAGTATTTTATGGCGATAAAGGCACCCTGTTTTACGGCAGCGGCAACGGCTACCAGGTTTACGATGGCGATAACAAGCTGGTGAAGGAAGTTAAAGACGATACTAAAGTTGATGGCACCAACAAAGTTAGCCCAACCGAGGCACTTGACGGTTTTCACCTGAAAAATTTTATCGATGGTGTAAGGGGAGTAGCGCCGCTGAACTGCCCCATCGAAATTGGTTTTAAATCGACCCTGCTGCCGCAATTGGGCAATATATCATACCGCGTTGACCGCGTGCTGCACATTAACCCAACCAACGGCCATATCCTGAATGACCCCGAAGCCCAAAAACTTTGGAGCCGGGAATATGAAAAGGGTTGGGAGGTGAAGGTGTAAAACGCCATTATTGCCTCATTCCTCACCAGTATGTCATTGCGAGGAACGAAGCAATCCCGTAGAAATGCATCTCCGCCAAGTAAGCGAAGAGGTTGCCGCGCTACGCTCGCAATGACATAGTTTAATAATTTGAATAACAATACCATACCATGAAAAAATACATCTATCCTTTAGCTCTTTTACTTGCTACAGCCTCATTAACCCAGGCGCAAACAAAAATATTTGACGGCAAAACGCTCAAAGGCTGGAAACGCCTTGCAGGTACCGCCGATTACAAGGTAGAAGATGGGGCCATTGTGGGCACCACCGTTTTAAATTCCGGTAACACCTTTTTGGTTACCGAAAAAGAATACGGCGATTTTATTTTAGAGCTGGATGCCAAAATAGAAAGCAAACTGAGCAACTCTGGCGTGCAAACACGCAGCCATTATAACCCGGCCGGTCACGATGGCAAGGGGCTGGTTTATGGCCGACAGTTTGAAATTGATCCATCGGACCGTAAATGGACAGGTGGTATTTATGACGAGGGCCGTCGCGATTGGCTATACCCGTTAGATTTGAATGCCGCTGCCAAAGATGCCTTTAAAGTAGGCGAATACAACCACATCCGTATTGAGTGCATCGGTAACGAAATGAAAACCTGGGTAAACGGAATTCCGACCGCTGATGTGGTAGATACTATCGACACCAAAGGCTTCATTGCCTTACAGGTTCATGCGGTGAGCGACGAAAAACAAGCCGGTAAAAAAGTATATTTCAAAAACTTTAACCTGCAAACTACCAATCTGAAATTAAAGCCATTTCCTAAAAATGTGTATGTGGTAAACCTGCAACCCAACAGCATCACCGCTGCCGAAAAAGCAGCCGGTTGGAAGCTGTTATATGATGGCAAAACCAGTGCCGGCTGGCGCGGTGCAACCCTCAAAACCTTCCCTAATCATGGCTGGGAAGTTGCCAATGGTACCATGCATGTACTGCCATCTGCCGGTAAAGAAGAATCGGGCGGCGGCGATGTGGTTACTGATGATAATTACAGCGCCTTTGACCTGTCGTTTGAGTTTAAGCTGACGCCGGGGGCCAACAGCGGTGTTAAATACTTTGTCACCCTGAGTGAAGTTACCACAGGCTCGGCCATAGGCCTGGAATACCAGGTATTGGATGACAAGCTGCACCCCGATGCCAAACTTGGCCGCGACGGCGACAGGACGCTGGCTTCACTATATGACCTGATTAAAGCCAACAAACAGGAACGCTTTGTACATCCCATTGGTGCCTGGAACACCGGCAGGGTGGTTGTTTACCCCAATAACCATGTAGAACACTACCTGAATGGTGTAAAGGTATTGGAGTACGAACGCGGCTCAAAGGCCTTTAAAGACCTGGTTGCCATCAGCAAATACACCATCTGGAAAAACTTTGGCGAAGCCCCTCAAGGGCACTTGCTTATACAAGACCATGGTAACGAGGTGTTTTTCAGGAGCATAAAGGTGAAGCCCCTCTAAATCTCCCCTAAAGGGGAGACTTCAAAAAAGGAAGTCGTTAAAATTAAAAGTGCTCTTAAGTCTCCCCTTCCGGGGGAGATTTAGAGGGGGCTGGGCTGTGCTTACAACGAATTCCTCAACGTTACATTAAAAGGAACCGCGAAATGTTCATGGCAATTGCTCAACGCAAACTCAGCTGTTTTGCTGCCCATGAGTTTAAAATCGGTTGATATGGTGGTGATGCCATCCAAAATAATCTCCTTAAGGGCTGTCTCGTTGTAAGATATAACGCCCACATCCTTAGCTACTTTCAAGTCGGATGCGATGATCTTCTTGATCAGCTCTACCAGGTCATCTTCTGTGAGGCTGATGTATACTGTATCTTTCTGGATGGTTTCTATTGCTGATGATTCAACTACTTCGTAGTCAAAGGCGTATTGCCTGCAAAAATTAAGGAAACCTTTCAGTATCTCTTTAGAATGGTATGTTTTACCGGGAAATATCAGTTTAATGTTATGATACTTGGTTAGTTTGTGTGTAAGGCTTTTAAGTGCTTCATAAACATCCGATGCAAAATTTTCATAAATGGCGGCAAACTTGCCGTTTATAGCCGGTACCAGGTTATCTAACAGGATCAGTTTATCCTTGGGGATCGTGTTGATGATCTCATGCGCCTTGGTTTCGTTATCCAAAAAATGGGGGATAATAATGTATTTGGCGTAGTCGCTGTTAAAGCTTTCGGCCATTATCTTTTTAAAAAAGTAAAAGTCGTTATTGTAAATGTAAAAATCGATGGTCGCCAGTTCGCCAATTGTGTCTACAAAGGCATCGTAAATCAATTTTTTATGAGCGCTTAACTTGTTGAATAACAGGAAGATCTTCAACGGCTTCTGAAAGTCCGTATTCGATATAAAAAAGCCCTTGCCCGGTACAGAACTTACTATCCCTTTGTCCTTCAATTCTTTATAAACTCTTTCTATAGTATTTCGCGAGGTGTCTAAAGCAAAACTTAAATCATTGATAGATGGTAGCATATCATCTTTAACGATATCACCACTTTCGATAGCCCTGATAATGGCGTTTGAAAGCTGCAGGTATTTGGGAGTGATGGAATACTCGTCGATAGATAATATTTTAAGATAGTTCTTCACGCTTTACAATTGGGTTACACAAATGTAATATTACAGGGTTGTATTTTTTGTTTAAAAAGATAGTAGGGGATGGCGAGGGTGTTTGTCTGAACGGAATTTGTCGAATTGAAGAATTTGTAGAATTAAAAAAGCAAATTCGATAAATTCAACAAATTCCGGTTTGACTTGTCTCAGACAAATTCTGTATACTCTTAAATTCTGAAGTCAATTCAGACAACTGGATTCTCTGAATAATCTTTCCACAGTTCATCCAGTGTTTTGCCGGTTTGTTGTTTCCAGGTGTCGTCGGTAAATGTATGGTCGCGCATTTTGCCATCGAAAGTTTTCACAATTCCGGGCTTGCCTTTTTCAAGCCAGGCCAGGAAACGCGCTGTAACCCGGTAGCTGTTATCATAGTTTTGCGTGGCCTTGTAAGCAGGTAACAACCAGTTTGCTGCCGGGTTGTTAACGCCAAATTTAAATCGGGCATAATCGGCAATCCCCTCTGTTAACCAACCCGGGCCGGTGCTTTGGCCATAATCCTGTACAATATGCATTACTTCGTGCGTTACCACATCGATGTCCTGGGGGCGTTGATGCATCCAGCGCGAGCTTATGGTAACAATGCCGTTTGCAGTTTCGGCAACGCCTTTGTAACTGGTATCTATGATCATAGTAACAGCCTTCAGTGTTTTTTTGTTGTAGGCATTTGCCAGTTCAGGATATACTTTATAAAATGTGTTTATCAGTTTGGTTTTCAGCGCAGTATCAAGCGTATTGTCATAGTTGATAAAAGTTAGCTTGTAACCGTTTTTGTTGTAAGTACTGGTTTGCTGCGCACACGAAGCACCTGCCATCAGCATTAAAAATAAGATAGATAAGATTGATGTTTTTTTCATTGTTTTGGATAAAATAGATTGAATTTCAAAACTACCATTTTAAATTAAACCCGAATATTAATACCATTCGTTTATCAGTATCGTTACATAAAAAGTTATTAATTTTGCCCGCATAACATTCATGGGAATTATCCCGACATCTATGACCGATAGCAACAATTTATACCAGTTGGCAGTTACATTATTGCAGCAACTGATATCTATACCATCATTCAGTAAAGAAGAAGACCGTACAGCCGATCTGATTAACGAGTTTTTACAACAATATGGCGTAACAACCCATCGTAAGCTTAACAACATCTGGGCCTGGAACAGGCATTTTGATCCGGCAAAGCCAACAATACTGCTCAACTCACATCACGATACCGTAAAACCCAATTCAGGTTACACACGCGACCCATATGATGCCAAAATTGAAGACGGCAAACTATTTGGCCTTGGCAGTAATGATGCCGGCGGTTGCCTGGTATCGTTGATAGCGGTATTCCTTTATTTTCACGACAGGGAAAACCTGAAATATAATTTTTGCCTGGCTACCACTGCCGAAGAGGAAATCTCTGGGGTAAACGGACTTGAACTCATCATCCCCGACCTCGGCAAGCTTGATTTCGGAATAGTAGGGGAGCCTACCCAGATGCAGCTGGCCATTGCCGAACGTGGTTTAATGGTGCTGGATTGTACCGCTCATGGCCGCGCCGGCCACGCAGCCCGCGAGGAAGGCGAAAATGCAATCTATAAAGCACTAACAGATATTGAATGGTTCCGCAGTTTTAAGTTTCCTAAAGAATCGGAAGTTTTTGGGCCTATCAAAATGTCGGTTACTATTATCAACGCAGGTTCGCAGCATAATGTGGTACCGGCAAGTTGTGTGTTTACCGTTGATGTTCGGGTTACCGATGCCTACCGCAACGAGGAGGTTTTGGAAATCATCCGGCAGCATGTAAGCTGCGATGTAAAGCCAAGATCTATCCGGCTAAAACCATCATCAATTCCCCGGGAGCATGCTATTGTACAGGCAGGTATAGCTTTAGGCCGGACAACGTATGGCTCGCCAACCACCTCAGATCAATCGTTGCTGGATATCCCATCGATCAAAGTTGGCCCCGGCGACTCAGCAAGGTCACATACTGCTGATGAGTTTGTATATATTGACGAGATAAGGGAAGGCATTGAGTTGTATATTAAGATGTTAGAGAGTATTAATTAGCGCATAGCGCCTAAGCCCCCTAACCCCCTGAAGGAGGAACCATAGTTGCAAATTCAAATTAGCAATTCAAAAAGTTCCCCCTTCAGGGGGTTAGGGAGCTTAATGGGTTAGGGGGCTCGCAGCTAATGCTATGCCGATGCCCAAAAGTACCGCAATCATTTTTCGTAAGTTAAATTTGTGATCGGCGCTTGATTCAAACAAAATTGTGGTGGATATGTGCAGGAAGATACCAATTACCACGCCCATTATCCGGTTAAAGTAATGCTGCAGGTTACCAATATTACTGGTGCTTAAGGTATTGCTAAAAAAGTAGCCCGCCGGCGCCATTACGGCAAATAACAAAATGAAAAACACCGTTTTATTACGGCCTTGTTTGTTGGTGAGCAGTACAGTACCTAAAGCAAACGCCGCCGGTATATGGTGCAGTGCTATGCCATAAACCAACTGATCCTGGTTGCCTTGTGCCAATGGCATACCCTCTAAAAAAGCATGCAGGCAAAGGCTTACCATAATGCCCACCGGAAAAACCACAAGGTCGTGCTGGTGTTTGTGCATGTGGCCGTGCTCAATGCCGTCCGAAAACAGTTCTAAAACAATCTGGAAAAGAAAACCGATCAGGATAAACACCCCTACATAATTATCATTGCCGTGGTAAGCATCGGGTATCAAATGCAAAACGGTTATGCCAAACAGGTATGCCCCGCTAAACGACAGCACAAGTTTGAGCATTTTATGATTATCGCCCCTGAATAAAAAAACAGATAAGCCACCAAAGGAGGCGCTTAAAAACAACAGTAAAACTTTCCAGATCTCCATTAAAAGGCAGGTTGTATTTTTTTGAAAATATAGGCAAACAGCATCCCCACAAGCGAGCCGTAAATAGCACCGCAAATGACATCAACAGGGAAATGCACGCCCACGTAAACTTGCGCAAATGATACCAGCGCGGCCCAGAAAATTGCAGCAAACCATACCCAGCGCCATTTTTTGCCAAAAACAAGGCATAAAAATATAGCCATGGCAAAATGATCGGTCGCGTGGGTTGATGGGAAGCTGTACCCGGTTCCGCATGGAATGCGGTTAATATCAGTTAAACCAACCACCGGATCGCGGCAGGGGCGAAGCCTTTGTACCTGGTGTTTGATGAGGGTAGCGCTTGTAAAATCAGCAAAGCCTGCTGTGGTTGCTAACAGGATGATGATTATAGCGCCCACTTTTTTATATCGCCATAAAGAAAAAACAATAATGAAAATATATAGCGGAATCCAGAATTTAGGATTACGGAACCAGGGCATAACCAGATCAAAGAACGGATTGGCCAGGTCGTGGTTGATGAAATAAAATAAATGCCGGTCGAGTTGTAAGATGTAATCTGGCATTGATGCAAATTGAATTTTATATTTTCGTCCAAAGTTATTAAATACTTTAAAACAAGTTTTATAACAAGCGCCCAATAAAAACTAAAACATAGGTTAGTTTACCGGCTACATGCGGATTGACCCGCTTAAACACTATACTTTTAAAAGATAAACAGCTATAAAGTAGTTTTTAACGCCGTTTAAGCTGTTTTTCGCTGAGCAAACGTTTGCAGAAAAATATAATTTGTACAAGGCAATCGCTTAAATATTTTACTTTTGTGCAACAAAAACATTACAATTTTGACACTTATAAAATCAATTTCGGGAATACGCGGTACCATTGGTGGTGCTGCCGGCGATGGTTTAACACCGCTGGATATTGTAAAATTTACATCGGCTTACGGTGCCTGGGCAGTTAAAAAATCGGGGATCAAAAAAATTGTGATAGGCCGCGATGCCCGCATATCGGGCACCATGGTTAATAACCTGGTAGTGGGTACTTTACAAGGCCTTGGCATTGATGTAATAGATCTTGGCCTTTCAACTACGCCTACTGTTGAAGTTGCAGTTACAGGCGAGCAGGCGGCAGGCGGCATTATACTAACAGCAAGCCATAACCCAAAACAATGGAACGCGCTTAAACTGCTTAATGCCGATGGTGAATTTATAAGTGATGCGGATGGTAAAGAAGTATTAGAAATTGCCGAAAACAGCGATTTTAAATATGCCGATGTAAACGACCTTGGTAAGGTTACCCTGGATGATAGCTGGCTGCAAAAACATATTGACCTTGTACTGGCATTGCCACTGGTTGACGTGGAAGCTATTAAAAAGGCCGATTTTAATATTGTAATTGATTGTGTAAATTCTACCGGTGGTATTTTTGTACCAGCCTTGCTTAAGGCATTGGGTGTAAAAACCGTTCACGAATTATATTGTGAGCCCGATGGGAATTTTCCACACAATCCCGAACCTTTGCCCGAGAACCTTACAGCCTTGTCAAAAGAAGTTTTAAATAAGCGCGCCCATTTAGGGATAGCTGTTGACCCGGATGTTGATCGCCTTTGCTTTGTTTGCGAGGATGGCAATATGTTTGGCGAGGAGTATACCCTGGTTGCTGTGGCCGATTACGTGTTGCAGAATAATTTGGGTAATACGGTATCCAACCTGTCGTCAACCCGTGCTTTGCGCGATGTTACCGAAAAGGCAGGCGGCGAATATCATGCGTCGGCAGTAGGCGAGGTGAACGTGGTTAACAAAATGAAAGCAGTTAACGCTGTTATCGGCGGCGAAGGTAATGGTGGTATTATTTACCCCGAAATACACTACGGCCGCGATGCTTTAGTTGGTATAGCCTTGTTTTTAACCCACCTGGCTAAATATGGCAAGTCGGTTTCAAACCTGCGTCAGTCATATCCCGGTTATTTTATTTCGAAAAATAAGATCACTTTAACCCCTGAAATGGACATTGATGCCCTTTTGATCAAGGTTGAAGAAAAATATATGAAACAACCGCACTCAACAATTGACGGTTTGAAAATAGAATTTGATAAAGAATGGGTACATTTGCGTCGTTCAAACACTGAACCGATTATCCGTATTTACTCTGAGGGCAATTCAGAAACGGTTGCAAACGGATTGGCAAATAAGATAATCGCAGATATTAAAGAGATTTTGAATTAATTATTGAATTATTGATTTACTGAATTATTGAGTTAGGAATTAGCCCAGTCATTGAATTATTAATTTAATAAATAGTTTTTACAAGTTAACTGACCCATTTGTTGAAGGATTGAATTGATGAATTGTTGAGTTTGCTCTTCAAATCACTAATTCAGTAAATCAATAAATCAATAATTACTATAACGATGCGTGTTTATTTTGATAATGCTGCTACTACGCCGCTTGACCCTGAAGTTTTAAAAGAAATGTATAAAGTGATGGAAAACCATTATGGTAATCCATCTTCAATTCATTCGCACGGCAGGGAGGCACGCACGCTAATCGAAAGATCGCGCAAAACCATAGCCGGGCTGCTGCATACTTCGCCTGCCGAGATATTTTTTACCTCGAGCGGCACCGAAGCCGATAATACAGCCATCAGATGCGGCATAATTGATCATAACATTACCCATGCCATAACCAGCCATATTGAGCACCATGCCGTATTGCATACGCTGGAGGCGATGGAAAAATCGGGTATTATCAAGTTAAGTTTTGTTAACGTTGATAGTAAAGGCAATGTAGATTATGATCACCTGGAGACTTTATTGAAGGATAATGCCAGGAGTTTTGTATCTATTATGCATGCCAACAACGAGATTGGAACCCTATCGGATATGAACCGCATTGGCGACCTTTGCGAGGCTTATAACGCCATTTATCATTGCGATACGGTACAAACTATGGGGCACTATCAGCACGACCTGAGTAAGCTTAAAACTCATTTTTTGGTTTGCGCCGGTCATAAACTGCATGGGCCTAAGGGTGTTGGATTTTTACACATCAACCATCGCATTAAAATAAAGCCTTTGATATATGGCGGCTCGCAGGAGCGCAACATGCGTGGCGGTACCGAAAATATTTACGGCATTGTTGGCCTGGCCAAAGCTTTGGAGCTGGCTTATGCCGAAATGGAGCAACACCAGGCACATATCCAGGGCTTAAAATCATACATGCTGGGCAAATTGGCCAGCGAAATCCCCGGCGTAAACTTTAACGGCGAAATTGATCCTGAAAAAAGCTTATATACGGTACTTAACGTAGCTTTCCCCGAAATGGAAATGGCCGATATGTTGTTATTTAATTTAGATATCAGCGGCATATCAGCATCAGGCGGCAGCGCTTGCAGTTCGGGCACCGATATTGGCTCGCACGTACTTACATCGATAGGTGCAAGCTCATCAAGGCCTTCGGTGAGGTTCTCTTTCTCCAAATACAATACCAAAGACGAAGTTGATTTTACCGTAGCCAAGGTAAAAGAGCTTTGCTTGGTAAGCGCGTAAACTGCGTCGCATAGAGGGGCGAAAAAATAAAAAATGAGCTTCACCCTCTTTGCGGCTTCAGCCGGAGAGAGGGTCGGCCAGCGTAGCGTAGCCGGGGTGAGTAGTAGCCAGCGTTCAAAACCAATGTTTATGTAAACCCTAACAAGTCATGGGTAGCCTGCAGAAGCATAGCGGGCAAAGGCCTCTCCGCGCGACCCTTCGACAGGCTCAGGGTGACAGGCCTACGCACCTCGAAAGTTTAACATGTCATGGGTAGGAACGAAGGCTCTATCCGTGAACTTTTCTATCGGTCATGCACAGCTTATAGATCCTTCGTACCTCAGGATGACAGGAAAGTTGCAGTCCGCTGTTGCCCGCACTACGCTTGTAATGACATGTTTATAAATAGTTGACTGCCAATATCGAATATCCGTCATTGCGAGGCACGAAGCAATTCCCTACATGCTACCCACATAGTTCGGGATTGCTTCGTGCCTCGCAATGACGGTAGTTTGAAAAATTCGTTTACCTTTCCCTCGCACTGCGCATCTAAATCTGCACACTTTTATTTGAAAGTTATTTTCTTAATTCGAAAACAATATGGCATTTTAATAGGTTTAATTAATTAACAACTAAAATTAAAACCTATGAATATGCATAATGAAACCTGGGAAAACCAGGATAGCAATTACCAAAATGCTCATTCAGTTCCGGTAAACAAAGGCGATGCCCATAACAGCAACCGCGATTTGGAAGACGAAGGTGATGATCTGGACGAAGAATTTGATGTAACCAACGAGTATCCAAACGAAACTCCCGAGGAACGTAAAACCAGGACAGAAGGTGTAGGTAGCCATAGCCAGGCCGAAGTTGACCAGCCAACCAAAAGCGCCGATACATCTTACAGCGAACAAACCGACGTAACCCCACCAAATAAGAAAGAATTTCCATCAGTTGGGCCAGCTAAAACAGATTTTGCCAGCCGCCCGCAGGGCCGCACAACAGGCCGTATGGTAGGGCATGAGCCGGGTACCGAAGGTATATAGGTTTACGAGCTTGAATTGATTATAACATCGTGCCGACCACCAGTCGGCTTTACTAACCAAACAGAACTCGCTGCTTGAAAATAAGGAGGGGCTATCCGTACCGGCCGGCCTCTTCTTTATCGCTCTTTCGGGATAATATATAGAACAATAATGAGTTTATATTTTATACAACGAGGATAAAATCCCAGCTACAAAAGCGGGTGCCCAGACTTATCACCGACTGAATTCATAACCATGAATAATTTTAGAATTAATAACCTAAAATATAAAGGAGGATAAGATCATGAGAAAGTATGGAGAACTAAACCAAAACCAGGCTAATAACCTGTGGATGAGGGACGCTAACATTAACGCAGATATGACGGCGGGTAATCATACGCTTGAAAGGAATGGCCCCAACAGAAAAAACCTGAAAGTTTTACACGAGGACGGGAGCTTTGCCGATTTTCCTGATCGCGATATACCAGGAGCCGGTGCACTATCGGGCTGTATAACAAAATAAATTTTTATAACACACAAAGAAAGGGTACCCAAAACGGATACCCTTTCTTTTGTTATAAACTAACAAAGCAAAATTTGCTTTAAAATCATTCAGGCTTTCACTTAAATTGACGCCAGGCTAACCCCGGTAAGCTGGCCGGCAAAGGCAACAAACGCCTTTCCTTCGGTTATTTGCAATTGGTTATCAATAAGGCTTTGTAAATTAACTTTTCCGATAACAAATTTATAATCGCCAGAGTAGTAGCGTTCTTTTATCGAAATAAATTTCAAATCTTCTACCAACCGCTCGTCATCATACCTTAAATAGATATCAAACTCCACATCGTTGGTAAATTGAAGTCCTGTTTTTTCTTTGGCTTTTTTGTACTCGTATTGGTAGCTATAACGCAAAGCAGCTATATCTGATAGTACGGCCGATCCGGTAGGGTGGCCACCGGCGCCTTTTCCGAAAAAGAATTGCTGATCGGCAAAGGCGGCTTGTACTGTTACCCCATTGTACTCGTACTCCACGTTATATAAAAACTCGGTACTGTTAACAAATTTAGGCAATACAAACATGGCCACATTGCTATCATCCAATTCTTTAGCTACCGGAACCAGTTTAATTTTCAGGTTCTTTTCGCGGGCGTATTGTAAATCCTGGGCAGCAAGGTTCTGAATGCCTAAATTGAAAACCTCATCTGGCTGTACTATTACGCCATAGGCATGTGCCGCCGCAATAACCAGCTTATATTTGGCATCGTAACCGCCTACGTCGCTGGTGGGGTCGGTTTCGGCAAAACCAAGGTCTTGCGCCTGTTTAAGGGCGCTATCATAATCAAGGCCTTCAATAAAGCCTTTAGATAAAATATAATTTGATGATCCGTTAAAAATTCCGCTTATGGAGTGTAGTAATTCATTATCATAATACTCTTCCAGGTTACGGATAATAGGGATGCTACCACAAACCGCGCCTTCGTATAATAATGAAGTGCCGTGTTTGTGCTGTAGCTCAATCAGCTCTTCCAAATGAAGCGCTATCATTTTTTTACTGGCCGATACTACATTTTTGCCGCTGCTTAATGCTCTTGATACAATTTCAAAAGCCGCCTCGGTATCGTTAATTAATTCTACAATGGTATTAATCTCCGGGTTGTTTAGCAACTCGTCTCTATCTGTAGTAAATAAATCTGCCGGCAGGGAACGCTCTTTATGCGGATCCTTGATAGCAAATTTTACAATTTCGATGTTTAAATTTTTTGTCTTGATGATATCATATAATCCCTGTCCAACTACGCCAAATCCAAATAATCCTATACTTAACTTTTTACTCATTACGCTGTACGTTGCAATTCTATAATTTTTCCTTTTACATCAGTTTTAAAAAACGATGTAATAATATTTGTTAATGCTTCTGTTTCAATTAAAAAACCATCGTGGCCATAAAACGAATCCAATTCGGCAAAGGCCGATTTGGGAATATGCCTGAACAGGTATTCCTGCTCCTCGATAGGGAATAGCACATCCGATTTGATGCCAATAACCAAAGTACGGGCCTTGATAAGGCTTAATGCCTTCTCAACTCCATTACGGTTGCGGCCCACGTTGTGCGAATCCATCACTTTGGTTAAATACCAATAGCTGTAGGCATTAAACCGGTTCACCAGTTTTTGGCCCTGGTATTCCTGGTAGGTTGACGCCTTAAAATTATCGGTTTTGCTATCAACCTCCTCCTGTTGTGTAATACCGTAAGTTTTATAGGTACGGTAGGAGAGCAGTGCTATACTCCTGGCAGCCTTTAATCCGTTTAGCCCGCCTTCAATAGTGTTATTGTTAAAAGTCGCGTCGGCGCTTAAAGCCAAACGCTGCGACTCATTAAAGGCTATACCCCATGGCGAATGGCGCGCGTTGGTAGCTATCAAAATAAGGTTTTTGATACGGTTTGGTTCGATAATACCCCATTCAACAGCCTGCTGACCGCCCAATGAGCCACCAATAAGGATATGAATATTGCCTACGCCCAAATGGTCGGCTAATAACTGGTGGGCCTTAACAATGTCCCTGATAGTAAACTGGGGGAATGTTAAAAAATATGGCAAACCAGTTTCAGGATTTGTACTTAACGGATTAGTTGTACCATATGGCGAACCCAAAATATTGGCACAAACTATAAAATGTTCTTCGGGGTTGAATTTATTTGCGGTGCCCACAAAACCTTTCCACCAATCAAAAACATCGGCATTGGCCGTTAGCGCGTGGCATACCCATACCACGTTGTCCCGCTCTTGGTTTAAGCGGCCATAAGTATGAAAGCCTATCTCCAGTTGCTGTAGTTGTTCGCCAGATTCCAGCTCAAAAGTTTGTGTGTACTTAAATATTTCTGTATTCATTCTATCTTACTTTCAGTCGAAAGTCTTGAGTCTTAAGTTCTAAGTGTTTTGTTTTTGACTCAGAACTTAAGACTTTAGACTCAAGACTTTAAACCAATTCGGCCTGCGCCTCTTTTATTTTGGCAAATGCCTGTTCAAAATCTGCTTTTATATCGTCAATATGCTCAATACCAACTGCTACCCGTAACGATGTTGGGGTAACGCCCGCCGAAAGCTGTTCTTCATCAGATAGCTGCTGATGTGTTGTGGCCGATGGCTGTATAATGAGCGTTTTTGCATCGCCCACATTGGCCAGGTGGCTCACCAGTTTCAGGCTATCTATTAATTTACCCGCTGCTTCTTTATCGCCATCAATCTCGAAAGATAACACCGCTCCAAAACCATTTTTCAGATATTTTTTTGCTAATTCGTGGTACGGCGACGATGCTAATCCCGGATAGTTTACTGATGCTACCTGCGGATGCTGGTCAAGCCATTTAGCCAGTTCCAGTGTATTATCTACATGGCGTTGCACCCGTAGTGATAGTGTTTCCAGTCCCTGTATATTCAGCCATGAATTAAACGGCGATTGCGAAGGGCCAAAATCGCGTAAGCCTTCTACACGGGCACGAATAATAAACTGAATGTTACCAAACGGACCGCCAATGCCAAACACATCTGCAAAAACCAACCCGTGGTAACCTTCGGATGGCTGGGTAAATTGCGGGAACTTGCCGTTGCCCCAGTTGTAGTTACCGCCATCAACAATAACACCGCCAATGCTGGTACCATGGCCGCCAATCCATTTGGTGGTTGATTGCACCACTACACTTGCGCCATGCTCCAACGGGCGGAATAAATAGCCGCCTGCTCCAAAGGTATTATCAACAATCAGCGGCAGGTCGTGCTTTTTGGCCAATGCGCCAACTTTATCAAAGTCGGCAATTGTAAAGCCGGGATTACCTATAGTTTCCAGGTAAATGGCTTTGGTTTTATCATCTATTAAAGCTTCAAGGCTTTCGGCAGTATCGTCTTTGGCAAAACGCACATCAATGCCTAAGCGTTTAAAGGCAACTTTAAACTGGTTGTAAGTGCCGCCGTATAAAAAGGGCGAGGTCACAAAATTATCGCCGACCTGTAAAATGTTATTTAACGCTAAAAACTGGGCAGCCTGTCCCGATGCGGTGGCTAAAGCTGCAACACCGCCTTCTAAAGCGGCAATGCGTTTTTCAAACACATCGGTAGTGGGGTTCATTAAGCGGGTATAAATATTGCCAAACTCCTTTAGCGCAAACAAGTTGGCGCCATGTTCGGCGTTTTTAAATACGTACGATGTAGTTTGATAAAGTGGTACCGCGCGTGAACCTGTAGTAGGGTCAACTTCCTGGCCGGCGTGTAATTGTAAGGTTTCGAATTTTAAGGCTGACATAGTTGTAGATTTTTAAAAGGTTATAATTAAATTTTGTTGTTTAGATGGATTTTTGACAAGCTGATAAAATATTTACCAGTTTTACAACACGTATGTTTTCAGGGATTGAAAAAGGGACGTATTAAAGCATCAACAGCAGCAACACATACAAATGCAGCCAATAATCGGGCTAATGCGTTGTATGTTACCGTTTTGGGTATTAAAAATGTTGCTTGTAGTAATTGTAATTAAACTTTTCATGGCTATAAATTTATATCCCCCGGTGTTATTTGCCGGGACAGGAATTGGCACCTTCTTCAAAACTGAAGGGTTGCCAGCGGGTCATTGAGCCTGATCTCTCGCCGCTTCTTTATAAATCAATACCCGAACTATGCGGAGAATTGATTGACTATGGTATCGCTACCAAATAATGTTGCGAATATAAGGGGTTATTTATTTAAATACAAAATTTTATTTTTATAAAAGGGTAAAGGTAAAAGGCGAAAGGTAAAAGGTTTTGTGTCAACCTATCTCACAACATGACAAAAATACCCTTTGCCCTTAACCTTTCGCCTTTTGCCAAAAAAGGGCTTAAGCGAGAGCCTGCTCCAAATCCTCCACCAAATCATCAATATGTTCTAACCCCACCGAAACACGCAATAAATTCCTTGGTGTTTTGGTGTCGGGGCCCTCTACGGTTGCGCGGTGCTCTATTAAGCTTTCCACGCCGCCTAAGCTGGTTGCTTTAGTGAATATTTTGAGTTTGTTGATGAGGTTGTGCGTATCGTTTTCATCGCCCTTAACAATAAACGAAAGCATGCCGCCGAAAGCCAACATCTGCTCCCTGGCAATTTCATGCTGCGGATGCGATGCCAAGCCGGGATATAATACCTGTTCTACTTTAGGATGCTTTTCTAAAAATTCAGCTAATAGTTGCGCATTGTGTACATGGCCCTTAACCCGGTAAGGCAAGGTTTTAATACTGCGTGCCAGCCAGAAACAGTCGGTTGGGGAAGGGATAGCGCCGCCCATTTCCTGTATCAGGCGTATTTTTGCCCACCACTCGTTTTTTTCTGCGGTGATTAATGCGCCGCCCATTAAATCGCTGTGCCCGCCAAAATATTTGGTGGCCGAGTGCATTACTATATCGGCACCCAAAGCTAATGGTTGCTGGCATATAGGTGTGGCAAAGGTATTGTCAACAACAACTTTAATGTTATTCGCCCTGGCAAAGGCAACTACTTTTTTTATGTCGGTTATCTTGAGCAACGGGTTTGAGGGCGTCTCAACCCAAATCACCCCGGTTTCGGGCCTGATGTGTTGTGTTAAAACATCAATATCATTAACGTCAACAAAATCAAAAGTTAAAATACCCGCGAAGAGGTTTTTAAGCTGATTACGCAAGCCATGGTACATATCATCCGGGCAAATAATGTGCGTACCGGGGGCCAGCGACTGGAATACCGACATGCCCGCCGCGTTACCAGATGAAAATGATGCTGCATCGGCGCCACCCTCTAATTTGGCTATAACGTTTTCAAGCAAGGCCCGGTTAGGGTTTGATGCCCTGCTGTAAATATGCCCGCCGGGAAAGCCGCCATCTTCGTCACGTTCAAAAGTGGTCGACATGACAATGGGTTGTATTACGGCTTTTGATGATCCGTCTACATGGTTGCCTGCGTGTATAGCTATAGTTTCAGTTTTCATGAAAAATATTTGCAGCAAACTTAGTATTCCAATTTGCAATAATATTATCTTAGGGTAAAAAAAATTAAATATGAATATTCGAGGTATCCCTATGGCATCTATTGTTTTATTCGTTTATGCCCTGGTTAATTTGGTGATCAAATACTTTTATCCGTTATCATATCATTTAATTCATCCATACTTAGATGGGGGCCTAATTGGAGCCATGTTTGTTTACGGGTTGTACTACGCTAATATATATGTTGGCGCATGGGTAAATAACAGGAAAGAGGAAGTCGCGAAATAATAAGTCTGTGGCAGTCATGCCGCTTTATTATTTAACCAGAATTATTTCTAATACGGGTGTAGCGGTAAGCTAAAGGTTTGCGTAATGATAAAAAAAACTTCATGAAAAACCTGTACCTGCCCGTTATTATACTACTATTACTGGTTGTATCCTGTAAAAAAGAAGACATCGCCAAACAAAGCGAATATGATGCCAGCTACAAAGCCTGGATAAGTTTCAAAAACAGCAGCAAAAACTCATATTCCTATACAACAACCTTTGGCTCGTGGGTAGGTTTTGGTGTTACTATCAAAGTAGCTGTAAGCAATGGTAAAGTTGTTTCGCGTGATTACGTCAAAATACAGTCGCGCAATGATGGCACTAATAAAATCGACACCGTTAAAACCTGGCATGAAGATGCTGCCACCATAAATTCGCACCCAAATGACGCCGCCGATGCACTTACGATAGATGGCATTTACTTAAAGGCCCGTACCGAATGGCTTAAGGTTGATGCCGCAACCAATGATATTATATTTGAAGCAAAAAACAACGGCCTTATTTCAGACTGCGGTTACGTGCCTCGCAATTGCGTCGACGATTGCTTTAGAGGGGTAAGCATTACGGCCATAACCGCTATTTAAGCTTAAAGCCGAAAGCAAAAGGCCGAAAGCTAATCCAAATTCTTGTTTAGGCTTTTTGCTTTCAGCCTTTAGCTTTCGGCTTTCTCCAATTAGCCTTTTGCTTTCAGCCTTCTGCTTTAAGCTTTCCACACTCATAATCTTATTGTAAAGATGCCTCTTGCTTTAGGCCCTGGGCTTTAAGCTTTCCGCTTTTTTAGTACATTTGTTCAAAGTTTTTTGAATGGAAGCTGAGCATAATTTACAGTTATTATTACAAAATCCCGACCTGCCTGCTGATTTAAAGCACATTGCCGAAAAGGTACAGCGCAGCGAAAGGATTACCTTTGATGAATGTGTTACGTTATATGAGCAGGGCGACCTCGGTTACCTTGGTGTTTTGGCCAACTACATCCGCGAAAAGCGCCATGGCGATAAAACTTATTTCAACCGTAATTTCCATATCGAACCTACCAATCTTTGTGTTTACGATTGCAAATTTTGCTCGTACTCGCGGCTGCTTAAACAAAAAGCCGAGGGCTGGGAGTATACCATGGACGAAATGTTTAACATGGTAACCAAATACGATGACGAACCCGTAACCGAAGTACATATTGTAGGTGGCGTACTGCCGCAATACGACGTGCCTTTTTACCAGGAACTTTTCAGCCGCATCCGTACCCATCGCCCCGAATTACACATTAAGGCCTTAACGCCGGTTGAATACCATTACATTTTCAAAAAAGCCAAAATTGACTACGCCACAGGCATGCGCCTGATGATGGAGGCTGGTTTAGGCTCGATACCAGGCGGAGGGGCCGAGATTTTCCACCCGGAGGTTCGTGATTTGATTTCAAAAGATAAATGTACCGGCGACCAATGGCTGGCCATACACGAGGAATGGCATAAACTGGGTGGCCGCTCAAACGCCACCATGCTTTACGGCCATATCGAAAAATTCCATCACCGGGTTGACCATATGGAACGCTTGCGCCAGCTGCAGGATAAAACAGGCGGTTTTCAAACATTTATCCCGCTGAAATTCCGCAACCAGGATAACCAGATGTCGCACGTACCCGAATCAACGGTTGTTGAAGATTTGCGTAATTATGCTGTCGCGAGGATCTATTTGGATAATTTCGACCATATTAAGGCGTATTGGGCCATGATTAGCCGTACCACGGCGCAGCTTTCACTCAATTTTGGAGTAGATGATATTGATGGCACCCTTGACGATACCACCAAAATTTACTCGATGGCAGGTGCCGAAGAGCAACACCCCGGCATGAGCACCAAACAACTGGTGGAATTGATTAAGCATGTAGGCAGGTACCCTATTGAGCGCGATACGCTTTATAACGTAGTTACCGATTACAATGATTTTGAATTTCCTGAAACCCAGCCCAAGCCGCAATATTACAAGCTGCCGGTAATAAATTAAGCTAAACAAAAGCCTAAAGCTGAAGGCTTAAAGCAAAAAGCTTTTAATAAAACGTAAAATATCAGACCTGCGTAAAGCTTTAAGCTTTACGCTTCAATAAAAAAATGCAAAAAACCTTATACATAGTACGTCACGGCCAAACTGAGTACAACAAATTGGGAATCATCCAGGGCAGGGGCGTTGATACCGACCTGAACGACGAGGGCCGCAAGCAGGCTCAACAGTTTTTTGCGGCTTATAAAGACGTACCTTTCGATAAAGCATATATATCTGCACTAAAACGTACAAAGCAAAGCATTCAGCCTTTTTTGGATGGGGGATTGCCATTTGAAAAGCTTCCGGGCCTTGATGAACTGGCCTGGGGTATTCATGAAGGTCAGCTGCCCACGCCGGAAAATAAAGCAGCCTTTTTGCAAATTATGCGCGATTGGCTGGATGGAAACCTGGACAGCAAATTTGAAGGCGGCGAAAGCCCCAACGAAGTGGAGATCCGTCAGCGTGAAGCTTTGAAGGTGATCATGGGCCATCCCGAAGAAAAAACCGTACTGGTTTGCATGCATGGCCGCGCCATGCGTTTATTGCTTTGTATTTTAACCGGCAAGCCATTGAGCGAAATGGATAACTTCCCACATCAAAATTTGGTTTTATACAAAGTTGTTTATGATGGCCAACAATTTGCTATTGTAGATTTTAACAATGCCGAACATTTAAAACAATCCTGAAAGAGAACGTTTCTTGTGAAAAAGATCAGAATATCAGCAGTAAGCTACACTAATACCAAACCCTTTATATACGGCCTTCAACATACCGGTTTTGTAGACAAAATAGAACTAAGTCTTGACACCCCGACTGATTGTGCCCAAAAACTCATTGATGACGTGGTGGATATAGGCCTTATCCCCGTGGCGGCCACCTTAAGCCTGCCCAACTGGGAAATAGTATCCGATTACTGCATTGGTGCCGTAGGCTCGGTAAACTCGGTTTTTATATTTAGTAATTGCCCGGTACACGATATTAAATACCTGCAGCTTGATCCCGAATCGCGCTCATCTAACAACCTGGCGCGTGTACTACTTAAAAACTATTGGAAAATAAGTCCGGAGTTAATTGAGGGGGCAGCAAACTACGGCCTGTCGACCGAACCACACACGGCTTTTGTTCAAATTGGCGACCGCACCTTTGGCAAAAAAGATCAATATAAATATGTATATGATTTGGCCGAAGAATGGCAAAAGTTTACCGGCCTGCCGTTCATGTTTGCAGGCTGGATAGCCAACAAACCAATCCCGCATGATTTTATGCAGGAATTTAACGCCGCCCTTAAATACGGCCTCGACCATAGGCAGGAGTTATTCAAAGAGTTGCCTATGCGCGATGACTTTGATATTGTTGATTACCTGATGGTAAAAATTGATTTTGATTTAACCGAGGGGAAGAAGAAGGCGTTGTATATGTTTTTAGATTACATAAAGCGATTAAACGATTAGCGGTTTTGTCTGAACTCGGATTAAGCAGATTTTTTGGATTTCACAGATTTTAAAAAAAACAGCTTGTCTCATGGGCGAGAAAAAAATCAAAATCCAAAAAATCTGAAGAATCTGCTTAATCCAGGTTCGGACGAATTGAATAATATCAAAATCACGCTTAGGGATCAAAGATATAGTTGGCGATTTCAGTATCTTAACCGTTGTTTATTGATACTAACCAAAATCTGATAAAACCATGGAACTATCGCTTCATATTATCCTTGAAAAGCCTACCGCCGGGGTGGCTTTTGGCTTACAAAAGGGATCGGGCAATAAATATGAAACTGTACAAATCCAAAAAACTGATTCGGGCGACCTGAATTTTTATTTAACGGTAACCACAAAAGGGGACAGGCTAAAAGATGCTTCGCCAAGATTTGGCGGTCCATTTATACAAGGCCCCTATATGGGCAACTTTATTTACCTCGATATCGGCACGCTGGCCGGGCAGGTTAGCCCCTGGAACAGGAGGCTCAAAATTCCGATGGCCGGAATAACCTGGGAGATCATCGATCAGCTAAATGCAGATGCGGCGTTAATGCTTAAAACAAACGTAGCCGGAACCGCCAAAGACGGCAGCCCCAATTGTGCTACAGTAAAGCCATTTAACGGCTGGCAGGTAACTTCAAAATAATCAATTGTTAAGTCAACGGCACTAAGTCGGAAGTCATAAGGCTATCTCATTTCTGTGCTTGCAACTTGTGACATTGGGCTGAAGAATAAGCGTCAATTTATCGGTAACACAACCTTATATTTATCAAAATAAATCCCATTATGGAAATTCAACAGGAAACAACCACCGCTTTATTCATTAAAATAGCCATATCAAACTGGGAGTTGCAAAACACCCGCCTTAACGCGTTGCTGGATAAACTAACCGACGAGCAAATTGCCGGCTTTACCGCCCCCGACCGTAACAGTGGCACCTATCTTTTAGGGCACTTGACCGCGGTAAGTGACGGCCTGTTCACCTATTTAGAACTTGGCGACCGGCTTTACCCGCAATTGGACGAGATCTTCCTAAAAAACTCCGATACGTCCGGCCTGGAAAAGCCGCCGATAGCCGATATCAAAGCTGCCTGGCACAACGTAAACACCACCCTTAAACAAAAATTTGATGCCATGCAGCCCGAAGATTGGTTTACCAAGCACAGCGCAATCTCAGCCGAAGATTTTGCAAAAGAACCGCATCGCAACAAACTGAATATCCTCATCAACAGAACAGTTCACCAGGGCTACCACATGGGGCAACTGGCCTATTTGGTGAAAAAGTAGATAGCCCTTCCAAACCTCCCCTGAAGGGGAGGCTTTAAGAAAAGCCTCTCGAAAATCAAAAAGTTCCCCCTTTAGGGGGTTAGGGGGCTTCCTCCTGACAATTCCATGATCTCAATTTGACAAATGGATGGTACTATGCCTAAATAAACAGCTGTATATTTGCTTAACGCTGTTAAATGATTTAAGGCGTAAATAAAATGGCCAGTAAAGAACGTATTCAACGCTTAAAAGACGAAACCAGGATCAATATTCTGGATGCCGCACTCCAGATTGTTAAAGAGGAGGGATGGCAGGCTTTAAGTATGCGTAAAATTGCCGATGTAATTGAATACACCGCACCTATCATATATGAATATTACGCTAATAAAGAAGCTATTTTGCTGGAACTTGCCCGCAAAGGTTACTTGTTATTGGCTAAAGACCTTAGGGCAGCTCACGAACAACATGCACTGCCCGAAAAACAATTGGAAGCTATGTGGCTTGCCTACTGGAATTTCGCCTTTGCCAACAAAGAGCTTTACCAGATTATGTTTGGCGTAACTACCAATTGTTGTTGCGACGAGATAAACAAGCTGGAAGAATCTGTGATGCCCTGGGATCTGTTCACCGATGTAATTGGCAAAGTGATGCGTATTGACAATCCCGAATCGGATGTTATTTGCACTAAATATTACACTTTCTGGTCTGTTGTTCATGGGTTGGTGTCTATCAACTTATTGCGGCGCGGTTCATCAGACGATATCAATCGCCAGGTATTAATGGATGCCATTACCGGTATCATCAGGTCGATAAAACCTGAGTAATTTTTTGCTTCGAAAATAACATCGTTAAATAATTTAACAGTGTTAAATAAAAGTAAACTCAACAACAAATAAATAATAAAACAACTATGGATATCAACTTTTACATAGCGTTACTAAACAGTGTTAAGTCATCAAACACAAAACGCGGCAACTATTTAGCTACAAAACGTTAGCTCAGTTAATAATCACACTGGTAGCCTTAAAAACAAAGGTTATCATTTCAATAAAAACTACACATATATCAATTCAGCAATGAAAACAATTAACTCAACATATATCTACCCGCCGCAAGGCATCAAAATGAATCACAATCTATCACCCTCAAAATTAAGTATCATGAAAATTATCCCATTAGCGCTTTTAGCACTCACATTATATGGTTGCTCGCCCAAGCCGCAAACGCAGCAGGCACCGCCACCGCCGGCACTACCCGTAGCCGCAATAGCATCGGGCACACAAACTACTTACCAGGAATATCCTGCATCTATTGAAGGTACTGTTAACGTAGAAGTTCGTCCGCAGGTAAGTGGCGCTTTAGACAAAGTATTTGTTGACGAAGGTGCTTTTGTAAGCGCCGGCCAACCTATATTTAAAATAAATGAGCAGCCTTACCGCGCAGCTTTAAATAATGCCCTGGCCAGCTTACATGCGGCCGAAGCAGCAGCAGGTAACGCGCAGCTTGAAGTTGACAAGCTTACACCGCTGGTTGAAAACAAGGTAGTATCTGATTACCAGTTAAAAACCGCAAAAGCCAGCCTGCAGGTTGCTAAAGCCAATATCGAATCGGCTAAGGCAAATGTATCAACCGCGCAGATAAATTTAGGCTATACTTTAATAAAAGCACCGGTTAGCGGCTACATCGGTCGTTTACTAAAAAAACAGGGAAGCCTGGTTACTCCGCAGGATGTGGAAGCTTTAACCCAACTGTCTGATGTGCATGATGTGCATGTTTACTTCTCTTTGGGCGAAAAAGATTTCGTAGCCTTTAAAGAACAGTATCCCGGTACTACTTTAAAAGAAAAACTACAGCACTTGCCTACGGTATCATTACTATTAGCAGATGGCAGCCAATACGCCAAACAAGGTAAAATAGATGTAATAGATGGCCAGTTTGATAAAAACACAGGCGCTATTACCATCAGGGCAAACTTTGCCAATCCCGATGGTTTGTTACGTGCCGGTAATACAGGTAAAGTACGTTTAAGCTTACAACATACGGATGCATTGATAGTGCCCGAGTCGGCTACTGTCGAAATGCAGGATAAAGTATTTGTTTTTGCCCTTGCCGATAGCAATAAAGTGAAAAAAGTACCTATCAACATTGTAGGCAAAAGCGGCGAAAACTACCTGGTTAAAGATGGCCTTAAAGCCGGCGACCAGATTGTACTAAGCGGCATGGACCACTTAGCCGAAGGTATGGTGATAGCACCTCAAAAAGCTACTGATAAGGTTGCTGCTGTAGTTAATAAATAAGAATCAAGAGTCAGGATTTAGGTAAAAGGCTAAAGGCCAAAGGTAAAAGGTTTAATTGGTTGTCGTTGATATTGTTCAATTACGGATGATATGCAGCACCGGAATAAATCCGAAATCGAACTTCCGAAATCCGAAATAAAAAATTAAAATCATGTTTCAAAAATTCATAGAAAGACCGGTACTTTCAACCGTTATCTCCATATTACTGGTGATAGTAGGGGTACTTGGTTTAACAAAACTGCCCTTAGAGCGGTTTCCGAATATTGCCCCTCCGGCGGTATTGGTATCTGCTGTTTACCCGGGCGCTAATGCCGAGACTATTTTACGTTCTGTTACGCCTTCGTTAGAAGAAGCGATTAACGGTGTGGAAAATATGACCTATATGACCTCCACTGCCAGTAACGACGGTACATTGGGTATTACCGTTTACTTTAAACAAGGTACCAACCCCGATCAGGCAGCTGTAAACGTTCAAAACCGTGTTTCGCAGGCTACAAGCCAATTGCCGGCAGAGGTTGTGCAATATGGTATAACCACAACCAAACAGCAAAACAGCTTCATTGGTGCTATGGCCATCTACTCAGAGGATCCTAAAAAATACGATCAAACCTTTGTGGCCAACTACGCACAGATTAACATTGTGCCCGAAATTAAACGTATCACGGGTGTAGGTTCGGCCAGTATATTTGGTGGTATTAAGGATTACTCTATGCGTGTTTGGCTTAATCCTGCGCAAATGGCAACTTACAAAGTTACACCCGCCGAAGTAATGGCAGCTATACAGGACAAAAACCTTGAAGCCGCGCCTGGTAAATTTGGTGAGCGCAGTAACGAGGCATTTGAATATGTAATTAAATATAAAGGTAAGCTTACCAAACCAGAGGAATATCAGAATATCGCTATCCGTGCAAACGCAGATGGTTCTGTATTGCATTTAAAAGATGTAGCCCGTGTTGAACTGGGCGCCTATTCTTATAATAGCGTAAGTAACCTGAACGGGCACGACGGTATTATTATTGGTATCATCCAGTTGTCGGGCTCAAACGCCAACCAAATTCAGATTGAGATTGATAAGCTAATGGAAAAACTATCAAAGGATTTCCCGGCTGGTATCAAATACAACCAGTTCTATCGTACCAAAACCGATCTTGATGAGTCAATTAACCAGGTTGAACATACATTGGTAGAGGCTTTTATACTGGTGTTCATCGTAGTATTTATATTCCTGCAGGATTTCAGGTCGACTTTGATTCCGGCTATAGCCGTTCCGGTGGCTATTATCGGTACATTCTTCTTCATGAACCTGTTTGGCTTCTCAGTTAACCTTTTAACCCTGTTTGCCCTGGTGCTGGCCATAGGTATTGTGGTGGATGATGCCATTGTGGTGGTAGAGGCCGTGCATGCCAAAATGGAGCACGACCCAAGCCTAACCCCTAAGGCGGCAACTACCGAGGCTATGCACGAAATTACAGGCGCCATTATATCTATTACGCTGGTTATGGCTGCCGTGTTTTTACCGGTTAGTTTCATGGTGGGCTCAACAGGTATATTTTATCGCCAGTTTGCGTTAACTATGGCCATAGCTATTATTATATCGGCTGTTAACGCTTTAACCTTAAGCCCTGCTTTGGCAGCACTGTTCTTAAAGAACAAGCATAGTGCAGACGGCCATGAAGCACCTAAAAAAGGCTTTGTAGATAAATTTTATGCAGGCTTTAATGGTGGTTTTAATTATTTAACCAACAGGTACGTAGGTGGCTTAAAATTCCTAATCAATAAAAAATGGCTAAGCATAGGCGGATTGGTGTTGGTAATAGCAGCAACAGTTTACCTGGTAAACAGAACAAAAACTGGCTTTATTCCAACTGAAGACCAGGGCTTTGTGGCCATTGCTGTTAGTACACCATCCGGTACATCATTAAGCGGTACCAATAAAATCTTTAAACAAGCCGAAGATCAGCTGAAAACTTTACCGTCGGCAAGGTTTGTTACCGCATTGTCTGGTTTTAACTTTTTAACCCAATCCAGCAGTCCATCTGCCGGTGTAATCTTCCTGTTATTAAAACCAAATGAACAGCGGGGAGCAGTTAAAAATATTGACGAGATACAGAACATTGTTAGAGGAAGATTAGGCGGCATACCTGGCGGTACTTTCTTTGTGTTCAGTTTTCCAACGGTGCCAGGTTTTAGTAACGTAGAGGCCCTGGATGTGGTACTGCAGGATAAAACCAACGGTAAGCTGGATAAATTTAGTGGTGTTGCCAATAACTTTATTGGCAAACTGATGCAGAAACCAGCAATAGCTTATGCCTTTACATCTTATAAGGCAGATTATCCTCAGTTGCAATTAGAAATTGATGACGAAAAGGCCGGTCAGTTGGGCGTAAATGTTAAAGACATTTTACAAACTATGCAGGCGTATTTTGGTACTGCACAGGCGTCAGATTTTAACCGCTTTGGTAAATACTACCGCGTGGTAGTGCAGGCTGATACTGCGGACAGAACAGATCCTTCGGCAATTGACAGGGTATTTGTTAAAAACAAAGCCGGCGAAAATGTGCCTATCAATACCCTGGTTAAACTAACCCGTGTATATGGTTCAGAAACGGCTTCACGTTATAACCTGTTTAACTCTATCGAGATCAACGCTATCCCTAAACCGGGTTATAGCTCTGGTGATGCAATTAAAGCTATACAGGAAACAGCGCAGGAGCAATTGCCTACAGGTTTTGCCTATGAATTTGCCGGCCAAACCCGCGAGGAAATTGCTTCGGGCGGTCAGTCGGCTATTATCTTCATGCTTTGTTTGGTGTTTGTATACTTCTTATTATCGGCACAGTATGAAAGCTATATATTGCCATTGGCAGTTATCCTTTCAATCCCTACAGGTATTTTAGGTGTGTTTGTGGTATTGGGTTTAACCGGTATCGAAAATAACATTTATGTACAGGTGGCTTTAATTATGCTCATCGGTTTGCTGGCCAAAAATGCCATCCTAATTGTGGAGTTTGCGGTACAGCGTCGAAAGGCTGGGCACGGTTTAATTGAATCAGCAATTGAAGCTGCAAGGCTCAGGATACGCCCAATCATCATGACATCGCTGGCTTTCGTATTCGGTTTATTCCCGATGAGTATTGCCACAGGCCCATCAGCACAAGGTAACCACTCTATTAGTATAGGTGCTGCCGGCGGGATGGTTTCAGGAGTAATTTTAGGATTGTTCATCATCCCCGTATTGTTTGTCATATTCCAGGGATTACAGGAAAAAATCAGCGGTGTACCATTGGCCGTGCTGAACGGTGACGGGCCAGGCCACAAAAAAGGGCACGCAATTGACCCTAAAAAATTGGAACTACAGAATAATTAATCTTTGAGAATCAAGAATCAAGAGCCAGGAATCAAGACTTTAAAAAGTTGTTGAAGCCGTCTTGATTCTTGACTCTAATCTCTTGATTCTATTAATATTAAAAAAATGAAACGTTATTTAACTCCATTAGCTTTTGTATTACTTACGGCCTTTTTAAGCGCCTGTAAAGTATCAAAGGATGTGGAAACACCCAAACCAGAGCTGCCGGTTGCTTTCAGGAGCGCCACAGCCATAACCACTGCCGATACCAGCAGCATAGCCGATATACAGTGGAAAAACTTTTTTACCGACGCGACCCTGCAAAAGCTGATTGACAGCGCCATAGCAAAAAATTATGACATGCAGATAGCGGTCAAAAATATTGATGCAGCACAGTTGCTGTTTAAACAGGTAAAATGGAATTATGTACCCGAGGTTGCACTAAATGTAACGGCAAGCAGCAGCCGCCCGAGCGATAACAGCCTCAACGGACTAAGCATTAAACAGTATGGCTTAGGTACCAAACACATTGAAGATTATTCAGCAAACCTTGCCCTTTCATGGGAGGCCGATATCTGGGGCAAAATCCGTAACCAAAGCCGCCAGGCACTTGCAGAATACCTGCAAACAGCCGAAGCAAAAAAGGCTATTCAAACCAACATCGTAGCAAACGTATCGCAAGGTTACTATAACCTGCTGATGCTTGATGCGCAATTGGATATAGCCAAAAAGAATGTTAAACTGAATGACAGTACCATCCGGATCATCCGTTTACAATATGATGCCGGCCAGGTAACTTTACTGGCAGTACAACAGGCCGAAGCACAGCAGCAGGCAGCTGCGCAGTTGGTTCCACAGTTTGAAAGGAACGTAGCTGTACAGGAAAACGCTCTTAGTATCTTGGCAGGCAAATTGCCGGATGCTATCGAACGCAATGGCACATTAAATGATGTTAAATTCCCTGAAACGCTAACTGCCGGGGTTCCATCGGCCATCATCAGCCGCAGGCCCGATATCAGGA
Source organism: Mucilaginibacter sp. GW822-FHT03E02 (assembly GCF_058801545.1). Classification (NCBI taxonomy): domain Bacteria; kingdom Pseudomonadati; phylum Bacteroidota; class Sphingobacteriia; order Sphingobacteriales; family Sphingobacteriaceae; genus Mucilaginibacter; species Mucilaginibacter sp. GW822-FHT03E02. The sequence goes on along the minus strand of NZ_JBXANJ010000003.1, from coordinate 128,158 downwards.
CACAGGAACTGGCTTTAACTATTGCTAACGCCAAAGTGGGCATCACCAAATCTGAAATGTACCCGGCTTTAAGAATCACTGCAAGCGGTGGCGTTAACTCCTTTAAGGCCAGCAATTGGTTTAATATTCCAGCTTCGTTGTTTGGTATAGTTGGCGGTAGTGTTGTAACTCCATTACTGGAGCACAAACAATTAAGTACTACTTACAAAGTTGCACAAATTGACCGCGAAAAAACGGTACTGCAATTCAGGCAATCAGTTTTAAATGCGGTTGGCGAGGTATCTGACGCCCTGGTTAAAATTGAAAAGCTAAAACAGGAGCAAGCCATAGCTGCAAATCGTGTAAAAACCCTGCAGCAAGCTACAACAAACGCCAGCATGTTATTTAAAAACGGCCTGGCTAATTACCTGGAAGTAATAACAGCCCAGGGCAATGTATTGCAAGGTGAATTAGCACTTGCTACTATTAAAAGAGATGAGCTAAGCGCTACTGCCGAACTTTACCGTTCATTAGGTGGCGGATGGAAGTGATTTGGTAAGTAGTTGATTAAGTTGATTAGGAGGGTAGTTTAGCTTTATCAGCTTATTGCCAAATATTCGGGGCCGGTCGTATTTAATACGACCGGCCCCTTTTCGTAGAGGTGTATAATTGCGTCTCCCGTGTTTATGTCTACGCCATGTGTTTAAATAAAGCAGCCAGGTGCCCAAATTCAGATATTACAAATAAATTACCTCGATTTAGCATAAAATCGCTATCATAGCGGAACCCCAATAATTTTGACTTGTTTTTTAATGAAATATAAATTCTTAATAGCGCTGCTTCTTATATCCGGATACCTGAAAGCACAAAATTTAAACATCATTCCTCAGCCACGGTCGGTTGTAAGTGGTTCCGGGCAAATCAGCATCAATAATCACTCGACAATTAGCTTAAGCGATACTTCATTAACCACTTTGGCTATTTACTTTCAAAAGGAATTATTTAAAGCAAAAGGTTTATCACCTGTTATAAACAACGGTGATTTAAAAAGTACCGTTAAACTCGTTTTAACCAACACAAACCAAACTATAGGTGCATACGCACTAAAAATTACGCCGGAGCAGGTAACCATATCATCTTCAAATAAAGAAGGTATTTTTTATGGCTTGATATCGCTTTTACAACTTATTAAAGATCATCCTAAAGAAGGTGATAACCTTACTCTTGCATCAACAGATGCAACCGACGCCCGTGAGTATCAGAACGTAAGCATTGCATCCGCAGAAATAACCGACGCGCCCCGTTACCAATGGCGTGGTTTAATGCTTGACGAATCGCGACATTTTTTTGGCAAGCAGAAGGTTAAGCAAATATTGGATTGGATGGCCTATTACAAGCTTAACAAATTTCACTGGCACCTTACCGATGTACAGGGCTGGCGCATCGAAATAAAAAAATATCCCAGGTTAACATCCGTTGGCGGGGTAGGTGATTATAGTGATACCTCGGCAGAAGCTATTCCTATGTTTTATACCCAAAACGATATAAAAGAGGTAGTTAATTACGCAGCTCAGCGCTTTATAACAGTGATTCCGGAGATTGATATGCCCGGCCATGCAACCGCCGCTAATAAAGCTTATCCCGAATATTCGGGTGGGAGTGTAGCCGGTTATCCAAATTTCACTTTTAACCCTGCCAAAGAAGAAACTTACCAGTATTTAGCCAATGTTATCAAGGAAACAACTGCACTGTTTCCATCAAAAATGATACACCTGGGGGGCGACGAGGTTGTTTTGGGCATCAAAGCCTGGTCGTTAGATACGGCCATTGCCCGGATGATGCAGAATAAGGGTTTTGCTGATGTTGGCACGCTGGAACGCTACTTTTTTAAGCGGATGACCGATACCGTAACCAATATGGGCAGTAAGATTCTGGCCTGGGACGAGGCCACCCAAACCGACCTTCCGGCTGGCAAAACCATCATTTTTTGGTGGCGGCAAAATCTGCCGGGCCAGCTAAGTCTTGCCTTGCAGAAAAATTACCAGGTGGTATTATGCCCTCGCTTGCCGCTATATCTCGATTTTTTACAGGATGGCACACACGTTTCGGGTCGTAACTGGAAGGGTGTATTTAACCGGTATACAGATATCTATAACTTTCCGGACAGGCAATTAAATGCAGATCAGCTTGCATCAAACCAAATCATCGGCGTGCAGGCAAATATCTGGACAGAGAAAATAGCATCAGAAAAACGCCTGGACTTTATGCTCTTTCCACGAATTGCCGGCCTGGCCGAAGCTGGGTGGACTGCGCCTGAGGTAAAAAACGAGGCGGCATTTAATGAACGGGTACAGGCAGGCTTAAAAAACTGGGACGCGGCCGATATTTATTACTTTAACCCTTTCAATCCCCAGGCCCATCCAGAGGCAGTTGATTTTGCACCTGTGATCAGGAAAGCGCCTGTTGCTGAAAAACATGGCCGACACCATAAAGCACATTCAAAAGCATCTAAAAGAGGAAAGAAAGCTTCTGCCAAATCCCATAAATCGTCATCTAAAGCTAAATCGACAAAAAGTAATTCGCATAAAAAAAGGAAATAACCTGTTGGTTACTCCCTTTATATGGCGGGTTAGGTGCCGAAAATGCTTTAGGCCTTCTGCTTTCAGCTTATTTCTTACCTGTAGGTTGAAAGATGGGTAGTTTTGATGCTCAACACAAACGATTTCCCAACGCTTATTTTAACATTTTTATCCAGCAACATAGCCTTAACAGCATCGTCACCTTTTATGGCTTCAAACAAATCGCGCGCTACAGCCGATCCGCTGATGTTATTGGTAACCTTGCCGTTTTCCATGTTGATGTTGAACGTGTAACCTGATTTTCCACGATCTCCTGCAGATTCAAAATCGGTAATGTTCAGTTTGAATTGCTGATCTTCGGTCAGGCTTTTCTTCAAATGCAAACGGATAACCGGCATGTACCTTTTCCAGGTAGTTAAATACTTTCTTTCTTCCATGATATGCTTATCTATATAAAAAATAAAGCCCCTGTAGGTATTCGTTTACAGGGGCTTTTAAAATTTTTCAAGAACAGGAAAACAATATATCCTGATCTTATTTTATGTATGTAATTTGTTGTTTTGAAACCAGGGTAATAAGGGACAGCTACTCCCGCGAATAATATTACCGCATAACAATTCAAAGCTACTTAAATTATAGTGCACACGCGCAATTTATATTTTTATAGTCGGCATGGCGTAATAGGTTGTTAATCAATTGTTACTATATCATTACTTAGGCAGCAAAAGTATATCACTTGTATAATCCGAATCCCCAGGATCAGAAATATTCTTTTTTTTGTGCAGGCCGTTAATACTTTAAGCTATAAAAAAGTCATTTTTACTTATAGCAACTAAAAAATACGGTCAGCTTCCTTTTAACTTTTACTGCGTTTACCTATATTGGGGCATGAGATGGTTTAACCGCCGGAATTAATCGCCCTGGCATTAAGCTATAAAAGGTCTCAACCAATCATTATGTTTAATAATCAGGCTATTGCGATCTTAACGGTCGCGGCTAAAAATCTATTCTATAATGATTGCTTTATTAACTGCTATTGCACTTCTTGTTGCGCTGATATTTGTTCTGCGTGGCCCCTCAACCCGGAACAATAAAACTATCACCAAAGCCCAACGGCCTAAAAATTTTTCTAAATACCTTGTAAATAAAGATGGCTGGCTTGAAGTGGCCGACGAAGACCGAACGTAATAATAATTTTTTTTTGCTGATAGTTTATAAATGTTACAAATTTGAATATGCCCAATAAACTCATTTCGTTTTTGCAGCTATTCAGTTATATTTCGCCCCAGGATCAGGAAGTTATAGGGAATGCATTTGAAGCCCGCACATTTGAAGAAGGCGATTACCTGTTTAAAGGGGGAAATGTTTGCCGGCAACGATTTTTCATTGTAGAGGGGGTGCTGCGAATTGTGATGCATAACGAAAAGGGAAACGAGGTTACTCACTATTTTTTAAAAGAAAACCAATTTTGCACCATATTAAACAGCTTTAATAACCAGGTTCCTGCACAGGAAAGTATCCAGGCGGCATGCAAGGCAAATGTGTTGGAAATAAGCCACGCCAAACTGATGGCCTTATATGAGCAGTTGCCTTATATAAAAAGTTTGATTGATGATATAACGCAGCAGGCGCTGCTTGATAAAATACAAATCAGGAATGCCTACCTGGGACAGGATTCAACCACGCGCTACAGGCTTTTTATGATGCGACAGGCAGATATAGCACTTCGTGTACCATTAAGCGATGTGGCCTCTTATTTGGGCATCACGCCTCAATCGTTAAGCCGCATCAGGAAAAACATTCGCTGACAATCGTTTTTTTGACATCGCCAAATAATTCAGTCTTATTTATGATTGCACAAATTCGGTTAAAATAAAGACATTTGCCAAACTATGAATAAGGATATCTCAGCGGCAATAACTTTCCAGGCAGCTACCACCATCAAACATTTTGAACAAATTATAGCGCTTCAGAATCAAAACCTATACAAATCATTAACCGCCGAAGAGCAAGATCAGCAGGGCTTTGTTTTTGCAGAACACACCATTGAATTATTGCAGCAAATGGCATCCCAAATACCGCAGGTTATTGCGTTGCATCAAAACAAAGTAATTGGCTATAACCTGGCCATGACAGCTGCTATGGAAAAACAACTGCCCAGCCTTGAACCTATGTTCAGGGAATTTCATAAAAGCCGGTTTCAGGGCAAAGTTTTAACTGCTTATAAATTTTTTGTAGGCGGACAGGTGTGCGTTGATAAAGATTTCAGAGGGTTGGGGCTGTTGAGAAAACTTTACAACGCAACGGCCAACCTGGTAGGTGATGATTACGAACTTTGTATTACCGAAATAGCAGTAAGAAACGTCAATTCGTTAAAAGTACATCAAAAAATGGGTTTCGAAATAGCCGGTACCCACCGCGATGAGTTTGGTGATTGGTATGTAGTTGTTTGGGACATCAGAAAGATTTAAACACATTTGGAATCAAGCACAGATGATTGCTCATTCTAAATTGAGCGTATATCATAGTTTTTCTATTTCTTCAACCAAAAGACCGGTGAATTTTTTGATCTGGGCAACAGGCAAACCCTCCTTTTTCATTTCGCGGGCAATAGCAACAGCTTCTTCTTTTCTACCTTCATTTCTGCCTTCATTTCTGCCTTCATTTCTGCCTTTTTTTTCAGCTCTTTCTAATAAAAGTTCTTCGATACCCATGGTGTTGCTCCTTCCTGTTAAAATTTCTACCTGTTGCTCAAATTTAGTGTTTATATCCTGATTTTCAAAGCGTATGTAATACCTTAAAAAATTCATCAGCACCCTTATCTTATCTTTCGCTATCTGTTTGGCCAATAATAGCCTGGTGAGGTTAAGTTTTAAATTCAGCAATAGTTCGTCACGTTCCCTGCTGCTTTTCAGGTCTTTGCCTGCAAGTGCCGCCTTAGCTGTAAGCACAACCAGGGCAAAGGGGTTATCGCTCGCTTTCAGCACCTCATCGCTTTGGCTGGCTATTTTATACGTATTAAAGGTATAACGCAAACTGGTGCCCATAAAGTCTATGGCAAAATGGTTTGGTCTTTCCTTTGTATTGGCTTCGGTAAATATGGCGTAGGCGACTATGGGCTTTTGATATTTGTCCAGTATCCGGTAAAAGTAAGTATACATGCGGCTGGCAAAATCTTTTTGATATTGGCCCTGCACTTCCACATGCACCAAAATCCATTCTTCTTTGCCGGCTTTGGTAAATACCTTAACCAGCTTATCGATCACCTTTGGAGAATACTCATCATTTTCGGGCGGAAAAACCTGTTCCAACTCCTTATCCAGGAATTCGAAGCCTTTATTAAAGTCGAAAATCTTAGAAGCATCAGGATTAAGAAAACATAGGAAATCGTCAAAAACATCTTCGAGTATCCCTTTCCAAAGGAGGTCGTCTTTTCTTCTCATTAAACAATAATAGAAAATTATAATTGATCAAAAAGCAGATTTATTAAAGCCCACGGGACGGATGTAAGGAAAGAGATGCAAAATTCCAACAGGGGGGAAAATCCTGTCAATCCTGTAAAATCCCGAAATCGTGTTTACTTTGCAGTTACCTCATGCAAGCCGCATTCTTTTTTGGATTGATCTTCCCACCACCAGCGGCCGGCGCGGAAATCTTCGCCTTCGGCAACGGCACGGGTACAAGGCATACACCCTATGCTCGGGAAGCCTTTATCGTGAAGTGAGTTGTAAGGGATATTGTATTGTTTAATATAGGCTTTAACCTCATCCAAAGTCCAATGAAAAATAGGGTGGTATTTTACCAGTTGGTTTTGTTCGTCCCATTCCACATCATGCATATCATGGCGGTTGGCCGATTGATCAGCACGGATGCCCGTAATCCAAACCTTATTACCTTTTAAAGCGCGCTTAAGCGGTTCAATTTTACGGATGCCGCAGCATTCTTTACGGTTCTCTACCGACTCATAAAAGCTGTTAGGGCCTTTGGCGTTTACCATTTGCTCCAAAAGTTCATTATTTGGATAATAGGCGTGGATAGGTTGTTTATACCTGTCCATTGTGCTGGCCCAAACTGAATAGGTTTCGCGGAAAAGCCGCCCTGTTTCTAAAGTAAACACTTTAATGGGCAGCTTATTGGCGAAGATCATATGACTGATCACCTGGTCTTCCCAGCCAAAACTGGTCGAAAATACAACCTCGCCGCGATAAAGCTCAGCCAGCTTAGTCAGCGCTTCAACAGGGCCGAGACCTGATGTAATGTTGTTTATATGTTCAAAAGCCTCGTTCATATCAGATAAACTTTGTAATAAAGGCAACAATTGATTTAATACTTACCAAAATCACGATGATACCTACAGATACCATGATGGTTTTGGTCGAAATTTTATTTGAAATTTTTGCCGCAATAGGCGATGCTAAAGCGCTACCCAGTACCAGGCCGGCAACAGCTTGCCAATGATCGCTGCTTACCATGGCTATGAAGGTGATTGACCCTGCTATCGCCACAAAAAAGCGGGATAATTTTACCGTGCCTAAGCAAAATATAGGGCTGCGGCCACCTGCTATTAGTGTTGATAACACGATTGAGCCCCAACCACCGCCGCCAACAGCATCAATAAAACCGCCGCCTAAACCAAGCAACGATATGCGTTTTACCTTATCAGCCGATTTCTTTTTCTTAATATTGAACGCTTTGGAGAGTATTACAATGCCTAATATCAAAGTGTACACTGATACCACGGGCTTGGTATACATGCTGTAATGTTCAAGGGACGACAGGATAGATGCCCCAATAACTGCACCGGCAATGCCCGGTAATACCAATAACCAAAATAACTTCCAATTGATATTGCCCATACGGTAATGCATCCATCCGGCAATACCGCAGCTCATGATCTCGGACAGGTGGACGCCCATACTTGCCGAAGCAGGAGGGATGCCCATTGAAAGGGAGAATGTGGTTGATGTAACGCCATACGACATGCCAATGGCGCCATCTATCATCGCGAATATAAACCCCGCGCCTAAAAAGTAATAAAACTGCGGGCTTACACCTTCTACAAATGTTTTAAAAGCGGGCTCTTTGAAGTATAAAGCGGTTATAACGATGGCTAATGAAACTATAATGGTTGACCAGATAAGCCAGATGAAATTTTTGATCACGACCGATCTTGGCTTAACCAATACCGCTGTTACACTATTCAGTTGTTTAACTTTATCAGCAAAATCGCCGCTTAACGTGTTCCGTAGCTCGCTCATTTGCTGCAGCGTGGTATCCAATTCATCGGGCAGGCTTTCGTTTAATACCTCTTTTAAACGCTTGGCTACCGTAGGCGATTTGCCGTTGGTTGATATGGCCAGTTTCAGGTCGCCCTTTTTTACTATCGAACCTAAATAAAAATCGCAAAGTTCGGGCTTATCGGCCACGTTGATGAGCAGCTTGCGGTCATGTGCCGATTGGCGCACATACTTGTTAAGTTCGCTATCATTGGTAGCTGCAATTACTACCTCGGCGGTATCCAGGTCGTTATCCGTAAACGATTTCTGAACAATGGTTAAATCCGGGTATTGCGCGGCAAGTTCATGAATTTCGGGTAAAAACGTTTTAGATATTACTGTTACATTGGCTTTCTGGCTATTGTTTAAGATAGCCGTGAGTTTTTCAAGGCCAACATTGCCGCCACCAACCAAAACGGTATGCAGGTTATTCAGCTTCAAAAATACCGGGAACAATTGGTTACCGCCGATCTCTTCGTGCTCAATTTGCGTTAAACTATTATCCTTTGGCAACAACGTCATAAATTTCTTTAATCAACTGGTATTTAGGGTGCAATGAAACCACTTCGCCCAACACTATAATCGCCGGCGAACCGATATTATTTTCTTTCACTGCATCAACAATGGTATCAACTGTAGCAATAACAACTTTTTCATCTGCGGTTGTCCCGCTTTGAATTACCGCTACTGGCAGTTTGCTTTTTCCTTCACTTTTAAATATTTCGATAATCTCGGCCAGCTTATTGATCCCCATGAGCACAACAACCGTTGCCCTGCTTTTGGCGGCATCATACAAATCAGGCGAAATTTTCCCGTTTGAGATAGTGCCTGTTATCACCCAAAAACTTTCACTTAAACCACGGTGTGTTACCGGGATGTTTTGCAACTCCGCTACCGCTATTGAGCTGGAGATACCAGGGATAACCGAGGCTGGGATATCATGAGAGGAGGCAAAATCCAGTTCTTCAAACCCGCGGCCAAATACAAATGGGTCGCCGCCCTTTAACCTTACCACATGCCCGTAATTGATGGCGTAGTCAACCATTAGCTGGTTCACAGCTTCCTGTGAGTAGGTATGATCGCCGGAACGTTTGCCTACATATACTTTTACCGAAGCCTCTGGCGCATAGCCAAGCAATTCTTCGTTCACTAAAGCATCGTATAAAACAACATCGGCTGTTTTTAATGCTTTAATAGCCTTAACGGTAATCAGGTCGGCATCGCCGGGGCCTGCACCCACTAAAGTTATTTGTGGTTGTTTAGTGTTATCCGTCATTATTGCACCAATGCCTCTCTTTGCGCTTTGCTTTTTCCTAAAAATTCTTCGGCCTGGGCTAAATATGCAGCGGCAAATTCGGCTGAGGGCTCGTTTTGATTGATCTGCAATACAAGGTCGTTAAATGATCCCTGTAAATCAAACTCGCCGGTTGCTACAAACTGTGCATCAAACTCTTTAATAATGCCAGCCTGTGTACTGCTGTTGGTACCTTTATCTAACAATAAAGCTTTTGCCGAACTGATGAACACGTTGTATGAATGATAAATAGCATCAGACCAGTCGCCCTGGGTAAACGAACCATTTGCCCAGCCCATTTTTTCTTCCGATTCAAAAAGGAGTGTTGCAACCAAATCAATTACTACGCCGGCACACTCGCCCACGCCAATAGCAGATACATAGGTTTCCTGGTGGCCCCAGTCAACAAATTCATCATCGGTAAGGGTTGTTAAATCTGCAAGCGGTTTCAGCAGGCGGTAAAAATAATCTTTACCCTGGCGGTCGTAATAGGCATGGAAAGTTTCACCCTCAGGCGAAAATTCTTTGTAATCGTCAAGGATTTTTCTTAAAACATCGGTAGCACGTTTTGAAGGCACCTTAACTACTCTTTCGGCCGCACGGCCTACGCCATCGCCAACAGTGCCACCGCCCAGCATGACCTGTACCGAAGGCAATACCTTTGTACCGGCTTTAAGCGAACTGCCATGAAAACCTATATGCGCCAAACCATGCTGGCCGCAGGAGTTCATACATCCACTTATCTTTATTTTAATCTCGCGGTTAAAAATGAACTCTTCGTATTCATTAAAAATCAAATCTTCCAGCACACGCGCCATGGTCATACTATTGCTGATGCCCAGGTTACAGGTATCAGTACCGGGACAGGTAGTTACATCGGCCAGGGTATCAAAACCGGGCGCGGCAAGCTCCAGTTTAGCTAAACCTTCATATAAAGCAGGCAATGCCTCTTTACGGACAAATTTTAACAATAAACCCTGGTTTTGCGTAATGCGGATTTCGTTGGCCACTAACGGCTCTAAAACCTTCACCAGGGCACGTGCGGTATCAGATGGGATATCGCCAACCGGTACTTTAATATATACACCGTAAAAGCCTTTTTGCTTTTGCTCAAAAACGTTGGTAACCAACCACTGTTCATAGCGGAATGGGTTGCTGATTTCTACTGTAGGGTATTCGGCTGTTGCCGGCAGCGCTGGCAATGCAATGGTATCGCGATTAACAGGATAGCTTTTTACTTTGATAGCAGTTCTTTCAATTTTGGCCAGGCGCAAAACTTCTTCCAATCCAATCTTCTGGATCAGGTACTTCATCCGGGCCTTATTACGGTTGTTACGCTCGCCATAGCGGTCAAACACACGAATAATGGCTTCGATATAAGGAATCAGCTGATCTTCGGGTAAAAACTCTTCAACAATGCTTGCCAATATAGGTTGTGCGCCTAAGCCGCCACCTAAAAGTATTTTGAAGCCACGTTCACCGTTAGCATTTACTTTAGGGATGGCGCCAATATCATGAATATATGAGAAAGCGGTATCCGCATCGCTTGATGAAAACGAGATTTTAAATTTACGGCCCATTTCCTGGCAAACAGGGTTACGCAAAAAGTACTCGAAAGTAGCATGTGCATAAGGCGATACATCAAATGGCTCCAAAGGATCAATACCGGCGGTAGGAGAGGCGGTAACATTCCGCACGGTATTGCCACAGGCTTCACGCAAGGTAATATCATCCTGCTCCAGTTTGGCCCAAAGTTCCGGCGTACGATCCAGGCTTACATAATGAATCTGGATGTCCTGACGGGTGGTAAGGTGCAAATTACGGCTTCCGTACTCGTCAGATATATCGGCAATTTTAAGCAGTTGCTTAAAAGTTACCTTACCAAATGGCAGCTTAATACGCACCATTTGCACACCTGGCTGGCGCTGGCCATATACACCACGGGCCAAACGAAGGCTCCTGAATTTTTCGTCGTGTATTTTACCTTCGCGAAAAGCTCTGATCTTTTTTTCCAGGTCAATAATATCCTGCTCTACTATTGGGTTCTCCAGTTCTGTTCTGAAGCTTTGCATAAGCTATTTTTTTAATCAATTATAAAAAAGCCCCTTTGGCTTTGGCTAAAGAGGCGTATGTGGATAATACAAATTATAGCCGTGTCCTGTCGCCGGTTAAACAGCAGTACATGTGGATATAAGTGTGTGTATTAATAGGGCTCATTATGTTTTATACCACAAATATATACATAGTATAGGGAAATGGTAGAATTTAATTGAAAAAACTGTTATTTGACAGTTTTATGATGACATTACACGTTGATGAGCGTCTGCTCGCGGGTTATAATGTCAGCTATGCTGGTCTCGCTCAGTATTTTTAGTGTAGCATCCCGCACATCAACAAACACATCGCGGATGCCGCAGGTAGTTTCCTGGTGGCACTCATCGCATTTGTGGTAAAAGTTCAGGCTGGCACAGGGTACCATGGCTATGGGGCCATCGGTAATGCGCATGATACTTACCAGGAAAATCTCTTTCGGATCGCGGTTTAAGCTGTAACCGCCGCCTGCTCCTTTTTTACTATACAGGAAACCAGCATTGCGCAGATCGAGCAGGATTTGTTCCAGGAATTTTTTGGGAATTCGTTCTGCCTCGGCGATTCTCGAAATTTGCATAGGCGGCTGATCCATGTTTTTGCCCAGGATCACCAATGCCTTAATAGCGTACTTTGTTTTTTTGGAAAGCATTTTAAAAAATAAAAACTCAAAAAGTTAAACAATATTAAATAAAATAATCCACTAAAACTATAGAGTACAACGATACTATCTTATTTACCTTTTTTGTTATAATAAAATTACAGTTTGCAGAAAAAAATGTAAAATCAGTGGATGTTAAGACGGAAAAAGGGGCGATATGATGTATTGTATTTCTTTTTATTGAAAAAAATCGCTGTTAATTGAATATACAATTGCGATAAAACCCGATATTTTTTGATATATCTTTATTTTTTATCCGAATGTCCAAGGTTTTTTTCGGGGTTGACCCTGTCGCGCACCAACTGCTTTAATTCTTTAATTTCGGGAAAACGGCTTTCTTTTTTCCTGTCAAAAATTACATCATCGTCAATAAAAACAGTATATCTGCCGCTTACTTCACTTGGGTGCAGCGTTACACCATAAATATCATCCGTAAAAGTGGTAAGCAGTTCCTGGGCCATATAAGCGGCCCGCATCATCCAGCCGCATTTGGGGCAATATTCAATAGTGACGGTTGGTTTCATTGTACCGATATCTTTTTCTCAATTATAAATCTGTCGTCGTTATGCGTACTTAACACATCAAGGTTATCGCCAACGGTAACAATCCCCACGCCCCGGTGTACCAGGTTTTGCCCAAAAAGGATCTTGTTATTTTTTAGGCGATAAGTAGCCAGTGTTTTCAACGGTTCTTTAGCTTTTACGCCCGTTTGCTGATCGATAGTGGTCATGATACAGCGGGCGCAGAGTTTAGCTCCGTAAAAATTGATACCGGCTATGGTAATATGGTTCATAACGTCCTCTTCAAATGCTGTTCCGCCTGCTAAAACGATATTTGGCCGAAACCTGTCCATGGGCAACGGTTCGGATAAACGGCTGTTCAGGTCATCAAGTGATGCTTGCCCGATAAGCAAAAAAGGGTAGGCATCAGCAAAAGAGGTGATCATGCCCGGTTGGGCATAGCGTTGGTCAACTTCACGTTCACTGTCGTCGGGCATATAAATCAGCCGGCAAGGAATACCCAATGTGGTGGTAAACCATTCGTCAAACTCATCGCTTACATAAACGCCCATACACGTATCATCCCAAATCACAACGTCATGTTTACTACTGGCATCGTATGCAAACGGAATCGTTATAGATCCGTTTGCATGATAAGAAACCAGCAAGCCATCGCTTTGTATGTTTACTTTGATCAGCGCCATCTGGGGGTGTTCCCTTTGGGTGAGAAACCTGTTTTGGCCATCAACCAGCATCCATCTCCTATCATATTTAAAACCGCGCGAGGTAACTTCGGCCGAAGTTACCGGAATACCGCCAAGAGACTTGATAGGGTAGATGAAGAGTTGGCTAATTTGAAGCATATAAGATTGTTGTGGCCTGGTAAAAATAAAGAATTTTGGCATGAATGCGAAGTCGGCTTAGTAGCAACTGCGGTAAATTTGGTTTATATAAAAAATATTTCAATCGATTGCTTTAGTTAATATTAATTGATAATATTGTTTTATCCAATTGAGAAACCATTACTTAATTTACTCATAACCAATTCGAGATTATGCCATTAAACAATGTAAGCGGCAGCGCCAAAGCCGGGAATACTTATGATGCTATTGTTATAGGTTCGGGCATCAGCGGCGGCTGGGCGGCTAAAGAACTAACAGGCAGGGGTTTAAAAACCATTATGCTTGAACGGGGCAGAAAGTTTGATCACATTAAAGATTATAAAACAGCGGCCAAAGATCCCTGGGACTTTGAGCATCGCGGCTCGGTAACGCAGGAGCAGCGGAAAGCCCGCCCGGTAATTTCACGTAACTGGGGCGCCCAGGAACCTATTATGGATTACTGGGTGAATGAGCAGGAAGCGCCTTATCACGAGGTTAAGCCGTTTAACTGGTGGCGATCATATCAAATGGGCGGCCGCTCTATTTTATGGGGGCGTCAAAGCTACCGCTGGAGCGATTTTGATTTTGAAGCCAATGCAAAAGATGGCTGGGCAATTGACTGGCCCATCCGTTATAAAGATCTGGCGCCATGGTATGACCACGTGGAGAAGTTTGCGGGTATAAGTGGGTCCTTGGAAGGATTGCCTCACTTACCTGACGGTCATTTTTTACCACCGATGGATATGAACTGGGTAGAAAGAGATGTAGCTGCCCGAATTAAAAAGAATTATAACGATACAAGGCATATGATCATAGGTCGTGTTGCCAACCTTACGGCCGCTATACCTGGCCGTACGCAATGCCAGTTCAGGAACAGGTGTTGGGAGGGCTGCCCCTTTGGGGGATATTTTAGTACGCAGTCATCTACCTTGCCTGCTGCTTTGGCAACAGGTAATTTGACGGTGAGGCCGTACAGCATTGTTACCCGGATATTATATGATAAAGACACGCAGAAAGCTAAAGGTGTAGAGGTATTGGATGCCGAAACCAACAAAACTTATGAATATTATGCCAAGGTTGTATTTGTTAATGCTTCTGCTTTAAACAGTGCGTGGGTATTGATGAATTCGGCCACCGACATCTGGCCTGATGGGTTGGGCAGCAGTAGTGGCGAACTGGGCCACAATATTATGGATCACCATTATAATTTGGGTGCATCGGGGACGGTTGAAGGGTTTGAAGATAAATATTACTATGGCCGCAGGGCCAATGGCATTTACGTAGTGCGTTTTGCCAATTTATTTGGCGATAAACGCGATTACCTGCGTGGTTTTGGTTACCAGGGCGCCGCAAGCCGCACCGGCTGGAGCCGTGAAATTGCCGAAATGAATATTGGTGCGCAATACAAAGATGCCATAACCGAACCTGGCGACTGGCAAATAGGTATAGGCGGATTTGGCGAACTACTGCCTTATCACGATAACAAGATCACCCTTGATAAAACCCGCAAGGACAAATGGGGCCTACCGATATTATCTATGGACGCCGTAATCAGGGATAACGAGATGAAGATGCGTGTAGATATTGTAAAAGAAGCTAAAGCAATGCTGGAAAGCGCCGGTGTTAAAAATGTAAAAACGCACGACAGAGGCCATAATATAGGCGATGGAATCCACGAAATGGGGACTGCACGTATGGGCCGCGATCCTAAAACATCGGTGCTAAATGAACATAACCAGGTTTGGGATGCCAAAAACGTATTTGTTACCGATGGGGCGGCCATGACATCGTCGGCCTGTCAAAACCCATCCCTAACTTATATGGCATTAACCGCCCGTGCCGCAAATTTTGCTGCGGATGAGTTGAAGAAAGGGAATATTTAATTGATTTGAAAATTTGAGGATTTGAAAAGCAATTTGAAGATTTGAGGATTTGAAAATTTGAGGATTGGAAAAGCAATTTGAAGATTTGAGGATTTGAAAATTTGAAGATGGATTGTTTGGTAGGATTTGTGTTGTAGGTGCTTTTTTGCATTGTAAATAATATGCAAAAATTGACTTTTGCACTAAAATACTTGCTGCCAAATTATCCATCTTTGCGTTATGGCAGAGGATTTAAACATAACCACATCAACCGATAAAACCGAACAATATACCACATTGCTACCCCAGATAGCAGCTTTGCTTGATGGCGAAACCGATTTAGTGGCTAACCTGGCCAATATCAGCGCAGCTTTAAAAGAGCAGTTTAATTGGTTTTGGGTCGGTTTTTATATGGTAAAAAACGACGAACTTGTTTTAGGCCCGTTTCAGGGGCCGGTGGCATGCACCCGTATTAAATTAGGCAAAGGCGTTTGCGGTGCGGCATGGGAGCAGGCCAAAACATTGATAGTGCCGGATGTTGAAGAATTTCCCGGGCATATTGCATGTAGTTCGCTTTCCCGGTCGGAGATTGTGGTGCCGGTTTTTAATAACGATTTAGCAGTAGGGGTGCTGGATGTTGACAGCGAATTGCTGGATCAGTTTGATGAAACCGATGCTTTGTTCCTGGAGCAAATAGTAAAGCTGATTAAATTTTAATGAGCCGGATTTATATCATTCCGGGCCTTGGTGCCGACACCCGGATTTATAAGAATATCGACTTGCACGACCATGAAGTTATCCCGATAAACTGGATAGAGCCCGGCAAAGCTGATACTTTAGCTTCGTACGCCCAAAAGCTTATATATCAATATAATATAAAACCTGATTCAATAGTGATTGGCAATTCGTTGGGAGGAATGCTCGCGGTAGAAATTGCCAAAATCGTGCCTATGAAAAAGGTGATCCTGATATCCAGTATCAAAACCAGTGATGAGGCGCCGGGCTATTTTAGCTTTTTCAGAAATGTGCCGATTCAAAAACTCGTTTCGGGCAAATTAATGACTTCGATGGGTTCTATGATCAGGCCGGTGTTCGGAAGGATGACGAAAGGTGATGCAACGGTGTTTATGGAGATGTTGAAAGGTACTTCACCGGTGTTTATCGAGTGGGCGATGGGGGCTATTTTAGCATGGAAAAATGACATTATTCCACCAAATACCTACCACATTACCGGCGATAAAGATTTGGTTTTCGATTACAAAAAAATAAAGGGTGCCACCATTGTAAAAGGCGGTACGCACATTATGATTTTTGATAAAGCAGCAGAAATAAACAAATTATTAAAACCAATCCTCCATCAGCAATGAAACTAAATGAGGACTATTACCTCGGGAATGATGTGGTTGCCATCAGTAAAAACCTGCTTGGCAAGTACTTATTTACCTGTATTGATGGTGTAATAACCGGAGGTTATATTGTTGAAACAGAAGCTTATAATGGAATTGTTGACAAAGCCTCTCATTCCTTCGGCAACCGGATAACTCCCCGTACCAAAACCATGTTTATGAAAGGCGGTATCGCCTACGTCTACCTGTGCTATGGCATTCATGAGATGTTTAATATAGTAACTAATGTTGAGGGTACACCCCATGCTATACTTATCCGTGCAATAAACCCTGCGGAAGGTATTGAGGCCATGCAGGTTAGGCGCAATATGCCCATACTTAAGCCCACTATTACTGCGGGGCCAGGCTCGGTGGCTAAGGCATTAGGTATCTCCCGCAATATCAACGCGATAAGCTTGCAAAGCGATACCATTTGGATAGAGGACCGCGGTCTTAGTTTTACAGATGAACAAATTGCTATCGGCCCCCGTATTGGTGTAAGTTATGCTGGCGAAGATGCTTTTTTACCTTATCGGTTTTATGTGAAAGGCAATAAATACGTGAGTAAACCCAATAAATAACCCGGTTTAAAATGCCTTTTTTGTAATATTGGGCGATGAATTACCAAAACAGCTTAGCATTTGCAATTGAACAGGACGAACTCGATCCACTAAAAGAGTTCAGAGATCGTTTTTTGATTCCGAAACATAAGGGAAAGGATGCCATTTACCTTTGTGGTAATTCCCTTGGCCTTCAGCCAAAATCTGCAGCTCAATATGTGGCCGATCAAATGGCAAACTGGCAAAACCTTGCGGTTGAGGGTTGGTTCCAGGGAAATGATCCCTGGCTGGAGTACCACAAGCCGCTTGCCAGGTCGATAGCAAGCATAGTAGGTGCAAATGAAAATGAAGTTGCTGTTATGAATTCGCTTACAGTAAATCTTCACTTATTGATGGTAAGTTTCTATAAGCCAGATAATAAAAAATTTAAAATCATCATGGAAGGCGGCGCTTTTCCGTCAGATCAGTATGCCATGGAAAGCCAGGTTAAGTTTCATGGCCTTGATCCTAAAAATGCTGTTATCGAGATTTTTCCGCGTGAAGGCGAAGTAACACTACGTATCGAAGATATCTTAAATTGCATCAATGAACACGGTGATGAATTAGCTTTAGTAATGTTTAGTGGAATAAACTATTACACAGGACAGTTTTTTGATTTACCGGCCATAACTAAGGCTGCACATAATGCCGGCGCCTATGCCGGGTTCGATTTGGCGCATGCTGCCGGAAACGTGCCGTTGAAGCTGCACGAGTGGGGAGCCGATTTTGCCTGCTGGTGTTCGTATAAATACATGAATTCCGGCCCGGGAGGCATTAGCGGGATATTTGTGCATCAAAAACATTTTAAAGATAAGGAAATGAACCGCTTTGCCGGTTGGTGGGGCTATCGTGCCGATAAACGCTTTTTGATGGCCCCGGGCTTCGATCCGGCATCAGGTGCCGATGGCTGGCAGGTGAGCACCAGCCCCATAATCCTTTTGACTTTGTTTAAGGCCTCTATGGCGATTTTTGACGATGTGGGCGACATTGATATCCTTCGTAAGAAAAGCGTTGCGCTAACGGGCTATTTGGAGTTTCTGATCGGGGAGATTAATAAAGGGCTTAATGGCAGTGTTTTTAACATCATTACGCCGGTAGATGAAACTATGCGGGGTTGCCAGCTATCGGTAGTTTGCAACCAAAATGCCAAAGCAATTTTTAAATACCTGGCCGACAATGGTGTAATTGGTGACTGGCGTGAACCGGATGTGATTCGTTTAAGCCCGGTTCCATTATACAATTCTTTCCAGGACGTTTATCATACAGCAAAACACCTGGCAAGTGCCTTCGAAGCTGTAAAATAGATTATTGACATATGGTTTATTACAATCCCAAAGAGTGGTTTTCTTTTATTTTTAAGCTTAATAAAGCCGATACCCTGCGCGAACTTCTGCCACTGATAATTGCAGTTAGCGCCTATGCAGGGGTGGTTATTTATTTACTGATAGATTTTTGGCACCTGCCAGATAGCAGCCTGCTCAAAAAAGTGAGTTTTGTACACCAAACTGTAGGGTTTGTATTATCGCTATTGCTCGCGTTCCGGATTAATTCGGCTTATGACCGTTGGTGGGAAGGCAGGAAAGTATGGGGCAGCCTGACAAATAGCAGCCGTAACCTGGCTATAAAACTTAAATTCCTGATTGGCGAAGATGAATGGGCGTTTTTCAACTACCTAATTCCGTTTTATGCAAGAGTGTTACGAAATCATCTTCGGGATATTTATATACCAGAAGAACAGGCCTTCGTTGTTATTGATGCAGAGAAACATGTGCCTAACCAGGTGGCATCTGTTATTATCGGACGTATTTATGGGCTTAATAAACAGGGGCTTATAAACCCGGAGCAATTATTTAGTATAACTACCGAAATTACTTCATTTACAGATATTTGTGGTGCTTGCGAGCGAATCAGGAAAACCCCTATACCGTTCTCATACAATGTATTTATCAAGAAGTTCATCTTTACTTATATCATGACGCTTCCATTTACATGGGGATTTGAGATGAAATATCTTGCCATACCCATTATTGGTTTTGTATTATTCGTTTTTGCCAGCATTGAGTTATTGGCCGAAGAAATAGAAGACCCGTTTGGATACGATGCCAATGACCTTCCCCTGGATAATATTTGCGAAAATATCCAGAAACACGTAGGGGAGATCCTGGGTTAAATAATATGTTTAAGATAGCCTACGACCCGATATACGCTCATCCGTTGCCCGAAGGACATCGTTTCCCGATGCTGAAGTATGAACTGATTCCTGCACAGCTACTACATGAAGGACTTGTTAAACCCGACGATATTTTCTCCCCGGGACTGTTATCGGATGATATTATAATCAAAACCCATGATAAAGACTACTGGAAACAACTTCGCGATTTAAAACTCCCCCAAAAAGAGCAGCGGCGAATAGGCTTCCCTTTATCAGCACGACTGATTGAGCGTGAAGTAAGAATCGCTAAAGGGACTATTGATGGTTGTTTATCAGCCTTAAAAAATAACCGGATTGCGTTTAACGTAGCCGGGGGCACACACCATGCCGGCACAAACTGGGGCGAGGGTTTCTGCATGTTGAATGACCAGGCTATTGCAGCTAACTATTTGTTATATAGTAATTTATCTAAATCTATCTTAATTATTGATTTAGATGTGCACCAAGGCAATGGCACCGCGCAGATATTTGAAAAAGAAGCCAGGGTATTCACATTTTCGATGCATGGCGATAAAAATTTCCCTTTCAGAAAAGAACGATCTGATCTTGATATTCCATTAGCCGATGGGGCTGGAGATGAAGAATACCTGGATATCTTACATAAAACACTCCCAAAGTTAATCAGTACACATAAACCGGACTTTGTTTTTTACTTGTCGGGTGTTGACATTTTGAGTACCGACAAACTGGGCAAGTTATCCCTTAGCAAAGATGGCTGTAAAAAACGCGACAGATTTGTTTTTGAACAATGTATCAACAATAATTTACCGGTACAGGTAAGCATGGGAGGCGGCTATTCGCCACAGATCAAAGATATCGTGGATGCACATTGTAATACTTTTAAGGCAGCAATCGATTTGTATTTTTAATCTTTTGCAGGTATCGGTATCGTTATATCCCTATGCCGTTTACTGATCAAATTGAACCTGAAAAAAAGCAGCACAGAGGCAATAGCCAGGCCCAGCACAAGCCCGTACCAAACCCCATAAACGCCCATTTTTAATTTTACGCCAAGCAAGTAACCAATTGGCAAACCACCTACCCAATAAGCCAGAAAGGTGATAAACGTGGGAATATTTACATCGCCCATTCCTCTTAATACGCCCAGGCCAACAACCTGCGTTCCATCAAAAAGCTGAAAAAAGGCCGCTATGATCAGTAATTGCGAAGCTATGATGATAACGTCTTTGTCGGAGGTTATAATCCAGGGTAAATAATTTCGACCAACAGCAAAAATAACCGCTGTTATACCCATCAATATCAACACGATATGATAATTAGATATAGCTGCAAGTCGCAGGTTTTTGTGATCGTTAACGCCAAAATAATTGCCCGATTTTATCGCTGCAGCGGCTGATACGCCAGTGGCCATCATATAGGTAGCCGAGGCCAGGTTAAGCGCAACCAAATGTGCGGCTTGCTGGTTTACGCCGATGGTACCTATTAAAATAGATGCGCCGCCAAATGCGCTAACCTCAAAAATGTACTGCAGGGCGACCGGAGCACCAATTTTCAAGATTTGCAAACCACGCAGGCGATCGATATTTTTGACGGCAAAACTTTTTAAATAACCTTTAAATATGGGGGATTTAAATACATAAAACGACATTACAATTGCCATCACACAACGATCAATCAGTGTGCTGTAACCAACTCCTTTTATTCCCATAGGATGAATACCGAACAGGCCTTTAACAAATATGATCCCCAGGCAGATATTGATTACATTGCCCCAAATAGATATTTTCATGGCCTGTTTGGTAAAACCCAAACCCTCTGCAAATTGCTTAAACGTGTTAAAAATAAGCAGCGGAATAATTGACAGACTTAACAAGAAAAGATAAGGTGTGGCCGCTTTTACAACTGATGGTGCCTGCCCGAGATGGCCAATTAACGGCAACGTACCAAAATATATGGCCGAAAACAAGACAATGCCGGTCAGGAGGTTTAACATTAAGCTATTTGACAGTAATAAACCACATTCCTTAAAATCCTTGCGCGCATTATTTTGCGCGATGAGCGGGGTTAAGCCATATGATATTCCCATACCAACAACAAGCGGTATCATAAACAAGCTGTTTACCAACGAAACCGCGGCTAATGAAACTTTATTTGTAAAATGGCCAATGATGATTGAGTCGGATATCTGAACCATAATATGGCCAAGTTGCGATATCATTACCGGGATGGCCAGCTTTAAACTCTCGCTGTAAAATGGGCGGTATTTATGGTATATGGCTTTCATTACTTATTTGCAGGGGTGCAAAAGTAAGGATTGAAGGCGACAAAGAACGAACTAACAAGCTGTATAATATTCCTCTTTTTCGGTTGTATTAATCCGGATAAGCCCCGAAAGTATCAGATCAACTAAAATACGTTGGGTGCGTCGCCGCCCCATTTTCAGTAGTTCACTGCACTCTTTTATCGTGATCCGGTTGGATTTTTCCAGGTGACTTAGAAGCGTTTTTTCATTATCTGAATATTCTATTAAAACTCCCTGGTCAGCCGATGACCTTTTAAGCACTTCCAGTACAATTTTACTGGCTAATACACTTTTATCTTTTACCCTCACGTAAGCCCACCATTTACCGTCATCGGCAAGGGCATAGTGCGGTTTAAGGTCGCTTGGCGGCGTGTCTACTACCAAAACCAATTTATCGTCAACATAAATTTCTTCAAAAGTAGGCTCCAGTGCAGGCCTGATGAACATGTGGGCGGCCCGCGTAATCATGTAACGCTCTTCATCTTCGGATTTTACGCCTTTTATGGTGCCATCGTCAGCTACGCCAATTAATAATTTGCCGCCTTTGTTATTGGCAAACGATACCATAGTTCTGGCTATCTTTTCGCAGCTGGTAATAGTTTTTTTAAAGTCGAGCTTAACACCCTCGCCCTCAAAAATCAGTTTTTTTATATTCATTATAAGCTCCGGTTCCTTAAACTAATTATTGAGGTTTTATGTAAGGTGTAAATATTTCCATCCAGTTTTGGGGCTTACTTAATTGCGAAAAACCAAACTGTCCGTATAAGCCATGAGCATCCGCTGTAGCTAACGACCAACGTCTTAATCCTTGTAAATCAGGATGTTTAACGATGGTTTGCATTAGCCATTTCGACAGGTCTTTTTTCCTGAATTCGCGTAAAATAAATACATCGCAAAGGTAAGCAAAAGTGGCTTTGTCTGTAATAACCCGCGCAAACCCGGCAAATGCGGTATGACTGTAAACGCCAAAGCACATAGAGTTTTCGATAGCATTTTCAAGTCGTTGCCGCGGAATCCCTTGCGCCCAATAGGAGTGGTTATTTAAATAGCTGTATATAAGCTCAATATCCAACAGTTTTTTGTCTGTTGATATCATAAAGCCTTTTTCAATAAAAGGCTTATCATCAATAAAAGTAGTCATCAGCTAAAATTATAAATTCTGATCGATAAAATCGAGGTTCCGCACATAAACCTCATTCATTAATGAAACACATATTTCACCATGTTTATTATAAATGTCAATAGGGTGGTGGCCCGTGTATTTTCCGGTACTCTTCAATATGTCCTCAGCCTCAGCTATTTCAGCCTCGCCTAAGATGATTTTAAAACGCAAATCGGTTGAACCAGGCTTTAAATACTGTATAGTAGATGATTTTGACCATACCCTTAAACGATAACCTTTTTTGATAAACACCTGGTGAAATAACAGCGGATAAAACGGATCGGCGGCAGCGAAAATCGTGCCTCCAAAAATGGAGTTATTATAATTTTTGTTTAAAAAACTCTTTTTAATTTTTACTTCCACCCCTTTAAAATCTTTGTCAAATTGCACAACCCAAATTCGTTGGAAAAGGAGGGGAGGGTAAATGCGCATTGCCCATTTTAACAGGCTTTCGGATACGACCATATTTTTAAATATCTGAATTTTATGGCAAAATAGTTCAATTATAAGACGAAAAATGTCAATTAATTTTAACTTATTTCACAAAAAAGTACAACTATTTTCAACTAATGCGCAAACTTGTTTAAACAATGTAACACTTATCGGGTTAATAAGTATGTTCATTAAAAACGACACACACTATTAAATCAATAACTATGAAAAAGCAAATTTTAAGTTTCGCATTAGTCGCGGCCATGGTAGGTTCAATTGCAACAGGATGTAGTTCAACCAAAGACGCCAGCAAATCTGACACTACAAAGATGGATTCAAGTTCTAACACAACCCCGGCAGCAACCGACACTGCAAAAAAAGATACTTCTAAAAAGCAGTAATTACCCGTTAAGTTTTACCATAAGGATTACGGGATTTTCATAGCAAACCCCGTAATCCTTATGGTATTTTCATTACACTTTTATTGAAATTCAGCCTATTTAAAATGCCGTTTTTATGACCCCTCCGTCGGCCCTTAAAGTAGCGCCGTTGGTAGCGGCCGAAAGCGGGCTGGCCACATAAGTTACCAAGCTGGCAATTTCATCGGGCGTTATAAAACGTTTAATGAGGGATGTACCCCGCATGCTGGTGAAAAACTCCTTTTCAATTTCAGCTTCCGTTAGCCCCTGGTCGTTGGCCAGCGTAGTGATAAAATCGCCAACACCTTCAGATAGCGTTGGTCCGGGCAATACCGAATTCACCGTAACGGCAGTGCCTTTAGTCATTTCGGCTAATCCGCGGGCAATTGCTATTTGAGCTGTTTTGGTCATGCCGTAATGAATCATCTCGGCGGGAATTTGCAGCGCCGACTCACTCGAAATAAAAATGATACGCCCCCAGTTTTTGGCTATCATTTTATCAAAATAAGCGCGAGACAAGCGTACGCCGCTCAGTACATTTACTTCGTAAAATTTAAACCAGTCTTCATCAGTAATTGCCGAAAATTCTTTCGGTTCAAAAATGCCTACGTTGTTTACCAGGATGTCAACCTCTGGTAGTTGAGTCAGCAGGTTTTGAATTTGCTGTTTATCCGAAAAGTCGGCAGCGATGCCTTTGATGTTTTTGTTGCCGGTTTCGTTGCTCAGTTTATGAGCAACTGCATCAACTTTATGTTGATCGCGGCCATTGATATATACCTGGGCGCCTTCGTTGGCTAATGATTTGGCAATGGCATGGCCGATGCCTGCAGTTGACCCGGTTACCAAAGCAACCTTGCCCTTAAGTTGTAGATCCATAGGTTTTGTGTTTTTTTGAATTACCCCGCAAGATTAATACCTGCTTTCAGAATCGCAATTTTTTAAACTAAAAGATTAAAGGGCCCTGACAAAGGCATATGTTTATGACATAATTGTGGTTTGTTTTAAATAAAGCCACATCTCACCGCCATTTACCACAAATCTGGGGTGTTTCACCACATAAATCATAAGGTATCTGTTTGGTTAGTTTATTTTGAAATACAGTTGCTGGTAGGGGATAAGAGGGGTGGAGCCGTTTGGTGAAACAGTCAACGACTCTCCTAAAAATAAAACAGAAACGTGGGTGTCAGTAAAACGGCACCCCGCTTTACTTGTAGCCAGTTTAAGGGCAAACGCATTTAATTGGGTTAACATAACTTAACACATTTCAGAAATTGAATTTTTAATTAACTGATAATCAATATTTTATAATTTTTCATGGTTAACACTATTCGAACCGGTAATATTTAACAAAAGTATTTTTAATACACCATCCCAGTTAATCATCGAGCCATACAACAATTCTTAAATTTCTTACCGCTTTTACAGGGACACGGAGCATTTCTGCCAATTTTCCCTTTCATTGGTGTCACCGGAGTTGTTTTCATTTTTCCCAGTTCCTCCTGGTGTGCCGCTTCCAGCTCAGGATCGGGCTGCCAGGGCTCATTCAGGTAAATTAATGCATCGATAAGATGCGAGCTGGCTGAATAGGCTCCGAGGCCGAGCCAGGCGTTGGATTTACAAAGATATTTTCTGAGCCGGGCATAGGTACTCCAGTTCTGCAGAATCCCTGTTATTGGTCACGACATAGCTTAAACCGAAATCTGAAGCGAAAGAAGTAGCGAGCGACTTTATGGTTCCCTCTCTTCGGGATGCCTCGTTTAATTTGACCATGTGAGCAACAATGTTCTTGCGTGATTCGCCTGACCAGTCCAGTAAGTGGAAAATAATATCCGTTGTCCTTGGATCATTGGCCGTTTTAATGGCCTTTATAAACAAGTCGAATTGCGGATCCTTCCAGCGGTTAAGAATGGGATCATCTTTTTCGGGTAGCAGGTGCAAGATCCCGGTCTTATAAGGGTAATAGTTTCGGTCGATGATCTTACCAAAATCTGTTTCAATCGAAACAAAATCGAAACCATCCCGCGGCCAGAGCTTCTGATCGAGGTGATAGCCCAGGTAAACCAGTTCTTCATCCGCTCGAAAATAGTCCATTAGCCTGGTTCTTTGTCGCACGTAGTATAAAAAATCATAAGGATCTTTCAGGTAATGAACGAGCAATTCCAAGTCGAACGCAGAAACAAACAGGGGATAGGGGTCTTCCGGCTTTTTAGATAGCAAGATATGAATTTGATGCGCTAGCGTGGGGTAATTCTCTGTAGTAAGTCCCATGATGTAGGCTTCCTTGATCGCATCAGGCAAAACGATTTCTTCACCGTCGGCATTTACAAACTTGGCCTTTCGTTTAAATAGAGCGTCACGGGATAGAAGCCCTAGTCGTAAGCATCCTGAACAGCACCCTTAAAATCCTTGCATAGTTGTTCAAAATCTCCGCGTTTAGAGTTCAGCGTCAGTTTTTTGGATTTGACCTGGACACACAATGCTTTGTCGCCCAATATGCAAAGGACATCAATATCGGTTTCCCTTTGTCCTTTTTTGATTTCGATCAGCACGGACCGATAGGTATTGTCTTTGCCGAAAACCTGAGACAATAATTCATAAGCAATCTCTTCGCCGACATCCCCGCGGTGTTTAGCATATTGTAGTAACCAGGCCCTTTATAGGCCTCGTTGCACGCCGGGGAAAAAGAAAAATTTGTAAGGAAGTGGGCTACTGCGTCAGCGTCGATTTCGGCAAGATCAGAAGGCCGTATAATAAACAGCTCCAGAAGGTTCTGGTAAAATGCTTTCCAACCTTCACTGCTGTCATTCGATGTAAAGTCAGGATCAGGGAATAGTGCCCTGTACCGGTAAAAGCTTGCAACTATCAACTGCTGCCGTTCTATCTCGTCGATCCTCTCTTTTGAATATGCTTTCTTCAGTTTCTTACGTGCTTTTGCCGCCACGGTCGGGAATATTTCGCGGATGTCAGTTGGTAGTACTTTTTCGGACCTTTTTTTAGCAATTTTCTTGATGGTACTTACGATTTCTCGGGTTGAAGCAATGTCAAATTCTTTATTTTCCAATAACCATTCCCGGTCATATTTATATTTTGCATCAAGGTAATCCATATATTGGAAGTCATATACGCCGTCACCCGCGTAAAACATCGGTTCGATCATGCTGCCGTCTTTTGCGAAAAAGTCCGTCCGTTCCTGCCGGTTATCTTCAAAGACTTCGTCTTTCTCTTGTCTTTCCATCATCTCCCTGAGTTTGGCGAATTGCAGAGTATTGAAAGATATATGAAGTTCTTCCATCAATGCGTAAGTTTTCTCTTTTTTTTCGAAGGCTTCTTCCGATGTCTGGGGAAAACTGTAATCAATTTCTTCTTGAGCCAGGAAGCCGATTATTAAGGAACATTCTTTAACGCTAAGCTTTGCCCTGTGATCGACTTCATGGATTTTATTCATCTCTACATGGAAATCTTCGTAAAGAATAAGACAAAGCGAATAGATGTAACCTGGAGTGTGGATGAGAGCTTTAATATCTGCAAGGATCACCTGTGAATTTCTTAACATATAATGAACCGGTTTAAGTCTTATAAAGATAGTTGTATTATATGTGTACAACAACTACACGTTGAAAAAGGCCCTTAGATGTATTTTATATATTATGTAAATTTTGTTACGAACAATTCACTTGGGCGAAATAATCTTATGATACAAACCGACCAAGCAGGTTTTAATATTTTTTAAATATTACATAATTAACATTATGTTAAATAAGAATATCAAAAAGAAAGGCTTTTTAAGCCTTCCCTCTTTCAATTACTTTATTGCGTCTAACTGAGCTTTTATCTTTGTTGCATTTGCATCATCCTTTACGCCCAGGTAATAAGTGCGTAAGTTTGTTAATGCGTCAACAGATTTTGGATTCAAATCAGCAGCTTTTACCAAATATGGTTTTGCTGCTTCAAATTGCGCCTTGGCTTTTGCAATAGCGGCGTCGTATTCTTTTTGTTTGTTAGCTGGCAGTTTATTAGCGGCGTTGTAATCGTCAATCGCCGGGTTGATGATAACGTAACCTAAATTTAAGTTTGCTTCAAAATAGTTAGGATCGATTTCTAACGCTTTTTTGTACATTTCCGCAGCTTTGTTATAATTCTCAACTTTGCTTGCCTGTAATTTAGCTTTTGTGGCAGCGTCTTTTGCTTTGGCTTGATCTCTGCCAATTGCTTCTGCCGTTTGCGAATATGTTAAACCAGCATAGTAATACAGCGTTTTGTTTTTAGGATCTGCTGCTAAAGCAGTTTGAATTTTTTCTAATACTTCTTTTTCTTTGCCTGTTTGCAGGCTTATTTCAATTTCCCTTTTACGTAAATCTGCATTATTAGGGTATTTTGCGACACCCTCTGTAACTGTTTTAAGCGCGTTTGCAGTATCTGCGTTTAACAAATAAACAGATGAAAGATCAAGGTACACACCTTGTACCTTTGAAAATTTAGTTGTTACCAGCTTGGTGTAGTTTGATATGGCTGCAGGGTAATTTTTTGAGTTTGCTGCTGATAAGCCAGTGTAATAAATAGCGTTGGTATCTTCGGGCAATATGGTACGGTAATAATCAAACGATTTATAGGCAAGGTCATACTTACCGCTTCCGTATTCAGCAACGCCTTTTGTAAGCTGGTATTGGGCTAAATTTAAGTTGCCTGTTTCAATAAGCTGTTTGTTTTCGCCTTTGGTGTCCAGTTCTTTAGCCTTTTTTAAGGCTTCTTCGGCAGTTGTAAACAACGGTAACGACGTAGCGGCTACCGAATCCTGGTTGGCATAGGTAGAGTAAATAACACCCTTCAGTGCGTAAGTAAGCGGCAATGTTGCTGTTTTTTCATTAGCGGCCGCTTTGTCGATAGAAGTGCGTGCAGTGGTTAAACTTGCTTTGGCCAAAGGTGTGCCCCTTAAGCCTTCATACTTTTCATATTCTGATTTGGCAGTGTTCAATTCGCCTTTTTGCGCAAACGTTGTTGCGGAAACTAAGCCCAGCAGGCCCGCCATCAAAAGTTTGATTTTCATGTTTTATTAGTTAGTTAGCTGTTTTAATTTATTGTTTATTTTGTCAAGTTGATCTTTGTTATTGGTTTTAGCACATACAATTTGCAAAGCCTGTAAACCTTTCACATTGCCCGGCGATATTTCATTGGCCTTTTCGAGCCATTGAATAGCCATACCAATATTTCTGTCGCTCTCCCCCTCCTGCTTTGTTAAAGCACTTTGCTTTAAGTACAACAAACCCAGGTTAAATGCCGGATCGTAAGCCGAGCCATTTAGCTCAATAGTATGTAAATAAAGCGATTCGGCCTGGTCGTATTTGTTCAGATGATCGTAGCAATTGGCGGCTACGAATGCAATATCGGCGTTATTTGAATTAATATCAAGTAGTTGGGCAATTAATGGCTCTAATGATTTATAATCCTTTAAATTATTGTAGATATTGGCTTCATCCAGCAACAAAAACCTGTCATTGGGTACAAGTTTCCGGCCTTTTTTGAGTATTTGAAGCGCTTTGGCCGTATCGCCTAATGATTTGTAAATGCCCGATGCGGTTTCAATGTATTCGGTACGGGTACTATCAACAGCCAACAGGTTGCTGTAATATTTAGCCGCATCAACCAAATTGCCCATTTTATTATTGGCATAGGCTATGTAATCATTAACAGGTTTAAAATTCGGCGCATATTTTTTAGCATTTTCAAATGCCTGCCTGCCGTTGGCAAAATCAGAATTATTTACAAACTCAAAACCCTTCCTGATGTATGTATTAGCCAGGCACCGCTTTACATAGTCCATTTCAGGCTGATAGTTGTATATCTTGCTTTTGGCCGAGAGTTTGTCGGTAAGATCTGATGTCTGCGCCAATAACGTTGCAGGCTGCCCAAGCGTATTGGCAGAATCGATAAATAAAATACTTGCGTTGATTAATGCCCGGTAGGTATTCTTGGCTAAATCTGCTGAATCTGATTTGGTAACTACCAGGCTATCTGCCGATTTTTTTGCTGCCCGCAAATATTTCAAATCTTTATTTTGCTTATAGAAAGCCAGGTTATTAACTACAACTTTAAGCGCTTCGGATTGTGCGAAGGCAAAAGTTGTAGTCATGAATGGTATTAAAACCGATAAAACAATTTTACGGCACTGCATATTTGTTATTCAGTTGGTGGTTCGTCAGTTTTTGATTCTTCGCTGCTTTCGGTTGCCTCGTTTTCATCGGCTGCACCTGCTTCTGCATTTTCATCAATTTCCTTCTCTTCATCCTCGTCGTGCTCAATTTTAGCAACCGAAGCAATCTCATCGTTACCCTTAAGGGTAATCAAACGTACACCCTGTGTAGCCCTGCCCATTGTGCGCAGTTCGCTCACGGCGATACGGATAATAATGCCCGATTTGTTGATAATCATCAAATCTTCTTTATCTGTAACACCTTTTATGGCAACAAGGTTTCCTGTTTTTTCGGTAATATTTAAAGTTTTTACACCTTTACCGCCACGGTTGGTTACCCTGTAGTCGTCAATATCGGTACGTTTACCATAACCTTTTTCTGATACTACCAGTACGGTTGTCTCGCTGTCGTTAATGCTGATCATACCAACAACCTCATCTGTTTCGTCATCCAAAGTAATACCACGAACGCCGGTTGCGGTACGGCCCATTGGCCTTACTGTCGACTCGTTAAAGCGGATAGCCCTGCCCGATTTAAGCGCCATTACAATTTCGCTGCTACCGGTAGTCAAGGTTGCTTCTAATAAGGAGTCGCCTTCGTTAATGTTAATGGCATTGATACCATTGGCACGCGGACGAGAGTATGCTTCTAAAGAAGTTTTCTTGATGGTACCTTTTTTGGTACACATGATAATAAAGTTATTCTCCAGGTAATCCTTATCCTTAAGGCTAATCAGCTTAATGTAAGCTTTAATGTTCTCCTCTTTAGGGATATTAATGATATTCTGGATGGCACGTCCTTTTGAGGTACGTGTTCCTTCCGGAATTTCAAATACACGTAACCAGTAACACTGGCCCGATTCGGTAAAGAACAGCATGTAGTTGTGGTTGGATGCAACAAGCAGATGCTCAATAAAATCAGCATCGCGGCTATTACTGCCAATTGAACCTTTACCACCCCTGCCCTGGCGGCGATATTCGGTTAAAGGCGTACGTTTAATGTAACCTTCGCGCGATATGGTGATCACCACATCTTCATCCTCAATAAAGTCCTCAGTCTGCATTTCGGCAGATGAGTGAACCATTTCGGTGCGGCGCTCGTCTCCGTATTTCTCTTTAATCTCTAACAGTTCATCTTTAATGATCTGCATCCTTAAACCTTCATCGGCCAAGATAGATTTCAAGTGCTCAATCAGTTTCATTAAGGCTGCGTATTCATCTTTGATCTTATCACGCTCAAGTCCGGTTAACCTGCGGAGCGTCATATCCAAAATTGCGCGGGCCTGGATATCTGATAAGCCAAACTGGGCAATCAATCCTTCCCTTGCTTCATCAGGCGTTTGTGATGCACGAATCAGGCGGATAACTTCATCCAAATGATCTAACGCTATCAATAAGCCCTCTAAAATGTGGGCGCGTTTTTCGGCCTCCGAAAGTTCAAATTTGGTACGGCGGATAACAACCTCGTGCCTGTGCTCCACAAAGTGGTGTATTAGGTCTTTCAGGTTAAGCATCATCGGGCGGCCATTAACCAGCGCGATATTGTTTACACTAAATGATGTTTGTAACGCGGTGTATTTAAACAGGTTATTCAGTACGATAGCTGCATTAGCTTCGCGTTTTATTTCATAAACTATGCGGATACCTTCCCTGCTCGATTCATCACGGATTGCAGAAATGCCCTCCAGTTTTTTATCGTTCACCAGTTCGGCAGTACGCTCAATCATCAGTGCCTTGTTTACCTGGTAAGGTACTTCGGTAACAATAATGCGCTCCCTGTCATTACCATGGGTCTCAATCTCGGCCCTTGAGCGGATAACTATCCTGCCCCTGCCTGTCTCTAACGCTTCACGCGGGCCTTCAAAACCGTAGATGATACCACCTGTCGGAAAATCCGGACCTTTTACATATTTCATCAGCTCGGTAACCTCTATCTGGCGGTTATCAATTAACGCCATAGTGGCGTCAATAACCTCCGATAAATTGTGCGGCGCCATATTGGTGGCCATACCCACTGCGATACCCGAAGCGCCGTTAACCAACAGGTTAGGGAATTTGGCAGGTAAAACGGTTGGCTCCTGTAACGAGTCGTCGAAGTTTAATTGAAAATCGATGGTATCTTTGTTGATGTCGGCCAGCATCTCTTCGGCAAGCTTTTGTAAGCGGGCCTCGGTATAACGCATCGCTGCCGGCTCATCCCCATCTATCGAACCATAGTTACCTTGTCCTTCTACCAGTAAGTAACGCAGGCTCCACTCCTGGGCCATACGTACCATGGTATCGTAAACAGATTTATCACCGTGAGGGTGATATTTACCCATTACCTCGCCCACAATACGGGCCGATTTTTTGTAGGGCTTGTTGTTATTTAAGCCCAAATCAAGCATGCCAAATAAAACACGCCTGTGTACGGGTTTCAGTCCGTCGCGGACATCGGGCAGCGCCCTGGAAACAATCACCGACATTGAATAATCAATGTATGCCGATCGCATTTCCTCATCAATATTTATCGAAATTATTCTGTCTTCTTTGCTTGAATTATCGTCAGCCATTTTTATTTATTTGTAGAACCTTCTCTCTGTTTTTCGTGTTAAAAATTGATTTTTAAACGACCTGCGAAGTTAAGAAAATAGTTGACTAATGTGCCAATTTTGGCAACAATATGCATGCATAATTTATGCACACCAGCTAATTTATTAACGTTGCAGGTTTGGTTTATTTGATTTTTACCCAGTGATCTTCAATCTTATTCCCGTTGGGTAAAACGGTGAATAATTTAAGTGTATCATTACTAATTGCATAGGTATATTTCACTACTTTATTGAGCAATTGTGAGGATTGCAAACTGTAGGTTTGTGTTTCCAAACAGGTATCGGCCAGCAATTGATAATCTCCTTTTTCGTAAACCACATCCTTCTCGCCCTTTTCCTTTAAAACGGCTTTATAATGTGATTTATCGTAGGTACGCTGTAAAGAGTAAGCGGTTGAAGCGCTATCCGTTTTGCCATTAACCACGCCTCCCCTATATTCCCATACGCCCTTAAGCGGGTAATCCATCGCGGCAAATGAGCACAAAAAGCAAATTGTTAAAATTGGCAGTACAAGCTTTTTCATAGGTAATGATATTAAGCCCAGTTAATTCCTTTTTTTAATAAAGATAGTGTTTTTTCTTCCTCGCTACCCGGCGTTGCCTCGTAGTTATACACCCACTTGGCGGTTGGCGGCAGGCTCATCAATATCGATTCGATACGGCCATTGGTTTCCAGGCCAAATTTGGTGCCGGCATCATAAACCAGGTTAAACTCGGCGTAGCGGCTGCGGCGTTGGTATTGCCACAATTGCTCTTGTTCAGTAAATGATTTATGGCGGTTACGGTTAACCAACTCGGTATAAGCCGGAATAAACGAACGCCCCAATGCTTTCGAAAAATCAAAAATATCCTCCCATGATAATTCATCATTGGCAGTAAGCCTGTCGTAAAAAATGCCGCCTATACCCCGGGTTTCGTTTCGGTGTTTGATGAAAAAATAATCATCGGCCCAAAGTTTAAACCGGTGGTAAAAATCATGATAATAGCTATCACAAACGTTTTTTAAGCTGGTATGAAAGAATTTAGCGTCCTCCTCAATAACGTAGTGCGGCGTAAGATCGATACCGCCACCAAACCACCGTATGGGCTTATCTGTGCCACCGATAGTAGATGGCATTTCAAAGTAACGTATGTTCATGTGGATGATAGGCACCATCGGATGGTTTGGATGGATCACTATGGAAACGCCCGTCGCGAAAAAATCGTCAGATTCTACCTGCAGAGCCCTTTTCATACTATCGGGTAGCTGGCCATGCACGGCCGAAAAGTTTACGCCCCCCTTTTCAAAAATATTGCCGTTTTGGATAACACGCGTACGGCCGCCGCCGCCGCCTTCCCGCTCCCATTTCTCCTCTTCAAATTTAGCTTGGCCATCTGTCAATTCAAGCGCCGCACATATCTCGTCCTGTATCTGTTGGTAGTCTGCAGCTATTTGTTCTTTGCTAATCATTAATGCAAATGTAATTTTATTAGTCTTATTTGAGAATTTGAAGATTTGAGAATTTGAAGATGAAAAAAGGGACAATGGCCCTCCAATTTTCAAATCTTCAAATTCTCAAATCTTCAAATTAACTGATCTCCACATAATCAAGGTCTTTGCCGAAAGTTTCTTTCAATTGGCTCAGCGAGAATAATGATATTACAGTTAGTAATCCCATCATGATATAGCCGGCGGAGATATAGCCGTAGTGATCTTTAAAAAGATTAAAAACCATAATTATGGGTATAAGTAAGCCACGTACAAAATTAGGCACCGTAGTAGTAACTGTTGACCGGATATTAGTACCAAACTGCTCAGAAGCAATTGTGACAAAAGTAGCCCAGTATCCAACGGTGCATCCCATACAGAAACTAAGAATTGCGAATTTTCCTGGAGTTATACCCTGGCTGCTTAGATAAAAATATACACTAACAACCGAAAGAACAAGGAAGACGGCCATTGTTAATTTTCGGGACTTGGTGAATTGTGCTAAAAGACCAGCCAAAATGTCGCCAATAGCAATGCCTATGTAGCTATAAAAAATACCATCGCCCGGTTTTATGGGTGTTGTTGCTCCTAAAGCTGCTCCAAATTTATCTGAAAAGCTAATTAGCACACCTACAACATACCATAACGGTGCGCCTATCAAAATACAATACAGGTACTTTTTCAAGCGCTCCCAGCTTGTTAACAACATAAGTATATTACCCTTAGATGCTCCGCTGTTTTTTTCGTTTTTAAACATTCCTGATTCAAATGTACCTATCCGCAGTAACAACAGAAAAACACCTAAACCCCCGCCAACAAAATAAGCATTACGCCATCCAAACTTTGCTACGGCGTAAGCAGCAGTTGCTCCAAATAAGCCAATTACTGCTACCATCATGGTGCCATATCCCCTGTTTTCCTTACTTAAAGTTTCACTTACCAATGTAATACCGGCCCCCAATTCACCGGCAAGGCCAATTCCCGCTATAAAACGTACAATAGCATAGGTATTCACATCGTGTACAAAACCATTGGCAAAATTGGCGATTGAATAAAGCAATATGGAGCCAAAAAGCACTTTTATACGTCCGAGTTTATCGCCTATAATACCCCACATGATTCCGCCAAGTAGCAAACCAAACATTTGCACGCTGATAATAAATTGACCTTTATCGGTGATTTGCTGTTCGTTCAATCCCAGATCTTTAAGGCTTGAAATTCGTACTATCGAAAAAACCAGCAGATCATAGATATCAACAAAATAGCCAAGCGATGCTACAAGTACGAGGAAAATCATGTTCCTGGTTGCCTTGGCGGCGGTAGAGTCAGTCATAGTTGTATATAATTGGGTGGCTAAAGTAGCAGAATTATGGATATAATTTCAAAAAAACAGCACAAAAAAAACCCCTGTGTATGCAGAGGTCCCTTATCAAGAACTTTGGTTATTTATGCTTTTTTAACATTTACTGCCTGTAATCCTTTTCTGCCTTCTTCCACTTCGTAGGTAACGTTATCATTATCTTTAATGGCATTTACGCCGCCTTGCACATCCTTAAAGTGTACAAAAAGATCTTTACCGTCTTCGGTAACAATAAAGCCATAACCTTTTTGTGTGTTAAACCATTTTACTTTTCCAGTTTTCATAATTATAATTATCGTATTAAAAAATTGTTGTGAGATTAAAAACTAAAGCCAAACTGAAAATAAAATGGTTTTAATGTTCAGACGGAATAGATAACCCTATCTTTTTCAAATATATAAAATAATTAATAAACCAAATAAAATTATTTATTTGGTTGCGGAGTAGTGCGTAAGTAGGGTTTTATGAGGGTGAAACCCTTTGGAAATTTGGCCGGAATGTCTTCTGTCTTGGTAGCAGGTACCACAACAACGTCTTCTCCGTCTTTCCAATCAGCCGGGGTAGCAACACCGTAATTGGCCGTTAATTGCAACGAATCAATAACCCTTAAAATTTCCTGGAAATTACGCCCGGTTGATGCAGGATAGGTAATAATTAACTTAACGGCTTTGTCGGGCCCGATAATAAACAACGAGCGCACCGTTGCGTTTACAGACGCATTGGGGTGGATCATATCGTAAGCTTCAGAAATTTTACGGTCTTCATCGGCAATAATCGGGAAGTTTACCTCTACTCCTTGCGTCTCATTAATATCGTTTATCCACCCGGTATGTGATTCAACAGAATCAACACTAAGGGCTAAAACTTTAACATTGCGTTTAGCAAATTCATCTTTTAACGCGGCTGTTTTACCAAGTTCGGTTGTGCAAACCGGTGTATAATCGCCTGGGTGCGAGAATAATACTGCCCAGCTATCGCCAAGATATTCGTAAAAGTCTATTTCTCCTGCCGAGGTTTTTGCTTGAAAATTTGGGGCTTTGTCGCCTAATCGTAAACTCATGACTATTTAAATTTTAGTAGAATAAAGTCTACTAAGTTAATATGCATTAATTGACAAATCCAAATTAATCAGAAATTATACCGCTTTTTACGCCAACATTACACAAGGTATGTTGTTGAACAATTGAACCATGCTAAAAACTAACATTAATGGCACGACATACCTACGATACCGGGATAATTGGAAACTGCGCTTTTTTGGCGCACATACACAAAAACACAAATATAGAATGGCTTTGCTGGCCGCGATTTGACAGCACTTTCATCTTTGGCGGCTTGCTGGACAAAAAAAAGGGCGGCGAATTTTCCATTTTACCCGAAGGAGAATTTTCGTCCCATCAGTATTACCTCGAGAATACTAATGTGCTAATAACAGAAATTAGTCCGGCTTCAGGCGGCATGTATCGGGTAACCGATTTTGCTCCCCGTTTTTACCAGCACCAGCGCTATTATAAACCTTTGATGCTGTTCAGGAAAATTGAAGCTATTGAAGGGTCGCCGAGGGTTAAAGTAAAATGTGAGCCGGTGTCTGAATACGGCGCTGTGAAACTTAGGGTAAACCGCGGCAGTAATCACATTCAATACCTGGGCGGCGAAGAGAACATCAGGCTAACCACCAATATTCCCATCAGCTATGTTTTTGATGGGCAGCCCTTTGTGCTTAACGAAATCAAATACCTGGCGCTCACTTATGGCGAACCATTGGAGGCGCCGCTGATTACAACTGCCGAGCGTTTTTTATCCGAAACTATCCAATACTGGCGCACGTGGATCAAACACTCCTCTATCGCCACTTATTTTCAACCATATGTAATCCGGTCCGGGCTGGCTTTGAAAATACACCAGTTTGAGGACACAGGAGCCATTATTGCAGCCAGCACTACCAGTTTACCGGAATCGCCGGGAAGTGGCCGTAATTGGGATTATAGGTACTGCTGGCTGCGCGATACTTACTATGTGATAACCGCACTTAACCACATTGGCCATTTTGAAGAAATGGAGCGGTATTTTAGTTACGTTACCGATATATCTTTTTCAACAAATGAGCGCTACCAGCCGCTGTATAGCATTACCGGTAAAAAAGATCTGGTAGAAATTGTTTTAACCGATTTGGAAGGCTACCTGGGCAACCAGCCGGTACGCGTTGGCAACCAGGCATCCGAACATATTCAGAACGATATTTACGGGCAGGTAATGATCTCTATGTTACCACTTTACACCGATCATCGCTTTGTTTTCTCCGAAAGGAAAGACTCGGTACGATGGATTGAGTTTTTGCTGAATAAGATTGAGTTTACAATTGACGAGAAAGATGCCGGCATCTGGGAGTTCCGTAACATGGCCAATATCCACTGTTACAGTAATTTGTTTCAATGGGCGGGAGCTTCAGCAGCCGAAAAAATGGCGCGTACGATTGATAATCAGGAACTGATTGATAAGGCAATAGCTTTAAAAGAACGCGCAGCCGCGCATATTGAAAGCTGTTATGACCCTGTCAGGAAGGTATACACCAACTCGGCAGGCAGTTCAAATCTGGATGCCAGTACCTTGCAGCTTATTATGATGAATTACCTCGACCCAACCTCGCAGCGGGCAAAGGATCATTTAATTGCACTTGAAAATGAGCTAAAAGCAACTAATGGATTATTTTACAGGTACCTATACAAAGATGATTTTGGCAAACCTAAAACCACTTTCCTTATCTGTGCATTCTGGTACGTTGAAGCACTGGCCAGTGTTGGCCGCTTAGACGATGCCCAGCGCGAGTTTGGCAACCTGCTCAAGTACTCCAACCACCTGCTGCTTTTCAGCGAGGATGTGGACGAAAATGACGGTAGCCAGTGGGGAAACTTTCCGCAGGCCTACAGCCATGTGGGATTAATGAACGCGGCTTACAGGATAGCTATTAAGTTGGATAGGCCAATTTTCCTCTAACACTTAACGCGATTTAAGGATTTTGCAGGATTGACAGGATTTTTTTTGATTAACTCCCGGTAAAATTCGTCATTAACGAAGTTTTACCAGGTATTTGAAATCTGCACATCTGCATTAGTCCTGCAAAATCCCTGAATCTTGTCCTACGTGTTGTTTGGTAAAACTGGTGAGTAGCTTTCGTACTTCCTGTGGGTTGCGCAGGTAAAATTTAGCTGCCGATAAATTACTGCCCACCTTAATGGTAATGGCGCTTTCTGGCAGGGCTTTAAAAATATCCTCATCAGTATAATCGTCGCCAAAGGCTATCACAAAGTCATAGTCTTTACCTTCTGTGAGTGTTAAAGCTGCCTTGCCTTTGTTGATATCCATATTCTTCACTTCCAGTACCTTATCCCCTGCCAATAGCTGTAAACCTTTATCGCTGGCCAGGTACTTGAGGTTATTCATCAACTCCCCTGCCCTAAGCTCGCCCAGACCGGCCTGGGCCTTGCGGTAATGCCACACCAGCGAGTATGTTTTTTCTTCGATGAACGATCCTGGTGTACGGTCTACGTACGTTTCCAATAACGGGTATATATCATGTTTCCATTGGTCAGACAGGCCGGCTATTTTATGCCAGGTAGTACCCGGTTGTTTAAACCAGGAACCGTGCTCGGCTATCAGGTACATATCCGTGTGCTGAAACCACTCGTCAAGATTTTCGTGCTTCCGGCCGCTGATAAGCACCACCTGGTTGGCAGGATCCTCTGTTAGTTTTTGAATGATGTTGTAAAGCTCTTTATCGGGGCTGGCCTGCTCAATGGCCGATCTGAACCCGACCAGTGTACCGTCGTAATCTAAAAAGATAATACGCTTTTTGGTTTTACTGTAGCGGTTAATGATAGATTGCTCGGTAGTGTTGCTCACGTGCCTGGTTTGCAATGAACGCTGCATGAGTTTTACCTCCTTAAGCCTGTCCATAAAAATTTTAACCCAATGCCTGATGTTAAATTTTGCCACCAGTTGCCGCATGGGAATCATGCGCCTTTTTTGCTCATCAATGGGCATGTTAATTGCCTGCAATATGGCCCTGCATACCTCGCCTGTATTATTGGGATTTACAATTATCGCATCTATTAATTCTTTAGATGCGCCGGCCATCTCGCTCATAATCAGCACACCATCGTTATTTACGCGACTGGCTATATATTCTTTACTCACCAAATTCATTCCATCGCGCATTGGTGTAACCAGGCAAACATCCGCTGTGGTATATAAGGCTGCAAGCGTCTCGAGGGGGAACGATCTGTAGTAATAGTGAATAGGGCTCCAATCCATAGTGCGGTAAATGGAATTGATGTTGCCCACTTTTTTATCAATCTCGTCGCGCAGGTGTGCATACTGTGGCACCGTGTCTCGCGATGGTACTACGATCATATAAAGGGCTATGTTTTCGATACACTCGGGACACAATTGCAGCAGTAATTCAAATGCTGCAAGCCTTTGTAATATGCCTTTGCTGTAATCAAGCCTGTCAACAGATAATATGAGTTTACTATCCTTAAAGTTATTCTTGATTAGTTCTATCTGGTGTTTTACATCGTCCTGTAGTGGTAACGATGCATATTTTTGCTCGTCAATCCCCATGGGGAACGATTCGACTACGATGGATCGCTCGCCGGTCGCGATGATATTTGCCGACGATGTTACCGGCAAAATACGGGTTGTAGCCCCTAAAAAGTGCCTTACATCATCAAAGGTATGCAGGCCAATAAGGTCGGCTCCAAGCATTCCTTCCAACAATTCCGACCGCCAGGGGATCAATCTGAACATCTCATGTGATGGGAAAGGGATATGCAAGAAAAATCCGATAGAAACATCGGGTATTTCGTGCCTTACCAGGGCCGGTAACAGCAGCAATTGATAGTCATGTATCCAAATAACATCGCCGGGTTCGGCAATAGTGAGTATTACATCCCTGAATTTTTTATTTACCGCCTGGTAATAATCCCAGTTTGATTGTTTATAGGTGGCGTAGGTAGATGCGTAGTAGTGAAAAACGGGCCATAAAACCTCGTTCGAGAAACCTTCATAATATTGATTAATCTCCTCCTGGTCAAGAAAAACGGGTACCAGGCTCAGTTCTTTCAACTGTTGTGTTACGGTATCTTTATCCTGCTGCTCGGTAATTTCAACCCCGGGCCACCCTATCCATACGTTATCACCTTGTTTGTAAATTGAACCTAAGCCGGTAGCTAAGCCTCCCTCGCTTGATGACAAATTGTAATCGTTATCGGTTTTAGAGATTTTTACAGGCAGCCGGTTAGATACGATAATGGTCTTTGGCATAATAATTATAAAATATATTAACTAATACTTTATAAAGGCTTAAACAGCCAAGTTGTTTGATAAAATTTAATTATTGCGATTATCATAAAATAAAAAAGCCATCCCAATAAATTGGAATGGCTTGTATTAAGGTATTTTTTGGAGAATTATTTCACTTGTTGAAAAAACTCAAGGTTTGCTTGTTGAGTTATCCTTACAAGTACTTCGTGTTTGTCGTTTTTCAGATCAACAAAGTATGAAGTAGCATCAATGTTTGCATTGATATCGGTATTAGCCTGGTAAACAATTACTTCGCTAACCTCGTAGCCAGCGTAGTCTTTGCTGATTTGTTTCATTGTTTTAGCAGGGATAGCTTTAGCGTCAACGCGTTGAGTTACACCAAGGTACTCGCCGTTAAGGTTGTAAAAAGCAGTTTTCCTTACGCCATCAACAGTAAATGTTGCTTTCTGGGTATTTTTAGTTACAGTCCAGTTCACATCTTTTGCATCAGCAAAGTCAACGGTGAAACCATGTAAGGCTATGTATGATACGTTAGTACCTCCATCATTCTTTTTACCGCCATCGGCAGCAAATACATTAACACTTAATAAAGCGGCAATTGCGGTTGTTAAAAATATCTTTTTCATGTTGTTTTAAATCTTAAATCCACAACAAAAATAGACTAATGTTATAAATTTGGCAACTATAATTTAATTTTTATGAATATTTGATAATTTTAGTGGATTTAAAGTATAAAATTTAATTTTTGGCAATTCACTTAGTGTATATTTTACAATATCTTAAAGAATTGCATGGCTTGTAAATCGGTTTAGCTAAATCTGAATGCAGTAAACAGGTAACTATTGGCTTGAACTCTGTAGTTCTTCAATAAATTTCCAGCGACAAAATGATGCCTTTAGCCCGAATGGAAAATTCTGCGAAATATTGAAGGGAAAAATGAGATTGTAAAAAGGACTGTCATGGTGAGTGGTAAAGTTTCGTGAAATTCTGAAGGAGGAATGACGTATATTGCATGGCGGCGAGTCGACTCACCCCGACGAGGCTCCGCCCGTCTGCCCCTCTCTCCGCTTCGCGCATAGAGGGGCAAAAAAAGAAAAATGGGCTTCACCCTCTTTGCGGCGCAGCCGGAGAGAGGGTGGTCGGGCGTAGCCTCGACCGGGTGAGTTGTAGCCAGCGTTCAAAAGCCGAATGATTATTTGAAGTGAAACACATCAAGTGCATGCTTTTATTGATTTGATTACCCCTTGCTAAATCGATTCAAGCAAAAAAGCCACCCCGGATACCGGGATGGCTTGTAATAGTTGTGATTTTTTAAAGGATTACTTTACTTGTTGAAAAAACTCAAGGTTTGCTTGTTGGGTTATCCTTACAAGCACTTCGTGTTTGTCGTTTTTAAGATCAACAAAGTATGAAGTAGCATCGATGTTTGAATTTACTTCGGTGTTAGCCTGGTAAACAATTACTTCGCCAACTTCGTAACCAGCGTACTCTTTGCTGATTTGTTTCATTGTTTTAGCCGGGATGGCTTTAACGTCAACGCGTTGAGTTACACCAAGGTACTCGCCGCTAAGGTTGTAAAAAGCAGTTTTCCTTACGCCATCAACAGTGAATGATGCTTTTTGGCAATTTTTAGTTACTGTCCAGTTTACATCTGTTGCATCAGCAAAGTCAACAGTAAAACCATGTAATGCTACGTATGATACATTTGCACCTCCGTCAGCTTTCTTACCGCCATCGGCAGCGAATACATTAACGCTTAATAAAGCGGCTATTGCAGTTGTAATAAATATCTTTTTCATGTTATGTTAAATTTTAAATCCACAACAAAAATAGACTAATGTTATAAATTTGGCAAATAAAATTTAATTTTTATGAATATTTGATAATAACAGTCAATTTGACGTATAAAATTTAGAGTTTCGCAAATCACTTAGTGTACAATTTACAATATCTTCACCCTGAAAATTAATTAATATCGATTTAGCAAGATGCTAAACCAATATATTCACGTTTGATTTACATTGAGTTAACCGTTGTCGGCAAATCCGGGATATAAAGTCATGCCCCCATCCATAAATATGGTTGTACCGGTTATATAGTCGGCCTGATCTGATGCCAGCCAGGCTGCCAGCTGCCCAATATCGCCAGGTTTGCCTATCCGGTTATAAGGTATCAGGGTTAGTAATTTGTCAAGGGCTTCGGGTGTATCCCAGGCAGATTTATTGATGGGGGTTTGAATAGCTCCCGGCCCGATGCCAACAACCCTGATTTTATGAGGGGCAAGCTCCTGGGCTATACTCTTCATAAACATACTGATACCACCTTTACTGGCGGCATAGTTTACATGCCCGGCCCAGGGAATTACTTCGTGT
This sequence comes from Mucilaginibacter sp. GW822-FHT03E02, assembly GCF_058801545.1. Lineage (NCBI taxonomy): Bacteria > Pseudomonadati > Bacteroidota > Sphingobacteriia > Sphingobacteriales > Sphingobacteriaceae > Mucilaginibacter > Mucilaginibacter sp. GW822-FHT03E02. The sequence continues at coordinate 85,267 of NZ_JBXANJ010000003.1, read as the reverse complement.
ACGCTGCTCATACAAATGATTTTGCCGGCGGCCATGCTTATGTCTTCAACTACTCCCCTGCGGATAAATTCTTTGGCGGCTTCGCGCGAGCATAAAAACTGACCGGTGAGGTTGATGCTGATCACCGTATTCCAATCTGCTAAGGTCATATCTACAAATTTGGAATCTTTTTGCAGCCCGGCGTTGTTAACCAATATATCAATAGTGCCATAACGTGCAAACATTTGGGCAAACATGGCTTTTACCTCGTCTTCGTGGCTTACATCGGCCTGCACAGCGAACGCCTCGCCGCCACTGGCTGTTATTTGGGCTACAACATCATCGGCAGCCGCCTGGTTATGCGCGTAATTGATTACTACTTTGGCGCCCGCAGCGGCCAGCGCCAGGGCAACGCCTTTACCGATACCACTATCGGCGCCTGTTACTAAGGCTGACTGATTTTTTAACGGTGGAGTTTGGTTCATGCTAACAGTTTTTGTTGTTCAATATAACCAATAAAATTTTGACACGATTGAGGGATTTTACAGGATTTACAGGATTTTTTCTGAACCCGGATTAAACAGATGTCTCGTCCTCAAAAAAGTTTACATTTTTTTCTTTAGTCCTATTAGTTGTTTACAAAGACAAGACATACGCTGCTGTCATAGGGACAACGCCGAATGAATTAAGCCAAAACTTCGTCGGGTTCTGCTTCTTCTTTAATGCGGGCAACCATCATGATAATAAGTGCGCCGAAGCCCGATACTATGCCAAATGCCCAGCGTAAACCGGCTCCCTGGGCTACAAAGCCCACAAATGGGGGGATAATTAAGAAACCAAGGTAGCTTACGGTAGATATTGCTGCCAGGGCCTGCCCGCTTTTTAATGTTTTTGATCGGCCGGCCATACTGAATACCAGCGGCACTACACATGAAATACCTAAGCCAACCATGGCGTACCCAATAAAGGCAGTATAGATGTAAGGTAAAAGCACGGCCATTAAAAAACCAACTAAAATAAATATGCCGCTAAAGTTCAATACCTTTTTGATGCTTGTGGCAGCTACTATCCTATCGCCGGTAAAACGTCCAAGGGTCATAAAAAACATATAAACTACAAAGGCAGCTGTTGAGGTAGCTTTAGGCGCATGCAGCGCTTTTTGAAAGTAAATGCTGCTCCAGTCATACATCGTGTTTTCGCAGGCCATACAGGCAAAAGCAATGAGTGCGAATTTAAGGAGGCCTTTGTCTGGAAACGAGAAAACAGTAGTGCTGCTTTGTCCGTATGCGGCTTGCTCCAGCGTACTTGGGTAAAACCAAAGTGTGAGGATAAACAGTACAACACTTACACCAATAAGGTGATAGGTTGGCGCAACATTAAAATAAACCATAATATAGCCTACTGCCGCCCCGGCAAAACCTGCCAGGCTCCAAATGCCATGAAAAGTAACCATAATGGGTTTATCATACATGGCCTGCACCCCTACCGCCTGCGCGTTCACGGTTATGGCAATTATGTTACGGGTAGAGCCTATAAAAAACAACACCAAAATAAGCTCCCACATATAGGCAGTAAAACCAGGCAGGCAAAGCAACAAGGTAAATGCAGTTACCCCGCCAAACATGATACTACGACTGCTGAAATGCCTTAGCATTTTGGAGGTGATGGGCATGGTAAGCATCAGGCCTATTGGCAGGGCAAGTAAAACTACCCCTAATTCAGCATCGTTTAAATGTAACTGCTGTTGCAATGATGGGATGCGCGATGCCCAGGACGAGTACCCAAACCCCGAAATAAAGAAAAAAATACTGATGCCGGTACGTAGTTTAGCCCTGTTAGCAACACTGGTGTTGTCCATGCGGCAAAAGTAAAAATAAATTATTTGCCTGCCAGCTGTTTACATACGCCGCTAAAAGTTTCTGTATGGCTGGCAAGGTACCAGGCGGTCATAATTATCCGCCAATTGCAATTTTGAGGCATTTGTTTGTGTTGGCGGCTTTTATGACCTATTTTTGGTAGACAATCTTTTTTAACCGGCCATACCGGCAGGCATCATCTTAAAAACAGCATGGAATCAAGGACAATTACCTCTGAACCAACCTATAAAGCAGCCCGAAAAATTGCCCCGGCAATTGAACGGCATTTTAAACATTTTCATTCAATAGCGGCAGATAACCCTGCCGAGCTTGGCCTTACGCCCGATATACAAACCATTGAAACCCTCATAGATTTGGCTTTCTGGGCAAGTTTGCGCCGCGAAGAAGGTTATTCGCCCAAGTTTACGCTGGCTTTTTTACCCCCCGAAAGCGCAGGGCAACCTTTGTTATTTGGCCATAAAATTAAGCTGGCACCTAATATACTTACCAAATTTGCTTCGGCAGTACAGCAGCCAGGTATCCACCTTGGCGTTTGTTTAGAGGACGGTGAGCTGTATGTTTGGGGAACAACCCTTGCTATACCTGCTTATTGCTTTGTTTTGGAAGTAATTGAACCAGGCCTGCTGGTAATAAAACATCGCCGGGTTGATGGTTTTGGCAAATTTTTAAATATTGCCATTTTAAAAGGCGACGAAATAAAGGTGGTTGACGAAAACGGATCAACCCTGTCTGACTGCCCTAACATACTTACCTCGATGCTTGATTTTACCCTGCCATCGTCATGGAACGATCCGGTGAATGTGCTTGTGCAACTGGCAGCATCTATGCAGGCCCATAAACGGGGCGGTATTTTGCTGGTGGTTCCATCGGGCAGCGATGACTGGCTGGAGTCTATCATTCAGCCTATCTCCTACCCTGTTTCGCCCGCGTTTTCGGGCCTTACCGATTTGATGATACACCAGGGGATTGAAAAGTATCATACACCCTGGCAGGAAAAATTGCGCCGCGCTGTTGACACTATCGGCGGTTTAACATCAATAGATGGCGCTACTGTAATTAATGATAAACATGAGTTGCTGGCCTTTGGGGCCAAAATAGGCCGTTCATCAAAAAGTACCCGCGTAGAGGAAATTGTGGTAACCGAGCCTGTTGTTGGCTGCTCCACCAGGGTAATCCACCCGGCGCAAAATGGCGGCACCAGGCATTTATCGGCAGCCCAGTTTGTATTCGATCAAAAGGATGCCATAGCATTGGTGGCCTCGCAGGATGGCAGGTTTACAGTTTTTGCATGGTCGCCGGTGGTGAATATGGTGCATGCACACCAGATTGATATATTGTTGCTGTAAAAGCAGCTAAATCTATCTATCAAAATATAAAATGTATTCACGGCGGCCTTGAAATTGCTTTTGGCGCCGGCCAAATATTTAATAAATAATTATTAATCCGGCTTCTTTTTTTTATTTTCATAGCCGGTATGCAAAATTGTTTTAAACTATACTTTAGCCTTATTACTGGTATTTTACTGTTGTTTGTTAATAACCAGTGCGTTATGGCGGAAAGTACGCCCGCGGTGCATGTAACACCCAAGCCCAATTGGTTAAGTGTTTGCAAACCTTACAACCAAAGGCCATCGGCGCGTACTATAGAAAAAGGATATTTTTTCGCGCTGATAGAACAGCAGATACATGTTGAGCTGAAGGCCGATTACCATCATGTAATTAAGGAAATAGTATCAGAAACCGGCATTCAAAATGCTTCGCAAATAAACGTTAGTTTCGATCCAAGCTTCCAGCGTCTTGATTTTCATGAAATAACTGTATGGCGCAACAATAAACCTGTTAATCGCTTAAATGTAGCTGGCTTTAAGGTAATTGCCGACGAGCAGGATTTATCCAACTTTATTTACCAGGGCAGCTATTCGGCATTGTTAATTCTTGATGATATCCGCAAAGGCGACAGGATTGAATACTCCTACACGCTTACCGGCCGCAACCCCATTTTTAATGGCCGTTTTTGCGATGATATATCTTTTCAATGGTACCAACCCATAGCGCATCAGTATACGGTGCTTATAGCATCGGCACAACGGAAATTAAACTTTAAGGCCATCAATACCATACCTAAAGTGGCTATTACTCAAAGTGCAGGCTTAAAGCGATACGAATATGAGGCTTTCCAGGTACCACCCGCACGTGATGACGAGAACCAGCCTGCCTGGTACGAAAGCAGGCCCCGTGTACAGATCAGTGAATTTGACGGCTGGGCCGGTGTGGTTAATTGGGCGCGTGGTATTAATCCGGCAGAAATCAATATCAAAGGCGAATTAGCGCAGCGCATAGCCGAAATAAAGGCCAAAACAGGTAACGACCAGGTAAAATATTTCCGCGAGGCCGTTAAAACTGTGCAAAATGAGGTGCGGTATATGGGCATCGAAATGGGACAATACTCGCACAAGGCCAATAATCCAGAAAAAGTTTTTAAACAACGTTATGGCGATTGTAAAGATAAATCGTTGTTACTGGTATCGATGCTGAAAGCAGACGGAATAGATGCGTGGATGGTGCTGGTGAATTCGAGCGTTAGGGCACATATTGAAAATTACCTGCCAACTTACTATGCGTTTGATCATGCTGTGGTTACTGCCAATGTAAAGGGCAAACAGGTTTGGGTTGATGCCACTATCGACTACCAGGGCGGCACTGGTACAGATATTTATTTCCCCAATTATGGTAAGGGTTTGGTACTAAGGGCGGGCGACACATCGCTTACAACCATACCACAATCAAAGCCGGGAAAAGTTATCTTTAACGATTTATATACGATAAAAAACGACCATGCACCGGTACTGTTCACGGTAAAAACTACTTATACATTAAACGAAGCCGATGATATCCGTAGCCGTCTTGCCTCAACAGGTATGGCCGAAACAGAGAAAAGCTACCTGGATTATTATGCTAAAACGTACGCCAAAATCGAACAAAAAGACTCGATTACCGTGGACGACGATCTGGATAGAAACGTACTTACCACCACGGAAACCTATACGATAAAAGATTTTTTCAGGGTAGATACCGAGACCAATAAAAAGTCGGCCGATTTATATGCCAACTACATTTCGCAGCAGCTGCCATCTTTAAACGGGAGAATAAAAACGCCCGTATCATTAAATTACCCGCTTGATTATGATTATACCATAAACGTTATATTAAAGGGCGGCTGGGATATTACCGACAGAACCAATGCGATTACAAGGGATTATTATAAATTTTCGTCCGATTATACCTCATCGGGCGATACCTTACAGCTTAATTACAAACTTGCTTATTTAAAGGACAATGTGCCTGTAGATAAGCTGGACGAATTTAAAGGCGATATTAAAAAGCTTAACAGCGACGGCCTGAGCTATAGTTTTAGTTACGGAGCCACCAGCGAACCTGAGTCAAACATCAACAATGCGATGGTTGTTTTTGCCGGCTTTTTGGTAGTTGGCCTGATGTTTTTAGGCGTATGGTTTTACCAGCGCGAAACACCAGCTATTGTTTTTAGTTATGGATCAACCTTTATGCCTATTGGTGGCTGGCTCATATTGATAGCCATTGGCCTTGGGGCAACAGTCCTTAGCGTAGTGCGGAATCTTTACAACGGCAATTTTTTTGATATGGCTACCTGGAATTCCTTTGCTACCAGTAAATACGGCTTTAACCACAAACTTTTATTGGTTGTTGGGGCCGGCGGCAATATTATACTTATGATGCTGGCTGTTTTTTGCCTTATCCTTTTATTAAATAAACGCGATATATTCCCTAAAGTTATTACCGGTTATTTTTTATATGCCTTAGGATTTGGCGCTGTTTTTTATATCATATCATTAACCGTGCATGATGAAAAAGTTGTTTCGCAGTCTTTGTACTTTTTAATAAGGGCATGTGTTGTTTCTGCTATCTGGATCCCCTATTTCAAAAAGTCTACCCGGGTGGAGGATACTTTTATTGTGCCTTATCCGCCATATAACTATAGCTACGAGGGGCCGGACTCACCAAATGCCGGGCCGGGAAATTAATCGGGGACATCACATATTACAAGGATTTGATTATTTTGATCACTCCAAGGGTTCTCGTGTTCCTTTTTTCGCTATTGAATCGATATTTTTATTCGACACATCTGGTTAGCTTATTGATTTTTGACTATTATTGAAGAGGTGCTGTTCGGTCAGTTATTAGTAATAATTAGCTTATAACATTAAATCAACAGCAAATAGAGATTTTTAGAATAAATTTGATTAAATAATTACACAGGCCAATGAAATTTCAACAGTTATTAGAAGACGTAAAGAAATACGTTATATCCTATTTTGATGCCTACCAGGACCCCAATTTAATTTATCACGACCTTCAGCATACCAAAGATGTTGTAGCCGCTGCTACAAAAATTGCCAACCACTACCAGCTTAGCGATGAGGATTTTTTTGTTGTGGTAGCTGCCTCGTGGTTTCATGATACAGGATATTTTACTGATAAAGCCGAACACGAAGCAAAGAGCATCAGCATAGCCGAACACGAGCTTAAACAGCTAAAAGTAGCCGATGCGGTAATTGAAAAAGTAAAAGGCTGTATTATGGCTACCGAAATGCCACAGAAACCCGTTGGTTTGTTACAGGAAATTATATGTGATGCCGATCTTTTTCATTTAGGAACCGACGATTTTAACGAACGCAGTAAATTGGTGCGTAAAGAAATTGAAAAGGTAAAAAACATTGTACTTGATAAAGACGAGTGGCGTCAAAAGAGTATCGAACTATTGCAATCGCACCAGTATTTTACTGATTACTGCCGCCTGCTGCTTGGCGATCAGCAGCAAAAAAACCTGGATAAGTTGATAGGCAAACAAGCATTGGTAAAAGACAAAACGCCTGTAATAGCCCTGGCCGAAGAAGGTGTTGTGGCTGACACAGAAGATGATAAGGCTGATACCGAAAAGCATGGTAAAAAGCATAAAACGGATAAACCAGAGCGCGGTATCGAGACCATGTTTCGCATTAGCTCAAGCAATCACCAGCGGTTGAGCGATATGGCCGACAATAAGGCTCATATCATGATTACGGTAAATTCCATCATTCTATCGGCTATTATTAGTTTGGTGCTGCGCAAAATTGATGAACACTCAAACCTGCTGGTGCCAACCTTTATGCTGCTTGGGGTAAGCCTGCTCACCATCACCTTTTCTATACTGGCAACCCGGCCATCGATACCTAATGGGGTATTTACACATGAGGATATCGAGAATAAAACCGTTAACCTTTTATTTTTTGGTAATTTTTACCGCATGTCGCTCGAAAAATACAGCGAGGGTATGGTTAAAATGATGGACGACAGCGACTTCCTGTACGGCAGCCTCATCCGCGATAATTATTCGCAAGGTGTTGTATTGGGGAAAAAATACCGGTTGTTGCGGGCATCATACAATGTATTCATGTTCGGCCTTATCATTTCCGTTGTTGCGTTCATTATTTCAACACTGATCTAACGCGGTAAACATTATACCGTTACAAATATATCTACCTATGGATCATTACTCATTTTTTGACAGGGATTTAAGCTGGCTGCTTTTCAATGAACGGATTTTGATGGAAGCCGGAAAAGAAACCTTGCCATTGATGGAAAGGGTAAATTTTCTCTCCATATTTTCGTCCAATTTGGACGAGTTTTACCGGGTGCGGATGCCCGTATTACTTGCCCTACATAACCTCGCCAAACACGGTAACAGCGAAAAAGAGGATGTATTGCTGGAAGCCCAGGAACTGATAGGCCATCAGCAACAAAAATTCGGACAGGTTTTTACCGCTGAGATTGTCCCTTTGTTAAAAGCCCAAAAAATCACCCTGCTTTTTAACGAACCGATACCCAATGAAATTGCGGATAAAGTAAGCGACTATTTTTACAGCCAGGTTATGGCTTTTTTACAACCGATAGACCTGGCTGATACTAAAAAGAATTTTTTTCCCGAAAATAACCGGTTGTACTTTTTGGTAAGCCTGCAAGCTGAAAACAAAACCGAGCGCAATGTAATCCTTAACATTCCATCAAACCAGCTGCCCCGGTTTTACAGCGTTAATACAGATGGAAGGCAATACATTGTTTTTTTGGATGATATCATCAGGCATAATTTGGATAAATTATTCAAAAACGAGGTGCTTACAGGCTGTTACAGCATTAAGATAACCCGTGATGCCGAACTTGACCTGGATGACGAATACCAGGGAGACTTATCTGAACAGGTTGAAAAACAACTATTAAAACGCGACCTGGGCATTGCTACCCGCTTTTTGCACCAGCCCGGTGTGCCTTTACGTACCCTGCATTTTATAACCGATAAATTTAACCTGCAAAGTTCAAGCGTGGTAGAAGGTGGCATGTACCATAACCTTAAAGACTTATCGGGTTTGCCGGTTAATAATCCATCGTTACGCTACACACGCTGGTCTCCTTTGGTGGGGTACCACGTGAGCGATGCAGGATCGTTGTTTGACCATATCGAAACACGGGATTATATTTTTCATACGCCCTATCAATCGTACAATACAATTCTTCGTTTTTTTAATGAGGCCGCTACCGATATTTCGGTCAGGGAAATCTCTGTTACCTTGTACCGGGTGGCCAGTGATTCGCGCATTGTAAATGCTTTAATAAGTGCTGCTAACAATGGCAAAAAGGTGCGCGTTATGGTTGAGCTGAAAGCCCGCTTTGATGAAGCCAACAACATCAAATGGGCAAAAAAAATGAAAGCTGCCGGTGTGGATATTATTTACAGTAATACCGCATTAAAAGTGCACGCCAAAATTGCATTGGTAAAAAGGCAGGTTGATGGCCGCGACAAATATTCAGGCCTGCTTGCTACCGGCAATTTTAACGAAAGCACGGCTGCGTTTTATACCGATCATATCATGATGACGGCCAATTCATCGTTACTGCGGGAAATGGAATTGTTGTTTATGTTTTTAGCAAAGGGAAAAAAATCGGCAGACGGATATCCTATTGATTTTAAGCACCTGCTGGTAGCTCAGTTTAATTTACAGGACCGCTTTTTAGCGTTAATTGACCAGGAAATTGCCAACGCAAAACAAGGCCTGCCTGCATCCATCACCATAAAATTAAATAACCTGGAAGAGCGTACACTAATAGCCAAACTTTATGAAGCCTCGCGGGCTGGTGTTAAAATTTCGCTGATAGTACGCAGCATTTGCTGCCTGATACCCGGTGTACAAGGAATGAGCGAAAATATAGCCATAAAGCGTATCGTAGACCGTTACCTGGAACATGGCCGGATTTTTATCTTCCACAATAACGGCGACGAAAAGGTATTCCTTGGCTCGGCCGATTGGATGAACCGGAACATTTACAGGCGTGTTGAGGTTTGTTTCCCGGTTTATGATGATAATATAAAGGCGGAAGTTTTGCAGTTGATAAACCTTCAGCTTAATGATAACGTACAGGCCGTTACACTTGACAGCCAATTGCAGAACATCAGCATACAGCCGATACCACCTTTGGTGCAATCGCAAAAAGCAATTTATGAATTTTTAAAATCGAAGCTTAATGATTAAGGATATGCGCAACACATTAATGGGTGTTATTGTAGCAGGCATGTTGCTAAGCATCTCCTGTGCCAACAAAACAGGTACACCAGGTTACGATAGCCCCACTGGATACAACCTCAACAAACCTATCAAATATTACATGCCCGATGGCCTGCTTGAAGTATCTGGTATAGCCTTTAACAACGGCAAAAGCGATTCTGTTTATGCCGAACAGGACGAAGACGGGAACATCTATTACCTAAAACTGGGCGATAAGCAGGTTAACTACAGCAAATTTGGTAAAAAAGGCGATTACGAGGATATAGCCATTTGCCATAACCAGGTAATTATGCTGCGGAGCGATGGAGTATTGTTTACGTTCCCGTTTAGCCAGGTACGGAATAAAGAAATCACGGATGTGCAAAAGTTAGAAGGATTATTACCCAATGGCGAATATGAAGGGATGCATGCCGATGAGAAAAACGGCCTGGTATACCTATTATGTAAGCATTGTGCCGATGACAATACCGCAAAAAGCAGCAGCGGTACTATTTTAACTTTACAGGCCGATGGCACATTTAAGCAAAGCGGCAGTTTTAGGGTAGACGTAAAAACAATTGAAAAGATAACCGGTAAAAAGAAGATCAATTTCCATCCATCGGCATTAACTCAAAACAGCAAAACCAACGAATGGTATATTTTATCATCAGTTAACAAAATGCTGGTGGTTGCCGATAGCAATTGGAATGTGAAGGCGGTTTACAGTTTAGATCCCGCCATTTTTAACCAGCCCGAAGGAATTGCATTTGACAATCAATACAATCTTTATATCTCAAACGAGGGCAGCAAGACAAGCGCAGGAAATATTTTAAAATTTAATTATACCAAATAAACTGATGACCGGGAGAAAAAAACTACTGTTTGTATTATCTATATTAATCAACCTGACAGGTTTTCAGTTTTGCTACGCTCAAAATGCGGATATCGATATTTTAAAAAGTGTCAATCCACAAAACCCAACGTCTGGCTATTGGCGTACCACCAGTACATCGGCCTACTACGTAGCGGGAGCCGCTTCTTTCGGTACGTTGATATATGGGTTGGCAAGCGGCAACCAAACCGCAAAACAAAATGGCTTAGAGGCGGTGATTAATTTGGGGGCTACCGAATTGTTTACCTACGTTGTTAAAATGAGCGTAAACCGCACGCGTCCCGCAGATAGATACCCCAATGATGTATTTGTGACTTCACCCACGCACGGGCAGTCATTTCCGTCGGGCCATAGCAGTCTTGCTTTTGCTACAGCGGCTACCATATCCATGCAATATCATAAGTGGTACGTAACGGTGCCTGCATATTTGTGGGCTTCGTCTGTCGGATATTCGCGCTTGTACCTGGGCAAGCATTATCCATCTGATGTGCTTGCGGGTGCCGCGGTGGGTATCGGCACTGCATATGCAGGCCATTGGCTTAACCAAAAACTATTTAAAAAGCATACTGTAATTCATGAAGGCCATGATTAAAAAATTACTTCTGCTACTGATAACATTGACGGGCAGCCTTAACCTACTCGCCCAGGATTCGGTAAAATACCGGGTGATACTTATTGGCGATGCGGGCGAAATGGACATGCAGCAAAACGCGGTTTTAAAACACGCGGCAGCCAACATCATCAAAAACAAAACCATTGTGATGTACCTTGGCGATAATATTTACCCAAGGGGAATGGGCTTGCCCGGCAGCCCCGAAGAGAAGCAAACCCAGAAGATACTTCAATCGCAATATCAGCCTATGCGGGCCAATGGCGCACCGGTTTACTTTTTACCCGGCAACCACGATTGGGATAAAATGGGGCCGCAAGGCCTGGCTAAAATAAAAAGGGAATGGGCGTTTTTAGAAGAGCAGCAGGATAGCCTGTTAAAAATGGTGCCCGCCAATGGCTGTCCAGACCCTGTAGAAATAAACCTGGGCGATAATCTCACAGTTATAGCTTTTGACAGCGAATGGTGGCTGTACCAGTACAGCAAAGCAAATGATGCCGCCGAGTGCGATTGTAAAACCAAAGAAGATATTATTGACAAATTTGAACAAATTCTGAGCCGGAACCGCAATAAGGTTATCCTGCTGGCATCGCACCATCCGTTTCAGAGCTATGGCACTCATGGCGGCTATTTTTCGTTGAAGGATCACATTTTCCCATTGACGGCTGTAAACAGCAATCTGCTTATTCCGTTGCCTGTGTTAGGGTCGTTGTATCCCTTTTTGCGATCGTCATTTCCAAACCCGGAGGACCTAAACCACCCTTTATACAAGGATATGATGAAACGGATAGATGGCGTGTTTAAAGATTTCCCAAATGTAATCCACGTGGCCGGGCATGAACATGGCCTTCAATTTATAAAAGACGATCAGCTACAGGTGGTAAGCGGCGCAGGCGCCAAGCATACCTATGCAATAAAGGGCAAAAACTCCCTGTTTGCCGATGCTACCCAGGGATATGTGATAGCCGATGTGCTCGCTGATAACAGCATGCGTTTTACCTACTATATTGATGGTGAAAGCGGGGTAAAACAAGCGTTTGTTTATCCCCAGCCTTACACACCGGTGAAACCCTTAGCGGCAAACCAGCTTAAAGTAATTACTGCCGATAGCCTGGTGATTAAAGTACATCCATCGTATGATAGTGTAAGTAAATTTCATCGTTTACTATTTGGCGAAAACTATCGTAAGGAATGGGCTGCCGATACCAAACTGCCGGTTATCAATATAGCCACCTTTCAGGGAGGGTTGACGCCCGAGAAGCTGGGCGGTGGTTTTCAAACACACTCACTGCGTTTAATTGACAAAACCGGCAAGGAATGGGTTATCCGCAGCGTTGAAAAAAGCCCGGAAAAATTGTTACCCCCGGAGTTCCAGGAAACTTTTGCCCGCGACTGGGTAAATGATGCCATGAGTGCCCAGCATCCGTTTTCCGCATTGATAGTGCCCCCGCTGGCCGATGCCGTGCATGTGCCGCATACCAACCCGCAAATCGGTGTAATGTCGCCCGATGAGAAACTGGGTAAGTTTAACAAGGTATTTGATAACAAAGCAGTGCTTATTGAAGAGCGCGAGCCTACCGGAAAATCAGATAATTCGCTAAAAATGGTAGCCACCATGTTAAAGGATAACGATAACAGGATAGATGCCGAAACATTTTTACGCGGCCGCCTGCTGGATCTGCTAATTGGCGATTGGGACCGCCGGGGCGACCAATGGCGCTGGCAAGGCACCAAAACCGATAAAGGCATTTATTATACCGGCGTCCCCCGCGACCGCGACCAGGCAATGTATACCAACCAGGGCATTATCCCCTATATAGCGTCAAGGGAATGGGCGGAGCCTGATTTGCAGGGTTTTGGCGGGAAAATTAAAAACATATATTACTCCTTATGGAGCAGCATGTTTGCCGATTTGTTTCCGGGGATGAAATATAATCACGAAGATTGGACGCGCATTGTTAATGAATTTGTGGCTGCCGAAACTGACGAGGTTTTAGAAGCCGGCTTGCGCCGGTTACCCGCATCTGCCTATAAATTAAGGCATGATGTATTGTTGAAACAACTAAAGGAACGCCGTGCAAATATCCCGGCCGCCATGGAGGAATTTTATAAGATCAGCAATAAAATTGTCGAGATCCACACCTCAAAAAAAAATGAGCTCTTTAACATTAAAGATATCCCCGGCGATGGATTAAATATCACCATCAACAAAATCAGCAGTGGCGGTAAAGTGCGGGATACGTTGATGAATATCAATTTTATGCCCGATATTACCAAAGAGATAAGGATTTACCTGGGTGCCGGGGCCGATAAAGTTGTTTTAAATAACGCCACGTCGCCCATAAAGATCCGGTTTGTTGATAGTGTTGATGTGAAAGATTACAACATTATACGTTCAAAAAACAAAGTGCAGATTTATGACCCCGGTACGTTGAAATTGACGGGCGATAGCAGCAGGGTACATAAGTATTTCTCGGCCGATAGCGCCAATATTTCGTACATGGCCGTAAACCTGTCAAACGTTACCATGCCTATGGCCAATATCGAGATAAACCCCGATGAAGGTTTTTTATTGGGACTTGGGTTTAAGTATACACACCAGGATAGTTTTCGTAAATTCCCGCATAACGATGTACAGCAGGTGTTTTTGAGCCATTCGTTTTCAACAAAAGCCTTCAGGGCCAGTTACAGCGGCGAGTGGATTAAAGCTGTTGGCAATGCTAACCTGTTATTGCAATTTCAGGCCAATTCACCGGAAAATATTAACTTTTTTGGCCGGGGTAACGAAACCGTGTTTGATAAAACCGGGAATTACAAAAAGTTTTATCGTACGCGTTTCACCACCGTTCAGTTCGATCCGGCTTTAACATGGCATAGCTCGCGTGGCACTACGGTAACCGTTGGGCCATCATTGCAGTACTATAATTTAAATGCAGCTGACAATACAGGACGTTTAATTACAAACCCGTTACTCACCAATAGTACAGATAGTTATACCTTTGATCAGCGGAAACTTTTTGCAGGTGCGATTTTTAATTTTACCAGCGATTTGCGTAACAATAAGATACTACCTGCCTGGGGAAGCTATGTAAATGTTAAATTGCAGGGGTACACTGGCTTAAATAGTAATTCAAACTCGTTCATACAACTGATACCACAGGCGGCATTATATAAAAGCTTAAATACCAACGGCACCATTGTGCTGGCCGAGCGAATAGGCGGAGGTGTAACCATTGGTAAAACCGCCTTTTATCAATCGTTGTTTTTAGGCGGACAGGATAACTTATTAGGTTACAGGCTTTACCGCTTTGCCGGTCAATATAGTTTTTATAACAATTTGGAACTGCGCTTAAAAATGTTTGATTTTGCAAGTTATATTGTACCCGGGCAGGCTGGTTTGGTAGGTTTTTATGACATTGGCCGCGTTTGGGAAAATGGCGAACATTCTGATAAATGGCACAATGGTACCGGCGCCGGCTTATATATTGCCCCAGCCAAATTAGCGGTTATAAAAATCGTGGCCGGGCATTCTGAAGAGGGTTGGTATCCTTATTTATCAACGGCTTTCAGGTTTTAACTTAAGGTAATTTACAAAAAATGCACACCGAAGTACTCAACATAAGTAAAAATGATTGCAATGTTTGCCAGGTAGAAACCTGCCTTACGTTTGATCCTTTTGTAGCGCATTTACAGGAGCGTGTAAAAACAGAAAAGACCCTTAAATCGGAGTTTTATAAATACGTACTCAATAAGTTTGAAACAGACTTGTGTATTGATCTGGAGGTGAACCCCGATTATGCCGAAATGTACAGGGGGACGCTGGAACTGATTTACAGTATACTTACACCACCTATTTTAAATGAAAAAGAGTTTTTTTGGGCCTTGAGTACTGCCGTGCCCGAAAAAATATTTTTCAGCACCGATGCTTTTTTTGAATTTCATTCCAGTCACCATTCTGGCCTGTATGGTATGAATATGCCCGATCAGGAGTTATTTGCCCAGCGGCAGAAGCGCTTTATTTATAACCTGATACTGGAGCGGATGTATGGGTTTAGTACAATACTGCGTAATGAACTGCTTTACAGCTACATAGATCCCGATACCAAACTTACCCGTTATTATAGCATTTTTACAAATTCGGAATTTGTAAATGTGGTATTAAAAGGCGAATTGCCTGTTTTGAGCCTGGAGGTTATTGAGCCTTATCTTAATGATTTTGAGGGAGTTGATGTACTTGAAAGGCTTTTGCCATTATCAAATTTTAAATTTGAAGGTTTCACTGTAATTACCTTAACCGATGTTACACTGCCGCATGCTATGGAAAGTATCAGGAACGAATTGGTTAACCATTCCAGCAACGAACCCGAACAATATGAACATATCATCAGTTCGTTAAAAACCCTTTCTGAAGATCCGGCCATTGAGTTTGGGCTGATGCCTTTTTTAACCGTAAATAACCATCCAATATTTGATACAGATGACTGTTCTCAAAGCGTGCTGATGTCGGTGGCAAAAGAATATGACCTGGCCGAGGAAACCTTTGTAGCCATTGCTGATGACTACAATAGAAACCCCAAACCCATATTTTTTAATTTCATTAACGACGAAAAGACCACAAAATATCCTTTTTTGAAGGTATTGAAACAATCGGGCGTTAAATCGTACGGTATTTTCCCTGTTTACTACAATAAAAAAAATGTGGGCATCCTTGAAGTATATGCTTACAAGGAAATAGCGTTTTATGAAAAGCTGTTATCAAAGCTGCAAACCGCTATGCCCCTGATAGCGCAATTACTCCAAAATAGCATCGATCAGTTTAATGACCGCATCGAGCGGGTAATTAAAGACAAATTTACGTCGCTTCAGCCGTCTGTTCAGTGGAAATTTAACGAGGTGGCCTGGGAATATCTTAAAGAAGGCAATAAAAGGCGTAAGAACCAGGAGATAGAAACAGTTGTTTTTGACAACGTTTACCCCTTATTTGGCGCAATAGATATTCGCAATTCCACCGTCGAGCGCAACACCGCCTTACAGGACGATTTAAAGGCATTCCTTACGCTGGTTATGGAAACCCTTACCACTTTAAAAAAACACATCCACTTGCGCCTTATTGATAACCTGGTATTTAAATGCGATGAATGGCTGCAAAAAGTTAGCGGTTTTATCACCACAAACGACGAACTTACGCTGGATGGTTTTGTAAAAGATGAACTAAACCCATTCCTGGAACATTTCAGGCAGAACTATCCCGACGAAAAACCGGTAATTGATAAATATTTTGCCGCATTATCTGAAGATACAGGACTTTCTTTCGCCAACAGGCGTAACCTGGAAAATTCCATGCAGCTTATCAACAACAGCATCAACCATTACCTGGAAGTGGCGCAGGATGAAGTACAGGAATCATATCCCTGTTATTTTGAAAAATTCAGAACGGATGGTGTTGAATATGACATTTACATAGGGCAGTCCATTGCCCCCAGCCGGGTTTTTGATTTGCTCTATTTAAAAAATATCCGTTTGTGGCAATTAAGGTCGATGGCGGAAATAGCAAGGATCACCAGCTCTTTAATCGACCAGATCTCGCATCCACTGCAAACAACCCAGCTGATTTTTATCCACTCAAACCCTATCCAGATCAGTTTCAGGAATGACGAACGTCGTTTTGATGTGGAAGGCGCCTATAACATCAGGTACGAAGTAGTTAAAAAACGTATTGATAAAGTATTGATAGCTGGCACTGTTGAGCGCCTTACCCAGCCGGGCAAAATTGCTATGGTATATTTTAACGCCAACGAGGCAACAGAATACCATGAATACATTAAATACCTGCAGGATTCGCATATCTTAAACAATGATCTTGAATACCTTGACCTGGAGGAATTGCAGGGTGTTACCGGTCTAAAAGCCTTGAGGGTTGGGGTAAATTATGATTTTAAATCATAAAACAAAACGGTGTATTAAACTATTGTGTACTATGCGTTATTAGCTTATCACCTTGAAAAATACATACCTAAAAAACAGACCGGCCAAAAGTTTATTGCTGCTGATATTAGCAACATTAGGAGTAATGCCCGCTTTTGCGCAAGCCCCAGGCGATAGCATTAAGCTGGCTATTGAGCCCGGATACAATAAGGCGAGCGGCACCCATCGTTTTTTCCTTGGCGAAAATTACCGTAAGTTGTGGGCAGCCCCGGTAAAACTACGCATTTTTCATATTCAGACTGAAAAAGGCGGCTTAAAAATCCTGCAAAAAGGCGGCGGCCAGCAAACCAAGTCGTTACGCCTGCAAGACCCATCCGGACAGCAATGGGTATTAAGAACCATCCAGAAATATCCCGAAAAAGGGTTACCGCCAAGCTTGCGGCCAACAGTAGCCAAGGATATCCTGCAAGACCAGGTATCTGCCGCGCATCCCTTCTCGGCTTTAACCGTGCCGCCATTGGCTGCGGCACTGGGCATCCCCCACTCCAACCCCGAAATTGTTTACATGCCCGATGATACTGCCCTGGGCGATTATCGCAAGGATTTTGCCAACCAGGTTTTCTTGTTTGAAGAGCGCGAACCGCTGGATGCCGAAAAAACCGACAACACCGATAAGGTGCAGCGTAAACTGCAGGAAGACAATGAT
Organism: Mucilaginibacter sp. GW822-FHT03E02; assembly: GCF_058801545.1. Classification (NCBI taxonomy): domain Bacteria; kingdom Pseudomonadati; phylum Bacteroidota; class Sphingobacteriia; order Sphingobacteriales; family Sphingobacteriaceae; genus Mucilaginibacter; species Mucilaginibacter sp. GW822-FHT03E02. The sequence continues at coordinate 67,666 of NZ_JBXANJ010000003.1, read as the reverse complement.
AACCGGGTTGATGAAAAAACCGTGCTGCGCGCCCGCCTGCTGGATATGCTGCTGGGCGATTGGGACAGACACGAAGACCAATGGCGCTGGGAGAAACTGGGAGGTGAAAAAGGAACCACTTATGAACCCGTGCCACGTGATCGCGACCAGGTTTACTACAAAACTTCGGGGCTGTTTCCGTGGATAGTAGCGCACCAATGGCTCAAATCAAAATTTCAGGGTTACAGTGGCGAAATAAGGGACATCAACGGCTGGAATTTTAACGCCCGGTATTTTGACCGTTATTTCCTGAATGCCCTAAGCGAAGAGGATTGGAAAGAACAGATAGTCTTTGTCCAAAATACGTTAACCGATAACCTGATAAAAAGCGCGGTTAAACGAATGCCCGATACCATATTCAAACTTTCGGGTGCCGAAATTATCAGCAAAATGATTGCCCGCAGGAACATACTGGATAAGCAGGCCATGGAATACTACCGTTTTATAGCCAAACAGGTAGAGATACCTGCAAGCGATAAAACCGACAAGTTTACCATTAACAGTGAAGCCGGAGGCAACCTTACTGTTACCATTAATAAGATCAAAAAAGATGGAAGTGTTGATAAAATAACCTACAAACGCACCTTTAAACCGGATGTAACCCAAGAGGTAAGGTTATACGGTTTCGCCGGCGACGATCAGTTTGCAGTTACCGGTAGCAATCCATCGCCTATAAAGGCGCGCATGGTTGGTGGTGATGGGGTGGATAGTTTTTATGTAGATAAGAATCTGCACAATAGAAGCAGTTTGTATGTGTATGACAGGTCCGATCAGCAAAATAAGTTACCATCATCGGCCGACGCGAAGATTCGTACATCAACAGATACGGCAGTAAATCAGTACGATAAAAAGAGTTTTAAATTTGACAGGTTTGAGCCTATCATACTGGCCAATTATAGCCCGGATTTAGGGATTTCATTGATAGCCGGTTTATCATGGGAAAAGCACGGTTTCAGAAAAGAACCTTATGCCTTCCGTGATGAATTCCTTGTGAATTATAACCTGGGCAGGCAATCATTCATGCTTACCTACGCGGCCGATTGGAAAAAAGCTATAGGTAATAATGATCTGGGTATTAATATCAAATCGTTAGGCCCACATAACCTCAGTAATTTTTTTGGTATAGGCAACAATACCGTTTTTGAAAACGAAGGTGATAAGGAGATCAGCTACTATCGTAACCGTTACGATTTTGTTACCGCCAATGTATCTCTTAGTCAAACAAATAATAACTGGCAGTTTAGTGAGGGCATAGCCGGCCAATATTATAACAGCAGTGCATCAAATAATACCAGTCGTTTTTTAAATGGCTACAACCAGGCCAATCCAGATCAGAATGTATTTGGCACAAAATTTTACACCGGTGTTTTGGCCAGTGCCCGGCTGGATACCCGCAACAAGGCAACCATCCCCACCAAAGGCATTTTATGGAATACTACCATTGGCGGCTACACCGGCTTAAGCAAAAACAGCCACAACACCTACGGGCAAATCCTGTCGGAGTTTAGTTTTTACTTCAATCCCGACAGGGATTCGATATTAGTAATAGCCAACAGAACCGGTCTTGGCACTACCGTTGGCGATGCCGCGTATTTTCAGTTGATGAAACTTGGTGGAGCGCAAAATTTTCGTGGTTTCCACACCAACAGGTTTACGGGCAAATCCATCGCCTATAACAATCTGGAATTACGCCTTAAAGTGTTGGATTTTACATCGTACCTCCTACCCGGTTCCCTGGGCATTATCGGCTTTAACGATGTAGGCCGCGTTTGGGTACCCGGCGAAAAATCAGATCAGTGGCATGATGGATACGGCGGCGGATTTTATATTATCCCCGCCCAGCTGGTATTAATTGAGGCCGTGATGGGCTTTTCAAAAGAAGGATCGTTGCCTTACATTACTATTGGATTGCGGTTTTAAGCTTACTGATTTTCCGTTATTTCATTTTTGTTTTTGATAACCCCAATATTGATTGACGTTTGCTGGTTGAGGTTTGGTTTGTCCAACTACACGCAAAACAAACAATCTATAAAAACAATGAACGTAAAAAAAAGCTCCCTGTAAAAGCATAAAAGGAAATTTCCTTTTAAAAAAATTTCCTTTTATGCCATACAAATCAAAAGTCTCCCCCTCCCGGAGGAGATTTAGAGGGGGCTACTACTGTTGCCCATCATTCAATAATGGTGCAAACTTTTTAACGTAATCCTTTAACTGCCCATCGAATTTTTTAAATAACGCTGGCTGGTTGTTTTCTTTTACAAAATCGGTTACCCCATTTAGTATCTGTAAACCAATTTGTATATCACGCTTGTTCAGGGTGTTATCATTTGTAGTCAACAAATGATAATTATAATCAAGCTGATCGGTTACATACTCATCAAGATGGTTTGCCATTTTGGTACCCAACACTACATCATTTAATTGAAATGCCATTTGTATTAAAAATATTTTACGGCCGGCTATGTCAATATAAGGATTGATATCGGGCATTTCCTGGTCGTACTTGTGCAGTACTTTCAAGGCCAGGTCATTATGTCCTTCCTTCATCAGGTTTTGAATCAGATCGGTAAAAGTGGTGGTCATTACCGGGTAAAACATTGATGTTGATTCGTGATCAAGATATTTAGCAGTTTTAAAATTGCCAAACTTAAACTTGTTCATCACATTATTGTACATCACCATGGTGTTTGTTTTACTCAACTGGTCATGTACCGTTGTATCCTTTTGGAAAGGTATTAAATGGTAAGTAAAACCCTCTTTATACAGGTATGGCTGCAAACCAATCAGGTTTTCATTACCAATAGTGGTAGTGAAGCAGATAGGCCTTTTCCAGTTATTATGAGCCAGTATATCCAATATGGCCAAATTCTCTTTTGTAATATAATTTGGCGGGAATTTCCAATCCATTACGCTTGCAAGCCTGCTTTTTTGATCTGGGGTTACAACGCCCATTTTTACCACCTCGTCTGGGTTTATGGTTAGTTTCAGGTTTTTAGTGGGCAAGTAGTTGCCCATGTCACCGCTTCCATACGTAACCTGTGTAGCTTTATCATCAGATGTAATAAAGTCGAAAACTTCTTTTACTTCCTGTGGACCGTCTAATTTCTTGTCGTTAAAGTAAATGGCATCGCGTACACCTTCTTTATATTTATCATACGGCATGGTAATAGGCAAAGGCTCCGATTCATTCATTTTCTTCTGCATCTGACGGATATACCAATCGCCGGTAAATAAGCTCAGGTTAACGATGCGTACATCCGGCCTGATGCCTTCAACTTCCTGGTCATACCATAACGAGTAGGTATCATTATCGCCATAAGTAAACAAAATGGCATCTTTAGGGCACGATATCAGGTAGTTATAAGCCATATCATGCGGCGTCATTTTGGTGGAACGGTCATGATTGCCCCATTCCTTGCTGGCCAGCAACACAGGCGCAGCCAATAAACACACGGCAGTTGATGCTAAAGCGGCAGTTCTGCCGTCAATAAATTTGCGGGCGCTTTCGGCAATGGCTATAACACCTAAACCTATCCAGATTGCGAAGGCATAAAAGGAGCCCACATAGGAGTAGTCACGCTCGCGCGGCTGCACATTAGCTTGATTAACGTATAACACGATAGCCAGTCCGGTAAAAAAGAAAAGCAGCAACACAATTAGCGCATCTTTCTTTTTACGGTTAAAATGGTAAGCAGCACCTATTAAACCGATAATGAGCGGCAATGCATATAATGGCGTATAGGTTACTGCGCTTGTAACTGATTTTGGCAAATGTCTGCCACCATCAAATATTCCGGTTGTCCAGTTACCATCAATGGCCACCATGCTTTGCTGCCCATCAGCATCATTATAACGGCCCACAAAATTCCATAAAAAATAACGCCAGTACATCTGGTACATTTGCCAGGTAAACATCCAGCTTAAGTTATTTGCAAAAGTTGGCGCCTGCCCTTCAGGAATGCGTAGCCACTCTTTGTAAAACTGTACATCCTGCGGGTCGGTACTATACATGCGGGGTAAAATTGTAGTATGATCATATACCGTTTCAATTTTTTTGCCTGCATTTTCATATTTGGTATTTCCTTTACGATAAATGATGCTTCCCTCCTTTTGTTCGGTAACCTGCGCATCGTAGTATTGTCCAAACAATAAAGGATTTTCGCCGTACTGAATGCGGTTTAAGTAACCATACAGGGTAAATGCATTATCGGGATGGGAGTTATTTAAATCGGGGTTTGCGGTTGCCCTGATAGGGATATACGCAAATGAACCGTAACCAAAATAAATGAAAGCCAGGCATAACAACGCAAGGTTAAGCGTTGGCTTTTTAGCACGGATACTATATATAATACCCGATACAAGCGCGGCCACTATGATGAGCATAAAAAAGAATGCCCCACTGCCAAAGCCCAGTCCTAATGTATTTACAAAGAAAAGGTCAAAATAAGCAGCAAACTTAATGGTGTATCCCCTAACACCATACTGTACCAGGCCCAGGATAACTATCCCGGCCAAAAACGCCAGTATTCCGTTCCCTACATTGATATTTTTACTCCTGCGGAAGAAATAAACAATGGCCAAAGCAGGTATAGTTAATAAATTCAGCAGGTGAATACCTATTGATAAACCAATTACATAGGCTATAAAAACCAGCCATTTATCGGCGCCTTTTTCATCGGCGTGGGCATCCCATTTTAAAATGGCCCAAAATACAATAGCAGTACATAGTGATGATAAAGCAAATACGATAGTTTCAACGGCCGAGAACCAGAAAGTATCGGTATAAGTAAATGCCAATGCGCCAACCAGGCCGGCACCCATAATCAATATCAGGTTTGTTTGGCCAATTTCTTCATCGCGTTTGTTGAGCAACAATTTTTTGGCTAATGCGGTAATTGTCCAAAATAAAAACATAATAGTAGCCCCACTCGCAATAGCCGAACCCATGTTTGTGTAATAAGGCACCTTAGCATTATTACCGAATGAAAGTAATGAAAATAGCTTGCCCAACATGGCAAAAACAGGGTACCCTGGTTGGTGGGCTACCTGTAACCGGTAGGCGCATGAAATAAATTCACCGCAATCCCAAAAACTAACTGAGGGTTCTAATGTTAAAATGTAGGTAATTGAAGCTATAACAAAGCAAAGCCAGCCTAAAAGATTATTGATTTTTTTGTACTGCATTTATATAAATAGTAAGGATTTTTATCGCGCGGGCAAATATCACTATTTTTAAATGGTAATTAAAAAAAACAGTTTGCCTGTGCCAAATTTAACATTTATTAACTTTTTTGAACAAGAATATCCAAATGAAAGACTTTCTCTGAAATCTATTGCCAATGAAAATTTTTATCTTACCATAAATAATACTTATTTTGTTGCGATGCAAAAAATCTACCAATTTCTATCCAGAAAATCATTTTTGTTAGCCGGAATCATCCTGGTTTCGGTGCAAGGGGTTAAGGCGCAGTCAACCTATCTGCCAAACTCCTACCAGTTGTACCAAAAGTTCAATGCCGACATTTATTCAACCAAAACGGCATTCCACAGTTCCCTGCGTCCATTTTTGATAGATAGTATTATTCAGCATAGCTATGACTCGGTGATGAATGTAGGGGTAAATCCCAACCGCAAAAGCTGGCTTACCCGCAAATTATTAAACGAACATCTTTTTGAAGTAAAAAGGCCCAATTATACATTTTACGGCGATGTCATCCTGGATTTGGACTTGAGTAAGGATTTTAGCGCAAAAACCGGTGGCCTGTCTCAAACTTATTCGGCACAGGGGCAGCTGGCTACTTTAACGGTAAATTCAAGTAATTATTTAAATACACGTGGTTACCAGTTTGGTGGTACGGTTGGAAAAAACTTTTCTTTTTTCACCAGCGGCTTCGAGAACTCAGCCAAATTCCCTACGTATTATAATACTGTAGTAAATGCCAACCGCTTTATCCCCGGACAGGCTTATTTGCGCAATTACCAGGGCATAGCAAAAAACTCAGCAGATTGGTCGTACGTCACCGCGATCTTGTCTTATAACGTCACAAAAAACGTAAATGTAACCCTTGGTGAGGATAAAATGTTTATCGGCGATGGCTACCGGTCGTTATTACTATCAGACTATGCCGCAAATATGCCGCTGTTAAGAGTTACTGCAAATTTGGGCAAGCATGTGCAGTATATGGCTGCCTGGGCTTATATTGAAGACCTGAAAGAAACAAAATTCGATACGTTTGGCAGCAACCGCCGCAAATGGGCATTTTTTCATTACATTGATTGGAACGTGAGTAACCGGGTTTCATTTGGTTTCTTTAACGCCCTTATTTCGCCGGAAGCAGATGCAACCGGCAACAGGCGTGGCTTTGATGCTAACATGATAAACCCAATTTTCTTCTCCAGTTCACTGGGGCCATCTCAACAACCTAAAGACAATACTTTAGTCGGTTTTACAGCCAAATACAAAATTCTGGATAAAACAGCCTTATATGCCCAGCTATTGTTGGATAGGTTTAAAGCTGGCAGCTTTTTCTCGGGTAATAATGCAGATAACACCAATGGTGTGCAGGTGGGTATCCGCGGAGCCGATCTTTTTGCTGTTAAGCGTTTTAATTACCTTTTTGAGTTTAATACAGTTAAACCGTATACTTATCAAAGTGCCAATACCATAAGCAGCTATAATTTTTACGGCGATCCGTTGGCACATCCTTATGGCGCAAATTTCAGGGAAGCTTTGGGTATCCTGAACTACTCTTTTGGGCGGATTGATCTGCAAGGGCAAATAAATTACGCCAAATACGGCACCGATTCGCTCAACACCATCAATAACGGCAAAATAGTGAACAAACCATTTGTACCAACGGCAACTACCACCACAACCGTTGGCCAGGGACTAAGCACCCAGCTTTACTATGCCGAAGGCACCATTTCATTTTTGATTAACCCTAAATATAATCTCCGTTTTGAATTAAGTGGCTTGTACCGTCAGGAAAAAAGCGCTAAAGCAGATAATAAAACAACGATGGTTACCTTTGGGCTGAGAAGCTCGTTCAGGAATTTATATCATGATTTTTAAACGAGATTAGTGAATTTGGCAGGATTTACAGGATTTTTTTGAATGTCTCGTCCTGAGAAAAGTTTACATTTTTTTTCTTTAGCACTCTTAGTTGTTTACAAATTAAAATAGCGGACTTACCAATCCTATCTTAACCTCAGTATATTACTTCCCCGAGGCATGATGATAGCTTGATTGTCAACGTAAAAACAATTAAAGTATCAAGTTTAGGTATTTATACCAGCATACCGGTAATTACCGCGTCCTGTAAATTACGCACCCTAAATTTGGGTTTGTAACAGTAGTGCGCAAGTTGTTTTACCCAGGTGCTGTTATACCCAAATACCATTTTTATCATCCTTACCCTGGTTGAGCCTTTGGGGTACCCGTATTTATACCAGGTAAATTTAGATTGGTCAATTTTAAACTGATCAGTAAAATCGGCCAGGAAGAGGTCAATTTCAATATCAAAAATATCCAGGTCGAGGTCGAGGCTGGTTTCAAGGCAAAGACTGCCGGGGTCTACGCTGCGAATTTTGTAGCGGCTGCAATAATCAACAATAAATTCTTTTAAAGGGGGCAGTATCTCTTCCATTAATTGAATAGTTTTGATCATGTTGGTTATAGGACGTTGTTTTAAAAACAAAGGTTGCATCATGGAGACCAGTTTTTTTAAAAAAGGTTACCGAAATATTAAAAACGTTGTCAATTGCGCCTAATTCACTTTTTGATGAATAATTAACAGGGTATTGTTATTATTGCAATCAGTTTACCAATTACCATGAAATTAAAAGTTATTGCTTTTGATGCCGACGATACCCTTTGGGTTAACGAACCTTATTTTCAGAATACAGAGAGAAAGTTTTGCAGCCTGCTGGAAGACTTTTTGCCCGAACATGATATTTCAAAGGAGCTTTTTAAGGTAGAGGTTGATAACCTGCCGCTTTATGGTTACGGCATAAAAGGCTATATCCTGAGCATGATTGAAGCCGCATTAAAAATATCAGACAATAAGATTGGTATTGATACCATTAACATTATTTTACAATATGGGCGGGAGATGCTCAATGAGCCTATTGAACTGCTGGATGGCGTGGAGCACGTGTTATCAACGCTAAAAACTGATTATCGCCTGGTGGTAGCTACAAAAGGCGACTTGCTTGATCAGGAGCGTAAACTAAAAAAATCAGGCCTGGCGCATTATTTTCACCATATCGAGATCATGAGCGATAAAAAGGAAGATGATTATATTAAACTGATAAAACACCTCGATATCAATCCCGAAGAGTTTATGATGGTGGGCAATTCCCTTAAATCGGATGTAATGCCGGTGTTGAATATTGGTGGATATGCCATACACGTACCCTACCATACCACCTGGGCGCATGAGCATGTGGAGACAAGTTTAAGTCATGAAAAATTTATGCAGACCGATAAGCTTGCGGATATTTTAGTATCGATACAAAGTTCAGATCCTGACAGATAGTTTGCACATTGGCCAGTTTATTGATCCGGCTGAAGAAAGGCGTTTAAACCGTTTTTTCCATTACAATAAGTTCTATCAATTCTTTTGGTGCTCCAAAACGGCCGTGATCATGAAAGGGCTGAATTTCGCCCGTGAATGCGTAACCGCGGCGCTCATACCAGCTAATCAACTCCTTACGGCTGCGGATTACCGTCATGCTGATTGTATGAAGGCCAAGCTGGCTTGCAATAACTTCGGCTTCCTCAATTAAAGCGCGGCCTACTCCCCCGTTTTGCAGCGCCGGCGATACGCTAAACATCCCCAGGTATAACTTATCCCCCTTAACTTCGAGGTATACTGTGCCTATGATGTTACCGTCGGCGTTGGTATACTTTAAAATGGTGATGGCATCGTTATTCAGGTAATCAATTAACATCGGCTCATCAATCCGGATACCGCCAACAAGGTCGGTTTCTGTAGTCCAGCCTTTTTTTGATTCTTCGCCCCGGTAGGCGCTGTTAATCAATATATTTAGTTCGGCTACGTCGGTAAGCGTTGCTTTGGTTATTGGCATAATATTTTGTTTTTGGGATGGCAAACTTAGTATTTACAGCAATAAATCCATAACAAAAATTAGCCGTTTACAACAATTTATAATCCTCGCGGGCCGGGCTAAAAATATCAATCAGTTTGCAATCAGTAACAGCAGTGCCACCATGCACAATATTTGACGGGATGATTGCAAACATTCCGGAATCCAATACCTGCGGAATACCATCAACAGTAAGTTCAAATTGGCCTTCCAGCACAAATGAATATTGTTCGTGTACGTGTTTATGCATCGGTAAAGATATCCCGGCCTTTACTTCAATAAAATTGATGGTGTTAGCATTGGTGTGGATTAGTTTCGAAAAATAGCCGGGCGCAATCTCTTTTGTTTTGATATCGCTAAAGAGGTAGAAAAATTGGTTTTGCATACATCAAATTTACACTACTATTTTAAACTTTGTACCTTTTCTTTAATTGCCATTAACTCCAAGGTAAAACAATCCCGGTGTTTGGTGGGATTGTGAAAGGGGTAAAAACAACCACCTGGTTAACTAAAATATATAACCAAATGCTGACCGTTTATAATGCCGCAATATTTGAAAACCATCTTATCTTTATACAGTTATTAGATAAGTTACACATCAACCAACCATGGCTTTTATTGATTACTATAAAATATTAGGGATAGACAAGGCAGCTTCGGACAAAGACGTTAAAAATGCTTACCGCAAGCTGGCCCGCAAATACCATCCCGACCTAAATCCCAACGACGCCGAAGCGAATAAAAAATTTCAGGAAATAAATGAGGCCAATGAGGTACTTAGCGATCTCGAAAAACGCAAAAAGTACGATAAATACGGCGAAAACTGGCAACATGGCGAAGTATATGAACAACAAACCAGGCAGCAACAAAACAGGCAACGTAGTAGTGGCGCGGGCGGTTTCGAAGGATTTGGCGGCGGCTTCGGCGGCGGCGAAGATTTTTCTGATTTCTTCCAATCCATGTTTGGTGGCTCCGGAGGTGCAGGTGGAGGGCGCCGCACGGGTTACCGCGGACAGGATTTGAATGCCGAATTCCAATTGAACCTGCAGGATACTTTACAAACACATAAGCAAACGCTTACCGTTAACGGAAAAAATATTCGTATTACAATCCCGGCTGGCATTGAAAATGGCCAAACCATAAAAATTGCCGGCCATGGGGGCTCTGGCGTAAATGGAGGCCCTGCCGGCGATCTGTTTATTAAATTTAATATCCCTGCGGATGCCCGCTTTAAACGGGATGGCGCTAACCTTTATAATATCATTGATCTTGATTTGTATACGGCTGTATTAGGTGGCGAGATTATGGCCGAAACTCCAACCGGAAAAGTAAAAGTTAAAGTAAAGCCCGAAACTCAAAATGGCGCCAAGGTAAAACTGAAAGGCAAGGGTATGCCCGTTTATAAAAAAGAGAATGAGTTTGGCGACTTATATCTTACCTATAATATAAAAATACCAACCAACCTTACCGATAAACAAAAGCAACTGTTTGAAGAACTGTCAAAATCCTGATTATTATGAAAACGGAGAATCTAATTACAGTCAATGAATTTTGTATCTACCATAACGTGGAGTTTACGTTTATAAATTCGTTGCAGCAAGCAGGGCTTGTTGATGTTAAAGAAGTTGACCAAACCATATTCATTCCCGAATCGGAATTAAAAAAACTTCAGAAAATAGTTAGCTTACACGAGTTAGATATCAATATCGCAGGCATCGAGGCTATAACACATATGCTTGACAGGATTGAACAAATGCAGGAAAACATGCGCGGGTTGAGGAATAAGCTGAAGTTGTATGAAGGAGAATAAAGCTAAGCTACTCCATATACTTCAACATCATACGTTCGCTTACAATGTGGGCATCGTCAATTACAGATTCCGGATATCCCATAGATGCTAATATGGCTATGCCATTTTTGCTTTTAAGCAAGCCTTCTTTCAATTTGTAGTCGAATACCAGCGTTTTGCCCGATTTGGAGTCTAAAAACGAGTAAATGGCAAAATCTTCATCCAGTAATTCGGCCAGTTCAAGATCGTGGGTGGATACAAAAACAAAATTATCGTTGGCAGTGATATATGATAAAACCGATTTTGCGGCTGCAATACGTTCAATTGTGTTTGTTCCCCTGAAAATTTCATCTATAATAACCAGGCTTTTAATTTCTTCGGCAGCACTGCTGCTATCAACAATATTTAATATGGCCAAAGCCTGTGCCTGGAAAAAGCTTTGCTGCTCTTCAATACTATCCGTTATTTTAATACTGGTTTGTATTTTCAGGAATGGTGCTTTATAAGCCTTGGCGCAGCTTGTAAATATAGTTTGAGCCAACAAAGTATTGACTGCTATCGCCTTAATGAATGTTGTTTTGCCTGACATATTTGAACCGGTTATCAAAGCTCCCCTGTCTGCCCTGGTATACAATGAATTAGGCACGCACTTATCTACCAAAGGATGGAACAGGTCGGTAATTTCCATTTTGGCATCCTGGCTGATAAATTCGGGCTTGTTATAAAATGGCAAACCTTCCCTTACCGATTGGATGGCTATTAGTACATCAACTTCGGCAACAAAATTGTATACCTTTTCAATGTCTTCGCGGAATTTGCCGATGTGGTTTATTGAATTGGTATAAATATGTGGCTCGAGCAAAAAAAGCACCTTAAAAAGCTGGAATACTGCATAACCGGGAGAGCCCGAATCAACCACCAGCTCACTTTCGAGATTCACAATACTTAACGATCGTTTTAAACCTGCCAGATTTACCAGGCATTTCTTGATTTCACTGGTATCGCCAATGTCTGCATATTTAACTAACCAAACGGCTACTTTATGCATTATTAACAGTTGGGGTAGCGAATCTGAATATTCAGCTGTTTTTTTCTTGCTGGCAAAATGAAATATAGCGTTGTAACCCAACAGCACGCCCAATGTGATCAGGCTAACAGGGTTAGGTATAACAATAAGCGAAACAATTGCCGCTAAAATTAAATACGGCACAATTTTAACATACAAAGCCATCACAGGCGCAAATAGCGGCGCATGCGTTTTTAAAAACAAGTTGGGAATTTGATAGGCATTGCTATGGCCGAGCTTTGAAAGTTCGAGTTCCAAAAATTCGCGATTGGGTGCATCCGCGTTCAGCGCTGTTATCTTAGCATCAAGTTTTAATAAATTATCAAGTGATGTTTCCGGAAAATGTAGTTTTTTATATAATAGCTGTTTTCCTGGTTTTGAATTAGTCCTATCTATAAAATTAAAAACATTTTTAAGGTCAAGGTCATCCGAGGTCACGGCTGTTATTTTGCTATCAGCAGTATCTGCATCCAGGTAAATTTTTATCAAATCAAAATTACGTCTTGTGTTTACCGGCTTTGCCCATTTGTTTTTGATTTTCTCCAGATTTTTTTCTTTAGCCCGTAATTTCCCAAAATAAGATACTATGTATGAAATTGTTAACACAATAGACAAAAGTAGTACCGTAAAAATGATGTAATACATGCTTAAAAGAATAAAAAAAATTTAAACCCGTGGTTTATTTTCCAGTCAATATAAATGTAGACAAAGTTATTAACTAATAAATTTTTAAAGCGATGAAACTGATTAAAATTTCAATAATAACCATGGCGATATTATTTTCACGTCAATTTGCCAAAGCTCAAAGTTTCTCCATTGGCGCATCTTTTGGATATGGTTACCCTCATCACAGGGTTATCGTGGCCGACAATTATGGCCCTTACTACCCCGAACCCGTTTATTACGACCGCAGTGTTTATTACGGAAGACCACGATATTATGTATCGGAAAATTATTGCAGGCCATACTACCGTAGGGCGTATTATAGGCCATTTCATGGCCACCGCCGTTGGTAAAGCCTAAACAACAATATCAAAAAGCCCATTCTATCAAACCGGACGGGCTTTTTGATTTTCATTTTACGCCAAAGTCAGTTAATCTTCATGAATAGCTGCGTCGTTTGCCATTTCAATTATTACGGTATCAAGGCGGTCAAGTTCTACCATAATATACGCCAAAGCGGTGGCATCCCCAGGGTCATCTTTAAGCATTGCAGCAAGTCCCTTTAAATTGGCTACAGGGCTGCGCATAAAGTGAGATTGCTTCCAGGCCATTGTTTTTATACTATTTATCTGATCATGAATCTGTTCATAAGCAGCTTTCAGGTCGCTTTCGGCATTCTTTCTTTCGGTAATGTCATAAAGCGATATCATCAGCCCCAATATCAGGTCATTGCTGTCAATAATTGGCAACAACCTTACGTAATACCACATCATATCGCCGTTGGGCTGCTGGTAATCAATTTCATAACTTACATGATGTCCGGTTAACACCTGGCCGGCAAACTTTTCAAGCTGAGGAAACCGTTCAATGGGAAAGTAATCCGGCAAATCAGCGTCATCCAGCCCGTGATTATATTGCGTTTTTGCAAACTTAGCAGCCATGGTGTTATACGCCAGTACACGCAGGTTTTTATCAAACAGCGCATAAGCAGAATCGGTGGTATTTAAAATTGTCTGCAAGTTAGCTTCCGATTTCCGCAGCAACTCGTCCGATTTAATTTTTTCGGTAATATCATTTGCCAATGACAGCCTTACGGGCCGGCCATTAAATACAATATCCTGGGTAATGATTTGAACATTAATTATCGATCCGTCTTTTTTCTGGTGTTTAAAAATGCCCTGATCCCCCGAGTCGGAAGTGTTTTTATTAAAGCTATCAACCAATGCGCTCAAATCTTCTTCAATTCTAAAATCCCTGGCATTCATCTCTAAAAATTCATCGATAGTATAGCCGTAGTGCCTTGCTGCGGCCTTATTTGCAGCAATTATCGAAAGATCATCTTTCGATATCATCCACATAGGCAATGGATTGCTATCAAACAATAATTTATATTTCAGTTCAGATTGGCGCAGTAGCTCCTCTGCCTCCTTCCTTTCTGTGATATCTATCATTGATCCGATAATGGTGGGCTCGCCATTAATTGTTACCCTGTTACCATAAAACTCTACCCAATTCAATGAGCCATCCGCCCGGCGGCCAATTGCCTCGTAATCGATACTGTCAATCTCTCCTTCTAACCGCGTACGGATGTGCTCTAACGCGATATCCCTATGTTGCTCGCAAACAACCATTGCCGCAGATGGGGCATTAACAAGCTCGTGCTGGCTATAACCAAAAACCTGGGCAAAACGCGGGTTTACATAGGTAAATTTCCCTTTTTGAACAATGTAAATGCCCACCATTGATTTTTCGGCCAGCGTTCTGAATTTCAACTCAGCAAGTCGTAATTCGGTTTCCATTACTTTACGGGCGGTAATGTCACGCGCTATAACCAAAATACGGTCATCTGAAAATTTTTTTACGTTTACTTCCACGTCGAAAATAGTACCGTCTTTCTTCAAAAAACGGCGTTCTTTAATGGTAGCTTCTGTTAAGTCATCCGGGCGTAGTATGATAGGGTCAATTTTCAGATGCTCTGGATCAAGCAAGTTCATTAAATTGAGTTGCAAAAGCTCTTCGCGCGTGTAGCCCGTCATTTTGCACATGCTGGCATTAACTTCGGTAAAATTATTGTCGAAATTAAGTACATATATAGCGTCTGAAGCATGTTCAATAAGCAAGCGGTACCGGCGTTCGCTTTCACCCAGCTTATCTACAAGCGCCGTTAGCTCAACCGATCGTTCTGCTACCCGTTTTTCAAGCGAACTGTTAATTGAAATAACTTCATTTTCTGCTGCCGACCGTTTTTCATCGATACGGTTAAGCCATATTGCAGTAACGGCAACTACGGTAAGGCAAATGCTAAGCATGACGAGGGTTAGCACATATATGCTAACCTCAAGTGTAACCAGGTGGTTATACTGTGTTTTAAACCTCAAAAACCCTAAAACAATAAATATCAGCTCTAACGGTAAAAACAACTTACGGGCCATTTGATTACCCACCCTGCTACCGGTAAATACATTAGTAAGCCCGTATTGAGGATGCAAAAGCGAGGCGGCTATTGAAATTCCAAAAAACAACAATGCCGTATGCACCGGCATCGAGCTCACGTAGCTGAAGTTATAAAAAAGAGATAAGCCGTATAAGTAACCGATAATAGCAACAGTTGAAATAAGGGTGACAGCATGAAGCATGTATTGCCCCATTAACTGCATTTTTTTTCGCTTAGTAACAATAAGCAAAAAAGCAAAACCCAACAATAAAGTGCAAATGGAAGTATTGATGGTTGTATAACTATTATAAGTATAGTTGGCACCGGTTATGATATCAATACCATTGACAAAAAAATTATCGGTAAGTATATGAAACTGCAACAGATATTGGAGCAGCCCGAACAAGCCAATTAAGGCAACGATTATTGATAGAACAATAACAGCGCGATGGATATATTTTTTTGGAGGTTGTTGGATTAATAAAGTAATTAAACCCAGGAAACTCAGGCAAAGTGCGGTACTGAACTTTACGGCTACATATTGGGGTATGAGTGTTTTAAGTGCATCTATATTCAAAAGCCATCCGCACACAACCAGTACACCTGCCAATACGGTGAACAAGCTTACAAGGATTATAAATCTGCTTTTTTGAGGATGGTACATTTAAAATAAAATATTCCTGCAAGCTATATAATTTACCAAAATATTTCGCTTTTATCAGGATGCGGTTTGGGCTGTAAATTTATCCTGATAAAGTTATAATAAAATGAGGCTAAAGCTAATTTTAATAAATGATGGATTCAGTGGGTAATAATAACCATTTTGATTAGTCAACGAGAAAGTCAAAACCAATTGATTAACCTAACAGCCTCTCATTTTTTAGGGGTTAAAAAAGCACGAAGCGCCTGCTGGGTAAAATCAGATAATACCAGTTCGCCGCTAATTGCTGCCCTATCGGCTAATAACGAATCCCAGTTGTTGGTTCCTTCCCACAAGAGCAGTTTGAGGGCAGTTAAGGCCGCGGGATTATATGACACAAGTTTGTTTACCAACTCTTCAACAGCAAAATCAAGAGCGGCTATATCTTCATAAACTTCGTTATACAGGCCCTTTTCTTTTGCCCATTGCGCAGTTTGGAATTCAGTTGCCCGGATAGTTAACTGTGAAAATGCGGGTAAGCCAACTTTACGTACCACCGCCGGCGAAATTACAAATGGTCCTATCCCTATCGCCAGCTCGCTTAGCTTTATTGCGGCAAATTGAGTAGCCAGGCAATAATCGGCAACCGCGGCCAGGCCTACTCCGCCCCCAACGGCTTTCCCCTGCACACGTGCAATAATTATTTTAGTGGATTTGCGGCATGCATTTATCACATCGGCAAAGCCCGAAAAAAATTTACAGCCTTGTTCCTTATCTTTAATCTGCATCAATTCGTCAAAGCTGGCGCCGGCACAAAATGTACGATCGCCCCCGCTTTTTAATACAATGATTTTTACAGCATCATCGGCGCCTGCTTCCTGAATGCTTTTAGCAAGTTTTTGCAGTAAATGAGATGGAAGAGAATTTTGGGATGGATGATAGAAACTAATGGTAGCCGTACCATTGGTGCTTGTTATGCTTGATACATTTCCGTTATCGATGGCCGACATGTTTATAGATGTATAGGTAGGTTTACAAATAAACCCAATGCACTGCCAATATCAGAAGTATTTTAGTTAACTGCAATTTTAGCCTAAAATAATTAAGCGCAAACGCATCAAATTGGGTTAACATAACTTAACACATTTCAGATAAAATATTTATAAGTATTTAATAATCAACATTTTATATTTTATCATGGTTAACACTAAACTGATAGAACAATTTAGTCGCATCCAAATATTTGTGCCCGTTGTTGACCGATAAAAATTCCTTTGGTACCTCGATCATTTAACCACCATCGGCCAATGAAAACAAGGTGTCGTTTGATGCTTATATCTTCCCGACGCCATAAGCTCATTCCATTAGCTACTTAGATGCGTTTGCCCTGCTATAATTGGCAACTCAAAATAAAAGGTTGCGCCTTTGCCCAATTCACTCTCTACCCCTATTTTACCATTATGATTATTTATAATTTCGGTGCTGATATAAAGCCCCATGCCAAGGCCGCTGGCCATGAATTTTTGATCTTCAACACGGTAAAAGCGTTCAAATATACGCTCAATCTGCCCGGCAGATAGCCCGATTCCAAAATCGGTAACAGATAGGCGTACTACGCTTTCTTTAGCTTCGGTTTTGATAATTATCGTTTTGTTTACCTGCGAGTATTTTACAGCGTTATTGATAAAATTCATCACCACTTGTTCCAACCTTTCCGCATTTCCAATAATTTTAAACGGGACGGTCGCCTGGTTTTCAAATTCATACTGGGGATACATGTGCTCCGCATTCTCAAGTGATGTTGCAACCAAATCGCGCAGGTTAACTTCTTCGATAGCGTATTCAAGCCTTCCCGCGTGTATTTTGCTTACGTCGAGTAAATCATTTACCAGGCGCTGTAGTTTATTTACAGCAATCCCTGCTTTTTCAATATATTGTTTCACAACCGGGGGCACTTGTTCTTTGTTATAGCCACTGATGAGCTGAATGTAGCCTTTCAGGCTGGTTAGCGGTGTTTTAAGTTCATGGCTGGCCACACCTATAAATTCATCTTTACGTTCCATTTCCTGCTTCTGATCTTCAATATCAGTAGCAGTGCCTACCCAAAAAACAATTTCGCCGTTATCACCCTTCAATGGCATGGCCCTGTTTAAATGCCAGCGGTATTTTCCGTCCCAGCGCAGATAACGGTTTTCTACTTCAAAAACAGCTCCCGTTTTCAATGAGTGTACATATTTATCTATGGTTACCGCCAGGTCATCCGGATGGACTACACGTTGCCAACCCCAACCTGCTGTTTCGCTAAACCGTAAGCCGGTGTAATTATACCATTGCTGGTTAAAAAAATCAATTTCGCCGTCGGGCAGATTTGTCCAGCTCATCTGCGGAATATTATCGCTTAGCAACTTAAAATGCTCCCTGCTTATCAGTAGGTCTTTCGTGCGCTCTTTTACCGTATCCTCAAGTTCGTTATTCAGTTTTTTGGTTTCTGCCTGTGCCGCAATAAGCTGGTCATTTTTTACTTTGAGTTCCCATTCGGCTTCTTTTTGCGTCGTTAAATCGGTAAGTATCAGACTAAGCGACAGACCTTCATCGAGACTGAGCGTTGTACATGACAGCAAACAAGGGGTTAAATGGCCACTTTTATCTACCAACAAAATCTCCCCTTTGCAATCTTCTTCCCAGCCATTATTAATCATGTAATTAAATCTTTCTGTAGAAATCTCGGGTATAAAAGTTTCAAACCTTAACCCAATTACCCGCTCTAAGGGCATATTCATCATGGTTGCAAAACGCGAATTACTATACAGAATTATACCTTCCTTGTTGAGGGTGACGGCCCCCTCGTTCATTTTTTCGATAAAAACACGGTAGGTCTGGTCGGCCGTTTTAAGCGTATATAATTGGTGCCCGGTATCATCTTTAACAATAAGTGCATCAACCTGGCCATTCCGTATAGCATCAATAGTATCGTTTGCTTCGTCCAATTTAAACTGAAGTTCCCGAAATTCTTGTAATAGGTTGTCGTATGTTAATTTAGCAGGATTCATATCAATAATCAGTATATAAACCAAGCCCGCGAAGTACCTTGGCGACATTACTCATATCGCCTATTAACCGGCGCTCGGTCCCCGGCGCTTTTTTTATTAGCAGAGGCAGGGCAATAATCTGTTCACTTTCGGCAATTAAAGGTTGTTGGTAAACATCTATAATCTCTAATTCATAATTGCCGTTTAAATACTGTTCGCAAATACCTTTTAAATTGGATATGGCACGCGTTGAATTTGGCGAGGCTCCGGCTACAAACAAGCGTAACTGAAAAACACTCCCATCATCAAAATTTAAATTCCGGGCCAAAGGTGGCAGTTGATCTTGTTCAGACATTATGTTTTCTTTAGCGTGGCCTGATATTTAAACCCACCAGTACTTTTTCTTCGTTGGATAAATCGCCAATTATTTTCCTGATAGGCTCAGGTACCTTTCTTACCAGTGTGGGTATTGCAAATATTTGGTCGCCCTCGGCAAGTTGGGGTTGTATCAATAAATCTATTACCTCGATGGTATACTGGCCTTTTAAATATTCTTCGCAATATTTTTTAAGATTGGCAAGCGCGGCGACAGATTTGGCTGTTTTGCCGGCAACGTACAACCTCAATTCATATTTTACTGTTTCTTCTTCCATTGCATTTAACTTTTGTTCTTATCAGCACCAGTAGTACCCCTGCGCATTCTCGTAATCTCTTCCCGGTTCTTTTCTATTATCTGTTGCTTTAATTCTTCCTCTAAATAAATTTTATTCAGCTCATCTTCAACGGATTCAAATTCTGCCTTTAAGTTGGTTATTTTTGATTCCAGCATCATTCGTTTGCGCAAAATCTCTTTGTCTTTACGCGACACGGCGAAGTCTCTTAGCGCAAGCCCTGTTTTTTCTTTTAGTTTCTCGGCTTCACGTGCCGATCCGGTAAGTACGCCTTCTGGTCCAAGGTATACATCAACCAGGTCAAGCCCGTTGTCGGTAATAACAAATTCACGCACCTGGTTACTATGTTTCATACCACGCGATTTCATGATATACATACCCCTGTTCCTTTCACCGTTGTACTCAATGTCCCGCACCAATAGCCAGGCATCAACAAGCGAGGAAACACCCTCGTCGGTTTGGTCGCTGATAATTGTATTAAGGGTGAGCGCCGTAAACATTACCGTAATTTGTTCCTCCTGCAAAAAATCTATCAGCCTTATCAGCATCGATTTTACTTCGCTTACCGAGCCAACCGTGATAAGGTTGGTTATGGGATCGAGCACAACCGCGGCGGGTTTAAATTTTTTAATAAGTTTATAAATAGCCACCAGGTGCATTTCAAGGCCATATAAAGTAGGCCTCGATGCATAAAATTGCAGCAGGTTATTGTCAATGTGTTTTTGCATATCCACATTGATAGATTTCATGTTCCTGATAATCTGTTTTGGGGACTCCTCGAACGCAAAGTACAAGCATCTGTTGCCGCCATTACAGGTTTCATTGGCAAAGTATGCCGCTATACTGGTTTTGCCGGTGCCTGCTGTGCCCGAAACTAAAACGCTGCTCCCCTTAAAAAAACCGTGCCCGCCAAGCATACTATCAAGCGCCGGAATACCCGAAGACACCCTACGCGACGAAACATCTTTTCCCAGCTTTAAGGAGGTAACCGGTAATACAGAAATACCGTCCTCGTCAATTAAAAAAGGATATTCGTTAGTTCCGTGTTGCGAACCCCTGTACTTGATAACCCGTAACCTGCGGGTAGAAATTTGGTTGATAACCCGATGATCAAGCAGGATTACGCAATCAGAAACGTATTCTTCCAGGCCCTGCCGGGTTAAAGATGGGCCGTCGCCTTTTTCGCCGGTTATTATGGCGGTAACGCCTTTGTCTTTTAAAAAGCTAAATAGCCTGCGTAGTTCTGCCCTGAGGATAGTTTGATCTGTTAAGCCCGAAAATAAATTCTCAAGTGTATCTAACACTACCCTCTTTGCCCCAATTGAATCAATAGCGTATCCCAGCCTTATAAACAGGCCTTCCAGGTCATATTCGCCGGTTTCCTCAATCTCGCCACGGTCAATGTGAACATGATCAATCTTTACCATATGATCGGTTTGCAGCTTAATCAAATCAAAACCTAATGAAGCTACATTCATAGCCAATTCCTCGGCCTTCTCCTCAAAGGCCATAAAAATACCGGGTTCATTAAACTCCGTTGCGCCGCGAATGATAAATTCAAGTGACATTAAAGTTTTACCGCAGCCCGCTTCGCCGCATATTAAGGTAGGCCTGCCTTTGGGTAGCCCACCACCGGTTATTTCATCTAAACCTGTTATGCCCGTTTGACTTTTAGGTAACGAGGGAAAATTTGGCTTTTCTTCTTTTTTTACTTTACTCATTGTGAACAGCGTTTTACTTTATGCGTGCTATCAACGTACCAGCGTCTGCAATTTAATTGGTTAATAATGCAATACAGGCCCAATTTGTTTTATTTGGAAAAATTTATTTGTTAGATTGTAGCTATTTTTTTACATGGTTAATAAGGCATCAGCCTTGCTTGGCTATAACAATTTATAGCAGTACTGCCATAATTAATGTTTTGATAAAACAAGATTCCAGCAGCTGAAAATAACTAACTTATGGATGTAATTCAGCATCTGGATTTCGCAATTCAATAAAACATAAGGCTACATATTTAGTTTATTATCATGTAAATTAAAGGGCTATATTTATATACTTTTCCAGCTAAATGACCAACGCTACAGAACAAAATTTCCTCAACAACGAAAACATCTTTCGCACACTAATAGAAGAGTCGCCAAGCCCGGTTGGCCTTTATGTAGGGCAGGATATGCTGATAAAAATTGCCAACAAATCCATCATCAAAATATTTGCAAAAGGCGATGACGTTGTTGGTAAACGTTACTTTGAATTGTTACCCGAGTTAAAAACACAATCGGTTTTTGATATCCTTAACAATGTTTACCATACTGGGGTAGTTTATGAGGCAACAGAAGCACGCGTTGATATAGTTGTAAATGGAAGCCTTGAAACATTTTACTTTAATTTTGTATTTACGCCAATAAAAAATAATGAGGGCCAGGTTTGGGGAGTTTTAAATACAGGCGCAGATGTTACCGAACTGGTTTTAACCCGCCTAAAATTAAAAGAAAGCGAAGAACGTAAACAATTTACCTTACATGCTGCCGAAATAGGCACCTGGGATCTTTATCCGCCTAAACGAGTTGTGATTTGGGATGATCGCTGCAAAGAATTGTGTGGCTTTTCGGAGGGCGAGGAAGTAACGTACGACGATATTTTCAGGCACATCCATCCTGAAGATGAGTTTCGGGTGAGGGAAGCTGTCCAAAATGCCTATGATCCACTGTCGGATGGCAATTATGATATAACATTCAGAACAATTAACCGGGATGGCAGCCTGAAGCATTGGATTCAATGTAAAGGCAAGGCATATTTCGGGCTAAACAATGAGCTTTGGCGTTTTGCCGGCATCATAAGAGACGTTACCCGCGAGCAACTGGATAGGCAGGAGCAACAAAAATTGATAGCCCTGGTTGAGAACACAGCAGATACTATTGTACTGGGGAGCGCATCTGCCGATGTTAGTTACCTAAACAAGTCCGGTTTCAATTTATTGGGGATAGATGACGCAGCCGACGCATTAACACCTGGTTTTAATTATTTTCATGAAGATGACAGGCAAATTGTAACCGATAAAATATTACCTGCCATACAGGAAAACGGTAAATGGAGCGGCGAAATTAGATACAGGCATTTTAAAACCGGCGAAGCCATACCTGTATACATCAATTCGTTCAGCATCAATGATAACTTTACCGATAAACCTATTGGCCTGGCAACAGTTGCCCGCGACCTGAGGCCCGAAAAGAATGCCCATAATGAACAGTATAAATTATTAACACTGATTGACCACAGTTCTGATTTTGTAAGCCTATCCGACCCGGATGGCAACGTGAGTTATGTTAATGCGGCCGGGCGTCTTATGTTGGGCATAAAAAGTCAGCAGGAACTGGAGCGACACAACAGCGAGTATCTAACGCAAGCCGAATTGGTTAAGCTGGTTAATAAAGTAAACAAGGGCTTGATGAAAGATGGGAAATGGTCGGGCGAGATAAATTTTAAACATTTTGAAACAGGCGAGGCAATCCCTGTTTATGGAACAACAATGCTGGTTTATGATTCGGTTACCGGTAAACCGCAAGGGCGCGCTACCATAGCACGGGATATGCGCCGCGAAATTGCCGACAGGCAAGAACTAAACGAGCAGATTAAGCAGTTTGAGTTTGTTACCGATTTTATGCCCGTACAATTATGGACAGCCACTGCAGATGGTAATATTGATTACGTAAACCAGCGAACAACCAATTATTTTGGAACAGGCCAGGAGCAGCTAATTGGCTCATCATGGTTAAACCTGGTGCATCCCGAAGATACAGATGGCTGTGTTGCCGCCTGGACATCATCCGTTAAAACCGGAAATATATACCAATATGAGTTTAGGCTGCTCGATAAAAACCGGGTTTATAAATGGCACCTTGCCCAGGCCTTGCCTTTTGTTAACGACGGGAAAATTGTTAAATGGTTTGGTACCAATACTGATATAGATGAGCAAAAGCAGTTGCAACGTCAAAAAGATGATTTTTTAGGCATCGCCAGTCATGAGTTGAAAACCCCGGTAACCAGTATAAAAGCTTATGCGCAGGTGCTGGGAGCAATGCTTACCCGGGAAGGTGAAACTAAAAAAGCCGAAATGGTTGCAAGAATGGATGCCCAGGTAAACCGGCTTACCAATTTAATAGGCGATTTGTTGGATGTTACCAAAATAAACTCAGGCAGGTTACAATTTAACAAGGCATGGTTTGATTTTAACCAGGCGGTTAAAGAAACAATGGATGATTTGCAGCACACCACAAAAAAACATAAGCTGGTAGCCGATTTTACCGAAACCGGCCAGATTTATTCGGATAAAGACCGCATAAGCCAGGTGATCACCAACCTGATAACCAACGCAATAAAATACTCGCCCCATACTGATCAGATAATTGTGAGTACCCAATTGAAAAATAAAGAAGCTATTGCTTGTGTGCAGGATTTTGGCATAGGTATACCCGATGATAAAAAAGATAGGGTATTTGAACAATTTTACAGAGTTAGCGGCGACAAGCAACATACCTTCCCGGGTTTGGGGTTAGGATTATACATCTCGTCGGAAATAATTAAGCGGGAAGGTGGCCGGATGTGGGTGAACAGTGTTGAAGGAAAAGGATCTACTTTTTGCTTTGCTTTGCCAGTTGAGGGGAATGAGCAATAAATTTCTCCTTTTTACTTACAAAAGCGCTAATTAATACAACCCGCTTGATACAAAAACTGAAACATTAACTCTCATATAATGTTGTGTTTATATATAATATATATAAGTCATGGGAGTATTACAGCATATCCAACACCAGATCTCGGCACTTAATGATCTGATTAAAATAAATAATGACCGCATTGCCGGTTATCAAAAAGCATCAGATGATTCGGCAGACAATGACCTGGTTTTACTGTTCAACGAATATGTTGATCAAAGTAAAAACAATGTAAGCGAGTTAAAAGAATATATCCTTTTTTTAGGCGGACAACCAACCGATGGCACTACGCTATCGGGCAAATTTTATCACACCTGGATTAACCTGAAAGCCGTGCTTATCAATAAAGACAGGCAGGGTATATTGGCAGATTGCGAATATGGCGAAGACGTGATCATCAAGGCATACAGAAAAGCGCAAGACGATAAAGAGCTTATTTGGGAAGACGACAAAGTTGTAAACCTTTTAGCATGGCAATTGGAGGGTTTTAAAACATCGCACGAAACGGTAAAGGCATTGCGTGAAGCTGTAAATATTTAACTATTTTACTATGAATAACTCCGATCATACTTTTTTTGATGAGTATAAACCCTTACACGTGCCGCACGAATATTCGGCTTCGGCATGCGTGCAAAATAACGTTGTGTTTGCACTTGCGCAGTTAGGAGAAGCAACGGCCGGTGAAGTTGCCGCAAAACTAAGCCTGCTTGAACCTGGCACGCACCCCGATACTCACAAAAAAAATGCCGATGATATACTTAATTATCTTTTTGATAAAGGGTTGATAAAAGCAAACAACGTTGGCGGCCAATTAGCCTTTAATTTAAGCAAGATCAGAGAGGCAAACTCCGGTAAAGCCGATAGTCTTTTTAAGGATTAACCGGAGTTATTGGCTTAGCCGAAATGATGCTGTCTACAACAAATACGCTGACACCCCTCCATGGCAGGGTATGTAGGTATTCTTTATAATGCAATTCCAGGTACGATCCGGCATTGTTGTTTAGTTGTTGCGCTACCTTTTCATCTGTTACCGAAAACATAAATTCGTTTGAAGCTATACTCCCCTGCGCTTGCGTACGTATACCGTTTTGTATCAGTCTGCCTTCATACGTTTTGAAAATATATCCTTTTTTTACAAAATAATTCATGGTACCTGCCTTAGCGCCCTCGCCAAAAACAAAATAAAAGCGATAGTAAAAAAAACCTGCGAACAGTAACAATACTATTAATAAAAGAATTACCCTGGTTTTGATCTTCATGGATGGTATTTTAAATTATCTAAAGCTACAAAAAGTTGAGATGCAGCGTACGATAAATCAAATAAAAAGAGCCTTTGGTTCATGGATATTTCCTAAAGGTTAAATAAAAAATTTATTATTAATAATTACCCATATTAAGTTTAAACTCTAACTTTATCTGACTTTATCTAAAATTAATAAAAATGCCCGCCGAACTATCGCCTGTTTTGCCAGATGAGATTTTCAAAATCATATTCGAAAAATCGCCGGGTTCGCTGTTGGTAAAGGCTGATGCACCGCATTTTACAATTATGGCTGCTAATGAAGCCTATCTAACCATCACAAATGCCACCCGCGAACTGATTGTTGGCAAAAGCTTTTTCCGGGTATTTCCAGACGATGATGATGACCCCGAAGATGAAACAGGCGCCCGTAAAACATTTACCAAAGTAGTGCAAACAGGGCAAAAAATTGATATCCCAAGCTATCGTTATGATACACGCGACCCGGAAACCGGGGATTACCGGGTAAGGTATTGGTCATGTAGCAATGTGCCATTTAATGGTCCCGATGGTAAGGTTGCTTATATTTTAAATACCATTGCCGAAATAACGGGCGAAGTAAACGCCAAAGAAGCTGCTATAGAAAGCGAAAACAGGTTACGCCTTGCCGCCGAAGCTACCGGCTTTGCAACCTTTGATTGGGATTTTAAAGACGAAATAAGGTTGTGTTCGCCTCAGTTAGCCGAATTATTTGGCCATCCGGCAGGCAGCAGGTTATCATCAATAGAAGCATTTCAAAAGCAAGTGTTGCCCGAAGATGGGCAGGTAATAACTAACGCCCTTAACGAAGCTGTAAAAACCGGCATTTATGCATATGATATAAGAGTGGTTTGGCCCGATGGTAGCACCCACTGGCTAAGTATAAGAGGTAAATTGGTATTCGGCGCGCAGCAAAAACCCGTCAGAATGCTGGGTACCGTTATTGATATAAGCGAAGTAAAGCGGGATGAGATAAGAAAAAATGATTTTATAGCCATGGCCAGTCACGAGTTAAAAACGCCATTGACTTCCATTAAATCATATATCCAGGTACTCTCAAAAAAATTGGCTGCAAATAACGATGCTTTTATTGATAATGCTTTAAGTAAAGCAAATAACCAGGTTAACAAAATGACCGACCTGATTCACGGCTTTCTTGATCTTTCAAAACTGGAATCGGGTAAGTTGCAGCTTAAACCTGAATTGTTTGATATGAACAAGCTTTTGGGCGATAGCATTGCCGAGTTGTTGCTGTCAACCTACAGTCATACCATAATTTTCAATAATTCAAATATTTTAAACGTTACCGGAGATAAAGAAAAACTTGGCCAGGTTATTGGCAATTTTTTAAGCAATGCTGTAAAATACTCGGCCAAGGGCACCAAGATTATGGTTAATAGTACCATCACCGATGATTTTGTAGCTGTGGCGGTTACTGATGAAGGAGTGGGCATCAAATTAAAAGATCATAAGAGGGTATTTCATCGTTTTTACCGGGTAGATAATGAAAAGATAAAAAATGTCTCGGGCTTCGGGATAGGTCTTTACCTGTCAGCCGAGATTGTTCAAAGTCATAAAGGTAAAATTTGGGTTGAAAGTACCGAGGGGGTGGGTTCCACGTTTTATTTTAGTATCCCGCTTTAACGACCTGTGTTTACCGGCGTTAATTTTACCTTTTTATACGACGATAGCATAAACTGCACCAGGTCGGTCATATTTAATGGCGGCTGATTGGTGGTCACGCTCAGCTTCTTTTTATCGTTTTCAAAATCAATCTCAAAATAATAGTTAGGTGCATCAACTACCTGGTCTTGTTGCTGCCAGCCGTACATTTTTTTGAGTTCGCTATGCTTAACCCAATAATTCAAGGTATCAAGCTGAGGCCTGGACAATTTTGCTGTAAACTCTCCTTTATAAGGATCGGCATACTCCCCTCCTCTTAAATGATAATCGCCATTTGGCGAAATTGTGATTTCAAGCTGCGGGCAATCTCCGTGACAGGTTGACGATAAAAAGCGTATGGCCGAGAATTTAGCATCTTTATCATAACTGTTTTTAAAATTAGTAAACTCATAGGTGCCCGGGCCAGCCAGCTTAACGGCGTTGGAGTCGATAGCTTTGATATAAAGCCGGCTTTGGGTCAGGTTCCTTATCAGAAATTTAAAATTGGTTTTGTGTTTAACCCTAAAGTTATCAGCGCTTGACGTATAAATGTCAGTCATGATCAAAGTATCTTTTACAATGGTGTAATGGCTTTTGAATTTATCGGTTCCAACAAAATTAAAGTAGACACGGCCTTTCTGAAAATAGAGATGCCCCAGATCTTTATTAATCCAACGGATAGAATCCAGTTGTACTTTTTGAGCGTGCAACCCGCCAAAAACAATAACAAATGCAAATAACAAAAAGCCGCGCTTTATCATTTAGTATACTTATGAATGCAGATTTGCTTTACAAATCCATATAATAGGATGTTAACGACGGAAAATCATTAAACTTGTGTTCGTAGTCGTTAGTTTTTCCAAATCCGTAGCTCACAAATATAAAAGGTATACCTGCTATGCGTGTCTGCTCGGCGTCACCTTGTGTATCGCCCACATATACCGGCGCTTTAAGCCCATGTTTTTCAATCAGCAAATGCATATTATAGTGCTTGGGCATATTGTTTTCGCCATAGGCTATATAATCGGTAACATAATCGCCAATGTTTGCCCATGCTATAAATAGCGGTATAATGCCGACAGCGCAGTTACTCAGCACAAAAATTTTATATTTTGTTGCCAATAATTTCAGCCCATCTATAACGCCTTCGTACATATTGCCGCCACTTTGTGGTAATATCTGCCGCCTGGTTTCATTTACATCCATGTAGATTCCCTGGGCTATATTATCTTCAAAATCAGGCAGTATGGCCTTGGTTAGCTTCCTTCCCTCCATTCCGATAAGGCCCAGCAGTTCGGTACGGTTTATTACTCTATCTATAGCAAGTTTTTCAAAGGTTAAATTCCATGATGTGGTATAAGTGTCAACGGCATCCCAAAGGGTTCCGTCCATATCAAAAATGAGGCTATCAGGCTTCTGCATATATAGTTTTCAAGGGTTTTTGCTAAGATGTAAAATTAAGCTTAGGTATGAAAACGAAGTTCATACTTTCTTCATTATTAATCCTCACATTTGAAATGTGATAAGGTTAATGTGGGCCAGCTTAGCAGGAGGTTGGTTCCATAGAGGTCTCCGCCGTAATACGCGGGGACTTTTTTATTTTATGCCGAATCTGCTCAATAGCATCATATGGCACTGCCAAATATAGCTTTGTGAAGACCTATTAGTCGATAGTTATACTATCACCTACCCTATAAATTTCGTGAAATTTGATACCAAGTTTATCAAAATGTTTTGCATAAGCACCATAGCGTTGTTTTATGAAAAACTCTTTAGCATAGCCATCATGAACCGGCAATATTTGTTTTGGCTGTAGTTTGTCAGCAAAACCCGAAATTCTTACCTCATTGGCAAAAGGTGCCATGGTTACCATAAGCAGCAACTCAATTCCTTTATATTCCAAAAGCTTATCTTCCATGGAGTCAACAGGGTGCAGTATTTTGTCGTTGATGATAAACCCGGTCATCTGGGGCAAGGGATTGTCCATGATCAACTCGTGTGTAACCGGAATGGCTTTTAATATAAATGGGCCAAAATTTTGTGTACCTTCTTCAAACAGGGTGTAAACTATGCCGGCTTTATCCAGCTCCTGCCCTACATGACTGTTGGTTATCACTATGGCTCCGCTCAAATCCAGGATACTCTTCAAAATTTCCAGGTCGTAATGATCGGGATGGATATGCGTTATCACAATGGCTCTTACATCCGCAAACATTTGCGCGATGACCTCGCCTTCGGCAAACGAGAATTTACCAGGATCAAATAATAACTTGTAGTCATCCAATTCAAATACAAGGCAGGAATGGAGGTATTTAGTAATTTTCATAACACGATTTACAAGATTTACCAAGATTTCCAGGATTAGCTCACATAGGATACACTTACCATACGTATTAAGTTTAATAGTTTTTTAGACAAATAAAACCACATCTTGAAAAAAACTACTTTTTTAGGACAGACAAAAAAATCCTGTAAATCCTTCAAAATCCTGTAAATCGTGCCTATTTTAACACGATTTACAGGATCAGCTTCAATAAAGTATACATCCAACAGGCACAATAAGTTTAATAATTTTTACACAAGTAAAAGCACTATATAAAAGGTGTCTTTTTTTTTAAATCCTGTTAAATCATTAAATCGTGTTCAAATCCCGAAATCGTGTTTACAACAATTCGTTAGCCAAATTCGCCAATTCACTCCGCTCTCCTTTTTGCAAGGTGATGTGTGCGTAAAGCGGGTGCCCTTTTGCTTTATCAATCAGGTACGATAAGCCATTACTCTCGGCATCAAGGTATGGTGTATCAATCTGGTAAATATCGCCTGTAAAAACAAATTTGCTGTTTTCGCCTGCGCGGGATATGATGGTTTTTACCTCGTGCGGGGTAAGGTTTTGGGCTTCGTCGACAATAAAGAAGATTTTACTTAGCGTACGGCCGCGAATAAAAGCCAGCGGAGCTATGGATATTTTGTCGTTGCTTACCAACTCATCAATTTTAGCCTGCATTTTATCGTCATCGGCAAACTGATCTTTGATGAATTTAAGGTTATCCCAAATGGGGGCCATATAGGGATCAATCTTTGATTTGATATCTCCCGGTAAAAAACCAATATCTTTATTACTTAGTGGTACTATAGGGCGGGTAACAAAAATCTGGCGGTAATATTTACGCTGCTCCAGTGCACTGGCCAGTGCCAGCAAGGTTTTACCCGTGCCTGCATTACCCTGTATGGTTACCAGTTTAATATCGGGATGTAGCAAAGCGTGTATAGCAAAAGCCTGCTCAATGTTTCGGGGCGATATATTGAACACTGGCTGTTCCGTAACTTTTTCCAGTTGTTGCGTTGCTGCATTATAAAAACCAGACACATCGCTTTTTTTGCCTTTTAATATATAAAAGTGATTGTTGGTGTACTGTGGTACACTTAGGCTTTCGGCGGGCAGATTTTCTTGCTTATTGAACTGGGAAATTAGTTTTTCGGTAACCTTATCTACATCCGTTTTGCCGGTGTACAGCTCAGCAAGGTTTTTAATTTTACCGGTTTCGTAGTCCTCTGCATGCAGGTTAAGCGACTTGGCTTTAAGTCTGAGGCAGATATCTTTTGATACCAGCACCACCTTTTTTGCGGGGTATTCTTCCTGCAGACCTAAAGCAACGTTCAATATGCGGTGGTCTATCTTGTCCGATCCAAAAACTGCTTCTGCATCGGCAGCCGTGGTTTTCACATCCATGGCAACTTTAAAACTGCCTTTACTTTTCCCGTTCAGCGGGATCCACTCGTTTACCAGGTTGTTTTTCGAGAGGTCATCCATCAGGCGGATAAAACTCCGGGCCTCGAAGTTTCGGGTATCATTGCCGTTTTTTTTATTATCCAGTTCTTCCAATACCTGTATGGGTATGGCTACATCGTGCTCCTGGAAGTTTTGAAAGGCGTTGTGATCATACAGGATCACGGAGGTATCTAAAACGAATATCTTCTTCTGGTTACGCTGGCCGTCCTTATTCATATCCCACTAAATTAGGTTTTTTAAAAGTATTCTGAACATAAAAAAACCTTATAAAAGCGAAAACGGGAGCCTCCTCTTGCGATTTGAACTCCCGTTTCCAAACCCCTGTTCAACCGTAGCTTCCCAGTGGCATCAAGTTTTGTGTATCCTTAACCGATATGCCTTTGTCTGTCGTTCTTGCGAACTACCGACTTCCGCGATATCCCCAGTTCTGTTTTGGCTCTCCGTAAAGCTCCGCATCGTTCCTGGTACCTCCTTTAATCACAATCTTTTTTCAAAGACTTTCGTAATTTTCATTTTTTCATGTGACTCAGTGAACTTCTTTTGATCTTTAACTCCTCCGAAGATTCGCCCGATTCAATTTCTGTTTTCCTGAAAGGTTGTCAAAGTACGTCGTTCTTGATGATTACAATATAGGGACTAAAAGGCACCTTTGTCAAGTAAAAAATAAATTTGTTATAAACAGGTTATTAACATTTTAATGTTGATAACAATATCATCATATATAATTGATATACAATGATTTGAAATGTAGTTATCAATAAAATTTACAGGTTATCAACATTAAAGTTATCCACAAAAACAGCCAAAAACTGCACTCTTCTTATTTGTTAAAACGCGTAAAAATATAAAAATGCAAATTTTTCTCTTTCAAATACCGTCAATAATATGTCTTTAATAGCGTTTAGTATCCCTCCTGGTTACAGTGTTTATGCAGGTATAAGTTTCATCAAAGGTGGTTATAAATTCGCCTGTCTTTTCTTTTGCAAACACGCTCATTACACCGGTAAGTTCATTTAGCCGAGGTCATGTTAAAATACATAACAACTAAAAGCCCATAAAACATAATCACCATTTGCGGGTTGATTTTATAAACGGAATTGAATCATGGAAAAAGTATATACCGCTGTAGTAACAGCAAAAGGCGGCCGCGACGGCCATATAAAATCTGAAGATGGTGTAATAGATATGGAACTGAAAGCTCCCGCGGCTATGGGGGGCGAAGATGGTTATCCTAACCCCGAATTATTGTTTGCCGGTGCATGGGGTGCTTGTTACCTGGGCGCGCTTGGTTCAGTAGGTATCAGGGATGGCGTAAACGTTACGCAGGCTACGGTTGATGTGCATATAACCTTTAATAAGGAAGGTGCATCATCATACGCCTTATCTGCCGAGCTTCATGTACACATTCCGGGCATTGACTGGGATGTGGCCCAAAAACTGGCTGATGCCGCGCATAAGGGGTGCCCGTACTCCAAAGCAACAAGGGGTAATATTGAAGTAAAGGTTATAGCCGATTGATTTTGGCAGCCACCTTTTAAAGCAAAAAGCGATGGGTTATACCCGTCGCTTTTTGCTTTAATGAAAATACCTGAAACGATCTGGATCCGGGAATTAAAGGATTTTATTGAACTTATATTTCCACCGCCGGATGAACAAACACTTTCGATTTAATTTCGGCGCCGGCTTTACCAAGTGTAGCGGCCACCGAGCAATATTTATTTAATGATAACTCAACCGCGCGGGCCGCTTTATCCTCATCAATATCGCCATACAGGTGAAATTCAACTTCGATATCCTGCCATAACGATGGTTCTTTGCCGGCTTCACGCTCGCCGTTAACTACCATTTTATAGTCCTTTACTTCCTGGCGTTGTTTTTTCAAAATGCTGATAACATCAATTGCCGAGCAGCCTGCAAGGCCCATTAATAGCATTTGCATCGGGCGTATCCCAAAATCTTCGCCACCACTTTCGGGGCTGCTATCCATTTTTACAGTGTGACCAATGGAATCAACGGCCTCGAAGCCGAAATCGCCATGCACACGTTTAAGTTCTATTGTGGCCATAGTATTAAATTTATAATGATGCTAAGTTAGGTAATTGTTGGCGTTTGCAAATAATAGCCGATGATTGTTTACGCTGTTATTACCAAAAAAGTTTTAAGCCAATGATTTCCTGTCCTTTACCGGAATAACCAATTTTAAACCCGACCAAATTTCGTCTACAGCACAAACCTTTATATCAACCAGTCCTATTTTAAGCGCGAAATTACGGATCACGTCTTCTGTAATATCGGTAACCACTTTTGATGCTTTTTTGGGCCATGAAACCCAGATTATGCCATCGGGTTTTATTTGCTTCATCAATAACGACAAATTAGTTAAAAACTCATCCTGGCTTTTGGTGAAAAAATGGACCAGGTCTTTTTTAATACCGGCATCGTTCACAAAGTAAACTTCGGGCGGCATATCGGTAAATAACTGCAAATAATAATCGGGGGCATTAATCAGCATTACTGTTGCCGAAGCCTTTATGCCCAGTTTTTTTGCCAATGGAGTGCCGGAGTATCCTGCCATATTAATCAGATCGTTTTTAAGTGATGCATTAAATGTTCAACATAATCATTAGCCAGCCATTCAACGGTTTGAAGGTTGGGTTCGCCTTTGCTATTATCGCAACGGGCGGTCAGTCTATCGGCCGGGTAGTTTTCCCAAACCCTTATTATTTGTCTGTTAAGTAAAATCCAAAGATCAAGCAGTTCTTTAATATCAACATCCTGGTAATGTTGTATGGCTACATATTTATCCTGTTCGTAAATCAGTTTAAAATTTTCTTCATAGGTACAGCGCACAAAACGCTGCAGGTTTATTTGGGCACTGTCAATCAGGTGGCCAATCACCTCTTTTTTAGACCATTTACCGGGCGCAGGTCTTAAATCCCAATTGTCATCCTGTGACCTTGTTTGCAAAAAATCGGTTATAGCGGTGTTTAAAATGGCAGAAGTGGTAGTCATTGCGTGTTTTTTAATTCAGTATTTAAAGATTGTTATTTCATATTGAAATACAAAACCATTAACTTCAAAGCCTTAAAGATACATATGGCCCTTAATTATATCTGGATAGCATTTTTTTTGATCGCATTTGTTGTAGCACTTATCAAGCTTGTTTTTTTTGGCGACGTAGAGGCTTTTAAATTGCTCGTTGATGGTATTTTCAATTCGTCAAAATCATCTGTAATGGATATTGCTTTGCCGCTAATCGGGGCAATGGCTTTTTGGCTGGGTATATTAAACGTGGGCGAAAAAGCAGGCGCAATAAATTTTTTGTCGCGCCTGGTAGGGCCATTTTTTAGCCGCCTTTTTCCCGATGTGCCTAAAAAGCATCCTGCCGTGGGTCAAATGCTCATGAACTTTTCGGCCAATTTGCTTGGGCTTGATAATGCAGCCACACCGCTGGGTTTAAAAGCCATGGGGAGCCTTCAGGAGTTAAACGAGGATAAAGAATCTGCTTCAAACGCACAGATCATGTTCCTGGTACTACATACTTCGGGCCTACAAATGCTGCCTGTAACCATTATAGCGCAACGCGCCATTTTAAATGCCAAAGACCCTGCGGATGTATTTTTGCCCTGTATTATAGCAACTTATGCCGCCACAGTCGTTGGTTTACTTATAGTAGCCATTAAACAAAAAATTAACCTTTGGGACAGGGTAATTATTGCCTGGCTTGGCGGCTTAACCGCTTTTATTACCCTGGTAGTTTGGTATTTTACTACACATTTATCGCATGATCAAATAAGTATTGTATCAAAGGTTGTGAGTAACTTCCTCCTCTTCTTCATTCCCGTAGTGTTCATAGTTGGTGGCATGGTGAAAAAGATCAATGTGTTTGACATATTTGTAGACGGTGCCAAGAGTGGCTTTGAAACTTCTGTAAAAATTATCCCCTACCTGGTGGCTATGCTGGTAGGCATCAGTGTATTCAGGGCCTGCGGGGCTTTAGATTATATGAACGATGGATTGCGCTGGGTTTGCGTTAAAGCCGGTTTAGATACCCGTTTTGTTGATGCTATGCCAGTTGCCTACATGAAACCCCTAAGCGGATCTGGATCCAAGGGGATGATGATAGATGTGATGAGGAATTTTGGTGGCCCCGACAGCTTTGCAGGGCACCTGGCATGCATTTTTAACGGATCGGCCGATACTACTTTTTACATTGTAGCATTGTACTTTGGCACTGTTGGCATCAAAAAATCCCGTTATGCTATCCCCGCCGGTCTAATTGCCGATTTAGCTGGAATCATAACGGCCATATTTATTACCTACCTGTTTTTTGGCAATTTAAAATAAGCCGGGCATCTTTATGAATTTTAATCGCCAGCAACTTCTGCTGCGGTTATTGGCAATTATTTGTCCGTGTTTTATATGAAATCAAAAACGCTCCAAATTTTGCTTTTTGCAACGAATTCGATTATTATTTGAAAATAAATGCTATTTTTGATTGAACTATTGAATTTTAAGCAATTATAGGCAATAAAAGCAGGTGAATGAATAAAATATTTACTACAAATTTATTTTTTTTTGCTTTACTTAATTTAGTTGCTTTTTCCGCCTTAGCGCAAA
Organism: Mucilaginibacter sp. GW822-FHT03E02; assembly: GCF_058801545.1. NCBI lineage: Bacteria > Pseudomonadati > Bacteroidota > Sphingobacteriia > Sphingobacteriales > Sphingobacteriaceae > Mucilaginibacter > Mucilaginibacter sp. GW822-FHT03E02. The sequence goes on along the minus strand of NZ_JBXANJ010000003.1, from coordinate 32,161 downwards.
CAATAACTATTGGCAATGTAGATGCCGGCCCTTATGCGCCGGGATCGACAATAAGTGTTCCTATCCAGGTAACGGGGCAATGCATCGGTACTGCTAACACCTACAATCTTTACCTTTCAAATGCAAGCGGAAGTTTTGCATCGCAAAAGTTAATCGGCAAATTTACGGGCAACTATGCAACCTTTGTAAACGGTATTATCCCTGCTGGTACTGGTCCAGGCAGCGGTTATTTGGTTAAGGTGGCGGCTACAAATCCAGCGGTTACCAGTGGTGCGTCGGCTGCATTTTCGATTATAGCCGGCACAGGCACTGTTGCAGCTTTAAATTCGCAATCGATAGATGCCAATTATCCCGAAGTGTTTGGTTCATGTTCGGGGGCCAGCAATTCTTCTTACAATTTTATTAATACATCAACAACAGGCGCCACCGTTACTGCAAGTTTTTTCAATGAGCTTTCGCAGGTAATCGAGGCATCGAATGTTGATTTTACCAACAACGGTAATTTTACAGCCAAAACAGCCAATTATACAATTAGCGTAAAAGCTACCGCAGGAGGTATTGTAGGTACCTATACTTATATCCTGGTTAACAACCTGGTTAACAATAGTTTTGGGGTTGAGGGTAGCACTACAGCCTGCCTTGGCAGCGGGGCTACAAATTTAACTTACAACATCGATCCTAATGTAATCAAAAACAACTATCCAGGGCTGCTTTATAACGTTTCCTGGGGCGATGGTACAGCATCCGTATCTTATACCTACTGCCAGATACTTGCAGCCGGCGGCAAAGTTTCTCACGAATATGTTAAGGCATCGTGCGGAAACATAGTTAAAGGCCAAAACAATTCGTTCGAAGTAAAACTGCAACTTATTAGCCCTTTTTGTGGTAATGTAGGTACCCCTGTTGCCAGTTACGCAAAGGTAATAGCGCCGCCAGTTAACCTGCCAGTTGTGCCGGTGGCTGCTTGTGTAAATACAGCGGTAAAGTTTGTAAATAATTCGTTTCCGGGCGATGACCCCAACAGCACATCAACAACGTGCTCAAACACCAAAGCCCGCTATACCTGGCTTGTTGATGGTGTAACCAAACAAGTTAATTACAAATTATCTGATGCTTTCATTTATACTTTTACAACTACCGGTACACATACGGTAACCTTACAATTGCAAAACAACACAGGCTCATGCGCGGTTGCTGATGTTACACAAAGTATTTGTATCCAGGAACCTCCGGTACCAGCGTTTTCGCTGCCTGTTAATTCGGGTTGCATTCCTCTTGCAGTAACGCCGGTAAACACATCAAAAATCGACTCAAATTGTAATAATACCAATAAATACGTTTGGACCGTTACCGGCCCAACGCCGGTAGCTTATGCAAACGGAACAAATGCAAGCAGCCAAACACCCCAGTTTTTGTTTAATAAAACAGGTGTTTACAATATCAAACTGGCCATCTCAACAGTAAGTTGTGGCCTGATAACCGATGCCAATGTACAAACCGTTGTAGTTGATGATACGCCCACGGCTACCCTATCAAAAGACACCGTATTTTGCGGAACAAATACTACCCTTAAGTTTGATAATACCAATAAAAGCGCTACCAAAGTAACATTTTCCGGATCGGCGCAAAACACCGGTGCAACCTACAAATGGACGATAACCGGTGGCGCTTTTACATTTGTTAATAATACCAGTGATGTTTCACAGTATCCGGTCATAAAGTTTAATGATTTTGCCAGGTATACTGTTAGCGTAACTAATACCAACGTTTGCGGAGCACCAGCCAGCAGCAGCCAACAATTAGAATTTATAGCGGCACCAACGGTTACGGCGGGCACCTACCCTGCTGTTTGTGCCGGAACGGATATTAATTTGAATGGTACATCCAATAATCCGTCAATAAAAATGCGCTGGGCCGGCGGTAAGGGTACGTTTAGCGACCGGAACCTGGCGCAAACTGTTTATACACCATCGGCGGCCGAGATAAAAGCGGGCAAGGTTACACTTGTTTTTCAGGGCATAACCACACTGGCTGCCCCCTGCGATACCATAACCGACCCGACAACGATCATCATCAATAAGGCCGACTCAATTACAAGTAAAAACACGGTAACTTCATGTGCAGGAAAGCCGCTTAGTTATAACATCACCGCAACAAAACCCACAACAACATTTACATGGGTGGTTGATGCATCAAAAACCAGCGCAACCGCGGGTGGTTATACGGTAAGTGGCGGCGGCAGCTTTATAAACGATGTTTTAACCAACAGCGATTTAAACGGCAATGCAACTGTAACCTATAATATAATATCAACCAGCCAGGGGTGTGTGAGCGGTGTATTTGTGCTTACCGTAACCATACCTCCGGCTATTGCTACACCTTCGTTCACCAAAGATAACAGTACGGCATGCGGTAATTTGCTGGTTCAGTTCACCAATACTTCGAAGCCTTTAAATAGTGTTTTTTTATGGGATTTTGGCGATGGGTCAACAGATACAGGGATTAATCCGCAACACACATTTTTGGCAAAAACAGATGGGCGGGATACTGTTTATCACATCAGTTTAAGTATTGTAAGCAATTGTAATATAGCCCCTCCCTATCTCGATTCGGTAAAGATAAGCCCTCAAAAACCTATTGCAAGGCTAATTCCAGACAGAGTTGAGGGTTGCTCTCCTTTTATTGTAACAGGCAAAAACTCATCGCCCGGAAAAAACTTACAATACACCTACTACCTGTATGATGGATCGCTGATGCTGGAATCAAAAATATATACCGACAAAAGCGATTTTAAATTTGACACGCCATTAAATACCACGCGTACAAAGCAATACACCATATTCATGGTAGCCCAGGATTACTGTGGTAATACCGATACTACCCTGAAACGCATCATAACGGTATCGGCCCCAACCATTACACCAGATATGTTTTTTCTGGATAATAAAAACAGCGGTTGTGCACCTTTAAATTTAACGTTCGTAAACAATTCATTGGGCGGCGATACCTTTTATTATACTATTTATGATGATAAATACGCTGTAGTAACCAATGTGGCCGCCGGTACCGATAATTTGCCGTACGTGTTTACAAAACCAGGCTTGTATTATATAACCATTACGGCTTCAAGTAAATGCTCATCAGGTGTCGAGTCATCAAAATCAACAAACCGGGTTATGGTATATGATATACCAAAGGCAGGCTTTACAGCATCAGATACCACAGGTTGCCGAAGTGTTACCGCGTTATTCACAAACACAACCTATGCCGACCCCAATACGCAGCCCGTGGCTTTATCCTATACCTGGTATTATGGAGACGGTGCCACAGCAACCGGATTTACCCCGCCGCCACATACCTACAGTTTTAAGAATTCGCCATACACGGTTAAACTTGTAGCTGTTAACCCGCTTACCGGCTGTACCGACAGTTTAGTAAAAAAAGACTATATAAAAGTTACATCGCCTCCTGGCACTGCTTTTACAGCCAATCCGGATACCGTAACCAGTATACCAAATTATCAGTTTCAGTTTGTTGACCAAACTACGGGGGCACCAGCCAACTGGGCCTGGGATTTTGGAGATGGAACTTTAAGCACCCGCCCTAACCCATCTCATACTTATGCCGATACCGGAAAATATAAGGTAACGCTAATAACCAGCACTAAAGATTTTTGCGATAGCGCGGCAACACACTATGTGCGTATAACAGGTATTCCCGGCGAACTGTATTTGCCGAATGCATTTATGCCAACCAGCGGTACAACCGAACTAAGAAAGTTTGCAGCTAAAGGATCGGGCATTAAACAATGGCACCTGCAAATATTTAATGGCTTTGGCCAGTTAATTTGGGAAACCACCAAACTATCAGCCCCTAAAGGCACCCCGGTTGATGGCGACGGTTGGGACGGTACTTTTAAAGGCGTACCGGTAGAGCAGGGCGTTTACGTATGGCAGGCTTCGGCAACGTTTATAAACGGCAGCGAGTGGAAAGGTATGTCGTACAATAATTCATTACCCAAACGAACGGGTGTTGTTCATTTAATAAGATAAATAATGCGCGTTTTGCTCAAAGGATATATCTTGTGGTTAGTAATGCTGTTGTGTAGCAAACCGGCCGTTGCCCAGGACCACATGTATTCGCAGTTTTTTAACTCGCCGGTATACCTTAACCCTGCATTAAACGGGCAGTTCCAGGGCGACTTGCGGATGAACCTTATCTATCGCAATCAATTTACATCTGTGCCTGGCGGGTTTAATTATCTTACTGCATCTGTAGATTACAATATTCCGCAATTTGGTGGCGGGGTTGGCTTGATATTTACCCGGGGCAACGAGGGTACCGCCGGGCTTACAAAAAACAATATAGCCGGTATTTATTCTTATAGCGTTGGTTCTGATGATTTTGTATTGTCGTTTGGTGTACAGGCGGGGATAACCAACCGCACTGTGGATTATGGTAAATTGGTATTTAGCGACCAGATTGACCCACGTTTAGGATACATCCCCGGGGCACCAACAAATGCCGAGTCGCCACGGTTCGACAACCGGTTTTATTTTGACGCCGGCGCCGGGATAAACCTCGCGCTAAGCGATTTTAATATTGGTGGCGCGTTGCAGCATATCAACCGCCCTAATGAATCATTTACCGGTACACCTGCAAAACTGCCTATGCGCGGCACAGCACACGTAAGCTATAGATGGGACCTTAACAAAGATGAGAATCTTGATGAGGACGAGAAAACATTTTTTATTCCATCGGTAGTTTTTTATAAGCAATCAACGGCACAATCAATAAATATCGGGCTGCAATATAAAAGGCATAACCTTAATGCCGGCTTATGGGTGCGTACCGCCGGATCAGGTGGCCCATCGGCTATTACATTTTCGTTGATATTTGATTTGTTTTTAAACAAAGAGAGTGGAGAGAAATTCAGGCTGGGTGTAAGCCACGATGCACCTATTTCGGGGCTCAATTACAGTAATACCAGTGGCACAACCGAAGGAAGTATTGGTTATGAAACCACTCTGCCTTCGCGCACGGATACCTACCACAAATTTGAAGGGGCAAGGCGTTGTTATGATTTTTATTAAGAATTTTATTTATATCTTTATCAGTTATATATCCTGAATTAAGATGGAGAAAATCTATCACAAAGCAAGACCTGACCAGTCTTATCTTAAAGACAAGCAACATAAAAAGAAAACAGCCATGATAGGTGCATGGATGTTGGCGCTTTTTGGAATTATTTTCATGATAGTGGTGGTAAAGTTTGCCACATCAGGCGGTTCATCTGATATGCTTACATTTACCATGTTCCCAAACAGCGATGATGCTTACCAGGTGGCTAAACAGTACATTGCTCCTACTATCAAATCGAGCAACCTGGCTTTTGCCGAAGACCGTTACCAGTTTGCAAAAAAATCCGACTCTGTATTTGTAATCAAATCTTACGTAACGTCAATTGATGAAAAGGGAGCCAAGGTAAAAACCAACTTTCAGATCACGTTAAAATATGACGGAGGCCCCAAAGCAGTGCAGGATAACTGGACAATGATTGATATGAATGAGGTAGCAGAGTAATGCTTCGTTATTCAGCACTATTTGCGATCCATAAAACATCTTAATGTTTTTTTTACGGTTCTTTTACTTTTTATCAGATTAAAACAGGCAAAAGCGAAGGACATTGAATGTAGATAAGCCATTTGGAAAAAAAAATTAAGTCCACAGGCAACCCTTTGCAACATAACTACGTGTTAGTTGCAAACAGGAATTAATTAAACAGGTAGCCCGTATATATGGGAGAAGCAGAACTACAACAATTGATTGCGGGCTGTTTACAGCAAAGCCGAAAAGACCAGAAGATGCTTTATAAAGCGTTTTACGGCTTCGCTATGAGTATATGCCTGCGATACGCCGGCAATAGGTATGAAGCTGCTGAAATCATGAACCAGGGCTTTTTAAAGGTATTTACCAACCTGCAAAAATATGATACCAGCCGCCCTTTTATCGCGTGGGTTGGCAGGATTATGATGAACACTTCTGTTGATTATTACAGAAGCAACCTGAAACTCTCGCTCACCGATGACCTTGATGCCGCCGAGGACATAGGGCATAACGAACTCCCCGACCAGAAGTTAAATTACGATGATCTTATTGGCATGGTGCAACAACTGCCCAACGCTTACCGGACAGTATTTAACCTGTTTGCCATTGAGGGGTTTTCGCATGAGGAGATAGCGTCGAAACTAAATATAAGTACAGGTACATCAAAATCAAACTTGTTTAAAGCACGTGAAAAATTGAAAAATATGGTAATAAATTCCGGCAGGTTGCCGGATAGTAATGCCGGCAGCGGGCAACATACTATTGTGGCTATTGGCACTATAAGCATCAGTATGTCGGTATTGATAGAATTAATAATGAAATGAAAGAGAAACACGAAAATAAACTGGATCAATTGTTCAGGGACGGCTTATCCGGCCCTGAAGACCACTTTGCTTTTCGTGAGGAGGATTGGGAATCAATGGAACAGCTGTTGGATAAAAAATCCAACAAAAAGGCAGGGTTTATCCGCATCATGTATTATGCATCCGGGATTGCAGCTTTATTGCTGCTTGCTTTGGGCTTATACTTTTATAGTAGAACCGATAAAATAGATCCAACCAAATTACAAGGCAAGGTTAACAAAGTTCAAACTAAAACAGGTGATGATAACAAGCATATAGATTCAGTTGATCAACAACGTGGCAACGATACTATTGGTGATAACACCAATAACCTTGCTGCAACCACGCCCGCTAAACAAACAAATATTGTTAAGCCTGCAAAGAGCGATACTATATTTAATAAAGCCCGCAATGTGGCTATAAATGAAGCTGCAGTTAAAAAACAGGCGTTAAAAGTTAAGGTAGGCCCTGGTGGCAGGCTTTACAATAAAGCTGCAAATATGGCAATTAACCGTGCTGTACCTCAAAACGCTGCGCCGAAAACCGAAACAAGTAACAAAGTTATGCAGGGTGACAATGTAACTCAGTTGGCCGCAAACAAAACACAACCGGTAAATCAAATAACCAAAAACAAAACAGCTGGCATTGATACCGTTTTTGATGGCGGTAAAATAGCATCGGCAAGTAATCAGGTAAAAAACAGTATAACAACAAATCAAAATACGGATACGCTTACCGGGAAAGCTAAAGAGCAGGAAGCAAAAAAACAAATGGCTATTGTTAAGGCATCAGCAATAAAAAACAGGCCACAGTTTTCTATCAGCGTATTGGCCGCGTCTGATGCTAATGCGGTAAATTCATTTGGGCATAGCCAAACAGGCACTAATTATGGATTGCAGCTTTCGTTACGGATTACACAAAAGTTAACAATAAGTACCGGAGCAGCATACGCTATTAAGCCTTATTCATCAACACCTACCAGTTATTCGTCTGCGTCTTACAATCCATCAATAACGCCTACTAATATCCAGGCAAACTGTAAGGTACTTGACGTTCCGTTGAACCTCAGCTACCAATTGTATTCAAAAGGAAGCAATACTATTGGTCTGGGGACAGGTTTATCATCCTATTTTATGCTTAAAGAAGATTACAGGTTTGATTATTCGGCCGAAAGCGGTTGGAAGCCACATAACCTGGAAGTACGGAATCAAAACACCCACTTGTTTGGCGTGCTGAACGTAAATGTTAATTATCAGAGAAGAATAAACTCAAAGTTTAGCGCAGTTTTACAGCCCTATATGAAACTACCACTTACCGGTATTGGCAATGGCAAGGTCGATCTGAAATCAACCGGCGTTGCACTTGGTATAAACTGGAATATTGGTTCGGGGTTTAAGCCATAGTCCGAAGTCTTAAGTCTGTAGTCCTAAGTCCTAAAACAATTTTTTAATTTTTTGACTTAGGACTTAGTACTTTCGACTTCAGACTTATTTAATGGTCTACCTTTAACCAGCCCGTAATGCTCATCCGGGGCTTTTGCGTACACAATACCTCATGAACAAGTTCGTTGCTTTTAAAAAATACCGAGCGCCCGTTTTCCGGGCCGATGTTTTGCTCATGATCAGCATGGTGTATGCGCAATTCGCCCCCATCAGCAGCTAACCACCCTGTGTTTAAATACATGATCATTGAATATTTGCGGCTATCATTATTCCTGAACTGATCAAGGTGTTTTTTGTAGAAAGCACCCTTTTCATACAAGGTATAATGAAATTCATAGCCGGTGATACCGGTATAACATGTTTTATTAAGATAGGCAACAAAACTATCCATCAGGTCGAAAAAATCATTTTCGCATGGGGTGTCATGTTTGCGGTCGAGCCAGTAAATATGGTCTCCCCTAACCTTGGTGTCGTGGTTCACGGTTTTATCGTTACCGGTTCCGGCAGATAACAACAAGCTTGATTTAACAAGTGCCAGCAGGTTTAACTTAAGATCGGCAGCAAGCGTGTCGCTTAAAAAGTGATCGGCAATGCCAACCTTGTCAGCAAGATAACTATCGATAAGGCAATTGAATGAGTCTTCCAATAAAGGTGGGTTAGCATGTTGGTCCGGCTAATGCAGGCATGTTGTTAAAGATACCCCTTTTAGTCGGCCCGGCGGCAACATTACTTAGCCAACGCTATAATATCCTTCCCTTCTATCACTTTTTTGGGGTACGGGTGGTCAACTACCTTTATCATCGCGGCAGCCAATTCCTCCAGAGTGCAAAAACCGGCCGGGTAAAGCGCACGGCCAACCGGGAACAGCCAGTTAATATATTTGTAAAAACTGTGGGCATTTTTCAAACCCTTTATCGGTTTTATAAAACCTGGTCTAAAGGCGTACACTTGTTTAAAGGGTAGTTTCATCAGGTCGTTTTCTGTTTTACCTTTTACTGCGGCCCAGCCGTTGCCTTTTTCATTAGTATCTGTGCCGGCGCCCGATACGTAGCAAAAAGTCATGTCAGGATCCTGTTTTGCCAATATTTCGGCCACATGCATGGTGAGTGTATACGTAAGCTTATAATATTCATCGGCCTTTTTACCTACCGAAGTAACACCCAGGCAAAAAAAGCACGCATTATAACCGCTAAGCTGATCACTGATTGGCGAGAGATCAAAAAAATCGGCGTGAATGATCTCCTTTAATTTTGGATGCGATACCCCCGACGCCTTGCGGTTAATCACTAAAACCTGCTCAACATCCGGACTTTGCAGGCATTGGTGCATAAGCCCCTCGCCTACCATTCCGGTAGCCCCAGTAACAATAGCTCTTATTCCTGTTTTCATGTGGTTAAATGTATTTGTATAAAATTAATGCTTTAAAGTGAGGCCGGCACGCGCTTTTTAAAATAAGTTTTCGGCACGCGGGCAACCCTTCCGCCTAAAATAACGATATAGTTAATAGATGTCTGCTGCTTTTTGTATCACTTAAAGCGACAGACACCGACTAACATTACTATAACATGAATCCAATTTCTGTTGTGATCATTACCAAAAACGAGGCCGGTACCCTTGTTAAAAGCATCCCGCTGCTGAAACAGATCAGCGACGACATTATTGTGATTGACAATAACAGTACCGACCAAACCGTGACTATAGCTAACGCATATGGCTGCAAAGTATTTCAAAAAGTATGGATTGGCTATGGCGCCAACAAAAATAAAGGCATTCAGCTGGCGCGATATAACTGGATACTGAGTGTTGATGGCGATGAGATACCCGACCAGGCCCTGATCAACTCGATAAAGGCCATGGCCCGCGATGATGATAAAACTGTTTATGACATAGCCTTTAAAACATATTTTGGCAAAAAGCTTATCCGCTTTGGTAGCTGGGGCCGCGATCACCATATCCGCCTGTTCAACAGGCAACATGTTAAATGGAACGAAACGCCGGTACACGAAACACTGCAACTGCCGGAAAATGTTATCATAAAGAAACTGGCCGGTAACCTGCACCATTATTCAGTAAAAAACCGGGCCGAATACGAGAAGAAGACAATACACTACTCACAATTAAGCGCGATAAAGTACCTGAAAGCAGGGAAAAAGGCAGGCCTGGTAAAGCTGTATTTGGCGCCCGTATTTCATTTTGTGAAGACCTACCTGTTTTTATTGGGCTTTTTGGATGGCAAGGAAGGCTTCATCATCTCGCGGATGGCATTTAAAAATACATGGCTAAAATATTACTACCTTAGTAAAGCTACACAAAGTGTAAGAAATAAACCATTATACCAGCGTGACATACCTGCCATGGCATATAAGCTTAACACCCATGCACGTGTTGAATAAACCGCAACATCGTTCATGAAAAAAAAGCTGGTAATTGATCTTTCGGCAAATACATTGCAGCTTGTCATCAACCAGCTGTTTGGGGTGGTTATTTTTTATGTATTATCTGTAAATCTGGATAAAAACAGCTTTGGGCAGGTTAACCTTGCTTTAGCGGTACTGCTATCTGCATTCAATATCCTTTCTTTTGGTATCGACCAGGTAATTATCAAAAAAGTAGCGCATGGCGATGATGCCCAAACCGTTTTGTCGCTTTATGCTTTCCATGTATTGCTTACCGGCGGTCTGTTTTATGGTATCCTGTTATTAGGCCGGACGTTTTTTATACACGATAATGAAGTATACCGGCTGATACTATTATTGGGCCTGGGTAAGCTCATGATCTTCTTCTCTACACCGCTAAAACAGGTTTCAAGTGGCATGGAGCGGTTTAAAGTATTGGCCTGCATGCTGGTTGTATCTAATGGTTTAAGGGGTACCAGTCTGCTTGTTTTGGCTCTTTTACACCAGGTAAGCGTCGGCACTATAATATGGGTATTTATTGGTGGCGATGTACTTGAATTAGCGGTATCCTTTTATCTTTTCAGGCGTTATGTACGGGTGCCTGTACTTCCGGCCTGGAGAAAGTTACCTTATTTTGCTTTGCTGCGTCAATCAATACCCCAGGTTGGCGTTGTATTAATTACTTCGGCCCTCGCCCGGTTTGATTGGTTGTTCATCGGGTTTATGGTATCGGCAGTTAGTTTGGCCGAGTATAGTTTTGCTTACAAAATATTTGAGATCTCTACCCTCCCATTGTTGGCTATCGCCCCTTTAATTCTTCCCCGTTTTACCAAATTGTTTAAAACAGGCGACCACCAGCAAGGCGATTTTAAATTACTGATCAAGATAGAACTTATTATAGCCGCGTTTACTGCTTTGATTTTAAACATGTGTTGGAACCCGGTAGTTGACGATATAACCCATGGCAGGTATGGTGCAGTTAATACCACCACCATATTTATCCTGTCGCTCTGTTTACCCCTTATGTATCTGAATAACTTTTTGTGGACTATTTTTTTTGTGCAAAACCGGTTAAAAATGATCTTTCAATCGTTCCTGCTCACTTTTGCCGTAAACGTAGTGGGCGATCTGGTATTAATCCCTTTTTACAAAAACGAAGGAGCGGCACTTGCCTTTTTATTGGCCTGTCTGGTGCAAGCTATTTTCTATCTGGCCAATGACAAATCGGGGCTTAAGGGTTCTTTTTATACGCTCATCATTTGTACCGCATGTGCTTTTTTTAGCGGCCTTGCTGCCAAAGCTCTGTTTCAAAACCTATGGCTGGCGGCGACTATTGCAGTAGTTTTTTACGGCTTATCGTTATTAATCACCCGGCAGTTAAAGCAGAATGACAGAGCAGGTCTGATCAGACTACTAAACCGGTAAAATAAGGCATCTTCTTGTTGCACACAGGCAACCAATACGGTTTTTAGGTCGTAATGACTTTAAATGCCCCAGGATAATGTTGGTTAACAAAGCAATCTTTTACATCAATAAATTAAAGCAAAAAGTGGATTGGAAGCTGCTGGCATTTTTGCTTTTGTTTTTAAACGTAAAAATCGGCATCAAGATCCCGGTTGTCCTGCTGTTCACACTCCTGCAGTTTAATTTCAAATTCGGTTTTAGTTTCAAAAACTCCCGGTTGCCCCTGTTTTATCCACTGGTAATTGCTATAGCGGTTATTAACTGGTTGATAGGCAAAAATTATACGCAACTTAATTATACCATTATGTTGTTGGCCGGCATAGGGTTTTGGATATTATGCATTCTTGCCATTCACCAGGTAAAACTGGCTGTTGAGCAAAACCAACCTGCGGTAATACATCAAACCATCCTTGTTTTTTTTATTATCAATGCATTATTCTCGGCGGGCAACCTGGCTGCTATATTTTTAGAGACCCATGCCATAAATCCTTATACCTACCAGGGCCAGCTGCAAAAGTATTTTTTAAACACCGGCGATTACATAAGGGGAGTAACTTTTGATACTTCGACAACCAACGCTATGCTAAATGCTTTTGGCGTAATCTACTTTTTAACGCGCAAAAACGCCATTATGCTTTTTGTGTGCATGGCTACGCTATTGTTTACGGGTAGTAATTTTATCAATATTGTTATCGTTATCGTTTTTTTACTGCTATTTGCTTTCAAAACAGATCGTTATCAAAAAAGCCTGATTGTAATTTGCCTGGTTTTTTTAGGCATTTTTATGGCGAAGATCTCGCCTCAAAATAACCAATATACAGCTAACGCCATTTCTATCCTGCTGCATAAAGATCCAAGCCCGGCAAAACCCTCAGTGTGGGCAAATATACCCGTGGAAGCGAGACCGGATAGTATATTAAGCTTTGATGAACGCCGGCAAAAACAGGCCATCATTTTCAGAGACAGCATTTATAAGGCAGCCCATCCAAAAAAAACAGAGATTATAAAGCCTCAGGATGAGCCTTACGAAACCGAAGGCGGCCGTATAGCCATTAAGGGCCCCGATATCAATTCGGCGCCTTATCAAAGCAGCACCCAAACCCCTCCCGAGCAAAAACAATTGGTGCAGTTTATAGATGAACACAAGGCGGCATTACCGGTTGCGGGGCAGGAAATTGTAGCGCCCAGGCAGGATAGGCCCGGCAAGCTGATTGGCTTTTTACAAACAACCAATTTTTTGCATCACCATATTGATAAAATAATAACCGGCACTGGTATCGGCAATTTTTCATCGAAGCTGGCTTTTAGGGCCACCGGGCTGGGGTTTGCGGGGGGCTATCCGCATAAATTTACCTACATCGGGCATGATTTTATGGTCAATCATCTCGATTTGTATCTCAATTATTTCAGCAAAAGGGCGGGCTTCCATTCGTTAACCAATAGCCCGTTTTCAGTTTACGACCAGTTGTTAGCCGAATATGGCCTTATTGGTTTACTCCTATTTGCCGTTTACTACCTTGGCTTTTTTGCCAGGCATTATAAAGCTTTAACCTACGGCCTGCCCCTTTTGCTGTTAATGCTGGCTGCATTTTTTATCGAGTACTGGTTTGAGCAGCTTTCGGTTATCGTATTTTTTGAACTGCTGCTACTGTTAAATATCAAAGAAACCCAATCACCTAAACCTTTGGTAAATGAATTTTAGCATCCCACAAATAACGGTACTGATGCCTGCCTACAACGCGGGCAAATATATTGGCGATGCCATAACATCGGTGTTGGAACAAACTTTTACTGATTTTGAATTACTTATTGTAAATGACGGCTCGACAGATAACACGATTGATGTTATCGGTTCATTTGATGATCCACGTATTGTGGTAATTTACCAGGATAACAAAGGTATTGCCGATGCCCTCAATAACGGGTTAAAATATGCCCGTGCCCCCTATATAGCGCGCTTTGATGCCGATGATATTTGCTACCCCGAACGACTGCAACTACAACATGATTTTATGATAGCCAACCCGGAGTACAGCGTAATTGGGTCTGCAGCAGATTATATTGATATGGAGGGGCAATTTTTGTTTACCCACAAGCCCCCCGCTTTTGATAACGACGAGATTCAGCAGTTAAAATATTCGGTTTGCCCATTCATTCACTCCTGTGTTTTTTACAAAAAAGATCTGGTGATTAGCAAAGGTGGCTATAATGAGCATGCCTATACCTTTGAAGACCATTTTTTATGGGTTAATATTTTAAAAGATCAAAAGGCATGCAACCTTGCGCAACCCTTAATTAAAGTAAGGCTAAACCCCGAATCAATCACTATTGACGAAAAATGGAGGCCGCGTAAATTCAGGGATATCAAATACGCCACACTTAAAAACCGCGTGATAAGTAAACGGGAAGGCAGTTTACTGGCGGAGATGGGCGAAAAACAATATTCAGCAAAAATAAAACAGGGTTCTTATTATGCGCTTTGTGGTAAAAAATTGCTGCTAAATAATTTCCAGCCTCAAAAGGCCCGCGTTCACGTAGCCAGGGCTATCAGCATCTCGCCTTTAAGGTTAGATAATTACCTGCTATATACGGTTAGCTACCTTCCCGAACGTGTAATTAATTGGCTGCATAAATTAATATCAGGAGGCGCTGCGATATGAAAGTTGCATTCATCACCCGGTCAACTTTATATACCGTGCCCGGCGGCGATACCGTGCAGGTGGTACAAACCGCGCGCCACCTAACTTTCATGGGCATTAGTGCCGACATAAAATTGGCAAATGAACGCATTAATTACAGCAATTACGATCTGCTGCATTTTTTTAACCTCAGCCGCCCTGCCGATATCTTATACCATAGTCATAAGGCCGAAAAGCCTTTTGTAATATCAACCATATTATGTAATTACAGCGAGTACGATCAGCAGCATCGCAAAGGTTTGGGCAGATTTTTTAAATACCTGCCGGCAGATGGCGTGGAATATGTTAAAACCATAGCCCGTTACCTGCTTGGCCGCGATAAGCTGGCCAGTACGGCCTATGCCTGGAAAGGGCAGCGCAAAAGTATATTGGATATTTTGAGCCGGACGGCTATGATATTGCCCAACTCAAGATCAGAGTATCAAAGGGTATTAAAAAATTACCCGGGCGAAGTAAAGCACATGGTAGTGCCCAACGGCACCGATCAGCATTTGTTTAAGTATGATGCTTCGGTAAAAAAAGATGATAAACTGGTGCTTTGTGTTGCCAGGATAGAAGGCATTAAAAATCAGCTGAACCTCATAAAAGCATTAAATAATACGCCTTACCGGTTGTTGCTTATTGGCACCCATGCCCCCAACCAGGCCGCTTATTACCAGGAATGTCGTAAAGCGGCTGCCGATAACATCACATTCATCGATCAGTTACCGCAATATGAGCTGGTAAAATATTA
This sequence comes from Mucilaginibacter sp. GW822-FHT03E02, assembly GCF_058801545.1. Classification (NCBI taxonomy): domain Bacteria; kingdom Pseudomonadati; phylum Bacteroidota; class Sphingobacteriia; order Sphingobacteriales; family Sphingobacteriaceae; genus Mucilaginibacter; species Mucilaginibacter sp. GW822-FHT03E02. The sequence continues at coordinate 16,978 of NZ_JBXANJ010000003.1, read as the reverse complement.
TACGCAGGCCAGGGTACATGTATTACCAAGTTGGTTTGAAACCACGGGCCTCAGCTCGATAGAAGCTGCCCTGATGGGGTGCAGCGTGGTAATAAGCGACAAAGGCGATGTAAGAGAATATTTTGCCGACGATGCATTTTACTGCGACCCGGCAATACCGCAAAGCATTTTGGCCGCCGTTGAAAAGGCCAGCCTGGCTCCTGTAAACGAATGTTTACGGGATAAAATTTTACAACAATACACCTGGAAACAGGCTGCAACTCAAACTTTAAAAGCATATCAATCTGTATTATAACATGAAACTACGCATAGCCATATTAGGGACCAGGGGTGTACCAAATTACTACGGTGGGTTTGAACATATTTCAGAATATGTATCGGCCGGCCTGGTAAAGCGCGGCCACTCGGTAACGGTTTATAATTCGCATAATCACCCTTATCAGCAGGATAACTGGAACGGTGTGGAAATAAGGCACTGCTACGACCCTGAATACCTGGTTGGTACCGCCGGCCAGTTTATTTATGATATGAACTGCCTGTTAGACGCCCGCAAACGAAATTTTGACGTGGTAATGCTCATGGGCTATACCAGCAGTTCGGTTTGGGGGCAGCTTTACCCCAAAAACAGCACCATTATTACCAACATGGACGGCATGGAGTGGAAGCGGACCAAATATTCTAAACCAGTACAGCAATTTTTGAAATATGCAGAAAAACTGGCAGTTAAACATAGCGATTATTATGTTGCCGATTCAAAGGTGATAAAGGCTTATCTGAAGGATAAGTATAACATCAATAGTAAATATATCCCCTATGGAGCAGATATTTTTACCGATTTTGAGCGCGAACAATATGATGTGGACGAAGCGCTTAAAGAGGACTATTTTTTGTTGATGGCGCGCATGGAGCCCGAAAATAATATTGAGGCCATCCTGGAAGGTTTTAACAGAAGTAATTCGGGCAAAAAATTTAAAGTTTTGGGCGATACCAGCAATCGTTTTGGCAAGTTCATCACTAATAAATTTGCCAACGATGAGCGTATACAATTTAAAGGTGCCATTTTTGATACACCTAAAGTACGTTCATTACAAAATAATTCTTACCTCTATTTTCACGGGCATAGTGTTGGAGGCACCAATCCATCGCTGTTAGAGGCGATGGCCAGCGAGGCGCTGATAGCTGCGCATAATAACCCTTTTAATAAATCGGTGTTAAATACAGATGCATTTTACTTTTCCAACGCAGCCGAAGTTACCCACCTGGTAGAGAATGTACAGCGTAAAGCACCCGAAAAAAACATGGTGATGAATAACCTGCATAAAATTCAATATCAGTTTAACTGGGAACGCGTAATTGACCAATACGAGGAGTTTATCATCGAAAGCTATAAACATAAAAACTATGAAGCAATTATTGCTGATAAATGATAGTAACGCTAACAAGGTAAGTTATTACCACATCATGCTGCTGATGGCAAGCCTGCCGTTTGACAGGTTTTACAGTCATATTATACTCATTAGTTTTATTGCGCATACGCTTATCCATTTGCGAAAGGAAAAGCTAAGGGCTGTATTTACATTAAAAACCGCATTACTACAGTCTGTTTTTTTTGTTACGCTTATTGCCACGATTTACTCCCGGTACCCTGCCGAAGCTTTTAACGAATGGGTGTTGCGTTTGCCTGTATTGATTTTTCCGGCAATTTTGTTGCTCAATAACCTCGATATAAAAAAATACAAGGCTAATCTTTTATTGGCTTTTGGGTTGGTGTGTACGGCAACCATCATCTACCTGTATATTGATGCCCTCTTTACTATTAAATATTACCATTTGCCGTTTAAAACTATTTTTTCGCCGGCGTTTACCAATCATAATTTCTCGGAGCCGCTTGATATACATGCCACTTTTTTTTCCTTACAGCTGGTGATAGCACTGGTGTACCTGTTAACATTATTGTTTAAACCGCTACCATTACCTGTTAAATTAATTTACTGTGTTTGCAGCCTCATATTGTTATGCGGGCTTATCCAGCTAAGTTCAAAATCAATACTGGCAGTTTTGTTTATAGTTATTAACCTGGTGCTGCCGTATTGCTTGCTCAATGGTAAAAACAAGCTGAAGTTTATATTGGCCGGCATTGCTATATCTGGGTTGGCTTTTATAATAGTTTTAAATGAACCTTCGTTCAAAGAACGCTATTTAACCAGCTTGACGGATGATTTTTCGGCATTTAAACCAGGCGAAAGTACCGACTCGCGCCTGGCCCGTTGGCAGGTGGTAGCCAAACTTATTAAACAGAAGCCTTTAATTGGCCATGGCTCCGGTGCTGAGCAGCTATTGTTACATGATGAATTTTTTAAAGCTAAAATGTACGACTCTTTTTTAGCCAATTTAAACTCCCACAACCAATACCTCAGTTTTCTGGTAAAATCCGGTATATGGGGACTGCTTGTTTATTTGGTAACACTTGGATATGGTTTTAAAATCGCCGTCCAAAAAAAAGATGTGGTGTTTATCAGTTTTATGCTGCTGATTACCATTGTTTCGCTATCAGAAAATGTGTTGGATGCCGATAAGGGTGTTATGTTTTACAGCTTATTTTTTGCCTTCCTGTTGTTTTCAGGCGGCGAAGAGAAGCCCGGAGCGAGCGTTAAAAATAAAAGCCCCGAATATTTAAAGGAAGTGGCAACCAAGAGTTTAGCGCTTACGTCATACTAATGTTGTGCCGCCTATAAAATGGCGGATAGTTTTTAGTCGAAAGTCCTAAGTTACAATCTGGTACAGGCGAGTTTAGACTCAGAACTTACGACTTAATACTATAAATATGCAGATCAGGTCCGTTTTTAATCAACCAAGCTTCAATACCGTGTCAGAAATTAAAAAGAACATATTAACTACCCTGGCCTATTTTGATGCATTTAACTATCCGCTCACCCGCGAAGAGGTATGCTTGTTTTTGCCGGTGAAATTTGAGCGCAAAACGTTTGACGATGCCATGACCTGCCTGATTGAGACCCGGATGGTATACCGTTTTGATAAATTTTACTGCTTAAAAAACGACCAATACCTGGCGCAGCGCCGTAATAAAGGCAACCAAAAGGCTATTGAAATGATAAGTACAGCACGCAAGGTTGGTAGCTTGCTTATTAATTTTCCTTACGTGCGGGGTATCGCCATTTCAGGCTCGCTGTCTAAAAATTATGCCGACGACCAATCAGATATCGACCTGTTTATAATTACCGCGCCAAACCGCCTTTGGATAGCGCGTACGCTGATGCATTTTTTTAAGAAATTAACCTTCGTGGTAAACAAGCAACATTGCTTTTGCATGAACTATTATGTAGATGAGCAAGCGCTTGAAATAGCCGAAAAGAATATCTATACCGCCACAGAAGTTGTTACACTGATACCTATCCAGGGCGACACTACCTTTGCTGATTTTTTTACAGCCAACGCCTGGACACGTAAATATCTGCCTAATCATATTATGCGGGTATCAACAGCTAAGTCGCTTAAAAATAACTGGTTAAAAAGCCTGGTTGAATTTTTACTTAATAATAAACTGGGCGATTTATTGGATGATAGTTTCATGAATATAACATCGCGCAGGTGGAATGAGAAAACCAGGCAAAAGAAACTTAATGATCATGGGGTATTACTGGCCATAGTTGCGGGCAAGCATTGCGCCAAGCCCGATCCGGGCAATTTCCAATCAAACCTGATTAAGCGCTTTCAAAATAAAGTAGCCCAGTTGCTTGCCGAAGACCATCATAGCTTGGCCAATTGATAGTAAAAGCTTAAAGCAGAATGCACAAAGCTGAAAGCCCGGAACATGGTCTTCAAGTTAATAAAGGTCTTTATAACGGCTCAACGTTTTTTATCTTCTTTTTAGATACCACAAGCCCGGTTACCACCAACACCGTTCCGGCAATTGCGTAAACCGAGATTTGTTCACCAAGTAAAAGGTAACCAAAACCATACCCAAATACAGGCGTAAGGTAAAGCCATGTGCCGGCGGTAACGGCATCCTGGCCAACCAGGTATAGCCACAGCTGGTTGGCGATAAATGAGAGTACCACAATTAGCCAAAAGAGGGATAAAAACAGGTTGACGTTAATGTGGTGAACATGCTGCTGGCCAAACAGCGGGCAAAACGGCAACAAAATTATGCCACCTACAAATACCTGCCAGATATTGAATGATACATTAGGTAGGCTGATACTTAATGTAGAGAAGTAAACACTGCTTGATGCATAGGCAAAAATGTAAATAATCAGCAATATAATACCCAGGGGTTTTATACTGGCATTAGGCAATGCCGCTGCCGAAGCCAGCACCAGGCCGGTAAAAGCAATCAGCATCCCGATAATTTCGAACCGGGTAAGTTTCCGTTTAACAATTATTGACGAAAATAACGCGATTAGTAAAGGAGCAACCGCTATAAACAACATACTGATACCAGCCGAAGCGTATCGCTGGGCGGCAAAGAACGAACCCAATGTTAAGGTAGTGCATAAAAAGCCATAAATGACGATGCTTTTCCATTCGCTTTTAAGCGGCCAAAAACGTTCTTTCCTTACCAGGCCAAAAAAGGGTCCAAATATAAAACCTGTGGCAATAAAACGGATGCTGGCCAATATCAATGCATCTGCCGAGCGGATTCCGAATTTTACAGCGACAGAACCGGTTGCCCAAAGAATACTAAACAATAAACCGGGAAGAATTTTTTTTAACATGGGCACGATGATATGCCTGCAAAGATATTTTTTAATGATTTAAATTAAAGGGTTCTATGACGTTTTGTGTGGGTAACGCAGACGAGATGCTGATTTGCTTCTAAAGATATATTTTGTTGACACATCGGGGGCTTGTTCAACACGAATTAGAGGCGTAGCCTCGGTCAATTTTGTAGCCACGGGTTTTTAACCCGTGGAAAAAACGAGGAAAACGGGTGAGAGCCGTAGGTTCGATCCATATGAGCAATGCGTATATGTCGCTTTAACAAAATGAAAATACCTGGATTTACACCAAAATATGAGCCGTGCCGACGGCACTCTTGTCATATTTTGGCCAATCATCTACAATTATGTGTCGGGCCGATGGCCCTTAGGAAGAGAGTTATGTAGAAGCTAATTGAAATCGATCAACCCATACAAAGCTTAATCGAGCCAATTAAAGTCATTATTTCTTCTCCAGCGAGATTATAAAATAGTCGCCCATGTATTTCCAGGGCCAGGTTGCTTTAAGTCGATTTTCTTTTTCTGACAGGAATTTATATGCTTTGGGATGCTTTTCGGCAAAGCCTTCTATGTATGATGGTGGCACTATTGTACACAAGCCTTCAACGCCCAATACTTTAAATTTTTTTTGTAAAGTATTGATAATGAATGACGGTTTATAATAAAAACACTTAAAGTAGGCGCCTTCAATATGGGCAGACCTTCCTTTGCTGCTAAAAAATCGCCTGAATGCAGTTTTGAACCGTACTTTAAAAACAAGCAATGTTTCCCATAGGCAAAATGGGGATATGATAACTAAAGTCACGTTACCGCCGGGTTTTAAAAGACTATCAAATGATAACAAAACCTTTTCCAGCTCGCCGGTACAGTTCAAACCGCCAAAGTTGGAAAATATATGATCGTAGGGGCCTTTTTGTTTTAGCTGATCCAGTTGGGTAAATGAACAAATTTCGGTGCTTATATGATCTTTATAGGGTATTGCTTTTTGCCGAAGCTCTTGCTGCATTCCTGTTGATATGTCTGTAGCATGAACATGATATCCTTGTTGCGCAAAAAACAGGGCATCCTCCCCTGTCCCGCTGTTCAATTCGAGTATGCTGGCCGCTGGTTTTAAATATTGGAGCACATGCTCCCTTACCCTTGCCCTTTTGTAATTGATGATGATATTGCCCGAGTAAATTTCGTCAAATACCACAGATTGCCGGGTAAAGGCATCTGATGCGTTTGCTTCATTATTTACAAGGCTGATTTGGCTCATATAGTGTTCTCCAATTTTTGAAGCTTAAAACCTTCTATCAAAGTTGCAGGGGCATGATAAATAAACGACGCTGCCTTCCTGATACGTTTTAAACTGGGTTTAAATGGATTTTTCAATAGTTTTACCAGGCTGTTTTTGGCCAGGTGGGCATGATAATTTTGATGCACATAGCGGTGTAGCTGCTTATAATACGCCGGGCTAAACGTGTTACTAAACATCAGCGCCATCTCGTCAGAGTCTGTCCAGTTTGTTTTTTGGCGCAGGTCGGCTTTTACTTTTTCATAAAATAAAGTCCCTGGCAATGGGTACGATACAGATATGCCAATTTCATGGGGCAACAGATTATTGATCATGTTGATAGTAAGTGCGATATCCTCTTTTGTTTCGCCGGGATAACCAAACTGGATAAAGAAAGACGGCTTGATGCCGTGCTTTTTCATCAGCTGTGTGGCTGTTGCTATCTGTTCAATGGTAGTACCTTTATCCATCGCGTCCAGTATCTTCTGCGAACCACTCTCGGCGCCTATCCATACATTTTCGCAGCCAGATGCGGCCAGTGCAGCCACGTCTTCAGCATCCAGCAACAAATCCGCCCGCGACTGGAGTTTGTACCTGAACTGCAGCTCCTCCTTTTTTACCAGTTGGGCAAACTGTTTTACCCAACCTGGTTTCAATCCAAAAATATCGTCGCAAAACCAAATATGGTCCATGTTGAACATGGTTTTTAAAAGCTTAAGCTCGGCAATCACATTTTCGGGGCTGCGGGAGTTATAGCGGTTGCCATAAATCGGTTTAGCGCACCAGTTGCATTTAAAAGGGCAGCCACGGGTAGTACCAACGTTCATCGAGAAATATCCCGCATGTTTAAGCCAGCTTTCGCGGTAAGGGTTAATATCAACCAGGTCCCAGGCAGGTAGCGGCAAAGTATCAAGGTCTTTGAGCACCGGCCTTGCAATGGTTTTAAAAGGGATATTATTTTTAATATAAGCAAGTCCCTGTATTTGCGCGATATCTTCAATACCACTTTTGATGGCGTTGGTAAGTTCCAACAGCGTTTGTTCAGCCTCGCCGATAATTACAAAATCGGCCCCCTCGTTCAAATACTCCTTGTATCTGTCGGTCGAGTCGGAACTGGATACAATTACGGTGCAACCGCTTTCTTTGGCCAGCTTACACATTTTAAAAGCGGCTTCGCGCATATTGGTAAGGCACATTTTGGTGAGATAGTTGAAGCCATCATCATAAATCACAAAAAAGCCTGGTTTATTTTGGGTTATGGCGGGTATAACATCATCTGCGGAGTGCGAAAACATGTTATCAAAAAACGATATATTATAACCATGCATCCGCATATTGGATGCGGCATATAATGTGCCCAGTGGTGCATAAGGCTGGCCTATTGCCCATTGCTTGGGATCGAACCGTAAAAAGTAAGAATGAGTGAACAATATATTATTTAACTGCTCCATAAAAATTAAGATAGACGGGTTAATGGCGACAGGTTAAGCGAGCAAACACATTTTAAACAGGTTGGATGCGTTGATGTATTCAACGATTTGCGGAAGGCGATAGCATCAGGGCTATTTAAAATTACATCAAGCGATGAATCCCTGATGTTACCCATCGGCTCCAAAAAGAAACAAGGTCTAACCGTTCCATCAGCTTCAATAACAGTTGATACCCATGGCGCGTTGCATTTTTTAAACGGGAATTCATTCAAACCATAAAAAGCCGCATAATAATGGTAGATGTCCTGGATCTTCTCTTTGCTTTCGGCAATAAAACCATTGTGAAAATCTTTGTCAAATTCTTCAAACAGGTAACTGATTACTTCGCAAAGTTCGGGCAATTCCTTTTCCGATACCAGGATCTCGTTTTGTTTAGGCTCGGCCCATGCCTGTTGCCGGTTAAAAGCGTGACTGCTTACATCGGCAGGTAAAAAGCTTACCTGGTTAAGTCCCATCTTTTTGGCTTCGGCAATAATATTGGCCCAGTTGCGGTAGTTTAACCGGTGTATCACGGTTCGCCCGGTTATCCGGTAAGCAGGGTTGAGTTTTTTGATGTACTCCACTCCTTCTTTCAGCTTTTTAAAGGCATTTGGCACATTGCGGATGGCATCATGCAGCGGCTCGTCGCCATCAATAGAGACGATTACCTCGTTAACGTATTTCAGAATATCGCCGGCATTATTTTTTATAGATAAACCAGTAGTCAATAACACCACGCTAATGCCTGCATCTTTTAAAATCCGGCATAATGTAAAAAAGTTGGCGTTCAGCAAAGCCTCTCCGCCCGACATGAGCACTTGCGTGGTGCCCAATGATTTTAATGAGGTTAATAGTCCGGTGATATCGGCTTCGGTCAGTTGCTTCAGGTTTTTATTATCTTTCCAGATGTCACACATTACACAACGGCAGTTACAGGCGCTGTGGGGCATTAATATTACAATAGGCAAGGCTGTTACCCTGTGCGTTTGCAGGGTGCGGTAGCGCTTAAAAGTATGTAATACGTTTTGCCCGGTCATTGGTCAGGGTTTAATTTTAATCCAGTAAAAAATGTTTCTTTTGATGATCTTATTTAAAAAGGAGGTAGGATTAAACATCACCTTGTGCTTATAATGCATCACCTGTTTTAATGGATGATGAAAATAGTACTGCGCCATCTGCGGAAAGTCTATTGATGTAAAATAATCCTTACTCCTTTCGGCTGCTATTTCAACTTCACCAGAATGATAAAAATGGGTATCGAGCACGTGTACCCGCCCGGCGGAGGTAAGCAAACTGAATGCATCAGCCATAACGTCCTTAATGCAGGGGAAGTATTGAATAGATGCAGCAAAAATGATGACATCAAATTGCGTTCCCCCGGCAAACGAAGTACCGCTAAACGGGGCGTGGATAAATTTAAGGTTCTTTTTTTTAAACACCCTGCTTGCCTGCTCAATTTCCACACCATTAGGATCAATCCCGGTTACTTTGGCTTTAGGGATATCAGCAAGTTTGGCCGAAAGCCAGCCGTTGCCGCAGCCAACCTCCAGGATATCCAATGAGCGGCGTTGTTTTTTTAGGAAAGCAATTAACTGCTCAGCAGAATGCTTTCTCATTTTCCACTCCTTATGATACCGGTGGCCGGAATCAATTTCAGGCAGGTGCGCTACTTGTTTGTTTGTATACAGCCTGCCTTCTTTATCGCGCACGGCAACATACATGGCCTCAAATGCATCATTGGCTATTGGGCTATTACTTATGGCAATATCGTTTCTTTCGGTGTTCAATTATTATCAAGCTAAGTTTAAAAACCTTGTATTTCGGGCTGGCGGTATTCCCATAATCGTTGCAGCAGTTTTATTTCGTAAGGGTATTTGTACAGGTTTGCTTTGTAACGTACAGTAGATACAAACTTTATGGCCCTTCTTTTCAGCTCATTAAGCTTAATATCCGTAACGGTTGGATATACACCATTAAGCACAGTCTCAAAATTCCTGATCTTATCAATCATTTCCGGCGTTAGCCAGGGGGTAAGCGGGTTTTTACGCAGGTCGAAATTTTCCCAGGCTGGGCTTACCCAGTCGTCGAGGGTTTTAGGGTATTCAAAACCCTGTGCCTGCACTTGCTTAAACAGTTCCGAGCCTTCTGTGGGCACAGGTGTGTAAGTGTATATTACAATTTCGGTTTTTGGGTTAACCGCCTTCACCTTTTTAATAAAATCAATTTCAAAATCTATTCCCGCCTGTACCTTTTCGGGCGTTGCTGCCGGTGTTCCTAATACAAAAGAATATTCGGGGATGATATCAAATTGCTTTAACCGTTCGGCAAACCGCAATATCTGTTCGCCGGTTTGGGTACCGCCCTTGTCCATTTGCTCCAATACTTCATTATTACCACTTTCGGCACCAAAAAAAATACATTTACAACCCGATTTACGAATTTGCTCCAGTGAGCTATCTTTAAATTTATCCATGGTATCAATACGGGCCATGCCCCACCATGTCATATTTTCGGGCTCAATCAGCCTGGCAAAATCAACGGAGCGTTTTTCTGATACGAAAAAGTTATTATCATGAAATTCAATGGCATCAGCGCCGTATTTATCTTTAATGTATTTAACATCCTGATAAACTTTAATTGCCGATTTTGCTTTCCAGCGAGCCTCGTATATGGGCACCACCGCGCAAAACGAACAGGTGAACGGACACCCGATGCTTGAATGGTAGGCCATCGTTTTTTCACCCAGGTAGGTTTTACCCAAAAACTTTTGTAAGGGATAAAAATTATTCAGCTTATCATATGGCAAGGGCGGTAACGAATCCTGATCTAATAAGTCTTCTTTTATGGCTTTAGTGATCTTTCCATCTACCTTATAAATCAGGTTTTTTATAAACTCGTAAGGCTGATTATTCTCCAGCGCATCTATCAAACGCGGAAAAGCGTTATCACCAGGGCCGTTAATAATAAAATCAACATAACCCGAATCTAAAACAGCCTTGGGCTGATTGGATGGAAAGTACCCTCCCCAAATCATTGTTGTATTGGGGTATTTTCGTTTAATTTCCTTACAAATAGGTATAGCTGCTTTTAACTGGGGGCCGGGCATCACTGTAAAACCCAGGTAACTAAATTCGCCTGTTTTTAAATAGCTGTCTATTTTGTTCCAGGCATCTGCTTCACAATTACCATCAACAATAACCCATTCATATTTACCATCAACAGATGCCGCTATATTTAAAATAGAGTTTGGTATCCGGTACTTGGCATTCGCGCTTTTAGGGTTATAGAGTAAGATCTTATTCATGTGTTATTGGCAATTAATGGCAACGGCGGATGTTATTTCCGCCGTCGCCAACCCAGATCAACATTAAACTATTCATAATACATTACGGTGGCAAAACAGCGGAGGTTGCCTGTGGCAAAATAAAAAGAGCGGGGCAACCCTAAGGCTCGCATGGCCGTTATGTTATAAAAACGCGTACAATGCTGGCAACCGTTAAAAACTATATAAAAAGCAAAATAACCACCCCGGTAACCGAAAAAGGCGTGGTGGAGGCTTACGACCTGTGGGCTTCTGACTACGATATGCAGCCCGGCAACCTCATGCTGCACCTTGACGGGATACTTTTTAAAGGCTTGTTAGATGGCTTGGATTTGAAAGGCAAACTGGTTGCCGATATAGGCTGCGGTACAGGCAGGCAATGGCCCGCTATATTTAATAAACAACCGGCGACGCTGACAGGTTTTGATGTATCTGCCGGGATGTTAAAAAAGCTGAAGGATAAATATCCTGACGCTTATACACGCAAAATTACCGATAACTTGTTTTCGGATATTGCCGACGGCTCTTTTGATATTATAGTTTCAACACTCACCGTTGCCCATATTGAAGATATAGACGAAGCGATGCACGCCTGGAGCCGTTTGCTTAAACCCGGAGGCGAGATCATTATCACCGATTTTCATCCGCATACGCTGGCATCAGGCGGCAAGCGTACCTTTAAACACGGCAATACATTAATGGCGGTGCGTAATTATGTCCACCCCATATTTACCATTAAAGAAGCGCTCATAGCTAATGGTTTTAAGCTGATAACCCAGCAGGAAATAAAAATTGACGAAATCATGAAGCCATTTTATGCAGATGCCAACGCACTGCATGTTTACGAAAAATACCTGGGCTTCCCCGTTATTTATGGTATTCATTTAATAAGAAAAAAATGATACTGGGGAATGTGGTATCCGCCGACAGCGAGCAAACGTTTGATATTAAAATTGAAGGCGGGAAGATTGATACCGTAAGTTTAACAGCTTTAAACGCTGATGACCAGTTATCGCTTTATTTTGAAAACTCCATCATTTTTCCCGGACTCATTAACTCGCACGATCACCTTGATTTTAACCTTTTTCCGCAACTGGGCAACCGGGTTTATAATAACTATACCGAGTGGGGTGCAAACATTCACCGGGAGTTTAAAAAAGAAATTGCAGCTGTACTTAACGTGCCCCGCCACCTGCGAATACTTTGGGGGATATACAAAAACTTATTGTGCGGCGTTACAACCGTGGTAAACCACGGGGAGCGGTTAAACATTGACAACGCCCTGTTGAATATTTTTGAGGAAACACAAGATCTGCATTCCGCATCGTTTGAAAAGCTTTGGAAATTAAAGCTCAATAATCCATTAAAACGAAAATTACCCGTAGTTATCCATACAGGTGAAGGATCAGATGAACTGGCCTCGCGCGAAATAGATGAACTGATTAGCTGGAATAAATTTGGCCGCCCCCTGGTTGGCATACACGCTGTAGCCATGAGCAAGCAACAGGCCCCGTATTTTAAGGCTTTAGTATGGTGCCCGGAGTCGAACTTTTACTTGTTGAACAAAACGGCAGAAATTCATAAATTAAAGCCGTTTGCCGATATTCTTTTTGGAACCGACTCTACCCTTACCGGCAGTTGGAATATATGGGACCACATCAGCATGGCACGTAATATCGGTATGCTAAGCGACCAGGAACTATATCAATCGCTCAACAAAACGGCCGCAAAAGCCTGGAATATGAATACCGGCGAAGTTATTGCCGGCAAATACGCCGACCTGGTTATCGCGAAAGCAGACAGTGCCAATGACTATAATGACGTTTTTTTTGCTACCCGGCTGGTTGATATCCAAATGGTGATTCACCGGGGAAACATCCGGCTGTTTGACCAGGACCTGTTTATTGCATTAGCAGGTGGATTAAAGGGAAAATCCTTTAGTTTGATAAAGGTGGATGGTGCCTATAAATATGTTGAAGGAGATATCGGGGAGTTAATGGCCTCCATTCAATCGTACTTGCCGGGTGTTGTTTTCCCGGTTACCTTTATACAACATCAAATTATCTAAAATTGATAAAACTGGTTGACCTTGTTTACTATTCGCATTTAAACTATACCCGGCCACAGGACGTAACAGAAAAACATGCCCCGGCGCTGGCCTTTGCTCCCTACCTTAAGAATAAGCTTGATTTTACATTTGTAAAGCACGCCGCTTTTGAGCAGCATGTGGTGATGGATACGATACCCTATTATTTTTTTAAGGGCAATAACAGATTCTGGTCGATAACCATAAAAACGCATCGCTTTATAAAAAAACTGAAGCCCGATATCGTAATGGTACAAGGCCTGGTATTCCCATTACAGGTAATGTTTTTAAGATTGCTTTGCGGCAACAAGTTTAAGCTGATCATACAGCATCATGGCGAACTACCTTCAGGGGGATTAAAAGGCCGGCTGCAAAAGATGGCCTGCACTATAACGGATGCATTCCTTTTTACGTCGGCCGGCAATGCGGATACCTGGAAACAAAAAGGCATTATAAACCCTGATGCCCGGATATTTGAGTTATTAGAAGCTTCTACAGCCTTTAAACCCGTTGATAAAGAGCTTGCTAAGAAGCATACCGGGGTTACCGGCGATGCAAACTTTATCTGGGTGGGCCACCTAAATGCAAATAAAGACCCTTTAACCGTTTTAAAAGGTTTCCGGGATTACCTGCCTGCAAACCCGGGTGCAAAATTGTACATGATTTACCAAAGTGAAGTACTTTTAAGCGATATAGAAGAGCTGATAACGTCTTCCGCCCAACTACGGGATGCCGTTATTTTAGTAGGCGAAGTTGCAAATAACGATTTGCCTTATTGGTTTAGTGCAGCAGATTTTTATATATCGGGCAGCCATAAAGAAGGCAGCGGCTATGCTTTGTTAGAGGCTATGGCCTGCGGTTGTATCCCCATTGTTACCACCATCCCATCTTATCAAAAAATCACAGTCAACGGTCAGTATGGTTTTTTATATCCTGCAGGTGATGCCAATGCTTTGGGTCAAACTCTTAAAGCGCTTGAGGGCACAGACTGGCAAAAGCTTTCGGCAGCTGTTTTAAATCATTTTAACAAAAAACTAAGCTTTAAAACCATAGCCGATGACCTGGTTGATATTTGCCATCAATTAACCGATAAATAAGCCGGTAACACGGGCCGCTATCTCTTCGGTAGTGTATATCAGCACGGGCTCATGTTTCAGTTGCTTATCATTCAACATTGCTTTGATAATAACCGGCAGGTCTTCAGCATTGCCGGGAACGTGATGCTGTGTGGGCCTTACATTCATTCCGTTAACCAGGCTCACCACCTGGCAGCCCGCATATAAGGCCTCGCTTAAAACAGTACTATAACCCTCATAAGCCGATGTATGCAAAAATATTTTCGAACGCTGCATCATCGCCAACACCTCCGGGTGCGGTAATTCACCTTTTAATTCGATGTTATTTTCCAGCCCAAGCTTATTTATTTGTTTTCTCAATTTTTCCATTTCCGGGCCTTTACCACATATTACCGTTTTTAATTCCGGAAATTCAGCAACCAGGCTTTTTATAATATTTACAAAAAGGCCATATTGTTTAAGCGGGATGAGCGAGCCTGCACCCACAATGTCGATATCCCGGTCAACCACCCCGGCACCAAAAAGCGTTACATCAATACCTGTAGGGATAACATGCGCCGGCTGAATACCATAGTTTATCCTGAACTCCCTGGCCAAAAAATCGGATATCGCTATTACCGAGCTACCCTCGGGTTTTATCCGGTTAACATACTCATTACCGGCTTTTGCATCCTGCCCAAGCAACCACGGATAATGTGGTAAACCGTATTTTTTTGCAAAGCGGTTGCCAATAAAGGCGCACTCCCCCATCCAAAAGCTTAATAAACCCACAAGTTTGTACCCGGCATTCAGTTCTTTTAAGTTTTGCCATACCCGCCGCCAGGTTATCAGCCTGAAAAGCTGCCCCTTGCCCTTACCTGCTATCGCAATAACCTCAACCCCGTGCCAGTAATACCGGGATGCTGTAAAAGGGTATTGAAAGCTAATTACGATGATATGTAAGAGTGGATTGTGCTGTTTTAAAGCTTTTACAAAAATCTGCATAGGCGGTAAACATGTGGTATCGTTACCGTTTGCGGGGAAGCCCGGGGTTAATATGACCAATGCTTCAGGCTTATTCATTTATTAAGGGGATTATTTTGTTGCAATGCTTCAGGCTTGCAATGTTGTGTGTTATAAAAAATATGATCTTACCCTGGGCTGTTAATTGCTTTAGCTGGATAAGGATCGCTTCTTCGGCCTGCTGATCCATTTCGCCAAACGGTTCGTCCATGATCAGTACATCAAAGTCGTGGTACAGCGCCCTTGCCAGGGCTATGCGCTGTCTTTGCCCGCCGCTTAGGTTTTTGCCGTTTTCGCGTACTATTTTATTTATGCCTTCGGGATAGCCGGATAGTAAGGTGGCAAGCCCGCAAAAAAGATATCGCCTCATCCAGTTTTTATGGTATCATATTCCTGGTCGTCAGTAAGCGTAATGTTTTTGAGGATGGTATCGTGAATAAAATAGTTTTGTTGTTTTACATAAGCTATTTTTTTCCAGTACTGCTGTCTTTTACGGGTATCCGCTTGTTTTCCGTCTATATAAATATAACCCGATTGAGGCGTTAAAAAACCAAGCAGTAAATTAATGACGGTTGTTTTGCCCCGGCCGGAGGCTGCCGATAAGCCAACAAAATCGCCCGCGCAAATATCGAAGCTGATGCCGGATAATTACTGGTTGGTCTGCGTAACTAAAATAAACATTGTGAAAACGGATAGAACTGATAGGTTCAGCAATATTAAGCATACCCGCTTTTGGCAACGTGCCGGGTTCTTTTACAGCAAGCAAATCATTAAGGGTAAATTCATAGGTTTTTATTTGCCCCATACTATTGAGGATTTTAATAATACCGGGAATGATTTTTGTAGGCAGCTGTAATAAAAACGCCAATGGTAAGCACATCAACTACTGCCCCACGTACAGCCCATTTATTGACCAGCACAAGGATAAAAAAACCAAAAATGGCAAAAATCTCCACCAATCTTGCTGGCAGCCCCTGCAGTGTTTGTTGCGTTGCTATATTGTTATTAAGCTGCTGCTGGTAATCGGCGTATCTATCGGCCAGGAATGTGTGCTTGTTGTAAATGTTGCTTTCTATGAAACCGGCTAACGACTCCTGTAAATATTGAATGCTTTTTTCGCTTGCAATTTTTGTTTGTTCGCGCACCTGTTTCGATTTCCGTTTGATAAAATAGGCAAGGATAATTATGGGCGGTAACAACACCAGCAGCAATAAAAAAAACAGCAATGGCTGGTAAATCAATATGGCGCCAATGGTAAATAAAATGAGCAGGCTTTGCGATATAATTTGCTGTACATTATTGAGGATGTAATGGCTAAATTCGATAGGCTGCTGGCTTACCCGGCGGATGTGTACAGATGAATCGACATTGACAAATTTGATATACTCATCTTTAAGATAATGAAGGATATTCCTTTTCGACAAGCGCGATGCTACCCCGTAAAAAAATGATGCTGAAACCGGGTAATGAGGTAGCCCAGCCAGTTTTTGCCGCAATACAGCAACATAAATATACCGATTGGCAGTATAGATTGCTGTTTAAGCCAGCTTAGCTGTAATAAATGATGTTGAACTGGAGTGCCCGAGGTGTAAAGCCCGATAATGATGAGCAGGGGCTCCTAAAAAGGCATATCAAGCACGCTGATAAACAGATCGAGCAGGATGAGCCGTGTACAACCTGTTTTTTTCGGTTACGCTAAGCAGCGAAAGTATTCCTTAAAAATGTGTTTCAAAATGCCGTAATGAAAGTCTTTTAGTACTTCATCATTACGGCACAGGGCGCATAATGGTTGCCCGTTATGTTAAGTCTTGAGTCCTAAGTCTGAAATCCCAAGTCAATAATAACATTTGACTCTTCAAACTCAGAACACAAGACTCATAACTCACTACTACTGCACAAGTTTAATCTCCACCCTCCGGTTCAAAACACGGCCTTCTTCGGTTGTGTTATCGGCAATGGGTTTGCTTTCGCCGAAACCCTTAACCGAAAGGTTATCTGTACTGATGCA
>NZ_JBXANJ010000002.1:0-1477317 GCF_058801545.1 Mucilaginibacter sp. GW822-FHT03E02 | reverse complement strand
CGATTGGGTGCTCATTCTCGACTCCATATAAAACCTATTAAAAACACACGTGAAACGGCTATTTACATATATATTACTATTGTTTGCTTCTGCTATAATATCATGCAAGGCGAGTAAAAGCGTGTATATGTTTACGTCGTTTCATGAACCGGCAAATGAAGGGCTCCGTTTGTTGTACAGTTATGATGCCATACATTGGACAGACCTAAACCGAACATTTATAAAACCCGAAGCCGGTGAAGCAAAAATTATGCGCGACCCATCCATCGCCCAGGGCCCCGATGGTGTTTACCACCTGGTATGGACAACCGGCTGGAAAGATGATAAGGGAATAGGCTACGCCAGTTCGAAAGATTTGATTCATTGGTCAGCCCAGCAGCATCTTAACGTGATGGAGTACGAGCCGACGGCAGTAAATGCCTGGGCACCGGAGTTGTTTTATGACGACGAGGCCGGCAGGTTTATTATCGTATGGGCATCAACAGTGCCAAATCGCTTTGCAAAAGGGCAGGAGGACGAGAACAATAACCACCGGCTTTACTATACCACTACTGCCGATTTTAAAACTTTTGCACCAACCAAATTATTCCTGGATCCTGGCTTTAGTGTAATTGACGCCGAAATTGTAAAGCGGGGCAAAAACGATTATATCCTGGTAATGAAGGATAATACCCGGCCTAACCGTAATATCCTGGTAGCTTTTAGTAATAATCCCCTGGGGCCTTACGGCAACTATACCAAACGCTTTACCGAAACGTACAGCGAAGGTCCGTCTATAACCAAAACCGGTAAAAACTGGTTTATTTATTACGATTCGTACCGGTTAAAAAGATATGGCGCTATGCGCACAACCGATTTTAAAACCTTTACCGATATAGCCGACAGTATAAGTGTGCCCACAGGGCATAAACACGGAACTATATTTAAAGTAACCCAAAAGCAACTGAACTTACTGTTAAAAGATTCGGTAGCTGTTAAAACTAATCAACAATGAACAGGACTATCTATATATTACTTTTTACCATTATTGCTTTTTGCGCCAGGGCACAGGATACCGTGCACTACAGCGGCAATACGGTAGTAAATGTTGATTATCACCACGGGCAGCTAAGCCCGGCTATAGGTGTTCATAGCATGCAGATATTGAGGGCCAACCGGGAACATCCTAAGCTGGCTGATGGTTTTGGCTTCACTTATAACCATGCACCCATGCTGGCCTATTGGAACAATACTTTTTATGTTGAGTATTTGAGCGATAAGGTGGGCGAGAGCGTGCCTCCCGGTCAAACACTGGTAGTTACATCTGCCGACGGGCAAAACTGGTCGAAACCAACATTGGTTTTTCCACCTTACAAAATACCCGATGGCACTACAAAAGAAGGGCATCCCGGCGTGGCAAACAACCTGTATTCGGTAATGCACCAGCGCATGGGCTTTTATACCGCCAAATCAAAACGCTTGCTGGTATTGGGTTTTTATGGCATTTGTTTGGATGGGCACGATGATCCCAATGATGGACAGGGCATAGGGCGTGTGGTGCGCGAGGTTTTACCAAACGGAAAATATGGCCCCATCTACTTTATCCATTACAACCCTAAATGGAACGAAAAAAACACAAGCTATCCCTTTTATAAAACCAGTAAAGACAAAGGTTTTGTACAGGCCTGCGATGAGCTGATGGCTAACCCATTAATGATGATGCAGTGGGTAGAAGAAACCGATAAAAAAGATCCTTTAATACCGTTGCATAAAGATTATAAGGCTTTCAATTTTTATCACCTGCCCGATGGCCGGGTAGTAGGCTTATGGAAATATGCCCTGACAGCCATTAGTACAGATAATGGCAAAACCTGGCCTGCAAATGCCGCGCGTGCGCCACGCTTTGTAAACAGCAATGCCAAAATTTGGGGGCAGCGCACATCCGATGGTAAATATGCAACAGTTTATAACCCTTCCGAATTCAGGTGGCCCTTAGCTGTTTCGGTTAGTGATGATGGGCTCAATTATAAAAATCTGTTACTGGTTGACGGCGAAATTTCGGCTATGCGGTATGGCGGCGCCTATAAATCATACGGGCCGCAATATGTGCGCGGGATAGAAGAAGGCAACGGTATACCACCCGATGGCAAACTGTGGGTAACCTACAGCATGAATAAGGAGGACATCTGGGTATCATCAATACCTGTACCCCTAACCGAAATAGCCGGTGCACATGCCAATGAAGTATTTAATGAGATGCCGGCCGGTAAAGAGCTGGAACTGTGGAACACTTACAGCCCCCAATGGGCTCCTGTGACTGTTGAAAAAGCCCCTGACGGCGAAAAAAGCCTTACCCTGAAAGATAACGACCCCTTTGATTATGCCAAAGCAGAACGCGTGGTGCCTGTATCTAAAAAGTTAATGGCCGATTTTACCATCATCCCCGGGCAAAATAATACCGGGATGTTGGATATAGAGTTCCAGGATGAAAAGGGCAGTGCCGCTATCAGGCTTACGCTCGATTCGGCGGGGCAGTTTAGGACCAAGGCGGGATACCGTGATAAAAACATTATTAAGTACGAGGCAGGCAAGCCTTATCATATCATCCTGAAACTAAACACCAATACCCGTTTTTATACCATGAATGTAAACGGAAAGGATGTGCTTACGGCATTATTTTTTGCCCCGGTATTAAGCGTTAACCGTGTGGTTTTCCGCACAGGCGAGGTGCGGCGTTTTCCTAATACAGACACACCAACGGATCAAAACTACGACCTGCCAAAAGCGGGGGAATCTGCCAGGTCTGCGGTTTATTATATTAAATCATTTAAAACAGGCAATTATTAAAAATGGGTAGCAGAGCGATATTTTGCTGTTTGATTATGAGCTTGTTCTGTTTTACAGGTAGCATAGCCCAGGTTGTTTTGCCTAAAATATTAGGTAACGGCATGGTATTGCAGCGCAATCAGCCTGTACCAATTTGGGGTACCGCCAAAGCTGGCGAAAAGGTAACAGTTAAGTTTAACGGCCAAACCAAAACAACTATTGCTGATGATGCTGGTAAATGGATAGTAACGCTTAAACCGATGCCTGCTTCGGTAAATCCATCCACGTTAATCATCACGGGCACCAATACTATAAAGCTTACAGATATCCTGGTAGGTGAGGTATGGCTGTGCTCGGGCCAGTCGAACATGCAGTATGAAATGCGCAAGAACAGCAAAGTAAAAAAGCCCGATACGAGTATAGCAAATTCGCCTGTTGATGAACTTGACCGTGCCCATAACCCACAGATCAGAATCTTTTTGGTCACCCAAAAAAACCTGCAAAAGCCCGATTCTACGCATTCCGGCTGGAGCATCGCGGAGGATTCTACTTTACGTGCTTTTTCGGCGGTGGGTTATTTCTTCGCCAAAAACCTGAACCAAGATCTGAAAGTACCTGTTGGCGTAATCTCATCGGCAGTAAGCGGCAGCCGTATTGAGCCATGGGCGCCGCAGGAAGCTTTTGATGCTATCCCGTATTTTAAAACCAGCAATATTAAAATTGAGGGTGATCCCGGTAAATTCTACGCCAAAATGATTCAGCCGCTGGCGCCGTTTGCGCTTAAAGGTTTTTTATGGTACCAGGGCGAAAGCAACTGCTACCTGGGTGAAACCATCAGTTACACCTATAAAATGGAGGCTCTCATCAATAACTGGCGTAAAAGCTGGAACAACAAAAGCCTGCCATTTTATTACGTGCAGATAGCGCCCTTTTATTATTCGCAAAGCAAAGGAGCGGTGCCATATACTGAGTTTACCGAACCTGAATTAAGAGAAGCCCAAACCATGGCTTTACAGATCCCGCATACAGGCATGGTTATCACCACCGATTTGAACGATGATCTTAAAAATATTCACCCGCCATTTAAGTGGGAGGTTGGCCGCCGGCTGGAATTACAGGCATTAGCCAATACTTACGGACAGAAAAAGCTTGTTTGCTGCGGACCGATGTATAAAAGCATGAAAATCATCGGTAATAAGATCATTTTGAGTTTTAATTATGCAGGTAAGGGATTGGTTAGTTCTGATGGTAAACCGCTTGCCGATTTCACTGTAGCCGGCAAGGATGGCAAATTTGTACCCGCCATTGCTGCCATCAGAGGTAGTACGGTTGAGGTTTCGGCGGATGGCGTAGATGTTCCTGTAGCCGCACGTTTTGCCTGGTTGGAATCGGCCCAGCCCAATTTCTATAATAAGAACGGATTACCTGCCGCGCCATTCCGAACGGATAACCCGCTAAAATTTACACCTACTACAAACTGATTACCATGAGATCTGCCTGTTTTAAAATATGTACCTATACCCTGTTACTGCTAAGCGGAATAACTGCCCGTGCGCAGGAAACACAAAAGGTATATTTATCGGGTACGGGCAGCGACCACACCGTTAACTGGCAGTTTTTTTGTACCGAAGGCCGCAATTCGGGTAAGTGGACAACCATCCCTGTTCCCTCTAACTGGGAATTACAGGGCTTTGGAAAATATAATTACGGGCTTGCAAAGGATAGTCTGAAAGGGAAGGAAAAAGGTTTATATAAATTCGAGTTTAACGTTCCGGCTGCCTGGCAGGGTAAAAGCATCAATATAGTTTTTGACGGCTCCATGACCGATACTGAAGTAAAACTCAATGGCAGATCTGCAGGGGCCATTCACCAGGGATCGTTCTATCGTTTTAAATATGATATCAGCAGTTTGCTTAATTATGGCAAGCCCAATCTGCTGGAGGTAACCGTTTCCAAGCAATCGGCCAATGCATCCGTAAATGCGGCCGAAAGAAAAGGCGACTTTTGGGTATTCGGTGGTATTTTCAGGCCGGTGTTTCTGGAGGCCTTCCCCAAAACTCACATTGATCATTATGCCATTGACGCCAAAGCCGATGGCAAGCTAACAGCCGCGATAAAGTTATCATCAGCTAAAGCGGGAACAATAACCGGGCAGGTATACAACCTTAAGGGTCAAAAAGTTGGTGCGGTTTTCAAAACTAATGTAAATACCGGCGATACCCTGGTGAATCTCACCACCAGGGTCGCATCACCGCTGTTATGGTCGCCCGAGTTTCCTAACCTCTACAACGTGGTATTCACGCTTAATCAGGGTGGTAAGATTGTTCACTCGATAAAGCAGCGGTTTGGTTTCAGAACGGTAGAGTTGCGCCAGCACGATGGCATTTATGTAAACAATGTAAAGATTAAATTTAAGGGCGTTAACCGCCACTCTTTCTGGCCTACAACCGGCAGGGCAATGAACAAAAAGCAAAGCATTGACGATATCATGCTCATGAAGGATATGAACATGAATGCCGTGCGCATGTCGCATTACCCGCCCGATGATCATTTTTTGGATGCCTGCGATTCGCTTGGCCTTTTTGTTTTGGATGAGCTTACCGGCTGGCATGGTCATTACGATACGGAAGTGGGTTCTAAGCTGGCGAAGGAAATGATAGCGAAGGATGTAAACCATCCGTCGATAGTTATCTGGGATAATGGGAATGAGGGTGGCTTTAACTTTGATCTCGATCATTTTTTTGATGACCTGGATATCCAGAAGCGGCCGCCCATCCACCCATGGGCTGTGTTCAGGGGCACAAATACGCAGCATTATATCAACTATGATTATGGTACCGGAACCAATTTACACGGGCACGATGTGGCTTTCCCCACCGAGTTTTTGCATGGCCTTTACGATGGCGGCGCCGGTGCGGGCCTGGACGATTTTTGGGAACTGATGTACCATACGCCGCTTTCGGCCGGTGGGTTTATCTGGGATTTTGCAGATGAAGATGTGGTGCGCACCGATAAAAATAATGAGCTTGACTCGGACGGTGATCATGCTGCGGATGGCATTGTGGGGCCGTATCACGAAAAGGAGGGAAGCTATTACACCATCAAGGAGATCTGGTGCCCCGTGCGCCTGGAGCCGCGGGAGATTACCCCTGCATTTAACGGTAACCTGAGACTGGAGAACCGGTATTTGTATACCAATTTAAAGCAGTGTACTTTTAGCTATAAGCTGGTTAAGTTTAACGATCCATGGCGGCACCCCCAGCCGCAGGCCACCTCGCAAACCGGACCGATAACTTCACCCAATGTATCACCGGGTCAATACGGCAATTTACAATTTGATTTACCTAAAAACTGGCTGGACTACGAGGTATTATACATAACTGCCATTGATCCGCACAAAAAAGAATTGTTTACCTGGAGTTTCCCCATTAAAATGCCCCATGATTTTGTTGGGCGTATTATACATAAACCCGGGATTCATAAAATAAACGTCACCGAAACCGATTCAGCTTACAAAGTGGCCAATGGCAATGGCATTCAACTGGAGTTTAACCGTAACTCGGGTGTGTTGAAAAAAGTAAGTAACAGCCGGGGCGAAATACCATTTAATAACGGCCCCATATTGGCAGAAGGTGGAGAAAAAACAGGCTTTAAAAAGCTAAGCTACCATTATGATGGCGATACCGTAATAGTTGAAGCAGCTTTTGAACCCAAAGCCAATATGGCAAAACTAAAGTGGACCATGTACCCATCCGGTTGGGTAAAGCTGGATGTAAAATACTGGCCCATTGGCGAAGAAGGTAACCTGCTTGGCGTAAGCTTTTCCTATCCCGAAAAGGATGTTAAAGGTGTGCAATACATGGGTAGCGGCCCTTACCGTGTTTGGAAGAACCGGCTAAAAGGTACTTCTTTGGGCGTTTGGGACAAACAGTATAACAATACCATAACCGGTGAGCCAAAAATTGAGTACCCCGAATTTAAGGGATATTATGCCAACCTATACTGGATGAGACTAAACGCCAATACCGGCCCGATTACTGTTGTTTGTGATAACCGCGATGTATTTATGCGCTTGTTTACCCCAGGTAATCCTAAAAAAGTGTACAACACGGCGCCTGCGTTCCCATCGGGTGATATATCTTTTATGCATGGCATCAGTCCGATTGGCACTAAATCTCAAAAGCCCGATAAATTGGGTGCACAGGGCTTCCCCAACAAATACTTTGACTATTACAAGGATATAGATATGGCTTTGCCGTTAACGTTATACTTTGATTTTTCGGGCAAATGAGTAAGCGCACACATATCGCCTTGCTGATATTTGTACTCTCATCGTATAAGTGCCTGGCCGGTATTGCCACTCAAAACCTGCGCTGCGAAATGCTGCACAATCCGCTGGGTATTGAAACTATTCATCCAAGATTAAGCTGGCAGATAACAGGAGAGGGGCGTAATATTAATCAAACAGCTTACCGGGTACTGGTTGCATCAACCCCCGCAAAACTGGCCGCCAATGTGGGTGATCTTTGGGATTCGCATCGTGTGAATTCGGGCGAATCTATCATGATTAATTATGCTGGTAAGGCATTAATTAGTCGTACAGCCTGTTACTGGAAAGTTAAAGTATGGACTAATAAAGGTGAAAGCCAGTGGAGCCAACCCGCCATGTGGAGCGAAGGTTTGCTAAATCCTACCGACTGGAAAGCCCGCTGGATAGGCCATGATGGCGGCTTCCCCTGGGATAGTGTTTCTAAATTCTCCCGCCTGTCGGCACGTTACTACCATAAACAGTTTGATGTAAGGCAAGAAGTAAAAAAAGCAATCATATATATCATTGGGTTAGGTCATTATGAACTTTATATAAATGGCAACATCATAGGCGACCAGGTGCTTGCCGGGCCGCCTACGGATTATACCCAATCTGTTAAGTACAACACTTTTGATGTTACCAATGCAATAAAAAAAGGAGCAAACGCGGTTGCAACGGTATTGGGCAATGGCAGGTTTTTTACCATGCGCCCCAAATACAAACCCAAAAAAATTAAGGAATTTGGTTTCCCCAAAATGCTGCTGCAGTTAGAGGTGGAGTATACTGATGGTACCCGGCAATTAATTGTGAGCGATAAAAGCTGGAAGTTTACTGCTGATGGCCCTATTCGCACCAATAACGAATACGATGGAGAAGAGTACGATGCCGCCAAAGAGATGCCCGGATGGAACAACACCGGCTTTGACGACAGCAAATGGCTAAAGGCCGGGCTGGTGGAAGCGCCCGGAGGCAGGGTAGAGGCCCAGGTGAATGAACTCATTAAGGTTATGGATAGGGTGAAGCCAATCAGCATAAACCAACTCAAATCCGGCACCTGGATTATGGATATGGGGCAGAATTTTGCCGGCTGGGTAAAAATACATGTAAAAGGCAAACGTGGTGATAAAGTAACCCTGCGCTATGCCGAAACCCTACAGCTCAATGGCGAACTGTATGTAGCCAACCTTCGCGATGCCAAAGTAACGGATGTTTACACCCTAAAAGGCGGCGAAGACGAAAGCTGGCGCCCGGCATTTGTATACCATGGTTTCAGGTATGTAGAGATCAGCGGTTACCCCGGCAGGCCCGAATTGGCCGATTTTGAAGGAGAGGTAGTTTATGATGCCATGGCTACAACCGGCCACTTTGAAACGTCCAACCCGCTCATTAACCAGGTTTATCATAACGCTTACTGGGGTATATTAAGCAATTACAAAGGTATGCCGGTTGATTGCCCGCAGCGTAACGAACGGATGCCCTGGCTTGGCGACCGCGCGGTTGGCTCCCTTGGCGAAAGCTTTGTATTTGCCAATGGTAACCTGTATGCCAAATGGCTGGATGATATTGCCCAATCGCAAAAGCCGGATGGCGCTATCCCCGATGTTGCCCCGGCCTATTGGAATTATTACAGCGATAACATGACCTGGCCCGGTACATACATCCTGGTGGCCGATATGCTTTATCGCCAGTTTGCCGATAAGGCGCCCATCGAAAGGCACTATGCCTCCATGAAAGAATGGATGGATTATATGCGTGTAAAATACATGAAGGATTATATAGTGACCAAAGATAAATATGGCGATTGGTGCGTGCCACCCGAATCGCCGGAATTGATCCACTCTAAAGACTCTTCCCGCAATACCAACGGGCAGCTCATCGCGACAGCATATTATTATCATCTGTCGGGATTGATGCAAAAGTTTGCCAAACTGCTCAATAAACCTGCCGATGCACAGGCCTTTGCTGCCTTGAAACTGAGGGTAGGCAATGCTTTCAACCAAAAATATCTTGATAAAAAAAGCTTTCGATATGCTAACAATACCGTCACCGCCAATTTGCTGCCATTATATTTTGGCATTACCCCCGCAGCAAGCAGCAAAGCGGTTTTTAAAAACATAGTTGATAAGATTGAGAATGATGCAAACGGCCACATCAGCACCGGGGTTATAGGTACACAATGGCTTATGCGTGGCCTTACCGAATACGGACGGCCTGATCTTGCTTATCGTATAGCATCTAACGATGATTACCCGAGCTGGGGTTACATGGTTAAACATGGCGCCACCACCATATGGGAGCTATGGAACGGCGATACCGCCAACCCGGCCATGAATTCGCACAACCATATTATGCTGCTTGGCGACCTGGTGGCATGGTTTTACCAGGACCTGGCCGGTATTAAAACTGTTAACGCGGGCTTTAAAGAAATGGTGATGATACCTCCGGTAATAAGTCAGTTAAATACTGTAAATGCTTCATATGAAACGCCATATGGGGTAGTTAAAAGTAGCTGGATAAGCAATAATGGTCATTTCACCTGGCATATAACCGTACCGCCAAACAGCAAAGCTTTAATATACATACCGGCAGGTAACGGCAAGGCTGTAACCGAATCGGGGCAGGCAATGGATACCATAAAAGATATTAAACTGGTAAAAATGGAAGGTGGCCGGGCTATTTTCCGGATAGGATCCGGCAGTTACAATTTTGAAGTTAAAAGTTAAATCTACCTATCTAATGAGGATATATATGAAAATATTAAACATTGCTGGTATGGCATTCGTCGTATTGCTCATCACATCAACCCTAAGTAAGGCGCAGGACCAAACAGCGGTAAAGCAAGTCCCATCGCCGGAAGCACAGGCTAAAGCTGATGCAGAGATTGATAAAAAAGCAAATGAATGGGTAAGCTCCCTTACCTTGAATGATACTGCGAAAGCTTCACGGGTAAAAACCGTTGTGGCTACGCACCTGAAAGCTATCCGCGATTGGAATAATAGCCACTCGTACGAATCTGTACCTACCGGGATCGATCCGGCTACCGGCAAACCATTGAGCACTATGGACAGGCAGATCATCATCAATTCATCCCTGCCAAAATCTGTTCACGAAAACCTGATGACCGGTCTGCGCAAAGATCTTAATGAAGAACAGGTTGAAGCGATATTGGATAAATATACCATCGGCAAGGTGGCTTTTACACTGGCAGGTTATAAAGCCATAGTTACTGATCTGACCCTGGTTGAGGAAGCAACCATACTTGCCAATTTAAAGCAGGCCCGCGAGCAGGCGGTTGATTTTAAAAATATTAAACAGATCTCGGCCATTTTTGAGATCTACAAAACCAAAAACGAGCAATACCTCAACAATAACGGGCGTAACTGGCACCAGTTATTTAAAGCTTATGTAGATGCTGTTAAAGCTAAAGAAACTGCTGATGCTGCAAAGAAAACAGCTCAATAAATATAATAGCCATGTATAAGAAAATCTTGCTGATCATATTAAGCGCCTGCGCAATAAGCGGCGAAACATTTGCCCAAACTAACCCCTGGCGCAAAGGCATTGTAAAAGATGAATTTATTTACGATAAAGCGCCTTATCCCGAATGCCATGCAGCTACCATTGCCGAAACCCCAAAAGGTTTGGTGGCATCATGGTTTGGCGGTACAAAAGAACGTAACCCCGATGTATGCATCTGGGTGAGCCGGTTTGTTAATGGCAAATGGACTGAAGGCATTAATGTAGCCAACGGCATACAGAACGATACTTTACGCTACGCCTGCTGGAACCCCGTGCTTTACCAGGTGCCGGGTAGTAAGCTGCTTTTATTTTATAAAATAGGCCCAAGCCCTGCAAAGTGGAAAGGGTATATGAAAACATCAGACGATGGGGGGATTAGCTGGTCGGCGCAAACTGCTTTGCCGGATGGCTTTTTAGGCCCGATTAAAAACAAGCCGGTTTTGCTGAAGGATGGCACATTACTAAGCCCGGTAAGTACCGAAGGCAAAGCCTGGCAGGTGCATTTTGAAGCAAGCCATGATTTTGGTAAAACCTGGACCATGACAGGCCCTATAAGTGATGGTAAAGAGCTGAAAGCTATCCAACCCAGTATCCTGATCCATAAAGATGGCAGGCTGCAGGTACTTTGCCGCAGCCAGAACAGGGCGATACTCACAACCTGGTCAAAAGACAAGGGGCAAACCTGGTCGCCGCTCGAAAAAACAACTTTGCCCAACAACAACTCAGGCACCGATGCGGTGACGTTAAAGGACGGCAGGCAGCTTTTGGTTTATAATCATGTATTACCGCCGGGGACACTGGCAAAAGGCGCCCGTACGCCTTTAAACGTGGCCGTATCAAAAGATGGAGTTAACTGGTATGCTGCCGCGATACTGGAAGATTCGCCAATCAGTCAGTATTCTTATCCATCGGTGATCCAATCGGCAGATGGGCTGGTGCATGTGGTTTATACCTGGCGCAGGCAAAAAATAAAGCATGTGGTGCTCGATCCCCAAAAAATGGAGCTGAAAGAAATAAAAGACGGTGTGTGGCCCAAATTAGATGGGTACACAGCTCCTGTGGCAACAACAGGAGAGACTAAAGATCTTTAAAGGAGAAACGAGATGAAAAAATTAATCGGTATACTCATAGCCTGCTTTACATTACTGTATTATACAGCCGGTGCTCAGCAAACCACGGATGGTCTGTACAAAAAATCATTAAAGCAAGTGCTTGATGAGATACAGGACAGGTATCAGGTAAAGATTAAATACACCGATGCCCAGGTTCGGGATAAATGGGTAAACTATGCGGAGTGGCGTTTCCGGCCGGATGTGGATACCACGCTGGCTAATGTGCTTACCCCGCTCGATCTCAAGGTAAATAAAGAAAGCACCGGCAGGTATAAGCTAAAGGAGTACGAATATTTCCGCTGGGCGGTTACTGACGGCTGGAAAGAGTTGGACCGTATTGCATCGCAGTATCATGATAAAGCCAGCTGGGAACAACGCAAAGCTTTGCTTAAGCCACAACTATATAAAGCTTTGGAGTTATGGCCTTTACCGGAAAAACCCGCTTCAAAACCTATCATCACCCCCAAAAGAAAATTTGATGGTTATACAGTAGAGAACATAGCTATTGAAATTTTACCGGGTTTATACATCAATGGATCGTTATATAAACCATCAAAAATAAAAGGGAAGATCCCGGTAGTATTAAGTCCCGACGGGCATTGGGAGCACCAGCGCTACCGTGCCGATTGCCAGTTGCGTTGTGCCACACTGGCCCGCATGGGTGTTATGGCCTACAGCTACGACCTTTTTGCCTGGGGCGAATCGCTGTTGCAGTTTAAAGAGGAAGATCATCGCCGCAGCCTTGCGCAAAGCATTCAAATTTTAGGAGCTATCAGGATATTGGATTATGTATCATCATTAAAAGAAACGGACACTGCGAGAATAGGAATCAGCGGTGGATCTGGCGGCGGCAGCCATACCGTATTAATGACCGCGCTGGACGACAGGATTAAGTTAAGCGCACCGGTAGTTTCCGTCTCATCCTATTTTTACGGGGGCTGCCCATGCGAAAGCGGGATGCCCGTACACCAGTGCGGAGGCGGAACCGATAATGTAGAGCTTGCCGCTATGACGGCCCCAAAACCGCAATTGCTGGTATCTGACGGGCAGGACTGGACAGCCAATATGCCCGAACATGATTTTCCTTATCTCAAAAAAATGTATGGTTACTATGGTGCCGAAAATATGGTAGAGAATGTACATCTCCCCAATGAAGGTCACGATTTTGGGCCATCCAAAAGGTTTCCGTTGTACAGGTTCATTGCCAAAAACTTTCACCTCAATATCAACGCGATTGAAGATAAGAGCGGCAATATTGATGAATCAAAAGTAACTATTGAAAAAGAACCGGCCATGTATGTGTTTGGCGATAAAGGCGAAAAGCTGCCTGCCGGTGCCATAAAAGGGTTTAACCAACTGCAAAAAGTTTTCGCGGCAGCAATAAACAAATAGAGGATATGAAAAGCAGGTTGATATTGGTTTTGGGTGTTGTGCTATTTACAATAGGGGTGGCACAACAGGTTATAGCGCAAACTCCATCGGCGAAGCAGCGGTACAAGGTAGCGGTAGTTGACCTCATGATAATCAAAAGACAAAAAATTGGTGCTTTCCAACTTGCAAAAGATGTTGGCGCCGATGGGGTTGAGGTCGACATGGGTGGCCTTGGTGATCGCGAGACATTTGATAATCAACTGGCAAAAGATTCGGTACGGGAACTGTTTTTAAATAAAGCTAAAGAGCTGGGCCTGGAAATACCCTCATTGGGAATGACCGGTTTTTTTGCACAATCATTTGCCGAACGGCCCACCGCCGTTAAGGCTGTTGAAGATTGCATCAATACCATGAAGCAAATGAATGTAAAAGTTGGCTTTTTGCCATTGGGCATTAAAGGCGACCTGGTTAAATACCCAAACCTGCGCCCCGCAATAGTTGCCCGCTTAAAAGAAGTGGGTAAAATAGCCGAAAAAGCGGGTGTAGTAATTGGTATTGAAACTTCACTGGACGCCAGGAATGAGTTACAGTTATTAAAAGATATAGGCTCGCCAGCCATAAAAAGCTATTTCAACTTTCAAAACGCACTTGATAATGGCCGCGACCTGGAAAAGGAATTGCAGATACTGGGCAAGATGAATATTGTAATGATTCACTGTACC
Source organism: Mucilaginibacter sp. GW822-FHT03E02 (assembly GCF_058801545.1). Classification (NCBI taxonomy): domain Bacteria; kingdom Pseudomonadati; phylum Bacteroidota; class Sphingobacteriia; order Sphingobacteriales; family Sphingobacteriaceae; genus Mucilaginibacter; species Mucilaginibacter sp. GW822-FHT03E02. The sequence goes on along the minus strand of NZ_JBXANJ010000002.1, from coordinate 1,463,479 downwards.
AATACTGATGGCCAATGGCTGCAAAACGACCCTGAAATAAACATGGAACGGGTAAAGGCAACTTTAGATAAAATGGGCTGGAGCGGCTGGCTGGTGATTGAGCGGTCGAGAGATACTAAAGATGTGCATAATGTTAAATGGAACTTTAGCGCCAATGCCACTTACATAAAATCAATTTTTCAAACATCAAACCAATAATTGTTAATGAACATCTGCCGCATATTTATTGTCGCGTTATTATTAGTCGTTGCTTTAACAGGCAGCGTTTTCGCGGCAGAAATATGGGTATCGCCAAAAGGATCAGACAAAAATACGGGTACGCAACAGCAACCATTGGCTACGGTAGCCATGGCGCTGAGAAAGGCGCGCGAACTGCGCCGTCTGAAAGATGGATCCATAAAAGGAGGCATTCGTATTATGGTCGAGAAGGGGCTTTACCAATTATCCGAAACTTTGTTTATCCGTCCCGAAGACTCGGGTACCTCAGATAGCCCCACCATTATTGAAGGTGCTGACAAAGGCGAAACTATTTTAAGTGGCGGCATCCATATAAACGGCTGGAAAAAGCTGGAAGGAAATATCCCTGGTTTACCCTTGAATGTTGCCGGGAAAGTATGGGTTGCCAACGCACCCTTAATTGGTGATGAAGTATTGAATTTCAGACAATTATGGGTTGATAACACTAAAGCCACGCCGGCACGGGAAACAGATACGCCATTAATGGGCCGTATTTTATCATGGGATCATCAAACCCAAACCTGTTGGATTCCTAAACCCGCGGCCTTTGATACCCTGCACATTAAGGGTATGGAAATGTTTATACACCAGTGGTGGGCTATAGCTATACTAAGGGTTAAATCGGCAAAAGTGGCGGGTGATAGCGTAAGGTTATCCTTTTACCAGCCCGAAAGCCGTATCCAATCGGAACATCCCTGGCCTGCGCCCTGGATCTCCAAAAAAACGGGTAACTCTGCTTTTTTTCTCAGCAGATCGGTGCAGTTTTTAAACCAGCCCGGTGAGTGGTACCTGGATATGGAACATCGTAAAATATACTACTTACCCCGCCCCGGTGAGGATCTGTCCACAGCCACGGTAACTGTTCCTGTCCTTGAGAATATTGTAAAAATTGAGGGGACGATAGATCACCCCGTAAGTTATTTCAGTTTTAAAAATATTGGTTTTCAGCATAGCAGCTGGCTCCGGCCTTCAAAAGCAGGTTTGGTGCCGCACCAGGATGGTATGTATATGCTGGATGCCTACAAGCTAAAAATACCCGGTACGCCGGATAAAAAAGGGCTGGAAAACCAGGCATGGGTTGGCCGTCCTGCCGCTGCTGTTGAGGTAGCTTACGCCGCCCATACCACCTTTGAAGGCTGCCGTTTTGAGCACCTGGCCTCAACAGGCCTGGATTATCAGCGGGGAACACACGATGATGAAATAAAAGGTAACTTGTTTAAAGACATCGGGGGAACAGCCATCCTCGCAGGAGTTTATTCGGATGAGGCACAGGAGGTTCATTTACCTTATAACCCAACCGATAAACGCGAGATATGCACCAATGAACGCATCGAAAACAACTTAATAACAAATGCCACCAATGAAGACTGGGGATGCGTGGGCATAGGCGCAGGATATGTAAAAGGCATTACCATAGCCCATAACGAGGTTTGCGATGTAAACTATACCGGCATCAGTATGGGCTGGGGCTGGACAAAAAGTATCAACGCCATGAGTGACAACCATATTACAGCCAATAAGATTCACCACTATGCGCGTAATATGTACGATGTGGCAGGTATTTATACCTTATCGGCACAACCAGGTTCAGTGATCAGTAATAACTACGTGGATAGTATTTATAAAGCGCCCTACGCACATGATCCGCAGCACTGGTTTTACTTATATACCGACGAAGGTTCATCATACATCACCATTAAAAACAATTGGTGCCCTGCAGAAAAATTTCTGAAAAATGCAAACGGCCCTGGTAATGTATGGGAAAATAATGGCCCGCAGGTGGCAAACGAAATTAAAAAAGCGGCAGGGGTAGAGCCGGCTTATCAATACCTGCTTAAATACAAAACAGTTAACCGGGAGGGCCAGCCCATTAATAACTATAAGGAGGGATCGGCGAAATGAAGAGGAACTCTTTGTTTAATCTGCTGGCCATATTGCTCATTGGAGTAATATGCTTTTTGAGTTTTTGGAGGTCGCCTAAAGATCAGGTAAGTAAAACACCACAGGTGAAATCAGTGATACTGAAGAAGCCCCTGGTTATTGAAATAATTCTTGCGAAGGATTCTGTGTTTAATTCAGAGCCTTTGTTTGATCTGGCGAAAAGTTTCGCGTTGGAGATAGACGACATTACTCAATGGAAAAATCATATCGCGGTATATGCTGATATTTCAAACCCGGAAGAGCTGGTTAAAAGTATCAAGTCAGCTTATCCCAACCCTCATGATACCATCCGGGCATTTGACGAGCCGTTTTACACCTTTAACCGTAAAATGTGTGCCGATACACTCAATGCAAAACAACGCCAGAACATTCTTTTAAGCGCAAACCTGGTTAAAGACCCCAAATTGCAGCAGGAATATTTAAACTACCATGCAACCCAGTTCCAGAAATGGCCCGAGGTTTCCAAAGGTTTTTGCAACGCCAATTTTCAGCAACTGCTGGTTTTTAAAAATGGACGGCAGTTGATGTTAGTCATCAGCATTCCCAAAGGCGAAAGCCTGGATAAGCTGAATCCCAAAACAACAGAAAACAACCCAAGGGTAAACGAATGGAATAAGCTGATGAAAAAATACCAGGAAGGCATTCCCGGTACAAAGCCCGGTGAAGTTTGGGTGTTTTTTAAGCCATTGAAAATTCAATAATTCAATAACTCAATAATTCAGTAATTAAAAATGAAGGTAGGAATATTAGGATTAGGCGAAGGCCGCAGTACCATGTCGGCAGTATTACAGAGCAATAAACTGGAATTGAAAATGGTATGCGATATGAGTATTGAAATGTGCAAGCGCCGTGCAGCGGAGTTTAACTTTCATAACTACACAACCAATTACCAGCACATGCTGGATGATGCAGACATTGATATTATTGCCATTTATACACCCGACCACTTGCATGCCGAACATGTGAAACAAGCCCTGCATTATGGCAAGCATGTAGTATGTACCAAACCCTTTATTGATGACCTTAGCAAAGCCGCCGAATTACTGGACCTTGTTGAAAAAAGCGGCAGAAGGGTGTTTGTTGGCCAAAGCTCCCGTTTTTTTGAGCCGATGAAAAAGCAGCGCCAGGATTATGAAGCAGGCCTGGTTGGCGACCTGATCACCATTGAGGCTTATTATCATGCAGATCATCGCTGGTTTTTAGATAAACCCTGGTCGTTACAAAATGCTTTTAAATGGCTTTATGGAGGCTTAAGTCACCCCACTGATTTTATTCGCTGGTACCTGCCCAATATTGAGGAAGTAATGGGATACGGCATGTTAAGCTCAAACGGGGCAAAGGGCGGATTGAAAAACCCAGATACGATGCATTTTATATTTAAAGCAACCGATGGACGCATTGCCAGGGTAAGCGGCTGCTATACAGGCCCGGTACAACCCGCTACCCGTGACAGCGAGATGAGCTGCATTTTAAGAGGTACCGAGGGCTGCAGCCAGGGCGATTATATGGACCTGCGCTATGCCATAACCGATAAAACCGGCGAAGAAAGGATCATTACCTGGGAACATAAGCTGAAACATTATTTCCGCTTTGAGGGCAAAAGCCATCACGCCGGCGAATACCAGAATTATCTTGAATATTTTGCCGACAGCATTACCGAAGGTTTTACGGCTTATCCCGATATTAAAGAAGGTGTAGGCACCATTGCGCTGCTGCAGGCTATGGATCGGTCCCTGCAAACAGGCAGGCCGGTTAAAGTCGACGACATTTTAGCCGAATATCATTTAACCGCTAATCAGCTCAGCGCATGATCATCGCAATGAGCAATATTGTGTCGCGCTTAACAGCCCTGGATTACGGGGTGGTGGCTGTTTACCTGGTGGTCTTATTGGTGATTGGCTACCGTGCCAGTTTTAGCAACAAAAACAAAACAGACGAAACACTTTTCCTGGCCAATAAATCATTAGGATGGCCCAGTATAGGTTTCAATATGTGGGGTACCAACGTGGGGCCATCCATGCTGCTGGCTTTTGCCAGTATTGGTTATAGCACAGGCATAGTAGCTGTAAATTTTGATTGGTATGCCTTTGTATTCCTGATGCTGCTGGCCCTGGTTTTCGCGCCCAAATATATTGCTGCTAAAGTATCAACCATGCCCGAGTTTATGGGCAACCGTTACGGCGACTCGACACGGAACATCCTGGCCTGGTATGCACTCATTAAAATGCTCATTTCCTGGTTGTCATTAGGTTTGTTTGCCGGTGGTTTTTTGGTGAGGCAGATATTGGGGATCCCCATGTGGCAATCGGTTATTGTGTTGGTTTCATTTGCGGGGCTGTTTGCATTTGCGGGGGGCTTAAAAGCCATTGCCAAAGTGAATGTATTCCAGATGTTGTTGCTCATCGGTGTATCATTAACCTTAACGGTTTTAGGTATAAACAAGGCGGGCGGTCTTTCGGCAGTATTTCATAAAGTGCCCGGCAATTACTGGAACCTTATTCACCCGGCCAGCGACATTAAATACCCCTGGTATGCTATATTGCTGGGTTACCCGGTATCGGCCATCGCGTTTTTTTGTACCGATCAGGCAATGGTACAATCTGTGCTGGGCGCTAAAAACCTGGAGCAGGGCCAGCTTGGTGTTAACTTTATTGGCTGGCTCAAGATCCTGTCGCTGCCGCTATTTATCCTTACGGGTATTTTGTGCTTTATTCTCTATCCGCATTTGGATGATCCTGCATTGGCCTATATGACCATGGTAACCAACCTGTTTCCTCCCGGTATGAACGGGTTGGTGATAGTAGTGCTGATAGCCGTTTTGGTAGGTACTATCGGCTCGTCATTAAACTCGTTAAGCACGGTTTTTACCATGGATATTTATGCCGAAAAAATTAACCGGGACGCCAGCAACCAGGACTTAATCAGGATTGGCCGGTGGGTAGTTGTTGCAGGCTGCCTGTTTGCAATAGGCATGGCGCTGGCTATTGATAGCATTAAAGGGCTTAACCTTTTCGATGTATTTCAGTCGGTGCTGGGCTTTATAGCCCCGCCGCTGGCCGTTGTGTTCCTGCTTACCGTTTATTGGAAACGCACTACACGTAAAGCAGTAAATACTGTTCTTTCGGCAGGTTCGGCTTTTAGTTTGGGTACGGGAGTGGTGTACCTGTGGGTGCTGCCATCTGCTAAGTACCATTTCTGGCCGCATTACCTGTTGCTGTCGTTTTACATTTTTGTTTTTCTTGCTGCCCTGGCTGTTGCAATTTCCTTGCTGGATGCTTCGCCGGAAATTTATAAACCGGATGCTTCGGAAATCAGCCGGATAGCCAAACCAACCAAACAGGTAAAATTAGCCTGGACATTACTCACTATAGTAATGATTGTTTTATACCTCATTTTTAACGGACACTAAATGAAAAACACTACTACCAGGTTTGCACACTCGGAAAATCTTATTGAGCCAAAATCTGGCTCTATAGCACATAGTAAGGGATGATGAAAAGATTGATCTATATTTTATTTGTTTTTGGAGTAGCGCCTTTTACGCTTCACGCCCAGCTGGTTGATAAAACCCCGGCACCTATACCCAATGTGCCGGTGGTTTATGATACTGAACCCTGGGAAAACCCCTCTGTTGATGGCATAAACCGCGACCCGGCCAGGGCTACAGCTTATTCATACAGCAGTATTAAAGACGCGCTGTCGGGCAATCGTGAAAAATCGGGCAGGATGATGTCTTTAAACGGCTACTGGGATTTTAGCTATGCCGTTAAACCGGGCGATGCGCCAAAAGATTTTTACAAAGGCCGGGTAAGCGGCTGGAAAAAGATCATCGTGCCCTCCAGTATCGAGATGCAGGGCTATGATAAGCCTATTTATAAAAGTGCAGTTTACCCGTTCAGGCCGGTTAACCCGCCGCATGTACCGCAGGATTATAATGGCGTGGGCAGCTATCAGCGTACTTTTACCCTGCCTCAAAACTGGAAGGATCTGAATATCACCCTGCATTTTGGCGGTGTAAGCTCGGGTTTTAAGGTATGGCTTAACGGCAAATTTTTAGGTTATGGCGAGGATAGCTTTCTGCCGTCTGAGTTTAATATCACGCCTTATTTGCAGGCCGGTGAAAACGTAGTATCTGTACAGGTGATCCGCTGGAGCGATGGCTATTTTTTAGAAGACCAGGACCAGTGGCGCATGAGCGGCATCCATCGCGAAGTATTGCTGCTGGCCGAGCCTAAACTGAGGATTGCCGATTTTGAGTGGCAGGCTAAGCTGGATAAGCAATATAAAAATGCGGTGTTCAGTATCCGCCCAAGGATGGAGAACCTTACAGGCAAAGCTGTTCCCGGGTATAAAATTGAGGCCCGGCTTTTCGACAAAAACAACAGGGAAGTATTTCAAAAACCGCTGGAACGCAGTGTTGAGAGTATGATCAACGAGATCTACCCCCGGCTGGATAATGTAAAGTTTGGTTTGCTGGAAACCACGCTGAAAAATCCCGCTAAATGGAGCGATGATCAGCCTAACCTTTATACACTTACGCTGTCGCTGCTGGATAACGCCGGGCAAACTGTGGAAGTTAAGAGCTGCAAGGTCGGCATCAGGAGTATTGAGTTTGGCAAGGATGATGGTAAATTACTCATCAACGGAAAAGTTACCTACCTGTACGGCGTAAACCGGCCCGATCATGACCCGGTAAAAGGCAAGGCATTATCCCGAGATGATATTTTAAATGATGTGCGCACCATTAAGCGCTTTAATTTTAACTGTATCCGCACAAGCCATTACCCAATGGACCCCTACCTGTATGACCTGTGCGATGAATATGGCATTTTGGTAATTGACGAAGCCAACCTGGAAACCCATGGCCTCGGCTCCAAATTAAGCAACGATCCTATGTGGACGGGCGCCTATCTTGACCGTGCAACTCGCATGGTGATGCGCGACAAGAACCACCCGAGCATCATCACCTGGAGTTTAGGAAACGAGGCAGGCAGGGGGCCAAACCATGCGGCTATGGCTGGCTGGATCCATGATTTTGATATTACCCGCCCGGTGCATTATGAACCCGCCCAGGGAACCCCGCAGGCCGATGGTTATATAGATCCTACAGATTCGCGCTATCCCAAAACAAACGATCACTCACACCGGCTGCAAAATCCAATCGATCAGCCTTATGTAGATATTGTGAGCCGAATGTACCCGGGTTTATACACGGCGCCATTATTGGCCAACCAGCAAAACGGCGATAACCGGCCGATATTTTTTGTGGAATACTCGCACGCTATGGGTAATTCCAACGGCAACCTGAAAGAATTTTGGGACCAATGGCGATCAACCAAACGCATCATAGGTGGAGCCATATGGGAATTTAAAGACCAGGGACTGTTAAAAAAAGATTCTGCCGGGGTACCATACTATGCCTATGGCGGCGACTATGGCGAACGCTACTTTGATAACTTTACCATTAAAGGCATTGTTGCATCAGACGGGCGGCCCAAACCGGCTATTTACGAATGCAAGCATGTTTTTCAACCTGCAGAATGTACGCTGGCGGATGCCGGTAAAGGATTAATCAAAATGAAAAACTGGCATAGCACAGCTTCGTTGAGTCAATACGATGTGTATCTCCAGGTGCGGGAAGATGGTAACATCATTGCCAAAAAACAAATGCCGCATGTTGACTTGGCTGCCGGTAAGGATACCATCATCAGCATAAGACAATACCTGCCCCGGTTTAAAACGGACCACGAGTATTTAGCCGATATTCATTTTAACCTTGCCGAAGATAAACCTTGGGCTGCAAAAGGATATGAAATTGCGGAGGATCAGTTTTCACTGACGGGTTTGCCTGTTGTTAAATCAATTACTGGTGATTCCCCGGAGATTGCTGTTGATGATGCTAAATCAGCTTATACATTAAACGGAAAAAACTTCAATATACGGGTAGATAAAACAAACGGCGCACTAAGCTCCTATGTATGGCAGGGACAGCAGCAGGTGTTCGCACCGCTTTTACCACATTTTACACGGCCCGTTACCGATAACGATCACCGGGGATGGAAAGCCGAAAAAAAACTAAAGCCATGGTTTGGCAATCAGCCTCAATTAAAAAATATCAGTATTGACCGCTCGGCAAAAGGCTTGGTGAAAATTAACAGTACTTACACGCTTATTAATGACAGTGCTTCTGTAAAGGTTACGTATACCATAAACGGAAAAGGTGCTATCAAGGTTGATTACAGCCTGGCCGCTGATAAAAACCTGCCCGATCTTCCCAAAGTAGGTATGCAAATGGGAATTTTGCGGGCCGATAGCAATATTGCCTATTATGGCCGTGGGCCTTACGAAAACTATACAGACAGGCGAACAGGTTCCGAAGCCGGTATTTACAACCAGGCTATCCACCAGTTTATGGAGCCTTATGTGGTACCACAGGAAAACGGCAACCGGACTGATGTACGCTGGATGCTGCTGCATAATAAAACCGGTGGCCTGCTAATAACAGCCGATAGCTTGCTCAGTATGAGCGCCTGGCCTTATACCGAAGATAATATCCTGCATGCTAAACATACCAACAAACTAAAAGACGCGGGTTTTATAACCCTTAATATCGATTTGATACAAATGGGTGTAGGCGGAAATGATAGCTGGTCGGAGGTGGCGACGCCGTTGGAACAATACCGTATACCTGCAAAGGATTACCATTATACCTTTTATATCACGCCATATAACGAAGTTGTCGATAAAGCGGGCGAGGCGGCCCGTAAAATAAAATTTAACTGATGTTTATGAAAAGGTTCATCCTGGTACTTCACACATGTATTTGCTGCATCGCATTGCAGGGCAGCGCCCAGGTGCGGGGTGTTTCCTATGCAAAGGATGAGTTGAAAAAAACTTTTTTGCATCCCGGCGAGGCAGCTAAACCCTGGGTGTTCTGGTACTGGATGCAGGCCGCTGTAACACGTGAGGGCATCACTGCCGATCTGCAGGCTATGAAGCAGGCAGGCATTGGCGGCGCTTATCTTATGCCTATAAAAGGGGCCGCAAATCCGCCATACTTAACCCCGCCGGTTGAACAACTGACACCCGAATGGTGGGCCATGGTGAAATTTGCTATGAAGGAAGCCGATAGGATTGGTGTTAAACTGGCTATACATGATTGTGATGGTTTCGCGCTTGCAGGCGGGCCATGGATCACACCCGAACTATCGATGCAAAAAGTGGTTTGGTCGAAAGTTAAAGTAGCGGGTGGTAAAGTTTATGGGGATACTTTACCAACTCCGTCACATTACAAAAATTACTATAAGGATATCGAAGTACTGGCCTATCCGTCTCCGCAGGGTGAGGGCATCAGCAGTTATGATGCTGAACCTAAAGTAAGCACCAGTATTGCCAATACCGATGTTCAATATCTTGCGGAGAAAGGCAATAAAAAGAGTTTTACAAGCAATGAGCCCTGTTGGATCCAGCTGGAGTTTCAAAAGCCTTTTACCTGCCGCTCACTTGTTATTCATACCGCAGCCAGCAATTACCAGGCAGAACGTTTGCTTATCGAGGTTAGTGATGATGGTAAAAACTTCAAGTCCTTAGGCAGACTTAATCCTCCGCGGCATGGCTGGCAGGATGGGGATTCGGAGATCACCAACGGAATTCCTGTTACTACAGCCAAATACTTCAGGTTTATTTATGATAAGGCAGGATCAGAACCCGGTGCCGAAGACCTTGACTTTGCCAAATGGAAACCCACGTTAAAATTATCGGGCATTGAGTTATCGTCTGAAGCGCGGATCCATCAGTATGAAAGCAAAACCGGCGAAGTATGGCGGGTAAGTAAAAGAACCACAGCAGCACAATTACCCGGTGAGCTTTGTGTTGACAAAAGCAGGATCATTAACCTAACCGATAAATTAGGTCCCGATGGTAAGCTTAACTGGAATGTACCGGCAGGCGAATGGACAGTACTACGCATAGGCCACACCTCAACAGGCCATACCAATGCTACAGGTGGTGCAGGCAGCGGTTTGGAGTGCGATAAGTTTAATCCAGAAGCAGCCAAAGTACAATTTGACCATTGGTTTGGCGAGGCCATCAGGCAGGGCGGCCCCGATCTTGCAAAAAAGGTGTTAAAGATATTTCATGTCGATAGCTGGGAATGCGGCAGCCAAAACTGGTCGCCGGTTTTGGCCGGGGAGTTTAAAAAGCGCCGGGGATATGATCTGTTGCCTTACCTGCCGGTAATGGCGGGTGTGCCTGTGCAAAGCGCCGACGTATCTGAAAAAGTATTGAATGATGTACGCCAAACCGTTGCCGAATTACTGGTTGATAATTTTTACGGCACCATGGCCAAACTGGCCCATGAAAAAGGCTGCGAATTTACTGCCGAAAGCGTAGCCCCAACTATGGTAAGCGATGGTATGCTGCATTACAGCAAGGCTGATATCCCCATGGGCGAGTTTTGGTTCCGCAGTCCTACACATGATAAGCCTAATGATATGCTGGATGCGATATCCGGGGGGCATATTTATGGTAAAAATATTATCCAGGCTGAGGCATTTACCGAGTTGAGGTTACTATGGGATGAGCACCCGGCTATGCTGAAAACTATGGCCGACCGCAATTTTGCCCTTGGTATTAACCGCCTGGTATTTCACGTAAATGTGCATAATCCCTGGCCCGACCGTAAACCGGGGATGACCCTGGATGGCATCGGGGTGTTTTTTCAGCGCGATCAAACCTGGTGGAAACCCGGTAAGGCATGGTTCAACTATCTTCGGCGTTGCCAGGCATTATTACAAATGGGACACCCTGTTACCGATATAGCCGTATTTACCGGTGAAGAAACACCACGCCGGGCAATTTTGCCCGATAGGTTAGTTGGCACCTTGCCGGGCATCTTTGGCGCCGAAAGAGTAAAACAGGAAGCCGAGAGGCTGGCCAACAAAGGCGAACCGATAGTAAGCAGCAACTCAGATGCCAGCCACTCGGCCAATATGGCTTTGCCCGAAAACTGGAATGATCCTTTACATGGTTATGCTTATGATTCCTTTAACCGGGATGCATTGCTGCGTTTGGCTAAAGTAAATAATGGCAGGATTGAGCTTCCCGGCGGTGCAAGCTATGCCATGCTGGTAATTCCGGGCGCGCATCCCATGTCGCCCGATCCGGGTTTGATGTCACCGGAGGTTGTAAAAAAGTTACAGCAATTGGTTAACGATGGCGCAACTGTGCTGATGAATAACAAACCTTTAAAGGCTAATGGCATGACCGATGACCAGCAGGTGAAACAAGCCGGCGAAGCATTATGGGCATCTGCTAAAGACAAAACCACCCGGGGTAAAGTTTTAACCGGGCCATATCAGGAGGATACTTTTGATAAGATAGGTATAGCGCGTGATGTAATTGTTAAAGACTCCGCCGGAAATTACGCTGATGGTATCGCCTGGACACATCGCAACGCGCCAGGCTTTGATATTTATTTTATATCCAACCAGCAGGAGCAACAACGGATGATTGAATTATCCCTAAGATCAGCAAAAGGCCGCCCCGAACTATGGGATGCTTTAACCGGCGAAAATGTTTTAGCTGCCAATTGGCAGATAATAAAGGGCCGCACCGTTTTGCCTTTGCAACTCGCTGCACACGGATCTGTGTTTGTTGTGCTCAAAAAAGGTGTTGGCCCACTTAAAGTGACTCATCATGTTAAAAGCAAAAAGGGAACGCTATTACAAACGCTTAAAGCACAATGGGAACTTAGTTTTGACCCTAAGCTTGGCGGTCCGGCAATACCTGTTGTGTTTGATAAGCTGGATAGCTGGACCGAACGGCCGGAGGATGGTATTAAATATTATTCGGGTACGGCAATCTATAAGCAAACTTTTGTCAATAGAGGTGTTGCTGCCGAAACATGGCTCGACCTGGGTAGCGTCGCCAACATGGCACAGGTTTATGTAAATGGTATTGATTGCGGCGTGGCATGGACTTACCCTTACCGGGTAAATATAACTAAGGCAATAAAACCCGGCACTAACAAGCTGAGCATCGAAGTAACCAATACCTGGGCCAACCGCCTGATAGGAGACCATGCCAAACCCGAAAAAGATAGAATTACATGGACAAACGCACCATACCGTTTAGAAGGGAAAGCTTTGTTGCCCGCCGGTTTATTGGGGCCTGTGAGGTTGGTATGGGTACGATAGGGAAGGAAATGCATAAGGTATACAGCGTGTAGGTGGAACGCTGGCTACGACTCACCCGGCCGGCGCTTCGCTGGGCCACCCTCTCTTCGGCTGCGCCGCAAAGAGGGTGAAGCTCAATTTTTTATCTTATAACCCCTCTATGCGCGAAGTGGAGAGAGGGGTGACGGGCGTAGCCTCGTCGGGGTGAGTCGACTCGGCAGTATATTAAAAAGGAATAAAATATCGAATATGAAAAATATATGGAAATGTGCGGGGATTTTGTTGTGCCTGGCATCAGCGGTTAAAACATCCTATGCTCAAAATAAATCGCTTGTTAACACCACCAAAAGCCCCTTTGCTCAATTGAGTAGTGTGGATATGGGTAATGTAACCTGGACGAACGGCTTCTGGGCCGATAGGTTTAAAGTTTGCCGCGATACCATGATCCCCAACCTGTGGCGCGTTTATACCGATCCGAAGATCAGTCATGCATACCGTAATTTTGAAATAGCCGCCGGCCTGGATACCGGATCGCACGAAGGACCGCCCTTTCATGATGGGGACTTTTATAAACTGTTTGAGGCGGTTGCCAGTATGTATGCCTCAACGCGCGATGCTAAATTAGATGAGCTGATGGATAAAACTATCACTGTAATTGCCAAAGCACAACGCGCGGATGGCTACATTCATACACCTACAATTATTGAAGAGCGCAAGCATACCGGCAAGGAAAAAGCATTTAACAACAGGCTCAACTTTGAAACCTATAACCTGGGCCATTTAATGACTGCTGCCTGCGTGCATTACCGGGCAACAGGTAAAACTACTTTGTTAAAAGTGGCCATAAAAGCAACGGATTACCTTTACAAGTTCTACAAAACGGCATCACCGGAACTGGCGCGGAATGCCATTTGTCCGTCGCACTATATGGGGGTAATTGAGATGTACCGCACTACGCGCGATCCCAAATACTTGGAGCTGGCTAAAAATCTCATCAATATCAGGGGCCTGATGGAGAACGGTACTGACGATAACCAGGACAGGGTCCCTTTCAGGCAGCAAACCCAGGCTATGGGCCATGCGGTGCGGGCCAATTACCTTTTTGCCGGCGCCGCCGATGTGTATACAGAAACAGGTGATACAACCCTTATGCATACGTTAAACCTGATGTGGAACGATGTGGTAAACCGCAAAATGTATATAACAGGTGGCTGCGGCTCGCTGTATGATGGTGTATCGCCCGATGGTACATCCTATAATCCCAATGATGTGCAGAAAGTGCACCAGGCCTACGGGCGCGATTACCAGCTGCCAAACTTTACCGCGCATAACGAAACCTGCGCCAATATAGGCAACGTGTTATGGAACTGGCGGATGCTGCAAATTACCGGCAAAGCCCAATATGCCGATGTGATGGAGCTGGCTTTGTACAATAGCGTACTATCGGGTATCAGTTTAAGCGGGCGGAATTTCCTGTACACTAATCCGCTGAGCTATTCGGATGATTTGCCCTTTAGCCAGCGGTGGTCGAAGGATAGGGTGGGGTATATCAAGCTTTCCAATTGCTGCCCGCCTAATGTGGTGCGTACTATAGCCGAGGTGAGCGATTATGCCTATAGTGTATCCGACAAGGGCCTGTGGTTTAACCTTTATGGAGGCAATACCTTATCAACCAAATTAAAAGATGGTACCCCAATTAAGCTTACACAAACTACCAATTATCCCTGGGATGGTAAAATTACTATCCGTTTGGATGAGGTGCCGGGCGATAAAGCGTTTTCCATTTTTCTGCGGATACCGGGTTGGTGTAAGGGTGCTGGTATCAAATTAGCAGGGCAGCCGGCACCGCAGCTGGATACATCGCCAGGTGCGTACACGGAGTTAAATGTAGTATGGCAAAAAGGCATGGTGATAGAACTTAACCTGCCCATGCCGGTAACCATGATGGAAGCTAATCCCCTGGTTGAGGAAACCCGCAACCAGGTAGCCGTGAAACGTGGCCCGGTGGTGTATTGCCTGGAGTCGGCCGATTTGGCCAAAGGGCAAAAACTATTCAATATTGCTTTATCGGCCCAAAACGAACTGAAACCAGAAATGATGTTGATTGATAACAGCAATATCATGAGCCTCACCGGCAAAGCCGATGTGCACAACGAAGCCAATTGGAAAAACCAGCTATACAAGGAAGTATCAACCCCAAAACAAAACGCGGTGGATGTAAGGCTGATCCCTTACTATGCCTGGGGCAACCGTGGCCATGTAGATATGGAAACATGGCTCCCGCTGGACAGGTAGTTTTTAGGTAAAAGGTAAAAGGTTTTATGCAGTTTCGGCAAGGGCGATTTAAAACTTGCGAAGTTTCAAAAACTTCGCAAGTTTGGTTGGTGTGCTTTTAAGTTCATTTTTAAGGCCTGGTAATTTTAAAAATAGTCCAATTTTTTGTAAATTTGTATACTGGCCGGCCTATACGTTACTTTTAACAATAAAAGTAAGCTTCCGAAGATTAAAAACCTGCTTAAATTACTGATTTTTAGATATTTAACTAAATATCATCGATGCTCGAAAGGCAGTCAATGGTGTATCAAAGGTGCATGAAAGGTGTATCAAAAGGTATCTAAAAGGTGCGTCAACGGAACATCAACGGTGATGGAATATCGGTTCCATCGGGAAGCTTTTTTCTCTTCTTTCCGGACTTTACTATTTTGCTTTTTGATCTTCAAGCATCAGTATAATATCCTTCTTTCTTTCCTCCGGGACGACCTTTAAATTTGCCACTTTTCCGTTCTTCAAAATACCCTCAACTGTGGTATTGTAAGGTGCGTGCAGCTTAAAATGTACATCCCAATCCTTTGGCCATGCCGGGAAGAGGTAGATCTTTTTGTCGTCAACCTGCATCAGCATCTCCTGCAGGCCAATCATGCCCGAACCTCCCCAATTATGGTCGGGCGTCCAATCGAAACCTGGTCCCCAAAAAGCCGGGAAACGCCTGCCGGAATCTTTGAGTTTAAAGGTGGTTAGTTCGGCGGCTTCTTTGGTCAGCCCTAACCGCGCTGCAAATATATTATCCTGTTTCCAGCCCATACCACTCCTGAATTTGATGGCAAGGGTGTCATATTTCCAGCTGTTAAGGGCTATGTCTAACCCCGGTTTGCCAATGCCGTGTATACCCCAGGGAAAAACAGTATAAAATTGCGTACTCTCCACATTGTTAACGCGTTCCCATGACTTTGCCGGAGTTAGTACCTTATGCCCGTCAATTTCATTATAGGTAACAGGCGGGATGCGTTTTAAAAATCCGGTTAGTTTTAATCGTTCATCTTTGTCTAAATAATTATCGGGCAAAGCCAACAGGCGCCGGGTAATCATTTGTAAAGCCGCAATAGTAGAGTTGGAGTTATAGGCCATTTTAAACGTCTCGGCTCCTGATCCGGGGTACAATACCAAATGGCCGTCGCCATCCAATGGCTTGCTGCCGCGTTTACGGGCAAGGTATTGGTAATGCTCATCAAAAAATGTTAAACAACTCGCGATAAAGGGAATATACTGGTGAATATCTTTACCGGCATACTGTTCAGTTTCTAACATCATGAGGCAAAACTCAAAAACGGTATCCCAGGTATATTCCAGCCATTGGTTGTATTCCAAACCTTTGTCAAAACCGGCGGGGCGTTTCCAGTTATACTCGGCGCTGTTGGGTAGTCCGAAATTCTCCAGTTGCTCGGTAAAAGCAGCTCCTTTATGTCCCCAGTAAACCTGGCTGCGCAGTTCGGCGTTATGTAAGGAGCGCAGGTAGAAATCGAACTGCGGCTTCATCATATCGATATCCCCGCTCTTGAGCATCGGGAAATAAACCAGCCGCTGGTTTTGGGCTGTCATCAAACCGCCGCCCCAGTTACGAAAATCGGGGGTGTAACTGGTTTTCTCACTTACAAAAACCGGGTCGTAGGTGAAAAGTCCGCCATTAAATTTTGTGGGATATTGCCCGTAAGCATTACAGCCCAGCATATACCTGAACAACTGGTAATTTTTGCCGGTTTGCCATGCAGCGGTGTCCTGGTTGTTTTTAGGGTTGATGTAGATAAAGCTTCTGTCCCAATATTGCTGCCACCAATTGGCTGTATGCTGCCAGGCGGTTTTGTTATGGGCATTGGCTTCAAGAATAACTTTTTGAAGGTTATTTTTCCATTCGGAAACAGCTGCTGTTTGCGTGGTATTAAGATAGATAGCTATGTTTTGGGTGCGGGCAGGGCTAATGCTTTGCAGTTTCCAGCCCTCAAAATCAGTAGCCATGTACTTACCGCTATAAGTGCCGGCGGCTTTAAGGTTTTTACCCAACATTAAACCGCCGAAAGTGAGATTTTTAAGCGGGTTAAACAGCTGGTCTTGCACCGAATCCATACCCTGCTGCTTCACAGTTACATCAAATATGGTAGAATCAAGATTATGGTGGTAAAACACAATACCGCCATCCCGGAAAGAGATTGAATCCTTTAGCGTTTTAACATTACCATGCGCACCAAATTTCCATGAACCCTGGTTGTTTTCGACACCTTTTACAAGTCTGTCTTTATATCGCCAGCTTTCAAAGGCTGCCTCTGTTTTTATGGCTTTGTTGCTGTTGATCTCCAGGTAGATCACAGGCCGGTATACATCAACCCAAAGCTTTACCTCGGCGTTGATACCGCCATTTTTCCCTGTTATAAGCACCGCTCCGTTTTGCAGTATTAGCTGTTGCTTAAATTCGGTGCCATCAAAAGGATTTGGGGAGAGTTTTACCCTTACACGGCCAGGTTTGAGCATAGCATTATTTTCATCGAACGTGCCGCTGCGCGCTATATAAAAAAACAGTTGACCTTTTTCAACCCATACGTTTAAGCCTATATCACCACCGCCGCAAGGCATGGATTGGCCTGAATTTTGACTTTGGCCGGTCCAGGTAACATTATATTGTTCAATCCCCTTATTGGTTTGTGCAAAGGCAACATCGCCCGATAATATAAATATAAGCAACCATAGATTTTTCATATTACCAATCGTCGGTCCTGAATGAAGATACGGGCAGTCCATTGGTACCAAACAGATCGCCGGTTACAAAATCGTTAAAAGCATAACGTACAGCAACAGGGTCTTTCACCAATGGTGAAGATACTACAATTGTACTACCCGAAATAGCTGCCTGCGCCGGGTAAAATCTTTTATCTTTACCTGCAATTTCAAAGTATTGGAGCGGTTTGTTGTATGCTGTCAGGCCGTTTTCGGCATGCTCAAACCTGATAGTGGCTCTGTTACCTTCAATGGTCACGGCCTTATACAGCGGACTTGCATAGTCGAAGCCGGTTATGCCATATGTTTGGGCAAGGGCAAGATAAGCCAGGCGCGTACCTGCCGGTTCTTTCCTTGGAGGGTGAATAGTTGCCTGTTCGCCCACATCAAGCAGTACGGCCATACCGCTATTGGGGATTATATTTAATGATTTTCGCTGGGCATCGCGCAGGTAAGCCGAATTGTATTTGCCGCCCGAATTGTACGGCGGAAGCTGGGCATAATCATAGGGCGCTATCTGCACGTAATAAAAAGGGAAGTCACCTTGCTGCCATAACCCGCGCCAGCGTTTCACCATGGCCGGGAAGAGCTTTTCATACTGATCGGGGCGTTCGTAGTTTGATTCGCCCTGGTACCAGATACAGCCTTTAATGCCGTAACCAATAACCGGGTTAAGCATACCATTGAATAGCGTTGTTGGCGTGCGTGATACCGCTTTAATGGAGTCTGTTTTGGCTGGGATCTTTATTTCGGGAAAGTCTTTTAATCCCTCAGCATCCATCCAGGCTTCGGCGCTTGAGCCTCCATAGCAATCGCTGATGAGGCCTATGGGGATATGCAATATATCGTTAAGCAGGCGGCCAAAATAATAACCTGTGGCGCTAAAATTAGCCACAAACTCCGGCGAGGCTACATGCCATTCGGACGGTTTACTGTTTTCCTGCGCTTCGGTTACAGATGAACGGGGAACTGTGTAGATATGGATATTACTGTTTGCCGATCTTAATATGGCATCAGCCGAACCGCTGATAGGCTGGCTTTTATACCCCTTCATCGGAATCTCCATATTTGATTGCCCTGTACAGAGCCAAACTTCGCCAATAAGTACATTATCAAGTTTTATGGAATTACCATCGCTGATGGTTACGGTATACGGACCTCCATACATCGGGGTTGAAATTTTTACCATCCATTTACCGCCGGCGTTTGCCCTGGTTTTATAGCTTTTTTTATTCCAGGAGGTGCTTACTGTTACACTGGAACCGGCTTTGTCCCATCCCCAGATGGGTACATTACTTTGCTGCTGTAATACCATATTGCTGGTAAACAAGGAAGCCAATTTTATCTGCGCGTTTGCAGGTGCATATAAAAATAAGATAGGGGCAAACAGGATGATTAATTTCTTCATTCGTTTTATTTATAGCGCGCCGGTCAACAGTATTAAGCTGTAACCTCATGTTGCTTACCAATCTTACCGGCGCGTTTAGCCTCAAGCCAGCCGCTGAAAAGCAGGTTTTTGTTGATATTAGGCTTAGGCCAAAACAGGCTGGCTACCGATCCGACAATGATTACAACCAGGTGACTGTAGACGCCCAGCATGTATTTATGCTGATTAAAGTTGTATTCTTCCAGATCGAGCAGGATGTGCTTTTGATCACCTAAGCCAATTTTGGTAGATGTTAAAAAGGCATAAGCCGTAAATACGATACAGGCTGCTATGCCGATATTAAGCCCCTGCCGGTTGGCACGGCTACTGAACAGGCCTAACAAAAATATACCCGCAATCCCTCCCGAAAATATGGCATACAAGGTGAATACGATGCCTAAAGCCCCCTCATCACCTGCAAGCAGGTAAAGCGAGGCAATCATGATGGCACCAACGCCCGCGATTACTACTATCCACCTGCCGGCTTTAAGGTATTCTTCGTCTGTTCTATTTGGCCTAAACTTTTTATAGTAATCCTCAACCCCGATTGCCGAAAGACAATTCAAATCGGCACCAAGGCTTGATATAGCTGCCGATATTAACGCAGCCAGTATAAGGCCGACAACACCCGTGGGCAGCTTGCTCATGATAAAATACGGGAAAACTGCATCGGCTTTAATGCCTGGCGGTAAGGGGTTTTGCTGGTAAAAAGCAAACAAAGCGGTACCGATAAACATAAAAAGCGCCCATAACGGAACCGTAAGGGCTACACCCATTATGGAGGCTCGGATGGCTGCCTTATCTGTTTTGGCCGTCAGGTAGCGCTGCACCATGGTTTGATCGGTGCCATATTTTTGTATGGCATAAAATACCCCGTTAATGGCCATTACTATAAAAGTGAGCTTTTTGAAATCCCAGGTGTAGGGGCCAAAATTGTTTTTATGATTGATACTGGCAATATGCCAAAGTTCGGGCAAGCCGCCTTTTATAGAGCAGATGAGTATAATAAATGATACAATGCCGCCACCTATCAGCAGGAAACCCTGTACCACATCGGCCCATATTACCGCTTCGATACCGCCAATGAGGGTGATAACGATAATAACAAAGCCGATAATCCAGATAATAGCGTAGGTATTGGTATCTGTCATATTGGCCAACGCCAAGGCTAACAGGAAAAAGACAGTGCCCATTTTTGAAAAATGAGTTAAAACAAAACTTATTGAACTATAAAAGCGTGCAAAAGAGCCAAAACGCTTTTCGAAATATTCATAGGTGCTTACACCAATAACTTCGCGGTAAAGCGGAACGATAAACCACACAATAAGAAGCAACACCACAGGCACCATTAAACCCTGTACAAGCAGGATCCAGTTTGATGAAAAACCTTCGCCAGGGTAGGCCAGGAATGTTACGCTGCTGATGAGCGTAGCCATAAGCGACATGCCAATTGCCCAGGCAGGTAGCGAGCCGCGCGATACAAAGTATTTTTTGGTTGAATTTTGTCCTTTTGAAAACCGAATACCAATGGTTAATGAAATTGCCAGCGCTAATAGTATAATAATATAATCTGCCAGGTGCAGGGTTTCATGTTTCATAATCAGGTATAATTAATTGGTTACCCAAACCGGGGCGGGCCACTCATAGCTGCCGGGCTTTAAAGTTACATATAATTGGGTATCGCCAGGTATGCTCATACGGATAACACCCGGAGCTAACTGGTTAACAGGATACATTTTTTTTAAATTAAACTGGCTTAAAACCGACCACGCAGTTGCACCGCCTTCAATTAAAAGTTCATTTAGCGTAGTGTATTGGATCACTTGTTTTACAATTGCGGCTATTTTATGGCTTAATATAGTAGGATCGATTTTTACGCCAATGAGAGAATCGGGATTAATGGCGATTATAGCATTGTTTTGCTTAATAATACTCGTGGCAACGTGACTGGCAAACAGAGAAATTATTTGCTTGTCATCAGCATCGCTGCAAATGATGGCGGCGGGTACATAATGTACAGCTATATTGTTCATGAAGCCATTACTAACCGCAAGTTTGCCCTGGTAAAATGTGCTGCCAAATACAAACAAACGCCGGCCTTGCAAGCCTGGGTATGAATAACCAGCAGGCTGCGCAGGGAATAGATGCTGAAGCAGGTTGTTAAATAAACCTGATGCACCGGCTAAAAGCGTATCGCCGTCAGCTTGTTCAACCCAATAGTTTAAATCAATTTCATCAAATACCTCACCAACCATAATGCCGGTTTCCGGTAATTCTTCCCCGGTTTTTAATAAGTTTATGGGGTTGGCGGCCCTAAGCATTTCTTTAACATTTGATGTTGTTGCCGGAAATGCAGGATCATTGGCATAATCACTAAGGTGTATCGGCTCGTTCTTATAATAATAAATGCCGTCAACAATCTTTTTTTCATGTAATGGATTGCCCGGGATAATCAATGTCCTTTTTAATCCGGAAACCGCTAACTGGCTTTCAATTTCATTTAAAATATGGCCGCGTAAAACAGAGTCTATCTTTTTAAAGATGAGCTTTGGTTTAAGCAACATCAATTGAATGGTGAGGTCGGCCATGATGTGCCTGGCTCCAGCTTCGGGCAATGAACGTGTATTGGTTGCAATGATAAGCAGGTCGGCTTTACAGTTTGGATCAACAACGGTACTAACCTCGGTTTTTAGTTGATAACCAAGGCCAATACCGGCAAGTTCTGCTGCTCCTGTTAAATCATCTGCAATTACGGCTATCATGCGTTTTGCGTTATCCTGTTTTTACTAAGCTGTATGGCCGATTCAATAGCCAGTATCATTGCATCGCTGCTGGCTACGCCCTTTCCTGCTATTTCGAAAGCTGTACCATGATCAACCGAAGTGCGTATAATAGGCAGCCCCATGGTAATATTCACTCCTTTTACACTGTCCATCTGTTGTTTTTGCGCGTTCCATTTAAAGCCGGTAAGCTTAAAGGGGATATGCCCCTGGTCGTGATACATGGCCACTACGCCGCCATAATATCCTGTTGAAGCTTTTGAAAATAGGGTATCTGCAGGTACAGGGCCTTCTACATCGTAACCGGCTTTAAGGGCTTCCAGTACGGCTGGCAGTATTTCCTCGTCGTCCTCAGTTCCAAATAAGCCGGAATCACCCGCGTGAGGGTTAAGACCGGCAATGCCTATTTTGAGGTTGGTTTCGCCTAATTGAATTAAACCATTGTGCAGCAGTTCAATTACCTGTACAATACGGTCTTTTTTTACCAGGTCGCAAGCCTGCCTTAACGATACATGGGTTGAAACGTGGATCACTTTCATATTATCCTCAACCAGCAGCATGGCGTATTTTTTTGTACCGGTAAAATGCGCGTATATTTCTGTATGACCGGCAAAATGATGCCCTGCTTCGTTTACCGATTTTTTATTGATGGGCCCGGTAACTGTAGCATCAACCTCCCCCGCAAGGGCAAGATCAATCACTTTTTTTACGGCCTCAAAAGATGCGTTACCCGCCATAGCCGATATTTCGCCAAAACGAAGCTGGCTCATATCAACATTTTGAAGGTCATATACATCAGGCTCGCCGTAAATAAAGCCGGCATCCTTTATGTTTTTTATAGGGTTGATGATGGCCTGCATATCAAGCCTTTTAACAATATCATTAAAAACAGCGGCATCGCCAATAATTACAGGGTTGCATATATCAAACAATCGTTTGGTAAGCAGGGCCTTTATAGCTATTTCGGGCCCTATACTTGCCGGATCGCCCATGGTAATACCTATAATTGGTTTTTTACTGATCATTGGTAAATTGGTAAATTAAGGTTTTCGCGGGTAACAATTTTTTGGAGCCCTTCCCGTAACTGGGCCGCATTTTCGGCACTTACCTTTTGCAATGGAGGCATCAAAACAGACCGGCACAAACCAGCGCTTTCCATTAAAGATTTTAGCGCAGCCAACGATTCGCCTAACAAACGCTTGCCCTGGTATAAATCCCCCACAAGATTGGAGTGTTTTTGCAGCCGTAATGCCGATGGCTCGTCGTTGTTATCAGCAGCTACAATCATTTTATAATAGATATCAGGAAACAGGTTACCTGTGCTTGGCACAAGGCCGTCGCCGCCGGTAAACAAAGCGTGGGCTGATTGCGCTCCCCATCCCAAAAAGTGGCTAAAATCAGCGCGATTTGCCCATAACTTAATTGATTGCTGCAACCGGTCATAATTCCGTTCAGAGTCCTTAGTACCAACTATATTTTCGTGATAGCTTAAATCGTTAAGCAGGTTTAGCTGGATAGATACATCGGTTGTTGCCGGTATGTTGTATATAATAAGCGGCAAAGGAATGCTATTAGCCAGGGTTTCAAAATATTTTTTTATTTCGTACTCCGTTAAAGTAAAATATGCAGGTACATGAGCTACCGCAACATCAATTCCCTCATCGGCGCATTTTTTTGCCATTTCAATGGATTCAGTAAGGCAGTTTGATGAAATGCCTGCGTAAATGAGTTTGTTGGGCTGTTTAAGCCTGGCTGCAATTTTTATGAAATCAATTTTTACATCGTCAGGCAGCGACGGTGCTTCACCGGTAGTACCCAATATAAACGGTACACCCCCATAGTTGAAAATATTGTCAAAAATCTTTTCGACAGCTTCATGATCGAGCTTGTAGTTTTCGGTTAACGGTGTTATGGTTGGCACTACTAAGCCATTGTATTTCTTTTTTTGTTTCATTTTATTTCAATAAGCTTCCTCATAAATATTTATCGCATCGCTAAGGGTTATAGTGCGGGGGTTATTGTTAAGTAAACGGGTAATCTTCATTGCATCGGCAGCCATGGCAGGGATGGCGGCTCTGGGCACCCCTGCGTTACTAAGCTTTTCAGGGATATGGCATTGTTTAATAAGCCTGCGCACTTTCTCAACACCTGCATACGCTGTTTCTAAGTCGGTGCCCAGGCTATTACAGCCCAATGCCCTTGCAACATCTGCATAGCGGCCAGGTGCTGCAACAATGTTATACCGCATAACATAAGGCAACAGCAATGCATTTGACAATCCGTGAGCTATATGAAACATGCTGCCTAAAGGATAGGCCAGCGCATGTACCGCAGCCGTATTTACCGGACCAAGGCAAAAGCCGCCAAGCATGCTGCCAACGGCCAGCCGGGCGCGTGCATCTTCATCATTGCCGTTATTAACCGCTTTTACCAGGTTGCCTGCAATAAGCCGCATACCTTCGTAAGCGTACATATCAATAAAAGGATGGGCGTATACGTTGGTATACGCTTCAAGGCAATGGGTAAGTGCGTCAAGGCCTGTAGCTGCCGTAATATCCGGTGGCAAATTATAGGTTAATGCCGGGTCAATTATCACGGTATCCGGGACAAGGTAGGGGCTGATGATCCCTTTTTTTTGACTATCGGCATCATCAATTAATATGGCGTTGGGTGATACCTCGCTGCCTGTGCCGGCGGTTGTGGGTACACATATTAGCTTTATATTTCGTTTTTTAAGCAGGCCGATGCCTGTTATTTCACTTATGGTTTGATCATTATTTAGCTGAGCGGCCAATAGTTTTGCAATATCAAGCACACTGCCGCCGCCAATACCAATAACCACATCAACAGGATTGCCCGCTGCTAACCTTAATAAAACATCAAGATCATTATATGATGGCTCCTGTATTATAGATGTGTTTATCTGTACGCTTATGCCTTGTTGCCTTAACTGTTGTATAACCAGCTCAAGCTGGGCTAACAGTATATCTATGGCAATAATTAATGCATTGGTATAACCTGCACCGGCAAGCTCATCTGCCAGTTTATTGATGGAGTTTTTTCCGATAATAATTTGAGCCGGAAACCTTATGGTAATATCCCGGAAGACATTATCTGTTTGTATCATTATTCAGGTTTACACTGTTTAACATTGAACACTACTTTGCCAGAAAAAACGCTTGCTTGGTTGCATAGTTGGTACTAACAAAGATGTGTAAAGACGGATATGGTTTTTACCTATCTGTTATCAAATTATTGTACGATATTATCTAAAGGGATAAGGGCTTACAAAGCAAAAAGAAGCGAAATATTGAAACTTTAACTATAAATATCAATGATACACCGATGTTGGACAGATAGGCAGTGTTTGATGCTATAGGAAAGTGTATGACAGTTTGCCATAATATGCCAACTACCTTAGTAAAAAGCAGTTTTGATAAGCATGGACGATGATTTTTCGGGTAAGTTAGCCGGCTTGAATTCGTCTGATCGTAAAAAAACATTGTTTTGTAAACCTTAAATCACTTTGCTCCAAGGCAAAGTTTCTGTTAATAGTACCAATAAACATCTTATGAAATTAATGATAACCTTAGGGCAATTTATTATAGAGAAACAAGCTGATTTTCCTGATGCAAAAGGTGAACATTCCAGGCTTTTAAGGGATATTGGTATTGCCGCCAAGATTGTTAACTGCGGGATTAATAAGGCTGGTCTTATTGATATTATTGGCGAAACTTGCGAAACCAATTCGTATGGTGAGCAGCAAAAAATGATGGATATTTATGCGAATGAGCAATTCATTTCGGCATTACAAAGCGGAGGTGAATGCTGCATTGTAACGCAGTCAATGCCTTAATAAAGACGATCTGCAAGCTTTAAAAAAATATCTAAAAGGAATGAGCCCGGTATTTTACCGGGCTCATCTTATGAATAATTAAATTAAGTTTGTCTAACTTTTGGGGCGCTTCATTTATACACAGCCGTCTTTCTTTTACAGATATAGCTCAATGATTATATTATACAAAGACGGATCAATCGCCGAAACCGATAATTATTGCTGTGCTAATCCGTAGCCATTGGTTACCTTACCTTTAGATTTGCTGATCGTTTCAGATGGAATGGGCCAATAAACCCGTGGCGGGTCACCGGCTGATGTTATGCCCGAAAGAATGTTTCTTTGGTACACGGTAACAGCCTTGACCAAATCAACTCCCCAGTTAGTTTTAGTATAACCATTGGTCTGTAAAGCAGCAGCTTCTGTACCGGCAGGGTCAATATAGCGGAACAAGCCCTGTATGGCTACGTTGTGGGTTGTACCAACTACTTTACTGGCCACCGTGGCATTTGTACTATAATTGTACTGCCCTCTCCATGCCGGATAGGCAGCCGGGTTAGTCAGGGTATCTGTTGCTGCGCAGTCATAAGTTAGCGGATTAGTTAATGCAACCTTCTTGATCCATATATAAGCCGGAAAATCGTTGCCATTGGCAAAGTGATGGTAACCAAGGGTTTTTATATCGTTAATTGTTGCAGCCATTTCCTGTTGAACTGCTATGGCCCTTTCAGCGTAAGTACCCGAACGGATCAGGTCCCAGCGGCGCGTCCCTTCGCCAAGCAGCTCAAGTTTACGCTCCTCCAATATGGCATCTTTTAATGCCTGCCCTGCAAGGTTAATGTTGTGCTGTGTATTACCAAAAGCCCGCTGCCTTATCTGGTTAACCAGGGTAACAGCATCATTTTCGCCCAATTCAGCTTTAACTTCCGCCAGCATTAAAATAACGTCGGCCATTCTTAAAATAGGCCAGTTTATACCCGATGCCCGCTGAGAGGCTACGTTTGGAGTAGCCATACGGTTATCGTCCCATTTATTGGTGGCTATGCCGCCCAGGCTTTTACTGCCCGGTGTAAAGGCGATCATCTTTTCATTTCCATCGCCTTTACTTGCTGTAACGGTGGCACTTGCATCCCTGCGGTGATCTGCATTTTCATACTCGCCATAATAAACAGTAGGAATAATACGCAGTGCACCGAAAGTTTTTGTGGGTGCACTTACAGATGAGCCACCATCAGACGGACGGCCAAAAGCATATGGGTATTCGCTGGTGGTTGTGAGCGTACCCCCTTGTATGTTGCCTATTTCAAATATTGATTCGGGGCTCACCGTTAAATCATTAAAATATTGGAAGTGGCGCTGGAACGGGTTGTTGATGTTCGCGCCCCTACTGTCGGTAGTGATCAAACCAGCAGTGCCTTTGTTATCAATAGCTTTCTGCAGGTAAGTTTTTGCTGTTTGATAATAGGTGAGGTAATCGGTACGGCGGGCGTATACGCATTTGTTGGCCTCGCTGCCTTTTTTGGTAAAGGTAACGCTTCCGTACAGTCCGCTTACATCAGTACGTATGGTTTGATAGCCACCGGCAAAAAGTGCTATCTGACCAATCAAAGCATCGCAAAATGTGCGCGACATGCGCTCCTGGTTGATATTGCCCTGGCCTATGCTGTACATCTGTGGCTCTGCCTTTTTAAGGCCATCAATCAAACTGTCGTAAATATCAAAGCGTGAGGCTAACGAATAATCACTGGCACTTGTATTTTCATAGCCATACGGCACATCGCCAAAATGCAGTGTTAATTGAAAATAACAGAACGCCCTCATGGTAATGGCTTCACCATACAGTTGTGTCCAATCGGTGGTTTTACCGGCAGCTACGTCAGCTTTGTAAGCATCCTTAGCGGCTATGACGTTAGCTAACCTGCTGGCCAGTGCAAGCGTTTGATAAAGAGAGTTAAACCCGGTTGCAACTACGTCAACCCCCAACTGATCGGAACGGCCAATGGCATTCAGGTTATTTGTTGACCCATCTTCAGGGTAATATTCCGCGTCCGATCCAACGGGATCATTCCAGCGGTAAACGCCCATAATGCAATTTTGACGATAGTTGGAGTAGCACCAGGAAAGTGATTTGAAGGTTTCGGAAGTTGTTGTGGTAACAAAATTATCATCCACACTGGATGGCGATGTTACATCCAGGTAGCTTTTTTTACACTGGGTAAAAGATAGACACAAGGCAACTGCGGCTATATATTTTATATATGTTTTCATGTTTTGTGTTTAAACTGTTAGAAATTAAGGTTTACTCCTACAACAAATGACCGTGCACGGGGATAGGAACCAAAATCGTAGCCAGTGGTTGGATATGGCGAACTATTGGCATTATCATTAACGCCTACTTCCGGGTCGAGCCCCCTGTAGCTGGTAATGGTAAGCAGGTTATAAACGCTGCCATATACACGCAGGCTGCCGTTGCCAACTTTTTTCAGGACAGATTTAGGGACAGTATATCCCAAAGTAAGCGTGTTAAGGCGAAGGAATGAACCTTTTTCGATACCCAGGGTTGATGTTACTCCCGTTTCGCTGTAAGCCAGAGGTAAATTGGCATTTGCGTTTGCTGCATTAAACTCATCAGGTGTTTGTAACCGAACAAGCTGGCCGTTAACAACATTGTAAATTTTGTAGGCGTTGGCCATGATAGCCAGTTTGTTTTCATAAACGCCTGCTTCCTTAGGGCCATACAACGACGCCAGTTTATTGGCATTGTAAATATCGTTACCTACACTGTAATTGAAGTTTAGCCCCAGGTCGATATTTTTATACGCAACACTAATATTAAAGCCACCAGTAAACTTCGGAGTGGTTTTGCCAATAACAGAAAGATCTTTATCGTCTATTTTACCGTCGTTATTCAAGTCTTTATACTTAGGCAGGCCGGGATAGGCAATCTGGCCGGTCGGACGATCTGTTCCGGTGGCAAGCCCATGCACTACGCCGCCAGAGACACTTGTAAGGTCGGGTACACCGGTTTTTAGTGTATACAAGCCATTGCTGTAGGTAAAGTCATTAGGGGTGTAAAAGCCATCATAAGTTAAGCCGCGTACCAGGCCAACAGGCTGGCCCACTACAAGCTGGTAATCTGATGCCGGGTAAGTTGCGCTGCCAGCCCAGCTTGTGCCGTATAACCCCGTTACGTTATCTGCAAGCTTGTCTACCTTGTTTTTATTAAAAGTAATGTTACCACCTGCAGTAACCCTCCAATTTTGGTTTTTGAAAATTGTACCTAAAAGCGACAGTTCTACCCCCCGGTTACTTATTTGCCCGATGTTGGCATAAGTATAGGTGAAGCCGGTAACACCAGGTATAGTAGTTTGGGTAAGTACGTCTTTAGTTGTATTCCAATACACATCAACAGTACCCGATAACCTATCACCAAACAAACTGAAATCCGTTCCAATATCGCGGGTAATGGTAGTTTCCCATTTCAGGTTTGGATTGGATAAAACGGTGGGGTTGCTTAATGAATACGCAGCAAGGGTAGTGTGGTTGATGTCGTACTGGTTTCTTGGATCAGTTACAGAACCCCATGATTGTGTGTTAAGCCCCGTAGGGATATTATTATTACCAACGGCGCCGAAAGATGCGCGAAGTTTCCAATTGTCGACCCAGTTAACATTTTTCATGAAAGGTTCCTGCGATATCCTCCATGCAAATGCACCGCCCGGGAAATATCCCCAGCGGTTGTTGCCGGCAAACCTGGAAGAACCGTCGGCACGGAATGTGAGTGTCAATAAATACTTGTCCTTGAAGTTATACATGGCACGGGCAAAGTATGAATTAAGACGGTCGGGGGTGTTTACGCTGGATGAAAACGCGAATGAGTTTTTTGTCCTGTCGTATTGGTTGATCTGGGCAAAGGCTGTTTGCTCGGTAAAGTTTGAAGGAAAGTAATTTGCCTGTATAGAAATGCCGGTACCTCCCGAGTTGAAGAACTCCGTACCTGCCAATAAATTAATTTTATTGTCCTTATTAATATTAAACTCGTAGCCCAATGTGTTTGCCCAGCGCAGGCCCCAGCTGTCGTTTTTGCGATAGTCGGCATTGCCGGCATACAATTTATTACCGGTTGCATCGTCCATATAGCCATTGTAAGTAGCGCCCGACCAATATTTACGCTGAGTCCAGGTGCCGTTTCCGCTAAAATCGGTATGGTAGGTTAAGCCTTTAATGATCTCCCAATTCAATGAGGCTATCCCCACAAAATTTGAGGAAAGGCTAAGCGGGTCGTAATCACTGATACGTGCTACAGGACTATAGCTATCCCATAAAGCGTTTTTACCGTATTGCGATATATTGTTACTTGCAGTTAATGCAGACAGATTGCCTAAAATATGGTTGGTGGCAATAGGGCGAAAGCGATATGCAGAAGATAATATTGACCCGCTGCCGCTGGTAACACTTTCATCTCCAAGTGTTGGTGTATTGGCATAGCGGGTATTAATGTCAAACGTAACATTGTCAAATATTTTTTGGGTAAGTTTAAATGCTGCTGTTGCCCGGCGCTGATATGATTGCAGTTTCATCCCCTCATCATCGCTGTAAGTGGCAGAGAACAGTATTTTTGTTTTGTCGGTGCCTCCAGTTATGGTAAGGGAGTGGTTCCATGATACCGACTGTTTATAGGCTTGTTTTTGGATATCATCTGTTGCTAGGTTCTGGTAACTCTGTATTCCCCCGGCATTATTGCCCGCATTTGCCCCCAGGCCATATAATTGCTCAAAAGGTGTTTGATAAGCGGTTCCGTTTGCGGCCGCATTAGCCCACACATATTGCAGGTAGTCGTAAGGGCTCAACGCCTGTAAATATTTGCTTGGCGTATTAATTTTAACATAGCCATTATAGCTTACGTTGGTTTTACCTGCTTTTGCCGATTTGGTGGTAACAAGCACCACGCCATTAGCACCACGTGAACCATATATAGCTGCCGATGAGGCATCTTTTAACACGTCGATACTTTCTACCTGGTCGCCGGGGATATCATTTAAATTGCCCGGTACCCCATCAATAAGTACCAATGCCTGGTTGCTTTGTGATATGGAGGTTCCGCCGCGTACACGGATGTTAACACCTGCGCCCGGGCGGCCATCCTGCGAGGTAATGTTTACCCCCGGCAACTTACCCTGCATGGCCTGCGCCACGTTAGGAACCGGCGTAGCCGCAATGTCCTTCCCACTAACGGAGGCTACCGCGCCGGTTAAATCGCGCCTTTTAACCGCACCGTAACCTATAACCACAACCTCATTCAGGTCTTTTAGGCGTCCCTCGAGCGATATGTTAATGGTTGTACGGTTGTTGATGGTTTCTTCAATGGAAGCATAGCCAATAAAAGAAAACACCAGTACATCCTGGCCGGGTTTAACTTTTAAGCTGTAATGGCCATCCGCATTGGTAATTGTGCCGGTTGAAGTACCTTTAATGGTTATGCTTACCCCCGGTAATGACCGGGCACGTTCGTCTGTGACGGTTCCACTTACTGTTTTGTCTGCCTGGGCGAATAGCCGGCAGGTCATCGCCAGCAAAAAAAAGATGCTGAGTACAAAGCTTCGGTTAAGAAGCCGGATCTTTTGACGCCCGGGCCCGGCATTGATTAGTAATTGTTCAGGTAAATTCATTATTAAATTGGTTTGATAATTGGATTATAAATTAGATGGGACTGAATTGGACAATACAGGCAAAACGAACATCGATCTGCCGGTTTTTTATCAGTAAAAAGTGCCGGTTGTGCCTTTGCAATAAGTTTAAGCTGTAACGGCTCTATTTGTCCGGTCTGCATTTTTAGCCGAACCGAAGGTTAGGCGGGTGTTGTGATTGCACGTGAATAAAACGTTGCGCAATAATTGAAAAAAAAAGTAAAATTTTTCTCATAGCAAAAAAGTTAAATCGCCGACTATTGGTTGTTGCCGGCAAGGTTAATATTGGTTATAATTAGTTATCAGCATCGATGCCCGGATAGGCCAGGTGACCGGTGTGTTAAAAACAAACCTATATAAATATGCCCCACAACAGGGTTGAAATTTGGCCAAAATGGTTTAAAATTAGTTCAGCAAGGGCGTTTTTTTTGCTTAAAGGGCAATGGGATGCGTTTTAGCACTTAGTATTCACGCGGTTTTGACATAAACAATCCCACCGTTTAATAATTTAAATTAAAATACCAGGAACACTGCATACTTTTGGTTTATGTACACCTTTGTCCCGGCATCCTGAATTGATGGGTTGCTATGAGGCTAACGAATGATCTCTGGAGATGACTTTGGCGTTTTTTGATAATCGGAGGGAGAAATATTGAACTTTGCTTTAAAACAGGTAGCAAAGTATTTGGGGCTGTTAAAACCCACGGCATAAGCAATTTGGGAGATATTATCGCTGCCGGCGTCCAGTAATTGCTGCGCCCGTAAAAGCCTGTGATCGCGAACAAATTCAACCGGGCTGAGCTGGGTAAGGCTTTTCAGTTTACGATAAAAAGTTTGCCTCGACATGTTGATCACTTCGGCAACCGACTCGATATTAAAATCAGGTTTGTCCATACCCGCATCAATCAGTTCTAATACCTTTTTCAAAAATATTTCATCTTTTGATGTTACTATGATATCCCCCGGATTTAAACTCACTACTGCCTTACCGCTCATCATTTCATTAACCAGCCTGCTCCGGCGTTCTATAATGTTTTTAAGGGTAGTTAACAAAAAGCTGGTATCAAAGGGCTTTGTAATGTAGTAATCGGCCCCGTAGTTTAAACCCGCTATCTGGCTTTCAACAGCTGTTTTAGCTGTAAGTAATACTACCGGTATATGGCTGGTGGCGGCATCATTCCTTATCTTACCCAATAGTTCCAGTCCATCCATCCGTGGCATCATTACATCACTTAAAATTACGTCGGGCTGTAGTTTTAATATTTTTTCCCAGCCTTCAACGCCATCGGCAGCAGTTTCTATCCGGTACCTGCCGCTTAACTGCATCCTGATCAATTCGCGCATGTCCTGATTATCTTCTACCAAAACCAGTAAAGGCTCGTTATTTAGCCCGGTATAAACGTGTTGTTCATTTTCAATGTCTGCATGCAGTGGCTGTGACAATACGGCGTTTTGTTTGCCTTCAGGCACAGTATTATCAATCGGAGCCAAGGTTGTAACAGCATTTACCGGCAAAGTTATCCGTACCCAAAAGCCCCCGGGCTCTCTGTTCTGTGCGCTGATAGTGCCGTGGTGAAGTTCAACCAACTCTTTCGACAAGGCCAGCCCAATGCCCGTACCCTTTAAATGGCCGGTATTAGGGTGCGAGCCTTCGGTATAAAGATCAAATAAGTTATCAATTTCAGATGGCAGTACTCCGCACCCTTCATCCGTAATATCAATTATCATATCGCCGGTGTCCTTCATCTGCAAGTGCACCGTTATTTTTTTTCTTTCGGGGGTAAACTTATAGGCGTTGCCGATCAGGTTATATAATACGGTTTCTATTTTTTCAGGATCCAGCCAAACCATGGCCGTATCTACATCGGTTTTAAAGGCAAATTCAATATTTTTCAGTTGCCGCGTTTCTTCAAAATAACCGGCTACATCAGTAATAAATTCAACCATATTGATAGCCGAAAGATTTAATTTTGCCTTGCCGCTTTGCACCTTCCTAAAGTCCAGTAATTGGTTTACAAAACGTACCATACGGTTTGCGTTGCGCTGAATAATAGTGAGGTATTGACGATCATCCCTACTGAGGTAAGCTCGTTGCACAAGCTCATTAATGGGATTGATAATAAGCGTAAGCGGAGTACGCAGCTCGTGCGAAATATTGGTAAAAAAACTCAGCTTTAATTCGGTCATTTTCTGCTCAACGGCCATCTTTTGCTTTAACTTCAGCATAGTTAAAGCGTTTTGCCTGATAGCGGCCAGGATTGCGCAAATGATAATAGCATAAATAAAATATGCCCACCAGGTTGCCCAGGGCGCAGCAAGCACCGTAATGGCCAGGCTTTTATAAGGGACGTTTATAAACCTGTCGGGATCATCACATTTTACCTCAAAAGTATAGTTACCGGCGGGTAGGTTAGTATAGGTAGCCCGCTGTTGGTCGCTATCCTCATGCCATTCGTTATCAAACCCTTTTAAACGATAAGCGATGGTTAAGTGATTGCCCGAGCGGTAATCCAAAACAGCATAGTCCAGGCTGAAAATATTTTGATTATGTTTTAATTTAACACCATCAGCGTAGTTAATATCACGATCAAGGATCCGGGTGCTATCTTTGATCGCCACATCTCTGTTGTTCACCTGCAGGTTGGTTAGTACTAAATTTGCTTTAATCGCATCGTTTTTAACCTGGCCCGGATCGAAAATCATATAGCCTCTTACTGCACCAAACACCAGTTTGCCATCTTTTGTTGCCTGGCATGAACTTTCAGAAAATCCTTTTTTAGGAATACCATCATAAGAATTGAAATTTTTAAACTTTCGGGTATTCAAATCAAACATGGATAAACCGGCCTTAGTAGCCAACCATAAGTGATGATATCCGTCGCCGATACAACTCATTACATAATCATTGGCCAAACCTTGTTTTGAAGTGTATGCTTTAAACTTTTGCAGGCCGGTTTGCTGGTCGCCAACAGCCAGGTTTAATCCGCCACCAGATGTTACAAGCCACATTTGGTTTTTGTTATCGCGATAGATGTGCTGGATATCGTTATTGCCCAGGCTTTGAGGATTGCCGGGTACTTTCTTGTAAGTTTCGTATAAAAGTTTACCGTTTTTATAATTCAGAATTACCAGGCCACCTGTGGCTGCTATCCATAAACGTCCTTTCACATCCGTTGCTAAATATCTTATTTTAAGACAGCTTTGTGGGTACCCCGTTCCGTTGTCAGAAAGCCTCGTGAATGAAATATTGCCATTGTTCCTATTGAGCAAACATAGCCCGTTATCAAACGTACCTATCCAGATGCGCCCTTCCTTGTCTTCTTTTATCGAATAAATTTCGTCGCTGTTAATGGATGCCGGATCGGAGGGGGCATAGCGGTAGTTTATCAGCCGGTAATGAAGCTCAGAAGAATCGGTAGGGGTAGCCTGATATAAGCCTTTGGTTTTAGTTCCCATCCAAATAACCCCGTTATGGTCCTGTGTAATACAATAAACCCCACCAATATTCTGCCCTACAAAATTTGTGAAAGTTACCGGCAGCCGTTTCCCGTTTTTGTAAATTAAAACCTGCCCGTTTTTTAATCCAAACCATAGTCTGTTTTGCCGGTCGGCACAAATTCCTCTCACCTCATTATCTGATTGGAAGTCGGCATGCTCATTTAGTAAACTGGTTTGAAAAACGTTTGGCGGGAAAATTATTTTTTCAAGGCCATGTTCATCTGTATGCAACCAAAAGATACCGGCAGGGTCATAATACACGGTGGTTACAAGGTTTGAAAAACGACGGCTATTTGAACCGGGCTCATTATAAAAGTATTTAAACTGTTTTGAATCGTTATCATAATAGCCAAATCCGCCATCTCTCAGCACACACCAAACAACACCATTTTTATCTTCTATCACCTTAAAATGATTAGCAAAATTGGTTTTTTGGGCATCGTTTTTTTGAACAAATGTTGTGAATGTTTGAGTTGACAGATCAAAGCGGATAGCTCCTTTTGTGCCCGGTTCAATCCAAAGCGCGCCTGAATGGTCTTCGAAAATTGTATGTAACGATTCGCCAGCATGATAAATCGTGCGCGATAACAGGCCAATCCCTAAAGTGAATGACAGCAGTTCGCCGTTTCCCGTTGTTAAATAAGCTTTTGTATGGCTGCGGTTAACCAGTATCGCATTTATATCAGCAGTACTTATTCTTTGTTTGGAGAACTGTTTTTCCTGCTTATCATATAAATACAAGGTGCCGCTTCTTGTGCCAAAAAATAGCTGCGATTTGCTTTCGGCAACACAGGTAAATGCTTCTTCAGGATGTTGATCTAAATCAGCTATTTGATAGCTGCCGTTTTTTTGCCGTTTTTCAAGGCATACAAGACCGTGCTCTGTCCCTATCCATTTCTTCCCCTCACTATCCCCATAAAAAAATTTAAACTTTTTTGAAGGCAGCTTCGAAGTTGACGTAGCGTTTTGTACATAACTCCTGTAGCTTGTTCCCGCGCTATTGATTCTGCTAACGCAAATAATTCCGTTGTTTAATGTGCTAACCCATAGGGTGTCCTGATCCAGGGATAAGATCTTATCAAAAATAATCTTCTCCTTCAGGTTGAGGATAAGAGCGAGTGAAAGAAAGCGGCTTGTCTTTTTATCGAAGCGATAGATCTGGGAATCATAAGCTTTGATCCAAAGATGGTCGTAGTTGTCTTCGGTAATCTGATCGATACGATTATTATTGATTTGCGACGAATCGCCGGCTAAAGACTTGAAGACCGTAAATTTGCGCCCATCAAAGCGGTTAAGGCCATCCCAGGTGCCAAACCACATATATCCCTGCCGGTCTTTAAATATTGATGCAATAACATCATGAGATAAGCCGTCTTCGGTTGAGTAATGTTCGGTTATGCAATGTATTTGACAAAACGCAGCTCTGGTTAATAACCAAAACAAAAACATGCACAAAAAACACCTAAGCTTCATATAATTTTCTACCCCAAAAAAACATTAACTTACAATTAGGCTATACTGGCAGACTGCCACAATACCGTTAAATCTATAAATTTTATTTTGCTTATCATACCCCTGAATTTTCAAGCACCATCATATAATTTATTACCCCATAGTTATTTGTCAATAGGCGTAACCCTAAACCAGTCAAAATCAGCATAGCCCGAATCATTGATTTGTGTATCGCGCGTGCAGAATATGCCAACCTTTGCGCCTATCCATCGCCCCACTTCTGCCTGGAACGTTTCGCCTGCATTAATGAATGTTTGCCCGTCGGTGCTGTAGCTAAAATCGCACTTGGCCCCGGCACTTACCTTTACGCGCAGCCATACAGCAGGCTTATCCAGTTTTGTAATGGTTTTCTCTTCTTCGGCGTTGCCTTTATCTGCATCTTTGCAATGGTCAAACACCAGGTATATGCCGTCTTTTTTATTTTTTACCGCTATGCCGGCATAGCTAAAACCCATGACGGTTAAGCCGGCTTTTTCTTCCAGTTTAATATTGGGGGCGAAGGTCATTTTGGTTGTGGCCTCAAACTCGTCGGCCATAAATTTCTGTAGCAGCACATTTCCGGCTCCCCAAAGGTTTTTAGCGCCGTCAGGCATCTTATCCGAATAAAGCCTCAGCGCGCCTTTGCCGGGGTTCATATAATACCAGCTGGCCCGCGCGTTGGCCATCCACTGCCATTGCAGGCCGAGGGTGGTCCCATTAAATTCATCGCTTTCAACCGGTGTTTCTATAGGGTAGGTTTTACCCACATTTGGCTTCTTGTAAACCAGTACAGGTTCGCCTTTGCCATCACCATCTTTATCGGCACCAATTACCGGCCAGTTATTTTGCCAAATCATAGGCTGCAGGTGTACCACACGGCCGTATTGTTCTTTATCCTGAAAGTGCAGGAACCAGTCTTCGCCGGTTTGGGTAGTAACCCAGGCACCCTGATGTGGGCCATTAACAGTTGTTTTACCCTGATCCATCACTACTTTACGCTCGTAGGGGCCATAAATGTTTTTTGACCTTAATACCAGCTGCCACCCGGTAGGCACCCCTCCAGCCGGTGCAAAAATGTAGTAATAACCATTCCGCTTGTAAAACTTAGGGCCCTCAATGGTTGGGTCGGTTTCGTGCCCATCATAAACTATTACGCCGGTATCAGTTACTTTGGTGCCATCGGCATTCAGCTTGTTTACAGCGATAATACTTTTAATACCGGCACGGCTGCCGGCAAAGCCATGCACCAGGTACATCTGCCCGTCATCATCCACCAGCGGGCAGGGGTCAATTAAACCTTTGCCTGCATAAACCATTACGGGGTTGCTCCATGGCCCGGCCGCGTTTTTGGCTTTTATAAGGTAAATGCCATAATCGGGATCAGGATAATACAGGTAAAACTCACTTTTATAATAACGCAGTGCGGGCGCCCAAACACCATCACCGTGACGGGGAATATCAAAATGATCAAACGGCGGCTGGCGTACCAGGGCGTGACCAATGATGCTCCAGTTCACCAGGTCTTTTGAATGTAATATGGGCAACCCCGGTATATCCTCAAAACTGGATGAAACAAGATAAAAGTCATCGCCTACACGTATCGCGTCCGGATCTGAATAATCGGCATTCAGCACCGGGTTTTTATAGGTGCCGTTGCCCTGGTCGGCAACCCATACTTTAGATATATAGTTGCTTTTTGCTACGGGTTTTACCTGCGCGTTTGCAAAAGGTACAGCGGCAGCGAAAGCCAGTATACAGATAGTGTTTTTCATAATTATTTAGCTTCCGGGTCCCAGTTATCACTACCGCCAAGGATGTTCTTGATTGTATATTGTTTTGCTTCCCGATCTGTTAGCTGGTGCGACCATTGTACGCGGGCTTTAGGGTTAGCTCCCGGTCCGGTGTTTTTATATTCGGCATAATAAGCAGTTTTTTCCTTATCGGGGAACATGCTATCACCTTTCCACGGGTCCCAGCCCTGTGGAATAATGTGAGCGCCCATTTCGGTGTTCAGAAATACCGTTTTGGCGTATGATCTCCACGGCCTGCCCAGGTATTCCTTGTTTACTGATTCCTCTGCAATCAGCTTACAGTTCATCAGCACATAACCATATTTTTGCAAAGAGGTGGTGGCCGCTGCGGTAATATAAGAGTTGACCAGGCTTTTAATAATGCAGCGCTGGAAAACAACGGTAGCTTCGCCAAACAGGAAATCTGTAGTGCCTTCAATATAACAATCCTGAAATAGCTCGCGCGATGTAGCGGTGGCGGTATACAGCGTATCCTGGTTGCCCAGTAGCTTACAGTTACGTACAATGCAGCGGTCGCCTTCTATATGCAGCGCCACCGCTTGTCCTACGCGGCCGGCCGAATTGATAATGGTGAGGTTTTCTGCTACGAAATTATTGCCGGCAGCCAGTACAGTGTAAGAGGTGTAAGTTGAAAATTTATCCCTGCCAAAGGCATCTTTACCACCAGGTACGGGTTTGCCCGAATAGTCATCATTGGTGATAATGGTATTTTCCTTATCCTCTCCAATAAGCGAGATATGTGTTTTCCACGATGGTATTACCAGCTTTTCATGATAGATACCTTTTTTGATGTGAATAGGCACCTGTATAGCGCCCAAATCACGAACGGCGTTTACCGCTTCCTGTATGGATTTAAAATCGCCGCTGCCATCCTGCGCCACGATTATTTCTTTGTAAACCTTAGTAACAGGTTGCGCCTGGCAAACAGCAACTGCCGCCAGCAGTAACAAGCCGAGTATGATCTTTTTCATATTATGTTATTTTTCCCCCTTCAACCATTCAATTTCTGTAGCTGCGAGTATAAAAGCGCCAACACCTTTGGCATCATTGGTAATTACCTTTTCACTCAGGTAATAAGCGTAGCTGCCATCGCGGTAAGGCTTACCGCCCAGGCCGCCTACCTGAACAGTGCCATCCAACACCATAAGGCCCTTGTTATCGGTACGGATAAATTTTTTAATAATACCTGTATACCCTTTCCGCGCCACGGGCATATAGCTTGCGGGCAGATATTTTTGACGTACGGCCTTAGCCAGCGTATACACAAACATACATGATACAGACGCTTCCTGGTAATTACCTTTTTCATCTCCTTTGTCCAGCACTTCGTACCAAAGTCCGGTAGGTTTATCCTGCCAGCGCTCCACTGCTGCGGCATAACGCTGCAGGATAGCCAGCAGTTCCTTACGCCCGGGATGATTAGGAGGAAATTGATCCAATGCATCAACCAACGCCATGCCGTACCAGCCCATGGCCCGCCCCCAAAAGTTTGGTGAACGCCCGGTTTGCGGATCCGCCCAGCGTTCTTTCTTTGATGCGTCCCAGGCATGGTACAGCAATCCTGTTTTTTCATCCCGCGAATGTTTTTCCATTAATATAAACTGGCGGGCAATATCATTGAAAGCTGTATCCTCGCGAAAAGTGGCCGCATATTCGGCGTAAAACGGCTCGGCCATGTACAGACCATCCAGCCACATTTGGTTTGGGTAACGCTTTTTATGCCAGAAACCACCATCAAACGTACGGGGCTGTGTATGCAATTGTTCGCGCAATGTTTGCACTGCTTTCAGGTACTTATCCTGGTGTGTTTGCTGGTACAGCATCAGCACATTGCGGCCGCAAAGGATAAAATCGAGGTTATGATCGGACAGATTATACGTACGGATACTGCCGTCTGGCTGCACAAATTTATCCATACAGTGTTTTATAAAATCGAAATATTGCCTGTCGCCGGTTTGATGCCATATATTTTCAAATCCCTTCAGTATAACACCCTGGTCATAAGTCCATTTGTTGCCTGTTGGCAGGCTGTCTTTCCATATCGTCATGACGGTGTGCGCCATTTGCTGTGAATAAGGCCTGGCTGATTGGGCACTGACCGCTTGAACTGTTAACAATATAAAACCAAGTATTTGCAGGCGTAAAAAGCTTTTCATCATGGTGTTTATTTAAATATTTTGGTTAGAAACTGATCAATGTTGTTTACCATGGGGTTAAACCAGGGCTGATATAAACAGAAAGTGTGCGGCGTATCTTTAAAATTATCAATCCGTACATATACGCCTTTTTTATCCATCATGTCTTTAAATACATCACGACCGGCATGCATTCTGTCAACCGCGCTATTCAGGAACAGAAAAGGGAGCTTATTACGTTCGGCATAGGTGAGGGGGCTGGCCTCTGTCCAGATATCAAGGTTTTCGGTCCGTTTATAGCCTAACCACATAGTTGAGGCCGCAACTGTTTGCTGGTTTTGAGTTTCCCAGGCGTCGGGCGCCACAAAGGTGAGCGTGCCATCAATATCGATCACGGCCTGTACCGAACTTGAATAACCTTTATTAGAATCCAGCGTATCAAACTTATCTGAACCTGAAGTCATTCCTACCAATGCGGCCAGCTGCCCGCCAGCTGAAAAGCCCAAAACAGCAATCTTATTTGTATTGATATTAAATCTTTTCGCGTTAGCGTGCAGCCATTGTATTGCCGATTTGATATCATTCACCGCAGCCGGATAAAGCGCTTCGGTAGACAGGCGATATTCTACCGTAAAGCTGGCATAACCTAAAGCTGCCAAATGTTGCGCCAGCGGAATATGCTGTGCACGGTTACCCGAACGCCAACCGCCGCCATGTATGATAATGATTACGGGTGTGGGCTTTTGCTTAGCTGCCGATGGCGTAAAGGCATCAATATGCAACTCGCGGCTGCCCACTTTACCATAAACCAGGTTACGCACCTCAGTTACTGCTTTGGAAGGGCTATCCGGAACGATTTTAATGAATGGGTATTTCTTTACATTGTTTCTAAAATCGCGGGTAATGTTAAAAGAGGTATCCGGGGTAGCGGTTAGCCATTCCCTGGATTGCGCCGAAACTTTTGTAAATGCAAGCTGGCCTAAAGATAAGCCCAAAAAGAAGATTTTGCTTTTCATGATGCTACCTGGTTAATCCCCCATCAGATCCTACTACACGGCTGTTAATTTCTGGTGACAGCCTGCGCAAGTCTGCCAGTACAATCTCGGCCATTTTGCGGGCACCCAGTTCATTGAAATGGGTATCGTCTTTTTTCCCGTCGGGGTAATTGGGGTTTTCGCCGGGCTGCAGGTAATTGTACAGCCATTTAGACCCTTCGGGACCGAAGCGCTGTACCAGCGCCATACTTTCCTGGTCAAGATCTATCAATTGTACACGCTTTTCTAAGGCTACATCGCGTACAATCCGGGCGTAACGCGCATGGGTATCCGTTACTATGCCTGTGCTGTCAAAGCTGCGGCGTGTTACCGGGGTGATCAGTACCGGTATTGCCTTCTTGCTCCGGGTTTGATCAATATAAAGGATTAAGTTGTTTTTGAATTCCGTTTCTGTAGTTGCTGATTTTTTGGTAGGCACCTCATCGTTATGGCCAAATTGTATCAGCACATAATCCTCGGCATTCAAATTATCGGTGATCTGCTTCCAAAGGCCGTCAGTGATGAAAGTGCGGGTGCTGCGGCCATTTTGGGCCTTGTTGGCTACCACAACGGTTGAGTCGAAAAAAATTTTGAAACTCGTTCCCCAACCGGTTTCGGGATATGCACTTACCTTTTTATCAGCCATTGTTGAATCGCCTGCTAAAAAAATGGTTAACTTTTTTTTAGGCGGGATAAAGCTTAATGCTATGCCGCCCAGCATCATAATTGCCAGGCTAAACCGATAGATTTTACTTAGACGCGGTTTTTTCATGGTGATGTTATAATTAATTATTTGGTTGGCAGTTTTTCTGGGATGATATTCATTTCAATCAGCCACATTTCGCATAATTTAGTCCACAACTCAGTCGATCCAGGATTATTGCGCAGCGCTATGGCATGTGCGCCTTGCGGAAATGCGTGAAAACTTACCGGCACGTTGTTTTGTAATAGTGACTGGTAAAACATCAGGCTATTCATTGGGTTTACTGCTTTATCATTAACGGCACCGGCAATAAAGCATGGGGGCGTGGTGCTGCTTACGTTAAGCTGGGCCGAAAAATGCTTCTTCAGATCCTCAGTAGGGTTGAGCCCCAATAAATTTTTAACACTACCCGCATGTGCGTACGACGTACTGAGGTCGATCACCGGCGAAATGAGGATAGCAAAATTCGGACTGAATGAAACATGGTCAAGGCTATCCTTAATTGCACTAACATCGGTGGTTTGGGTAATTGTGGTAGCAGCAAGATGCCCACCCGACGATGTACCCATGATGCCGATCTTATCGGGATTGATGCCCCATTTTGCTGCATTTGCCCTGATGTGGCGAATGGCTCGCTGTGCATCCATCAACGGACCGATTTCACGTTGCTTCAAGTCGGGAGAGTTAGGGAGGCGGTAGTTAAGCACAAATGCCGAAACACCCATGGTGTTGAACCATTTAGCCAGTTGTAGCCCACTGATCACATAGGCAAGCCGCTCATAGCCGCCGCCCGGGCAAATAACCACTGCGGCACCCTTGTTTTCCTGTTTCCCGGGAAAGAACGCGTACACTCCCGGCAGCATTACCCTGTAGATGCGTTCATTAGCTACGCTGTCTGTAAGCCGCAGGTTTTTAGAGTTTGGGATATGACCATGCGGCCATATCTCCATAAAATTTTGTGCCTGTGTACGGGTTGAAAAGATCACTAATGCCAGTACGGTTAGTTTGAAAAGCAAATGTTTCACCATTTATCCTGTCGGATTATTTTGTCGTTGTTAATGCAGATTTATCCGCGCCATATTTAAATTCTGCCACCTGGGCGGCCGAACTGGTATTTGTGTGCAATAAATTAACCTGACCCATATACTTGCCATTAATACTCAGCAGCAGATCAGGTTTTGCCGCCGATACAAGGTTATCGATCCTGATTTTGTTACTGTTTTCTATATGAACCAACGGTCGGGTGGTTTTGCATTGCAGCATTACATTGGTCAGGCTAACGTCGCTGGCATCAATTATTTCGGCTCCGTGATCTGCCTTGATCGTAATATTTTCCAGGTGGATGCCCTTGATGCTCATTTCAGGCAGGCCACGGATGAGCATGGCCCGGTTGGCGCCATCGCAAACTACATTACTAATATAAAAATTGCGGAATTGAGGGGTTCCGGCGTCAACAGGTGGTTTTTCTTCGTCACCGCCGGTTTGGGCCAATGAAGGTGCCTTAGTAAAATAATACATATCAAACAGGATCGCATCGTGCACAATATTGCGCATGGAAATATTACGGATATAAATATTTTCAACCACGCCGCCACGCCCTCTTACCGTTTTAAAACGCAAGCCATTGTCGGTACCAAAAAAACTGCAGTCTGAAACAAAAATATCATGTGCGCCTCCTGACATTTCGCTGCCGATCACGAAGCCACCGTGGGCGCTGTATACCACATTGTTCTGGATCAAAATGTTTTGACAAGGGTTGCCAACTTTCCTGCCTTCTTCATCTTTTCCCGATTTAATACAGATTCCGTCATCTCCGGCATCAATAGTGCAATTAACTACCCGCACATTTGAGCAGGATTCAATATCCATGCCGTCACCGTTCTGCGCATTTGACGGATTGCGGACATGCACGCCATCAAATGTCAGATCTTCGCATTGCAGTGTATGAAGGCACCATGCTGCAGAGTTTTGAAACGTTGTACCCTGCAGCAGCACCTTTTTACAATTACTGAATACGATGAGGTTAGGGCGGAAAAAATCTTTTATCTCCTGGTAATCGTCCAGTTTTTTGCCGGTTTGTATATAGCCTGCATTCCGGGTGCGGGCACCTTTAGCATAGCTGGCCGAAGGGTACCAGGTACGGCCGTCATCGCTAAGCTCACCGCCCGAAGCGATGAGTGCTTTCCAATCGCGGTCGGTAATATTGTCTTTACCCATTGCGCGCCAAACCTCTCCGTGCCCGTCAACAATACCCTCGCCGGTAATGGCGATGTTCTGCAGATCCTTACCTGAGATGGGAGACTGATTGCGGATGGACTTGTGTCCTTCAAAGTTCCCTTCAATAAGGGCGAAACTGCTTTTATCAGATGTAAACTGTAATACTGTAGCCTTGCTGAGATGAAGATTAACATTATTTTTCATCACAACAGGGCCGGTTAACCAAAATCCGGGAGGGATGAGTACAACACCGCCACCATGCTCGCTACACGCGTTGATAGCCGCGTTGATACTTTGTGTATTAAGCGTGAATCCGCCTGCTTTGGCACCAAATTTTTCAATGTTAAAGGTGTCGGTTTTAAAGGATGGTAATTCGGCGGTTGGCAAATGTTGCCAGGAATAAACGGCGGTGTTTTTTTGCCCGCTCGCTGCTAAGCATAAGCAAAATAATAAAATTGCTAATAAGTTCAGTTTTTTAAGATGCATGTTATTTTAGGTATACGTTCATCCGCAAATAGCCGGTCCATAAAATATTGGATAGGAAAAAAATCCTTTTCAGAGAAACAGATCTATAGTTGGTTGAAACAAACATATTAACAT
Organism: Mucilaginibacter sp. GW822-FHT03E02; assembly: GCF_058801545.1. Classification (NCBI taxonomy): domain Bacteria; kingdom Pseudomonadati; phylum Bacteroidota; class Sphingobacteriia; order Sphingobacteriales; family Sphingobacteriaceae; genus Mucilaginibacter; species Mucilaginibacter sp. GW822-FHT03E02. The sequence goes on along the minus strand of NZ_JBXANJ010000002.1, from coordinate 1,418,866 downwards.
AACCCTATCCGGAGGTTTAAAAATTGGTCTAAAATGTTCAATAATTGAAGTTTCTTTGCAATAAATCCAGTTTGTTTTGTGTTTGTTTGATCTATTAATAGATGGGGCACATTAAATGACAGGTGGGTTTGGACAATTGATGAACCGAATTTTGCCGAGGAGGATATGATGATTATCAATACTGAACTGAGAAAACTTATAAACTAAATCCGCTGGTAAGCAATATAAGATGGATATTGCGGGAGGCTTGACTATGCGATTCCCTGCCGAAAGTTTATTCAGTTGTGTAAGTTGAATCATTAAAACAGTTAATTGTATGTAAGATTATCGGCACGATCAATGTGTTTCGGAACGAATGGTTTGATATTTCGGACTAAGGGGTTATGTTGGTGAATTTGCAACCATGACTGCTCAAAGCTAATCGAGCTGCTGTACAAGTTGAACTCATCTTTAAGGATACCATTCATCCCAGGCTGTTGTAAAACAGGCGCACATTAGCTTTGGTGGCAATAACTCTCAGCGCGGATTTCAGTTTTTGATTATTGATTGATACGCGTTTTTTAAAAATCTGCTGAGCTTCAGCAAACTGAAGATTAAAATGACCAGCATCCTGATTTGTGTCCAAATAACTTAATGTAGCTATTTACCCGGAATATGAGTAAAGTGTCCATCAATTTAGTTCACTAATTGAACAGCAGTAATTAAGCCGGTTGCTGAAGCTGAAATGTTTACCGGGTCTGAGTTTCCCAGTGTTTTTATAAGAAAAGCTGCAACGCCGGCCTCTGGAGCTATTTTTTGTTCGCCAACAATTTCTCCGCCGCCTGTTAACGCCAAATGAACCTGTTGTTTTCCGCCAGGGATAACCGTTCCGTTTTTATCAACTATTGATGCATAAACAAATATTACATCACTTTTCCCAACAGCTGTTATTCTTCCACTATAATCAACTGTAAGTTTAATGGCATAAGGCGTTAACGGAGTCTGGCGTTCGGTATGCTCCACCACTCTACCATTGATATACCCTTTAGCGGTAATAACGCCTGGTTGATATGCAACATTAAAAGTAAATGGAGCATGCGTTAAGTTATTACTCATTTTGCCGGTATCGGGCTTTTGTTTGCAGATTGATTTACCGTTTAAAAACAGCTCTACCTCGTCGCAATTGCTGTACACCGTCACACTCTTTGTGGCAGGATTGTTCCAGTAGCCGGCTATAAATACCATTGGTTTACTTTCACTAACATCGCGCTGGCTTTGGTAAAAGTAATACGCAAATTTGGGCAGCCTGAAAATATCCATAATACCCGATGATTCAATATCCGGGGCATAGCCGCGTTTATAGTCAAACATGAGCCAGGCGGCATCACCGGTAATGTTCCCGGCAAGGTTATCGTTATGAGCTTCCTGGAAATTTGCAGCCTGTTGCAGCATCCGTTTTTCACCATCGCCACGTAACTGGCGCGATGTTTTTTCTTCGTCGGTAAGGTCTTTATATTGGGTTTGGTTAAAGCCTGCATTTTGGGCATAGTATTCCCAGTCGCCATATTCGGCAATGAAAATTGGTTTGCTATTAAATTTTTTCCAGTAATCGGGTGCTTTTGCATGCTGGCGGGCGGGGATAAATACATCATACACCGCATTCATCCAGCCGCACGTGTAGGTATCTGCATAAGGTAACTCCTGGTGAACAATAGCCTGCGCCTTTTCCATGTAATCGCGTTTCATTTCTGTTTCATTCAGCGAAGCTTCCCATAAAATAACGGAGGGGTGGTTCCTGTCGCGATGGATCAGATCCGTTATGTTTTGCAGGCTGTTTTGCTGAAACGTTTCATCGCCAAAAAACTGCCATCCGGGTGTCGAGTCCATCACAAAAATACCCAGTTGGTCGCAGGCATCTAAAAACGCGGGCGATGGCGGATAATGCGAGCATCGTACAAAATCATACCCTGCCTGTTTTATTTTATAAGCATCGCGGTACTGTGCGTTATCTGAGAGGGCATAACCGATATAAGGATATTCCTGGTGACGATTGGTTCCGCGCAAAACGTATTTACTGCCGTTAAGGTAAAATCCATCGTTTTTAAAAGCAATTTGCCTGATACCGGTTGATGTGAATACAGCATCTACTATCCGGCCGTTATTAATGATCTGGATTACTATTTTATATAATTGAGGATGCGATGGCGACCATAATGCCGGATTTGCAACCGATATTTCCTGCTGTAGTGAGGCTGTGTCTTTTGAACTGATACTGGCAGCGATAACATGCGCCGGGCCAACTAATTTTCCCGCAGGGCTGTACAAGGTGGCTTTGAGCTGTATACGCTGTTTTATAGCCTGGTCGTTTTTTATCTGTACTTTAATTTTTAGTTGTGTCTGAGTTGCAGATATATTACTATAATGTAGCAATACTCCGCCTCCGTTTACCTGACTGGCATTTACCGCATCGGTTATGTAAACCTTGTTTTTTTTGATTAGCCAAACGTTACGGTAAATACCGCTATAAAAGTTAAAGTCGAGGTCTTTAATAGGTTTCCCTGGCGGGATAACCGGGTTATCATGATTATTGAGCCTGATAAGCAGGCAATTTTCTTTTCCGTATAGTGCTTTGCCGGTAATATCGATATATAAAGGCAGGTACCCTCCCTTATGTGTCAGCAGATATTTGCCGTTCAGGTAAACATCGGCCAGGTTCATAGCGGCATCAATGCGGATAGCGATGTGTTTGCCTGCGTCATTTTTATCGAGCGTAAAAAACTTGCGGTAAAAACAAAAGCCCTGCCACTGCTGGTTTATTTTTATAACGGTTTCTATATTGGCGGTATGCGGCAAGCTAATTTGCTGCCAGGCCATACCATTATCATCATGGTTAAAAAGTTGGCGGCTGATGCTGGTATCGGCATCTTTAATAAACTGCCAGTTGTTGTTGAATAGCGTAGTTGAACTTGTTTGATTACTTTGTGCCCGGGTTATAGCGGCACCAAAAACAATAATAGATAACAGGAAAAATTTCTTCATTTAAAAAAAGAGGTTACTGACTGATGTGATAGTCTTTACTAATGTTGGTATAGGTTTTTATATGATCGTTTGTGTTGCCTTGCTTATCAACAAAAGTTTCGCCCCAGCTAAATGGCTCCCATATAAAAGAGCCTTTAACTTTATTGCCTGGTAGCGACAAAGCTATGTCATTTACCTCGCGTTTGTGCTGTGAGTATTCGGCTACTATAACATCCTGCTTGTAGCGGGTGTTCAGGTCGGTAAGATTTTTCTTCAGGCTATCGGGGGTACCGTGCCATTCGGGGTAGTAAGATTCGCCGATGATATCAAAGTTTACTCCACGCTTGAGCATATTATCCAAAAAATACCTCGACTCGGCATTTTGGCCGCCGCAGGCAATATGGAGCATTATCCGGATGTTACCATTAACAGCTTTTACACCGCTAATCCCTGCTTTTAAAAAGCCAGCCAGGGTATCCAGGTTTTTAAGTTTGCCATCGGGCCATAAAATGCCGTGGTTAATTTCGTTGCCCACCTGTACCATATCGGGCAGGGTGCCTTGTTTTTTAAGTTCCTTTAAAGTAAGGATAGTAAATGCTTTGATGGAATCCTGCAATTGTTGGTTACTGAGCTTTTTCCAGGCTGCGGGTTTGTATTGCTTGCCCGGATCGGCCCAGGTATCGCTGTAGTGAAAATCGAGCAGGAAACCCATGCCGGCTGCTTTTATACGCAGTGCCATTTTTTTGGTATCCTCCAAACCGCAAAAACCTTTAGGAGAATAGCCACTATCGGCCTTAGGGTTATTAAAAATACGTAACCTCACGTAGTTAAAGCCATGATCTTTTAGTAATTGAAAAGGATCTTTAATTACGCCATCATCATAAAACTTGCGACCCTCGCTTTCCAGCTGTGGAATAAAGGAAATATCGGCCCCAAGAATTTGCTTAAACTTAACTGGTTCGGTATTTGGCGATGATTGCCTATAGGCCGATAAAGCACAAACCGTAATTAAACCAGCTGCATAATATTTTAACCTGCTTAAACTCACTTTATGCATATTACAATTATTAATGTCATTTAAAGGTATCAATAAGCGGACGCATTGATGAACAAGCGCCCGCTTATTATATTTTAGTGAACAAAGGCGTCCATAGCTACGGTTGGTTTACCGCTGCTATCAAAAGCGCCCAAGGTGTAACCCTGCCAGCTGCCATAAGCTTCAGGCTCCCAGTAAAACACGCCTAAGCCGCCAGATACCGATTTTGTTTTGGTGATCAGATCGGTAAGGAACGATTTGCTGGTAGTGGGTGAATTTACATCCATACCTGCCTCGCAGATCATTACCTGCTTGCCGTAGCGGCTTACCATGTCCTGCATATTGGTAAGTACCTGGCTGTTTATTGAAGCCCAGTTGCTGGTTGATGGATATACCGAAAAACCGCAGATATCCCAGCTGGCTCCGTTGGATTGCAAGCCATCAAAAATCCAGCGGGTGGTGGTATTGTTAAAGCCGTTGGCTACATGCACAATTACCTTTGCTGACGGAAAAATTGCTTTTGTAGCATTATAACCACAATTAACCAGCCAGGCAAAGTTTTTAAAATTGGTAGCCGATACCGATGCGCGGCCGTCCTGCCAAAGCATACCGTCGCTGGTTTCGTTGCCTACCTGAACCCAGGTTGGCGTAATGCCATTGGATTTTAAGGTATTTAAAGTATTATAAGTATAGTTATAAACCGTATTCATTAAGGTTGTAAAATCCTGGCTTGCCCAAGCTGCAGGCTTGGTTTGATGACCGGGATCGGCCCATACATCGCTGTAATGAAAATCTATCAGGATACTCATTCCCGCTGCGGCGGCCCTTTTGGCCTTAGCTACCACATCAGCGGTGTTGCACCAGCCGTCAGACGGGTTTACAAAAACCCTTAAACGAATTGCCGTAATGCCCTTCCCCTTTAAAATGGTGAACAGATCCTGCTGTGTGCCGCTGCTGTTGTAAAACTTTTTGCCCGCAGCTTCCATCTGCGTTAGCCAACTGGCATCCGACCCATAGGCAAAGGTGGTGGTTGCCTCTGTTTTCAGTTTCGACGCTGTGGCATCGGGCGTTGCAGCGCTTTGTTGTTTAGCGCTCTCTTTAGTACAACTCATACTTAAGCAAAGCATAATTGCTGATGATAGTGCCGTGATCTTCTTCATAATTTGATTGTTTTTATTTGGTATATTATTTGGTTAATTTCATTACTTAAAGGCGTCCAACGCAACCGTTGGCCTGCCCGAAGAATCAAAGGCGCCCAGTCCATAACTTTGCCAGTTATAAGCCTCGGGCTCCCAATAAAAAACACCTAATCCCTGGTTGCCGCTTACGGTGCTTACCTTGGCCAGCAAATCGGTTAAAAAAGCCTTACAGGTAACCGCCTCACTTGCAGCCATCCCCACCTCAACCACCATAACCGGTGAACCATACCGTGCAAACATATCGTTCATATTAGCCAGGCACTGCTGGTTATAGGTTTGCCAGTTAGTTGTTGAGGGGTAAAGCGACATGCCGATAATATCCCACTTTGCGCCGTTGGCCTTCAACCCATCAAAGAGCCAGCGAAACAATGAATTATCGTACCCATTTGCCAGGTGTACAATTACGGGAGTGCTTGAGCTTACCGATTTTACAGCGTTGTAACCGGCACTAACCAGCGCCGCAAAGTTGGCCATACTTTTTGAGGCCCTGCCGTCTTCCCATAGCATGCCGTCGCTGGTTTCGTTACCAACCTGTACCCAATCGGGCGTAATGTTTTTAGCTTTAAGCGCGTTCATTACCGATAGGGTATAGGTACTCACGGCATCTTTTAAACCCGCAAAATCAAGGCTTTGCCAGGCAGCCGGCTTAGTTTGTTTACCGGGATCGGCCCAGGTATCGCTATAATGCAGATCGATCATGATCTTCATCCCCAGTTTTTGCGCACGAACGGCCTTAACAACCACGTCATCGGTATTACACCAGCCATCAGCGGGGTTCACCCATGCCCGTAGCCTTATCGCGTTCATCCCTTTATCCTTCATCAGTTGCATGCATTCCTTTCGCACGCCATCGTTGTTGTAAAATTTAACACCTGATGCCTCCATTTGGGTAAGCCAGCTTACATCGGCCCCTTTTATCAGGGCCGATGTTGTGGTTTTGGTAGTATCGGTGGTATTTGTGGTACTGCTGCCTTTATTATCCTTTTTGCAGGATACCATTGTAAGCAGTAGTGCAAGCCATAAAATGTTTTTGCCTTTCATCGCGGTTTTTTAATAGCCGGGTGTTTGCGTCAGTTTGCCTTTGCTGGCCGTAATTTCATAAGTAGGTACGGGGAACAGGTATGGCCCTGCTGTTTTACCAACAGACGACAATGCATTTTGCCATTGACCATGCCGTACCAAATCCATTTTGCGGTACCCCTCAAAGTAGGTTTCCCAGCCTTGTTCTTTCAGTATCCAGCTGTCAAATGATGCTTTGCTTACTGTTGCCGACGCCGGAACATTGCCTATGGCAGCACCACCGTGTGCTAAACGTACCTGATTAACCAAAGCAATAGCTTCGGCAGTTGGGCCGCTGTTTTGGTTAATAGCTTCGGCAAGCATCAGTATTACATCGCCCAGGCGAGCTTTAGGGATATCATTACCCTGGTAAGCATTTAATGATGCGCCGCCATTATCCGGATATTTTGCAACAACCGGCCCCGATAAACCGTTGGCCTGGTTGCGTACAACGCCGCTTTTATTGGTATAACTTGCTATTAACAGGTTCCTCCGCTTATCGGCGGCATCAAATGAATTGTAAAATGCCCAGGTACACGATACAGGAGCATCGCCGCCTGCAAATGAATCATGTACGCGGTTGCCGGGATAATCTTTAGGATAGGTATAAAAATCCCATGGGTTAAAACTGCCATGGTTTTCGTTGCCGTCCTGATCTGGAATACATGATACGGCCCACATAGTTTCATTGTTTTTCTCTGTTGATTCATTGAACAGGCTGGCATAATCGGTAACCAATGAATAGCCCATAGTAATAATCTGCCTGCCAATTTTCTCGGCATTAACGAAATCTTTTTCGTTCATGTAAGTGCGCATTAACACTGTTAGCGCTATAGCCTGGTTAAAGCGGCCATAATCTGACGGCGTTTTTGGCAAATTGGTCGCTGCATAACTTAAATCGCCAATAATTGATGCCAGGAAAGCTTCCCTTGTTGGCCGCGTCAAATCGGTTTCGGCTGTGGTATTTATCTTGCTTGCATCCAGTATCACGGGTACAGGGCCATACAATTGCAGCAGGTAATACATATTCCATCCGCGCGACATTCGTGCTTCGGCTATCAGTTCCTTTTTGGCATCATCGCTGATGGTTGATTTACTGATATCATCAATAATCTGGGTAATGCGGGTCACAAACCTTATTTTTTCAAAATGGTTATTACCTGTGCCCTGGTTAGCCAGAAACGTAAAGCTGGCTGTACTAAACTGGGTAAAGATGCCACCCCAGCCGGTCCAGATGTTTAACTGGTCTGTTGGGTAATCAAACATCATGATATCGCCATACTCGGGGCTAAACCAGTCGTTTTGATATCCTGCCGGGTCATTGTAACCCCATTTGGATTGAAAGGGTTTATATACCTCGGTAACATAGTTTACAAAGTCAGCCTCGGTTTTGGGAAAATTTGTGGTTGATAGCGAGCCGTAAATTTGTGGCTCCAATCCTTTTTTACAACTGCTTACGGTTACCGCCGCAGCTATTAAACATATGGTTATAATTTTTTTCATGTCGGTTACTGATTTGGAATTAGAATCCGGCTTTTAAGCCAAAAGAAAACGTCCTGAACATTGGGTACGGCGCATAGCCTCCTTTAACACTGGCATAGCTTACCTCCGGGTCAACTCCTTTGTATTTAGTGATGATGAACAGGTTTTGCGCATCGGCAAAAACGCGTACCGATTTGGTGAACTTATTAAGCCATGGCGAGTTGATGGTGTAACCCAATGTAAGGTTACGGCAACGCACAAAATTGGTGCTTACCAGGTTAATGTCTGTTCCTTGCGGTAACCCGGTTGCGTTTTCAATGTAATTTACACCAGGCCTTGTGCCGTTTTGGTGTACAGATGTCCATACATCCTGGGCCTGGATAGTGCCGCTTTGGGTACTTGACGCTATGCTTACAGGATCGCCCCATGCATTATTGTAATTGATAGATTTACCGCCAAACTGGCCGTAAAAGAAGATGCTGAGGTCGAATTGTTTGTAGTGAAAATCGTTACCGAAACCAATACTGATCTTAGGATCGGGATTAAGTTTATAGATATCGGCTCCGGTTAGTTTACCATCACCATTGGCATCAACATATATTGGCGAGCCGGCCAGGTTTGCTCCGCCTGATGTGGGCTGCGAAGCAGGTACCGTTTGCCCTGCCTGTAGTAAGCCTTTGGTTTTAAAATAGTAAATCTCATCAACCGGGTCGTTAACGGCCTGGTAGGTTACACCCTGGTAACTAAGCAGGTTATCGTACACAAAGCGGCTTTTCCATTTGTAGGTGAAATGCGATACGTTGATGGCCGAATTCCAGCTAAAATCTTTTGCTTTAAAGTTTTGTGTAGAAAATGAAATATCATAACCCTGCCTGTATTGGTGCCCGCCATTTACCGGCTGGGTTGATAGGTATGAAAGCGGCGCGGTTGGCCCTGTGGTGCGTAACAGGTTGGTAATATCATCTTTAAACACATCAACCGAACCGGTGATACGGTCATTAAAGAAACCGAAATCAAGGCCAATGTTTTTGTTTTCGGTTTTTTGCCAGGTTAACTCGGGATGATCGATAGCATAGCGTGCTATGGTTACATAATTGGCGCTGCCATTGTTAAAGAAAAGCGTATTGCCATCTGGCGCGTAACCACCATAGCCTACCGAGCCAATAGTGCTGCCCGTAGTGCCCACACTTGCGCGCAGTTTAAGCTGACTTACAAATTCCACATCTTTCATGAATGATTCGTTCTTGATTTTCCAGCCCAGGGAGATAGCCGGGAACGATGCGTACTTTGTATTAGGGAAAAACAGGCTGTAACCATCGTACCTGTATGATAAAGTAAGCAGGTATTTATCTAAGAAATTAAAAGAGCTACGTGCAAAATACGAACGTGTTTTGCTGGCTGTTTTAAGCGAGGTAATGCCGATGTTGGCGGTTTCGGCAGATAAGTTGGTATTACCAATAACATCGGCACCACCAGCTCCCTGGCTTCCAAAAGCGTTATAAGTATTCTTGTATTGACCCGCGCCTGCAACCGCATCAATATTTAAAAAGCTGGTTACATCCTTTTTAAAAGTAATCGTAGCCTCTAAGGTCTGATTTTCGCGGTTGTTGTAGTTTAACGATGCCCTTGACAGGTTTTGCGAAAAGTAGAAAACCGTGCTTGGAACAAAGAAGCTGCGGTTGGCCGCCTCATAATTATCGCCAAACAAAATATGACCGGCCAAAACGCCGGGAATAACTTTAAAATCGGCAGATAAGTTGGCGTTTAATGAATGGTAGCTGGTATTATCCTGCACATCAAGCAACGATACCGGGTTGGCAATTACGCCGTAACGGGTATAATTACCATTGGCATCACGTACCGGCACGTTCGCTGGATAGCCCAGCGCGGCCTGGATAATGCCAAAGCCCTGCGAACCCGAGCCGCCTGTTTGCCCGCCAGATGACGAGTTGATATAGCTGTTGGTATTGCCGGTAAAATTTGCATTCAGCGTAAAGAATTTAGCGGGTGTAAATGACAGATTGGCCCGGCCGGTATATTTAGTGAGCCCAGCGCCCTTTAAAGTACCTTCTTCGTTATAGTAACCGCCAGAAAAATAGTAAGTAGCTTTTTCGCTACCGCCGTTAATATTGATTTGGTGATTGTTGATTTTTCCTGTTCTGAAAATTTGCCCCAGCCAGTCTGTTCCATTGCCGGCGGCAGCAATATCGGCATCAGAAAATTTGGGAGCTGGCACACCTGATTGTGCATTGGGGCCATAAGGCTGCTGCAATTTACCACCCAGGTATTGGTCAACAACAAGCTGATTGTACAAGGTTTCGTATTGGTTGGCTTTAAGTGGCTGCAGGTATGGATAGTTTTTCTCAAAAGAGTAACTTCCGTTATAAGTGATGTTCAACCTGCCCGATTTACCTTTTTTGGTAGTGATGAGGATAACACCGTTAGCGGCATTTACACCATAAATAGCAGCGCTGGCATCTTTCAAAACTTCTATAGATTCCACATCATCGGGGTTTAAACCTGCCAGGCCGCCACGGCTTACACCATTGGTTTCGCCCGCAATGGTGCCGTTCCCCGGTTCCAGGGCATCGTTGGGGAATATCACTCCATCTACAACGTACAATGGGTTACCACGGCCCCTGATGGAAAGGTTAATGTTACCGCCCGGCTGCGAGCTGCCCTGCGAAACCTGCAAACCCGATGCACGGCCAAACAACAGCTGGGGGATAGAGTTATTTGCTGCCTGCGGAATTTTCTTTGGATCAACCTTGGTTACAGCCGTGGTAATATTTTGGCGGGTAGTTGTACCGTAACCAATCACCACAACTTCGTTGAGGCCGTTTTGCTTGCTGTCTAAAACAACATTTACTACTGCACCGGCGACTAAAATTTCGCGCTGATCATAACCCAAACCACGAAAAAGAAGCACCGCGCCATTGGCTGCTTTTATAGAAAACCTGCCCGAGGCATCAGTAGCGGTTCCCTGTTGGGTTCCTTTAATAATTACCGTAATGCTGGGTAAGGTACTGCCATCATCTTTAGCGGTTACAGTACCGGTAACGGTTTGCTGGGCATAAACACCGGAGATAGATAAAGTTGCCAGCGTAAATGCCAGCAAACAAAACCGCCTCCAAAAATGGAAAGTAGAATTTTGCATATGTATTAGTTTAATTGGTTTTGAAAAGACCTTTGTCCTGTTGATTGGAAAAAGCCATTGGTTTATTGTACAAATGACAGGTATAAAACAGAAAACGACTTGTCCAAATCATTATACTTTTGGTTCAAGCTGTTATTTTTTATAGATAAATCTTGAGTGTTCTAAAGAAATAAAAAGGGCAGGTGAATGTGCGGTCCCTTAATTGGGAACAAGGAAAGTTGCGGTTAAATAGAGGAATCACCCGGTTTGGAACCCAAAAGTTTTGCCTCTTGATAGCCACTATTTTTCGTCTGCTGTTGCGGTTTTGTTGCGGTTTTGATTTTATGGCAATTAATAACTTGTTGATTATTAGGTATATGAAATTTTTTACTGTTTCACCTGTTGCGAACGCAACAGTTTTGGATATATAGAAATGGATACACACGGTAGCCTCCGGAAAAATCTTTCGAACACCCAAGATAAATCCGGGGTAATAGCCGTTAACAGCTGTGTTTTTAACATTTATTATTTAATATTGCTATGGCCAAATACAACCAACCGATAACATCCCGCTTATAATTTATTTGCGCAATAACTATGTTAAATGCATTTGCTGCTCTATCTAAAAAAAAGATTGTTTTAAGGCTGATAGCTTTGATATTGACGAATGTTTTTGGCATTTTTTTTCCTGCCTATTCACAAGCCCCCAAATTACAATTCAGCCATATCAACTTTTTCCAGGGTTTATCAAACAGCACTGTTGAAGCCATTTATCAGGATCATCGCGGATTTATGTGGTTTGGCACCCGCGATGGTTTAAACCGCTATGATGGTTACCAGATTACCGTTTTTAAAAACCACCCCTCCGATACTGCCAGTATCAGCGACAATTACATCCGTTGTATTTACGAGGACGGCAACCACGAACTTTGGATAGGTACAAGTAATGGATTAAACAGGTTTAACCAGTTTAAAAATAAGTTTACAAGGTTTAGACACCTTATCGGCGACGAACAGTCTGTATCCGGCAATACCATAAATTGTATTTATAACGACAGGCAGGGCAACTTGTGGATAGGCACTGCCGATGGGTGCTTAAACCTATATCTGCCCAAAACAAATTCATTCGCGCATTTTTATAATCAAACCAAAAGTGCTGTAAATTATATTTATGAGGATAGTAAAAACAACTTATGGATTGGCACCGCCAACGGGCTAAACAGTTTTGACCGAAACAAACATACCTTTAGCACCGGCATTCTTTTGCCTGGCCGTAACCCCATTGATTTGCCCGTGAATGCCATACAGGAAGATCATCAACATAATCTTTGGCTGGGGATTGAAAATGGTGGTTTAATGGCACTTGATTTTAAAAACCACGCGGTTAAGCGTTATCAGCACCAGCAAAACAACGCGGGTAGCCTGGCCAACGACCAGGTTAAATGCCTGTTGGTTGATCGCAAAGGGAATATATGGGCCGGTGGTATTAACGGTGGCCTAAGTCTTTTTAACCCGCAAAATAATTCATTTGCCAATTATCAAAATGAATCTGAAAACCCCGGCAGCTTATCGCAAAGAACGGTTTCATCAATTTTTGAGGATGATCAAAGCAACTTATGGGTAGGTACGCACCGCGCCGGCGTAAATTTGTATACGCCTAAGGCCAATAAATTTAAGTTGCTGCAAAACGAGCCCGACAACAACAGTTTAAGTTACAATGATGTCAGGACTTTTTGCGAGGATGAGCAACACCAGATCTGGATTGGTACCGATGGCGGCGGCATCAACGTTTACAACCCTGTAACAAACACCTTTAAGTATTACCGTAACAACCCAGGCAACAGCCAAAGCCTTGCTGCCGACGCCGTACTGCACATTTATAAGGCCGAAGAAAAAAAAGTATGGGTAAGTACCTGGGGCGGCGGGTTAAATTGCCTGGATAAAATCACGGGCAATTTCAGACGGTTTACCAATAATCCCGCTGATCAAACTACCATCAGTTCCAACTATGTTCAGCAGGCTATTAAAGATAGCGAAGGTAATTTTTGGGTAGCCACCTATTACGGTGGCCTTAATTTGATGGATGAGCAAACATACAAGTTCAGGCGGATTAAAGAAGCACCCGATAAGCAAACCCGGTTGTTGGGCAACAATATTGTTTCGCTTAATGAAGATAAGCATAAAAATCTATGGATTGGCACCGACGATGGCGGCTTGAACTGTTATAACCTGCGGACCAAACGGTTTAGTCATTACTTTAATAACCTGGAAAAGTTACCCGATTTGCGGGTTATTTTTATTGACCATGCGGGAAGGGTATGGCTTGGACAAAACGGCCTTTACCTGTTTAATGCAACAAAAAACAAGTTTGACATTTATACCGATAAAGCAGGCCTGGCAACAGCTACTATCAAAGGTATTGAAGAGGATAGCGCCGGTAACCTTTGGATATCGGGAACAAACGGCTTGATAAAATTTAGCCCCAATAGCCTGCAATTCACCAGGTACAACATTGCTGATGGCTTGCAGGGGCAGGAATTTGAGGCCAATTCATCATTAAAGGCGAAGAATGGCAATCTTTATTTTGGCGGGGTTAACGGACTCAATGTTTTTAACCCGGCTTCCATTAAAGCAAACGGGTATATTCCGCCGGTTTATATTACCGGTTTCCAGGTATTTGATAAAATGATCTTGCCAGATACGCCAGGCTCGCCTCTGAGTAATGATATTGGCGTAACCAAAACTGTAAAGCTTAACTACCGGCAATCGAGCATAACGCTGTATTTTGCAGCACTCAACTACACAGCCACCGAAAACAACAAATACCGATACCGGCTGCAGGATTTTGATCCCAGCTGGCATGTTACCAACGAGCGTAAGGCTACATACACCAACCTTGCTCCCGGCGACTATACTTTTATCATCACAGCAGCCAATAACGATGGCGTGTGGAACACCAAAGGCACATCATTAATTATAACCATCACACCTCCTTTTTGGGCCACCTGGTGGTTCCGTATTATAGTTGGCTTGATTTTATTGCTAACTATCTATCAATTACTCCGGTTTAAAAAGAATCTGGACCTGCAACGTTTGGAAGAATCGCGGAAGGAAGAGATGCACCAGCTGCAATTACAATTTTTCACCAATATCTCGCACGAATTCCGTACACCGTTATCGCTGATATTAGGTCCGCTGGAGGTGCTGTTGCAAAAAGGGCAGTCGGCATCCAGCCAGTACTACGAGGTCATGTACCGCAATGCCAACCGCCTGTTGCTGCTGATCAATGAGCTAATGGATTTCAGGAAGGTGGAAACCGGCATACTTAAACTGAACGTGATGCAAGGGAACCTCCCGGCTTTTATAGCGGAATTGGCCGCGGAATTTAAAGATGCGGCAATTCAAAAAGACATCGCATTAGATGTTACTTCGGTAGGAGAGATGAATGCCGCCTGGTTTGACAGGCAGGTGTTGGAAAAGATTATGCTCAACCTGATCAATAACTCCTTAAAATACACGGCCGACAGAGGTTCTATCACGATAGAAGTATTGGACAGCCTGCACAGTTTTAAATCGCCTTATGAAAACGAGCTGATCCTTAAAAACAATTTCAGGGCAGGCAGGTATGCGTACATCCGTATTTCTGATAACGGTATTGGCATATCCAAAGAATCTATTCAGCACCTTTTTGAACGTTATTATCGCATCACCGAATCGCATCTCGGATCAGGCATTGGCCTGGCATTTGTAAAAAGCCTTACTGTTTTGCACAAGGGCGATATTTATGTGTACAGCCAGCGCCACCAGGGAACAGATATTATTATTGGCCTGCCTGTTTTAGAAACCGATTACCAGGCAAACGAAAAATGGACAAAAAACACGCAGGAAGGCGGCACCAGGCTGGAAAGTATCCAGGTAGACCTGCCTGTTCCCGGCGGGCAACTATATCCCGAAAAACAAGAACCAATCGGCACTAAGCATCAACACCGTATCCTGATAGTTGAAGATAATGACGAGATCAGGGCATTTATCAAAAATTCGTTGAGCAACCTGTATATCATCACCGAAGCGGCCGATGGTAATGCAGGTATAGCAAAAGCAAGGGACGAATTCCCGGACCTGATTATCAGCGACGTAATGATGCCGGGACTTAATGGAGTTGAATTTTGCCGTATTATTAAACAGGACATCAACACCAGCCATATCCCGTTTATTATGCTCACGGCCAAAACCAACCTTCAGGCCGAAATTGAGGGGATTGATTCGGGTGCAGATTTATATTTGCCTAAGCCTATTAGTATAAACTTACTTACCTTATCTATCCGCAATATTTTTGAGCAGCGGCAAAAGCTAAAAGACCGTTATTTAAAGGATCACCACATTGAAGTGCGCGAATTGGTGCACTCCACAAAAGATAAAGAGTTTTTAGATACACTTTTAACCTTCATTGATAAAGAACTAAGCAACCCGGATCTTGACGTAGAGCAGCTTTGCGGAGCAATAGGCATGAGCCGTACAAAGCTCTATCATAAAATCAAAGAGATCTCGGGCCAGGCGCCTAATGAGTTTATCAGGAGTATCCGGCTTAAAAAAGCAATCGAAATATTGACCCATGAAGATGTGCTGCTCACCGAGGTAATTTATAGGGTGGGCATCCAAACCCAATCGTACTTCACTAAGGCGTTTAAAAAAGAGTACGGTAAAACACCGACCCAGTATATTAGGGATTTGATGAGCTAAAAGAAATAAAGTGTTAATGATATGATAAAAGATATTTTCGAAAGACTAAAAGCGGGAGAACTCGTCAGGCTGGATGATCCGGAATTTTTCAGGGTAAATGAGGTGGTCAGCCGCACACTGGCTTTATCACCGGCACTCAATGCAGCAACCAGCGTAGAGGAGGTTAGAACGAAACTTAGCGAGATTATTGGCACCGCGCTGGACGGGAGCACGACCATATTTGCGCCGTTTTATACCAATTTCGGTCGCTTCATAAATATCGGCAAACATGTCTTCATCAATCATGCCTGTTCCTTCCTGGATATGGGCGGTATCACCTTAGAAGACCACGTACTCATCGGTCCGAAAGTGAATCTGATTACAGAGAATCATCCGCTTGATCCGGCAGACCGGCGAGGGATGCTATGCAAACCTATTTTGATTAAACGAAATGCCTGGATCGGTGCGGCTGCAACCATTTTACCCGGTGTGACCATTGGCGAAAACGCCGTAGTTGCAGCTGGTGCGGTCGTCAGTAAAAACGTTCCGGATAATACTGTTGTCGGAGGCATTCCCGCAAAAGAGATCAGGACAATTTTTTAGGTAATTGAAATTGGGAAGCTGGTTTAACACCGGCTTCCCAATTAAATAAGGTATTCCTTAGCCAGGTAATTTACCAGATGCTCAAAAGCAATTAAAGCAATGGATGCGCTTATTACTTCATGGAATTGTTTACGGATTGGCTATCAACAAATTGCTCAAAGCTTGTAATTTTCCCGTCTTTCAATTTCCAAATGTGTGCTACCCTTGCTTCAAAATACTTACCGGTGGCTTTGTTGGTACCGGTGTAAGTGCCATAGGCAACCACTTTATCATCGCAGGCAACATACTCTTCAGGCGTAAATTTATAATCTATCCATTCGCTGCCTAAGCGGTAAAAAATATTCCTGGTAACTTCTTCTAAACCAATATAAGTACCGGCATAGGGAAAGCCCTTAGCTTCGGTCCAGGTGATGTTTTCTGAAACATATTTAGCCAGGTTTTTACCGTTCTCTTCAGAAGTTTTCCCCTCGTATGTGCTCCTTATGATTTCTAAATTTGTCATTTTGTTTTTATTTAAAGAACAACCTGACAGCGCGATAAACATTGCCAGGTTGAACAGGATGGATAATTTTACCATTTCATTTCGCCCGTGTTTACTTTGGCACCAATTTGTAAGGCGATGTCGAAAGTAAGCGCAGGATATTTTGCTTTTAAGGCGGCAATCAGCGCCGCTGATGTTTTGTTAGTTTTCAAAGCTTCTTCGTAGAACTGGATATAATCTTTTGTATGCTTTACAGCGCTTTCGTCAAAGGGACTTGCAGAATTAGCATGGGCAGGAACCACTATAGCCGGATGTAATGCTTCAATCTTGTCTAAAACAGTGATCCATTGTTTCCGGACTTCCGTTGTTTGTGCATCAGCCATCCAAAGATTGAAAGTGGTTCCAAAAACATTAATACCACCTATCACGGCTTTGATGGAAGGTATCCAGACAAAAGTTTTAGCCGGAAATTCTTCCAAGCCAATGACCTCTAATTTCTGGCCTTCCAGGTCAATGCTGTTTCCTTTCAGCACTTGCGGTAAAACAACGTTTGAAGTGACTTTATTACCCAATTGCCCACCCCAAACATCTAATTTCTTTTGAGCTGTCGCTTTAATGTGCTCTACTGTTGCCGGTGAAGCATAAGCGGTTACTTCCGGGAAATATTTTTTTAATACTTCCAATCCGAAGTAAAAATCGGGGTCGCCGTAAGAAACATAAATAGCGGTTAATTTTTTACCTGAATTTTTGATTTCCTGGGCTACCTTTTCGGCGTCTGCCAGGGTAAACTGTGCGTCGATCAGAACCGCATCAGTTTTCCCTGATACGATGACCGAAGCTACACCAAAACTATTTTCTGATGCGTTGTAAACCTGTAGTTTAAGATTGTTTGCTTCAATAGTTTTGAAACTTTGTGCCTGTACGTCCATTTTGAATAAGATTAAGATGATTAAAAAAGTTGCTGAAATAACTGGTTTCATTTTTTGTTGTTTTTAAATGACGATGCAAAGATGCGGTCATCAAAAGCCTGAAAAGGTTGAACAAGTTCAATAAATGAAATTCAGCTTATTTTTTATGGGCGATCTTATTTCTTATTTTACTCAAAAATTCGTGACTGATGCCCAGGTAAGCTGCGATCTGAAGATTAGAAAGGCGCCTAAAGAGTTGGGGGTATCTTTCTATGAACTCAGCATAACGTTGATCGGCAGTTTTACCTAAATTATCGATCATTCTTCTTTGGAGGGCAACATGGGTCTTTTGGGTCATTACCCGGAACAGCTTCTCTATTTTGGGCAAATTTGCATAAGCAAACTCCTTGTCTTTTTTTGAAATTAAAAGCACTTCACTATCTTCAATAGCTTCAATAAAAAGCTGCGACGGTCTTTCATTAGTAAAGCTGTCAATATCCGTAATCCACCAGTTTTCTATGGCAAAATAGAGTATTTGTTCTGCCGCATTTTTGTCAATATGATAAACCCGGAACATTCCCTTGGTAACAAAGCCTTCAAATCTGCAAACTTCGCCCGCTTTTAAAAGTATTTGTTTTTTACTGATGTTTTTCAATTCGAACAATGTAGTAAAGCCGGAAAGTTCCGCCTCTGTAAGATGGACATGTTGTTCAATATGATCGCATAACAATTGGTACATAGTAATCGTAAATTATAAAATAAGTACTGTTTGGGGCCATAATACGGCTTGTTTGGGCAAGTTACGGATTTGTGCTGAATGAGCAGATCATCGTTTATTTACCTAAAGGTAACTCCTTTCCTTTAGCTAACTGCTTACTTTTGTACGGTATGAAGATCAAATTTTGACCAGCAGTTAATGCACTAAAACAGATCAAATGAATTGTAAAAAATAATAATTTCCTATTGGGTTTCTACCGTTTTTGTGGCCTGCGGTAAAGTTAGCGAAAGACCTGTACCTGGGGTGTTCGAGCTGGCAGATGTTATTTAGTTTATCGCGGATAAAAACCGATGTAGTGCTGCCGAAATTTTTACAAAACTCATCTATAAGACAGAATACCGGTATTTTTTTGCCTTTTTATCACCCTAAATACACCTTGTAAATAAAGCTGATTTCACCCTGTTTTGCCCTTTATATTTAATGGAACTTTGATAAGCCAATAACCAACGCAACCCATAACAGCACAGTCCAGAACTGTAACGGTGCGTTAACCGGCATTGTTCTTTATGAGTAAAACTGTACTTTCTTAACTTATAATATATAGAATGTAATTGGTTGTTTTACAGCATAATACGAATTGTAAAATTGTATTTTAATAAAACTGCTATAAAATAATAAAGCATAGCTGCTAAACTTTGTGTAGATGATTTGCGAGGGGGAATTAAATAAAGATGGTTGTTAAGCCCAGTGTTTCTTGATGATCCACCAGTCGTCGGGATGTTAAACAACCGATTATCTTAAAACCTTCATAAATTATCACTATGCAAACAGAACTCACTGCCGATCCGGCATTCACATCGTCCGCCGATCTTATTGCAAGCAGATGGTTAACATCCGATATATATAAGGAGGTGAAAGCGCAGGGCTTCCCCGGCTATATGTGCTATTCGTTTATGCAAACTGCGCGCACTGCCAATAGCGTAATTTTAAGCCGCCTTCCGGGTGGTGTGGGGCTCGATCTTATTGAAAAAGGGTACGATCTGAAAGGGTTCCATATCAAGGCAAAATCGTGTAACTGGGGCCCAATGGCGGGCTTTATCTGCCGGTTACCGGTGTTTAATAAACTTGGGATAGACAAGGCTGAGTTTAATGCTAAAGAGGTAGTACATTATCTTAAACACCTCAAAAACTTCTCGGGCTCTAAAATAGCGATTAAGAAGGCTACTGCTACGAGGGATAGCGATATAGCGAAATTAGCCACCACCCTTTCCGAAGCGGACAGAAAAAAGGAGACAGAAAAGATCAATGCCATATGCGATGATATTGTGGTTAAAATTTTATTGGCTGAACGGGAAAAGGAGGAAATCGAAGGCGAGTGGTCTGGCGAAAACGCAATTGAAACGGAATACCCTTTTATTGCTTTAAAGCGCGAATTCGATGTTGCTAAACTTTCAGAGATCCGCGGTATTAAGTTTTCGCTTGAGATTGACGAAACCACCTGGTATGGCGTAGCGGAAAACGTTACTAACGAAGACGGCGGCGAAAATAAGCCCACTGTAATTACCGAATTTTTATTAAAAAAAGATACCAGTAAGGATTACGACAAGAACGGTAAGGAGATTGCTAATAAGCGCTGGAAGATTTATCACGGGAGGATAAAGTATAAAACATCCGACGCTCCCACTGCGCCTTTTGATGTCAATTTTGGCGGGCAGGTACTTGATGCCAAATTCAAGACGGATTACTTAGAAAAAAATAGGGAAACGCTAAAAACGATCTTCGCTTTTGAAGAAAAGGAAAAATTGGTTTATTCTGATGGCCCCGATCTTGCCAAATTTCTGTATTCAGAAGGAGGAGTTAATGTTTTTGCCCCTCCCGCAGGCAGCGCTACTTTTTATGTAGTGCAGGGCTTTGTAAACCCGTTTCCACCATATAAGTTGCAGCCGCCCCCTGCAGAAGGTGCAACACCTATAAAAGACGAATATTATAAAAATGCTGTATCCGGAGATTACGACCTTTTTGCCAACTGGCCGAAGATGAGTGTAAACCAGGATGAACTTATCAGGCATTCGGAGATTGCTACGGGTGCGGTTAACCGCATTGGAGGAAAGATATTTACTACTTATGTAGGCAACCACAACAATTTTGGGATAGAATTTGTACCGGGCTTTGGTGAGCTTAATGCCAAACCCGGAAGCAAATTAAAAGAAAGCGCCGAATTTGGTAACATGAACAGCCTTTGTCATTTGGTTTCGGGCCTAATCAACAACAACGCCGCCTACTTTTTAAAGGAAGTTAGTCAGTCAGAGGAAGTTAGCCAGAACACCTCCGATGGCAATAAGGGTTTCCATAGTGATGAAGGTGGGCGGCCCGGTATTATGGAGATAGAGTTCCCGATAGCGGTTTTTTTGCCAAAAAAAATGGAGACTGCCGCATTGAACAACGTTGCCGATAGCACAGGCGTCATTACATCTACCCTGGCCCGGCGGGCAGAATACCTTGGAGGAGGGCTCCTAAAATCGGCCGAGGAGCTGGTGATGTTCATCTTAGAATGCATGCAGGCCGATTTCAGGATCTTTATGCATTACCGATGGATGGTGC
The DNA here is from genome assembly GCF_058801545.1 of Mucilaginibacter sp. GW822-FHT03E02. Taxonomy (NCBI): domain Bacteria; kingdom Pseudomonadati; phylum Bacteroidota; class Sphingobacteriia; order Sphingobacteriales; family Sphingobacteriaceae; genus Mucilaginibacter; species Mucilaginibacter sp. GW822-FHT03E02. The sequence goes on along the minus strand of NZ_JBXANJ010000002.1, from coordinate 1,397,927 downwards.
ATTTGCTATATAACGCAGTGGATACTACCGAAAACGCTGTGATTAAATTAAAAGCTGCCATAGAAAAAAACCGGGCCGCTATAATAAAAGACGACGATAAGTTTACAGACGAAGGCGGCTTAAAGGAGTTTAAGGCTATTGACGCTAACAAGGCAATAATTGATAAACACATGGCGCCTTATAAACCATTGTATATAGATAACTTAAAGAAGATACTGAAGTGTTATAAGGATGACAGCGGCCTTTTTAATGAAATCACCAATCTGTTCTTTGATTTTTACTATTTGCCCAACATGCCGTCGTTTGATAAACGGACAGCCCTGGAGGGCTTGATGAATAAAACTGAAGTTAAAGCGGCCACACCAGTTACACCTGCATAATGGCAACCATGAAGATCAACGAAATTTCGGAGGAGTTTGGCAAAAAGCTAAACGCCCATATGGCTGGCTACATTGGCAGTATCATCCCCGGTGTGCTTGATGCCGAGTACACCGGCGATAGCGGTGTGTTTAAATTGGAAATTGCCGATACTACTTTCCTGAATGCAAAGGGCAGTTTAACCGCCTATATTTTTAAGGATGGCGATGATGCGGTTTTTCTGCTCATCCCCAAGGTAGAAGATAAAACATTTGCAGAGTTTTTTCCGCAGATGGTGCCAAAATCGCCATGGTTATCTACGCCGCCAAAATTGGGTTTCCCAAACCTGCCGGCTGTTAAAGTAACCGCAATAAAATGGTATTATATGTATGCCACCGCCGATGGCAGCATTGATAAACTATGGCCTAAAATAAGCGTGGCAATAGCCGATGCCGGCCTTTTAGCAAAACTTAAAGCTGTATCCCGCGAAGATGAGTCGGCTGATGAAAACGAAGGATGGCGCGGTGGCCTTTTTTATACCGGCGAACTGCCAAACATCCCCGAATCGGACATGATCCCCGAGTTTGCCAAATCCGCCTGGGCCTTTATAAAAGATAAAGTGGTTGCCCATGGCTGCATATACCGTACGCCGCTGTTGCCAAATCTCACCCTGCAAATTCCGATATTAAATTCCCAAAAGCCCTTTGATGACGACACAATAGAATCAATTGAACTGAGCATTGTATTCAGTTCGCCGCTAATGGCGGCTAAGCAGGCACAACTGCCGGCGGCCGATAAAAAGAATGAAACCGCTAAACAAAAAAGGGAAATTGGGTTGGCCGGCACGCTGATATTTAAAGGTAAAAAACAACTCGGGATAACCGGTTACTGGGCGCTTGATGATGATGCCTTTTTTATAAAAGTAGATTGCTCATTAGACGATTTAACGAGCTACCTGGATAGATCGGGCCTGGTAGAGGAGCTGAAAATAGCCAAACTTGATGCCGGCGTAACTTTCAAGATCTCCAAATCCGAAAAAAGCCTCGAATCGATAACCTTCGATGCGGGTATATCAAACCTGCCCATTATAGATAAGATACTGACTGTTGATAATGCCGCCCTAACCAGCACTATTTTGCACCCAGGCAAAATAAATATGGTTTCGGCCAAATTTTCTGGCGCGGTACGATTGGGCAGCGGCAAGGTGCAGCTTAAATGCAACGGCCAATATCCTAAGGGCGAATACAACCTTTACCTGGACCCCGCGCCCGAAAAACAGGTTTATCTTACTGATATCGTAAACATATTTAATGACAACACCGGTTTTGAAAGCGAGAAGGCGATAACCAAATTAGCAGGCAAGTACGATTCTGGTAATAAGCAATTTGCCCTGGAGATGGCCATTGCCGATGGTGCCCGGTTAAATATGGATACCGATGCTACAGCGCCGGTAGGGTTCACTCTTAACAACCTTAATGTTGGCATTTATGGCAAAGGCAATTACATATTTAAGCTAAATGCCAGTTTTTCCTACTTCATCAATCCCGGGCGCGAGCTTAATTTTGTAGGCAGCGCCGAATATGATAAAGGCTGGCGGCTAACGGCTTGCTACCGGGGTGCCGTAAAACTCAAAGAAATTATCGATTCGTTTAAATTGGGCAAAGCTCCTGACGAACTGAACGCGGTAGAATTTAAACGGCTTGATTTTGTATACGATAAGCACAACGACGCCAAAATAAACATAAAGGGTTTCGCCGGTGTCATCGCGGTAACTATTTACGGGCAAACCGTAAATATGCTGCTGAAGGTGCAGGAAATAAACAAAACAACCTATTTCTCGGGCGAGTTCACTACCCAAATAGAAGGTAACCCAACCAGGTTCAATGTCGAGTTCATCAAAATAACCGAAGGGTATAAGTTAGGGTTGCAGCTTATATTTGTTGTTGCAGGCGTAAAAGTTTATTTACAGGCCACACGCGATAAAACAGGCAAAGGTATAGATGCGCTTACCAGGAACCGGTTTAGCGGCGGCACAAGCGGTTTATCGGTTTCGCTGAGCGATCTGCTGGCAGAATATTCCCCATCAACCCCATTTGATAGCCTGCTGCCCCATGGCTTTTTACCGGAACTTATCCTGAACGATATTTACGTAAGTTACGATGGTGCAACAAAGCAAACGGATATTATAGGTGTTGCCAGTGTTGCCGGCAAGGATATCCGCATTTTTATACAGCGTACTTCTGTTATAAACGAGGCCCCCGTTTACGCTTTTGGCGTAGATACCGGGGTAGATTGCCTGAGCCGGTTGCCATTGGTAGGCGAGGAACTAAAGGATGTAAGCTTTAGCAACGTAGGATTTGTTTACACAAGTAAGGCGGGCCTATATTTATTGCCATTGTTGAGCGTACCCGATAAAGAAAAAGGCGATATGCCTGCGATAGAATTCCCGGAAGAAGCAACCGGATACAGCCAGGGTATTACATTGGGCGGCAGCATCAACCTGCCCACGCAGGACGAGCCTATTGTTATCGCCCTGCCTGTCACCAAACAAACAGAACAATACCTGCTGCTGGGTGCCGACAATGTTTATGCCTTAACCGAAGGCCCAAAATCATTCGACCCAGCGGTAAAATGGATAAACGTTAACAAAAAAATGGGGCCGCTTGCCTTAAATAAGCTTGGCTTTAAATTCGAGGGCGGCCGCTTATCGCTGCTCATTAGCGGTGCCGTATCGCTTGCTGCGCTATCGGTAAGTGTAGAAGGCCTGGGGCTTTCGTTCTCGCTATCAAAACTTATCCATGGCGACGACATCGAGCCGCAATTTAACCTTGATGGCCTGGGCCTGTCAATGAAGAAGGACCCGCTTGAGGTAAGCGGGATGCTGCTGCGTGCACCTAATCAGGCTGGTGAGTCATTGTCGTTTTATGGCGGCGCGCAGATCTCTACATCCGGCTTTAGTATAAAAGGTATTGGTGGCTACGCTACGCTGGATAATGGATCAACCTCTATGTTTATATATGGGTTGTATAATGGCCCTATAGGTGGCCCGTCGTTCTTTTTTGTAACGGGTATAGCGGCAGGGTTTGGTTATAACAGAACCATACGCACCCCCAACCTGGAAGAGGTGAAAAAGTTCCCGCTGGTATCTATGGCGCTTAGCAAGCCAGAAGATCAGAAAGACCTTAAGGGGATTCTTGAAGACCTGATCTCCGGCCAGTGGATCCCGTCATCGCCTGGCGATTACTGGCTGGCCCTCGGTATCAAGTTCACGTCTTTCAATATCATTGAATCGTTTGTACTGGTCACTGCAAAATTTGGCAATAAACTGGAGTTTGCTATTATTGGGCTGTCGCTTTTAAAATGGCCAGGTAACGGCACGCCGATAGTATATATCGAACTGGCCCTGCTGGCAAAATTTGGCCCGGATAGCGACGTAATTGCCATTAACGGCATGCTTACCAATAACTCCTACATCCTTAACAAGGATTGTAAGATAACAGGTGGCTTTGCCTTCTATACCTGGATCTCTGGCCCAAATGAAGGCGACTTTGTGATTACCCTGGGTGGTTACAAGGCGGGTTACAAAAAGCCGACGCATTACCCAACGGTTGATAGGCTTGCCCTTAACTGGAAGTTTAGCGATGCGCTGTCAATAAGCGGCGAAATGTACTATGCCCTTACACCTCGGGAGATAATGGCGGGCGGTAAATGGGAAATAGCCTATAATCTCTCCTTCCTTTCGGCACGGGTTATCATCTGGGCGGATATGATGATTAAATGGGCGCCGTTTGAATATTATCTTGAAGCGGGGATCATTGTACGCATCGAGGCCAATATCAAAGTGCTCTTTGTCCACATCCACTTTAAATTGCAAATGGGTTGCGTGGTTCAAATATGGGGCCCCCCGTTTGCAGGGCAAATCTATGTGGATTGGAGCATCTTCTCCTTCACTATCGGCTTCGGCGGCGGCGAACGTAAACAGCTTAAACCGTTGGTTTGGGATACTCTTGGGAAAAATTCCGACGAAACCAGCTTCAAGGAATCGTTTGTGCCTAAAAAGAACGGAGCCCCAATTATTCTTGATGCACGTATTATAAAAGGCATCATAAACCAACCCGATGCGCCCGATAATAAAAAAAGCGGCGCGGATAACTTAAGCAATACAGCTACCGAAATTACTTACGTAAACGGCTACGATATTGTAATCGCCATCGATTCGTTCTTCCCGTTATCGGATATCGCTACCCCTGATCTGGCGACAACAAAAAAATTACTTAAAGCCGGCGAAGAGCCTGCATTTAAAAAATTAGACAACAAAACCCTAATGGAGGTTGCCGGCGCAGATGTGCCACAAACCCTGGCAAATAAAAATACGAATATCGGGATACAACCGATGGAAGTTGATAAGCTGGAAGCAACGATGCGCGTATGGTTAACGCGCGAAGGCGTGGTAATAACAGACCATATAACTATTATAGGGAGCGCAAAGGGGGTTAACAACGCATTATGGGGTAAAAAGGCTGTGGCCGGGCCGGATGTACTGCCAAATGCCCTAATGGGCATTAAGCTGCACGCGGTAGAGGAGATTGACAAAAATATGATAGGCCTTGACCTTGACGGCCGCTACGAAGAGAAGGATCCCCAAAAAACCTTGGATGCAATCCCGAGAGCCGAGCCGGAACCACTGATTGATGACAAGGACGAACGGGCCAAAGCTGTAAGAAATATGTTGCTCGGCAATGCAGCGGCAGCCGAAGTAAAACGACTAAAAGACATAGGTTTTGACCTGGAGGCCCCGGACGAGATCATCTTTGATGGTGGGCTGTACGATATCCCCGATTACCTGGTTTCAATTGGCCAAATGTTACCTAAAAATTCAATGTAATATGCTAAGTAGTAACGATAAAATAGATAAGGGCACCCTAAAGCTGCAAAGTTTTTCGAGCCCGCCATTAAAAGCAGGCGCTTACACGGTAAATGCCGGCACCGAGGTGGGCACTGACGGTAAGGCGCTTGCAGACTTCTCTACTATTGGGCTTAGTTTTGAGATAACCGCACCGCGCTTTTCGCTCGATATGGCACTTTTTCACAGCGTTTTTCCGCTCGCCGGTTCTAAAGGAGCATATAAAGACGCCATGCCGCATATCATTCTCAATCGTAAAACGCTGCCCTGGGAACGGGTAGTGAGGAATAAGAATGGTGAAAAACGCCCCTGGCTTTACCTGTTGCTGCTAAACGAAGACGAACTGCCAAAGGATGCGGTTAAAGAAATAAAACTGAAAGATGTATTGAATGCCCCTGCCGGCATCAGTTTGCCAGACATTACATTAACCGATAAAGAAAAATTTAAGGAGGATAAAATTAAGATACTGGAGATTCCCGCAGCTTTATTCATATCCGTGGCCCCGCTTAAGGATGAACTGGATTACCTGGCCCATACCCGCCAGGTTGATGCTACCGACCGCTATAATAAAGACAAAGAGCAGGGCAAGGACAATAACGCCGGATGGTTGTCGGTACTATGTTGTAACAGGTTGCCGGCTTACGGTAAAACAAATACCGCGTTCCTGGTTTCGCTGGAAGGTTACGGCGATGTAATTGACCGTGAAAGAAACATCCCATCGGGTAATATACGGCTGGTGGTTATGAAGCAGTGGTCGTTTACTGCGCAGGGCGCATCGTTCTCCAACCTGTTAGACCAATTGAACGGCAACGCGCAGGATCTAAAGATGGAGATTAAACAAGAGGATCAAAAACTTTTATCGAAGGGTATTTTAAACGCTGTAAAGTTTGGCTATACCATGATCAACCACGGCCGGCGCGACGGCCAACAGGCACCATCGTGGTACCGTGGGCCGCTGGTACCGGTAGAGATCCCTAAACCTAATATACACAGTTATAAATCTGCCGACAATGCCTTAAGGCTTGATAAAGATACAGGGGCCTTTGATATCTCATACTCGGCCGCCTGGCAGTTAGGGCGCTTACTGGCACTGGAAAACCCGGGTTTTTCTGCAGGTATCAGTAACTGGAAAAATACTTTCAAGGCAGATAAGCCGATATCGATAGCCAGGGATCTGATCACCAAAAAAACAATAGTTGACGATAAGGAAATAGCGCCAATTATTAACCCGGAGGACCTGGAGGTTACAATTAAGGAGATAGAAGGCGATGAAGTGCTTACCGATTATGTGATACTGTTGTGGAACCAAAGCAAAAAAACAACATGAAGGATATAAGATCTTTTAACCTGTTTGACATGGTTAATGACCAGTTGAACTGCACAACTGCCGACCCTGCCACGCATATGCCGCTGCTGCCCGAAGATGTAGGAGAGTTTTTAGGTAAACTAAGTATGCTGCAGGGCGTACCCGTACATTATCTTATACCTAATGAGCGCTTTTTGCAGCTTACCGAGGTTGAAATTAATGTAGACAAGCACAATAAGATTGTGGCAGACCACCTGGTTGCCGGCCGTGCCGATGTGCAAAAAATAACGGTAGAACGCGGCGCGCTAAAGCTGTTTTATATCGACCCGGAATGGGTGCAGTGCCTACTAAACGGCGCCTTAAGTATAGCCGATGACGACGACGTAAAGCTGCTTACCAAAGCAATGGAAGGTAATTTTGCCGCACTGGTGCATTACAACGAAGTAAAGGAGCAGGTAAAGAAGCAAATAAACGGGCGTTACACCCCGGCGGAATACGAGAACGAGCTTAAAGAACGCCTCAAACAAAGGAACCTGGTTTACGGCAACCCATCGCCAACCGATGCGCAAAAAAACTGGAGTTACACGGGCTTTATAATCCGCTCGTCGGTAATATCAACATGGACAAGCGTAGAAATAATAGCTAAAGGCACCATTGGTAAGGAAACCGACAAAGCCCTGCGTGTAGTGCGGTTAGATAAATTGGCCAATAACACGGTGCTTTGCATTTGCGAAGGTGTAATTACCGAAGTAGAAATAACCCAGCCCGCTGAAACCATTTACCTGGATACAACACAGCTGCAAATGGGGCATGTGCCGCAACGCAATAATGGTGTACTGGATATTACTAAAATAATTGATCCGACACCACACCTGCTAAATTCAAAAATGGCAGACTCGGCAACGCTAACCAATACGCTGCTATCAAAGCCTTTAAAAACCAAACTCACAATTAAACGCAATTAATACAATGGCTACAGTTGATACTACATTAAACCTGCTTGTGCCTATCCATCTGGAGGCGATGGTAGTTAATGGTAATGCCAGTTCATGGAAAGATACCACGCTTAATTTGGCAAACCTTAGCGTTAACCGTTATCAAAATAATGGCGCCCTTGGTTATTACCTGGAAAAAAGTATACCCGAAGGTACTAACAAAAACGAAGGAGGCAAGGTGCTAAAAACCGGCATCCATCTCCATTGGATTATGCCCGATGCATTAAGGAAGGGCACGCACGCCCAGGATGGTACGTTTGAATTCCCGGCGGTGCCCAACAGGTGGTTGGTTATCCGTTCCAATAAAAATGGCGAGCTAAAGTCATGGGTGGTACAAAGCGATTACCTAAACAGCAGTACAACTGTCAAATACAATTATATTAAAGAAAACGCCGGGGATAAAACCCTAAAGGCGATAAAGATGGGTGCGGACTTTGACTTAAAAAGCTGGCCCAATGAGGATGCGCCCGCCGCTATAGAAAAGCTAACCATAATGGCCCCCGGTAACCCCGAGTTTGCCGCATCGTACCTGAGCTGTAAGGGCGTATTTGGTTTTCATGACGATATGCTTGGCGATGGCGGGCAACTGATGGACGGTGGCGAATTTAGCTACCAGGTTTATGGCTGGTACGCCGATAAAAGCCAGGATCCGATGGGTAACGTTAAAAACCTGATCTCGCTTACCGCTAAATTTAAAAAATTATCCTGGGCATTAGAAGATCTTACGGCACTACGGGGAGATTTGCCAAAAGGCACAGTTTGCTACGCCATGGTGCACACCGTTCAATGGAAAAGCAAGCCTCAAAACCGCATCCCTTCGGGCGGGATAAAGATAGGCATCGGTAATACCGTTTCAGAAGCACTGGCCAGTATGCTGCCCGGCGAAACAATACCTATCAGTTCAAATATTCGCGAAAAATTACTGGCGGCCTATCAATATAAATCGCTGGTTGATAACGGTTTGGAAAGTAACGGGTTAGATCTGTTGAATAAAAAGGTACATGCTAAAAGCTTTTTACCGGTAGACGCCGGCGTGCAATGGGTAGTGCAGCCGCCCGAAAAAAAGGCGGGCGATACTTCTAATGAAACCATAGATAAAAGCCAGGTACCCTTTGTTGATGATGTATCAGCCGCCTTGTACCGGCTTAACAGTTTGCAGGAAAAGTATAACACTGTGGCCGATACGCTTGCCGCAGAGCAGGCGGAACTTTACGCATTAAAATATAAGCTGGTGTTTAGCCATACCGTTGATAGTGGTCAGGGCGACTTTATGCCTGCGGAGGGATGGGGCCCTATGGTAAAGGGCTTGGAAAACGCTGTAGGCGAAAAAATTGCTGCGGTAAACAAGCTCATGGTAAATATGGGCGAATTACTGAGGGTGGTAGCAACTCCGGAGAAAATTGAGGCAGGCCGCCTGGAATGGCCCGAGGATTATAAAGGCAGCATTGCAGATCAATACGACAGCCTGAAGACTGAGATGCAGAACGCCGGCATGATAAACTTTGAGATAAAAAAAATAGCAGCGCCCCAGTATTACGAACCTGTAGACCCTGCGGTTGTAATAACCGGGCTGGAACCCTCACAAAGATATTTTAAAAGCAGCGTTGCCAATTTAAGTGCCCAAAACGACGAGGGAAAATTAAAATGCCGCACACCATACCTGCTGGCCAATCAATTATACATCGAGGACGGTCGCAGCATCGGCGCCGGGGCAATATTTCCGGAAAAGGTTGCCGAGTTGTTTGCCCTGATGGACCAAAAAAGTATACCTGCCGGAATAAAGGGCCTCATAAGCGAATCATTACTGCTTAACCCGTTAATGGCAACCGAAATAAGCCGGGCATCAACCTGGGGGCTCGAAATAGATGCAATTAAACACATGTTGTTAAACTACAGTGGCAGGGGTGGGTACTATAAGCATGCCGATGGTGCAAATGTGCAGCCGGCCTGGTTGCCACCGGTTAATGCTGTTTCGGAGTGGGAACAACCATGGACCCCGCTTTATTTGGAGTGGGGCGTAAACTGGCAAAAACTACAGGCTCCCGGTGTAAATGCATTAGAAAACTGGAAATTTGGCGATGCAAAACACCGTATCGATTTTAAATACGGCGCATCGTTAAAAAGTTATAAAGGTGCTGATAACAGCACGCCATACTACGGGCGCACTTTGCTTTCTTCACAATTTGCCGATAAGGTAAAAAGCCTGAATGCCACCATTAACAGCCTTTTTAAAGAAGATCTTTTCAACGAGTTTAAACCGATGGCGCAATCGCTTGGCGGATTCACCACACAGTTGATACAGCGATACCATGGTGTGCAGCTGCCCATTATGAATTGCGAAGGCGAGGTATTAAAAGTAGACAAAGATTATAGCCTGATGGGCAACCAAAACTCGTGGCGCCCTTTGATAGTTAACCACGACTTTACGCCGCTGCGGGCCGGGCTTATGGGTGTTACCATGCTGCGCGTGATAGATTCCTTCGGCCAGGCGCTTAACGTTTTATCGCCGGGTAGGCTGTCGGGGGCAAAACGAAGGGTATTTGAAAATTCGCCCGGCTTAAGGCAGGGGGGCGATATTAACAAATTTGAACTGGAGCCACGCATTGTACAGCCTGCCCGCTTAAGGTTTGATTGGGTTAGCGCTAAGGATTTTCCGGTAACCAAAGGTGATAAACGCGTTACGGATTCTGACCCGGCCACCAGCCCGGTTTGCGGGTGGCTGCTTTACAATAAACTGGATAACCATATTGTTGTGTACGAGGCATCGGGTGTTGAAGCGGGATATTTTGTAAAAAACAACGCCGGTAACACGGTGCGGCTTATAACGCCTGCCGGCAAGCCGCCTGTTACTGATAAGGTATTGCAAAATGTAATGGATTTTATTGGGTTTAACCTTAATAACTTTAACGGGATGTGCAAACAGATAGGTGCCGTTACAAAAAAGATTCAGTCGAAATATTCGCGGCAGCAATTAACCATGGCCTTGCCCACCGGTTTCCCAATGGCAATTGTTAGCGCGCAGTTCAAGATCGAGCTAAAGGGCCTTGCGGCTAAGGATCAATCGTGGCTTGGTGGCTTGAATAACGCAAAGTTTACAGATATTGATTACGCTGTAACCATTGGCAATGCCGCCAACAAAACTGATGGTCTGGTAGGGTATTTTCTGAACGAGGAGTATAATCGCTTTATGGTATCGGCAGGCGAAAAAGATGTGCCAATGAAATTTAAAAACACCCCCGGCAAAAAATTTTTAACAGATGTTGTGCAGAAAATAACTATCCTGATGGATCCGCGCACCATGGTCACCATTACAACCGGGTTGTTACCTATGGGTAATTACGAATTGCCGCAGCACACCATCGCCAAAGCCTTAAAAAAGATAAATATCCGTATCCTGGCTGCACCTGTAATTACCCCTGTAGATGAAGTGAAAATACCATTACTTAAAAGCGACGATGCTACATGGGATTTCGTTACCGCGCTTAAAGTCAAGCCCCCGCTGGTTGCCGAAGAGGGCACAAGCCCGTTAAACTACAAAAAGATACAGGCAACCGAAGGCTGGTTAACGTTGGTAGCTAAAACCCCCGAATCAAAATAAAAAGGCGGCTGACATGACTGAACCTATAATTAAGATCTCGACGGATAAGAAAAACTGGGATAGCGCGGTAAGCCTTATTAAAAACCAGGATGTAACTCTTTTTTTTCAGGTAAATACCGGCACGGCAAGCTCCATCAAAATGTTTATTCCGGTAGTAGGGGCAGGCGGCGTTACCGACAAGGGTATCATGACAGCCGCTGCATGGGATGCCCTATTGCCGGTAACAGAACCAGAAAGCTCCGATAGTTTTGATGTAGAGAAAGATGGCACTCCGAACAAAGCAGCCATTAACATAACACCATATAACGACGTGAATTTTGTATTCTCCATTTCGTTTAAAGCTGTCGACAAAGTGCTTTTAACCGACTGCGGATATGAATACAAGGCCGGGGGCTTTACACCAAAACCTTCGCCGGGCCAGTTTGCTATTGAGTTAGTTGACGAAGCCGTAATGCCGACAATTAGCCGGTTTGTTACCAGCAGCGCTGCCTTGCTTGTTAGCGAAGACTATACCTTATCATGGGAGGTTTATGATGCCGAAAAACTATACATTCTGGATGCCGATAGGCAAATAGATGTTCATTCCCTTAAATCTATAAACGGTACACCCACCGCCGGAAAAAAGACGGTAAGGCTGGTTGCAACCAGTGGAACTAAGCCCGATGGATCACCGCTGTACACGGCAGAAAAAAACATAACCATTTTAGGGGGAGTCCGCACGGACATTAACCCCGTACCCGATCCGTTTGCCGGTGGCCTGCTTTTAAACCTTGTTAAAAAGGACGAAAATACCATGTATGGGTTGGTGAAAAACCAAAACAAAAACGAGGTATGGCTATGGGAAACAAACGATGGCGTTACATGGCGAAATACGCAGATAAAGTTTAATGAAAATATACCTGTAGCCGCCGCTTGCAGCAGTGGTGTTTACTATAATAGCAGGATATATCTTATTGGCGGAAGCCGGTTTGACCCCAATGAGAAAAGCGATAAAGTGTATTACCTGGATTTTAGCACCGGGGAGTGGCAAGGCACAGCAGATACGGGTTTTGACGAGCGTATGGGGCAGGCGGTTGTAGTGGTAAAAAACGGCCCCAACCAGGTTGGGGATATTTACATGCTGGGTGGCTACGGCCATGAAGGTACACGTAAGGATATATTCACCTTCAATGGCTTCGACGGATGGAAACATAAGTTTAATATGGATACCACCCTGTGCTTACATACGGCTGTTTTCAGGAATGGGCAATTGCAGGTTTTTGGCGGTAATACCCAATCGCCGAGCCACGCCGACCAGCGTATGAAAGATGCAGTAGGCAGCGCCATACTATCGGACGATAAAAGTTGGAAGAGCCTAAACTTTGAAGATTCGACAGAATCACCAATGTTTCGTTATAATATTGTTACCTGTGCCATGGCGATGTATAAGGGTAGTACCTTCTTGTTTGGCCTTTACGAAGATGGAACTGCTTTTCAAAATATAACCTTGCTGGTAGAGGGCCTTAAACTCGGCAATATGGGCACCGGAAATTATACAGCATTAGAGTACTGTTCAAGTTTGCAGGCTGTGGAATTTAAAGAAGCAATTTGGCTATACAATGTTTATGATAATGACACCCTGATAAGCGAGGGCCTCAAGTATTTCCTTTACCAACCCTCTAACCCACGTATAAAATGAAAAGCCATCTAACTTATAAAGTTACCTTTTGTTTATTGGCGCTTACAGTGTTTACCTGCAATTATGCTGCTGCACAAATTACAACCGTGATACCGGCCGAAATTACCGCCGGTAATGTAGATCCATCCACAACAACTACTACTGGATTAACTTTTAACCTGAACACACTGCCTGCCAATTGTAAAATTACGGCCTGCCAATTACAGTTAACCTGTGAGAAAGACGTAACGGATGCGCCACAGCTTATTTTACTATCGGCAAATAACAACCAGATTGATAACTATGCACTAAAACCATCAAAAACAGGCCGCGGTAGCGTTATAACTTTAACAGTAGGTAAAGCCTGGTTACCAAGGCCGGGTGATATCGGCTATGTGCTGAAGCTAAAACTCGACCACGCAATAAAAAAAACTGCCAATTTTTTTAAGTCTACCGGCGTTTATCAAACCAACCAGAGTTATGCTCCCAGACTTATCGTTTCTTATACCTACGAAAGTGAGGATAAACAGGCCGCCATTACCGACTGGGCTTCCGTGTATGGCAATTATCAGCACCTTTCACAGCTCCCCGTCTCTATTAAGGGTGCGATACCTACGCTATTCAAAAAAACGGAGATCGGAGGGTTTAAAGATTTGCCGCAAAACATGGTTATGTACCGCGACCACATCTACACCGTTACCGATGCAGATGTGGTATCGGTAGATCTTACTACACTAAAAACAGGTGTTGTGTCACCGGCCCTTGGCGGCAGTAAATATAATAGCGCGCCTGTAATTGACCCCTTTGGCCGCTTATACCATGCCGCCCTTGATCAATTTGCCGTTACCGACCTGGCAACCGGCCAATACTCCGGCGGCAAACCCGCGGCCGGCAACATTTCCACCGCGCTAACCATCGGGCCCGACGGTAGTTTGTATGTGCCCTGCGATAACAGTATCAGCGCGTATACGCCGTACCCGAAAAACGCATTGATGTGGGATATTTACCCGGCAGGTAAAAAGAGCCCGGTAGCATTAAACCGTGCCGGTACCATAGCCTACGTGTTTATCCAAAACCAGGCATCGGTAAAATTATACTCGTACAATACTGCCACGGGTTTCCAACTTGGCAGTATTGATATAGACCTTAATGGGGCTACCAGTGAGGACTATCTGCCATCGCCCGTGGTGGACGATAACGGGTATGTTTATTTAACAAACAAAATCAGAGCGGCCGACCGGTTATATATACTCAACCCAGGATTAACCGGGGTTGTGAGAAAAATAGAAAACACGGTATCTATGCCTGCCGGATATATTGACGACCACTTAAAAGTAACGGGTATGTACTTCATCAACCAAAACACGCTATACAAGTACGATTCGGGTTTAGGCGCTTTAACAGCGGTATTAAAGATACCGGGGGATGATGGCCAGCAAGTGCGGTCGTTAGTTACCGATCAAAGCAATGGCATTTATTACACCATCACCGGCAAATCGGCTTTCTATTATAAACCTGCAAACGCCGATGCGTTTACCAGCTTTGATTTGGGCGTGAATTTTGAAAAGAACCTGTTGATAGGTGCCGATGTTACGTTTTATACCGCCACCGGGAATAATATAATTGCCATAAAGTCGGCATCCTACAGCGGTGATTATGAATTGGTAACGGGCGATCAAAACCGTAACAACAATAGTTTTATCGGCAACGATATCACCATCCATGACGATTTCAGCTTCAGTAATTACAAGTATATAAAAGCGATAAACGGTATTACCTTTTTGGGTAAGGCAACGCTTACAAAAAACGCCGAAGTATTGATAAAAGTTGGGAAAGTGGGTAATGGCGTTCGTTTTAATAATGATTTTACGGTGGCAAAAGGTGCGGTTTTACAAGTTAAAACAGGTAATTAACCCTACGGATTGTAACCCGGTTTTTACCTTGTGATTTTTGTAGGCCTGTATACAACATGTTCTAATAATTTAACCAAAATGATGAAAACTCACCAAACATGTGCAACCGTGCCACAGTGATGGAATATAAGTTTGCCCTTATCGCGCTGGCGTTGTTCGGCCGGATGCTAAAGTTACCAACCACCTTCGGCCGAATGGCATAAAAGGTTCAGTTTTCACAAAGGTTTCCAGGTAGAAAAAGGTGCCGCAATGGCAGTTAAAATAAGTTATTAAAAAATAAATTAATATGAAAATGAATTCATATTTCGCAAAGCCCGCGAAACCCGCGGCAAACCGTAAATTTTTTCCGATCGCCTTACTGATGGCGATGCAATGCACAATAGTGTTAGGCCAAGAGCAGCCGGTAAAAAAAGTTTTAAAAGCAGCAAACGGCGATATTATGCCGGCGCTTTATATTAGCCCCACCGGCAATGTTGGTATAGGTACTAACGGAGCCCAACAAAAATTGGCCATAAACGGCGATGTGGGCTTAATGGGCAATGCTTTATATTTTAACGAAGACCAGGGTGACCATAGCTCATTTATAAAGGCTAACTATGTTAATGAGCATACACAATTAACCGACTACCACTTAAACATTGGCGGGTTTAACGGCGTTAACGTGGGTAATTTTGCAAGTAAAAACGGCACATACTTTCCCTTTTTAAAAGTAGGCATTGCCAGGCAAAGCGGCGTGATTGATATTATGGCAGATAAACGCACAGGCGACCACCCTACAGGCCTGGTGCTATACGTAACGGGGAATATGGAACAAGACCGTGGAGTAGAGTTTAGGACAACGGATGCTTCGGAGGGGGTGGGTTTTAGTAAAAACACCATGTATCAAACCGGGACTGGCAGAAGCCTTAATTTTAAGGTAAAGGGTGATGGCAATGTGCTTTTTTTTACACGCGATGCCGAGCGGATGTTTATAAACAGTAATGGCCTTGTAGGCATAAAAAATGACCTTAAAATTGACGGAAAGATATATTGGGATTGGCCGGACCGGTCAATATCGCAGGTTACAACTTCGCCGGGGGCATCTTACATTAATTTTTCAAATTCTAACGCCAATACCGGCAATAAGGATGGCGGTTTTAGGTTTAGCGATCATAATAGAGCAACGCCGGCCATGCGCATCAGGAACGGTTTTGTTGGCATTGGTATCGATCAACCGGAATTCCCGCTGGATGTAAGGGGAGAAAGAAATAGCGGTACCGGATATTCCGGAAGAGAATTTACCAGGTACGGCGATAATGGAATTATGGCCGGTAGGGGCTTTGGAACTTGCAGTGTTTTTGCCAGCGGTGATTTTGTGACACGGAATGCTTTTGTAGGATCGTACAATAGCGATTTTTCCGATATCCGGCTCAAAAAGGATATTCACAAAAGTTCTTCGCGCGAGGACCTGGCCACGTTGCTGCGTGTGCAAGTGTCAGATTATAAAATGATAGATACCATTAATAACAACCGATCATACAAAAAGGTGATAGCCCAGCAAGTACAACATGTTTACCCGCAAGCGGTAGGCGTCAGCTTCAACACCCTGCCCGATGTGTTTCAAAATGCGGTGTCGGTAACCCATCAGCAGGATAGCCTTTACATCATTACCGTTGCTAATCCTCAACATTTGAAAGCAGGGGATAAGATCGAACTGAAGTTTGCTCACCTGGCCGATGCAAATGTATCGGTTATCAAAATCAACAGCGACAGAAGCTTCACCGTTACCTCGGCCATTGCACTCGACCAGCAAAAGGGTGTCTTCGTTTACGGCCACCCTGCAACGGATGTACTAACAATTGATTACGATGCCATCAGCATGCTTAATGTATCTGCCACGCAACAGCTGGCCAAAACTATTGATGAACAGCAAAAGCAAATAGTGGCACTTGAAAAACAGGTGGCGCAGCTTTCGCAAATGGTTACCGCGCTTATCCCGAAGACAAAAGATAGTAAAACTGCAACTGCCGCGCAGGTAACAGCATCTGTCTCCAAATAAATTTGGCCTTCAAAATAAATTAACAGGCCGCCCGAAGCTTGGTTTATTAAATATTTTGACTACGCCTAAAAACAAAAAACGCCTTAAAAACATCATTTAAGGCGTTTTTTAATTGTTTGATATATAAATGCGGAGAGGGAGGATTGGAACCCGTGTGAGTTTTGATGACAAAATTGATTAAACTACTTAAAATCAAATGATTGTATGTTTCTTGTTTTAGGGAAAACCGTTAATAATTATTGCCATTACTTTAAATGTTAAGGATATTTAAACCTGTATCCTGCGAAATATCTGTGACGTGACTGTTTGGAACTGATTAATATTAAATATTGGAGTATTTTAACGGTCAATTTCTGATATCAAGCCATGTTTAAAGCCTATTTAGATAAACTAAGCATCTCGAATCTAAGCAAGCAGTTGTCGACGGCAACATTAACGCTTTCGGTTTTAAGGCCTAATTTGCATATTCTCAGGTATGTCGAGTATAATTTCAGGAAATGGTACTGGTAGCTATTGCCAGCGACGAGCCGCAATTGATCCTGATCCCAGGGAATGTCGGCGGCGGCAACTCTGTTTATGCTTTCCCCGCATGTTTATGAAACACCCAGGCGAAATGGCTAATGTCTTTGCAGGGATGGACGCCACCAAGGATACAGACGTCAATGTCAGCAAACAACGCGTATGAATCGCCAATGAAGGGGAAAGGCTGAGTGAACATCTGATTAGTGTACATAATAAGTGTAAGTTATTATAACATTCACGTTACAATTGCATAGTTTTAGCATTAATTTCAAAACCAATTTAACCCTAATTTAAAGAAGCCCAATGTCCGGATATGATGGATATACTGATCAGGAATTGCTCGTTTTAGTAAGAAGAAGCGACAGAACGGCGTTTACTGAACTGTATGAAAGACATTGGGATACTGTATATTCTCAGGCATTTAAAAAACTAAACGATGCTGATGTCGCCAAAGATATTACCCAGGAAGTGTTTATCTACCTATGGACCCATCGAGAAACGAACCTTATCGAAAATCTTGAAGCCTATTTGTTTAGCGCTGTCCGTAACAATATATTCAGGTTCCTGAAAAAAGAGAGTCGGTTTATTTGTATTTCTGATTTAGTTCTGGAGGCAAGGGCATTCAGTTCCGAAGCTGATGCACTGATACTACAAAAAGAACTGGTTAAATCCTATGAATTGCTGGTCAAATCCATGGCACCTGCTCAGAAATTAATATATGAAATGCGTTTTCACGAAGATTTGTCGACCCTTGAAATTGCCCAGCAACTCAATATTTCCCGAAAAACTGTGCAAAATCAACTTACAAGAGCTTTAACTCTGCTCAGAAGTTCACTGGCATCTATTGCCATTATTATCATTTCGCACCGTTAATATTGATGTTAATCGTTTAATGACGGATTGTCTTTAGCTGATAGTCCTTAAGCTCTAAGTCGGGAATGAATAAATTTATCTTTTTGACTTACGACTTAGTTCTATTAGCTTAATTTAAGAATTTCCATTCTGTCTGATGACTCAAGTTATCAGTTTAAAAAACCGTCGTTGAAAGTTTTTTAAACTGTAATACACTCTGTTAATATCCTGCTTTACCCTCATAAATTGAAAAACCGGTGTCATTAAAAAGAAATCTCCACACGGAAAAAAAATATTTTTTTTTCGCGTGGGACTTTTCTCACTTAATGTCTCATGTATATACCAATATCAATAAACCAATGACAAAAGAGCTGTTTTTAGTAATTCTTACTAACTATCTTGACGGCAATGCCACCAAAGAAGAAGAAGACTTCCTGCATGCCTATTACAACTTTTTTATGGCCGATGTAGATGTGATTGCTTTATTGGATGAAAAGCAAAAGGACCGGTTAAAATCATCAATGAAATTGAATATTGATGATTTTATAGATTCAGAAATAAAGCCTGTTAGAAAAATAAATATTTGGCCACGAATTGTCGCAGCCGCATCCATCACTTTAGCGCTATCTTTTGGGGGCTATCTGTTATTGCATAAGCCTAAACCCCAACAAATAGTACATATTCAGCGCAATGATATTGCGCCAATAGGTAACAAAGCCACCCTGACACTCTCGGGGGGCAGGCAAATAGTACTTGACGCAAAGCACAACGGCCAGTTGGCGCAACAAAAAAATATGGTGGTTAGTCAGGCCGCTAACGGAATAATTACTTATTCGGCAAATCAACATAATAACCCCAACGATAATTCACTTATTTACAACACAATGACCACCGGTGGCGGACAATATTCACTCCAGTTATCTGATGGTACGAAAGTATGGCTAAACTCTGCTTCGTCCATAACTTATCCGGTTGCGTTCACTGGCAAGGATAGAAAAGTGGAAATTACAGGTGAAGTGTATTTTGAAGTCGCCCATAATAAAGCTAAGCCGTTCTCGGTGACTACCCATGGCCAAACCGTTCAGGTGCTGGGTACGCACTTTAATATCAATGCATACGATGATGAGGCGCAAATGAAAACAACACTGTTAGAGGGAAGTATCAAAATAAGTAAGGCTGATCAGGCTACTCAGCTTGTACCAGGACAGCAAGCCCAAATCAGATTTGATTCAAACAATATTAAAATAAACAGTGGTGCAGATGTAGAACAAGCCATTGCCTGGAAAAATGGGTTATTTAGCTATGATCAGACCGATCTGCGGGAAGTTATGAGGCAGTTGGCGAGAGCATACGAAGTAAAAATTGAATATGAAGGGAAAATTCCAGCGCGAACATTTACCGGAAAAATCCATCGAAACATCAGTGCTTCAGAGGTACTTGATATTTTAAAGTTCACAAGAATAAACTTCAGGCTTGAGGATAAGAAAATTATTGTTACCCCATAAGGGCTTAATAAGAGACTACTACCCGATAAACCAATTAATAAACCAATTAAACCCACAAAAAATGAAAGAAACTTTACAAGAATGATTAATCAGGGGGGTAAAAAAATAAGCCGGAAAGTGTTGGTCCACCGTCCGGCAAGTTTGAGTTAACCCTTTCTATCCGCCGGATAGCGGAAAGATAAAAACAAGTTAGAGTCTATTTTTTACGTATTAACCCAAACATTACAAAAGTATGAAATTAAATACTTTAAAACGTGGTGTGCCGTCCCTATGGCTGCCACATAAATTGCTATTGATTATGAAACTAACAACGTTCATCCTCATCATAGCCCTTGCACAGGTCAGTGCAAAAGGATTTGGACAGAGAATAACGCTGAACGAAAAAAACACTTCAGTAAAAAAGGTTTTACATGTCATTGAACAACAAAGTGGCTATACTTTTTTTTATGACACTAAAGATTTGCCAAATACGCAAATCACGGTTCAGCTAAAGGATGCATCAGTAGAAGATGCAGTGAAGGCGAGTTTAAAAGACCTGCCTTTAACTTATAAGTTCGTTAAAAACAATATTGTGTTAACCCGGAAAGAGGTTTTACAGGAAAATCAACTGAAAACAAATGTTTTAATAAAAATAGATGTTTCCGGAAAGATTGTAGATTCATTGGGCAGGCCATTAAGCGGCGCGACAGTTACCAATAAAACCGCCAATACCCATACGGGGGCCAACGCCAATGGCGAATTTGCAATAACGGCGAACGCGGGGGATAAAATAGAGATTGCCTTTATAGGATATGAATCTTATGTATTCACGGCGAAGGCTAAAGAGCCATTTGTTGCCATTACCCTGCACGAAACTTTAGGTAAGCTTAACGAGGTTGTGGTTGTTGGTTATGGTACCCAGCGGAAGTCTGATGTAACCGGTTCTTTATCCAGCCTGTCATCCAAAGATTTTAAAGACCAGCCGGTTACCCGGGTTGACCAGGCCTTACAGGGCAGGGTTGCAGGTGTGCAGGTGGTTAGTAATTCGGGGGCACCCGGTGGTGATGTTAAAATCAGGGTGCGGGGTTCCAATTCTATACTTGGGGATAACAATCCGCTTTACGTTATTGATGGTTTTATAGGGGGCGATTTTAACAACCTGAATCCTGATGACATCGCTAATATTGAAGTTTTGAAAGACGCGTCGAGCACAGCAATTTATGGTAGCAGGGGAGCAAACGGTGTTGTTTTGATAACCACTAAAAAAGGAAACGCGCAAAAACAGGAAATAACCCTTACGCCTGTTTTTTATTCATCAAAGGTTATTAAAAAAATGGATTTGATGAACGCGGCCGACTTTGCTACAACGGTAAATGCCCGAAATGCGGCCCTTAATATATCTCCTTTCTTTACCCAGGCACAAATAGATAATTTTAAAACCACAGGAGGAACTAATTGGCAGGATTTGGTTTTCAGAAATGCGCCAGGACAGGAATATAAGTTAGGCTATTCGGGCGGCAATGCAAAAACACAATTCTTTATTTCGGGCGATTATCTTAACCAGGATGGTATTGTTATTAATTCAAACTTTAAGCGGTACGCCCTCAGATCCAATATCAATACACAATTTTCGGATAAATTAAGTACCCGGCTTAATATCTCGGCCATAAGAAGAGAAACCCTGAATACGGGTAACCAGGGTACAGGCGGCTCGGTTAACCAGGCTTTGGCATGGGCGCCAACCACGCCTGTAAGGACCGCTGCAGGAACATATACCATTGTAGATCCGCTGGGTTCTATTCGTAGTAATCCGGTTGCTTTGGCAAATGACGCAGAAAATATCGTCGACAACTCCAATATAACCTTAAACGGAGGAGCAAATTACCATTTTTTCAAGGACCTTTCGTTGGACGTAAGCTTTGGTGTAGATTATCAGAATATTCAAGGCAAAAACTATTCCGGGCCAACTATTACCAATAATATTCCAAACGCCAGCCGCACATCTACAGAATTGATTAATTTGCAAAATACCAATACTTTAAACTATTCGCACCTGTTCAATAACGTGCATAGCCTAAATGTAACCGCGGTATTTGAGCAGCAGAAATATACATCAACAGGGTTTAGCGCAAATGCTAACAACCTTACATTTGCTAACCTGGGCTACGATAACCTTGCTTTATCCACTACACAATCGGCGGGGTCGGCCTATTCTGGGTCGGCTTTAATCTCTTATTTGGGCCGGGTAAACTATGCATTTAAAGACAAGTATCTGCTAACGGTTTCGGTCAGGAGAGACGGTTCTTCAAAATTTCAACCCGCCAACCAGGAAAGTACATTCCCATCAATTGCTTTGGGCTGGAAACTCTCCGAAGAGTCCTTTATCAAAAAACTGGACCTTTTTGATACATTCAAAATCAGGGGCAGTTGGGGCTTAACGGGAAGCCAGGCTATTAATCCTTATGCCACGCTTTCAACCTACCTCAGCGATGCCTTTTCGGCGGCCAACAGTTTCAACAATACCTCGGTTTCTTCGGGAATAGTACTTGGTAACGCAGCCAATCCCTTCCTGAAATGGGAGACCACGCAGGCAGAAGATCTGGGCTTAGATCTGTCGTTGTTTAACAACAGGTTAAGCTTTACAGCTGATGCCTATGTTAAAAATACCAGGGATTTACTTTTATCCCTTCCGTTGCCGGCTTATGCAGGAGGTGGAAACATCATTAGTAACGTAGGAAAAATGAAAAACAGCGGGCTCGAATTCAACATTGGCGGCACACCCGTACAATCGGGTAAGTTTACCTGGTCCAGCTCGTTTAACATAACGTTTCAAAAAAACCTGGTTAAAAGCTTAGGTACAATAGCCAGTGTATTTTCAGACAAAAGCGTACCAAACGCGGGAGCAGGCCTATCTACCCAACCTGAATTTATTATTAAACCTGGTTATGCACTTGGGTCATACTGGGGGCTGAAATATTTGGGGACATGGAAACCAAATGAAGCTACCGAAGCTGCAAAATATGGCAACAAGCCAGGGGATTCACACTACCAGGATTTAAACGGCGACAATGCGATAAACGGTAGTGATTTTCAGATTATTGGGAACGGCACGCCTAAACAATCACTCGGCTGGAACAATACTTTTACTTATGGTGATTTCTCGGTAAATGTATTTGTACAGTCGTTATTGGGCTTTAACAAGCTGGATTACTCTTATGCCAGTTCTATAACCGCTAATGCAGATGCCAAGCAAGCTACTAATGTAGGCGTTTTAAACAGGTACCAGCCGGGTATCAATGAAACTTCAAATATACCGGCATTCAGTTCTACCAATAAAGACTATTTTGAATCGAGCCGTTTTTTGGAGAATGGAAATTTTGTGAGGCTGAAGAACTTAAATATTTCTTATCACCTGCCAAAAGGTACCATCAAAAATGTCGACTTGAAGCTATTTATAGGTGCAACTAACCTATTTACCATAACCAAATATAAAGGATTTGATCCGGAGTCAACCAACGCGGGTTCGGGCTCGGATGTTACCCAAAGCATTGATTTTGGTTCTTATCCTAATTCCAAGACATTTAACGTAGGTGCGGTATTGAAGTTTTAAACTTATTGAAAAGATAAATTATGAAAAAGATTTTAATTATAGTAATGATCCTATCGGTGGTGGGCTGTAAAAAAGCGCTGAAAGAAGACCCCAGAGGCCAGGTAGTAGGTACACAGGCATTAAGTACGGTAGCCGGTTTAAATGCAGCATTGGTAGGCGCCTATAAACCATTATCAACCACCTGGATAAATGGATTTACTACGGCAGCAGTTGTTGCCGTGTTAATGGGATCCGATGACCTCACTACTCACCCGGCCAGCAACAAGGCCGACCTGAGGGAATTTGATCAATATCATGTTTCCAATCTTAACGGGAGGATGCTCAATATCTGGAACGGGTGCTACAAATCAATACAAGGCTCCAATAACATCATCAACAATTATAAATCAACCACAGGCGATGCTGCCGCTATCAGTCAAATCGTGGGCGAAGCTTATTACCTTCGCGCGCTTGATTATTATTGGCTTGTTAGGTTATGGGGAAAAATTCCGCTGATCACTTCAGAAGTTTACAGCCCCGAGGTTTTAAAAGTTGGGACCTCGGCCCCGGCAGAAGTATATAAACTGATTGAAAGCGATTTGTTGAATGCCGAAAAACTGATGCAAAATAAAAAACTGGATGCAGGCAGGGCCTCAAAAGGCGCCGCGTCGGCGTTGCTTGCAGATGTTTATCTTACAGAAGGCGGCTGGCCTGTTAATGATAATTCAAAATACGCGTTGGCTGCCGCTAAAGCGAAAGAGGTAATTGATAACAAGGCGGCCTACAGTTTTGATCTGGTAGCCGATCTGGGCACATTATGGCAGAATACCCGGTTAGGAACAACAACATCTGAAGAAGTTTTTGCCATTCATAATTGCGGTACATGTAACTGGTTTAACTCAAATGCGCTTTATGGTTCGTCTGCAATGCCCGGAGAAGAAAACGGCTGGGACGATTTTTTTGCAGAAATCAAATTTTTCAATGATTTCCCGGCCGGTCCCAGAAAGGATGCCACTTTCCACACGGTTATTAAAAAGTCTGATGGTACAACTATACCATGGCAGAGCGATGCAGTAAAACACCCTTATTATGAGAAGTTCAGAGCTCCTGTTGAGGGCAGTACCGACGGCTCAAGTGCAACCGTCCAAATGATGCGGTATGCACATGTTTTACTGATATATGCCGAGGCGCAAGCCAGGAGCGGCGCTGCTAATGACCAGGCTTACGCAAGTATTAACGCAGTACGTGCCCGCGCTGGTTTAGCTCCTTTGAGTGGTTTATCAAGTACAGATTTTGTAAAAGCGGTAATTAACGAAAGGGCCTGGGAATTTGCCGGTGAATATACCCGGTGGTTTGATATAACGCGTTTGCAGCTGTTAACCCAGGTTATTGCTAACCGAGATCCCTCAGAAAACGCGCCGATTGGAACGCCACAATACTATTTGCCTATCCCGGCCGGTGATCTTCAGTTAAATCCAAACTTAGGAAATTAATAATCCTTCAACCTATAAAATTCCTAACCGACTCCAATTATTAGTGTTAGAATGCAAGATGTAAAAAGTTTAGCATGATTTTGATGGAATCGCCGTACTGGCGGTTCCATCTTTTGTCTTGGCACAGTCGCCTGTCAACATCAACGGGCTTTAGTTAAAAAAAATGATTTAAAACGGTTTTGTATGTTACTAATTAGCATGCTTTAAATAAGAAATAAAAGAATGGCAAGAATATTTATGACAATCATGTTGCTAATACTAATGTTGTTTTCTTCCGTGCGGGGGGAGGCACAGTCACCTGTATTGGCGCGGCCTACTTCCCGGCAACTTGAGTTTCAGGATCTTGAACTTGGAGTTTTTATTCATTACAGTATTGACACATATGCCGCTCGCGACGCACCGCAGGGCAGTACACCGGCATCGGCATTTAACCCAACTGCGCTGAACCCGGAGCAATGGGTGTTGGCCGCTAAAGCAATGGGTGCAACCTATATGGTGCTTACAGCCAGGCATGAACAAGGCTTTTGTTTGTGGCCTACAAAAACTACAGATTACAGTATTGCGTCGAGCCCTTACAAAAATGGCAAAGGCGATATTGTAAGGGAATTTGTAAATGCATGCAGAAAACACGGGTTGAAGGTTGGTTTATATACTGCCCCCTGGATTGATTCACATTGGGAAGCCAGCCAGCCGGGGCATAAAGATGGCGAAACCGGAAGGATAGACAAACTTGATGATCCGGAACTTTATAAGAAGGCCCTGCAGAAAGAGAAAGCGCAGATAACGGAATTGATGACCAACTATGGCCCTCTTGCTTTTATCTGGGACGATCATTTTGGCCGTTCAGATGCAATCGATTCTGTACCTCATGGCGGTAAATTAAGAGCGTTTTATGCCACGTTAACGCGATATGCACACGAGCTTCAACCCGGATGCCTTTTCTTGGGGCCAGATATAGAGCATGTTGGCAATGAAAATGGTAAAGCCGGCTACCCCCTTTGGAACGCGTTGAATACAATTGATGGTACTAAGTATTCCATCAGTACAACATACAGGTGGGATCATGCCAACATAGGTGAGCCATCAGGTAAATTCTATCGTCCGCAAATTGCCCCGACTACTGTAAGCTTTAGTACCGGGGGATGGATGTGGGCGGGGCGACGTGAGCCCCAACCACTCGAGAGACGCATGCAAACTTACTATGAAACGGTAGGGCGCGGATCGGGAATTATCGTGAACCTGACTCCTGACCGGCGCGGGTTGATTCCGGACAACCTGGTTGCAGCCGCCAGGGAAATGGGCGATGAAATTAAGCGTAGGTTCAGCAATCCGATTGCTGCATCTCATTCAAAATCGCCTGTGCAAACCCTGAAATTTAATGGATTAAAAACATTTGACCATGTGGTTACTATGGAAGACCTGCATGACGGACAAAAAATTTCGAAATATACTATTGAAGCACAAGTTGATGGTAAGTGGAAAACTATTATACCAGGGCAAACTATAGGCCACAAGCGGATAGATCAGTTTGCTAAAGTTTCGGCCACGGCCTTGCGTTTTACGGTTACCAGTTCTATTATTCAACCGGCAGTAATGCGTAGCATAACTATTTTTAATGCAGATGCTTTTTAAGCCCTTTATCAGCTTATTTATGAGATTATTAATACATTGGACCCCAAAAAGATGAAACGCATTACACTTATCACGTTATTAATAGTAATCAAAAGTTTTGCCTTTGCCAATACGAACAAACCCATTGCTGATACACCTGCACATGGCAGCGTAATACTTGATGCCGATGGCCAACCCATCAATGCCCATGGCCCTGGTGTAATGCATCATCAAGGTGTCTATTATCTTTTTGGTGAAATAAAAAATGGAAAAACCTGGCTTGTGCCGGGCCAGAACTGGGAAGATTACCGGGTTCCGGCTGGAGGTATATCCTGCTATTCATCTACCGATCTGAAGCATTGGAAATATAGGGGCATAGCCTTGAAACCGGTAGTGAATGACCCGGGCAATGACCTGGATACCGGCAGGGTGATAGAAAGGCCCAAAGTGATCTATAATGAACATACAAAGAAATTTGTGATGTGGATGCATATAGATAAGAACGACTACAACTATTCGCGGGGTGGTGTCGCCATAAGTGATAGCCCGGCTGGGCCATACCAATACCTGGGGAGTACAAAACCCAATGACCAAATGTTAAGGGACATGACCTTGTATAAAGATGATGACGGTAAAGCTTACCTGATCTACTCATCCGAAGATAACAATACGATGCATGTTTGCCTGTTGAGCGATGATTATTTAAAGCCAACAACAACGGATGTAAGAATATTTGAGAATAAAAGGAGGGAAAGCCCTGCTATTTTTAAAAATAATGGGAAATACTACTTAATTACTTCAGGCTGTTCGGGCTGGTCGCCAAACGCGGCATCTTATGCGGTTGCTGATCATGTTATGGGACCATGGATAGAACAAGTTAACCCATGTAAAGGATCAAACGCAGAAGTAACTTTTTTTTCACAGAGAGCATTTGTGCTGCCCGTTGCAGGTAAGGCGGGAGAGTTTATCTTTATGGGAGATGTGTGGAATAAAACCGATCTGGAAAAATCTGCCTATCTATGGTTGCCTCTATCCATAAGTGATGGTAAGATAGAGATTTATAACCACTAACATTATAGGATTGATATGGTGAGTAAAGTACCTGTAATGCTTTCCTGTGAATTCAAATGCTATCATTTTTATAAATAAGCAGTTTAAAAAAGAAGACCTAATAATACTGATTCTATTATTAGGTTTTTACCTTTTTAATCGTTATTATAAAGCAGGGGAAATTAACGGTAGATGCCTCTTGTTTTCCGCCATTTTATATCATCATGAAAAGA
Organism: Mucilaginibacter sp. GW822-FHT03E02; assembly: GCF_058801545.1. NCBI lineage: Bacteria > Pseudomonadati > Bacteroidota > Sphingobacteriia > Sphingobacteriales > Sphingobacteriaceae > Mucilaginibacter > Mucilaginibacter sp. GW822-FHT03E02. The sequence goes on along the minus strand of NZ_JBXANJ010000002.1, from coordinate 1,370,326 downwards.
ACGGCGAAGGAAACGGTGTTTCGACGTCGAACCCGTATTCCGATATAGCAGACAAAACCACCGGTTCCGGCGCTTCATGCTCCGTGGTAAAGAAAAAGTAGCGATAGAATCGGTTTTACTTTCAATTGCTCAAAATCTAAGAAAAAAGCAACCTGAAAGGGCCTTTTCTGCCTGTTTTCATTAAATGCTCCTTATTCCTAAGCCATCAATCAAAAACTACTCACCATTTATTTTTTAGATCTAATATAAAAAGACCGCATCATTGATTTATGATACTGCCTCTCTTTTTATTTTAATCGAAATTCAATCTTCGTTTCAATCAAATAGAGGTACATGTTTAATTCGAACCCATTATTCCACTATTTACAAATATGATAATCAACGGATATTCCCCAATAATGGACGCGTGTTAGCGTGCGGACAAAATGCAAATTGTGTAAGTGCGTTAAATTTTTTATTTGGATTTTTGTTTCCCTATATTTGAAAACCAATTTTTAATTTTTTCGCCCCCTTGCTAAATCCATTAAGTAAAAATTCCGGAGACGATAATGCGAATAAAGCCGATATCCGAAGCCGTCTTGCGAAAGGGGATCAGGATTCATTCCAGGAGTTTTTTGAGATAAATCATCGCAAAGTTTTTAATTATATTTTTAAAGTAGTTAAGTCAAGAGAAGTAAGCGAGGAGCTTATGCTCGATATTTTTGTGAAAGTGTGGTCGGCTAAAGAAATGATGATTGACGTTAAAAACATTGACGCCTTTTTATACCGGATGGCGCTAAACAAAGCCTTAGACTTTTTAAAAACCGCAGCCCGCGAAAATAAGCTAAAAGCATTGCTGCTAAACCATATCCAATCGCAGGCCGAGGCATATGCCGACGAAAGCTATAGCGTTAAAGAATTTGAGAGCCAGCTAAAAGGTTTTATCCATCAATTGCCGCCTCAGCAACAGCTTATCCTGAGCTTAAGCCGCGATGAAGGTTTATCGCACCAGCAAATAGCCGAGCAGTTATTGATCTCAAAAAATACGGTAAAAAATCACCTGGTTACGGCCTTAAAAACTTTACGCAGGCATATAAGAAGCATCCATATATTGATTTGCTTATCTATTTTTCATTTTTTGTAATTTTTTTACGCTCCAACTAGTCCTGCCTGTCTTGTTTGTCGTCTATACAATAAACCGATTAAACAAAGGCAGTTCTATATGTCATCAAATTCCCTTTTCAGGCTTAAATTTCTTTTCAATAAGTATCTAACAAATACTTGTACAGCAGAGGAATTTGAAGAATTGTTTACGCTCATCAACAGCGAGGAAAACAGCAGGCAGGTTGAAACCATTCTTCAATCGTTATGGGAAGACACCGCCTCGGTAAACACTCAGGATCAATCGGGTGATGATTCAAAGCAATTGTTTGCCCGGTTGCTTAGTATGATAGAGGATAAGCCTGATTACCAGCGGCATTTTAAAAAAACAAATTATTTCAGACGATGGGCTGTGGCAGCTTCCTTACTGCTGCTGTCAGGGGCCGGATGGTACATCTTTAAAAAACAGGCGCCGCAAAACACCCCGGTGCTTGCCAATCGTACGGTTGTCGAAAAAAGGAATACCACCATTTTATTGCCCGACGGAAGCAAAGTGGTACTTAATAAAGACAGCCATTTAAATTATCCGGCAAAATTTAATGGCAAAAACAGGGAGGTATATTTAACCGGCGAGGGCTATTTTGACATCGCCCATGATGCAGCCCATCCGTTTCTTGTACACGCCCGCAGTTTAACTACCAGGGTGCTCGGAACAGCATTTAACATTAAGGCATATCCCAACGACAAGTTGGTTGAGGTTACGGTAACCCGTGGCAAAGTGCAGGTTTCTGACGATAAGAAAAGTCTGGCTATTCTGCTCCCCAATCAGCATATCAGCTACAATGAAAATAATAGTATTTATAAAAAAGATATCACCAACTCAAAACTGGCGGTATTGTGGAAAGAGGATGACCTGGTGATGGATAATATCAGCATGAAAGAAGCTACAGCCATTTTATCCGAGCGCTACGGGGTAAAACTAATTATGGCGAATACAAAAATTCAAAATTGCCGGTTTACAGCCTCATTTTTAAATACCACCGGGCTTGATCAGATGCTGGACGTTTTATGCAGGCTTAATAACATTAAATTTATTACAAGTGATAACGGAAAAGAAATAACACTCCTTGGCGAGGGGTGTAACTGATTAATACAAACTAATTATTTAACCAAATTAAACATTATGAAAAAAAAAGTACTCATCCGAAATAACCCATAGCGATACGCTGATACAAAAAATGCCCCAAGCTACCGACTCTCACATCTTCAGCTATAGGGCATAGTGAGTTTTAACCATTTTTTAAACGATTAATAACTAATGCAAGTTATGAAAAAAAACTTTGCGTTTTCTCTCCTGTGCGAAACGAAAGATTATAAAGCGCATCCATTCATAAATCATGTCAGGTATTTTATGAAATTAAGTTTTTTTGTCCTGTTGCTGGTCCTTACATCTTTTCAGCTGTTGCTGGCAAATGATGGTCACGGACAATCAATCAACAGTGTAAAGGTTCATATTGAGCTGAAAAATGAAACACTTTTTTCGGCATTAAAAAAAATTGAATCTAAGGTCAATTTCAGGTTTGCTTTTAAAGAGCAAGATATCCGGAACGAAAACAATGTAAACGTGGTATCCTCAACCAAAAACCTGGAGGAAATTTTACAAACGATATTGGATAGCCGGGGCTTAATTTATAAGCAGATAGGCACCAGTATTATCATTTACAGGCCCGAAATTGTAACGCCTGTAATCTCGTCCGAAAATAACGGGCCAGATGAGAGATCGGCTGCGGCTAAAATTCCCCTCTCGGGAAAAGTCACCGATAGTAAAGGCGACCCTTTGATAGGTGTAACCATCATAGAAAAGGGAACAACCAACGGGACGGTTACCGATAAAGAAGGTAAGTTTGCTATCAGTGTTGAAAATGAAAATTCTGTGTTGCTGTTCAGGTATATAGGATATACAGACCTGGAAGTAAAACCCGGCACCGATCGTACCCTTAGTGTTACGCTTAAAGAAAGCGAACGCTCATTGAACGAAGTAGTCGTTGTAGGTTACGGTACGCAGAAAAAAGCCAATACAACGGCGGCCATATCAACCCTAAAGGGGCAGGATATAGCCCAAAAGCCGGTAGCCAGCTTAAGCAATAGTTTAACCGGCCGTGTTGCGGGTGTTATAATAACCCAGGGCAACGGCGAGCCGGGGCAGGATGGTGCAAGTATTCATATCAGGGGTATTGGTACCACCGGTAATAATTCGCCATTAATTGTGGTTGATGGGGTTTACCGCAGCTTTGAATCACTTGATCCAAATTCTATTGAATCATTTACTGTTTTAAAGGATGCTGCGGCGGTTGCACCTTACGGTTTAGCCGGCGCAAATGGTGTAATACTTATTACCACCAAAAAAGGCAAATCGGGTAAACCAACGCTAACTTATAACAGTTATGTGGGCTTCCAAAATCCAACCAGGATTACCTCCATGGTCAATTCGTACCAGTACGCGCTGATGCAAAATGAAGCTGCGCTGAATGAAAATAGCGCCACCACGCCTTATTCGCAGGCCGATTTAGCTGGTTATTTAAAAACTGTTAATAAACAAGCGGGTGCCGATATTGATAAGTATCCGAGCAGCAACGGTTTAAAAGACCTGATTTTAAATAACAGGATATTGACGTCGCACAACCTGCAACTTTCGGGCGGTACCGATAAAGTGCATTATTATGCAGGCCTGGGTTATATTTACCAGCAGGGGCAATGGTCGTCAACAAACCTGAAAAGATACAATTTAATTGCTAAAATTGATGCCCAGGCTACCAATACAACCAATGTTTCGGTAAGCATAAACAGCTATGTAAAAGATTTGAAATACCCGGGTACCTCTGCCGGAAGTATCATGTACCAGGCTTTTCGTACACCGCCAACTTATGCTATTAAGTATTCGAACGGGTTGTATGGCGGTTACCAAAACCGAAGTTTACTTGGCGAAGTGTATGATACAGGTTATGACAAGGAAGAATCTACACAATCGTATACTACCTTAACCATCGATCAAAAATTGCCGTTAAAGGGTTTAAGCCTTAAAGGATCGGTAAGTTATGATCCTTATTCCGATTATGAGAAAAACTGGCAAACACCGGCCACTTATTACTCGGTAAACACAAGTACCACGCCTTACGTTTTTTCAAAAGCGCAGGATGGGCAGTCGAACCCCCTTTTGATTATCCAAAATAATTTTAGCTCGTCTTTAACTTACCAGGGATATCTTAATTACCATAATAAATTTGGTAAAAGCGATATTGCCTTCCAGGGTGTTGCCGAATACAGGACTGTAAACAGCCGCTCACAAAGGGATGAAAGAGATAATTACAACCTGGACATTGACGAGCTGGACGCGGGCAGCGCAATCAGTACCGATGCCAAAAATAGCGGCTCATCAGGCCAGCAAAAACAGGTGGGTTATGTTTACCACGCCACTTACAACTACGATGGTAAATATGTTGCCGAGGCTATTGGCCGCTATGATGGGCATTACTATTTTGCTCCCGGGCATCGTTACGGCTTCTTCCCAACCTTCGGCTTATCGTGGAACCTATCCGAAGAAAACTTTATTAAAAACCGCTACAACTGGATCGATTTTCTGAAGCTGCGTGCATCATACGGCCAGTCGGGTAACCTGGCGGGCGGGCCTTTTCAATATTTAAGCGCCTACCAGTTGGGCCAGGGCGCTGTTTTCACTTCATCCGGCACGCCAAAAGCAACGCAAGGAGTTTACGAAAGCGGGCAACCTAACCCCAATATAACCTGGGAGCGGCAAAAACAGCTGGATATAGGTATGGAGGGTTCGTTATGGCAAGGCAAGCTTACATTTGACATCGATTACTTCCACCAAAAACGGAACAATATGTTGGTAACCAGGCAAATTACGGCTCCTTCGGAGTACGGTATCAGCCTGTCGCAGGAAAACTATGGTATCATGAGCAACCAGGGTGTTGATTTAACGCTGGGTACCGCCCAAACACTGGCAAACGGCATGCGCATAGGCGTTAAAGCCATATTTAGCTATGCCAAAAATAAATTGCTGCGGGTTGATGAGCTGGGCTCATCGTATAATAACCTGAATACCCGTCAAACAGGCCGGCCTTTGGGTACGCCATTCGGCTACGTAGCGCTTGGTTACTTCACTCCGAATGATTTTAACGCCGATGGATCATTAAAAGCAGGTATCCCAACACAACCATGGGGTGCTGTACATCCTGGCGATATCAGGTACGCCGATTTAAATCACGACGGTAAGATAACCACAGATAACAGCGACCAGAAGGTTATTGGTAACCCATCAACACCCGCAATGCAATTTAGCCTTGCCCCAAATTTTTCGTGGAAGGGTTTCGACATCGATCTGCTGTTCCAGGGTGCTACCAAAAGCAGTATACAAGTAGGCGGCACTATAGCTTATCCGTTTGATATTGCTTCATCGGCAACAACACTACAGTTTAATGATCACTGGACACCGGCCAATACCAATGCGCTTTACCCCCGTTTAACAAGCGCCCCCGTGCCCAATAATCAACAGTACTCCTCGTGGTTTATGCGTAACGATACTTACGTAAGGCTTAAAAGCGCCGAGATTGGATATACAATTCCTGTAAAAATACTACAGAAAATTAAGATCCAGTCAATCAGGCTTTATGTAGCAGGCCAGAATTTGTGGACCTGGACACCTTATATGAAAGAAGTGATGGACCCCGAAGCACAGTCGACCAATGGGCAGTATTATTTCCAGCAACAGGTAATATCGTTTGGAACTAACATAACATTTTAATTAACGACTAATCATAAAGAAATGAATCATATAAAGAAATTTTATGGCTTAGCCTTCATCGTTATGCTCCTGGCCGTTTTGGCAGGATGTAAAAAAGACCTGCTGAATGTTACCCCTAAAAACCAGTTATCAGATGCTACGGTTTTTGGTACCGAAAGTAATGCGGATATATTTTTAAATAACGTTTATACCGATTTACCGCATTTGAATAATGAAACCGAACTGCTTGATCAGTTTAGCGATAACTCATACGTAGGTGCCGAGTGGTTTGATGCCCGGCAAATGATTTATACAGGCGCGATAGCACCCAATAGTATGCCGGTAGGCCCCTGGGGTATGTGGCGATGGGCAAGGGGAACAAACTCCAATAACGATGGTGCCGGTAATTACGAGTTTATAAGGGCTTGTAACCTGTTTATCCAAAAAGTTACAGCCTCAAATTTTTCGGCCGATTTTAAAAAGGAAAAGCTGGCCGAGGCTCGTTTTTTAAGGGCTTTTTTTTACCAGTACCTATACATAGCCTACGGCGGCGTACCTATTATTACCGATGTGCTCAATAACACCACCCAGGGCGATGAAATTTACAGGCCCAGGAATACATCTGCCGAAACGGTTAAATTTATTACCGACGAGCTAACCGCCGCCGCTGCCGATTTGCCACTTACTACCGACCAGTATGGCCGGGCCACAAAAGGCGCTGCACTTACTTTAAAAGCATGGGTAGAGTTGTATGCTGCCAGTCCCCTGCATAATTCGGGTGTTGCAGATGCTATAGGCGATGCCGGTAAATGGGCACAGGCCGCGGCCACCTATAAGCAGGTAATGGATTTGGGCGTTTATAATTTATTGAACGATTTTGGCGCAGTTTGGCTGCCTGCCAATAACAACAGTCCCGAATCTATTTTCGCGATGCAGATGACCAGCGCGCAAAATGGGGGCGGAAGGCGAGAAGGCCTTTATGGCCCGGTGGTTGTGCATGGCGCGGTAGAAACCTGGGGTAATTTTGAACCTACTCAGGAGTTAGTAGATGATTTTGCGATGGACAACGGGAAAGCCATAAGCGAGCCTGGTTCTGGCTACAATTCTCAAAAACCGTACGTGAACCGCGAAAAACGGTTTTATCAAAGCATAATTTACGATGGCGCTCCCTGGCAGGGCGATACCATTTTCACGAGGGTAGGTATTGGCAGCCCTAACGAGATTGACCTCAACTCAACCCGGGGAGATATAACAAACACAGGATATTACGCCCGCAAAACGCTTGATGAAAGTATAAAAGGCAACGATAACCTGAATTGTAGTTGTGGGTTGGAAAATTACATGTATTTCCGCTACGCAGAAGTCCTGCTTGGTTATGCCGAGGCGCAAAACGAGGCCGTTGGCCCCGATGCATCGGTATTGGATGCTGTTAACAAGGTACGTACACGTGGCGGCAACCTGCCAACCGTGCAGGCAACCTATGGCAGTGTAAGCCAGCAGCAGATGAGGCAGATCATCCACCGGGAACGCAGGGTTGAATTTGCTTTTGAAGATAAGCGCTGGTGGGACGTATTGCGCTGGAAAATAGCATCCAAAGTTTTAAACGGGCCTACTCACGGTATGTTGATCACCAAGAAAAACGGTGTTTGGAATTATGATCCTACAGCGGTGGTAGTCAATAAACAGTGGAACGACAAAATGTACTTTATGCCGGTACCGCAGGTTGCTATTGATAAAAATCCGAAGATGAAGGCCCAGAATGGCGGCCCCGATAATTGGGTTAGCGGGCAAAATCCGGGTTATTAAAATGATATCGTCATTAAATTAAACAATCTTTAAAACGTGGATTATGAAAAAATTAATCAACTACCATATATACCTTGGGCTGTTTGTGGCGCTGCTTGTTGCAGGTTGTAAAAAAGATAAAACATCCTCAACCACAGTATACATGCCTACCGGTAAGGCAATAGTTAACCAAACATTTGATTTTGCCGATACCATCATGTATTCGGCAAGTCTGGTTGGTGCCGATTACCCAACCGTAACAACCTCGGCCGGCAACAGTATCAATGTAACTTTTAAGGCCGATCCCTCATTGATTGCTGCTTTTAATACGGCCAACCATACCAACTACAGCGCTTTACCAGCTGATAATTTTAGTTACGAAACTGCCGCAACCATTGCTAAAGGGCAATCATCAACCGGGCAATTAAAACTTATTATAAAAAATGGTGATAAGTTAAGCGCCTTTTCGAGTTTCCTTTTACCCATCCGTATTGATCAGGCAAGCGGCGGCAGTATAAATGATGTGCAAAAAGTAACTTATTTTGTAGTTACCCGTTCGCCATCATTGGCAAACTTGACGCCATTTGATCGGTCGGGTTGGAAAGTGGCAGGCTTCTCCACCCAGGAACCTGCCGAAGGCGGGGGCAATGGGCTTGGGATAGATGCCATTGATGGCAATATGGATTCTTTCTGGCAATCCAAATGGTCTGGCGGCGAACCCGGGCCACCGCATTATATCACTATAGATATGGGCACTGCGCAACAAATTCACGCTATCTCTATAGTGGATAGGGATTTCAGCGGTGATTGGGCTACATACGGCCATGGGCAACCCAAAGCGATGTCTGTTTCGATCAGTTCAGATGGCATCAACTGGACAGATAACGGTACGTTCCGGGTTCCGATTGTTGAACCGCAGGCCGAGATCCGTTTTTTTCTGCCCCAGTTCCTGTCGGCACGTTATTTCAGGATAACGGTTACCGATGTATGGGCCACCAACAGTACCAACATAGCCGAAATTTACGCCTTATAACAATAAACCTGGCAGCGTGCCCCTATCCGTTTATTGCAGGCGGATGGGGGCTGCCTGCGGTTTTGTCAACAGTGCTTTGCCTTAATAAATCAGGAATGTGGCATTTACAGTTGTAACGGCCCTTACATGTTGAAAGGCAGTGGAAACAAAATAGATATGATAATTAATAAATTGATAAAGTCGGTACGTATAAAGTTATCGATAGTTTTTGGGGTATGCTTTATTTTCAATACATGGGTAAAGGCCCAAACTGCCGAGACAGTAATTAATGTTAACGGAAAAGACAAAGGGCGTGTATTTGATGGTATTGGGGGCGTAAGCGGCGGCGGCGGTACATCGCGCCTGTTGACAGACTATCCCGACCGGCAACGGAATCAAATCCTCGATTTTTTGTTTAAGCCCAATTTTGGTGCTTCGTTACAGATTTTAAAAGTGGAGATAGGTAGTGATGTAAATACCACCAATGGTGCCGAAGCCAGCCACATGCGTGGCCCCAACGATCAGAATTACAACCGGGGTTACGAATGGTGGCTGATGAAGCAGGCGAAACTGCGTAATCCCCAAATAAAACTTTATGCATTGGAGTGGGGGGCGCCCGGGTGGTTTAAAGGTGGGTTTTGGTCTGATGACAATATTAACTATATTATTAACTGGCTTAAACATGCCAAAGCCGATCATGGCCTGACCATCGACTATCTGGGTGGATGGAACGAACGTGGTTACAACAAAGAATGGTATCAGAAACTAAAAACGGCGCTTAGTAAAAATGGCCTGCAAACAAAGATAGTGGCAGATGACGGCGGCGGCTGGAGTGTTGCAAAGGATATGGCAACGGATTCCGCGTTTTGTTCGGCTGTAGCTATTGTGGGGCAGCATTATCCTTGTGGCGACAACGGAAAAGGTACCGGCTGTGCAAGCAGCACCGAGGCTCAAAATCTGAATAAACCGCTCTGGGCAAGCGAGCACGGCACAAATAATTACAATGATGGTGCCGTTGCTATTGCCAGGAGTTATAACAGGGGATATATAGAAGGTAAAATGACGGCGTATATCAATTGGGCAGTTATTGCCGCCTGGTATTCAACATTGCCCCATGCAGGCGAAGGCCTTATGCTGGCCGATGAACCCTGGAGTGGCCGGTATACAGTAGGTAAAAGTATTTGGGCCGTGGCCCATACCGCGCAGTTTGTGAAGCCCGGATGGCAATATATTGATAATGCCTGTGGCTATTTAAAAGGCAACGGAACTTATGTGACGCTCAAAAACGGAACCGATTATAGCATTATTGCCGAAACCATGGATGCCAATAATAGCCAGGTTATAAAGTTTAAACCAACAGGAGGGCTATCGGCATCTGTAGTACATGTTTGGTGTACAAAGCTTAATTCGCGTGATGAGAAGGACTATTTTATTAAGCAACAAGATATAAAACCGCTGGATAGTTCATTTTCAATTACACTCGCCCCTGGACGCATTTATACACTCACAACTACCTCGGGGCAGCAAAAGGGGGCTGGCATTCAGTCGCCCACGGCTATGTTTAAACTTCCCTATGCAGATAATTTTGACAGTTATGTAGATGATGCTATCCCCAAATACTTTTCAACGCTTAATGGCGCCTTTGAAATTGCTAATGCGGGCAGTGGCCATAAAGGAAAATGTTTGCAACAACAGGTTACACAGCCACCAATTCCCTGGCTTAATAAACCCATGGAGCCCTTCGCCATTATGGGTGATCCACAGTGGACTAATTACACCGTGTCCATCGATGTATTGTTGGATAAATCCGGCTACACGGAACTGCTGGGCCGAATCAATCAGCAACCCATGAACTGGCGATATGTGAGCGCACGTGGATATCACCTTAAAGTTCAAAGCACGGGTAAATGGGAGTTTTATTACCAAAGCCCCGACCCCAGGGATTCGGCGGTTAATATGTTGCCGCTTAACAAAATACTGGCATCCGGTTCCCTAAAGTTTAATGGTGATAAATGGCATAACCTGTCTTTAAGTTTTAAGGATAACAACATCCGCGTGTTTATCGATAAAAAGCAGCTGGCATTGGTAAACGACGATCAATCAAAAGGAGGCCAGGTTGGCCTTCATGTTAGTACCTGGCGTAAGGTGAAATTTGATAACCTCATCATAAAACCATAACAGATTGCGGCCATGCGGTCTTGTAACAAAATATATCACCTATAAAACATACTGATGAAAATAAAAAACGTTATTCCGTTTGCTATAATAATAGCAGCGGTATTTATTCAATCGTGTGGCAAAAGTAACGACAAAGCCACAACCCCGCCGGTTGTGCCGCCCGTAGTGGCCGGCTATGGAACCGATACCTTAAAAAGCGGACAATCAATTAAAACGGGTATCTTTCATCAAAAGGGCACAAAGCTGCAATCGCTGGATGTTATTTCCGGTGGTAGTCTCTCCGCCGAACAAAAGGTTTTGGTGGCTACTTTACAGGGCCTGGTGGCCAAAACGTCGTCTGAGCAAATCTACATTGACGAGGGCGGTCCATCAACAGATTGGACAACCTATTTAAAAACAAAGTATGGCATCACTCTGAATAATTATACATCATGGACGGCTCTGTTAAGCCATTTTAAGGATAAAGTTGCCGGTTACGTGCTTTACAACAGGGCAAGTAATGCGCGGTCGCTTACGGCAGCAAATTCTTTATGCGGGCCCATGAACGCGATAGCCGTAGATGCATCGCTTGAGCAGGATGTGCGCTCATTAGGCATAACCAGGATTAAGGCAGATGTTCAAACTCACGACGAGAAATGGGTTTACACCAACTACCAAAAGCTGTTTAACAAACAGGTGGCGGCCGAACAAAATCCAACAATAAACCACCATCTCCGCGATTATATTACCCTTGGTAACGCCTTTACTTTTTATGATGGCAACACACCGTGGCGCAAACAGGTATTAGGCGGGCTTAGCGGCGAAGCCTTTTGCATGGGTTATGGCCAGGACGAGTTTACGATGGTTAGTAATGCGGCCAAACAAGGGGTACCCATGTTGCCATCTGATCTGGCCGCAAACTTAGCCCCTTTAAGCAGCGTTTACGATACCTCAGGATTAAAACAAAAAACGTTTACCACACCCATGACCGAAGAGAATGTTCATTACGTTACTTTTTTGGTAAGTGATGGTGATAACCTTTCGGTAGATACCTGGACGCTCAATAACTATTTCAGAAATCCGGTTAGAGGTACTTTTAACATGGGTTACACCATCAGTCCATCGCTGGCTGATCTGGCACCATCAGTTTTGAGTTGGTACTACGCCAACGCCGCTAATGGTACGGCTAAGGATTTTTTTGTTGCCGGGCCAAGTGGTAGCGGCTACACTTATCCCAGCCAGATGCCCACAACCAGGCTGGACAGCTATTTAAACCGGCTAAATGCATTTATGGGTGCCGCGGGCTTAAACATCTGCAATATTTTAGATCAGAATTTAAGCAGCCATATGGATGTTTGGAACAAATACCTGGCACAGCCTAATATAGACGCGCTTATTTATACCGGCTATGGCGAGGCGCCAACGGGCACGATACTTTTTTCGGCAAACCATAAGCCGATAATAGCCCAGCGCGACAATCTTTGGCAAGGACTGGAGGAAGAATCCGCGGTGATCAGCAATATCAACTCCCGCCCGGCCAATCCGCACAGCGCCGATGGCTACTCTCTTGTTTTTGTGCATATTTGGACAAAAGACCTCTCGAACATAAAAACGGTGATCCAGGGATTGAACCCAAATGTAAGGGTAGTTACGCCCGATGCATTTGTGAAATTAGTTAAAGTAAATCTCAAATAAAAATGACTTATCATAACACTCATAAAACAGATTAATACCGGCCTATACTGCACTAAACAGGCAGTGGTATTTATATGGATATGATAATAACGAAAGCACGTACTATGCAACCAATGATAACGCGGTTACGGATACCATAACTTTTAACCTTGGCAAAAAGAAAACGTTTGATGTATTGATGCTACAGGAGGTTATCGAATTGGGCCATCGTACAACGGGCTGGTCTGTAGATTACTCATCTAATGGAAAAGATTGGACTCCTATTCCAGAGGCAACAGGCAAGCAGACTATCGGTTATAAATGGTTAATCAAATTTAAGCCGGTGACTGCATCGAGAGTTAGGTTGCGTGTTACTTCCGGTAAAGCCTGTTTAGCCATTCATACTTTTGGTATTTATAAGCAGCCATAGTTACTATGACGGTTTGATCAGAGCGAACATTCAATAGGCATTCTATTAGTAAATGTGAGGCCAGGCGAAATAACAATACATGGCTGATAGGTGTCGATTTTATTTTTGATTTTAGCCTGCTTATTAGTGTGAATTTTAGTTCTGTTTTATTTTCGCCGGTATGAAATACCGAATAATAAATAATAACGATTCCGCACATGAACATGATGCCATGTGTAAGTTCAAACATAATTTCCATAACCGTTTTGTTTAATGTGTGTCATTATTGCAGGGAAAGAAAAGATAAATATTATGTTGATTAACAGATCTTGAAAAACACGCCGAACCTGTCAGAGTCGGTTAAATCGTTTTTCTAATTATTAATTTATTTTTTTGGCCGGATGATCAATCTTAAGGCCGGATCATTTGTCAGCAAGCTAAAGAACCAGTTGCAGGCCAGTTTAATTTTGTTCCCGAACCCCACAATTGGGATGATATGAACAAATAACCAAACAAACCAGGCAGGCAATCCTTTAAAAAAGACGTCAGGTAAATCTACCACGGCCTTGTATTTCGAGATAATTGCCATACTTCCCTTGTTTTTATACTTGAATGCTTTTAACGCTTGCACGGATTGCAACCGTACCAGATTTGAGGCAAGATGAATCCCTTGCTGAATGGCAACCTGCGCAAGTTGCGGGTGCCCCTTTAGATAATCTGCATCTGCTGTTTGAAGGCATTGATCGCCGATTGCGAAAATATTTTGTGTGCCCTGTACCTTATTGAATTCATCAACTATAATTCTTTTACCCCTGCTGATAAATGCATCCGGTAGCCCAGGCACTTGCCGTGCAATAACACCAGATGCCCAAACCAGTGTTGCTGCGGGGATACACTCTCCTGTGGAAAGGATTATATTTCCATCAATATAATCCTTAACGGCAGTATTTAATTTTATCTGTACACCTAATTTATTTAATACCTTGTAAGCCTCTGCCTGCGATTTTGCGCTCATCGGGCCAAGCAAGGCATTTCCTGAGCTAATCAAATAAATATTGGCGTTGGTGTTTTTAAGTTCGGGATAATCTTTCTTGATCAATGAATGGATCATTTCGGCCAGCATACCGGAAACTTCCACGCCTGTGGGCCCGCCTCCCGAAATAACTATATTCTGTAATCTTACCTTTTCAACCGGGTCATTTGTTTTCACGGCTTTCTCGGCATTCAACAATAAATGGTTACGAAGGTGAATCGCATCATCAATTGTCTTCATGGGCAATGCGTTTTTTTTTATGTTTTCCAGTCCCCTGTAATCGGTTTCCGTTCCCATTGCCAGCACTAAATAATCATAATATAAATCACCGCCTGATGTCTCAATTTTGTTGTCGGCCAATGCAATATTTTTTAGTTCGCCGAGATGAAAACGAAGGTTTTCCTTGTATTGGAACATTCTTCTGAATGGGTAACTTATATTCGAGGCTTCGATAAAAGCTGTAGACACCTGGTAAAGCAGGGGTGGGAAAAGGTGATAATTATTCTTATCGACAAGTGTGATATCAATTAATTGGTTTCCGGCAAGGCGCCTTGCCAGATTGAGCCCCGCAAATCCACCTCCAATGATTACTATTTTCATATGATTTTCTTTTTATTGGCCGGTCAGGATTTTCAGATCTGAAACTGCTATCAAATAAGACAACTGCGCGGCATACATATCGGCCTCAGATTTTGCTAAGAAAGACTTTGTATTGAGCAAATCAGTTTTTACGTTAAGGCCGGCAGCCTGCTTGTTTTCTTGTATTTTTAGCTCCTCCTTTTGGTAGGAAACGACCTTTTGCGCAACGCTGATGAGCGTCTGTGTCTGATTAATTTTCCTATAAGCCTTTTCAATATCATTATTTACCTGTTGCCGGGTATTAAGAATATTCTCTTCAGATTGCTTTAGCTGAAACTGTTTCTGTTTTACAATCTTTTTGTTTGAGAAAAGATCCTGCAGGTTCCATTTCAGATTCACACCTATATATGGGTTGTTGGCAGGTACTATAGCGCTTCCGAATACATAAGAATAGCCGCCAACCAAACCTATATCCGGTATATTACCTTGCCTGGCTGCTTTTATTCCCAATAAAGCTTTAGATTTGTTCAGGTTAGCTATTTGCAAGTCGGCGTTTGAACCAGATGCCACGTTCTTGTACACGTCTAACCCATCTACCTGTTCAACAGTCGGCTCAACCTCTGCAAGCTTTAATGAACCCGCATTTACACCGGTTACATTAACCAAATCACCCATATAATCCTGAATCTGTATATTTATCTTCAGGACGTTTTGTTCTTCGTCGGCGATATTTGCCTGCAATCCTATTTTATCTGCACTGGTTGTTTTACCGGCTATTAAAGCATTTTCAACATCTGTATATTTTGATTTAGCCAGGGCCAGCTTTGCCTCTGCTTCATCCAGTTGCTTTTGTAAAATCAACGTTCCGTAATAAAGCTTTACTGTTGCCTGCTTTATTTGCAGCGATGTTTTGAATCTTTCCTTTTCGGTTAATATCTCGTCCGTTTTATCTACTTTCAGTAAAGTGCTGATTTTGGACTGCTGGCTAATGGGTTGATAAACCGATAATCCGGCGCCATAATTATTGTGTTTACCTACTGTAAAAGTTTCGTCGGTGTTAGGATTTGATTCCAGCGTGCCTTTAGGAATCGTGATTTCTCCCAAATTGAAAACATGTTGATAGTTACCATTCAAGGTAGGTGTGGGATACCTCTTGATTACATCTTCTTTAGTTTTTTCTTGCTTTTCTTTAATTTCCCACTGCTGTATTGCTAATACGTGATTATTCTTTAACGCGGAATCTTGTAATTGTTCCAATGTATAAGATTCTCTATTTTGAGCATGCAACGAAGTACTGCGGCATAAGAAAATTAATAACGGCAGTAAAAGGCATTTTATAATTTTTTTCATTTTGCGGTTGGCTTTAATTTTTTTCTAAATTGATTGGTTTCGGCTTTATCCAGGCAATGTATAGCACAGGGACACTGATTAGTGCCATAACCATGCTCCATACCACGCCAAATGCCAGTACACTTGCAAGAGGCGCCCACATTGCAGATCCTGATATAATCATGGGCAACACACCAATCGCCGCTGCCATAGCAGTAAGGAAGATGGGCCTTAAGCGCCTTTTCCCTGATTCTATAGCGGCTGCTTTTAAATCAAGTCCATGTTTCATCAGTTCATGGGTATGGTCTACCAGGATGATTGCATTTCGTACTACAATTCCCGAAAGTGCTATCAAACCAATAAAAGATGTGAAGCTGAAGTAGTTTCCGGTGATATAGAGGCCCATGATTGCGCCAAACAAACTTAGCGGTATCGTAAGCATCACTATCGCCGCCTCTTTAAGGTCGCGGAACTGGAAAAGAAGGATAAAAAATATCAGCACAAGGCTCACCAGCAATGCGGCAACTAATTGACCTAATGCTTCTTTTTTGTTAAAATCTTCGCCGCCATAATCGATGCGGTATCCGTTGGGCAGTTGTAGTTTAGCTATTTCGGGCTGTATAGCGGCCAATAATTCTGACGGAAGAACATCCTGTGTTGTTTCGCTTTGCACGGTAAGCGTCCTTACACCGTTGCGGTGCATAATGCGGCCGGTTTGCCAACGAGGTGTCAAATCTGCAATTTGTCTTAGCGGAACATCGGCGCCGGTAACAGGAGATCTCAAATAAATATTCCGGAGATCATCAGTGGTCTGCCTGTTTTTTTCATCCAATCTAAATACAATATTTACCGGGTTATTGCCTTCATACATAGTAGAAATAGCGGCGCCGCTAAATCCGGTGTACACTGATTGTGAAATACCGGTAGTAGTATAGCCCAGGCGGCTGGCTTCTTCTTTTAATTTTATCCCTATTCCATAATAATCTTCTGCAAAGTCGCTTCTCACAAAACGACTGCCTTTCGCTTTTTTTATGATATCACTTACTTGTGTTGCAATAGATTTCAAATGATCGATATCCTCACCGATAATTCTAACCTCTACCGGTGCTTTGAGCGATGAACCCTGTTGCATCAATTTAACATAGGTTGTGCCCTCTGGTATTAATTTATCCACTTTGCCGCTTAATTCCTCGGCGAGTTCGTCGGTAGACTTTTCTGTGGTGGTGTTAATAAGTATCTGTGCATAATTATTTGTTGGGAATTCCGGGGAGAAATTATAATAGAACCTTGGAGAGGCAGTACCCGAAAATGTTGCATAAGACACTATTCTTTTGTCGTTTTTCAACAATGCTTCCACCCTTAAAATGGCCTCATGGGTCTTTTCTATTTTTGTGCCGGTAGGCATCCATAATTCTACAACAAACTGGCTCCTTTCTGCCGCCGGGAAAAATTGTTGCCTTATTCCCTTTGAAAACAGTAACAATGCAAATGCAATAGGCACTAAACTGCTCAGGATAGTTATCCTTGGATGATTGACACACCAATCTAAAAGCTTGTTGTACCCATTCTGCATTAAGTCCAGCAATGATTTTCTTTCTTTCTTTTTGGTTGTTTCTTTTGTGTCACCTTCGGGTGTATCGGTTTTCTGGTGCAACCCTTTTTTGATAAAGGTGTAACAAAGTATAGGGGTTAATACCATTGCTACGAAAAATGATGAGGCAAGGGCGACGGCCACTGTTATAGGCAATGCGAAAATGAATTCACCCACAGTGCCCCTTAACAAAATCATTGGCATAAATGAAGCAATGATCGTCACTGTTGCTGCAAGTACCGGTACTATCAAATCATTGGCGCTTCTCCATGCTGCGGTCGCCCTGTCTACACCTTCATCCAGCAGTTCAACATAATTATCGGCAATTACTATGGCGTCATCCACTACCATTCCTAAAACAAGGATTAGCGCGGCCAGGGAAACCTGGTGCAATTCGATTCCTAACGCATGCATTACCGCAAACGTTACTGCAACAGTCATAGGGATTGCCATAGCCGCAACAGTAGCTATACGTAAGGGGAGAAGCAATACAACCACGACGATTACTGATACGATAGCCAAAAAGAATTCCCGGATGAAATGCGATATATTTTCGTCAACCACCTGGGGCTGATTAACAACAGTGCTGATTTTGATATTGGATGGAATTACTTTTCTGGCTTCTTCAATTTTGCCGGTTACTTCTTTACCAAATTTCACGATGTTATTGCCTTCCTGCATCTGAACCGAAAGAATCACAGCTTTGTTGCCATTAACGGCAATGATATTATCCGGGTCAGCATAATCCCTGGTTAAGGTGGCTACATCTCCCAGCTTTGCTACAGAACCCGACTGGGATGTGCCAACTATCTGATTGGCGAGGTCTTTTTCGGTATTATAGTAGCCATTTGTATAAAGCGGCGTTTTGTTGCTGCTTGTTTTAACCTCTCCGGTCGGATTAATGCTGTTTTGAGATTGGAGGAGCTGAACAACCTGTTGGGCGTTAACTCCATATTGTGACATTTTCTCTGAGTTAGATGACACTACAATTTCCTCTTGCTGTTCGCCTATCCGCTTTATTTTTGACGCAGCGGGTATAGTGCGCAGATAATCTTCCAATCTTTGGGCATAATGTTTTAATTCTTCGTAGCTGGCACTCTTGCTTTCCAACCCGATTACAAGGGCTTCAGTGTCGCCAAAATCCGAGTTTACAATAGGCCCTTTAACACCTGCCGGTAAGTCAATTTGCTTTGATACTAAAAGCTGGTGGCGAAGTTTACTCCAAAATATGTCGGGTTGTTTTACATTCTCGGTGAGCTCAACGTTTACTACCACCACGCCATCCTTTGTAGTTGAATATGTTTTTGATTTATCTACCTCTTCATATTGAAAAAGATATTGTTCCAGTTTTTTTGTAACCTGGTCTTCCACCTGTGCGGAGTTAGCTCCAGGGAAAAATGCAATGACTAAGCCCTGGCGGATGGTAATTTTAGGATCTTCCCTGCGTGGCATATTCAAAAGGGAATTTACACCAACCGCAAAAAGCAATAGCAATACCGACAATGTGACGTGCTTATACTTGAGCGATGCTTTTATAATATTCATTTCAGTTTTATTTATTGGTTATAAAAATTGATGAACCGTCAGACAATCTTTTCTGGCCGCTGGTAACCACCACTTCGCCGTCAATAAGCCCCGAGATAATTTCAATTTTGTTATCAAACATATCACCCAGGCTGATTCTGCGCTTAAATACCTTATCCCGTGTTTTATCCAACACAAAAACGTAACTCTGATTTGATAAATCCTGTTGAATGCATTCGGCCGGTAATAAAATCACCTGCTTTTTTTCTGTGGTAGCAATCTTTGCCTCGGCAATCATTCCCGGCCGGACGAGCGATCCTGGGTTATCCAATTCAATCTTAATGGTGAAAGCCCTGGATGTAGCATCGGCTGCTGAGCCAACTTCAATTACTTTTCCGGTGAATACCTTTTCGAGCGAGGAAATATCAATCTTGCTGATTTGCCCAATCTTTACTTCATGCAGTTCCGCCTCCGGAACATAGGCCAATACCTTTACCTTTTTGATATCTGCTATAACAAACAAGGGTATGCCGACACCGACGATCTCGCCTATTTCTGCTTGTTTTTTGAGCAATACGCCGCTGATTGGCGAATACAACCTCGTATCCGACAGATTCTTTTGTTGTAATCGTTGCTGAAGTTTTGCCTGCTGTACGTTGAAGCCTGTTTTGGAAAAGTCACTTTCACTGAGGCTACCTCTGTCATGCAATATCTTTAGGCGGTTAAACTCGTCAGTTGCGGTACTAACCTGTACGTCAGCTGTACCCTTGGCAATAGAATAATTAGTTGGATCCAGGCTGGCAATCAATTGCCCTTTAGTAATGTTTTCCCCTTCTTTACTTGAAATATAGTTGATTTTGCCACCCACCATAAAACCAAGTCTCACGGTGGTGTTACCTTCTATATTCCCGCTTACAGACACTTCTTTAGCAATGGTATCAGTATGAACCACTTCCGTTTTTACAGCGGTACTTAAAGGCGTGTTATCGGTGGCGTGTTTGTCTTTGGTTTTACAACTTAAAAGTAAAAACAGGGGCACAACAGCCGGGAAAATCAATGTTGGTATAAGTTTTTTGTTTCGTCTCATGTTACTGTATTTTATTATTCTGTGAAAAATTGTTCTTGTATTTGTATGTTGTTTATATCGAAAAAAATTAGCAGGCTTTTTACTTTCTCAATAAATTCTGCATTGCCCGAAAGAATGAAATCCATGCGTGGCATTGTGTTTGCGTTCAAGACCGCTTCAATCTCCTCATTTGGAAGTACAGTGACATCTTCAATTTCTTTTGAGATGTAGCTTACATACAGTTGGGTGAGAAAACGTCGCTCAAGTATTTGCAGTTCTTTTTGGAATATGTGTTGCTTGTTTACAGAGAAATAGAGTAATGAGACTTGCTGACAATTCAGGTCAGTCAATTTGAACTTTATGGCCGGAAAGACGGATGCAATACCAAGGTCATCTGTTATAAATATATAATGGATCCCCATTTCTTCAATCTCCTTTTGCAACAACAAAAATTTATAATGCAAAGGAAGACAAGAAGGGTGAGGCTGTTTTTAAGATATCTTAAAAAATGAAAAGTGTATGCAAATTAATTGTACGGACCCTTAATATGCTTCAAATGCGCGAGTGAGACGGATAAAGCACGACTAAATACCCGGATGAGTGGAATAACTAAATAAGATAAAAAATAAGCGCGAATGGAGAAAACGGAAGAACACCACGACAGGATGGCGTTAGAATTTTTTAAAGGATATGTTATTGCTCAATAACATTTTGAAATGCAACGGCATCCTGAATTTTTACAAGTGCCGTTTATGAAAAATCATTTCTGAGCCCTTATGACACTTAGGGTTTGTTGGGTAATCCCTAAATACGAAGCGATATGCCCAAGTGGCACCCTCAGCAAAATATTTGAATAATTATCCATCATCGACTTATAGCGTTGTTCTGCAGTTTGAAATTGCAACGAAAAAAGTTTGTCCGAAAATCGTTTTAAAGTCTCGATCGATACCATAAAAGCGAACCTTTTGAATGCGTCGATATTGTTAAATAAATCATCAAATTCCTTAAAACGTATAGTCCTTAATGTAGTGTCTTCAAGAACCTCCCTTCCATAAGGGTCTGTTTTGTTAAAGTAAATACTCTCTAACGACATTGTAAAAGCATTTTCATCAAAGAAGAAATGTGTGATATCTTTCCCGTCCTTGTTATAAAACGTCCGCACCATTCCCTTCTCAATAAAATGAACTTTTTGCGATCGGTTACCAGGGTCTGCCAATATAGTCCCTTTAGGATAAAACTCCCGCTTGAAAGCGGCATCAATTACACTACTTTCTTCTGCACTAAGCTTTATTTTAGTACTAATATATTGGGTCAATTCCATATCGTCCTTAAATGGACATAATTTAACTAATTAAAAGACAAATTTACCATTTGAGTATAAGTTTATTAATGTATGTATCAAAAAAACATTAATCCGCTGAACGGATGGGGGACTTGAATATAAACCGGGATTAGACGTATCAATTCAAAACAGCTGGAGGCTAACGCGAATACGCTGCATAAAGGGCTGTTACAGGCATCGCACTGTTATTGCAAAGCCTGTCCGCCACAGGCAGTCTCTGAAAAGAGTAAAAAAAGTGGATGACTGGAAAACCCCGGAAACGCCGGAAAGACCGTGGGCTGCCAGCCAGCTCAATCATATTAATATAAGGTTGCTCTCGAACCTTCAAGAGATCCTAAAAGCGGACAAAATCAATTTGTTTTTTATAATTACCAGGAGACATACCGGTCATCTTTTTAAATATTTTGGAAAAATAAAATATGTTTTCGAATCCGGTCTGAACTGCTATTTCCGCATAAGTCATCTGAGTGGTAACCATCAGGTATTGAGCTCGTTCAATCCTTTTTTCATGGATGTATTTTAGGGGTCTTTCGCCGGTGTAATGTTGAAACAGGCGAGAGAAATAATCAGTATGCTGATTCGCTCTTTCGGCCAGGCCGGTTACAGACAATTCCTCGTGCAGGTTCAATTGGATATAGCTGATCGCATTAAGGATTTTAACCGGTATGTGACTAACTTCTTTATGTTTAAATATCTCCGGTGTTAAAAAACGGGAGACCAGTTGTAAAAGAATGCCATGGGTTTCTGTGAAAGTAGCCATATTTTGCTGGTTATTAAGTTCCTGGTACTCTTTGTAAAAGATATTTTTTTCGTATATCCTGGGATTGTCAGAACGGTTAATGCCCCTCCCCGGATTAATTTCCAGCAAACGCACAAAATTCAAAATGTCAACTTTTGTTGCTTTTACCTTAAAGACAGACCGGTTGTTGACAAATAAGGAGATCCCATCAGATGACTCTTCAAAAAACTGGATAAAATACTGGCTCAGGTGATTTTGGCAAATAAGGTTGCACAAAGTGAAACTTGGTATCATATATAAAAAACCTGGCTCAAGGTTCAGCGTTGTCGAAATATCTGAAATTTCACCGGCACCGGCATCAATATAATAAAGTCTGAAATATGGACTGATCACGTTTTTGTAATTCCATTTAGGGCCAAGGTTCACATGATCTACATTCAATAGTGTATAGGTATGTTTTAGTGCTCTTTTAATCATAATGTGCAGTAAATAAGCTTTTTTTAAACTGTTGTTTCACCTGTGCGGGTATCTTTAAATATGTTTACTGGCCTAAATCCCAAAGATGCTTTGTGCTATCAATAGCGCAATATTAAGCAAAATGTCGGTTTTGTATAAAAAAAAGTCCCATTAGGCCATCTATTTGATAGTAATTTCAAAGTAAGTTTGATCTTTCAATCAGATGGCAGCTATAAAAGCTGCTCATCAGCCAATTATTATGATGCACCAAAGAATATTGACTCACCGCTCTGGGTTATAGATAACCGCCCGGTATTGAAGAAATATTGAAGAATTACCAAACCCAATTATGAACAGAAGAACACTAATAAAAGGTTTAGCCACAGGGGTATCTTCCTTATACCTGTCAAAACTTTACGCTAACAATTTGTTGCAAACACATGCAAATCCGGACATTGCCACCGGGCCGTTTCAACCAACATGGGATTCATTGGCCGGGTATCAGGTTCCGGAATGGTTTCGCGATGCCAAATTTGGGATGTGGGCGCACTGGGGGCCACAATGCCAGCCGGAACATGGCGATTGGTACGCCCGCGGCATGTACCAGGAAGGTAGCGATCATTATAAATACCACGTTCAAAAATATGGACACCCTTCAAAATTTGGTTTTAAGGATGTGATTAATGATTGGAAGGCCGAGAACTGGGATCCCAGCGAATTGGTGGGCTTGTACAAAAGTGCAGGTGCCCAATATTTTATGGCATTGGCCAATCACCATGATAATTTTGACCTTTACGACAGCAAATACCAAAGCTGGAACGCTACCAAAATTGGCCCCAAAAAAGACCTGATTGGCGGTTGGGCCAAGGCTGCAAAAGAACACAGCCTGCCATTTGGCGTAACCGTACATGCATCGCATCCCTGGACATGGTACGAGGTTGCCCAACGCGCCGATAAAACCGGCCCGTATGCAGGCATACCTTATGATGGTAAGCTTACCAAAGCAGATGGGGCAGGTAAATGGTGGAATGGCTATGATCCGCAGGAGTTATATGCCCAAAACCACGCCTTAAGTAAGGATAGCCTTGACGACAACAGCATGGGAGCCCATTGGGCCTGGGGCAATGGCGCAAGCGTACCTGATAAAGCCTACTGTGATAAATTTTTGAAACGCACTATTGAACTTATAGACAAATACGGCCCCGAACTCATTTATTTTGATGACAATGTGCTGCCACTTTGGCCCGTAAGCGATGTGGGCTTAAAAATTGCCGCCCACATGTACAATACAAGTATTAAAAAACATGGCAAACTGCAGGCCGCACTGTTTGGCAAAGTATTGAATGAACAACAGCGTAAATGCATGATATGGGATATAGAACGCGGGCAAAGCAACCAGATAGAGCCTTTTCCGTGGCAAACGGATACCTGTATTGGCGGCTGGCACTATGACCGGCGCATATTTAATGATAAAGGCTACAAAAGCGCCAAAACAGTGGTGCATACACTGGTTGATATTGTAAGCAAAAACGGCAACCTGCTGTTAAACATCCCGGTGCGTGGTGATGGTACTATTGACAGCGAAGAACGCGCCGTAGTTGAAAACATAGGAGCGTGGATGAAGGTTAACGGCGAGGCTATTTACGGCACCCGGCCCTGGAAGGTATTTGGCGAAGGCCCGGCTATGGAGTCTGCGGCACCCATCAGCGAGCAGGGATTTAACGAGGGCAAAGGGAAGCCTTTTGTAGCCGAAGATATCCGGTTTACCACAAAAGGTAAAACGCTTTACGCTACCATGCTGGGATGGCCAACAGGCAACGAAGCCCTGATTAAAAAATTAGCAGGTAACGAGGCCGGTAAGGTAAGCCAGGTAAGCCTGCTTGGAAACGGTAATTTGAGTTTTGAGCAAACCTCGGCAGGGCTGAAAGTAAAGTTGCCTGAGCAAGCTCCGGGTAAAGATGCGTTTGTTTTAAAAATTGAGGGGGTTATTTAATCTGTATTATGAAATTGAAACCCTGTTACGTTTTAGGGGCTGTTATTTTACTGGCTGCACCGTCTTTTGCTCAAACATTTAAGCTGGTATCGCCAGATAAAAAAACGATTGTGGAGGTAAACAATAATAGCCGGTTGCAATATACGGTTACCAGTAATGGTTTAACAATAGTTCATCCTTCATCGCTTGGTTTCGAGTTTAAGGATGAAGCGGCTATGGGCAACGATATGAGCATTACTGATCATGCCGAGCATTCCATTAACCAAACCTGGATACCGGTGGTAAAAACAAAGCACCAGAGTATAGCTGATCATTATAATGAATTGGTACTGTCGCTGGCCGAGAAATCGGGGCAAATGCGCAAGATGAATATTTACTTTAGGGCTTATGATGATGGCATTGCTTTTCGTTATCAGTTATTTGGGGCGGATAAGATTGGCGACCGGCAGATAGTAAAGGAGCTTACTGGCTTTAGTTTACCAGCAAATGCAAAGGCCTGGGTGGCCGATTATGGCAGCTACACCTCCTCGCAGGAAACCGAGTTTTGGCCACAAACCCTTAACCACATCTCGGCAAAAACAATCGCCGGCTTACCCTTCCTGGTAGAATTAGATCAGCAGCATTACGCGGCTATTACCGAAGCTAATATTGATAACTATCCGGGATTTTACATAGGAGCGCTAAAAACTGATACAGGTGCAACTGATAAAATTGACCTGGTTACCAAATTGTCGCCTTTGCCCGGTGAAGGGGAGGGCGGGGTTAAGGCCCGGTTTACCAATAATATGTTTACACCCTGGCGTGTAGTTATGCTGGCTGGTTCGCCGGGCAAATTAATTGAATCGGAGTTGATCCAGAACCTGAACCCTCCTTGCGCACTAAAAGATGCCAGCTGGGTTAAACCGGGAGTGAGCGCCTGGGATAACTGGTGGAGTGGCGATGTGAAAATGGATATGCCATCCATCAAAAAATATATCGATCTGGCATCGGCACAACACTGGCCTTACATGCTTATCGACTGGCAATGGTATGGCGCATTTAACAAGCCCGAGGCTGATATTACCAAACCGGCATCGCAATTGAATATGCCGGAGATTTTAGCCTATGCTAAAGCAAAAAAGGTTAAGTGCTGGCTTTGGTTATACAGTTCGGATGTAAACCGGAACGACAATTTTGAAAAGGCATTTCCAATTTACGAAAAATGGGGTATCGCGGGGATTAAAATTGATTTTATGGACCGGGACGATCAGCAAATGGTAAACTGGTACCGTCGTATTATTGAAACAGCCGCAAAATATCATTTAATGGTTGATTTTCATGGCGCTTTTAAACCGGATGGCATCATACGTACCTATCCTAACATGATTACACGGGAAGGGGTTTTAGGCGAAGAATATTCTAAGTTTTCAACCCGGATAACAGCCGGTCATAATACCACCTTACCATTTACCCGTATGCTGGCCGGACAAATGGACTACACGCCCGGCGGATTTTTAAATGTAAAAAAGGGGGAGTTTAAACAAGGCAACCCTACCCAGGTAATGAACAGCCGCTGCGCCGAACTGGCAAAGTTTGTTATTTACGAAAGTCCGTTTACTGTTTACTGCGATGCACCGGAGCATATTTTAGGTAAGCCAGGAGCCGATTTTTTAAGCAATATGCCTACCGTTTGGGACGATACCAGGGTACTGGGCGGATACCCGGGCGAATACATCATCATTGCCAAAAGAAGCGGAAAGAACTGGTACGTTGGCGCAATGACCAACGACACTGAAAGAACGATACAATTGAAAATGGATTTTTTACCACCAGGTAAATACATATTGTCGTCATGGGCTGATGTATTATCCTCGCCTCAAAGTTTAACCAGGTCTAAAAAAGGGGTTTCGGCAAGCTCCGTTATTAACATCCATTTGGACACTGCCGGAGGATGGGTAGCGAAGATTACGGCCAACGATTAAGTATGGCTTTATTACTAAACGAAAATATTATATCCGATCATGACAAAGAATAAAACTCTTTTCCCTTTTATATTGATTACCAGCTTGTTTTTTTTATGGGGCTTTGCGCATAACCTTGACCCCATATTAATTCCACACCTTAAAAAATCATTTACCCTGACAACCGTTCAGGCTACCCTGGTGGACTCTGCCGTGTTTATTGCCTATTTTTTGATGGCTTTGCCGGCCGGCTTTATTATGAAAAAATATGGTTACAAAACAGGCATTATAACGGGCCTGCTTATTTTTGCGTTTGGCTCTTATTTGTTTATACCGGCCGCCAATACGCAGCAGTACGCGTTTTTCCTGGTAGCCTTGTTTATCATTGCCTGCGGACTCACCATTTTAGAAACAGCCGCCAATCCGTATGCCTCCTCTTTAGGTGACCCAGCTACCTCTACCCAAAGGCTTAACTTTGCACAGTCATTTAACGGGTTGGCTACAACGCTGGCACCTTTAATTGGCGGGCGTATTATACTTACTAAAGGTTATACCGCGGCACAATTAAGCGTAATGACAGAGCAGGGGCGCAAACTGGCACTTGCTGCCGAAGCCTCTTCGGTGAAAATACCCTACTTTATATTGGGTAGCGTACTGGTTATCGTCGCCATCCTTTTTGCATTTACACACTTGCCCAAAATTCAAAAGCATGACGGGCATACTGCCAGTAAAAATATTTTTCACGCCCTGAAGCACCGCCATTTAGCCTGGGGCGTTGCGGCGCAGTTTTTTTATGTGGGCGCGCAGGTTTGTGTATTCAGTTTGTTTATCCTGTATGCTCCAAAGGCAGCCGGCGTTACCGAAAAAGAGGCGACGTACTATTTGGCTATATGCGGCGCTGCGTTTACCATCGGCAGATTTGTCGGCACGTTTTTAATGCGGTATTACAGTTCTGCACGTTTGCTGGCAATTTATGCGGGCATCAATATCTTACTCTGCGTTGTCGCCATTTTAGCTCATGGTATGGTAACGGTTTACACGGTTGTCGGTATCTTTTTTTTTATGTCTATCATGTTCCCAACCATTTTTGCGCTGAGTATAAAAGATTTAAAGGCTGATACAGAATTTGGCAGCAGCCTCATCATTATGTCAATAGTAGGCGGCGCCATTTTGCCAAGGTTGTTTGGTTATATCAGCGATGCCACAGGTAATATCCAATATGGCTATGTGGTTCCATTGATTTGTTTTATAGTGGTTGCCCTTTTTGGATTTAAAGGCTATCGGGTAAAAGTGAAGGCAGAAGATTTACCGGTTTCGGCTATTCTTTAAAATAACCATTTTAACATGCAAGAAATCAATTTACCTAAAGTGATTTTCGGAACCAGCGGGTTAGGAAATTTATATGTAGCCCTTTCAGATGAAGCTAAATTAGCCATTGTTGAACAGAGTGTAAACTGTTCGCAAAAACCGGCCGTGTTTGATTCTGCCGGTAAATACGGTGCCGGTTTGGCATTGGAATCCTTAGGGAGATCTTTAAAGCAATTGAATGTAAGCCCTTCAGACGTGCTGATCAGCAATAAGCTGGGCTGGCTGCGCACTGAGCTGAAAACCGCCGAACCTACTTTTGAGCCAGGCGTATGGCGAGACCTGAAGTATGATGCCGTGCAAAAAATAAGCTACGAAGGCATCCTGGAATGCTATGAGCAGGGTAATGAGCTGCTGGGCGATTATCGTGCCGAACTGATATCGGTACATGACCCGGATGAATACCTCGCCGCGGCAAAGAATGAGGTAGATCAAACACGGCGTTACCACGATATATTGGAGGCTTACCGGGCTTTGCATGAACTAAAGGAACAAGGCAAAGTAAAAGCAATCGGCGTAGGATCAAAGGACTGGAGGATTATTAAAAGGATAACCGAGGATGTCAGGCTGGACTGGGTAATGATTGCTAACAGTATGACGATTCACAGTCATCCACAGGAACTGGTGGAGTTTATGGAGGAACTTGAAAAACAAGAAATTGCAATTATAAACTCTGCCGTTTTTAACGGGGGCTTTTTAACCGGGTCGGCGTACTATAACTATCAGTTGAAAGACCCGGTAGTTGATCAAAGCTTATATGACTGGCGGGCACAGTTTTATCAGTTGTGCAAAGATTATCATATTAAACCCGTAGATGCCTGCGTGATTTTCGGATTAAGGGCGCCAGGTGTCAAAAGCATAGCATTAAATACCACAAATGCCGAAAGAGTGGCACTTAATGTTGCGGTGGCTTCTTTAAAGATTCCTGCGGCATTCTGGAATGAAATGAAAGAACGAGGATTGATTGATAAGGCGTTCGCTTCTGCCTATTTGTAAAAAGTAAATAAAACCATGAAAAGATATTGTTTAGCCCTTGATTTAAAGGACGACCCGCAACTGATAGCCGAATACGAGCATTGGCATAAAGCTGAAAATGGCTGGCCCGAAATACGAAAAAGTATCCTGGATGCAGAAATCAAAGATATGCAGATATATCGTACAGGAAACCGTTTATTCATGATCATGGAAACCAGCGATCAGTATGTAGCCGAAAAAAAGGCGGCGATGGATGCCGTTAATCTTAAAGTACAGGATTGGGAACAATTAATGTGGAAATTTCAGCAACCTTTGCCCTGGGCAAAAGAAGGGGAGAAGTGGGTAATGATGGAACAGATTTTTCAGCTTTAAAATAAAGAATATGCAAATAATAGTTTGTGAAGAGCCGGGAAAAATGGCACTCGGCCATAGCGAAAAGCCGGCAATTAAAGAAGGCTACGCCCAGATCAGGATCAGGAGGATAGGTATCTGTGGTACCGATCTGCATGCCTTTGAAGGGACACAGCCCTATTTTAATTACCCCCGCATTCTGGGACATGAGCTTTCAGGAGAACTGGTCGAGCCAAATGGTGCGCCAGGTTTTAAAAAAGGCGATATCGTTACATTCATCCCTTACTTTAATTGCGGTGTATGTATTGCCTGTAGATCGGGAAAGCCTAATTGCTGTGCCAAGATTAATGTTTGCGGTGTTCATGTGGACGGAGGAATGGCCGAATACCTGAATGTACCAACGTATTCATTGGTACATGGTGATGGTTTAAGCTATGATGAACTGGCATTGGTAGAACCATTAGCCATAGGAGCCCACGGGATCAGGCGGGCGGATGTAAAGCCCGGCGAATATGTATTGGTGATAGGAGCCGGGCCAATAGGCCTCGGAATAATGGAGTTTGCCCGCATTGCAGGGGCCAAAGTAATTGCCATGGACCTGAACACGAAAAGACTTGAATTTTGCCGGGACAGGCTTAAGATAGATCATATTATTAACGTATCTACCGAAGATGTATTGGAACAACTTGCCACAATAACAAAAGGAGATATGCCAACAGTGGTGATAGACGCCACCGGCAGCTTGAAAGCAATTAATAGCGGATTTCAATATATGGCGCATGGAGCCCGGTATGTACTGGTTGGTTTGCAAAAAGGAGATATTAGTGTGAGTCACCCGGAATTTCACAAGCGCGAAGCCACTTTAATGAGCAGTCGGAACGCTACACGGGAAGATTTTGAGCATGTCATTACATCGATGAAAAAAGGCCTGGTGCAACCGTCTAATTACATTACCCATCGTGTACAATTTGACAAGGTGCCGGATGAGTTTGAAAGCTGGCTCGATCCGGCTAACGGAGTAATCAAGGCGATGGTAGAGGTATAGGGGCTCCCGTTTTTTTAAATCCTTATCAATAGGGGTAAGGACAGGGACATAGCGTTTAAAATTAAATTAAAACTTACACCATAGCGATGGGTTTGAAACCCTGGATGTTCGAAAGGTTTTTTCCGGGGCTACTGTGTGTCCTCATTTTTATATATCCAAAACTGTTGCGTTCGCAACAGGTGAAACAGTGGAAAGAAGCATCTATCTATTAATCAATAAATTATGAATTGTCATAAAATCAAAAACGCAACAAAAACGCAACAGCAGACGAAATAGAGCGGTTATCAAAAGGCAAAAATTGGAGGTTCCAAACCAAGTGATTCCTTTATTTAACCGCAACTTTCCTCGTTCCCAAATTAAGGGATCGCGCATTCACCTGTCCTTTTTATTTCTTTCGAACACTCCAGGTTTCAAACCTATCGCTATTTGCCAATATGTTATACCAAACAGTTTCATTTAATAGCTTTTTCTGGCATTTGACACTTTGAATAATTTAAATGCGATTTCCCTGGGGGTAAGGATCGTCATAGTTACCGTTCAAAAAACAATTTTGAAATTTATCCGCCAACTCATAGCGAAAATTGAGCGTTCCGGTAAGTAAGGATACCAGTAATTTCAAACTCCCCGCGACACTTACAACTATCTGGAATAGTTTAGTGTAATTTATCAATATGTAATTGTCTTATTTATAGATTATTGTACGGGTTTGTACATATGGTCTACCTTTTTGTTCATTCCTACCCCCTCCTTTTTTTCAGGTAACCATAGCTTCAACCCATGGAATATCACTTCAATGCGGTGCGTTTGAAATGCCGGTTTTGAACAATATTCCACCAATTACCAGTTAAACCAGCATCTATTTATTTTTTGACTTAGCGAAAAACTGAGGTCCATTTTAATTTTTATTGATATGGTAAAAAACTTACTAAAAAACGGTGATAAGCTTTTTTCTACTGAATTCTTGCAATCGATTGCGAGCCTAAAAACATTAACTAATTTCTTTATACCACAAAAGTTGTTCCCGTTATCGCCGATAAGATGGGAAGCGCACTCCAATGCACCCCCGGCTTATAACGGTATAACGTTCGGGGCTTAATCTCCTGTACCAAAGTATTCTAAACCTTTAATAATCAGCCAATTTGTTTCACTTAAATTAAAAATTCATGAAAAGAAAACTATTTACACAACTCCTGATTTTTGTCGGGATAACCTTATCAGCTATCATGATAAGTTTACCGGGCTTTTCGCAAACGGGGAAAATTACCGGCAAAGTGTCGGATAAGGATGATGGATTGCCCGTGCCCGGCGTATCTGTTAAAGTAAAAGGAAAGCCCGAAGTTACGGGTACAAATTCGGAAGGCGTCTATTCCATAAATGCTGCCGCAGGCAGTACGCTGGTATTCTCTTTTGTTGGTTACGAACAAAAAGAAATTGTTGTTCCTGCATCAGGTGTACTCAATTTGATTTTATCAAAAAGTACGAATAACCTGAACGAAGTAGTAGTAATAGGATATGGAACCTCCCGCAAAAAAGACCTGGTAGGTGCTGTTAATGTGGTAAATGCGAAAGATGCCGGCGCCAATACATCACTAAGCCCTGCACAACTGATAATAGGAAAGGCCCCGGGCGTTCAGGTAGTGCCGACAAATGGTGTGCCGGGTTCAACTGCGAAAATTATTGTACGTGGTGTAGGTTCTTTCACCGATGTTAGCCCGTTGTACGTTATTGATGGCATACAGGGTAATGAAGGCTTGTTCAATAGCATTAGCCCACAAGATATTGAGAATATTACCATATTAAAAGACGCAGCTTCTACAGCAATATATGGTGTTGCCGGTGCTAACGGTGTTGTAATCATTACAACAAAAAAAGGTAAAGCTGGCACCACCCAAATAGCGTTTACCTCGCAGGTAGGTTTTGCAACCATACCTAAAAAGCTTGATCTGCTGAAAGCCGCAGATTATGTAAAGCTCCTTAAAGATATTGATGTTACCAACAATAACCCGACACCGGTAAAACTTACCACTCCATATGCTTTGGTTGACAGAAACGACTGGCAAAACCAGATTTTTAAAACAGCTTTATCAACACAAAATGATATAAGTGTAAGCGGCGGAAGTGATAAGGTTATATATAATATGTCGGCAGGATACGTAACACAGCAAGCCACAGTTAAGAATTATCAATTAAAAAGGTTTAATAACCGGTTTACATTAGAGGAAAAATTAGGCCGTTTTCGCTTTGGGCAAACCTTAAATTTGAGGTATACCAGAACGGAGGGAATTATAGCAGGCATAGGTAACGCGCTTCAATATGCGCCTTATCAACCCATTTATGATTCTTCAATTCGGGGCGGTTACTCCATCCTTACCAATGTAGATGATGACAGCAATGCAGTAAATCCATTAGAGGACTTAGGCGTAAAAACGCAAAGCGGCCATGAACTGATATTATTTCCGCAAGTATTTGGAGAAGTAAAAATTATAAATGGTTTAACCTTCAGGTCACAAGCGTCATTACAATATGGCAGCAGTGTGAGCGATTCTTATAATATACCCTACGTAACCGCCAATAAACTGGCTTTTGACCGGCAAGCGGGCCGTAGTTTTAACGACTACTCCAGTTACACCATAGAAAATTATTTTTCCTATAACCATACCTTTGGTAAACACAATATTTCGCTAACAGCAGGTACAAGTTACAAAGACGCGGGCAGCAGTAGCTTTGTTAATCTAACAGGTACCGGTATGCTGACCGATGAAGTAAGGGACATATCCGTAGCCACAAAAATTACCCCCGCCAGTTCTTCAGGTTATGCCAATGGAGCTGGCATAGAACAATCTTACTATGGACGTTTGATTTATTCTTACGACGATAAGTACATTCTTTCAGCCAGTTTAAGGCGCGACGGGTCTTCCAATTTTCCCAAGGCAAGCCGTTACGGCAATTTTCCGGGCGCGGGCTTAGCATGGCGCTTCAGTCAGGAAGATTTCATAAAAGCAGCCCTCCCGTTCATCAGCGATGGTAAACTTCGCGTAGGATGGGGACGTACCGGTAACAACCGGATCTCGCTTACCGCCAGTGATGTGTATACCTTTAATGGATCGACTGCGGGAAACCTGGCGTATTCTTTTGGTAGGAATGAACAATTTGTTAGCGGCACAACGCTTACTACCATCGGAAACGGATTATTACACTGGGAAACAACAGACCAAACAGATGCGGGGATCGATCTGGGTTTTCTCAACAACAGAATAACTTTTAATGCCGATTATTACAACAGAAAAAGCAGTGGGTTATTAGTTAATATACCCGTACCCCCAAGTTTAGGTATAGGGATAAATACAGGCGGCAGTTCCCAGACTGTTAACGCGGCGGATGCACAAAATAAAGGTTTTGAATTTCAGTTAGGTTACCATTCTGAGGTTAAAAGTGATTTTAGCTATAACATAAGTGTTAACGGTGCTTTTAATAATAATAAAACAATATCGTTAGGCACCCAATCGCCGACTCCAATTGTGGGCGGGACAGGTGTTGCAGAAACATTGACCCAGCCGGGTAGCCCTATCGGGGCATATTATGGTTATAAGGTTGATCATGTAGCCAAAGACCAGGCCGAAATTGATGCATTAAATGCAAAAGCACAGCAGAAGGCCGGCAACCAGACTGCGGTTTACCAGAGTGGATTAAAACCCGGCGACTTTATATTTAAGGATCTGACAGGGGATGGAACCGTCGATTCAAAAGACCAGCAGGTTTTGGGGAGCGCAATTCCAAAGTTTATGTATGGAATTAATATAGGTGCTAATTACCATAATTTCGATCTTAATGTAGTGTTGTCAGGTGTGCAGGGCGTGCAAATTGGAAATGATCTGAGGTCCAGTTTGGAGTTCGCAGGAACAGGGCATAACGCCTCTACCGCCATATTAAACAGGTGGGAAAAGCCTGGAGACAATGCCGCTCTGCCACGGGCTGGACAGAATGACAATGGATCCGGAAATTTAAGGCCATCGGATTTCTTTATAGACAACGGCGCCTATTTACGTGCCCGTAACATCACCCTGGGTTATACTTTTAGTAAAGCCTCTTTGCGATCGTTTTCGGGTAATGTTTTAAGTAAACTGCGCGTATATATTGCTGCGGAAAATTTATTTACTATAACTGGCTATAAAGGGTATGACCCCGAAATAGGCTCAGACGGGGGCGATCTTATTTTTAACCGCAATATAGATCGCGGACAGGTTCCACAGCCGCGTACAATTTTATTCGGGATACAAGCAGGATTTTAAGTAACATTTTGAAAGATATAATTATGAAAAGATTTATGAAATTCCTTATGACGGGAGGGTTGTTGGTTCTCTCAATAGGGTGTAAAAAAGATTTGAGTTTGGTTAATAAAAGTGCGTACACTTCTGATACGTATTTTACCAGCGATGTTGCCTTAAACGAGGCTGTTGTAGCCACTTACGCAGGTTTGCTGCATAATGGCATGTGGGCACGCGAGTGGTATTTTACTTTTGATCTGCTTGGCTATGATGCCAAAAATAATCAACCCCTTGTAGGTGATTTGCTGCAATTGGCACAGTATAATTTTGGCCCCGACCAGAACCAGGCGGGTCAGATGTGGTCGGCATTATACCAAATAATAGCGCGTGCCAATGTGGTTATTGACCGTACGCAGGTATGGAAACCGGATCCGCTTAAACCTACAGAGGCAATGGACCAAACGCAATATATTGCCGAGGCTAAATTTCTGCGGGCTTATGCTTATTTTCAATTAGTTAATTTGTACGGCCGGGTACCACTCCGCACCCACTACATTACGCTGCCAACGCCTGCAGATATTAACGCACCAAGATCACCTGTTGCCGCTGTTTGGGCGTTTATTGAACAGGATTTGAAAGATGCTGAAGCAGGCCTTCCTGTTTCCTATGCTTCTGAAAGTTACGGACGTGCTACACAAGGGGCTGCGGTGGCGCTTTTGGGTAAATCTTATTTATATGAAAAAAAATGGGCCCTGGCACAAACAGAACTTACCAGGTTAACCAAGGCGCCTTTCAGTTATTCGCTTGCAGCGGTTTATAACGATCTGTTTGATGATCCGAAACAGAATGATGCTACTGCGAATCCTGAAACCATTTTTCAGGTGATGAATCAGAAATGGACAGATTGGGGTGTTGGTAATCAATATTACGTTTTTGGGGGCCAGGAAACCTGGGGTGGCAAAGCAACACACTCAGACCGTGCGCAGGAATACGGCTGGAATGATTGGAACAATGTACATATAACTACAACCGCTGTTAAAGCTTTTACCTATCCTAACCCACAAAATTCGGCTGTAAATTACGTAGATCCGCGTGCAGCCTTCACCTTTTATGGCGATGCAGCAAGTGGCGGGCAAACACAATATTGTCAGGAATGTTCTGCGGGGCCAGTAGATTTTCCCTTTGCTTCAAAAGGGTACGAGTGGCTTAAATATGAATATTATAATAAGGTAGCCAGTTTTGGCGGGCCGCAAAGTGGTATAAACGGCCAGGTAATACGCTATGCTGATGTATTGCTTATGCTGGCAGAAAGCTATATACAACAGGGTAATACCGGTGCCGAGCCATTAGCTTTAATTAACCAGGTACGTAACAGGCCAAGTGTTAAAGCGCCACTTTATACCTCGCTTGGTAGTCAGGCAAATGCCATGAGCATCTTAATGCGTGAAAGGCAGTTAGAACTAACCGGCGAACAAAGCCGTTATTTTGACTTGATACGTTGGGGCATTGCAAAGCAAACAATAAATGCCGAAAGGCAGATTGAGGACGGTACACAGCCGTTTCAGGATAAAAATGTGTTGTTACCAATACCTTTAGCCGAGAAGAATGCCAATTCTGCGGTTGCTAAGGATATTTCCGGTGATTGGAATTAAATTGAAATAGTAATAAATATTATAATTTATAAAGAGTTTGCAACAGTAGTGGGGCAGACTCTTTATATTTAAAACCTATATTGAGGAAGCAATTAATGGTCCCAAAAAGGCACTTCTTCATAATTACTTAAAAACATAATACCCCGCTGGTTTTTATAAGCATTTACAACATCCATTCCGGTTGTGGTTGCTATTCCGCTTATCAGGCAGGCAAATACTTCATCCATTGGTTTAATTTTATGATTGGCCGGCCGAAATATCCCGGAGTTGGATATGACAGCTAAGCTTTCAAGAAAAAACCTTGTTATTACATCCATATCAAAATCATCGCGGTACAAACCAGTTTTTACGCCACGTGCTATATTTGCTTTAACGGTTTGATGAACGAACATAGCTTTATGAACTTTAAGTTTTTGATAAGCTAATTCATGATTTTTTTCGAGGTCGTAAATAACAGCCGGATTTAAAATATGATGAAACTCCATTATGTACACCAGCAAAAAGTACAACTCAATAATGGCGTCGTCGCTTTTTGTAACGAGCATCTTACAGCGCAAGATGTTTTCATCTATTGCTTTATCTACAAATGTCTCTACCAATGAGTCTTTATTGGAGTAGAATTGATAAATCGTTTTTTTACTCATCCTGAGATCAGATGCAATATCATCCATGCTAATGCTGCGAATGCCATAGCGGCTAAAAAGGCTATGCACCTTATTGGCTATTTTTTTTGGAGTATCCATTGTTTGGAATTGTTGGCTTTAATAAAAAAACTGAACTGACAGGGTTGAATGCTGCCCGACATAGTATCATTTAACTTTACTATTCAATATCGTTGATAACAGCACTGGGTTGATTTCCTTTTGATACATTTAAATCTTTTGCATCAATTTAGCTTGCTGATAGTTTGTGTAAAAGTGATTGTATAGATATCGATGTTATCTGAAAAATATAAATATCAGGTGCGAGGCAAGGCGATATAAGAATACGCGGTTGACAGGTACTGATTTTATTTTAGATATAAGACTGTTCACTAATGTGAATTTCATCTCTATTTTGTTTTCGCCGGTATCAAATAACGAATAGTAGATGATTGCGACTCCGCAGATGAGCATAATACCATGTGTGAATTTAAATATGATTTCCATTTTGCATTAACTAAAATTTATAATACAAAGGAAGATAAGAAGGGTGAGGATGCTTTTAAGATATCTTAAAAAATGAAAAGTTACGCTGGGCAATGCGTAAACTCCGCAACGTGCCTCAAATTCGGAAATAGGCTGCGTTTAAATTGCGCGATACATCAGTTTAATGTTAATCATGATAAAATATAAAATTCTTATTATCAAGTATTTATAAATTTTTTTACCTGAAATGTGTTAAGTTATGTTAACCCAATTAGATGCGTTTGCCCCGGCAAATGCAAGCAGAGAATTTGATAAACCCAATAAAAAACTATAGATCGCAAAGGCTTTTAATTAGACATTTTGTTACTAAACATGGCCTTCAGCATCATTTATATAACGTAGTTTTGATAAGCCATTATTATAAACGTTTATGAGACATCTCATTTTGTTGCTCCCTTTGATGCTTGCCGCTCAATTTATAAAAGCTCAACCCGCTCCTGTTAATGTGAAAGAGGGGTTGGTACAAGGAACTTCTGAAAACGGCCTTACAATTTATAAAGGCATTCCTTTTGCAAAGCCGCCGGTAGGAGAACTACGTTGGCGCGCCCCGCAGCCTGCCGCAAAGTGGGATGGCGTTCGCCAGGCCGATAAATTTGCCCCGGAACCTATGCAGGGGGGCAACCCCGTGTCAGGAAAAAGTGAAGATTGCCTGTATCTGAATGTTTGGACACCAGCTAAGTCGCCGGCAGACAAAATACCAGTGCTGGTGTGGATATACGGCGGTGCTTTTAACTTTGGAGGGACTGCTGAACCATCTTACAACGGAGAGAAGCTGGCAAAAAAAGGCGTGGTGTTAGTAAGCATCGCCTACCGGGTAGCACAGCTTGGGTTTTTAGCACATCCCGAACTTAGCGCCGAGAACCCCAAT
The DNA here is from genome assembly GCF_058801545.1 of Mucilaginibacter sp. GW822-FHT03E02. Lineage (NCBI taxonomy): Bacteria > Pseudomonadati > Bacteroidota > Sphingobacteriia > Sphingobacteriales > Sphingobacteriaceae > Mucilaginibacter > Mucilaginibacter sp. GW822-FHT03E02. The sequence goes on along the minus strand of NZ_JBXANJ010000002.1, from coordinate 1,332,108 downwards.
CATGTTTCGGGAAATTATGGCCTGCTGGATATGATCGCCGCTCTTAAATGGATCAGGGAAAACATTGCCGCATTTGGCGGTGATTCTGATAAAGTTACAATTTTTGGTGAATCGGCAGGTGGTATTGCGGTAAGTATGTTATGTGCAAGCCCTTTGGCAAAAGGTCTTTTCCATGGTGCAATCTCCCAAAGCGGCGGTTCATTCGGGCCTACGCGTGCTACAACTTATCCGGGTGAAAATATGAAAAGCCTGCCTGATGCTGAAGCTGCCGGCGCAGCATATGTTAAAGACGCCGGCTTTACTTCAATTGCCGATTTGCGAAAGATAGATGCAGATAAACTACCTGCTGTACGTGGATTAGCGTGGCCCGTTATAGACGGCTGGGTAATACCAGGCGACCAGTATAAACGCTATGAAGAGGGGAAATATAACGACATACCTATCCTGGTAGGTTATAACTCCGACGAAGGTGCCAGCTTTTCGCCTCCAAAAACTCCGGAAGAATATGTTGCCGCAGTAAAAGTGCGCTATGGTAAGTTTGCTGATGAACTTATTAAAGCTTACCCTGCGGGCGCTGTTAGCGTTTCAAAAACTGCCCGTGATTTGATGCGGGATGCAGCGTTTGGCTGGCATACCTGGAGCTGGGCAAGATTACAGTCAAAAGGTAAATCGAAGGTTTTTTATTATTATTTTGATCAGCATCCCGATTATCCGGAAGATTCGCCCCATGCAGGATATGGATCGCCCCATGGGCAGGAAGTAGCTTATGTATTTGGTACGCTCGGTGCTTCCAATCCGCAAACCACTAAAACAGATCTGGATATTTCAGATGCGATGGGCGCGTATTGGACAAATTTTGCAAAGTATGGCGATCCAAATGGGGCGGGAGAGCCTAAATGGCCCGCTTTTAACAATTCTCAACCTGTTGTTATGTACTTTTCTCAAACCGCACATACAGGCCCTGTACCGTCTGCCGCATCGCTAAAGGTGTTGGATAGCTATTTCAAGTGGAGGCGTTCGCCCGATGGCGAAACCGGGATTAAATAACATTTATGCGATAAACCAACATAAGCACATAATGTCAAAGAGCAATCATTATTTTTTAATGATATAGAGGTCCTGCCGAAATACGGCCCGACAAAATCTCTGAATTGAATATTGTTTGAGAAAGGGGCAAGTTAAGGCCCGCAAACTAAATTATTCCAGGTCAATAATGACCGCGTTATCCATTATTTGGTTCTTGTTAAACCTTAATTTAAGTTGAGGTTGGCAACATTTGTACTGGTACACTTTCGAATAATATTAAAAGTGCTCAATCAAGTGTCTCGCAATTACCTCTGCGGGAAAGTTTTGTTATTTTGAACATTTCGCGCCCTATTTATTCACTTTTGTACCCCCTCATCTACTTTTCCGGTCTATATTTTTGGCTGCCCGATCAATAAACCTGAGCGCATTTTCAAAATCATAATGACTGTTTTTTTTGTTTCAGGATATGAAACAAAAGCACTGTTATTTAAGCGAAGAGCGTATTGTCAGCAGTCATTTTTATGGTCGGGAACAAATGCAGTTAGTTACCAATTATATATTTTTTACAAGCATATGAATCACAATCCGGATGGGCCGGTCATGTAATTAGGCTGCTATATGGATAGGTGATATTCATAATTGCCGGTGTCACTTCCTACGGGAAACCAATTTTAAATTTAATATATGAGAACATTAAACTATTTTTTCGGTATCGCCATCATCCTGGTGGCGTCGGGATGTCACAAGCAGGAGACTCCCGGTTCGGCAGTTACGCCGTTTGTTAAAACGAGTAAAAAGACGTTGACTGCTACCAGTTATCCGAGCTATAACACCAACCCGCTTCCGCCCGATCAAACAGGGATGACCAGTACAGCGGCCCAACTCGCTGCAAACATCGGTGTGGGGGTTAACATCGGCAATACAATGGAAGCCCCTGGCAGTGAGCAGGGATGGGGTGCCCCGATGATTACCCAGGCGCTTATAGATACCTACAAACAAAGGGGTTTTACTGCCATACGGATCCCTTGTGAATGGGATTTATCACACATTATCAATACATCGACTGAGCAAATTGACCCTGCCTGGCTTTCCCGTGTGCAGCAAGTTGTGCAATATTGCATTAACGACGGCCTGTATGTGATATTAAATATACATTGGGACGGCGGATGGTTGCAGGGTAATTGCACTACTGCTGCCCAGGTTGCAGTTAACGCAAAACAAAAAGCACTTTGGGAGCAAATTGCAACGAAATTGCGTGATTTCGACCAGCATTTGATGTTTGCCAGCGCAAACGAACCTGATGTAAGCGATGCCACAGGGATGAGCGTCCTGCTTTCTTACCATCAAACTTTCATCGATGCGGTTAGGGTAACTGGTGGGCGCAACAGATACCGTACTTTGGTTGTGCAGGGCCCAAGTACTGATATTACAAAAACAAACAACCTAATGAACACAATGCCTTCAGATTGGGTATCCAATCGTTTGATGGTGGAAGTACATTACTACACCCCTTATAACTTTTGTTTGATGAACGGCGATGCTTCATGGGGCAATATGTTTTACTATTGGGGTTCTGGATATCACACTACCTTCGATCCTACTCGCAATGCCACCTATGGTGAGGAGTCGGACGAGAATACATGGTTCGGGCAGATGAAGACTAAGTTCGTTAATAATGGCATCCCGGTAGTGATGGGCGAATTTGCAGCATGGAAACGCGGCATTTCGGGAGACTCGTTAAAATACAATGCTGCTTCTGTGGCATATTGGAATAATTATGCTGTACACAACGCATTGAATAACGGGATACTTCCATTTCTATGGGATACCGGTTCGATTATTAACAGGTCGACTTACGCGGTACAAGATCAGCAACAGTTAGCCGCCCTGGTGCAAGGAACACAAAATGGGTCATCCCAAACTTTTCAGGTTGGTGGTGTGTACCAAATCTTAAACAGATTTAGCTTTAAGCCTTTAGAGATCTGGGGTTGGGGTACTGCTAATGGATCGACAGCAGATCAATGGGATTATTCTGCCGGGCAAAACCAACAATTTAAAGTTGTGAGTGGTAGTAATGGACACTACCTTTTAGTACCACAGCACGCTCAAAGCAGGTGTTTGGAAGTATTAAATTGGTCGGGCTCTAACGGTGGTACTGTGGATATTTGGGATTACTCAGGTACAGGCGGAAATAATCAAAACTGGTCAATTCAGGCAACAGACAATGGTTTCTATAAAATCATCAATGTTAATAGCGGAAAAGCCCTGGAAGTTTCTTCTCCTTCAACAACAACGTCGCTTACCAATGGCACTTCTGTTGATCAATGGGATTACACTGGAGCCAAAAACCAGCAATGGGCATTTGTGAAAATATAAAATGGTGCAAACCAATTTAAGCAATCTGTTAAAAAAATTGCTGTTAGTCCAGTTAAAAAACATTTAAGATATCATAATAAAGTTGTGATTTAGTTGAAGAAAGGCAGGTTAGCGCGTCCGGGGTGCGATACGGACGCGTTTTTTTAAGAGATCACGATAATATTGTGATTGTAATTAAAAAAAAACAGGTCAAATGCGTCCGGGGTGAGATACGGACGCATTTTTTTTAATAACTTGTTCTTTGAAAATCGGCGTAAAAATTGAAGCATGTCCGCTTATTATACAACAATTGTGCTACCTTAGTGTACTAACTTTATAAAAGTTAATCTGTTGATTTTGGGCCTTCAATAATGATCTCCATTCGCGTAAAATATTATTTTTTCTTTGTAGTTACATTTATTTTTGGTTGCGTAAATGTTTTTGCACAAAGCAATCAGTATCGGTTTTCACACCTTGATATTGGCGACGGCTTATCGCATAACCAGATCAATTGCATATTTAAAGATTCGAAAGGTTTTATGTGGTTTGGCACTGCAGCAGGCCTTAACCGCTATGATGGTTACACATTTAAAGTATTTAAGCATGATGAAAATAGTAAAACGTCTGTTAACGGTGATTTTGTAAACAAAATTTTTGAAGGCCCTGATAAAAAACTGTGGATATTTAGCCGCAGTGGTTTTTGTTTTTATGATCCCGAAACAGAGCAATTTAGCAGTGATATGCAGCCGTTGCTCCGTTCTTTAAAACTCCCCCTTTATCCCAATGTTTCTAAAATAGTACGGTCGGGCCCCGCCGATTTTTGGTTCTTATTCCCTGATTCTGGTATTTACAGATACAATGCGATAACCAGGCAAACCAGGCGCTATTATCATAGTGTTAATTCCGCCCCATCGTTATACTCAAATTCCATTGCCGATATTACCACTGATGCGGAAGGGAATATATGGATTGTTTACAGTGAGGGCACAGTAGAAATGTTTGATGTTAAGGGTAACAAAATTGGCTACCGCACGGATGTTTTTAATAAGGCAATCAATAATAAAAACGGGGCTTACTCTTTAATCGTAGATAGCGATAATGATTTGTGCTTTTATGCATCATACGGTGGATCTGGTTTGTTTTACTATAAACCTTCAACAGGCATTTTGCGGCATGTCGATAGGGAATCGGCCGGAGCAAAGTTAAAAGGGAATGCCATTAGCAGTATTATTCAGGCCGATGACGGCTTGATATGGATTGCCATTGACCATGGCGGCATAAATATACTGGATAAAAAGAACTTTAAAATCACCTACCTGCTTAACCGCGAAGATGACCCCACATCACTAAAGCAAAACAGTGCAATACTCTACAAGGACGTTTCAGGTATCATATGGGCCGGTACTTTTAAAAAAGGGATAAGTTATTACCATAAAAACATCATCAGGTTTCCTCTATACAGGCATTTTGCCTCAGATCCGGGTAGTTTAAGTTTTAACGATGTTTACAAATTTATAGAAGACAAACAGGGAAACTTGTGGATTGGCACCAATGGGGGCGGCCTGATTTATTTTAACCGAAAAACAGGCAAGTTTACCCAATATAAGCACGACCCGGGAAACAACAATAGTTTGAGTAGTGACATTATTGTTGACCTATGTGTTGATCATGATCAAAAATTATGGATAGGCACCTATTTTGGCGGGTTGGACTGTTTTGACGGAACAAAATTTACCCATTACAAACATGATGATAAATTAGCCAACAGTATTGCCGAAGACAAGGTATGGAGTATTCTGGAAGATTCGTCGCGCCGTTTATGGATAGGGACGTTTTCAAGCGGGCTTGAAATTTTCGACAGGTCCAAAAATATATTTTACCACCCTTTTAAACAGGGCGAAATTAAGTCGCCGATGATAATAGCCATGTTTGAGGATAAGCGGGGCAACATATGGACCGGAGGATATTTGGGTGTCGATGTAATATTGAAAAATGGTAAAGGAATAACTCATTACAGCTCAAATGGTAGTAATACCAATAGTTTACTTGACAACATGGTAAACAATATTAATGAGGATAGTCGTGGTTTGATATGGATGGCAACTGCGAGTGGGTTAAGTGTTTTCAATCCCAATACAAATACTTTTACATCGCTCACAAAAAAAAATGGCCTCCCGGCAAATTCAATATCGAATACGCTGGAAGACAATAAAGGAACGATGTGGGTTAGCACTTCAAATGGGTTGAGCCATATCACCTTAACACCAAAGGCGGCCGGTTTTAATTTCCAGTTCGAAAACTTTGACGAAACGGATGGACTACAGGGCCGTGAATTTAATACAAATTCTGCCTTAAAAACACACAGTGGCGAGTTGATATTCGGAGGTGTTGACGGCTTTAATATTTTTGACCCGAAAAGCTTAGGACCCAACGTTAATAAGCTACAATTAATATTTACCGATTTTCAGCTATTCAACAAAAGTGTATCAGCTAACGAGGCTATTAACGGGCATGTGGTGCTATCAAAAGTGATATCGTTAACGAACAATATCATACTTAATCATAGCGAAAATGTCTTCTCAATAGAGTTTGCTGCTCTTGATTTTTTTAATCCCGGCAAAATAAAATATCAGTATACGCTGGAGGGGTTCGACAAAGGGTGGGTAAACGCTGATAACCGAACACGAAAAGCTAATTATACTAACCTGGATGGGGGAGATTATGTATTTAGGGTGCGGGCATCCAATTCGGAGGGCGTGTGGAATCCGAATTACATTTCATTAAGGATCAAAGTATTGCCGCCATTCTGGAAATCAACTTTAGCTTATGCTATTTACCTGGTAGTGTTCCTGGGTATACTTTTACTTATTCGCCAAAGAGGAATAAGAAAAATAAAAAGACAATTCGAAGCTGAAAAAGAGAAGCAGGAAGCAAAATTAATAATTGAACAGGAGCGCCAGGAGGTTAAACGGATGCAGGAGCTTGACCAACTGAAAACTAAGTTTTTGACGAATGTTAGTCACGAGTTCAGGACGCCGCTGTCATTGATCATGGCGCCGGTTGATAAAATGCTTACCCGTGCTGACCCGGAACAGAAACAACAGTTGAGCATGATAAGAAAAAATGCCAGGCGGCTATTAAACCTGGTAAATCAGCTGCTCGATTTTCGTAAGATGGAAGTTCAGGAGTTGAAATTGCATAGTAAGCCTGGCGATATTGTGAAATTCATCAGCGAAATAAGCATGTCATTTACAGATATAGCCGAAGAAAAAGGGATTAATTTTGTCTTTGATACCACGATTGATTCGTTGTTTACCAGTTTTGACCATGATAAGATAGAAAGGATATTGTTTAACCTGCTATCAAATGCCTTTAAATTTACACCGTCTGGCGGCCGGGTAAGCGTTTTGCTCAATATAGATGGGGAAGCCGATGACGCCCCACTTGAGATTAAGGTGATTGATACTGGTATTGGTATTCCGCTTGAAAAGCAAGGTAAAATTTTTGAGCGTTTTTTTCAGCACGATATCCCCGAGTCGATGATTAACCAGGGCAGCGGCATCGGCCTTGCTATCACACGTGAGTTTGTAAAGATGCATGGAGGAGAAATAAAAGTGGAAAGCGAGCCGGATCACGGCAGCTGTTTTATTATTAAACTGCCGCTTATTATTTATGACGGGGCGGCAATGGAACTACCAGTTGAAGATGAAGTTGATATTGAAAGCCCGAATGACATCATCAATTCTGAAAGTAAAGCTGTATCCAAACAGCAGCGTACAAATAAAATGCCTGTGGTTCTTTTGGTTGAGGATAATGATGACTTTCGTTTTTATCTGAAGGATAATTTGAAAGACATATTTTTTTTAATCGAAGCTTCAAACGGAAGAGAGGGCTGGCAAAAGGCGCTTTCGCAACATCCGGACATTATCGTGAGCGATATCAGTATGCCCGAGATGACCGGAATTGAATTGTGCAAAAAACTAAAGAATGATAAACGCACGTCGCATATTCCTGTTGTTTTGCTAACCGCATTGACTGGCGAGGCCGAACAGGTAAAAGGTTTGGAAATTGGTGCGAATGATTACATGACAAAACCATTTAATTTCGAAATACTGCTCTCCAAAATCAAAAACATCCTGACCCTGCGGGACACCTATAAACGTACATACAAAAAACAAATGGATGTGCAATTGCAGGAGACTTCTTTGCCAAATGAAGATGAGAAACTGTTAAGGAGCATAGTAGAGTATATAGAACTTAATATTTTAAATGATAGCCTTTCGGTAGAAGAATTGAGCCGCAAAATGAACATGAGTCGCGGATCGCTTTATAGCAAGGTATTAATGCTTACGGGCAAATCACCTGTCGAGTTTATTCGTTCTATAAGGCTTAAAAAAGCGGTGTATCTGCTTGAAAACAGCCAGATGACTATTAGCCAGATTTGTTATGAAGTAGGCTTTAACACCCCCAAATATTTTACAAAGCTATTCAAAGACGAATATAATATGCTTCCCTCTGCCTATATCAGTTCTATTCGCCAAAAGAAACTCTCCGAAGCTGAAGAGCAATAGCTTTCACATCGCAGGGCAAACGCATCTAATTGGGTTAACATAACTTAACATGTTTTAGATATATTTTTTATAAATATTTGATAATCAATATTTTGTATTTTATCATGGTTGACGCTAAACTAATAGCGCAATTTAGGCGCATCCTAATATTTGTGCCTGTTGTTAGCCAACACAAGTCCCGTTAGTACCTGGATTATTTAACCAGAATCAGCCAATAAAAACAAGGTATTGTTTGATGCTTATATCTTCCCGGCGCTATAAGCTTATTCCGTTAGCTATTATTAATAACAGCTTATCGCCGTTAACTATTTAGATGCGTTTGCCCCGTTTCACATCGTTGTAGGGCCGTTATCCATTTTATGTTTGGCCCCAATTAGCTAATAGTCCACAAGGTACTGGTGTAAGGGATGCTGTGACTCTGAATTATTATAGAACTTTTTGTAGTGATACAAGGTGTAATGACTATATTTTTATTTGTAATTTGTTCATTTACAATAAGTTGTGTTTTTTTGAACATTTGGTCTATATTTTTGCTCAACTCTGGCACGTCCCCTTTTTTAAGTTATCATAGTTTCATCCCCCGGAACAAAGGTTTAAAGTAACGTCTGTAAAGAAGTTGCTTTTGTACGATGTGCCACCAATTACCAATAGGACCAACAGTTAATTTTTTTTGAACTAATAAGCATGTCTCTGGCTGCACCTGAAGTTTTTACTGATTGTTTAGGCAGTCGTTTCATGTGAAAAACCTATCAGTTAGATAGTTTCAGGTGCCTTTTTTGGCGTGTTTTAACCAAAAAGTTGTGATAACTAAGATAATTATGAATGAAAGAAAAACCAATTAAGTACTAACCAAAAAGAACAATGAACCAATTATCAAACCTTAAAATCCTGTTACCAGATGGATAAAAATTTACAAAGAAGAGTGAAATACCAGTTTTCATTAATTATCGCGGGCATATTTCTTTATTTTTCAGCCCATGCACAAACAGTCAATATCACCGGTAAAATAACAAGCGCAGACGATGGCCAGCCAATACCGGGAGTAAGCATTAAAATTAAAGGCACAGGCCTCGGGACCATATCCAGCGTTGATGGTAGCTATAATATAGCTGCTGAACCGGGCAAAGTACTTGTTTTTAATTTTTTAGGCTACGCGAAACGGGAGATAACTGTTAAACAAGCCGGAGAAATTAACGTCAGACTCAATTCAACATCCAGCAATTTGAACGAAGTAGTCGTTATTGGTTATGGTAAATCGCGAAGGCCTGATGTAACGGGCTCTATCAGTTCAATTTCGGGTACCGAATTGCGCCAAACACAACCCACTACTTTTGATCAGGCTCTGCAAGGAAAAGTTGCAGGTGTAGTAGTGCAACAGATATCAGGTCAGCCTGGTGGTGGTGTATCTATTCAAATACGTGGCGTATCGTCAATATCAGGCGCTAATGCGCCATTGGTGGTTATAGATGGTGTTATCATTCCTCCGGCTACCGATCCTGGTCACGGTTCTAATCCCTTAAGTGGTATCAATCCTAACGACATCGAATCGCTCGACGTATTGAAAGATGCTTCCGCAACGGCCATATATGGTTCGCAGGCTACCAATGGTGTTATCGTTATTACCACAAAAAGAGGTAAAGCAGGGCGCCCAACAGTAAATTACGATTTTTATACCGGTTACCAGGAGATTCGTAACAGGCTCCCTACCGTAGACTTACAACAGTTGGCAACATTTTTGAATGCCCGCGCACAAGTTTGGGGCTACGGTACAAGGCCAGAATTAGCCAATCCGCAATATTTAGGTAAGGGTACCGACTGGCAAAGTGAATTATTCCGTAAAGCGCCGATGACCAATCATACACTTTCTGTAAGCGGTGGCGATGATAAAACCCAATATTATATATCGGGTTCTTATTTCAACCAGCAAGGTATAGCGCTTGGGTCTGCTTTCAAAAGATACTCAGTACGTTTGAACCTGGATACTAAAACCACTAAATGGTTAAAACTCGGAACCAGCCTTCAGTTTTTTCGTGTTTATGAAAACACAGTTGCCACTGACGGCGGTGTAATTGGCCAAGCGTTAAGCATGACACCCGATGTTGCAGTAAAAAACGCCGACGGTTCCTATGGTGGTGTTACCACCTCAGATGGTTGGGTACCACCTGTTGCAAACCCTGTAGGCATAGCCTCGCTTTTGAAAAACGAATCTGCAAGATATGAGGCGTATACCAATGCTTATGCAGAAATACAGTTTACTACGGATCTGTCATTCCGTACGGAAGTATCTGGTAACTTTACATTTGGTTCCCACAATACTTTTAACCCGGTTTTTCTATTTGGAACAGCAACTAATAATGTCTCCAACCCTGTCAACAGTGCCGGCTCGGATATTAGTCATGATTACGCCACCACATGGCGCCAATATTTAACTTTTAACCATAATTTCAAGAAATCTAAATTTAGTATTTTAGGAGGGCACGAAGCAAATACAGATTATTACGAAAATATAAGTGCCGGGCGTAAAAATTTCGTTTCAAACAATGTGCAGGCTATAAGTGCTGGCGATCCCACTGTTGTAACAAACGGTGGCGATCATGGTCCCGGTAGCGCATCTGAATCGTATTTCGGCCGGGTTAATTTTTCCTGGGATGATAAATACCTGATCACCGGTAACCTGCGCAACGATGGTTCTTCAAATTTTCCGGTTAACCATAATTGGGCTGTTACCTATTCAGGAGCATTTGCCTGGAAAATTAATAACGAGGCGTTTTTAAAAAGTGTAAAATCTATAGATGAATTGAAACTGAGACTTGGTTATGGGCTTACCAATAACCAGGGTATACCGGGCAATACTTATGCAACCCAACTTACAACAGTTCCTACCGGTTTATCAGGTGTTTCGCAGTTTCAAAGCAATTTGCCAAATCCAGATGTAACCTGGGAAAAAACAAATTATTATAATGCCGGACTTGACGCATCGTTTTTTAACGGCCGCATAAACTTGTCGTTCGATGCTTATGACCGCGAAACAAAAGGGCTTTTATTAAAAGTCCCTCTTCCTGAATTTAGCGGTACTACCACCAACTGGTCGCCGGGCGCCATGGCTGCACCTTATGTAAACGTTGGTTCTATTCGCAATAGAGGGTTTGATTTCCGTATTAGCACTACTAATACCAATATCAGAAACTTTTCATGGAAAACTGATTTTACCTTTTCACGAAATGTGAACACTGTACTCAGTTTAGGTTCTGGCGGAAGTGATGCCAGCTTAACTACCTCTGTTCAAAAAACCGTAGTCGGGCAGCCAATCGGCGAATTTTACGGCTACATATATGATGGCATATTTGCAAAGCCAAGTGATTTTCAAAACCATGCCCGGAGTGCTGATCAAAGCGGAAAACCTTATCCAATTACTCCTGCTTATGGCGGTATCTGGTACGGCGACCGTATGTTTAAAGATTTGAATGGTGATGGTATTATCGATACCAAAGACCAAACTTTCCTGGGTTCGCCTCTCCCTAAATTCCAATATGGGTTCAACAACTCATTTACCTACAAAAATTTCGGTCTGAATATCTTCTTCAGTGGTAGCTATGGCAACAAAGTTTATAACCAATTAGCTGTATCACAAACCAGTTCACAAAATAACACATCCTATTTTGTCCAGGTATTAGATTACGCCAAATATGCTATGGTAGATCCCAAAGGTTCATCATCTGATATTAACAACGTATATATTTCCAACCCCAATACATCGGTTGTAGGTTTAAGACAGGATAACGTCACCAACTATAATAACCGCCCTTCTAATTTGTGGATCGAAGATGCTTCATTCCTGCGTTGTAAAAATATCAGGTTAGATTATAGTTTTCCAGAAAGCATGTTGTCGAGGATCTTCTTGCATTCGGTACGTGTATATGCTAATGTATCCAACGTATTTGTAATCACAAAATATAAAGGGATGGATCCTGAAATTGGTACGTGGAACCCCCTTCAGGGTGGTGTGGATGGCGGTAACTATCCTTTGCCACGCGTATTTACTATTGGTGCAAGCCTAACCTTTAACAAATAAAATGATTACCAATTTTAAAAGATATTTTATGAAACCAATTAATAAAATTGTATTCTTTTTGCTACTCGGAGCAGCAATTGCCGGATGTAAAAAAGAATTCTTGAACCGTCCATCCAACTCGCAAATCAGTTCTACTAATTTCTACAAAACCCCCAACGATTTAAGGTTGGCTACTGCCAGTCTGTACGGAGGTGCCCCCTGGGGCCAATGGCATTATAATGCATTGTTGCAATTGGGCGATATATTGAGCGGAACTGGTCACGTAGGCTATAACGACGATATGGGGCAGCTTTTTAGTCGTACAATTACGGCGAATAATGGTATTTTAAATGAGGGTTGGACTGGTTTGTATATCGTGATCGGTCAATGCAATAACGTTATCAATGCCATACAGCAAACAGCATCGGCATCTATCCCGCAGGCAACCAGGAATGCTGCTATTGCCGAAGCTAAGTTTATACGTGCGGTAGCTTATTACCACCTCGCTGTTTATTGGGGAGCTGTGCCTATTATCGAGGACAATTCCAAATTAATAGGCAACCCAATGCTTAATCGTAATACTGTTACTGATGTATTCAAATTTGTCACCATCGATTTAACTTATGCCGCACGAAACCTTCCTTTAAAAGATGACAAAGGCAGGCTAACCACCTGGTCGGCGCAAGGAATGCTGGCCAAAGCGTATTTAACAATGGCAGGTGTGGGCAGCAAACAGGAAGGGCAACGCAACCAGGCTTTACTGGACAGTGCAAAAAAATACGCAGGCAATGTATGTAAAAACAGTGGACTAACACTTCTTGGGCAGGATGACCCGAACCACCTTGGTTATTATAATCTTTTCAGGTCGCAATACAATGATAACCCCGAAGCATTGTTTGCTTTTCAGTGGTCGCCTGATCAGACGAGCTGGGAAACTGGTAACATGTATTTAACCTTTTCACCAAGCAATGCTATAAATCCTCAAAAAAACGGTGCCTGGTTTGGCTTAGCCCCAACCTGGGATCTGTATAAGATGTACTCAGCCGACGATACAATAAGGCGCAAAGCCACTATTATGCTCAACGGAGATTTTTATCCCGAATTGAATGCAGCAGGTGGTGGTTTTAAATCAACAGGCGTTGGTTTAAAAAAGCACATTATTGGCAACGAAGTGGATAACAACGCGCCAACAATGACTTATACGTCATCCGTTGAGCACGACGCAGTGCTCAGGTTGGCTGATGTATATTTGGTGTATGCCGAAGCTATTTTGGGTAACAATGGTATTACTACAGATCTTGATGCCTTAACCTATTTTAATAAGGTGCGGACAAGGGCTGGCGTAACCACTCTGAATAAGCTGGACGGTACTACAATACTAAAAGAGAGAAGAGTTGAACTTGCTTTTGAAGGGCAATATTGGATAGACCTTGTCAGGTATTCTTTTTACAGCCCGATGGCAGCTGTGAAGTTGCTTAATGATCAGGATGCCACTCACAGCCGCCAAACGTTTAGTTATGATGCTACAACGCGTAAGGCCACAAGGGATACTACTACTGCTCCATCTACGGTCCCAGCATCCATCAGTTCATTTACATTGCAAATTCCGGCATCCGAATTATCCTCCGATCCGAAATTGGCAGCTCCACCGGTACCATATTATTAATTAAGAAACATTTTAAATAAATTGTTATGAAAAAGAAATCATATCTAAGCTTGTTTTTTTTGCCGCTTTTATTCGTGATAGTGGCCTTATTACCAGCTTGTAAAAAGAATACCGACGGCAGCGGTGCTCCTCCGGTTATCGCAGCTATTAAAAGTTATGTAGCCTCACCTAATGATACGGTTTTGCATAGCGCTGTGGCAAATGGCCAATGGGTGGTAATAACCGGGCAGAATTTGAAAAATGCAACTCAAATTTATTTTGACGGAGTTCCTGCCTCTTTTAACATTGCTTTATTAGCCCCAGGCAGTGCTGTTGTGAAAATTCCTGTCATACAGTTTTCAACAATTGATACTGCCAAACTATATACAGTAAAGTATGTTACAACGGCAGGTTCAGCAACGTTCTCTTTCAAATTAGGCCCGGCAGCACCTGAGTTTACGGCTATATCTAATGTATTTGCCGCCCCGGGAGATTCTGTTCACATTTATGGTGCAAATTTAGTACTGATTCAACGCTTTGTGTATGGAGGAACTCCAATTACATCGTTTAAATCAAGCCTCGACGGGACTTCCCTTGACTTTATTATGCCGGCAACAACGCCTACCGATCAGTTATTAATAGTCGGCAAGGCTGGTACTATTAATTTAAAAATAGTTGCAACGCCAACCATTACCGGCATTTCAAACGAAAATGCCAGCCAGGGCGATTCGGTATTTGTTTATGGCACATATCTTAAAAACATCCAGTCACTATCGTTTGCAGGTACTCCAATTACTTCCTTTAAAGAAACAAGTGATGGAAGTTCTGTTCGTTTTGTTTTGCCTGCGCTAAGCAAAAGCGGACCGGTATCTGTAACTACAAAGTTTGGTACCACTGCTACCGTGTACAATGTAAACGATGTTGCAACCGGTAGAATATCAGATTGGGAATGGGGCGGAAACTTTAACTGGCAATGGTGGGGCGGTTCCTATTATACAAGTGGCAGTTCTGATTTTCCTGGCAATTCCAGCCAATACATGGTGCTGAAAACTGGTGTTTTGGCTAAGGACGAAGGAAATACGTATTCCAGTTATGCAATACGCATGAATGGAGCACAGTGGGTACCAGCAGCCAATATTAATGAACCGGTTGGCAATTGGGCATTTAAATTTGAAGTAAATGTTTCAAAACCCTGGAATGGTGGTACAATTGATATCATGAGTGGGATAGATAGCAGCCCTATAGCCAGGTGGGAGCCATGGCAAAAAGACGCTGCTACCACAGCACCTTATTCAACAAAAGGCTGGATAACCGTAACTATTCCTCTTTCATCGTTCCGTAAACCAGATGGTACGCTTGGCGAGGGCAAAGGGGAATCTATATCTAAACTTGCCGATTTGATAACCACATCAGGAAATACATCGTGCTTTGTGTACATACACAACTATAGCGCTTCGGCTACAGCCACAGGTTTTTACGGTGCTTTTGACAATTTTAGAGTTGTTAAAATTAAATAAACAGCCTAAGCCCCACGGTAGCACATTGCTGTGGGACCTTAGCTAATTAAAAGATGATTTTTTTAATAAAAAACGGATATGAAGATAATGAAAATAGAGACGGCGTGTAAGATACTGGGAGTGTTTTTTGCAATTTTGGTTGTGGTTTCCTGTAAAAAATCGGCAACAGCGCCCGCACAGCTAACGCTGTCCAATTTAACAGATGCTATACCGGATGGTGGCGGAACTGTAGACTTAAAATTTACCACCAACGCCGCCTGGAGTGTTGATACTGCCGGTTTAGGATGGCTCCATTTAGACAAAACATCGGGCAATGGCGGCGATGTGACCATTAAATTTACGGCAGCAGCAAATTCATCGGGCGTTACCCGGTCGACGGTGTTAAATTTAACTTCGGTTAATGGTCAAAGCAGGCGAATTACCCTAATGCAGGATGCCATAATTTATCCAACGTACAATGTATCGCCAAAGGCGCCCGATGCCACGGGTATGGGCAGCACCGCTTCGCAGCTGGCCGCAAAGATGACAATGGGATGGAATATTTATAACACTTTGGATGCGCCCGGGTGGGAAACCGGATGGGGAAACCCTAAAGTTACCCAGCAGCTGATTGATCTGGTAAAATCAACCGGTATGAATGCTATAAGGATTCCTTGCACCTGGAGTAACCACATAATAAATAACCAAACTCAGGAAATAGACCCACTCTGGCTCGCCCGCGTAAAAGAGGTTGTTCAATATTGCATTAACGACAATATGTATGCGATACTTAATACCCACCACGAGGGTTATATCGACTGCACAGTTACAGGTGCTAAACAGGATACTGTTAATGCCAGGCATAAGGCAATTTGGCAGCAGATAGCCACAGCGATGCGGGATTTTGACGAGCATTTGATATTTGCCAGTGCCAATGAACCCAATGCGAATGATATACCGACAACCGTTACCTTAATGCGTTATCATCAATCATTTATTGATGCAGTGCGTGGTACCGGTGGTAAAAACGCTTATCGTGCTATAGTTATTCAGTCGCCTTCTACGTCACTTGATTTGCTCGCTTCTTATCTTGATCCGGCCAATGAGTATAAAACACCAAGACTACCTACCGACCCTACCGCTAATAAAATGATGGTAGAGTTTCACTTTTATAGCCCGCCGCAATTTTGCATATTAGGTGGCTACGGTAGTACCACACCTATGGACGCAAGCTGGGGAAAAGAATTATATTTCTGGGGAAAAGACTTTCATACAACAAACCCACTCTTCCTGGATCGCAACTGCGTAGCCTCAACAGAAGAAACTTATATGGATAACGCATTTAAAAGCGTTAAAACAAAATTTGTCGATAAGGGTATCCCGGTAGTTATGGGCGAATTTGACATACAATATCACGCTCAGCGATTAACCGGATACCCGGCTGATTCGATATTGGCATTAAGATCGGGCTGGCATTACTATGCTTACCTCACAAAGCAAGCCAAAGCACATGGTGTGCAGCCGTTTTTATGGGCCAGCGGTATATTTCAGCGGCCAAATACCGGTGTGCCCGCATATATAGGAGACAGGCAGGCATTAGATTCGTTAAAAAAAGGCGCAGGGTTTTAAGCAAACCAACAAGTAATATAAAACCTTTCGTTAAAGTTCACCTATCGTGGGTGATAAAAAAGGTCATCTGGACAGTATTCTGTTCAGATGAATCTTTTAGGTAAAGATCAGGAGTAAATGAAAATAAAGTATTCTTTTAAAATATTAATATCTATAATAACGCTCGCGTTTTTTTCTTCATTCAAAAGCGCGAATATTTACAATAGGAAAGCGAGTTTCCCGCGGCCAGCTCTCTATCCTTCTTATAACACCTCACCAAAAGCTCCCGACTCAACTGGGATGAAAAATAATGCTGTTCAGCTTGCAGCTGAAATCAGGTTAGGGTGGAACATCGGTAATACCTTTGAAGCTCCGGGTGGCGAAACAGGTTGGGGTAGCCCTGTCATTACGGAAGGCTATATAAAATTCGTAAAACAGCAGGGGTTTAATGCTATCCGCCTGCCATGCGCCTGGAATTTGACGCATTTAGCTGATAAAGACAAAGCGCGTATAGATATAAATTGGCTTAACAGGGTTAAAGAAGTAATAGGATATTGTGTGAAAAACGATATGTATGTTTTACTCAACATACATTGGGACGAGGGATGGCTCGAAAACAATTGTACCGCCCTTAAGAAAGAGTCTGTTAATGCCAAGCAAAAAGCGCTTTGGGAGCAAATTGCAACAACCATGCGCGATTTTGATGAACACCTGATGTTTGCCAGCGCCAACGAGCCAAACGCAGACAACGCGGAAAAGATGGCTGCGCTTGCCAGCTATCATCAAACTTTTGTCAATGCAGTCCGATCCACCGGCGGCAGGAACAGTTACCGGGTGCTGGTAGTTCAGGGCCCTTCAACAGATATCGACAAAACTAATGAACTGATGACCGGTCTTCCCCAGGACCAGGTGCCGGCGAGGATGATGGTTGAGGTTCATTTTTACTCTCCATATCAACTTTGCCTGATGGACGGCAACGCAAGCTGGGGCAAAATGTTCTATTATTGGGGAACAGGACACCATTCTACGATAGAACCCGAACACAATGCCACCTGGGGCGAAGAAGGTGATGTAAACGCCACCTTCCGCAAAATGAAGGCAAAATTCGCCGACAAAGGAATTCCTGTGCTATTGGGCGAGTACGGTGCCTACAGGCGTAACAACAGCAATCACGTTCCTTTAGATCTGGCAACACATAACGATGCAGTTGATTATTGGCTAACTTATATTACAAAACAAGCGAAAGCCAACGGGATGCTGCCATTTTTCTGGGATACGGGTGGCGCTTTGGACAGGCAAAATTATTCGGTAAAAGATCAACGTACAATTGTGGCACTTAATGCGGGAGCTAACTAAAATATTACACAGAAAAGGTGCAAATTACATTCGAATAATTGCAGAGTCAATGTCACCTGCATCTATAACAAATGACATTATTGATAATGCTGAATGAAATTTATGGTGAAACAACTTAAAACAGCTTCTATAGAAAAGCCCGGGACCTTTTTGATGAGAAAATTAATAACTACAATTATATTAGGGATCTTAATCCCTTCGGCAGTGTTAAAGGCACAGGAAGCCGGCCGGTTTTTCCCGGAAAAAGATTTGGTAACAACGGGTATCTATTACTACCCCGAACATTGGAATGAAGCCCAATGGGAAAGGGATATAAAAAAGATATCAGACATGGGTTTTGAGTTTGTTCACCTGGCCGAATTTGCCTGGTTCAAAATGGAGCCCGAAGAAGGCCGGTTTGACTTTACCTGGCTTGACAGGGTGGTGGGGCTTTGCACAAAATATCATCTCAAGGTGTTGCCATGCACACCTTCTGCAACCACGCCAACCTGGATGCGGATAAACTACCCGGCGACTTTTGTTATGGATGGCCATTATATCCGTGCGGAAAATGGTACGCGGGGCCTGGAATCAATGGTCAATCCGAAATTCCGTGGCTTTGTACAAAGGATAGTAGCAGAGATGGCTAAACGATACGGGCAGAACAAAAATGTGATCGGGTGGCAAATAGATAATGAACCAGGTGCTGTGTCTGATTATAGCCCTTCATCGCAGGATGCATTCAGAACGTGGCTGAAAAAGAAATACAAAACCATTGATGCATTAAATACCGCCTGGGGTGCCGCCTTCTGGAGCCAGTGGTTTAATAGTTTTGATCAGGTAATCATCCCGAATACGAACCTGGTAGGCTGGTGGGGCAATAATCCCCATGCATTACTGGATTTTAAAAGATATTCGGCAGATGCCCAGGCTGAGTTCCTTGATTTTCAGGCAGGCGTTTTACGCAGCTACGTTTCAAAGACGCAATTTGTTACCACCAACTATACTGCCGTTTGCACCGGTTCCGACCCTAACCGTACCGCTAAACTGGATTTTGCAACATACACGGCATATCCAAACGGTGGTACTGATAATCTTGGCGAATCGGGATTCCGTTTAGGCAACAGCGATGTTGTTCTTTTTGCTTCAGAATATTATAAATCTGTGGGCGGTGTGTCGGGTGTCTTGGAAATTCAGCCGGGGCCTGTTAATTGGGGAAGCTACAATCCGCTGTTGTTACCGGGTACCGTTCGGCTATGGCTGTATCACAGTTTTGCAGCTGGAGGTAAAGTCGCCTGTTCGTACCGCTTTCGTCAAATCCTATATGGCGCAGAACAGTATCATGCTGGTGTGATACAAACGGATGGCGTAACGCCTTCGCAGGGCGGTAAAGACTATATGCAGTTCATGAAAGAAATAACAGAACTGAGGAAGCAATTTACGCCAGGCGCGAAGATGCCGGCAAAGCTGACTGCACGGTCGACAGCACTTCTTTGGAATGTGGAAAATTACTGGAGCATTGACAGGCAAAAGCAGACAGGACAATGGAATACCTGGGATTACCCGGTAAAATTCCTTAAAACGGCAAGATCATTAGGTGCACCTGTTGATGTAATTCAGGAAACGGCAGATTTGTCGAAGTATAAGTGTGTAATCGTTCCCGCTTATGAAATGATTGATTCTGTATTGGTAAAAAAATGGAATGACTATGTAGCCAAAGGCGGCCACCTGGTTATTACCTGCCGTACAGGTACCAAAGATCGCAGAGGGCATTTTTGGGAAGGGGAGACCGCCTTGCCAATTTCAAACCTGATTGGTGCCCATATAAGCCAAACCGATATGCTGTCATCATATGGTAAAGGCGATATATTAATGAATTCGAATCATTATCCATGGCATAGTTGGGCGGATTTGCTTGTGCCGAATGATACTGCGGGGGTGCTGGCCACCTATAATAACCAGTTCTATAAAGGAAAAGCTGCTGTGGTAAAACACCGGATTGGCAAAGGCGATGTAACCTATATCGGTGTAGATACCGATGATGCTAAATTAGAAAAGGATTTGTTGAGGCAGATTTATAAAGATGCCGGTGCTACAACGGAGGATTATCCTCCCGGTGTATTTGTTTATTGGCGCGATGGCTTTTATACAGCATTAAATTACTCATCAGAAAATTACACGGTAAACCTGCCGGAAAAAGCAAAAGTTTTAATTGGGGAAAAAACACTAAAACCATCGGGCGTGCTCGTGTGGACAGAATAATTTTAATAAGAATTAACAAAACAGATGAAAAAAATAATTTGGGTATTGGTGGTTTCGCAATTGGCTTTTTTGGCAAATGTAAAAGGCCAAAGGGCGATTAACGTAGATTTAAACAAGACATCGGGTAAGCTTAATGCCATGTTTAACACCTGCGTAGGTGCAGGCCGGGCAAATGAAGGGCTGCGTGCCGACTGGCAGCAACAACTGGAATACGTAAGAAAACAATGTGGTTTCCGGTATATCCGCATGCATGGGTTACTTACTGATGATATGGCCGTATATACCGAAGACTCAAAAGGGAAACCTCAGTATAATTACATGTATGTAGATGCGCTGTTTGATTTTCTGCATAAAATTGGGATGAAGCCTTTTGTAGAACTGGGTTTTATGCCTAACGCCCTGGCAAGCGGAAGCCAAACAATTTTTTGGTGGCGCGGCAATGTTACCCCTCCAAAAGATTATAACAAATGGCAGGCGCTGATAACCAATCTTGTCCAGCATTTTACAGAACGGTATGGTACCGAAGAAGTAAAATCCTGGTATTTTGAAGTATGGAATGAGCCTAATTTATCTCCCGGATTCTGGACAGGTACGCAAGCCGATTATTTCAAATTGTACGATTATTCTGTAAAAGCGGTTAAAAGCGTAAACCCCGAATATAAAGTAGGTGGCCCAGGCACTGCAGGCGCGGCCTGGGTTCCCGAAATGATAAGCCATTGCAGCAAGAATAATATTCCAATCGATTTTGTAAGTACCCATTCTTATGGGGTAAACCAAGGCTTCCTGGATGAGTATGGTAATTCGGGCACGGTATTAAGTAAAGATTCGCTGGCCGTGAGCGGTGACGTGCTGAATTCCCGTAAACAAATTTCTCAATCAGCGAAACCCGGCCTGGAACTGCACTATACAGAATGGAGCGCATCCTACACACCGGCAGATCCCGTGCATGATAGTTATCATGAAGCCGCCTATATCCTGGAAAAATTAAAACAGGTTGGCAATGCGGCCAACTCCATGTCGTACTGGGTTTTTACCGATGTGTTTGAAGAACCAGGCCCACGGTTTACACCTTTTCATGGAGGTTTTGGCCTGCTCAACATTCAAGGCGTAAACAAGCCCGCTTTTTATTCCTATAAGTTTATGAATAAACTTGGAGGAACGGAGTTAGCCAATACCGATAAACGCTCATGGGTTTGCAAAAATGATAAAGGGGATATACAGGCATTATTGTGGGATTATACTTATACTTTACCGGATTCTGTCAATAACCAGTCTTACTATATCAAGGATTTGCCCGCCAAATCAAAAGGCAAGGTGAAAATAAATCTGTCGCATGTACCTGCCGGGAAATATACTATGGAAATTTATAAAGTAGGTTATAGGATGAACGATGCCTATACACGCTATGTGGATATGGGCAGGCCCGGACAATTAAACAGGCAACAGGTTGAAAAGTTAAAAGAAGAAAATGGCTCTCCTGTAACAAAACATGAAATTGTAATACAACCCAATGCCGGGTACTCCCGCGAATTTGATATCCGGGAAAATGATGTAATCCTGATAAACCTGATTAAACGCTAACCTATGAATACATTGATATTGAGAATAAAAAAAATGGTAAAAAGATGCGGTAGCGTGCTTTCTTTTATGCTGCTGACAGCGGGAATGGCAAATGCACAGCAAAACCTGAATAATAGCAAGCAGGAAGAAAAAATCCGTTCGCTCATCAGCCAAATGACGTTGCAGGAAAAAGTCAGTCTTTTGCATGCTAATTCCAAGTTTTATGTATCCGGGATAAAGAGGTTAGGCGTCCCCGAACTGGCACTGAGTGATGGGCCGCATGGCGTACGCGCCGAAATTAACAGGAACGACTGGGCTTATTCGGGCTGGACTACTGATTCAGCGACCTGCTTTCCGCCGGGAACAGCGCTTGCTGCAACCTGGAATCCTAAACTGGCCTCAAAACAGGGTCTGGTATTAGGAGAAGAAGCCCGTTCCCGAAAAAAAGATGTGCTGCTTGGGCCTGGTATCAACATTATCCGTTCGCCACTTGGTGGCCGTAACTTCGAATATATGAGTGAAGACCCTTATCTTATTTCGAGGATGGCCGTTGCTTACATCAAAGCCCTGCAGTCCAAAGATGTTGCGGTGAGTGTAAAACACTGGGTAGCCAACAACCAGGAAACACATCGCGATTCTGTTGATGTGCAAGTAAGCGAAAGGGCTTTTCGTGAGATTTATTTGCCGGGCTTTAAAGCGGCTGTAACAGAGGGCGGGGCTTACACCGTTATGGCTGCTTACAATAAATTCCGCGGCGACTGGTGTTCGGAAAACGAATATCTCAACAGACAGATCCTTCGGAAAGAATTTGGATTTAAAGGCGTTTTGATGACCGATTGGGCTGCGGCGCATACTACGGTAAAGGCCGCGTTAAGCGGGCTCGACCTGGAAATGGGTACCGATATAAAAGATTACAACGAATGGTATTTTGCCAATCCGTTAATAAAAGCGGTAGAAGAAGGAAAAGTACCCGTATCGGTAGTTGATGAAAAAGTAGCGAATGTGCTGCGTGTAATGTTCAAAACAAAGATGTATGATGAAGGTAACCGCGAAAAGGGAAAAATGAATACGCCCGAGCATCAAAAGGCAGCCTATAATTCTGCTGCCGAAGCTGCGGTGTTACTTCAGAACAAGGGCGGTATTCTCCCTATCAATTTTAATAAAATACAATCGATTGCGATTATTGGTGATAATGCTACCCGGAAACATTGCGGGGCGGGGCTTAGCTCCGAAATAAAAGCGCTATATGAAATAACGCCGTTACAGGCAATCAAGCAAAAATTCGGCGCCAACGTAAAAATAAATTTTGCGCAGGGCTACGAGAAGCAATCTACATTCAAAGAAGGCAGCAACGGGGGCCAGGGAAATTCGAACAAGGTTGATTGGAAACTGATTCAGGAAGCTGTAAAAGTTGCCCGGGAATCAGACGTAGTTATCATTTTCGGAGGGTTAAACCATGATTTTGATACAGAATCTTTTGACAAGCAAAATATGGACCTGCCTTATGGACAGGAAGTTTTGATGCAGGAAGTGGCAAAAGCAAACCCTAACACAGTTGTGGTAATGATTGCCGGTTCGCCTGTAAAATTAGCAGGCATTGTTAACCGTGTACCTGCTATTTTATGGTCGTGGTATGGCGGCATGGAGGCGGGCAATGCGGTGGCAGATATATTAAGCGGCAAGGTGAATCCATCAGGCAAATTACCTTTTACATTACCTGTTACGCTTGATCAGTCGCCGGCCCATGCTTTGGGCAATTTTCCGGGAAAAGATTTGAAAGTGAATTACGAGGAGGATATTTTGGTAGGATATCGCTGGTTTGATACTAAGAAAATCCAGCCCCAGTTCCCTTTTGGATATGGGCTTTCTTATACCGGTTTTGTACTCAGCAACTTTTCGACAGATAAGAGCTTTTATGAAAAGAATGATATCATCCATGCAAAATTGGTGGTGAAAAATACAGGCAACCGTTATGGTGCCGAGGTTGTGCAATTGTATGTAAGCGACCCTGTTAGTTCGGTTTTGCGTCCTGAAAAGGAGTTAAAAGCTTTCGAAAAAGTTTTTCTGCAGCCAGGCGAAACAAAAACAGTTGAACTGGATATAAAGGTTGGTGATTTGGCTTTTTATGACGAGATAAAAAAAACATGGAAAGTTGAAGCCGGCGAATTTGTTCTTCAATTGGGTAATTCATCACGCAATATTTTAAAGACAGTAAAAATATCCGTTAAATAACATCATACTGGATACTGTCATACTCGGAAACAAATTCCAATTAATAAACAAATGTCGGTTTTGTATAAAAGAAAGTCCCTTTAAATGAAACATTTGGGACATGCTTTAAGCTAAATTTGATTTGCCAATTATCAATTCCTTGTAATGAATTAAGTGGAGAACCAATTATTGACAGCTATGCTCCTTCCTGTCTGCGGTTAGGTAATTCATTACGTAATATTTCAAAAACAGTAAAAATATCAGTTAAATAAATGAAGATACAAATCAAACAGCTTTTGATAATTTCAACGCTGTTGCTTGCTACCTTGTCGGTTAAAGCTCAGGAATTATACGTGGGCACCAATTATCATCCACATGATGATAAAGACCAGGAAAAAATAAAAAAAGACATCGAATTGATGAAGGCCGCCGGATTCAAGTCGGTTAGGATGGGGCATCTGGCCTGGGACAGTTATGAACCTTCTGAAGGTAAGTTTGATTTTAAATGGTTTGATTTTGTGATGGACATGATGAATAAAGCAGGGATTAAAGTGATTCTTGATATCGCTATTCGTCCGGCGCCTGTTTGGTTGCACCATAAGTACCCCTCCATTGATGTTACCAGTCCGGGGGGCAATGCGCAATACCCCAACCATCGCTACATGGATGATGTAGGCGATCCGATGTATCAAAAATACGCCGTACGCTATGCGGATACACTTACAAAACATTATGCCAAACATCCGGCTCTGTTAGCTTTTGGTGTTGATAACGAACCTGGTGATGGACCCATTTCCTACTCAGAAACGGTAAGAAAAAGGTTTGTTGTTTGGTTAACCAAAAAGTATGCTACCATTGATAATTTTAACAAAGCCTGGGCTACGCAACGTTGGTCAAGAAGGATTAACGAATTTGATGAAGTTGGGCTACCTGTAGCAGGCGAAAAAAATGGCGCCCCGGAGAAAATATTAGATTTCAGGCGTTTTATTTCAGACGAAGTTAACCAGATCTTATTCAAGGTACTCGACAAAGTTAATACCAATGCCCCTGGTGTACTTACCAACACCAACGCATGGTACTTTAGTTGGATGAGATATTTTGACTATTCTGAAATTGCGTATTCAGGGAAAATGGCCCGCGAGGGTTGCGGCTTCTATCCCGGAAACTCATTAACCACCAATTGGGGTGTCATGAACGCCAACTTTGTAATTTCCCGTAACCAGTTTGAAAGTACAAACCCCTTCTGGTGCAGTGAGTTTACAACAATGACGGCGGTTCCCAATTCTATCAGAAAATCGGCCTACGCTACGCTGATGTACGGCAATCAGATGGTTTGCGGATGGACCTGGCAAAGTATGTGGTCGGGCGAAGAACAATATCTGGAAGGAATGCTTGACTGGGACGGAATTCCTAACCGTAAATATGAAGAATACAAAAAGATAGCGACGGAGTTTAAAAAGATCGAAAAATACTTTCCCTACAAGCTCAACCCGGAAGTTGGTTTAGCATTCTCCTTTCCAAGTCAGATAGCCAGCAGTTCGTTTCCCGAGGTGCAGGACCAACAGTTACAGAGCTGCTGGAATTTGTTCCATTACCGCAATATGGATTCCCGCATTTTGGAGATCAGCAAGAGCTCATTAAAGTATAAATTACTTTTTGTGCCGGGTGTAACTGTAATGGATGAAATAACTGCCAATAAAATCAGGGATTTTGTAAAAGATGGCGGGACAGTTGTGATGACAAGTAATTCTGCCGTGGTTGACGAAACGGGGAGAGTATTTGCATCCACCCATCCGGGCCGTTTAAGCGATGTGTTTGGAATACGGGTAGCCGGTTATGAAGAAACAGAGCAGATGAACGAAATATCCCGCACGTCGTTGAGAGGCAAAAAAATTGAACTAAATTACAATGGGAAAACTATTGGCGCTGAATCAACCCGATTTGACGTTGTGGAATCTAAAGGCGCCGAAATACTTGGAAGTATAACCAGCTTAGATAAAGATTACCCGATTATTACTGCTAACAAGTACGGTAAAGGCAGGGCAATTTATGTCGGCCTGCCTGCAAGTGGCGAGGTATTGGGCCCATTGCTTGACAACCTGGTAGATGAACTGGGTATTAAAAAAGGACCACAGGTACCAGTAGGCGTTATGGCCAGGCAAATTGATAAAAACCATTTTTTATACCTGAACGTGTCGGGCGAACCTAAAATAATACCAATGAATAGAAAATCGCAGAGTATTCTTTTTGATAAAAGTTATACCGGCAATTTTACTATTGCACCGTACGAACCTGAGTTTATAGAGATAAAATAGCTTTAGTTTCTGGTATACTGAATAAACAAAAATGATAATTGAATACATTCTGCAATCGATTGAGTGTTGTAAAATGTTCGGGTAAAAGGCATGACGGGGCAACGTCAACATACGGGGTAATTTTTAAACAGCATTAAATGCGAAAAATAAGGAACTTAATAATAACAGCGGTTTTATTTGCTGCGTTTTTATGGCCGGCCGGTAGCAACGCACAAACTAATTTATATGTTTCCGTCAGCGGGAGTGATAGCAATCCAGGTACCCAAAGTGAACCGTTGGCGTCCATAACTGGTGCGTTGACTATGGCACGGAAAATTTCGGGAGCTGTTTTTATCAGGCTATACGGAGGTACCTATTATTTTAGCAAGCCTGTGGTGTTTGGCTCTGCCGACTCCAGGAAGGATAATGAGCCCCTCACTTTGACCAATGTTGACCACCAGAAGGTTATCATAAGCGGCGGCGCTAAATTAGACGGCCTGAATTGGACAGCATATAAAAACGGTATCTGGCAGGCTAAGATGGGTCATGATCTTGTTTTTGATGAACTGTTTGTGAACGGTAAATTACAACATATGGCCCGTTACCCAAACTATGATCCGTCGGCTCAGTTTCTTGGTGGCACAGCAGCCGATGCAATAAGCAAAGAACGGGCTGCAAGGTGGAAGTCGCCAGCAGGAGGGTATGTGCATGCATTGCACAGTGCCAGGTGGGGAGATTTTCATTACATCATAACAAGGAAAGACGTCAGCGGCCAACCTATACTGGAAGGTGGCTGGCAAAATAACCGGCGTTCGGGCATGCATGAAAGATATCGTTATACAGAGAATGTTTTTGAAGAGCTTGACACGGTCAACGAATGGTATTATGATAAGAAAACGAAAATATTATATTATCTCCCATCTAAAGGCCTTGATTTAAAGGCTGCAAGGTTTGAAACGCCACAGATTGCCCATTTATTTGAATTCAGGGGGACGGAAGAAAAGCCGGTCAAAAATATTACTATCTCTGGCCTTACATTAACAGAGACGGTACGCACTTTTATGCAAAACAAGGAGCCCTTGCTGCGCAGCGACTGGACAATTTACCGGGGCGCGGCAGTATATTACGAGGGTGCGGTACGTTGCAACCTCGAAAATTGTGTGCTACATGATTTGGGCAACAATGCTGTTTTTTTTAGCAAATTTAATCGCGGCTGTCAAGTGTCCGGATGTCAGATTTCCGAAATCGGTGCAAGCGGCATTTGTTTTGTCGGCGACCCGGGTGCGGTACGTTCGCCCAGTTTTGAATATTACCAGTATATACCTCCGGCGGAAATTGACCGTACACCCGGGCCCAAAACAAACAACTATCCAAAAGACTGTAAGGTTTATGATAACCTGATGTTTAACCTTGGTTATGTAGAAAAACAATCAGCCGGGGTGCAGCTATCTATGAGTCAGGATATCACGGTAAGCCACAATACCATTTACGATGTGCCCCGTTCCGGTATAAATGTAAATGAAGGAACCTGGGGAGGGTATATCATTGAATATAATGATGTGTTCAATACGGTAAAAGAAACCGGAGACCATGGTTCTTTCAATTCCTGGGGCCGCGACCGTTACTGGCAGGCCGATAAGAAAAAACTTGATTCAATTGTTGCCGAAAACCCCGGCATTGCACTCCTTGATGTGGTGAGGCCCATAGTCATCCGTAACAACCGGTTCCGCTGCGACCATGGTTGGGATATTGACCTGGACGACGGATCCAGCAACTATCTTATCTACAATAACCTTTGTTTAAACGGAGGTATCAAGCTACGGGAGGGCGTAAACCGTGTTGTTGAAAACAATATCATGGTTAATAATACTTTTCATCCCCACGTATGGTTTAAGAACAGCGGCGACGTGTTTCGCCATAATATCGTTGGAACAGGATACTTACCTATCGGTATTTCCGCCTGGGGAAAGGAAGTTGATTATAACACTTTTTCTGATTCTTCTTCACTGGCTGAAGCCCGTTTGCGCGGAACGGACAGTCATTCGGTGTACGGCCCCCTAACCTTTGAAAATACTGAAAAAGGGGATTTTCGCGTGAATGAGGGTGCCGCTGCGTTGTCCGTCGGGTTCAAAAACTTCGCGATGGATAATTTCGGTGTTGTTTCCGCGCGGCTGAAGACCATTGCAAAAAAGCCAATCTTCCCGGCAGTCGTTGTCACTAATAATTTAAGTAAAGATGATGCAATAGATTTTATGGGTGCCAGGGTCAAAAACCTGGGCACAGCCGGCGAGCAATCTGCAACCGGCATGGATCAGATCAGGGGTGTGTTGGTGCTCTCTGTTGCCCATAGATCGGCCGCATCGGCATTCCTTCAGGCCAATGATGTAATACTGACTTTTAATCGCAGGCAGATTAACAACCTTAAAGATCTGCTGGAAGCCCGGAGTGCGGTTGCCGGGAAAAATACCGAAATAGTGGTCTTTCGCAACCAACACCAGTTGAAGCAAAAGATTGAATTAAAGATGTAATAAATATGAATTTATGAATAGAAATTTTTTCCTGGGAATTGTTTTTTCTTTATGGCCGGCAGTGTTTTGCAGCGCTCAAATCAGTGCGCCTAAACCATTTGGCCCGGTGCCAACCAGTAACCAATTGCGTGTGCAACAAATGGAATCCTATGCATTTGTGCATTTTTCATTGAACACCTACACCGATCAATCCTGGGGATTTGGTAACGAAGATGTGAATTTGTTTAATCCAAAGGACCTGGATTGCCGGCAATGGGCACGTACCTGCAAAGAAGCAGGTATGAAAGGAGTCATCATTACCGCGAAGCATCATTGCGGTTTTTGCCTTTGGCCATCAAAATATACAGCGTATTCGGTTAAAAATTCGCCATGGAAAAATGGCAAAGGCGATGTAGTGAGGGAAATGGCCGCCGCCTGTAAAGAATATGGTCTGAAATTGGGCATTTATCTGTCACCCTGGGACAGAAACAGCCCTGATTATGGTAAACCGGAATACATTACCTATTTCAGGAATCAGCTCACTGAGCTACTGACTAATTATGGGCCCATTTTTGAAGTATGGTTTGATGGTGCTAACGGAGGGTCGGGTTATTACGGCGGTGCCGATGAAACCCGTACTATTGACCGGACGACCTATTATGACTGGAAGAATACTTATGCCCTTATCCATAAACTGCAGCCAAATTGCGTAATCTGGAACGACGGGGGCGAGAGGGGCGATCTTCGTTGGGTAGGAACAGAATCAGGGTATGTAGGCGAAACCAATTGGAGCCTGCTTAATGCGACTGGTGATGTGCCCTACAATATGCTGCATTACGGTTTGGAGAACGGTAATAGGTGGGTTCCCGCCGAAGTAAATACTTCCATCCGGCCGGAGTGGTTTTATCATCCCGGTGAAGACACTAAGGTAAAAACGCTGCCCCAGCTGATGGACACTTACTATCACTCCATTGGCCGTAATGCTACTTTCCTGCTTAACTTTCCGATCATGCCCAATGGCTTGATCAATGAACGAGATGAAAAAGCAGCCCTGGAATTTGGTAAAGCGGTTAAGGAAGCCTTTGCGGTGGACCTGGCTAAAATAAAGAAAACAACGGCTTCCAATGTTCGTGGCAACAATAAGGAATTTGGTGCCGGCAAAGCTGTTGATAATAATAAAGACACTTATTGGGCAACGGACGATAATATAAAAACTGCTTCGCTAACTATCGATTTGGGTAAGCCAACTACATTCAATCGTTTCCTGGTGCAGGAGTACATCCGGTTGGGCCAAAGGGTGAAGGCATTCACGGTTGAAGCCCTGGTTGACGGTAACTGGAAAGAAGTAGCTAACGCGACGACGATTGGGTACAAACGTATCCTTACTTTCCCGAGTGTGAGGGCTACAAAGGTTCGGTTAACTATTAAGGATTCAAAAAGTTGTATTGTTATTTCCAATATCGGTGTTTATGATGCGCCGCAGATTTTGACTGCGCCATCTATAATCAGGGACCAATCCAGTAAAATAATTATAACCCCGGCAGACAAGGAATCGGCAGTTTATTACACACTGGATGGCAGTGCACCCACCACGGGTTCAAAAAAATATACTGGTCCGTTTCAAACAGATGGAAAATTGGACGTGAAGGCAATTGCCGGCGACCCTACCACGGGCAAAAGCAGCCCCGAAGTTGAGGAGAAATTTGACTTGCCCCGCAAGGATTGGAGAATTTTAGGAGTAAGCGACGAAAAGGCTAACGCAATTTTAGATGGAGATCCGTCGACAGTATGGCACCAGGGTAAGGATAAAAAAATGCCGGTTGATTTGGTGATCGACCTGGGAAAAGAAGAAACCCTGTCTGGTTTCAGGTATTTGCCCGATCCGGGTTTGTGGGGCCCCGGCATTATTACAACTTATCAATTTTACGTATCTGCCGACAACAAAGAATGGAAACTGGTTGATGAAGGAGAGTTCCCCAATATCAAAAACAATCCGCTGATGCAAATTAAAAACTTTGCGGCTGTAAAAGCGCGCTATATTAAATTGAGGGCTTTGAAGAATACGGAAGGCAACGATAATACAGGATATGCCGAAGTAGATGTAATTACAAGCCAACCCTAATGTTATCGTCCGGTCTTTAAGGAGCCGGTTATCTATTTAAATGATGAATACACATAGTCATACTAATAATCAGTTATTTAATATGCTACTGCGGGGGATTGCACTCTTGTTTGCAGCTTTATTAGCGTTAAATGCAACGGCCCAAAACACGCCATCGAAAAGGACAAAAGAGAATTTTGACTTCAGCTGGCAGTTTCACAAAGGCGATATTGCTATCAAACGGGCAGTGAAAGCTGCCGGTTATGGAGGCTTAACAGATATCAATGTCAAAGTTGAAACAAATAAAGAAACCATTGTTGCTTATACCGATGTAGATAAAGCAGCTACATTTAAACCCGAAGACTGGAAGGAAGTAAACCTTCCGCACGATTGGTGTGTGGAGGGAACTTTTGTTAATGATAAATCAATCGGCAGCTCGCCTGCTGTAAGCGGATATTTACCCGGTGGAACAGGCTTTTATAGAAAAGAGTTTGAAATACCAGAAACCGATAAGGGGAAAAAAATATCTATTGAGTTCGATGGGATATTTAGAAACAGTACTGTTTGGGTCAATGGTCAGCTCTTAGGCAGCCACCAAAGTGGTTACACACCCTCAAACTATGATTTGACAGATGTTTTGCGTTACGGTAACGAAGGCAAAAATGTTATTTTGGTAAAGGTTGATGCTACCGAATATGAAGGTTGGTGGTACGAAGGCTGTGGGATTTACAGGCACGTTTGGCTCAATAAAACCGACAAGCTCCATGTCGACCGGTTTGGCACCTACGTTACTACATCTTTAGCCTGGCCCGGTGAAGCTGCTGTAAACGTAAAAACCAATATTAAAAACGAATACGGCTTAGTTAAAAACATTAAACTCACCTCTAAAATTGTAGATAATAAAGGAGCGGTGCTTGATACAAAAACTTCATCGCAAATAATTGAGCCATTTAGTACAACGGAGCTTTCACAAAAAGGAACAATTCAAAAGCCCTTGCTCTGGAGACCCGAAACACCAAACCTTTACAAGGTACTGACTGAAGTTTCTGAAAACGGGATAGTAGTCGACAATTACGAAACCACTTTTGGGGTAAGGACAATCGAAATAAACCGGAAGGGGGTGTTTTTAAACGGGAAGCTTTACCCGGTGAAGGGCACCTGTAACCACCAGGATTTTGCCGGGATTGGCGTAGCCCTCCCTGATAAAATAAACGAATACAAATTAAAGTTGCTCAAAGAAATGGGCAGCAATGCTTATCGTTGTTCCCATCATCCGCCCACACCGGAACTGCTTGATATGTGCGACAGGATGGGTTTACTTGTGCTGGACGAAAACCGGATGTTGTCGAGTTCTGAAGAAGGGATAAACGATTTGAAAGCCATGTTATACCGGGATCGCAACCACCCGTCGATATTTATGTGGAGTATGGAAAATGAGGAATGGATTCAAGGTACGGTAACCGGGGCCAGGATACTAAAAACCCTGGTTGACATCACCCATAAAATTGATCCAACGCGTCCTGTCACCGCTGCAATGAATCACGGGCGGAATGAAGGCGGATATAGCGATGTGCTGGATATTGTGGGATATAACTATGGAGACAAGGGATTGGCGTATGTGAAAGATCATGAAAAATATCCTAACCGAGTTGAGTTTTGTACAGAGTCCACAAGTTTCATTTCAACCCGTGGTGAGTATCAGAACGATTGGGGAAAAGGTTATGTTTCAAATCTCGGACTATGGCAACCCAACTGGGGGCCGTTACCCGGCGAAGACTGGGCGGATATTGTTAAATATCCTTATCTGGGAGGCTTGTTTGTGTGGACAGGTTTTGACTACCGTGGTGAGCCTACTCCATACCAATGGCCATGCGTTACATCACATTTCGGATTTATGGATATATGCGGCTTCCCCAAAGATGGGTATTATGCGTACAAAGCGGCCTGGACAAATGATCCCGTTGTTCATATTTTTCCGCATTGGAACTGGCCTGGCAAAGAAGGAGACAGCGTAAAGGTGCATTGTTACACCAACTGCGACGAGGTAGAGCTATTCCTTAACGGCAAAAACATAGGTAAGCAGAAAGCAACTCCATATACTAAATTGATATGGAGCCTTATGTATAAACCAGGTAAATTGGAAGCCAGGGGATATAAAGGCGGAAACTTGGTAACCAGGGACATTGTTGAAACAACAACTACTCCGGCGCAATTAACCTTGAAGAGCGATTGCAACACCCTTAAAGCAGATGGTACAGATGTGGCTGTTATCCGGGTGGCGGTTAAAGACGCCAAAGGCAGGGTAGTCCCTACGGCGGCAAACCTGGTAAAGTTTTCAATTGAAGGCCCGGGAAGAATCATTGGCACAGGCAATGGTAATCCCAGCAGCCATGAACCGGATAAAGCCAGCCAGCGGATGGCGTTCAACGGATATTGCCTGGTGCTGGTCCAATCAAATAGGCAGGCCGGGG
Organism: Mucilaginibacter sp. GW822-FHT03E02; assembly: GCF_058801545.1. Classification (NCBI taxonomy): domain Bacteria; kingdom Pseudomonadati; phylum Bacteroidota; class Sphingobacteriia; order Sphingobacteriales; family Sphingobacteriaceae; genus Mucilaginibacter; species Mucilaginibacter sp. GW822-FHT03E02. Next base: position 1,298,615 of record NZ_JBXANJ010000002.1, on the reverse strand, counting down.
AAATCCGCTTAAAAGCCACTTCCGAAACCCTTAAAGGAGATGAGGTTGTTATTAAAGTCAAATAAGGTTAAAATATTATTTCTTCAAAGAAATTAAAGATCACTATGAGGTTGCATAAAACTTATAATATTACATACCACGTTAAAGCAATGGTTACAACAGTGCTGTTTTTGGCTGTTAGCATTGTGTGCCAGGCTCAAAATGCTGTTAAAATTGAACGAAAACGACTATTTGATTATAACTGGAAGTTTTACTTAGGAGATACTGCATCAGCAAAATCAAGAGATTTTAATGATAAGGGTTGGCGGAGCCTTGATTTACCGCATGATTGGAGTATCGAAGGCAAAATAAGTCCTAAAAACCCCGTGGGCGGCGCTGGAGGATATTTCACGGCAGGTATTGGCTGGTATAGGAAAACCTTCAAAGCTCCGGGTGAATGGAAAGGCAAAAAAGTTTCCGTTTATTTTGAAGGGGTTTACATGAATTCTGAAGTGTTTGTTAATGGAAAATCGCTTGGAGTTTATCCTTATGGTTATTCATCCTTTAGTTATGACCTTTCGCCTTATTTAGATTTTAATAATGAAAATGTGATAGCGGTGCGGGTAGACAATTCGCAACAAGTAAACAGCAGGTGGTACAGTGGTTCGGGCATTTATCGCCATGTTTGGATGAATGTTACTGATGCTGTGCATATAGCCAATTGGGGAGTTGCCATTACAACCCCTGCTGTTTCTTCCCAAAAAGCGACTGTTCAAATTAAAACATTGGTAAAAAATGAAAGTGATTTGCCTCAAAGTATTGCTCTTAGCACCTTGTTAAAGGATGAAAATTCTAAAAATGCAGGAAATAATAAAGTAGAGGTTAAACTGGCTGCAAATAGTGAGAAAGAGGTTACGCAAACTATCATTGTAGCAGCTCCGCAGCAGTGGACACCGGAAACACCCCGTTTATATGATGCTCAAATAAGTATCATTCTAAATAAAAATGTAGTTGACAAAACGGAAACGAGTTTTGGCATACGTTCCATAAAATTTACGCCTGAAAATGGATTTCAGCTTAATGGCAAAACAGTAAAACTCAATGGCGGATGTGTGCACCATGATAATGGTTGCCTGGGTGCTGCCGCTTTTGACCGTGCAGAGGAGCGTAAGGTCGAGTTACTCAAAGAAGCCGGATTTAACGCGGTAAGAACTTCACATAATCCACCTTCCGAAGCTTTTTTAAATGCCTGCGACAGGTTAGGCCTATTGGTTGTTGACGAATCGTTTGATTGTTGGAGAATTGGCAAAAACAAAAAGGACTATGCGCAATATTTTGCCAAGTGGTGGAAACGCGATTTGGATGCCATGGTTTTGCGGGATCGTAATCACCCTTCGATTGTTATGTGGAGCATCGGTAACGAAATAGTGGAGAGGGGTAGCCCCGACGCTGTAAAAACAGCCAAAATGCTTGCAGAAGCGATAAGAAAAATAGATACCGTACGCCCTGTAACATCTGCTATTGTGGAAAATGGTAAGGAATGGGCGATTATGGACTCTCTCATGGCAGCGCATGATGTGGCTGGCTATAATTATCATTTGTGGAGTGCGGCTTCAGATCATCAGCGGGTTCCCTCACGGATGATTGTTCAAACAGAGTCGTATCCCAAGGATGCTTTTGCCAACTGGAAGCTGGTAAAAAACAACAATTATGTGCTTGGGGATTTTGTTTGGACAGCTATGGATTATCTCGGAGAATCGGGGATAGGCCGTTGGTATTATTCGGGCGACGTGCCCGGTGAACACTGGGAACATGATTTTTTTCCCTGGCATGGCGCTTATTGTGGCGATATTGATGTGATTGGGTGGAGAAAGCCGATTTCGCACTATCGTAACCTGCTATATAATAATACCGAAAAACTCTACATGGCTGTTCGTGAGCCCGAACCTGATCCTTTGGAAATTAAAACAACCTGGTGGTCTGTATGGCCCACCTGGGAAAGCTGGACCTGGCCGGCGTATTTGGGAAAGGCCATTAAGGTAGAAGTTTATTCAAAGTATCCCAGGGTACGGCTTTACCTCAACGATAAACTCATTGGCGAAAAGCCTACTACTGATGAGCAGGAACATAAAGCTGAATTTGATGTGCCTTATTCGCCTGGCAGGCTTAAAGCAGTAGGCGTGGGTAACGGTAAAGAGCTTGAATCAACCGTTTTGCAAACCTCCGGTGACGCTGCCAAAATCAAGCTAACTGCTGATCGGAAAGAGATAATAGCTAATGGACAGGATTTATCTTATGTTACCGTTGAGATAACCGACAAGGACGGTATACTTCAGCCAAATGCTGCGAACCGATTGTTTTTCAAAATTGAAGGCCCTGGAATAATTGCCGGTGTAGCCAATGGGGATATGAAAGATACGGACTCCTATGTCGGAAATTCGCACAAAGCCTGGCACGGACGTGCGCTGGTTGTAATTAGAAGTACTCACGGTGCGGGTGATGTTAAATTGACCGTCAGTTCCCTCGATGTGTCAGCGGCTATTTTAAATATTAAAACACTTGGGCACTAACGCTTGTGAAGGCTTATAAAGAAATCTATTTTATGAAAAAATTAATTCTACTTACGCTTTTATTTTCTTCAGCTATTCAATTTCATTGTTTATACGCGCAAGAATTACCTCAATTAAAACATGAGGGTAATATAACCAGGTTGTATGTTGATGGTAAGCCATTTATTATGGTTGCCGGGGAGTTGCATAACTCTACATCCTCCAATTTAACATATCTGGCACCCATTTTACCCAAATTAAAAGAAATGGGACTTAATACAGTTCTTGCATCAATCGCATGGGATCAACTGGAACCTCAGGAGGGTAAATTTGATTATTCTATCATTGACGGGATCATATCCCAGGCCCGTCAAAGCAAACTAAAACTTTGTTTGCTATGGTTTGGAAGCTGGAAAAATGGACTGTCTACTTACCCGCCACTTTGGGTAAAAAAAGATTCAAAACGTTTTTTTAAACTGAAGCAAAGTAACGGGAGCACCGGCGAAGTAATTTCGGCTTTTTGCAAGGAAGCGCAAATGGCAGATGCTAAGGCGTTTGTGCAGTTAATGAAACGAATAAGGGAAACAGATAAAGAACATACGGTTGTAATGATCCAAGCTGAAAACGAAGTTGGTGCATTTCAGGATATAGATTATAATAAACAAGCGCTTGACTTATTTAATTCGCAGGTTCCGGAAACTTTAACCCGGTATTTGCAAAAAAATACGAATAATCTGAGCCCTGAAATGAAATATGTTTGGCAAAAAAACGGAAGCAAAACCAAAGGTACATGGTCTGAAATATTTGCAGATACCATGAAAAGTGCACAAAACTTCTTCATGACGTGGCAATACGCCAGCTATATTAATGAAATATGCCGCTTAGGCAAAAAAGAACTAAACCTGCCAATGTATGTAAATGCCTGGCTGGTTCAGCCGACTGATTTACCCGGGGTATATCCCAACGGAGGGCCTGTATCCCGGGTGTTTGATATTTACAAAGCCATTGCCCCTGATATAGACTTATGCGCCCCCGATATTTACGCACCTAACTATAAGGAAATATTGTCGATGTATCATCGGTCTGATAATCCGCTTTTTATTCCCGAAAGCACTACCGAACAGTCCAGGGCTTTTTATGCCTATGCAGAACATGATGCCATTTGTTTTTCTCCTTTTGGGATAGAAGATGCTTATCCCAATTTGGCTTATCGGCAGGCAATCTCTGTAATAAATGAATTAATGCCATACATCATAAAATATCAGGGTACTGGTAAAATGCGGGGATTTATGCGTACTAAGAACAGGACTACCGACACGCTTGTATTTGGGGAGGATAAAGTAATTGTAGAATATAATAATTGGGACAATACAGGATATGGCCTGGTTATTCAAACTGCCCCAGATGAATATTTAGTAGCGGGCATTACAGCACGATTAAAATTCCAATCGAAAAATCCATCAAAAAATATTCGCATCGGACAGGTGTTTGAGGGAAAGTTTGAAGGAGAACAGTGGGTAACTACCCGGATGCTTAATGGCGATGAAACCTGGCATCATGACTGTTTGATTATAACAGGGCGTAAAGCTATGGTAACTCAAACTTTAGACGGACAAATAGTTCCTCCTCAGCCAGGACCAGGCCAACCTGTATTGGAATCAGCCAAGAATATAGAAGTTCAAACTCCTGCAGTCTACAAAGTGATAACCTATCAAATGAAATGAACATATTCTTTTTGAAAATTCTCGATCTCAATTACTTTTTTTGGCAATTCAGGCTTCAAAAAATCAGGTGATTGGTTTGCAAGCTTCCATGGCATGCGGCTAAAGGCGAACCCTATGCCTGCCGCCCTGGTCATTTTTTGGGGCCGGCGGCAGTCTGCTCTTTGGCACTTTCTTTTTGCGCCTGCCGGGTTTGTGATTTACCCTGATCCTGCTTTAGTTCTGCGTCCCGCCCGCTGGTTTGATGTTTGAGACTTACTTTAGCACTTCCTGCGGCGATATCCCCGCTTTTTGCGTTTGGTCATGGGCCTGTTTTTCCACTTTTCGCACAATCAGGCTTTGCCCGTTGGTGTCGTAAAAGTCCAACCGTGCCATACGTTTGGATAATCCACATCTTGTTGACCCTTGTTGGTTAATTTTAAAATGACCATCCTTGATACTCTGGTTCAGGTCTTTAGGTATAATAAATCAAATTGGCAAAAGGGGGGGCAATGCAACCGTTTTTTTCACATTATTGACAAAAGTTGACTTTTATTGCTGAATAGTGTGGTGATGTCCTTTTCTGAAGGTATAGTTTTGGGACAATAATCTATAAGCCATTTTTAAAAATTGAAGAAATATTTTAATGTTAACCCTAAGTATCATCAATGAGATGTGAGGGTATCAGGCTATTGATGTACCATGCAAACGGTTTCTATGCAACGCATCAACAGGCCGAAAGCGCATTTGTATTTCGACAATTTATTATTTACCAAAATTGATTTAAGTTAAAGAATCTACCATGAATATTAAACGCAGTGCACTATTGTTGGCGGCGGGCTTTGTAATTCTGTCAGGATTAAGATCACAAGGACAGTCTGCAACTCCAGGCAAGATAGATGTTATAACCGAAAATGATACTGTACGAAGTATCGCGCCATTATTTACCCCGGCTACCGCATCAAAAAAAGCTCCGAATAGTGAAGGGTTTATTCAGCGCTGGTCACTATTGGAACCCATTAACAAATCCATACGGAGTAATCTTGTTTTTACCGTTAACTACCTGAAAGCGCAGTTTGAAACCGATTATTTCCCAAACCAGTTTACGGTTATTCCGAAGAATGGTGAAAAAGTAAAAGTTGGCGAGCAGGAATTGTTTTGGCATACATTGGAAAGCCCAAATTTCAACGTCAAATTATTTCGTTTTGCCTATGGCTTAAGGAAACAGACCTATGCCGTATTGTTTTGGGCGGTAACTGTAGTAAACAGTCCGCGCGAGATAAAAAATGTACGATTGGCGGTAGGGTCAAACGGAGGATCAATGTGGTGGCTGAATGGCAAAGAAGCAGTAATACTTGATGGGGACAGGCGCATGGTAATGGATGATTGTGTTTCGGTCCGGCTGACACTAAATAAAGGGAAAAATATCATACGCGGAGCAGTGATCAATGGGCCCGGGCTCAGTGATTTTTGTGTTCGGCTGCTGGATGAAAAAGGAGCGCCGATAAAAGATGTAACTATTACGCTGCAATAAATTAACTGATCATCCCATTTAACATCGAATTTGTAAAAACAATTGAGTTATTATGAAATTAATAGTGAAGGTATTAAGTACTATAGCCCTGTTTTCATTGTTATTAACCGGACAGGCCAATGCACAAGTTGGCAAACCATTTATACATGACCCCTCTACCATTGCAGAATGCGATGGAAAGTATTACACATTCGGAACATTTGGAGGCGGGTTAATATCCGAAGATGGCTGGACATGGAATGGCGGCGGGGCCGCTCCTGATGTATTAAAAATTGGTGATCGCTACCTTATTGTTTATGGCGCCACCGGCGGCGGCCTGGCGGGCGGTCATAACGGAACAATATTAACCATGTGGAATAAGTCGCTTGATCCAAAGTCACCGGATTTTAAATACTCGGAACCTGTAAAAGTTGCTTCGTCTGATGGTATTGAAGATTGTGATGCTATTGATCCGGGGCTTCTGCTTGACCCAACCGATGGAAGGTTATGGTTATCCTACGGTACCTATTTTGGGTATATACGCCTGGTGGAGCTTGACCCTAAAACGGGTAAGCGTGTTGAAGGTAATAAGGCACTAAACATAGCTATTGATTGTGAGGCCACAGATTTGTTATATCGGGATGGATGGTACTATTTGCTTGGAACACATGGTACCTGCTGCGATGGCCCAAACTCAACTTATAATATTGTTGTTGGCCGCTCCAGAAAAGTAACCGGGCCGTACCTTGATAATATAGGAAGGGATATGTTGAAGGGCGGCGGCAAAATGGTAGTTGCAGCTGGTGACAGACTGATTGGACCAGGACATTTTGGACGTATTGTAGTTGGCGATGGGGTAGAAAAAATGTCTTGCCATTACGAGGCAGATCTGGATCAAAGTGGCCGTAGCGTATTAGGTATCCGCCCGTTGCGATGGAAAAATGGATGGCCTGTGGGAGGTGATAACTTTAAAGAAGGAACTTATGAGATTGAGTCTGAGCGAAGGGGCTATGCCTTAGAATTGGGCGTTGATTTTACGAGAATGCCTGGTGGGATGCGATTTAACCGGAATAATGATGAACCGGTGAAACCGGTACCATCCCAGGAGTTAGCAGATGTAGTTAAAGGCTGGCCAGCCGGAAATATTGGTGTGCGGATAAGCGATTATATGTTCCGCCCGCATCAAAAATGGGCAATTTCGCCAGTTCCTGGCGCAGGGGGATACCTGGGCGGACCGTATTATAAAATAGTAATTGCCGGAACAGACCGTGCATTGGCGGCAACAGCCGAAGCTGAGCTTGTGACCGTTCCAGCGTTTACCGGAGCACCGGAGCAATTATGGCGAATTGATCAGCTGACTGATGGAACTTATAGGATTATGCCAAAGGTGATTCCAAACTCGGGGGAAAAGCTGGCTTTAGTTTCATCTGGCGACAGCACGCCTACACTCGCCAAATTTGATATGAATAGTGAGAATTCCAAGTGGAATTTCAAGACTCACTAACTTATCTAAATGCGCTCCGGAAATGCAACTATTCTGAAACTTAAATTATGGAGATATGAATTTTAAATGTTTAATTATTTTATTAACGGCCTGCCTGTCGGATAGCTTTTGTAAGGCTCAAACCGGCACAGGCGAGATCAAAGAAGATTTCCGGTCTTCCAGCCTTAACCAGCCAGGCCAGGAATATCCCCAGGTTAATTCGCAAGGGTATGCACGTTTTCGTATAAAAGCAACAAACGCCGACAGCATAAGGGTTACCTTAGGCCTGGGCGGAAGAGGCGGGACTAAGCTGGTGAAAGGTACCGACGGATATTTTTCGGGCACAACGGAAGGGCCAATGGACGAAGGTTTCCATTACTACCATTTAATAACTGATGGAGGTATTTTTAATGACCCGGGCACGTTGAATTATTACGGCTCCACCCGTTGGGAAAGCGGTATAGAAATACCTGCTCATGACCAGGACTTTTATGCCTTAAAGGATGTGCCTCACGGCAATGTGCAACAAATACTTTTTCCTTCAAAAAGCACAAATACGCAGCGGAGGGCCTTCGTTTACACACCTCCGGGTTATGACAAGGAAAGATCGAAGAAATACCCCGTGTTGTATTTACAACATGGCTGGGGCGAAGACGAGACCGCATGGAGCAACCAGGGGCATGCCAACCTGATCATGGATAACCTGATTGCTGAAGGCAAAATAAAACCTTTTATTATAGTGATGACCTATGGCATGACTAACGATATTAAAATGAAGCCGGGTGGCTTAAGGGATTTTAAGATAGATGCTTTTGAAACTGTGTTAACAGATGAATTAGTGCCTTTTGTGGATGCCAATTTCCGTACGGTTGCCGATAGGGCACACCGCGCTATGGCAGGGTTATCAATGGGCGGCATGGAAACGCATTTAATAACACTTGCCAAGCCCGATGAATTTGCCTATTATGGTCTTTTAAGCGGGGGTATTTATACGCCCGCTGAATTAAAAGACAAACCTAAGGCTAAACTTATTTTTATAAGTTGCGGTAGCAAGGAAAATCCTGCTGGCGTAAATAATGCTGCGGCTGCATTAAAGGAAGCAGGCTACAACGCTGTATCTTTTATTTCAGAGAATACTGCCCATGAGTTTCTAACCTGGCGCCGCAGCCTGAAAGAACTTGCGCCGCTGCTGTTTAAAGATTGAGCTGCCTTGTTTATTTAACAGAACAAACCGACAATGAGTAGAACTTTCAATAACCTTTTTCTGGGATTCACTTTTTTTTTGTTGGCTACATCCTCGCCTTTTGCACAAACGGCTCATAATCCAATTATTTATGCAGATGTGCCTGATATGTCAATAATCAGGGTAGGCAACACTTATTACATGAGTAGCACTACGATGCATATGAGCCCCGGGGTGCCAATCATGAAGTCTAAAGATTTAGTTAACTGGAAAATTGTAAGCTACGCATATGATATTTTGGATGATACCGATGACCTAAACCTAAACAATGGCAAGAGGAGCTATGGGCGGGGTTCGTGGGCAAGCAGCCTGCGCTATCACAATGGCATTTATTATGTATCTACCTTTGCGGGCAATACCGGCAAAACTTATATTTATACCACTCATAATATTGAAAAAGGCCCGTGGAAGGCGTTATCCTTTAAACCAAGCCTGCATGACCACTCCTTGTTTTTTGATGATGATGGTAAAGTTTATATGATTTATGGAAGCGGGCGTATCATGTTGGCGCAATTGAACGATGATCTGTCCGGCTTAAAACCTGACGCAAAGCCACAGGTGCTGATAGAGAACGCCAGTCTGGCTGCCGGGCCGAATTTAGGATTGCCGGCAGAAGGCTCGCAGATGTTTAAAATCAAGGGGAAATATTACCTGTTCAATATTTCATGGCCGCGTGGCGGAATGCGAAGTGTTCTTATTCACCGGGCAGATCATATTACCGGCCCATATGAAGGCCGCCTGGCATTGCAAGACAAAGGCGTAGCCCAGGGTGGTTTGGTAAATACACCAAACGGCCGGTGGTTTGCCTATCTTTTCCGCGATTTTGGTTCAGTCGGCAGGGTGCCTTACCTGGTGCCGGTAAAATGGGAGGCTGGCTGGCCTGTATTGGGTATAAATCATCAGGTGCCCGATACCGTCACGCTACTGGCAAATAAATCGCTAATGCCGGGTATCATCTCATCGGATGAGTTTAACCGCAGGCGCGGTGAACGCGATTTACCCCTGGTTTGGCAATGGAACCATAATCCTGTTAATCAATTATGGTCGCTAAGTCAGCGTAAGGGATACCTTAGGCTAACAACGGGTAGGCTTGATACCACTTTAATTACGGCGAGAAATACGCTTACACAGCGCACGTTTGGCCCTGAATGTTCGGCCATTACAGCTATTGATGTATCCGGGCTTAAAGATGGTGATTGCGCCGGCCTTGCATTGCTACAGCAAAAATTTGGATGGGTGGGCGTAAAGGTCGAAAACGGGAATAAGTTTATCGTTATGGTAAATGCGCAGGGCGGTTCGCCGGCAGAGTCGGCAACTATTCCATTGGCCCAAAACCGGGTGTATTTAAAGGCCGCGTGTGATTTTAAGGATAGGACCGACAAAGCGTATTTTTATTATAGCCTCGACGAAAATAATTGGATTTCCATTGGCACCACGCTTCAAATGGCGTATACTATTCCGCATTTTATGGGCTACCGGTTTGGTCTTTTTAACTACGCCACAAAAGTTACCGGCGGATATGCCGATTTCGATTATTTTCGGTTGGGCGATAAATAGGCATTCAGCATTAATCCGGTTGTTTAAAGCAGGCACGTGTTTCATGCAACGCAAAATGCCCCATTTATCTGATTATAAACACCAGTGTTGCAATTGTATTAATCAGTGTTATTTTGAAATGAGTAATCGCTTTACCTTGCAGCACTATCTTGTAAATGATGAAGAATTTTAAGAAATGCGCTGCGCTGATTGTATCTATCTTATGGTTCAATTGTTTAATGGCACAAAACCCCCTTATACAAAACCAGTTTACCGCCGATCCTTCGGTACGTGTTTTTAATGATAAGATATACCTTTACCCCTCACACGACATTCCCGCCACGCCCGGACATGGCCGGGCTGGCTGGTTTTGCATGCAGGATTATCATGTGTTCTCGTCAGCCAACCTAACCGATTGGACGGATCACGGCGTAATTGTAAGCCAAAATAAAGTGCCCTGGGCCGACTCGGCAGCTTATAGCATGTGGGCTCCTGACTGTATTGAGCGGGCCGGGAAATATTATTTTTATTTCCCGGCACCTGCAAAACCTGGCGGCGCCAAAGGCTTTTCAATCGGTGTTGCAATGGCCGATAAACCTTACGGCCCATTTGTTCCGCAACCGTTGCCCATAGCCGGGGTTCATGGTATAGACCCGAATGTGCAAATTGATAAGGACGGACAGGCATATATTTACTGGGCCCAAGGAAACTTGTACGGCGCAAAACTCAAAGCTAACATGCTTGAACTGGCATCAGAGCCGATAAAACTTGATGGTTTCCCTGATAAGGGATTAAAGGAAGGGCCTTATTTATTTGAACGAAAAGGTATTTACTACATGACTTATCCGCATGTGGCAGATAAAACAGAACGGCTTGAATATGCTATGTCAGATAGCCCTTTAGGGCCTTTTAAATACGCCGGCGTGCTCATGGACGAATCAGCTTCGGGTTGCTGGACAAACCATCAATCGATTATCGAATTTAAAAATCAATGGTACTTATTTTATCATAATGACGACTTATCGCCAGCCTTTGATAAAAACCGGGCTGTACGGGCCGATAGTTTATTTTTTAATGAAGATGGCACTATCCGTAAGGTCATCCCTACATTACGTGGCATTGGCGTAACCGCCTCAGCAAAAAAAATACAGGTAGATAGGTATAGCGCCAAAAGCGCGGACGGAGTAGAGGTGGAGTTTATAGACACGCTAAACAAATTCAAAGGCTGGAAAGCGATTTTCAATAAAGCCAACTCATGGATAAAATATAACAGTGTGTTTTTTGGCAAACAAACAGCAGCACAGGTTAGTGTAAACGCCTTTTCGGCAACCGGCGGAACTTTATTAATTAGTACAGAAGATAACCCGGACAAGGTTATAGCAAAAGTTATTGTACCAAAGGGTAACAACTGGAGTGTTGTTAAAAAAGCATTGATATCGATGCCTGTAGGCGTCAAAAACATTATTGTGCAAACAGAAGGCAGCGGCCAAGTAGAAGTTGACTGGATAAGCTTCAAATAAACTTTTCTTACCGAAAGTTTAGGGATAAAACTATCAGTGCCGCGCGAATTTTATGAGCATAGGTTGATGTTTTTAATAATGCACGGGGTTTTGTCCTATACCAACACGCTGTTATTTTCTGCTTTTCTGTAATCGGAGGGCAGCATGTTAAACTTTTCCTTAAATGACCGGGAGAAATAATGCGGTGTCGCAAAACCTGCCTCATAGGCTATTTGAGTAACTGTCAGATCGCTCTTTAGAAGCAATATCGCAGCACGGTCAAGCTTATATGAGCGGATAAATTCAACCGGGGGAAGCCCGGTAAGCTCAAATATTTTTGTGTAAAGCGCTCCCCGGCTCATTGCCAGATGTTCGCTAAGGTCCACAACAGAAAATTTCGGGTTATTTAAGTTGTTATCTATGTAATTGATCACCTTGTTTAAAAATTTCTCCCTGCCCGATTCAACCGCTATATCGGGGTGAATGACCGTCAATTGCTTTTTGTAGGTGTTTTTAAGCATGGTATTAAGCTGCAACAGATTTTTAATTTTGACATTTAAAATTTCAAAATTAAAAGGTTTGGTCAGGTAATCATTCGCCCCCGATTCAAGCCCTCTTAACTGCTCGTCTTCGCGTGTGCAGGCGGTAAGCATTATAAACGGAATGTGGCTGGTACGTTTATCGGCTTTTATTTTCCTGCTCAGCGTAATACCATTCATAAATGGCATGGTTATATCGCTAATGATTAAATCAGGATGACATGATAGCGCCTTATCCCAGCCCTCTATACCATTTGAAGCCTCAACAATTTTATATTGTGTCATTAAATGGTCTTTAATGTAAAAGCGAAACTCATCATTATCTTCCACAATAAGCAGTAACGGCATGTCTGTAATTGCCTGGGCAATATTTCTTTTTGTACGGAGCTCTTTTTCCTTAATATCTGTTTTACCAGGAAGTTGAACTTGCATTGACCGCTCAGCAAAAACTTCAAGAGGGATCCTCACGCTAAAATCTGAACCTCTTCCTAATTCGCTTTCAACAGTAATGGTGCCACCGTGCATTTCAACAAACTCTTTAGTAATTGACAAACCGATTCCACTTCCCGGATTTACGTTTGCGGTGTTAGTTTCCCCTGCCTGGTAAAACCGCTTAAATATCAGGTGTTTTCTGTCCGGGTTGATGCCGATACCGGTGTCACTTATTTTAAATTCCAAAGTAGTTTTATCGATGTGCGGCGTAGGATGCTGAATAACATCAACAGAAACCGTCCCACCGGGTGGTGTAAATTTAAATGCGTTGGAGAGCAGGTTAAATAAAATGCGTTCTACCTTATCGTGATCAAATCGAACGAACAATTTTTCGGCGGGTGCTTTAAAATTAAAGGTGATGCTTCGCGATTCTGACAGATCATGAAAGGAATCAACAACATCGCATACAAATGAAAATATTTCGCCTTCGGTGAGGTTAAGCTTTAATTCTTGTTCTTCTAACTTGCGGAAATCTAAAAGCTGGTTAACCAAATTTAACAAGCGCCGCGCATTGCGCCGTATCACGGCCAGTTGGCCTGTAGTTTGTTCATCCTTATGTTCTGCCAATAGCTTATCTGCAGGCGCCATGATAAGCGAGATTGGTGTGCGAAACTCGTGGCTCAGGTTAGTAAGAAATTTAATTTTGAGCGCATCAAGTTCATGCAATCGTTCTGCTTCCCTTCTTTCCTGTTCCAGCGCCAGTTTCCCTTTTAATTTCTTTATCCCCCTATGGCGGATGAACAGTAACGAGCCCGACGCCATCAGGGCGTATAACAAATAGGCGTACCAGGTCATCCATATTGGTGGATGAATTATAATACGAATTTGGGCACCTGAGTTATTCCATATCCCGTCGTTATTGCAAGCCCGCACAACAAAAAGGTATTCGCCAGGATCTAAATTGGTGTAATACGCGGTTGTAGCCGAACCTACATAATTCCAGGTTTTATTGAACGATTTAAGCATGTAGGTATACCTGCTCTGCTGGGGAAGCGTGTAATTAATGGCAGAATAACTGATTGAAAAGTTTTCCTTATAATCCAGGTCAATTTGGTTTGCTACCGAAATATCTTGTTTAAGCGGCGAGTGGCTGCCTGGTAATACAACGTTATTATTTACTTTAAGGTCGGTTAAAAATACCGGGGGAGTATTGTTGTTGAGTTTTACGTCCTGCTGCGGGTCAATATAATTAAAGCCCTTCGCTCCGCCGAAGAAAAGCAGCCCCTTACTTGTACGCAGTCCCGATCCATCGATGAACGCATCGTTTTGTAAGCCATTGTAGGTGGAATAATGAGTGAACTTTTTAGATGCCGCGTTAAGCGTGCATATTCCTTTATCAGTACTTAACCATATGTTGCCGCTATAATCCTCCAGTAGTTTATGTACTACGCCATCTGGCAATTCATTTGGGGCGGAGTAATTGACAAATTTTTTATGGTCGAGGTTAAAGCAAAATAGCCCATCTCCGGCAGTGCCAATCCACATGTTGCCTTTATGGTCCTGCAACAGCGAAAACGGACGATCAATAGCCATTCCGGTAATCTTATTATTATACACCCGGAACTTTTGAGTTGCGGGATTTAATACTGCTATCCCGCTGCCATAGGTGCCAATCCAAATGTTTCCGTCGCGGTCCTCGTCAATAGCTCTGATATAACCATTTACAGGCAAATTACGTTCGCCGGCAGTGGCAGGAGTTGACGTATATTTAAAAAAGGTTTTTGTGCCAGGGTCAAATACATTAACGCCACCGCCATTGGTCCCTATCCATACCCGGCCTTTACTGTCTTCCTTTAAACAAAAAATTTCGTTGTGGTTTATGTGGGCATTATCATTTCCTGCATTTAACTGTTGGTACGCGCCTGTTTTTGTATTGTAAATGAACAAACCATCCTGGAACGTGCCTATCCAAAGTTGTTGATTGCGGTCAAGCATCATGGTTAATATAGGAAGCCCGGCCGAGTTACTGCTTGTTTTTGATTTAATAGGAATATGACTGAACAATCCGCTCTTGACATGAAAAAGATTCAAGCCTCCGCCATCTGTGCCAACAAACAAGTCCCCGTCCTTATTCTCGGCAAATGACGAAACAAATGGCGCGCTTAACCCGGCAGGATCATAGGCATTGTTTTGCTTTGAATTAAATAAAGTAAGGTTTTTGTCATACTTATCCACGCCACCCTGGTAAGTGCCAAGCCAGTAAATGCCATCAGGGTCTTTATAAATACAACGGATGGATTTACTGCTTACGCTGTATTTATCCCTATCGTCATGATTGTAACGTTTTACCTTTCCGGTTATTGGATCTAAAATATCCAAACCGCCTTCGGTACCTACCCATATTTTATTGCCATCCGCAGCCATGCTATATATAAGGTTACCGCTAAGGGTACTATCATCATCAGGGCTGTATTTGAAACTTGTAAAGGTTTTTAAATCTGCTGATAGGGTGCTTAAGCCATCGTCAGTGCCTATCCATAATTTATGCTGAAATTCGGCTATGGTATTTATCGCGTCGCCCGGTATACTTGCAGGGTCGTCTTTTTTGTGCATAAAGGCAATGAAGCTGTTTGATGGTTCATTATAAAGATAAAGGCCTTTACCTGTCCCTATCCACATCCGGCGCTGACTGTCCTGAAAGATGGATAATATAATACCCGAGTGTAGCTGTCCGGGTTTTTGCTCATCGGTTTTGTAAAATACCTCTTTTTTTGTTTTAGGGTCGAGCACGCACAGGCCTCCTAACATACCAATCCAAAGGCGGCTGTGCGTATCACCGTAGATAGATTTGATATAGCTGTTTGCGAGATGTCCGGATGCAGAACTCTCCTTGTAATTTCGGAACTGATCTTGAGAACGGTCAAGGTAATATAGGCCGCCCCCCATGGTACCTACCCAAAACTGCCCCGCCTCATCCTCGTACATACTTGTAACTTCCCTGGAGCGAAAGCCCGATTTGTCCGCAGGGTCAAAGCGATACGGCTTATGTTCTAAACCGTCAAATCTGTCCAGCCCATCCGCCGTTGCAAACCACAAAAAGCCGTAACGATCCTTAATGATTGCATTAATCGTGTTTGACAGCAAACCATCGTGAGATGTAAGTACGGTAAATCGTAAAGACTGCCCCTGGCATTGTATAGTGATAAGGATTGATGCTGTGAATACAATTAAGAATAATCGTGTAACCGCAGCTCGCTTAAGTAGTAATAGGGAGTTTAACATTCCGGTACTGTTTAAAAAATTTGTACAGCGTCCCGCTTTATCCGCAGATGGTGTACTAATAATTTCATTTTCAAAAATAGGAGGTTTATAAAGGTGCAACTTCAAACAAGTGTTTGGTGAAAATCACACAACGTAAATATAAACTATAAATTAATAAAAAGCAATCGATTGCATAAATAAAAAAATAGCGATTTTAACCTGAATGCCCGGTGCAATATTTACTTGCATATTTGAATTGGTAACGTAAAACATCCAGGTAAAGCCTCTTAATTTGTAGCAACTTGAGGCGGCCGTTTATTGCTGATAAACCTCCGGTATCACAATTTACTTTCCAATGCAGAAATGAAATATTAGGCAGTCAAATGATTTAGAGTTTTGCTGTTGCCTTGCCTGATTAAGGCACAGGTGTCGTAAATGGGTAGTTATTTCAACCAAAGTGTTGATTAATTCAACATTTGTGGCACATCAAGTTCTGTTTTCAAAATACTTTTGGTCAGAGTTGATTTAACAAATGTTGGTTTCACAACGTTGAATGCTTAAATCGCCAGATGAACAAACCAATCTGTGAACCAACGCTTCAATTTAAAACGCCCGGGCACAATCTGAATTATCTAATATCATGCACCAACTAATCCGGCTTACGGGCCTTGTCTTCATCTTCACGCAATCAGTTTTGTTGGTAAACGGCCAGGAAAAAATACCAGATTCCTCTCGGTTTTATCAAACAGTTAACACCTATGTGAACCCCGTGTTACCTGGCGATCACCCGGACCCCACCTTACTTAAGGTAGGAGATGATTTTTATCATTGCGGCTCTTCCTTTCATTTTAACCCCTACCTGCCCATTTATCACTCAAAAGACCTTGTTCATTGGGAGGTAATAAGCAGGGTGCTGCCATCATCAAAGGCAGCCTGGGTTACCGATAGGCCTTCAGTGGGTATCTGGCAGGGTGCCATAACCTACTTTTACGGCTCCTACTGGATCTACTTTTCGGCCGGCGGGCAGTGGTTTTGTAAGGCAAGTTCTCCTAAAGGGCCATGGTCTGCTCCTGTACAAGTAAAGTCTAACCCCGAAACAGGTAACCTTGGTTATGACAACTCCATTTTTGTGGATGATGACGGAAAACCTTACATGGTCATAAAAAACGGTCAAAAAGTTAATCGTTTACAAGCCTTGGGCAGGGATGGCCAATTAACAGATCATGTGATAAATCTCGACTGGGTAAACGCCAGGCTACAATATAGCTGGGCAGAGGGGCCGGTAATGTGTAAACGCAATGGCTATTATTATTACTTCCCGGCTGGGGATGTTACGGGCGGACAATATGTTTTAAGAGGAAAAGAATTGACCGGCGATTCGACAAAGTGGGAAAGACTGGGTAATTTTTTTAAACCGGTTACTGATAATAAGGCAGGTTTTCACCGCCCTAACCATATTTCAGCTCCCGTTCAATTAGCCGACGGCACCTGGTGGACCATCGGGCAAAGCTATGAAAAGTACGACGGCGACGACTGGTCTGGTACCGAGCGCCAAACCGCTCTTTATCCCGTAACCTGGGAGGGCGACAGGCCATGGGGTATGGCACCAACCACCTTGCCTGTCCCGAAACCAAACCTACCACAGTCAGGTATTTCATGGACGAGTGTAACGACAGATTATTTTGACCGCAGTGTATTAAGTCTTAACTGGCACTTCCTCACCAAAAAAGCATCAGCATCTTACTCGCTTACCGCCCGGAGGGGATGGATAAGGCTTACACCCGATACTGCCTGTACCCATCTTGTTCAAAAAGAAACAGACCACTATTATTCCGTTGTTACAAAGGTTGACCTGCGGGCAACCAATGACGGTACCAGTGCTGGCATTTACCTTACTAACGGAAACCAGGCCGTAGTGGTGAGGCTTTACAGCGGTTACAACAACGGAAGGAAAATTGTTTTTACAATGGATACGGCCAGTAGGAGCGTGCCGAACATCTTCGGAAACGTAGTTTGGCTGAAACTGGAAAGAAACGGCCACGAACTAACCGGATATTATAGCGGCGACGGAAAAACCTGGGTTTCTTTAGGCAGGCCAATTAACGCAGTTAAACTTGATGAAACCCAGCCAAATTTTAATTCATGGGTAGGTACAAGTGTAGGGTTATTTGCCGAAGGAAAGCCGGCGGACTTTGACTGCTTTATTTGCAAAGACGGTTCCTCGTCCTTACCGGCAGCAGGCTATAGTAATTACTATGGAATAGCAACTGTTAATAAAATGGTAACCAATACATCGGCGTACGGTGGATGGTTTATGATATCTGGTGTGGAACTTGGAAATCAGTCGCCATCTTCAGTCCAGGTACTTGCTTCGTCAAAACGTACGGGCAAGCTTCAAATATGGCTTGATGATCTTCAGAACGGTAAATTGATAGCTACAATACCGCTAAACGCTACAGGCAGCGGTAATTATAAAATATTCAGCAAACAACTTAAAAATGTTACCGGGCAACATGATGTTTTTGTGCGGTATCCTGCAGGTGTTCCGCAAAGCATCTTTATTAAAAGCATAAGGTTTCCTGGTAAATAGGATGACTTTAGTTATTGACCCAATATGAAAATTAGTAAGACAAAATCTTTATTTAACTACGACTTAAGTATGCAAAAATTAGTGTTATTGTATGTAATGATTGCTTTGCTGCCTGCTTTGGCAAATAGCCAAAACCACAAAGCTTCCAAAAAAATGCCAGGTAAAGGGGCTGTTGCTTCTGGTGTTTATCCTGATCTTTTTCATGAAGCGGGATATAGCAAGGGCGATATCAACATAAAGGTAGCCAAGGCCTATCATGATGTGTTTGAAGGCCCCAACAAGGTTTATTTCGAGGTAGGCGATTCAATGGCCTACGTGTCTGATGTGAAAAACCACGATGCCAGAACAGAGGGCCTTTCATATGGTATGATGATCGCTGTGCAGCTTAATAAAAAAGATGTCTTCGACCGCATATGGAGATGGTCAAAAAAGTATCTTCAACACCAGAACGGGCCAAGCGAGGGATATTTTGCCTGGAGCATTAATCCGCAAACCATGAAGCATAACTCAGAGGGTTCTGCATCTGATGGAGAACTATACTATGTAACCGACCTGCTTTTTGCATCTAATAAGTGGGGAAACAGTACAGGCATTAATTATTATGCGGAGGCCAGGCGGATACTTGATGCCATGTGGAAAAAAGAAGGTGCCGCAAATGTTCATCCTTTAATAAATATTGCTGCTAAACAAATATCCTTTGTACCCGAAGGTGGCGGGTATGGATGGACAGATCCGTCCTATCATCTGCCTGCATTTTACGAGGTATGGGCGCTTTATGCAAAAGACGGTCATGAACAATTTTACCGGGATTGTGCAGATACTGCGAGAGTGTTTTTACACAGGGCTTGTGACCCCGTTACAGCACTTAATCCCGATAATACCGATTTTAATGGCAAGTCACTCGGTGGCAGGCGAATGCCGTCGGCTTTTCGTTTCGACTCCTGGCGCGTACCGATGAATATCGCAATGGATTATGTGTGGTTTGGGAAAGACAAAAAGTGGCAGCAGGATTATGCAACACGCTTTCAAAACTTTTTACGATCGAAGGGAATCAATGATTTTGATGATCAGTTTAATACAGATGGATCAACGCCTGCCTTTATTCTTCCGGCAGGAGGAGTAAAAAAGTTACGGCATTCTTTGGGATTGGTAGCTACCTCTGCCGCGGCCTCGCTCATGATAACCGACAATACAAAATACGATTTTGTGCGGCCTCTCTGGAACGCTAAACTTGAACCTTATGCAGATGGATATTTCGATCCATATTATGATGGCTTGTTGTATTTATTCAGCCTGATGCATCTCAGCGGCAAATACCAGCTTATACAACCACAAACCAATTGATAAATTAATTTACCTGTCAACAGTATTAACGATGAATATATTACAACATATTAGGCAAATTTTGTTTGCGGTATGCGCCTTTGTTTTATTTACCATACCGGCTTATTCACAAGATATAATTCACCAGGCGCGGGCAGGTTTCGATGTGTTTCGTGCAGATATTCCGCATGGCAAAATTGATACCATTACTTATCAATCAAAAACCGTGGGTAATGCCCGGCGTGCGCTTCTTTACACCCCGCCAGGATACTCTAAAAGTAAAAAATACCCCGTGTTGTATCTTTTGCATGGCATAGGTGGCGATGAAAAAGAATGGTATAACGGTGGTAGCCCCCAGGTTATATTGGATAATCTATATGCCGAAGGCAAAATTGTGCCCATGATAGTAGTGTTACCGAACGGCAGGGCTTTAAAGGACGACCGCGCGACAGGAAATATCATGGCACCCGATAAGGTACAAGGTTTTGCCGTTTTTGAAAAAGATTTGTTGAACGATCTGATACCATTTATTGATAGTAAATACCGGGTATATACCGATAAGGACCATAGGGCAGTGGCCGGCCTTTCGATGGGAGGCGGGCAATCATTAAATTTTGGCTTGGGAAACCTTGACGTATTTTCATGGGTAGGCGGCTTTTCTTCGGCCCCCAATACTAAAAAGCCTGAAGAATTGGTCCCTAATCCCGACGAGGCAAAAAGAAAGCTGAAGTTACTTTGGATATCATGCGGATCAAGCGACGGGCTAATTGCATTTAGCAAACGTACCCATGATTACCTGGCAGAGATGAGCGTGCCGCATGTCTATTATATCGAGCCGGGTGTGCATAACTTTAAGGTTTGGAAAAATGGCTTATATATGTTTTCACAAATGCTTTTTAAGCCGGTAGATGCCTCAATATTTTCACAATATGCTTATAATGAAGTAGGTATACCGGCGCCAACTAATATACCGGGGGTACAGTACCCGCAAATATTTCCAGACAATACAGTTTTTTTTCGTGTAAAGGCCCCGAAGGCACAGAGTGTGCAAATTGACTTGTTGAAAAAGTATCCAATGACCAAAGATACCGGGGGGTATTGGACGGTAACTACCGATCCCATTGTATTGGGGTTTCATTACTATTCCCTGATAATTGACGACGTTGCAGTTGTGGACCCATCAAGTCAGACATTTTATGGGATGGGAAGAATGGCAAGCGGGATTGATATTCCTGATCCGGATGGTGATTTTTATACGATCAAAGATGTGCCGCATGGAGAGGTGCGTTCCATAATCTATTACTCAAACATCACAAAGGCATGGAGGCGGGCAAACGTGTATACACCTCCTGGTTATGATACGCAAACCGGCAAAAGATTTCCGGTGCTTTACTTACAACATGGCTCGGGCGAAGACGAAACCGGCTGGCCCACACAAGGTAAAATGAACTTTATATTGGATAACCTAATAGCCGGGAAACAGGCAACGCCGATGATAGTTGTTATGGATAGGGGTTATGCTACTGACCCAACCCAACCGGTTACTACTAACGCCCGTGGAATGAGTATGGCAGGTAATGTTTTTCCGGATGTGCTTGTAAAGGAAATTATCCCGATGGTTGATGCAAAATTCAGGACGCTTACCGACCGCGATCATCGTGCTATGGCAGGGCTTTCAATGGGAGGGTTTCAAACTTTGCAGACCACCATGACCAACCTCGATAAGTTTGCCTTCGTGGGAGGTTTTAGCGGTGCCGCCTTCATGCAGCCAGGTACCGATATAACCAAAATGTATAACGGTGTATTTGCTGATGCCAATGCTTTTAACAAAAAACTTAACGTGCTTTATTTAAGTGTTGGAACTACCGAGCCGGAAAGAATGCAAACCACAGTAAAGGGTTTTCACGAAGCACTTGAAAAGGCCGGCATTAAACATGTGTTTTACGAATCGCCGGGCACTGCGCATGAGTGGCAATCCTGGAGGCGTTCCTTAAACCAGTTTGCAAGCCTGATATTCAAGAATTGAAATTATTTATGAAAATGAAGCTTAGATTGATAGCTGCAACATGCCTTACGTTGTTGAGCCTGAAAAGCTTTTCGCAAGACAAGAATTTTTACATATTTATTTGCTTCGGTCAATCAAATATGGAAGGTAATGCAAGAGTTGAGGCCCAGGATACTATCGCTGTTGATAGCAGGCTTCAGGTGTTGCAGGCTGTTGATTGCGGCGTCAGAGGCAGGATAAAAGATAATTGGTACACAGCTGTACCGCCACTGGCGCGGTGCACAACTGGCTTAACCCCGGCAGATTATTTCGGCCGGACTTTGGTGGCGAATCTTCCTGAAAAGATACGGATAGGCATTATCAATGTTTCTGTCGCCGGTGCCAAAATCGAGGTTTTTGAAAAGGACACTTATCAATCATACCTTGCAACGGCCCCCGGCTGGATGAAAGGTATAGCCGCCGAATATGGCGGTAATCCATATGCAAGGTTGATTGAACTGGCCACGTTAGCTCAAAAGTATGGCGTAATTAAAGGCGTTTTGTTACACCAGGGAGAATCAAATCCAAATGATACGCTATGGACAAAAAAAGTAAAAGGGATTTATGATAATTTAATCAGGGATTTAAAACTGAAACCTAAAAAAGTGCCTTTACTTGCAGGCGAATTGGTAAATGCCGACCAGGGCGGTGCTTGCGCCGCGATGAATAAAATTATCGCCACCCTGCCACATACAGTTGCCAACTCATACGTTATTTCATCAGCGGGTTGCACCAGTTCTCCCGATCACCTGCATTTTAATGCAGCAGGGTACAGGTTGTTAGGCAAACGATATGGCGAGGCTATGCTTTCATTATTAGGTTACAAGTTTCCAGATGCTGCCATTCATTAACCTTCATCAGTTTAGGATAAACAACGATTAGTGAAGTATAAACAGTTAACCACTATCAATTAAAACCACTAATAACCAATGAATTTTTCTACTGTTAATAAAAAAACTGACCGGGGCTTCCTGCTCCCGGCGATTGCCTTTATTATTATGTCATTTGTTCAATGTACACCAAAACACCAGGTGGCTTCATCATTCAAGACAGGTACTACCGCTGATGGTCCAAATAAGGGTTTAAAAGATTATTATAAAAACTATTTCCCTATTGGTGTAGCCGCTAACATAGCTTCCTTGCATGGCCCTGATTCTGCATTAATTGTCAAAGAATTTAACAGCCTAACACCCGAGAACGATATGAAGATGGGCCCGATACATCCCTCAGAAAACGTTTATAATTGGAAAAATGCCGACAAAATTGTTGATTATGCAATAAGTCACCATATTAAAATACGTGGGCACAACCTATGCTGGCACAACCAGGAAGCCGCTTGGATGTTTAAGGGCCCAAACGGAGAGCCGGTTACAAAAGAATTACTGTTACAACGTTTGAAGGATCATATTTTTGCCGTAGCAGGAAGATATAGGGGTAAAATTTATGCCTGGGATGTGGTTAACGAGGCCGTTGACGACAGCGATGATACCACGCAGATATATCGTAAAAGCAACTGGTACAACATATGCAATGGGCCCGGTTTTATTGAAGCAGCCTTTAGATATGCACATGAAGCCGATCCGCAGGCCAAGCTTTACTATAATGATTATAATAGCGAGCACCCGGTAAAAAGGGAGAAGATATATAAATTGTTAAAAAAATTGGTTGAGGACCATGTACCGATTGATGGGGTGGGCATGCAGGCGCATTGGAAATTGAACGATCCATCGCCCGGCGAATTACGTAAAGCTTTGGATGAAGTAACCTCCTTAGGTTTAAAGGTACAATTTACCGAATTGGATATTACTATACGTTTGCCACAACCAAACCCTGCGCCGGGGGCTACAACGCCGCCCGTACCTGACCCTGGTTATACACCAGAATTGGAAGCCAAACAAATAGCGCAATACAAAATGGCTTTCGATATTTTCCGGCAGTATAAAAGGTTTATAACAAACGTTACATTCTGGAATGTATCTGACCGGTACAGCTGGCTTGACCAGAGAGGCGGAGGACTAATGGGCGGAGCCGCCGCAGGCGGCAACACGCCACGCATGGTTAAAAAAGCCTATCCCTTATTGTTTGATGAAAACCGGCAACGCAAAAAAGCCTACTGGTCTGTAGTGGGTTTTTAAACCGAGGCAGCTTTTGCCTCATTGCAGGATACCATGTGGAATTAGCAAAGCGATGTGGGGCGCAAACGCAAACCTTGCAGGCAGTTTAAACAGGTGTTATAGGAATATAAACAAACGTTGTGTTTGATAGTATCATCGCTTTTTATATTTGTTAACTGCTGCTTAACAAGGGTTATCAGATATCAATTAGTTTTTTTCTATTCGTTTTACGAGTGAATTTGTTTATCTGGTCACCTTTTAGGGTTAGGGGCAGAAATCCGTGTCGTTTTTTTAACCAATTATCATGCTATCACGATTTGCCAAAATAACCATGCTTTTTGCTGCGGCTACTTGTAGTTTACTACTATCATGTAAGCCGCACGCCCCAATAAAAATGGCCGACTTGCTGCAACAGCTTAAAAAGCGAAATTATAACGCTCAAAATGTTTTTAGTTCCGACGCCCGCCTTGCCGCCTGCGATTCGATGTTAAACGCCGGTTCTCCAAATTATGATGTGCAGCTATTATCGAAAAAAGCATTGTTTGAGTTACAGGAAGGACACGAACAACAAGCTGTTGATATATATTCGAAAATTGCGAAGCTGCCGCGTTACATGAACCCCGTAAATACACAGCCCGATGAGGCTGTTGCTTTTATGCGTTTGGGCGAACGTGCCAATTGTATGCTTGGCCACAACGGGTCATCGTGCATATTTCCTATAAAGGGGGCAGGCATACACCTGGTTCAAACAGGATCGCGGCAGGCAATTGCAGCACTGGAGAATATTTTGAAGAACAATCCCCAGGATGCCCAGTCCCGCTGGTTGTTAAATATTGCTTATATGACCTTAAATGGCTATCCGGAGCAAGTTCCTGCCCAATACCTGATTCCTAACTTAAATGCAGATGACAGACCGTACAAAGTAAAACCATTTACAGATGTAGCTGTAAATGTTGGTATTAACCTGAATAGCAGGGCGGGTGGATCCATAGCCGACGATTTTGACAATGACGGATATATAGATATTATTACATCGGGGATGGATCTGCAGGATCATATGCATTACTTCCACAACAATGGCGACGGTACTTTTAGCGACCGTACCGCGCAAAGTGGCTTACAGGATGAAGTTGGCGGCCTAAATATTCAACAAACTGATTACAACAACGATGGCCGTCCGGATATTTTTATCATGCGGGGAGGCTGGCTTCGGGATGGTTTTGGTAACCAGCCGGGTTCATTGCTTAAAAACAACGGTAACGGCAGGTTTACCGATGTTACCATTGCAGCCGGCCTTAAATTTATGCATCCTACACAAACTGCCGTATGGGCCGATTTTAATAACGATGGCTGGCTTGATGTTTTTATCGGGATGGAAAGCCATGGCGGAACCAACCCTAACAATAACCATCCATCAGCACTTTATATGAATAATCATGATGGTACTTTTAAAGATATGGCTCAAAATGCCCATTGCCAGATCAACGATTTTGTGAAAGGGGTAACATCGGCCGATTACAATAACGACGGCTGGCCCGACATTTTTGTATCTACCATGAGTGGAAGAAAATATTTGCTGAAAAATAAATGTAAAGGAGGGAACAACGTAGGTTTTGATGATGTTACCGAAAAGGCCGGCATCAATATCAAACAAAATACATTTACCACCTGGTTTTATGATTACAACAATGACGGCTGGCCCGATATTTTGTTGAGCGGTTACAATTTTAGCACAACCCTGGGATATTACGCCGCATTGGAGGCGTTGGGTACCCCAGTGGCAGATAACGGCAATATTTTTCTTTTTAAAAATAACCGCGATGGTACTTTTACCAATGTAACTCGTGATGTTGGGCTGAACAAGGCTGTATTTAGCATGGGAGGCAATTTTGGTGATATTGATAATGACGGCTATCCCGATATTTATTTTGGAACCGGCAACCCCGATTTTGGATCACTGATACCTAACAAGCTTTTCAGAAATATTGGCGGCAAAAAATTTGCCGATGTAACCAGTTCATCGCGTACCGGCAATTTGCAAAAGGGGCATGGCGTATCATTTGCCGATTTTAGAAATAACGGGTTGCAGGATATTTTTATTGAAATGGGCGGCGCTTATATAGGCGATGCCTACAAAAGCGCATTATACCTTAATCCGGGTCAAAACAATAATAGTTGGATAGGTTTAAAATTGGTGGGAACACGGTCAAATAAGTCGGCTATTGGCTCAAGGATAAAGGTAACCTTTACAGAAAATGGCGTACAGCGAAGTGTGTTCAAGGATGTAAATTCCGGCGGCAGCTTCGGTTCATCTCCGCTAAGGCAGGAGATAGGGATAGGACAGGCCAAAATGATTGACGACATCGAGATAAGGTGGGCAGGCAGTGGCATTTTGCAGCATTTTTACAATGTAAAGCCTAATCAGTTCCTGGAAATAACAGAGGATGGCAAGTTAACCCCACTTAATTTGAAGCCACTTAAATTTAATACAGGCGAGCCCGCGATGCAAATGCAAATGGCTGGCATGTAAAGGCGAAGGTGTTTTTAAGTAGATGATATACGCCTGCCTGAAAATAAAAAGGACAACCCTGACCTTCATACAGCATATTGTGTACGATGAGCTGGGGTGCCCTGGTTGAATTGCTTTGTTAAAATGGTCAGGTAGTAATTAACATAACGATATTAGAATTTAAAAAGCCTGCTTGTCCCTGAGGTGTTTTTTATTGATACCTGTGCTATTTTATCATTAATGAGAATAAATCTGGACGATTGGGAAAGAAACGAACTGCCATAGTAAAATTCCTGTTTAGCCTGGCTGCCATTTTTGTATGTTATAACAGCGCTTTGATCTGTATCATCTAATTTTAACATAGATACTTTAGCATTTAATTGAAAAATCCGAAGCGGCCCTAAATGTTCGCTTGCCGCCATCAGATAATTATTGTTTGCACCCTTTAATTTTACAAGGGCTTTTCCATCTCCAGGTAAATATATCCCACTGCGCGCAATTGATAGGGGCGCAAAATTACCCTTGCCGTTACCCTTCAGCAGTAAGCCATTTAAGGCATCATACCTGCCAATAGAAACGTCGGTGCCAAAATCATTTCCATTGATCAATATATCCAGGTTGCCGTCCGCGTCAAAGTCATCAGCCACCATGCCATTCAAAACAGAAACCTGCGCCTCAATTGGCAGCGGAATTATGGTGAATTTACCCCCGCCATCGTTCCTGAAATAGCAGGACTTCAACTCGGTGGCTTTAAGCCGTAAGGCATTTTTCATTTGATCGGCACTGAGCACATCTTGCATCGTAGCCTCGGCATATGAATGATAATTGGTGAATTTGGCACGCAGGGTTATCATTTGCTTAACAGCATCTTCCCGTACATTTGCCGGGTATTCCCGTTTAATGTCGTCTTTACCCGGCAGGTACAATGATGGAAATGCATCAAACCGGTTTCTCTTGTCAAAGTCGCCTGCTGTAATAAAGGCCGGGGACTCATCGCTGACCTGGTAAAGGGTATTGAGGCCGGTATTACCCACTATGTAATCCATTCTGCCTGTATGCCTGAAATCGCCCGCAACTATTGAGTTCCACCATCCGGTTTTATTGCTAACGCCACTTTGGGCTGTAACGTTAACAAATTTGCCGCCTGTATTTTTTAAGAAAGTTAGCGGCATCCATTCTCCGGCTAATATCAGGTCTGTTTTACCATCGTTGTCAAAATCACTAAAAATGGCATCGCATATCAACCCTATCTTTTTTAAGTCTGGGGCAACTTCATTAGTTACATCTGTGAATTTTACTTTTCCGTTCTTTGTGTCATTTCTTAAAATATAGCTATTCACAGGTTCGGGATATCTCCATGGCTCCACCCGTCCCGAAATAAACAGGTCTAATTTGCCGTCGTTATTATAATCAAAAGCCCTTACACACAACTTACTTTTAAAACAAACCGGCAACGCATCCTTTGCAAGCGTAAAATGGCCCTTGCCGTCATTAATATATAATCGGTCCTGGTATGCCGTATCGTTTGCCGCTGCCTTATAACCACTGCCGGTAATTAGTACATCAGGAAACCTATCGCCGTTTGAATCGAAAATCAGAATTCCGCCATCAAGATAGGCGTGATCATATTTCTTTTCTTCTAAAAGGCCCCGTTGTATAAATGTTCCGTTCTTTTGTTGAAAAAAGATCTGTGCCGGTTCTTTCAAGTTTCCGCCGGCAACTATATCATCTAAGCCATCGCTGTTAATATCGCCGACTGACAGTGCCGGATTATATTCTGAAAGCTTATGCGGCAAAAGCTTTTGAATATTAAAGTCGGCATAATCTGTGTCACGATGTATGTAGTTAATCGCACTTTTGCCCGTGATATTGGTAAATATCGGTGCTTTTGGTTGTTCCGGATTTGCCCATGTATAGATTTGGCCGGCATTATTAATGTTTGCAGCCAAAGTTTGATCGGCAGCTACATTAAAAAAAGTTTGTCTGTATTTGTTCGGCCATCTAACCACTACCGAATCTATGGTTTTGCATTTGCCTAACCCAAAATGTGCTATCGGTTGGATGCTGGTAAGATAGCCCCGGTAAGGGTTGTTTTCATAAACCTGATGTAAACCGTGCTGGTAATATATATCAACAAAGGTTCCTATTCCTTCAAGGTTTTGATCTGGGCCCTTAAACTTTATGTTGAGGTAGTGCTGCACATTTTCGGCGCCCTCGCCGGCGGTATTTTTATAAATTAACGCCTCGTCATTGATGTTATTGATCACAAGGTCCAGTGCGCCGTCATTATTAAGGTCGGCATAGGCTGCACCATTTGAAAATGAGGGGATACCCAGGCCCCAATCCATGCTCACATCCTTAAATTGCAAACCATCCTGGTTACGGAAGCCGTAATTGTGAATTTTGACTGACGGTATCTGTTTAAGAACTTCGCTCTTAGGCGTTATTAAAAATGCATTGGATCTGTAAGCAATAAAATCATGATCTGTAACGTCGCGCGGATAACCGTTGGTAACAATAACATCCCGGTAACCATCATTATCAAAATCGGTTACCATCGGGGTCCAGCTCCAGTCTGTTTGGGCTACGCCGCTTAAAAAGCCAACCTCGCTAAATGCTGGCGGGCCAGCCTGGTTATTTTCCCCCATAGATGGACCCTGGTTCAGCTGTAATGTGTTTCGGACGTATTGATATTGATAACCATAATGGTCGAAATTTTGAATGGTATTATAGCTGCTCGGTCCCGACATCATTTTTTTTCGGTAATTATCGGCAGGGCTCATGTCCAGTTCAAATATGTCGGCCAGCCCATCATTATTAATGTCCTCAATATCCTGGCCCATGGCATTGAACGAGGTATGCTTAAAATACGCCTTCGACTTATCTGTAAAGGTGCCATCATGGTTATTGATGTACAGGATATTGTTAGATAGGAAGTCGTTGGTAACATATATATCTTTCCAGCCATCAAGGTTAATATCAGCTATAGTTGCAGCATGCCCGTAACCTTCAATCTTGATGCCGGCTGCTAATGACACATCTGTAAATACGGGATGCTTAAGTTTCGGGTCCCAATCGTTCCGGTACAATCGTCCCATGCTTCTCCCCGTGCCGCTAATATTAATAGGCCTGAATTGGTTGGGAAACTCAGCGGGGTTAGGCTCGTTAACAGTTAAGTACATGTCAAGGTCGCCGTCATTATCATAATCGAAAAAGCTGGCCATTGTAGAAAATAGTTGAATGTCAAGCCCGTACTCCTTTGCCTCATCTTTAAACACCGGAACACCATCTTTATTAAGCCCCTTGTTTATATACAGCAGGTTTTGTCTTTTTTGTGGATCATTGGCAAACGAATTACATACGTATATATCGGGCAAGCCGTCGTTATTGATATCAATTACAGATGCACCCTTTCCCCATCGGCCCTTGCCATCCACCCCTGCCATTGCAGTAACATCGTCAAACCTGAAGTTCCCCTTGTTGATATATAGCTTATTGGGCACCATATTGCCTACAAAGTAAATATCCTGTAATCCATCGTTATTAAAATCGCCTATACCCACGCCTCCGCCATTATATACAGTGGCGTTATCAATGGGGTTAATGGAGTCGTTTTCTGTGATCAGGTTATTAAACATAATACCCGAGCCGGAAGATGGCACTTGCACAAATAGCGTATGCTTTTTACACGACCAAAGTGATACAGCAATGGTAAAACCTATGAGGAGCCTCTTCATAAAATGTAATTTAAATATAAGAAAAAAGCAGGCGGCTTTTAGGCCGCCCGCTTTCAAATTAACTGCAAAATAAATTAATAGCCTGGGTTTTGATGACCGTTAACTAATGGGTTATTATCCAGTTCGGCTTGAGGTATAGGTAATAATTCGTCTCTGTTGGCATGAAAATTAGCAATCGGCTCGGTAGTGAAATATCCCTTTTTGCGCCATCTTAAAATGTCAATGTTGCGTACTTCTTCATCGCCCAGCTCTACCATTTTTTCGTGCATTAGGGCTTTAATCACGTCGCTTTTTGTAGTAACCGGAAATTGAGCCGTTGGATAAGGAGGCATAGCAACGTCCTGTCTTGCGCGCACCATATTAAGATAGGTTACAGCTCCGGGGATATCACCCAGCTCAATATTGCATTCGGCAAGATTAAGCAGAATTTCCGAATAACGTATAATACGCTGATTGTTTCCGGCAGGGTGAAAGCCTGCCGTAGCAGAACTTTCCTGGTAGATAATCATAAATTTACGCCAGCTGATTTTTTTGGTAACGCCGTTAACCACGGAAGAATTACCGTTTTGATCTCCATCAGTTAATACGCTTTGGCCATTGTTATAAGTATCGCCGCTCTGGTAAACGCTGTATGAAAAACGCGGGTCTGTTTTGGCTGCGCCTGTTGCTGTGTTTTCAAATTCATTCAAATATTTGTTTGAAGGAATGAGGTTTCTCCAGGCAACAGGGCAGTATTCCTGGTTTCTGACTGTAGATTGTGGTTCAGTCGCGCTTTCGCCACCCCAGTTGTAATTATTATCGCCTTTGTCTACAAATACAACTTCGAAAATTGATTCTGAATTAAACTCGGTCGCTAACTCAAAATTATCCAGGTAACGTGCGGTTAAAGAATATCCATCTGCTCCTGAAGTTGGAATTTTAAGAAACGCTGCTTTGGCTCCGGCATAATCGCCTTGTTGCATCAATACCCTGCCCAGCATAGCATTGGCGGCGGAAGCGGTGGCCCGCCCCTTATCGGTAGCCGATTTTCCGGGCAATACTGCCGCGGCATCTTTCAAATCCTGAACAATTTGCGCGTACACTTCACTAACAGATGCACGTGGCTTATAATCGTTTGGACTTTTTGGCACTGTAGTTACCAGTGGAACACCTCCCCACATGCTAACCAGGTCAAAATAAGCCCAGGCGCGAAGAAACTTTGCCTCGCCAATTGATTGATTCTTATCTGCAACATTGTCAGTAACATTGGGCGCATTGTCGGTTACCACGTTGGCGCGGAATATTACTGTGTACCAGCCATTCCAAACCGAGTTCATAACCGAGTTGGTAGGGTCATCGGTATTTTCATACAGTTGTCTGCGCGGAATTTCCAGTTGGCCACCGCCAGGGAACACTTCATCGCTCCTGGTGTCATGCAAATAATACCACTCGCGCGATACGAGGTTGTTTTGATGCATAACAGCGTAGATGGCGTTAACTCCCGCCTTTAGTTGCGCTGCGGTTTTATAATAGTTACCTGTAGTAAGATTATTGGGGTCGGATGTATTTAGCGCTGTTTTTTTACAGGACAATACAATCACCGTTATCGTTAATAAGATAATGGTTGACAATAAATAAATTTTTCTATGTTTCATAATATATCAATTTAATGATTGTTAAAATGTTGCCTGTAAGCCTGCCTGGAACGCTCTTGGCGAAGGATATTGGCCGTAGTCTATACCATTTGTAAGTGTTCCGTTTTTGGAGCCAACCTCAGGATCAAGCCCGGTGTATTTTGTAATCGTGAACAGGTTTGTGGATGATAAATAAAACCTCACTTTGCTTACATGACCGTCAGTGGCCGATTTAAGCCAGGCTGTAGGCAAATTGTAGCCAAGCTGAAGGTTTTTTAAACGAAGGTATGAGCCGTTTTCTACCCAGCGCGACGAAGGCCTTACGTTGCCGTTAGGGTCGCCGGAAATAGCCCTCGGGATAGTAGTATTGGTATTGTTGGGTGTCCAGGCCTTAAGCACGTTAACTCCGGAGTTAAATAACCTTGGCATACCTTCAAGAATGATTTTTTCGGCATTAAATATTTTATTGCCGTAAACACCCTGGAAAAACAAAGCAAGGTCGAAATTTTTATAATTCGCCGAATAATTTAACGAATAGGTAAACTTAGGGAGGTAACTGCCCAGGTTAACCCGGTCATTGGCATCTATTTTACCGTCGTTATTGATATCCTTAAATTTAATATCGCCTGGCGCTGCATTGGTTTGAGTTGCGTGACCGCTTACATCAGCTGCATTTTGGAATATGCCTTCTACAACATAACCATAAAAATACTGGATAGATTGACCAACTACGGTGTTAGTAATCGGCCCGCCGCCACCGAAATCCGCATCGCCGCCTGCCACTATCGAACCGTTTGCGGTTCCTGTCAATGAGGTAACTTTATTTTTGTCTAAACCAAACACACCGGTTATATCAAATTTAAAGTCTCCGCTTGATTTATGGTAACCTGCGGTAAATTCAATACCTGTGTTTTGCATAGAGCCAACATTTGCAACCGGTGCACCAACGCCATCGCTTGGCGGTACAGGTACGGTTAAGATCAGGTTATTGGTCCTTCTCTTATAAACTTCCGCCGATAACGTAAACGTGTTTTGAAGTAAGCCAAGGTCAAGACCAATGTTTGTTGATTTGGTTATTTCCCAGTGAAGAAAATAATTACTTAATGCACTATAATAAGATCCGTTACCAGAGTTAGCACCAGTTGCCAAATTGCCAAAAGGGTACGTTGTGCCACCCGCAGAAACATTTGATACGTAAGGATAATTCCCCAACACAGTTCCATTTATCCCGGTAACGCCGTAACCGGCCCGTAGTTTTAATTCGCTGATTGTTTTAGAATTCTTCATGAAATCTTCCTGGTCAACCTTCCAGCCTACTGAAGCCGCAGGGAAGTTTTCATATTTGTGACCGGGGGCCCAAACTGACAAGCCATCGCGACGTATTGAACCGGAAATTAAATATTTCCCTTCAAAATCATAACCCACCCGGCCTACTAATGAATGCAGCACGTTGGTGCCATAAGTATAATTGGTGGTGATGTTGGTGGCGTTGTTAAGTGTGCGTATAATGTTGTTATTTTGATTACCAAAAGAGTTTTGGCTGTCACTACGGTTGGTTTGCACTTCGTAAACTGCCACAGCCGAAACGTGGTGTTTGGCGAAGGTCTTGTCGAAAGTTAATTGCTGAGTATAAAGCGTAGTAGTGCTGGTGCCGGTATTTTCGGTTATTGACGCAAGCGGGCTGCTTGAAGTACCCCCGTCGTTATATATAGGAGTGTATTGTTCCTGCCTGTTTGTTCCGTAATCAATCCCGTAAGTAGAATTGAATTTTAACCATGGAGTAAACTTTACGGTTAAATAAGCGTTGCCACGTATTCCGAAACCAAAATTACGGTTCTCGTTAATTAAAGCCTGTTCAATCGGGTTAACCGGGTCGGCGCCGTCAAAACTGTTTTGAGGGCCAAAAAAACCGCCAGGATTGTTTGGATTGTAAATAGGTATGTATGGCTGCATCCTTACCACATTGGTAATAGGCGTTCTGTTGCCCGGGGGGATTCCAAAACGTTGACGGGTTACCGAAACATTGAATGTTTCGCCGATGGTAATAAATTTATTCACATTATGATCAGAATTCATACGGTAGTTTTTCCGGCTGAAACTTGTACCTACGGTAATGCCATCCTGATTAAAATAACCGGCGGATGTAAAAAAATGTGAGTTCTCATTGCCACCGGTTAACGAGACATTATGCTGTTGCAAAACTCCTTTTTGGAAATAAGCGCTCTGCCAGTCTGTGTTGGTTTGGGCGAATGTTTGCGAAGAACCCGCATAAATAGGCAGATTAAAGTTTGCCGGTTGCAAACGTGGCGGTACTCCAATATTGGCAGCTCCGTCTAAAGCTCTTTCGTATTGGACATATTGGTTGGTGTTAAGGAGGTCATATCGTTTAACAACTTCCTGAAATCCCGCGTACGAATCAAAGTTTAACTGAACCTTACCACTGGAACCTTTCCTGGTTGTAATGATGATAACACCGTTAGTTCCTCTTGAACCGTAAATCGCCGCAGCGCTCGCATCCTTAAGTACATCAACTGATTGAATATCTCTTGGATCAAGAGCTCCGATAGAACCCGGAAAGCCGTCAATAATATACAAGGGATCGGATCCATAACCAACAGAACTCACGCCGCGTATCTGTACAATTGGAGCAGTACCTGGCGAGCCATTGTTGGTAACCGTTAAACCGGCTACCCGGCCTTGTAAAGCCTGATCGACACCGCCAACAGGTAAAGCTGATATTGTTTTGCCGCTTACTGACGAAACAGCGCCGGTTACACTGGCGCGCTTTTGTGTTCCGTAGCCAACAACAACAACTTCACTTAATGATCTGGAATCACTCCTTAACGATACATTAATTACCGATTTGTCGGAAACGGTAACTTCCTTCGAGACATAACCTACAAAACTAAAAACAAGCACCGCCTGGTCATTAGGTACTTCAATACGGAATACGCCATTGACATCGGATCCGACTGCAGTAGTGGTGCCTTTTAAGGTAACGGTTACGCCTGGTAATGCTAAGCCGGTTTCATCGGTTACCTTACCGGTTATAACCTTGCTCACGTTGGCTTTTATCACATCCGTATATGGCAGATTGGCCGGGCCATTAGCCGCAAACGCGGAACTTATAATAGTAATGCTTATAAATACTATTACAACCGTCATTCTCATGAAAGTACTTAGTAAATATTTTTTTTTCATATTTTGGTTTGTTAATTGAAAACATTGGTTTAGAAATTGGTAAGATTTAGCGCTTTTATCAAACATGTTCAGGTATTACATATGGTAGCTTATGGATGGATTACCCTTATTCATAGTTATAGATCATTTGGTTTGATAAAAGATCGGTTTACTTATATTATTGGCTTAACCGGTAGCTGTATCAGGATTGGATTTCTTGGTTACAAGGTAGATAACATGGATGCCGGTGTAGTTTAATGCGGGTCGCAATCTGCAACCGGCAAAACAAGATTTTTGATTTATTTTCTCATAAATATCCCTCATAAAAGGTTCGCAATCGATTGTGAAGCCGGGCCTGTTTGTATAATTCCTGGATACAACTAATTGTAATATACAGGCCGATCAAGATTTATAACTTAATCGAAACATTAACAGAACTTGCCGGTCGGCTTTATTGGTTTATAATTCAGCAGCTATTTAATTAGAATTGTAGCAGCTGTGCAGGAGTAAAATTACTTTTGAAGCAGGTTCACGTAACCAATTTTTTAACATAAAAACACAACATTTGTCAACTTATACCACAATTCTACCATACATACCACAAGTTTTGATTCTGTTGCGTCGTGGAAAGTATCTTTTGTTTAAGTTGATTAGCATACAATTACATTATAATTCATCGCCACCAGATAACAATACAAAGTTCAGTTGCAAAAATTGTGTTGGATTGGGTGGATAACGGATGGCTGGTAGGGCACCCATTTGCCAAATTTTAAAAAATATTGCTGAATTCTTAGTCAAACTCACTTCTTCTCCCCCTTATTTGACCTGTTGCTCCCCCTTGTGAATCTTTACTTAACACTACTTTCGAACTACATTTGGCTAATTTGTTATAAGCTATGAACAATAAGATAGTGTTTTTTTTGTTGGCCTATTGAGCGTTATATCGGTTACCTACAATGCGATAGCACAAATAGATCCTATCTCCAAAGTATGGGTATCAGATCAGCGAAACGGGACTTATAAGAACCCTGTTCTTTATGCAGATTATTCTGTATCAGCAAGCCTGATGTACGCATAGGAGGTTACGCCGATTTTGACTGGCTCAGGATAACGCCATAAATAATAAATAATAGAAATTAATTGTTTCTCCATGATCCATAAGATCACCCTTTTGTTGCTGACTGTTTTTGTTCTGGTTAGTAATTGTAAAGCTCAGTACAGACCTGAAGATCATGTTTACCAGTACAGTGTAAAGGTTGGTACCCGGAATGCTTATTTATGGATACCACCAAATTGCAAACAGGTTAACGGTATAATTATATCCCTGGCTAATTTGCTGGAACGTAACTGGTTGGAGGATTCGCTCATCCGGCGCACGGCTGCGGAGATAGGTTTGGGTATCATTTGGATTGGGTCTGCACAAAGGGGGGATCAGTCTTTAACTGCTGATATGAGACCCGGGATGGAAAAAGTATTTCAGCAAATGATGGATGACCTGGCCATGGAATCGGGTTATCAGGAATTAAAAACGGCCCCGGTTATACCCATGGGGCACTCGGCTAACGGGCATTTTGGCTGGACCTTTGCTAATGCTTTGCCAGGACGTACCATTGCATGCATCCCTGTTAAAACCATGCCGCTTCCAGATTCCCTAAAATTTAAAGGTATCCCGCTTTGTTATGTAGTGGGAGAAACCACCGAGTGGCCGCAATACCGTGTGCCCGACCCCACAACGAAACCCGGAGATCGTGACTTTTACTGGCCCGTGGTAAAGCAAGGCGCTTTAGCCTTGCGCAGCCAGGATGCAGATAATTTGGTTAGCGTAGTAACTGATCCGGGTGGAGGGCATTTTGACTGGTCAGCACACCTGGCAAGATTCATCGCGCTATATATCCGTAAAGCATGTCAGTACCGTTTGCCGCCACCCGGACAGTCGGCTTTAAAACCTATTGAAAGATTATCGGGATGGTTAACAGGTACAGGCGGTATGCAAAAGGATGAGTTTTTACCTGCCCCTTATAAATCATTTAAGGGTAATAGCGCCTATGGATATTGGTTTTTTGACCGGGAAATGGCCATGGCAGCTATGAGATTTGAAGGCGACCGTGTAAAGCGCAAAAGGCAAATGCTTACTTTTATACAAGATGGTCAGTTATTGCCGGTTGCTAAATTGGGTTTTGCGGCCATGAAGTTTGAACCAGGACAAAACGGTGTTTCATTTCAGCTAAAAGGAGGTTTTTTATCGGAAATGCCGCCAGAACTTATTGGTGGTGGCCAAAAATTGGGGCATGCGGCAGGCCCCATTAGTTTTAGGGTAATCACTGGTCCGGCAATACAAACAGGCCCCTCTTCATTCAGATTACAATTTGACCGGTCGGGTATGGGAGGTGATCTTTGGATACAGGAAGAAAATGCAGGCGATGACGAATATCGGCATGCGGTACAACCTGGTAAGATGACTATCCCTGCTAAATTAACAACTGGTAAGCCTCAGGAAATAACATTCCAAAAAATACAAGATGTTAAATATGGTACCAAAGAACTTGCTTTACATGCCACGTCAGATTCGACATTACCTGTGGATTATTATATTATTTCGGGACCTGCATATGTGGAAAATAGTGTCGTTAAATTTACACCTATCCCTGTCAAAAGTAAATACCCCGTAAAGATTAAAGTCGTAGCTTATCAATGGGGGAGGGTAACAGAACCTTTATATCAATCTGCGGAACCGGTTGAACAAACTTTTTATGTAACCAGGCGATGAACCTTATTGGTATATCGGGAAGCACAAGGCAAAAAGTTTTTAGCTATTACAATCATTTAAAATGAACATCTTATAAATTACAATACCATAAATAAATCATGAATTATATAAAAGGAATATGTTTACTTCTATACTGCTTTTTATTACTGTGCTTTGCTGATTTTGCAAAGGCGCAGTTGTTTACACATCCCGGATTATTGCAAAACTCGGAGGATATAGCACGGATGAAAACAGCAATAAAAGAAAAACTGGAACCTATATACAGCGGGTTCCTGGTTCTCCAGGTGCATCCGCAATCGCAAAGCACTTATCACATGCAGGGGCCGATGGAAATGGTAGGCCGGAATCCGACTATTGGGCAGGGTATTTATGATGCAGATGCTAATGCTGCTTATCAAAATGCATTGATGTGGGCGCTTACCGGTCAACAGGCTTATGCTGATAAAGCTATAGCAATTGTTAATGCATGGTCATCAGCATTAAAATCAATTACCGGGCGCGATGCTGTATTAATGGCCGGGCTTGGCCCATTTAAAATGGTGAATGCTGCCGAGATCCTGCGCTATACCCATTCGGGTTGGTCCGCATCAGACATTCAAAATACAGAGAAGCATTTTCGCGAAGTGATATACCCTGTTATCAAAAATTTTGCTCCGTTTGCCAACGGTAATTGGGATGCGGCTGCCATGAAAACCATGATGGCAATAGGTGTTTTTTGCAACGACCGCCCCATATTTGAACGGGCTTTACACTATTATATTGATGGCGCAGGTGATGGAAGTCTGGTTAATTATATTATTAATGACGCTGGTCAATGCCAGGAAAGCGGCCGGGATCAAAGTCATACGCAACTGGGCATCGCCCATTTAGGCGATTGCGCGGAAATGGGCTGGCACCAGGGATTAAACTTATATGCTTATGCAGATAGCCGTTTACTAAAGGGATTTGAATATACCGCCAGATATAACCTTGGGCAGGATGTGCCTTATGCACCCGCAATGGACAAAACGGGTAAATATTTGCATCAGCAGCTATCGTCAGAAGGCAGGGGGAGGCTACGGGCGGTGTACGAACAGATTTATAATCACTACGTAAACCGGATGGGTTTAGCAGCCCCCTATACCCGGCAGGCTGCCGAAAAGATCAGGCCGGAACAGCAGGGGCTACCGGGGGCCGATCATGTGGGTTTTGGAACGCTGCTTTATTCCAGAACGGCATCGGTAAACGGGAAATATGATGTCAATACCATTCCGGCAGCACCGGCGGGTCTGTTAGCTAAAACCTCATTAAACGGTAATACTGTAACCTGGATAGCCGCTGTAGGCGCGGATTATTATACTGTTAAAAGAGCAGGAAATAGAAATGGACCTTATTTGGTTATAGCCAGCCATATCACTCATGCGTTATACCAGGATAATAAAGTGTCAAAAGGGAAAACCTATTATTATATAGTTTCTGCGGCTAATAAATGGGGCAGGGGCGCAACTGCTTATCCGGTTAGCATCACAACGGGTTTCCGGGCAAATTGGGAACAGGCAGATATTGGAGATAACGAAGAACAAAAAAATACCGCGGTTTTTGATGGACAGCAATTTACTATAACAGCAAAAGGGATGGGTATCGACAGCTTACATAATCAGTTTAAATTTATTTACACTGCTTTAAACCGCGATGGGGCCATCACATGCCGGTACGTTCCCCAGGTCAGTTCACAGTTTACTGGTTTTGGCCTGGTTATCCGCGAAGGGTTAACGGTTAATGCGCTGCAGATAGCTTTGATAGTAAAACCTGAACCATCGGGTCAGGCGGAGGCGCCACGCTGGTACACCAGTCTGCTTTCCCGGGAGTTAGCAGGGAATGAAACAAAAACTGTTACATCAAACCAGTTGCTTACCGAGCCGGCAGTTACTTTCAGCCGCCTCACGGGGTATTATTGGCTCTGTTTACAGCGAAAGGGGGAGGTATTCTCCGGCTTCTCTTCAGTTGATGGAAAAAACTGGACAAAAATTGGTTCGGTGACCAGCCAAACAAAGAAATCGTTATTAGCAGGCCTGGCCGTTTCTTCCGGCTCAATAGCAACGCCCACTACCATTAGCTTTGATCAGGTAACTTTGGAGAAATAATCCCATTACTAATTGACCATGACCATGTTTATAATCATTTATAGGTCCAGCGCATAAACTAAGCAGTCATCCGAACATGCCCTCAAATTTGGGACGAGTGCATTTTATTGGCCGGCTATTTTCTTTTTCGTTTTTCCAGCATGTCTGCAATACTTATACCCGAACAGGCAGCGATCAGCGTGGTCAAGGCCGCGGCAGACATTTCGGATTCATCTTTAAAATTGATGCAACCCTTCTGGAATTTAGCATCCGGCAGCAGCTTTTCAAATTGCTGGTGCAGCGAGGGGTTCATGTACATGGGCAGGCAGTGTAACGACATGTAAGCCTTTGCACTGGCCAGCCCGTATTTCATAACGCCGCGTTCCTCGTATAAAATCATTTCTTTGCCCATCATTAGTTTGATGACAGGGATAATTGTTGGGTCGTTCGCTATGATCGCTTCATGCAGTGTAGTCAAAAAGGCCTGCCTTTCTGCGGGTGCATCGCTAATAAATTCCGTAATGCTCATATACTAAGATAAGCAAAACCAATTGATTATATTTAATGAACAAAATACTGCCCAATGAAAAAAGCAATGCCTTTTGACTTCCTGCTGGATTACCTGCCTTCCGGCGTTATCGTTAAGCCGGCTGTGGGGATGTTTTATCTTTATTTCGACGGAAAGATCGTACTGATCTTCCGGGAGACCGAAAAAAATCCGCAGCATAACGGCATCTGGGTATGCACAAAACGGGATGATCACGCCAGTTTGAAGGCGGAAATTGCGGCGATCACCAATTTTTCTTTTGATGAGGGCGAGTCATTTGATACAGCCTGGTTGCTGCTCAGCAACAGCCACGATGATTTTGAAAGTGCCGCCATACAGCTTTGTGAACTGGTATCGCGCAAAGACAAAAGGATAGGCAAAGTGACACCTAAAAGCGTGACTTTATTTAAAGGCTTTTAAAGCACGGTTTTTTGCTTGCGGCACGTTGATTCTTTCCTTGGTCAGCCGGTTAACAACGCCACAATTGATGTTTTATTTAGCCAGGCCAATCACCTTCCCCAAAAAACTGCAGTGTAATCTGGAACACAGTGTCGCCCCCACTTCCAATAATGTCGCCAACCTGCGGTACCTGTTTCATCATGAACAGGCAACACGCCTTTTTAACACGAAGCTTGCCAATGCCAAAATTGCTAACAGTAGTATGGCCCACATGGCTTGTTGCGCTGCTTTATTTACAAAAGCCGAAACAAAATTAGGCGTTTGTGTGGCACGCTCCAGCATCCATGCGATGGCAATTATACCCGAGATAACGGCGCCGCCAACCCGCACGTACTTATAAATTGACGTTTGGCTTAGTAAAATTAACCACGGAATAGTAATTAAAACAACAAACAGCTGCATTACCTCTATACCCAAATTAAAGCCTAAAATACTTAGGGCCATAGTACCTGCGCCCAGGTTAAGGTTAGCTAATATGGATGCAAACGCCAAGCCGTGTATTAAACCAAAGCCCGCTGCTACAAACATTTCTTTCCCCGGAAAAATGGGCTTTATGGCATGGACCGCGGAAACTAAAATGGAAAATGCAATCGCTATTTCTACCGGTTGCGCAGGCAGTTTTAACCAACCTAAGGCGCCAATGAGCAACGTAACAGAGTGGCCAATTGTAAACGAGGTGACAATTTTCAATAACCTCAGGATACTGTATTTTGTGCCGCCAAACTTGCCCCATTGCTTGTTTTTTGTCAATAATGCTGCAGGTAACAGCAAAACTATCAAAAACAGCAAATGATCGGTCCCCTCTTTAATATGCTGCATACCTAAGGCGAACATGCTTTTGAAACCCTTAAACCAGCTTCCCTGTTGCAAATTTATTTCCAATGGGTATATCACATTATCTTTGGTATTCCAGCTGATAACCATGGCATCAGCCGAGGGAGCATTTAAGTTTCCTGTCTCCCAATCGCTGCGGATGGAAAGAAGGGCTGCATGGTTTACAACCTGGTGCATAATAACGTCATAGTCGAGCATAAATTTCCGGGTACTTTCGCCCGGTTGCGGGATGATAATCACGTTGGCAACTACTTCCCAATAATCGATGCCATTTTCAATGTATTTCCCTTTATCCATTCTCAAAGCTACTATTTCAACATTCCAGGGAGCGGTCTTCTTCAAATAAGCGTGTATATGCGCTTTGAGGTATTCTGTTAACCGGGTGCCGAATTTATCAATAAGTGTTTCGGGATTTTTAGAGATGTTGTTGCCAAAAGCAAGTTCCAGTTCTGATAAGGGCATTTGGAGTTCCAGGGCAACCCTGTTCGGGCTTGCATCTAAAAAAACAAGCGTATTGGGCGTTTGATGGGCGCTTGAAATGGTTGGCCTTAATGCTGTAACAGCAAAAACGGATACAAAAATAAACAGCCGCCAACTGTTTTTATGGCGACTGTTTATCGAAAAGATGTTTTGCATAATTTCTATGATTCTTTTTATAAACCTATGTAATCACGGGTATGGTCTCTCATTACAGTGTGGTAGTGAATTCCCGAAAGCACCACACCTGTCTGGCAAATAAATTCTATCCAAACGCTTGGCCCGTCTATCCTCACATAATCGGTATTTGTTGTTAAAAATGAACTGGCGGTACCGGCAACAGCAGATGTATTGCTGGCATAGGTAACGTAAGTACTTGCAAGCTCATTTTGATAAATGGTTGTAAATGCGGCGGCAGCAGTAGCATCCACGTCGTTGATCCATGGCATCATGGCTGCCAGTACTTTTGCCTGTGCAGCAGTGCTAAGCGTGCTAACTTTAATTCCCTGTTTAGTGGTTGGGAAAGTGTTAGTAGTAGAGCCAGGTACCATCAGGCAGTCTGAAAAAGTACTGGATATTTTTGCCGAAGCCAATTCGGTACTTGTGAAAGAACCAAGCATATCCTGCATTGCGGTATGTTCTGATTCCAGCGGGCCGCTATAAGTAGTTCCGCTTAAAGTAAATGAACCTTTAGGCTCTACTCCCTGGTGTAAAGGTGTGATACTGGTA
Source organism: Mucilaginibacter sp. GW822-FHT03E02 (assembly GCF_058801545.1). Taxonomy (NCBI): domain Bacteria; kingdom Pseudomonadati; phylum Bacteroidota; class Sphingobacteriia; order Sphingobacteriales; family Sphingobacteriaceae; genus Mucilaginibacter; species Mucilaginibacter sp. GW822-FHT03E02. The sequence goes on along the minus strand of NZ_JBXANJ010000002.1, from coordinate 1,255,856 downwards.
ACGACACCCGCATCGTAGGTGATATTTTGTGCGTAATGGTGCCCGCCAATCTGTAACATCCATTTTCCTGTTGTACTTGGGGTGCCCAAAAATGCGATAATATAGTTACCGGAAGAATAGCCGGAAGCAGTTTGCCCCAGGTAATCATCGGCAGCCATAATTTGTGAAAACTCGTCATAACCTTCGCCGGTTGTTGTTCCAAAAGCTGCCGCTGCAACCGCTTTAGCTGCTGCTAATTGTGTGCTGCTTAAGCTGCTAAACGCCAATCCGTTTCTGCATGAAACCCCGCATGGCAGGTTCGACCATCTTTTTGCATTGGTGAGGTTAAGTGTAAGTACAACAGATGATTGCTGCGACGTGCTAAGCGTTGCTAAAAAAGCGTTGGCTAAGCATACTACTTTTGATGCAATGGTGCTTGAAGTAGAGCAACCCGTTGTAGATGTACTTGCTGCATTTACAGTGACTGTGAAACTACAGGTTTGCCCGCCAAAGGTAATTGAAAAAGAAGCGGTACCTGTTGATGTTGGTGTACCGGCAATGGCATATGTGATATTGCCCGCCCCGCTGGCCAGGGTGCCCGCAGCTAAAGTTGCCGTTAGGCCTGTAACACCGGTTGAAGAGATTGCGCTACCTGCGGTATAAGTAGCGCCGTTACCACCAGTATATGGTATGGTGGCACTACCGCTAAATACGGTATTAACAGTTGCAGTTGATGATACCACTGCCGAACCGCAGGTTAAAGCCGAAACTGAAGCGGTTGTGGTTGTTGTGGTGGTAGTTGTTGTTGTTCCATCAGTTGAGCTGCTTTTCTTACAAGCTACCAGGATGCAGACCGTCAGTAGCAAGCCCGACCCTACAGAAAGTATTAACTTTTTCATGATTTAATTAATTTAATATTTTGTTATCGTTTACTTATCCGAAAGTATTGCCAATATTTTGGGGACGATAGATGTTATCGATAAACGGGGCTATTGTGGTGATGAAAGGGCGGCAAGCGGCGATGTTTTATACAAAATATACAACAAGGGATTTGTTTAATCTGAAAAAATAAGCCCGGGAATTGGAGCTGCAACGATAGTTTGGTTAATCAAAAAAGTAAGCATTAAGTAATAACTAATACTTATGTTTTACGGACGCGTTATGTTTAAATATGAACAGATAGCTCATTTTTGCTTGTTTTTAACGGTGATGCGCTAAAAATACCCCCTGTATTTGGCCTGACTACCGCCTTCTTCTTCTTCTTTTTCGGGCGATTTTTATAAAATCTTCAATCGGTAACCATTACCAACCCATTTGCTTCTCTGGATACATCACCGGGGGCTACTTGAAGTTAGGTGTAGGTTGATTCGATGCGAAGATTTGTGCCGACGGGAGGTATGCGCCGGGAGTTTTAACTATTTATATTTAATGAAAAAAAGAATTATCACCCTGTTTTTATTGTTGTTATGTATTACTAACCTTGTAAAAGCCCAACTTATAACCTATAAGGCTCCTGACGGAGCAGCTTTAACAACCGATTTTACTGTAAGAATAAGGCAAAATGGAAAGGAATGGAAAACCGTGCCTACCTATATGGCCAAGGTTGCTAACGTTGTAAATACAAAAAGCGAATATCAGCTTAGCTCTTTTGCTTATTTTGATTTTTCTGGTGTAGTGGAGGTTGCCGTTACTTATAACAGAGGCACTGTGAAGCAAGCCCGGGTGAGGCCGTTGAGTTTTGGCATATCGCCGAAAATACAATCAAATGAAGTTAGCTTTTTTTTGGATAAACCCCGGAATCTTTCCATCGAGATAAACGGCGATATATTTCATAACCTGCAGTTGTTTGCCAATCCGCTTGAAACTTTCCACCCATCGTGGGCCGATACCAGTGTAACCTATTTTGGTCCGGGGATACATCGCATCGGGCTTTTAAAAGCCCGGTCGAACCAAACTATCTATTTAGCAGGTGGTGCCATTGTACAAGGGCAGATACTTATTGATAAAGTAGAGAACGTACGGATCCTGGGCCGTGGAATTTTGACTCAATTGCCCGTTTTACAAAAAACAGACATCAAGAAAATCAGCCCCGCCGCTATACCCGGTTCCCGTAACGACCAGCTGACCATCACGTTTTCAAAAAACGTTGAAGTAAGCGGAATCATTGTTTTGCCACATAAGTACAGTGTGCTTATCGGCCAGTCGGCAGGGGTGAAGATCAGTAATTTTAAGTCGTTTAGCTTTGAAGGAAATGCTGATGGGATTGATGTTTTTTGTAGCTCGGATGTTGCCATCAGCGATATTTTTATGCGAAATTCAGACGATTGTATCGCCATTTATGGCCACAGGTGGAATTATTATGGCAACACCAAAAACATAACTGTTACCAACGCAACGCTTTGGGCAGATGTTGCCCACCCGATATTAATTGGTACCCACGGAGACACCAACAACCCGGATACGCTTGAAAATATGACGTTTAAAAATATAGATATCTTGGAGCAGCACGAGCATCAGATTGATTACCAGGGTTGTATTGCGCTAAATGCGGGTGATAGCAATCTGCTAAACCAATTTAGTTTTGAAAATATCCGGGTAGAAGATTTCAGGGAGGGGCAGCTTGTTAATATCAGGGTAATGTTTAATCACTATTACAATACTTCGCCGGGCAGGGGGATACAAAATATTTATTTTAAAGACATTGATTTCCATGGCCGTCATTCCAATATCTCGGTGATTGCGGGGTATGATAATGACCGCCGTATAAAAAATGTTGTATTTGAAAATTTAAAGATTAACGGTATTGGCATTGCCGATGATATGCCCGGAAAGCCGCCCTATTACAAAACGGCAGATATGGCGAATATCCTCATTGGCGAACATACTGATGGTATACGGTTTATCTCGTCAAAAAATAAATAGCCCTGTTTAATCATCATCATCTTTGTCGGCTTTGCCGGTTAATTTTGCGGGGTAAGTTTTTTTACCTTTTGCGGCGTACCATAAAATGCGGTTCAGCATGTCGTCGTTGCCGCCATCGATGTGGTCAAACTCCGGTTTTGATGATGCTTTGGCAAAATACAAAGCCTGCCCTTTAAGCGCGGCAAGTTTAGGGTTGATGTTATTTAGCGGGATGCGGTTTGGCACAGCGTTGTAAGTGTAGGCAGTTGGCCTGTCGCTAAAGCAGCTGAACATGGGCAGGGCGGTTGCATCAATAATATTCATCGGCGGAATGCCCAATATTTGCTCTATCGACCGTACAACGCAAGTTTGGTTATAGTTGGTTGATACTGTTTTTTGCAGCTGGCTGTACGGACTTACCACAAAGCCTGTTGTACGGTAAGCAGATACGTGGTCCCACCCGGCTTGCGAGTCATCCTCGGTAATAAATATCACGGTGTTTTTCCAGAAACGGCTTTTGGATAAGGCTTCAATAATGCGGCCAAGGGCAAGATCGTTATCGGCCACCATAGCTTCCGGTTTAGGAAGGCCTGGCCGTGTACCTTGCGTGTGGTCGGTTGATAGGGCCATTACCACCAGTTCGGGCAATTCATCGCCGGCTTGTTTTTCATAACCTTTTAGCTCATCAATAAAGGCTGAGGCCCGTATCTGGTCGGTTATTTTCAACTCGTCCGATCCGGGGTAGTTTTGCGATAGCATGGGCCTCACCCTTGATATAGTACTGGTGTTATAAAATTTAAGCGGGATGCCGGCTTTATAATTATTGTACATATCCGTCCAGCTAAGTTTTTCATCATAATGCGGTGCCGAAGCCTCGCCGTAAATCCTTACTTTTTTACCATGGTCGGCGGCATTGTTCCATATAAAGCCTTTCTTATCGTACACCAATGCGTCTTCCTGCACATGGGGGTAGCTGCGGAACCAGGCGCGTACGTTTTTTTCTACATAGTCAGTCACCATGGCGGCATCAGTCCATTGATGCCCTTCGGCCGAGCATTTGCCCGATGCATAGTAGTTATCAAGCAACACAAAATCTTTGGCCAGTTTATGCTGATTTGGGGTGACGCTATCGCCATAAATACACAACGAGGGCATGCCTTTGCCTTGCGGCAAATCGCCTAAAACCTGGTCATAAGTGCGGTTTTCTTTGATGATATACAGTACGTGTTTAAATACCGATGGTTCGCCGATACGATCAGGCATTGGCTTTGGGGCTATGTTTTTGCGCGGCACCAGTTGTGCTATATCCTGCCTGAAGGTTAGGTTAAGCGTTTTAACACGGTTGGTATATGTTTTTAATAACTCATCATCAGGCAATGGAATGATAGATACCGTAGCCTTTTCGTGGTGCGAGTTATAAGCGGTAACATCATCAGGTACCTGCGGCCCGGCTTTAAACTCTTTGGTGCTTACCCTTGATCCTTCGCCTTCCAGGTTGGTTACAAAAAGGGTATTATCAACAACCAGTAAGCCGCCGGGATAAGCCTCGGTAGGGATAAAGCCTTTAACAACTGTTTTGCCCCTGCCATTGGCTGATGAAGTTGAGCCAAGCCGAACTACCGCAACCGCGTTATCAAGCCCGTTGGCAACGTACAATGTATAACCATCGTTGCCGAGGGCCAAAGCGTTTGGCGAATCGCCTATATAGCCGTTTTTATCCTGCATCAACCGTACAGGGATAGTTTCAATCACCTTAAAAGTTGCAGCGTTTATTACGGATACGTTATCGCTGTTGGCATTGGCAACATATAAAAAACGGTTGCTTTTATCGGCTATGATAACATTGGGGTGCAGGCCAACGGAAATTTCTTTCAGCGCATTGCCGCTTGCAATATCAAATACCTGTACGCTCCCGGAACTTGTCGCGCCGGTTTTTGGGTCGATGTAGGTTTTGCCATAAGGCACGCCCGCGGTTTCCCTGCCGGTTGTATCAGTTGGCTCGGCCCCGCCCCAGTTGGTGATGAACAGGCGCTGCCCAACAAGGGCAAGGCCATAGGGCGCTACCCCGGTTGGTTTAGTATAAACAGTTTGGCCGGTGCTTAGATTGATTTTTACAAGCTGGTTGTTGCCGTTTAAAGCCACATATAAATAATCGGTACCTGCTTCATTGTTAATAACCAGTTCATTGGGTAATGCCAATGGTGATGGCGAAGCTGGTTTAAATTCAAATGCGTTTTTAATACTGATATCTTGTCCGTTCCATATGGCTTGCATCACAAATGATTTATGCGAATCGCCATTGGCGGCGCTCCAGAAAATCTGTATTTCTGTGCCATTTTTATGGACTTTTAATCCCGAGTAAGTGCTCATCAGGCCGCCGTATTGTTTATCCTTGTTATAAGTCCATTGTGCTATAACCTTGCTGCCAACCGAATCTATGAGGGTAATGCCGTACCGGTCTTCAACGGCTAAAACCGAGGTTCCGGGGATCAGTTTGATATCAAGGCTATGGTTTTCAAAATTGGGATCGCCAAAGCGCACCACTTTGCCGGCAGGGTCAATCAGCCGGTTATAAGGCATCATAACAGGCAATATCTTATTGTTTAAGGTGCTATCGTCATACGTGCTGTGCATATTGGTTTGTTCCTGGTTGCCGCTGGCGCCATCGGTTATAACCGAATGACAGGCAGAAAACATCGCGATCAATAAAGCACAAAAAGATAATGTAGATATTTTCATAGTAAAAGATGTTCTGGATGATAGAGGCCTTTCAGCGCTAAAGATTTTGATATATTATGCACTTCCGAGGCATGTAGCGGAGTCATCGACTTATCGGTGCGCTTTCTGTTTCCAAACAAATTGCTCATATTTATGCAAGATACTTCCATTCTGCCATGAAAAACTGTGTACTCCTGTGTATGTGTTTAATTGTGTTGTGCGCTTGTTCACATAAAAAGCAACCTTCGGCAGAAACGAAACATGCTGTTAAGGCTAATAAGCCGGCAAAAACTTCAACCATCAATAAGCCGCAATATACAAACCCCTTGTTTAATCAGTATGTGGTATTTATTAAATCTTTAAATTTTACCGATCCTGAAAATGCCATGAAGGCCGCGAGAAGGTATGCAGATTTATTTAAAGGACAAGCACCTGCCTCTTGCGATACCGCTTTTTTGATTTTTAGCGCATACTATGATAAGCTGGATAATAGCCTGGATGATACCCATTTTAACCGTGCCGACCGAAGCGATACTATACTCATCAATAAAGTAAAGCCAGGTAAACTGCCGGTAAAAGTTGCAAAATACCTGAAGCAATTAAACGATAACGGTTTTACAATTATTATGGAAGAAGGGGATACCTATGTGGGGCAAGACAGGGATTTTATAGCCAGGTGGTTTTATGATTCCGTTTCGCCGGTCATGAAGGTGTACCTGGAGCAATTGAATAAGGAGAATAAGGCTATTTACGTGGAGGATGCTTCGATAATTATAAGCGCAAAGCAGTTGGTAGACAGGGAAATATGGTGGGAGCAATTTGTTAAGGACAACCCCGGTTTTATAAGTATTGCCGATGCTGCCATTAACCAAAAAAGTTATTTGCAGGCACTGCTCCAGGGAACCGATAACACCTGGGTTATGGATGATAAAAACAATTTAAGCGATTATTTTAAAGACGCTTACAGCTATCTGCTGGATAAATACCCCTCATCAGCTGCCGCTAAACTCGTAGCGCCATACTATACCTTTTTAAAGGAGGGACATAGGTACCGGGCCGATAGCTTGATGAATGTTTATAAGAAAGAAGGGGTAACGGGGTGATTTTTTAATTGTAAGTTTAATCCATATGAAGTTTTATGACCGTTATATAAATGGTGAAGACGGGCGCGCTGTTTATACCGATATCCATAGCTTAGGAAAAGATGCTTTTACCGTCGCGCATTTTGAAGATATTCAAAACGTTCTAATCGAAACATTCAACAGAGTCGTCTTTAACCTGAATGTTATTTTTTCGGAACTAAAGAAGCTCAACTATGCCTTTAAATCTGAATTTCAATGTAATTCAGATCGCCCATTGTTGGATCCGCTACCAAATACACACAAGTTATTAATTGAACTGGAAGAAGCTGTTAAGGATTTCGGATATATTCCTCTTTCTTTGAGGCTGTTTTATGAGATTGTTGGATCAGTTGATTTTGGATGGGGCTATGAGAATAAACCAGAGCTATTATGGTCATGTGCCGATCCTATACAAATTAACAGTCTTGATGATCTCGTTTCTTATGTTGCCGATGGTGATTGGGCGACATATATGGAGGAAGGTCTTGATGCCGGAGATTCTTTAGATGCGTATTTGGAAGTAGCGGCGGATTATTTACACAAAGATAATATTAGTGGTGGCCCGCCTTATTCAATTCAAATCACAAGGGAGCCAAGCATTGATAGCTTGTTTTTAAACGAGGGAAACGAAACTACGTTTATCGGTTATTTGAGAATTTGCATGGAAAATTGTGGTTTCCCCGGAATTGCCAAGCCTGAATTTAAGAACGACTATAAGGCATTTTTTGAACGGACAAGGCCACGGTTAAAAAATATATAAAAGAGAAAATCGATAATAAACTGTTAATATAAAATATCAGACCTCAACATTACTTCACCAGCAATTTTTCAAAAGCAGTAGTATCGCCTTTAAAAATACTCATATCAACTCTTTCGTTAATGCCATTGATATGGGCCCTGTCGGAGTGTTGCCAAAACTGCCAGTTGGTATTGCTGCTTACCTTTAACTGGGGTTGGTAATAGTGGGCTATCCACAGCGGGTACTCGTCAAAATAGCCTTGCAGGTTGTCCCGGTAAAAACTTAGGTTGGTGTAAATAATGGGTTTTACACCGGTTTTAGTTTCTATTTGGTGAATGAACAGCTTAAGCTGGATACGCATTTTTTCGGGCGTAGTACGGTATAGTCTTTCTACGTCAACAACCATCGGCAGGTCGCCTTTTTCAATTTTTACCGTTTGCAGCATGAATTTAGCCTGCCATAAGCCGCTTTTTTGAGGCAGAAAAAAATGATACGCACCACAAATGAGGCCGGCCTTCGGGGCTTCGCGCCAGTTGCGCTGAAAATAGGGATCAGTCATTAAAACGCCTTCGGTTGCCTTAATAAAAGCGAACTTGATGTGTACGCCATCCTCGTTCATTTGCTTTACCTTTTGCCAGTTTATTTTACCCTGGTACGATGACACATCAATGCCGTGCACCGTATAATTGGCCGGTATGCGCACGCCAAAACTTTTGTAAGTACGGTAATTGGTGGGTTCGCCGGCATCCAGGATCCATCGCCAGGTTGCGGTTGCCGTTTTTAAAACATAGCCATAATAAAAAGGAGAAAGCACTATGAGTAGTAAGCCAATAGCAGCAAATATCCATCCTGTAGGAACTGCGGACGATGTTTTTTTCTTCGCGGCAGCTTTCCGTTTTACCGGAACTGTGGTTTTGGCAGGTGTTTTTTTAACAGGTGGTGGCACAAGGCAAAATTACTAAAATGCACCCGCATATTGCCCGGTAAACAGATAGCTAAACAATATTAAGCGGATTATTTTTAAAATAGGCTATTTTATATTGGAACATTTCGGCCATTTTACCGGCACGCCATTTGGCTTCATCGGCCTTTTCGCCGGCAAAAAGACTGTCAACCGTAGCTGTAAATAAATTCAGCCATTCATTAAAATGCTTTTCGTCAATAGGCAAGCGCGCATGAGGCGGAAACGGGGCGCCGTTATACGTATGTTCCTGCAAGAGCAGGGTTTGCCAAAAGGTATACATTTTTTTAAGGTGCGGCAACCAGCTATCACCCAAACGTTCGTTAAAAACTGGGCCAAGCAGGGTATCTTCGGCAACTTTGGTGTAAAAGGCGTCGACTAACAGCTTGATATCATCTAATGAAGTTATATCATGTTTATTATCCATTGTCGAATCAAATTTAGATAGTAACTAATCAAAAATCGAACAAATCCGAAATTCTGACTCCCGAATCTCAAATAAGGGCAGGTTATGACTTTGAACAGATAAAATAACCAGTCCTTTTCTTGGTTATCTTCTTTATTAAAACCCATTTTAGCGCCGGATAAATTATATTTGGGCATGAAGGTAATGAAGATCATCAAAGAATCAATATCTATCGGGTTGGGTATTCTGGCAGCCGGTTTTGGTCTTAAGGGGTTCCTGTTATCGAGCCATTTTATTGATGGAGGTGTAACAGGTGTATCAATGCTGGTTGCAGATATCTCGGCCATACCCATTTCTTTACTTATTTTTTTAATTAATGTGCCTTTTTTGTGGCTGGGTTATAAAAAGCTTGGGCTGTGGTTTGCCATAAAAAGCACTATTGCCATTGGTTTGCTATCGGTAAGCCTGGTAGTTATCCATTTTCCGGATGTAACACATGATAAGTTGCTTACGGCGGTTTTTGGCGGCGTTTTTATAGGTACGGGTAGCGGCCTGGCCATGCGGGGCGGCGCCGTGCTTGATGGTACCGAGATAGCTGCCGTACTCATTAGCAAACGAACCCAGCTGTTAAAAGTGAGCGATTTTATTTTGCTGCTGAATGTATTGATATTCGGGCTCGCTGCTTTCCTTTTGGGCGTTGAGCCGGCCATGTATTCCATATTAACTTATATGTCTGCGGCAAAAATGATAGATTTTATTTTGAATGGTATTGAGCAGTATTCGGGCATCACGGTAGTATCTACCCATAGCGAAGCTATCCGCAGGGCAATTACGCATACACTTGGCAGGGGGGTAACCATTTACCAGGGCAAAAGCGGTTACGGTAAGGACGGGCACGTAAACGATCCACGGGATATTATTTTTACCGTTGCCACCCGGTTGGAGATTCCGTCGTTAAAACAAACCATCCTGCGGATAGATCCTAAGGCATTTATTGTACAGCAAAGCGTGGATGATACCACCGGGGGATTGTTAAAACGTAAAGGATTACATTGAGGAAGTCCTTAGTCGATAGTCTTAAGTTCTAAGTCAAGAAACAATATATATGATGGCACTAATTATAAGTGGAATTTTAAGTCATAAGTCAAGGAAGAATAGATTTTGATAGTAAAGTTATAAGTTTTTCTTTTTTGACTTAAGACTTTTGACTCAAGACTTTATACATAATTATGAGTAAAATAACACCTTTCCACGTTGCTGTGCCGGTTTATGACCTGGACGAAGCCCGCAAATTTTACCGCGAAGTTTTAGGTTGCGGTGAGGGCCGCAGCGATACTAACTGGACAGACTTTAACTTATATGGTCACCAGTTTGTTATCCATTTGAAACCTAAACCGGTTGATGATGCCAAACATCATTTTAACCCGGTTGATGGTCACGATGTACCGGTGCCCCATTTTGGTGTGGTACTGGAATGGAATGACTGGGTTGCGCTTGAGGCTAAATTAAAAAGCCTGAACGTGAAATTTGTTATTGAACCCTACATTCGTTTTAAAGGCCTGCCCGGCGAACAGGCCACCATGTTTTTCCTTGATCCATCCGGAAACGCATTGGAGTTTAAGGCTTTTAAGGATATGGGGCAACTGTTTGCAGTTTAACTAAGCCGGGAAACCGTAATTCTTTTTTGCTGCCTTAATCCATTCACGGGCTATCAATTCGTGCCCTGCCGGCATAGGGTGCACTCCATCCCAGATCCAGAATTCGGCTGGCGCTTTTTTGAGTGCCGCATTAAATATGGCCTGCAGCGGTATAAAAACGGCATTGTATTTTTGCGCCAGTTGTTTAGCCACTAATTGTCGCGGCGTTAATTCGTCCTGCCAGCGTTTTAAATCAGCATTTACCTGGCCAATCGGCAAAATAAATGGTTCGCAAATCAACAATTTTATATCGGGGAGCGCGGTTTTAGTTTGATTAAGCAGGGCATCATAATCGTCCCTGAACTGATCAACCGTTGTGGGATTGTTATTGTGGATTACATGGTGTACATCGTTTACACCAATCAGAATATTCAGGATGTCGGGCTTCAAATCTAAAGTATCCTTTTGCCAGCGCACCTGCAGGTCGCGCACGGTATGACCACTAATGCCACGGTTTAAAAACATCATTTGCTGGTCGGGATGATCAAACCAAAGCCTGCCTGCTACCAGGTACGGGAAACTTTGGCCCATAATATGGTTCCAATCTTTATCGTATGATCGCCCGCCGTCGGTTATGGAATCGCCCTGGAAGAGGATGGTTTTGGGTGAAACGTCCGCTTTAACAGTTTTTTGAGGAGATGCAAACACATAAGGCGTGGCCAGGGTGCCAATTGCACCTAAGCCAATTTTCCTGATAAAGTCTCGTCTTTTATTGGTGTTGTTTGTGCCCATTGCCAGAATATAACCTGTGTTGATTTTTACTAACGGGTATAAATATAGGCGTTTTAGTTAAAGCAGAGATTTTAATTACGTTAATCCACAACCTTTACCGGGTGTTTATGCTCGTCGATAGCCACAAAGGTAAATGTACCGGTAATGGCCTTTTCGCGTACAAAAGAGTACATCTCTTCTATGAAAATCTCGACCAAAACTTTCATACTGGTATTGCCAATGTGTGATACCGAGCCTACCAGTTCGATAATGGTACCCGCCGGGATCGGTTTATTAAAATCAATCCTGTCGGATGATACAGTAACCATTCTTTTTCGGGTGAAACGGGTGGCGGTTATAAACGCTACCTCATCCATCATGGCCATAGCCGAGCCGCCAAACAGCGTATCGTAATGGTTGGTATTATTAGGGAACACGGTTTTAAAAATGCGCGTTTCGGATGCTTTTATTCTTTTTTCGATGGTCATTTAGCCCCCTCTAAATCTCCCCCGGTAGGGGAGACTTGAATTAAATGTGTGTAAAATTTATAAAGCCCTCCCTTCCGGGGAGGGTTGGGTGGGGCTGCTTACGCTTTCCTCAAGGTGCCCCATTTTAACAGGGTTGCGCCCCATGAAAAGCCGGCGCCAAAGGCGGTAAAAATAACGTTGTCGTTGTGTTTGAAATCGTTCTGGAAATCCCAAAGGCAAAGTGGTATGGTGGCAGCTGTGGTGTTGCCATATCTGTCGATATTTACCTTAACACGATCTTCGGGTAAGCCCAGGTTTTCGCCAACGGCATGGATAATGCGGTAATTGGCCTGGTGAGGTATCAGCCAGTTTACATCATCTATCGTCATATCGTTGCGTTTTAATACCTCGGTACAGGTTTCTGTCATGCCTTTAATAGCTGCTTTAAAAACAATTCTGCCTTCCTGGCGAATGTAATGCTGATTCGCCTCAACAGAATCAACAGTAGCCGGAATTTTTGAACCACCACCAGGTACCAGCAGGTATTCGCGGCCATGGCCATCTGTTTTAAAAACGCTGTCAATTAAACCTATATCCTCGGTGGTAGGCTCCAGTAAAACAGCGCCGGCGCCATCGCCAAAAAGGATACAGGTATTACGGTCTTTATAATTAATGATAGCGCTGTTTTGGTCGGCGCCAATTACAATTACTTTTTTGTAGCGGTTGCTTTCCACCAGGCTTGCACCAAGCGTGTATGCATATAAAAAACCACTGCAGGCAGCGTTAACATCGGTAGCCCAGGCGTTGCTTAAACCAACCTTATCGCACACGATGCTGGCGGTTGATAAAAGCAGGTGATCGGGGGTAGACGTAGCTATAATAAGGCAATCAATTTCTTCTGCGGAAACACCTGTATTTTCTAACAAATTTTTCACAGCAGCAACGGCCATATCTGAGGTGGCAAGTGTAGGGTCGGTTAAAATCCTTCTTTCCTTAATTCCTGTACGTGATACAATCCAATCGCTGTTTGTGTCAACCATCTTCTCTAAATCACTGTTACTTAATATATTATCCGGAACAAAACCCCCAACCCCTGTAATAACCGCGTTACTTTTTAATCTCATAAAATGCCAAAAATCTGAAAAAACAGGCAAGTATACGCAAATTGCCTGTTTTTACCCGTCAGGATGCTATTGTTTCTACAACTAACTGACGAAGATGTTTCGCAGCGGCCACCATATTTATGAGCGCCACCTGGGTTTCCGGCCATTTACGGGTCTTCAATCCGCAGTCGGGATTAACCCATAAATTGCCGGCCGGGAGTAATTCAGATGCCTTTTCCAGCAGGCTTACCATTTCATCAACGGTGGGTACGCGCGGCGAATGGATATCATAAACACCGGGGCCAATTTCGTTTGGATATTTAAAATCGGCGAAGGCAGCTAACAGCTCCATTTGCGAGCGCGATGTTTCAATGGTGATCACGTCGGCGTCCATATCGGCAATGTTGCCAATAATGTCGTTAAACTCGCTGTAGCACATGTGCGTATGGATCTGTGTTTCGTCGCGAACGCCGCTGGCCGAAATACGGAATGCTTTTACCGCCCAGTTCAGGTAATTTTGCCAGTCTTTTTTACGCAATGGTAAACCTTCACGAATAGCAGGCTCATCAATCTGGATTACTTTAATGCCGGCTGCCTCCAGGGCCACAACTTCATCGCGGATGGCCAACGCTATCTGGTTGGTAGTTTCGGACCGCGGCTGATCATCCCGAACAAACGACCATTGCAGTATAGTTACCGGGCCGGTTAGCATGCCTTTCATCAGTCTATCGGTGTTTTGCTGCGCGAAGCTGCTCCACCTTACCGTCATATCCGCCGGGCGGCTTACATCGCCATAAATAACCGGTGGCTTAACACAGCGGCTACCGTAGCTTTGCACCCAGCCATTTTTGGTGAACAGGAAACCATCCAAACGTTCGCCAAAGTATTCAACCATATCGTTACGTTCAAATTCGCCGTGTACTAACACGTCCAGGCCTATCTCTTCCTGCCAGCGGATGGCGTCAATGGTGGCTTTTTCTATCTCGGCATCATATTGAGCTTCGGTTAGCTCTCCTTTTTTAAGCCTTGCTCTTAACGAGCGGATATCATCAGTTTGCGGGAACGATCCTATGGTAGTTGTAGGGTACAGTGGTAATTTAAAGCGTTGCTGCTGGATTTTTTGGCGGGTAATGAATCCGCTTTCTCGCTGCGCATCGGCATCGGTAATGGCTGCCACGCGTTGTTTAATGTCCTGCTTATGAATGAGTTTTGAAAGGTTGCGGCTGGTAAGGGCACGCAGGTTATTTTGTAGCAATTCGTTATTGCCGCCGATGATCTGCGCCAGCTCGCTTATTTCGTTCAGTTTCTGTTTGGCAAAAGCCATCCAGTTTTTTATCTCGGGGATGATGGCGGTTTCCAGCTCCAGATCGAACGGCGTATGCAGCAACGAGCAGCTTGGGGCTATCATCACCCTATCGGTGCCCAATACGGCAATAGCTTTTTTTACGTGGGTTAACGAGCGTACGTAATCGTTTTTCCAGATGTTACGGCCATCAACTACACCTAATGATAAACTCAGGCTATCGGGCAATACGGTGAGTACTTTGTACAACTGATCGGGAGCGCGAACAAGATCTACATGAATGGCGCTTACCGGCAAGGTTACGGCCAGTTCGGTGTTTTCGTGCAGGCTTTCGAAATAGGTAGTAAGCAATACTTTTATACCGGGGCATTGTTTGCTTATTTCCATATAGGCGTAAGCATAAGCTGCCTTTTCTTTGTCGGTAAGGTCAAGCGACAGGAAGGGCTCATCAAGTTGTACCCAAACAGCGCCATAACTTGCTAATCTTTTTAACACCTCGACGTAAACGGGCACCAGTTTTTTGATCAGGTCTATCTTATCAAAACCGGGTTGTTTTTCTTTGCCTAATAAAAGGTAGGTTACCGGGCCAATCAATACGGGTTTTGGTATGCTGCCGGTATGTTGTTTGGCCAGTATAAACTCGTCAAAAATCTTTTCGCTAAACAGTTTAAATTGCTGGTTTTGTACAAACTCCGGCACAATGTAGTGGTAGTTGGTATCAAACCATTTGGTCATTTCCATGGCTGTAACGTCCAGTCCATCCTTTTGATAGCCGCGGGCCATGGCAAAATACAGGTCGATTTCGGTATTGGACTTGTTTTGAGTTAATACGGGTGTGTAACGTTCGGGGATGTTGCCCAGCATGAGCGAGGTATCCAATACCTGGTCGTAAAAGCTGAAATCGTTACAGGGGATCAGATCGATACCGGCATCAACCTGGGTTTGCCAGTTTTGCAGGCGAATTTGCCTTGCGGCGGCAAACAGGTCTTCACGGCTAATTTTACCGGCCCAGTACTGTTCACTGGCTTTTTTGAGTTCACGGTGGGCACCTACACGTGGGTACCCGAGATTGTTTTTGAGCATACGCTAAAACGTTTTTGGTTAAACATTAAGTTGACTTAATGCTCCTTACGGTTTTCGGTATGCTTTCGGAGTAAATGGTAATAAAAGACAAAAGCGTAACATACAGGCACGTAACTACCATGCAGGTCATTCTTTTTTCTTCGACTACTGCTTCATTGCGCGAAAGCATTGTCTTTTACATAGGGGCAAGTATCCTGGCTTATAACATTGTTGCCGTCCTTCTCATTCGCGCGGGGGCGAACAATGGACTTTGTTAAAGGCAACAACCTTTTTGTGTTACTTACAGTTGCGCGACAGCCCGTGATTTACACACGGTTCCTTATTAATCCCTGTGTTTTAAACACCGGGAACCACTCTGCAGAAAAAAAGTAAAGAACTTTATTGGGGACAAAGATGGGAAAAAATGTGCAGATTTTTGATGTGCAGATTTCAGATTACAGATGTGCAGATGATTTTTGAATTCGTGGGTTGGAACTTGAAATTTTAAATAGGCTCCTGCCCAGCTTTAATTACATAGCGCCTATATGATAAAAATGCCCGGTTGTTGCCGGGCATTTTGTGATGTTTTGATGCGATAATATTAGGGATTATTCAAATGCAATTTTCCGGATTACGTTATTTTGAGTATCGGCCACAAAAACATTTCCGGATTTATCTACTGCTATTCCGGTCGGGTGATTAAATGTCGCAATACTTGCAGGGCCGTCAGTTGATCCAACGGTAGTTTCAATTCCGGCAAGCGTAGTTACCTGACCTGATGGCGTAATTTTCCGAATTAAGTTACTGTCTGTTACGTATATATATCCGTCTTTATCACTTGCCAGTAAAAACATTTCGTAAAAGCTTGCACTGCCAGCTGCTCCGTCATTGGTTCCTCTAATGCCGCTACCTGCAAAAACGGAAACAACACCACCCGGAGTTATTTTTTGAACTTTAAAACTGTAGGTGGTTGCATATAAATTATTGTCTTTGTCAAAGGTAATACCAAATGGAAAATTAAAAACATTACTGCCAACAGGTGATTTTATACTTACAAAGGTACTTACAAGACCATTTACAGTTATTTTCCTGATTGCTTCGTTGGTGAAGTCTGAAACATAAAGAGAACCCGAAGCATCGATTTTAATATCTGTTGGGCCATCAAAGCTTGCCGCTGTGCCTTGTCCATTACTAAAGCCGATACCTCTTTGGCCGGCGAAAGTCGTCACATTATTTAACGGATCTATTTTTCTTATCAGGTTGTTGGCATAGTCTGCCACAAAAATATTCCCAGTGTTGTCAATTGCTAATCCAGCAGGGTTCCAAAAACTTGCAGATGCTCCGTTTCCATTATCATTGCCCTGAGTTCGGTTGCCGGCAATTGTACTGACAAGTCCATCCGGTGTGATCTTCCTGATATCATCGTTTCCTTCTTCAGAAACAAATAAGTTTCCCGATCCGTCGAAAGCCAGTCCCGTTGGGAAATTAAATTCGGCTGTCGTTCTGGTGCCGTCTTTATAACTTTTTGCGCCGGTGCCCGCAAAAGTGCTTACCACCCATGATTGCTGATAAGTAAAAGTGGGGCCGGTAACCTCGGCGCTACCACTAACCTTCACACTTACCGGGCCCGTACCTGCAGCTAAAGGAACTTTTACGGTAAGCTTTGTTGCCGTTGCAGCAGTTATAGTTGCTGCTTTGCCATTGAAAAATACTTGATTGTTTGCTGCCGCGGTACTAAAGTTATTGCCAGTTATAATTACTTCGGTATTATATATACCAGTTGTTACGCTTAGCGCTGTAACTTTTGGAGTGTTATCAACAGGTGGCGTTGGGTCCGATCCTTTTTTTGAACAGCTTACGATAACCAGTGATAAAAAAAACAAGAATAAATAAGCAGGTTTTAGTTTTGCTAAAGAGAATGTCATGATAAGATTCAGTAATATTTTATCCTAAAATAACAAATATCTTGTAATGACGGATGATTAAATTAAAAATAGCCTAAAACACTACTTTTTCAAAAACAACATCGGCAAAGCGCTCGCAGCTCCCAGTCCTGCACCCGTTGCTACATCTGTAGGGTAATGTACCCCCAGGTACATCCTGGAATACGCGGTTGAGCCTGCCCATAAATACGCGGGAACTATTACATACCATTTGGGATAAGCGGCCGATAAAGCAGTTGCTGTGGCAAATGATGATGAGCTATGCCCCGATGGAAAAGAATAGCTTCCGGGGCGGTAAACAGGTGTAATGTGGATGTTTTGTACAAATGGCCGCGGCCGCTTTACCAGCACTTTGATCAGTTGGGTTAACCCGGCAGAAATGGCCGTGCTGCTGGCGACGTACAGGGCATTTTGCCGCATCTCCTTATTATTACCGATGATACCGCCAACCAGCAAGCCCGCAGGTACGCCAATATTGCCATATTCCAAGTTATTGCTCATGAACAGGAAAAAGCAGGTTTGCGCAGGGCTGCGGTGTTCCTGTAAATCTATCATGATAGCATCATCAAACCGTGGGGTGCGCAACTGGGCGGCAGCGGTGTTAATATGCAGGCATAAAAGCAGTTGCCATGGAAGCGCGATGACTAAAAATCTGAAACATGAATACCTGCGCACTGCCATTTTTAGTTTTAAGGATTTGTATTGCCCCAATATAGGGCTATTTACAACGAATTGTTCAGCTGGCTTATCTTTTCATCGACACAAAACTCTCGCTTACCGACACATGGTATGTCACTTTCCTGATACATTTTACTTTTGAATCGTTAACCAGCATCACAAAATATAAACTAAAAAGATTAAAATCATGGAACGTAAAAATTTCTTAAAAAGCCTGATGATAGGCGCAGTGTCTACATCGGTATTGGTTGAAGCCTGCAAAAAAGATTCGGTAACAACTACTACAAGCAGCACAACAGATACCAGCTCGTCGTCAGGTAGTACTTCCGGGTCGAGCAGTTCTTCCGGGTCAAGTTCCAGCTCAGGCACCTGCAGTGTTATTGAAACCGAAACAGAGGGGCCTTACCCAACCCATTCGCCGGCATCATACGTGCGCAGCGATATTACCAGCGACCGTACCGGCTACAAGTTGACTGTTAATATTACCGTTAACAACAGCAATAACAGTTGCAATGCCTTATCGGGCGCGCTGGTTGATATCTGGCATTGCGATGCCGAGGGTAATTATTCGGAGTATGGCGGCAGCGGCTCACAATCTACCAATTACACTTCGGTACATTTTTTACGTGGCAGGCAAACTACCGATTCCAACGGCCTGGTTTCTTTTACCTCTATCTTCCCGGGCTGGTATACCGGCCGTGCCACACATATTCATGTGCATATATACAACTCGGCAGGTACATCATTAAAAGTTACACAAATAGCTTTTCCTGAAGGAACGGGTACGGCTTTAGCTACTGTGGCAGGCTATAGTAAGGGAATGAGCGGTTATACCTATAACGCTACCGACGGCGTGTTCAGCGATGGTGATACCCTTGAGCTGGCTACCATTACCGGCAGTAAAACAGCCGGCTTTGTACTATCAATCAGCATGAGCGTACCTGCTTAACCGTATTAACATGGACACCCGCGTAATTACACTTTGCTACCGAAAAATTATCGACATAAACGCAACCAAACAATGGGATAAGGTGGTGTTTGAGGCATCGTACATGGAGTTTAAAATGCAGGCCCAAAACTACAGCCACGGTACCGCTTTTACCAGCTATGCCGACCTGCTAAAACACGCGCCAAACGCCAAAAGGCTTGCCGGTATGGTTACCCCGGCCATAACCGGGTATTTGCAGCAGTTAGGTGGTATAGTGCCCGATGTGCTTAATAACGTGGGTAAGCGTTTTTTAAAGTTCAATAAATTTCAGCTCGAGATCATCAACTCTGATATCAACGATAAAGCCCGGCACCAGGTGGCTGTTAATTTTTATACAGAGGCACTGGCCTGGCACGATACCATTGCCGATTTTTTGCTGGTAGCCGATTACCGGCCCGAAGCAACCGGCGGTGAAGAAGTGTTGAGCAACCTGTTTAAGCTGCCGCCATACGTAAATATTCATTCACTCCAAAAATTGCAACAACATGGAAAAGACCTCACCCGGGCAGATTCACCTTGCTGATCAGCGGGTAATTACCGAAAATAATACCTTCAGGCGGTGCAGCACTTTTAATTACGACGGGCATTTTAATGAGCACCGTAAGGCTTTTGGCCCCCTGCGTGTATTTAACGACGAGATTTTGGCTGCCGGTAAATCAATTTCCATACAGGTACAAAACGCCTGCTATTTTGTAGCGGTGCCGGTAACCGGCGCCCTGCTTGTTGAGGATGCCGAAGGGAAAAGTACGGTAGTTGATGTAGGCGAGGTGTATATTAATTACGCAAACAGCGGCGATATTTTAACTTTAAATAACCCCTACCCAAATGATTGGGTTAACTTTTTGCAGCTGCAGATAGACGCTGATACCGAAGTGTTCCCGTTTTTTAAGCAAACCTTCGGCTTTGACTTCGAGGGCAGGCAAAATGAATTGATAAGTATTATCCCCACTTTATTCAGGCTGCCTTTTAACCTGCACATCGGCCGGTTTGATGGACGTGCCGATGCGCTTTATCACCTGAAAACCCCTGGCTCGTTGTTTTATGCCTTTGTAATTGCCGGCGCCTTTGAACTGCAAGGCCGCCTGATGCACGAACGAGACGGCCTTGCTTTGTGGGGCCTGCAAGAAGCTGATATGGAAGCTTTGAGCAATAGTGCGGTGATGCTGGTTTTGGAGATGGAGGGATAAAAGGCGTTGCCGGGTAGAAAATATCCGAAATCTATTGCCCACCTCAAGGCCTTATGCCAATGCTATTAAAGTTAAGGAATTAAGGTCGATTTAAATATCGAACACTGAACGCCCAATAACGAATAATGAAGGGGAAACTTCGGTGTTGGACATTCATTATTCGATATTATTATATCCGTGTTTTTGTTTACTTAATGGCATAAGCAGGGAAATCGCGTTTAAGATTTCGGCGGCGATTTCTATAGCCTAATTGCACAACATCGGATTTGATATTAAGTCGGTTATTTTTTTCTCGCGCAAAGACGCCAAGAAGCTAAGAAAAATAAGCAAAACTCTTTGCGCCTTTGCTTCTTACCGTCTTTGCGTGAAATAAGCTATCCTTTTTACTCTCTTTTTTATTTGAGATGTTTAAAAGCGATTTGCCTGATAGCATAAGGCCTGTTAATGTTTATACGTATAACATTTATTGATGGTAATGCCTTAAAAGTTTGGCCGGGCTTTATAACCAAAAAAGGCGCATCGAGATAACTCATGCACCTTTTTTGGTTTTCCTTTTTTAAGTTAAATTATTCTTTAATGGCTGCGTCTTTTTCGGTTTTACCATCGTTAAATGCCTTTAAGCCCTGGCCCATGCCGCGCATCAGCTCAGGGATTTTTTTGCCGCCAAACAATAACAATACTGCGATGATGATGAGTATTATTTCAGGTGCTCCTAATCCCATAATTTTAAGTTTTTTTGATGAATGTTTTAATTACTAACCCTTTATTAACCTAAAAGTACCAAGGCACCATATTATACAGGGCATTGTATCGGCGAGGCGCTAATTTGTGCCGATGAATTGGTTGCCGCCCCCAAAAATACCTTACCGCACCACCATCTGTGCCGTATTCCTGCTGATTTGTTCAAGTAGTATTGTCTTTCCTGCCGTTAATTCCTTAAGCGAATTTTCATCGTAATGCCTGGTGGTAATCAGTGTTAAACCACTATTATACTTTACTTTAAACTCCGGCTTAAGATTGCTCAGTAGTTTTTCAAAACGCTCTTCATAAAAATCAAAACAAACCGTAAAACTAAGGGCCGAGGTTTGCATTACGTTTACCTTTACCTGGTTTTGGGCAAACAAGCCAAAAATGCCGCTCAGGTGATCTTCGGATATAAATGAATAATCAATTGGCGAAATGGAAAGTAATACCTGGTTTTGTTTCAGGATAATAACCGGCTTTTCAAACTTGTTGAAGCCATCTTCTTTAATCACGGTGCCGGGAGCATCGGGATGCGTGAAGGGTTTCACCAGCAAGGGTATTTTGGCGTTTTGTAAAGGCTTTATTGTTTTTGGGTGGATGACGCTGGCGCCGTAATAAGTCATCTCGATGGCTTCGGTATAAGATAGTTCATCAAATTTTACGGTATCGGCGAAATATTTGGGGTCGGCATTCAGGATGCCTGGAACATCTTTCCAGGTGGTAACCGATTCGGCACCCAGGCAGGAGGCGAAGATAGATGCGGTGTAATCGGATCCTTCGCGGCCTAAGGTAGTGGTAAAGTTTTCGGATGTACCACCTAAAAACCCCTGTGTTACCACCGCGCCTTTTTGCAGCATAGCAGGAATATCCTTGCTAATACTTGCCCGTGTTTTATCCCATTGCACAATGCCCTCGCGGTAGCTGTTATCGGTGTGGATATAGCCGCGCACATCAAGCCATTGGCTTTTTATGCCGGCTTTGTTAAGGTAAGCAGATACAATGCGGGTTGATACCAGTTCGCCAATGGATACAACCTGGTCGTAAATAAAGTCGTAGCTATCATGAGGCTCATCTTCAATGGCCCAGTCAATCTCCACAATAGTATTGGCCACATCATCAAAAACAGGATCATTGGCATCAAACAACTCATGCAAAATATCAAAGTGATATTGTTTAATACTGTCGAAGATGCTATGCATATCCTCAGTTTGATCTACATAAGCTTTGGTGAGCTTCTCCAGCGCGTTGGTGGTTTTGCCCATGGCCGATACCACGATGAGTAATTGTTGGCCATCGTATTGTTTAACAACACTGGCTAAATTGATAATACCATCGGCATCCTTAACTGATGCCCCTCCGAATTTAAATACAAGCATTTATTTAATGAATTTACCCACAACCGAATTTGGCCGAAGTAATGATTTAATTTGTGAATAGGGGATAAATAACCCGGTTATCCCCGCAGCATAAGGCTTAATTTCATATTGGTTATAGATGAATTTAAGCCCTATAGGTGTAACCGAAAAATTATCGTTCAGCGCGAATTTATTATCCTTAAAAAAATAGTCGCGCGCCAGGGATGCTGTGTCGCTTAGCTTTTCTTCCTTACGGAAAATTCCCTCGGCAATGGCCTTTAGTTTATCGGCATAACCGTCAATAAAAAGATCATTTAAGGTGATGCTTTTATTGGCTTTGGTATTCCAGTTGATAAAATATGTTCCCGATGATCCGTGTGCGCCACCCTGGTAGGTATAACCACCAACTTCGAGAGTGGTAATGCTGGAATCCTGCATGAGTACTTTGGCATGGCTGTCGAGGGTATAAAAAATGGCCGATTTTGGGTCGCTGTTCCTGAAATCGGTATATGACCTCAGAAAGTTCCGGGTCATTTGCTCAACAGTGCTGTCAGCCTTCTTATCTATCTGGAATAAGTTGGCAAGTTTAATGGTGATGAAATTGTTTAATGTTTTGGCACTATCAAAAACCGGGTAACTGATTTTTACCACGGTACAACTACTGTCGGGCTTGTTGCCACAATCGGCCGCCCGCTCATGAATAGTTTTATAAGTATAGGCAAGCGTATCTTTTACGGTTTGTTTATCTTCTTTTGGTTTAACACTCCATTGACATGATGCAAATGCAAATCCAACTAAAATAAAACAAAGCCTGCTGACGGTTTTCATGTTAGATGTTGTTTTAGTAGTTATAGCTTAATACACCAATAGCTTATTTGGTTTTACAAGGGCATTGTTTTGAACGCTGGTCACGACTCACCCCGGCTACGCTACGCTGGCCGACCCTCTCTCCGGCTTACGCCGCATAGAGGGTGAACTCCAATTTTTATTTTTTTATCGCCCCTCTATGCGACGCAGTCGGAGAGAGGGGTGACGGGCGCAGCCTCGTCGGGGTGAGTCTTCGCCGCTATGCAACGCCAGCTTGCTAATACTTCTCCAACTGCTCTTTCGACAACGACACATTAAGCCATCCGGCCTCAATATTAGCCTCGTATTTTTTGTAAAAGTTAATAGCCGGTTCGTTCCAGTCAAGCACTTGCCAAACCATGCCGCTAAAGCCAAGTTCTTTGGCTTCCACAATTAACCTTTCAATCAAAAGCTTGCCGATTTTTTGGCCGCGATAGGCCTCGGTAACAATTAAATCTTCAAGGTACAAGCGGCAGCCTTTCCAGGTTGAGTAGCGGATATAATAAAGCGCGAAACCCACTATCAGTCCGTCAACTTCGGCCACGTAAGCCTTCCAAACAGGTTTGGCGCCAAAACCGGCATCAATAAATTCATCTAAAGTAACGGTTACTTCCTCCGGCGCCCGCTCAAACAAGGCCAGCTCATGTACCAGTTCCAACAGCCGCGGGCAATCTTCAACAGTGGCAACTTTTATTTTTATGTTCATTAGTTCACTTGTTCATTAGTTCATTGGTACTGTCAGCGGCTCCCTGGCAAAATCAATCTGTTTTACATTAATCAATTATTTTAACTAAGGGCAACATTTTCAAATTTTCAAATTCTCAAATCTTCAAATCAACTTCAGTTATTCTTCCAATGTTTCACCACCCTTGTGCCAAAAATAGTGCTGCCCAGGCGTACCATGTTGCTGCCTTGCTCAATAGCTATTTTATAGTCGGACGACATGCCCATCGATAAAATGTTAAAACTATCATCTTTTCTGAAATAGCTCACTTTTATTCCGTCAAAAAAGGTTTTCAGTTCGTAATATTCGTCTTTTATTTGCTTTTCGTTATCGGTATTGGTGGCAATGCCCATTAACCCGCGGATGCGGATGTTTTTACAAGCTGCAAATTCATCAGATCGTAACAGCTCTATCGCTTCATCAAAACCCAGTCCGAATTTTGTTTCCTCGTCGGCAATATAAATTTGCAGCAGGCAATCAATTACCCTATCTGCTTTTTGGGCATGTTTGTTTATTTCCTGTAGCAGCTTTATACTATCAACAGATTGTATCATGCTCACAAAAGGTGCTATGTACTTTACTTTATTGGTTTGCAGGTGGCCAATCAGGTGCCATTCAATATCTTTGGGCAATTGCTCCTGTTTTTCAACCAGTTCCTGTACCTGGTTTTCGCCAAATAAACGCTGCCCGGCATCATATGCTTCCTGTACTTCGGCAGCGGGTTTTGTTTTTGATACGGCTAACAATATTACCTTGTCGGCCTCCGTTTCTTTTTTTAAGCTTTTGATATTATCTGCAATGCTCATTTATCCGTAAATTTGCTTAATTAATCAGCCGCTAAATTACAGAATGTATAAATACTTGACCTTGTTTTTTTCAGTAACACTTTTTTTGTGCGGTTGCAAAAGCGATAGTGTCCCCTCAAAATTTATCCAGCCCAAACAAATGACTGGCTTATTGATACAGATACACCTCATAGACGGTTCGTTATATAACGGTTTGCAGGGGGGCGATAGCCTGTACAAATATGGCATGGGTAAATATTTAGATGCTTTCAGGAAATTTGATACCGATTCGGCCCAGTTCAGGAAAAGCATGCAGTATTACGCCAGCGAACCCGACAAACTGTTTAAAATATATGATTCTGTTGAGGTTAGGATAAAAACCATGTCAGATTCTGTTAACCTGGCTCAAAACAAACAACGGGCAACTACCCAAAAGGCCGATTCGCTGAAAGCCGATTCGGTACGGAAAGCGTTGCTTAAACCGAAAACACCAGCCCAAAAAGCCGATTCGGTTAAGCAGGCAAAAATAAGGGAAAGGGTTATGGCCCGGAAGGCCGATTCGCTAAAAAACGATTTAGCTAAACAAGCAAAAACTAAAAGAGCGATGAAATCAAAAATCGACTCGGCAAAAAAATTAAAACATAGAAAAAAACTTAATGCTGTACCCAATTAATAGTGTAGATAAGCTTGGGTTTACCGAAGTAAAGGAATTAATAAAAGCTCATTGCCTGAGCGAGATGGGCCAGCAAATGGTTGATAAGATACAGGTGATGAGCAATTACGACCAGATTGCCAAGTTTTTAAGCCAGGCCAACGAGTTCAAAAACATCCTGGTAAACGATGCCGCACTACCCATTCACCATTTTTTTGATATTAAATCCCTGGCCAATAAAGCCCGTATAGAAGGTGTTTTTTTGAACGAGGAAGAATTTTACCAGGTTCAGGCTTCCCTGCAAACCGTATTTGCCGTTATAGCCTATTTTAGCGAACGGGAAGGCCTTTACCCCAACCTGGAGGCGCTTTTTGAGCACCTGCCTATTGAGAAAGCCATCCTGAAAAAGATTGACGCGGTTATTGACCCTAAAGGAAAAATACGCCCCAATGCATCGCGCGAGTTACAGGAAATAACATCGGGCATAGCCAAAGCCGAGCAGGAAGCCCGCAAAAAGATTGACCAGATATTTAAAAATGCGTCATCAAGCGGCTGGACGGCCGATGGATCGCTCACGGTACGCGATGGCAGGCTGTGTATCCCGCTGCTGGCCGAAAACAAGCGTAAGCTAAAAGGTTTTATCCACGACGAATCGGCCTCGGGCCAAACCGTTTATATGGAACCCGAAGAGGTTTTTACCCTCAACAACCGTGTACGCGACCTGGAATTTGAGCGTCGCCGCGAGATTGTAAAGATATTGACAGCGTTAACAACCGAGTTAAGGCCTTATGCGCCGCTTTTATTATCATACCACAGCCTGTTAACCAAGCTTGATTTTGTACGCGCCAAGGCCCTGTTTGCCATTGACATTGAAGGCGAAATGCCCCAGGTGGTGAACGAGCCGAAACTAAAATTATTTAATGCCCGTCACCCGCTGCTGTTCCTGAATTTTAAAAAGGAGCAAAAAACGGTGGTGCCTTTAAACGTACAGATTGATGAAGGTACACGCATTATTGTAGTATCGGGCCCTAATGCGGGCGGTAAATCTGTTTGTATGAAAACGGTTGGACTGCTGCAAATGATGGTTCAGGCGGGCTTGCTGATACCGGCTGCCGAAGCCAGTGTAATAGGTGTGTTTAAGCAGATGTTTGTTGATATAGGTGACGATCAATCTATCGAGAGCGATTTGAGTACCTATAGCGCCCACTTATCCAAAATGAAAAATTTTGTGGAGCAGGCTAATGGTAAAACCCTGATACTGATAGATGAGTTTGGTACCGGTACCGACCCGCAATTTGGCGGCCCCATTGCCGAGGCCGTGCTGGAATCGCTTAACCATAAAAAGGTAAGGGGGATGGTAACTACGCACTACAGCAACCTCAAGATCTTCGCCAGCAATACCGAGGGCATAGAAAATGCATCGATGCTGTTTAATAACGTAGAGATGAAGCCGCTTTACCGGCTGGAAGTTGGCAAGCCCGGCAGCTCATACGCTTTTGAGATAGCCCAAAAAATAGGCCTGCCGCCAAACGTACTTAACTTGGCACGGAATAAAATAAGCGAAGGCCAGAAAAAGGTAGACACCCTGTTGGTTGACCTGGAGCGCGAAAAACGCGAGATATTTGAAACCAAACAAAAACTGGACAAGCAGCAGCGTAAAGTAAACGAGTTACAGGCCGAGAACGAAAAGCTGAAAAGCTACCTGGACGAAAATAAAAAAGTACTGATACGCGAGGCTAAAGACCAGGCTAAAAACATCATCCTGAACGCCAACAAGCTGGTTGAAAACACCATATCCGAAATTAAAAGCAGCAATGCCGATAAGGAAAAAACACGCACCCTACGCGAAAACCTGAATATCGAGCTTAAAAAGAACACGGTAAAGGTTGAGCCTGTAAAACCAAGCCCGGCTGCTGAGGAAGAACTGAAACCTGGCGACTGGGTAAAACTAACCGATTCGGAAACTACCGGGCAGGTGATAGAGATTATCCGCGATAACGTGGTAATTGCCATTGGCGATTTGCGCACCGTAGCTAAAAAGAAAAAGGTGGAGCGGGTGAGCAAATCGTCGGTACCCAAAGAGGTGAGGCGTACCATGAACTCGCACACCAGCGATTTCGCTAATTTTAGTCCGGAGATTGACGTACGCGGCCAGCGCACCGAGGATGCCCTGCACAATATCGAAAAACTGTTTGACCGCGCCCTGATGATGGGTTTTGGTAACCTAAAAATCATCCACGGCAAAGGTGATGGCATTTTGCGCAAAATGATACGCCAATACCTCAAAAAATACGACCAGGTTGACAGATTGGAAGATGAGCACGCCGATAGGGGTGGCGATGGGATAACTTATGTATATTTGAAATAAAAGTCATTATTGATTTAGAATGAGATATTGGTTTGTCTTTTTTCTTTTAATAAATTTATCAGCAAAAGCACAAAGTGTCATTAAGCCTGATATATTAAGGAGTGACACCACGCTTAGTATCCGGGGTGAAAATTATTCTGGTTACGTATTCCCTGCTAAAAGTAAGGTTGATATAGATGCAGAACAAAAGGGAAGATTTACCCCTACGATTGATGATATTAAGGAGGCGGAACTGGCTTTAACTCACATTTCCAAACATCCACAAATAATAGATGGAAAAAAATTGTATGGACGAAAAGTTTTATCAGATGTTACGCCTGGCTTTAGTAATTACAAAAGGCAGTATGTGGGCTACATAAATGTCGAAAATCAGAAAGTATTGCTTATTAATATTTTGAATTTCAAGAATCGGACTGAAGCCAAGGAATATTTCAAAAATTGGGAACATCATTTTATTATGGGTTTTGATGGCTTTTATGAATATGACTACACCGGTTTTAGGTTTAATTTATCAACAAAAAAGATGGAGGATAATTAAACTGGTGAGTAACATGCTGTAAAAATTCCTCATCCCGGTTTAAGGAGTAACTTGTGTTTATTTGAAATAAGTTAGTATATTTTCCAAATATTATAAACCAATGGGCCTAAAAACTATCACTCCAATGTTATACACCCGGCAGGTACGGGAAACGGTAGATTATTACATTAGTAACCTGGGCTTTACATGTGTTGGATATGATGAGCGCTGGGGGTGGGCAACGGTTAGCCGGGACGATATCGAGATTATGTTTGCGTTACCCAATGAGCATGAACCATTCGGGATGCCCAAGTTTACCGGATCGCTATACATTCGTACCGATAAGGTTGACGAGTTGTGGAAGGAGTTGAAAGAACATGCCATTATTTGCTACCCGATAGAAACCTTTGATTTTGGCATGCGCGAATTTGCTATTTACGATTACAACGGTTACCTGTTGCAATTTGGTACACCGGTTGATTAGGGCTTCGCGTTATTGGTCATTAGTCATTTCGCTGCGCTGTCATTGGTCATTTTGCTTCGCGTCATTGGTCATTAGTTTGTGGGTGTTTCAATGGTGCTTGTAAGGGCATTCAAAGGTGCGGGGTTGGTGTTTAAAAGAGTATTGCAAGGTGTGCGAACGGTGCATGGCAGGAGGGGTATTTGCAGGCTTGTTTTACGTCGGCAAATTGCATAAATTAGGCCTGTAAACCGGCAAGAAAATGCGTAAACTTTACTTTGTAATCCTGTTCCTGGTATCGTCAGGATCCCTATCAACTTGCCAGGCGCAAAGCCTGGTGCTCAAAAGCAAGGATACCCATATCCGCTATACCGGCCGCATTAACATGACCGATGAGGCTGCGGAATTTTACTGGACGGGATCATCGGCCGTAATTAACTTTAAAGGTACCGGCGTATCGGCCGTGTTACAGGACGAGCGAGGCGAAAACTATTTTACAATTATTGTAGATGGTAAGGTAACCAACACCTTACACCTGGAAAATGCTCAAAAAACATACACCCTTGCCGAAGGCCTTCCCGACGGTAACCATAGCCTTGAACTATTCAAACGCACCGAATGGGATAAGGGTAAAACCACTTTTGTGCAGTTTATATTGGATAAAGGGGCATCAATATTGCCCCCACCGCCGGTTAAAAAACGCAAAATTGAATTTTTTGGTAATTCCATCACCTGTGGCTATGCTGTTGAAGATACTACAGGGCAGGATAGAGGGAGCGCCCCTTACGAGAACGGCTATATTAGCTATGCCGCTATAACGGCACGCCATTATGATGCCGCCTATGTGGCTACGGCTAAAAGCGGCATAGGCGTACTGGTAAGCTGGTTCCCGCTTATCATGCCCGAAATGTATAACCGCCTTGACCCAACCGACCCGACAAGCCTTTGGGATTTTACAAAATATACCCCCGATGTAGTGGTAATCAACCTGTTTCAAAACGATTCGTGGATAGTTAAAATGCCTGATAATCCACAATTTAAAGAGCGTTTCGGCACAAAGCCACCCGAGGCTGATCAAATCGTCAAAGCCTACCGGGAGATGGTAAAAAATATCCGCAAAAAATATCCCAAAGCTCAAATCCTTTGCATCCTGGGCAGTATGGATGCCACTAAAGAAGGTTCGCCATGGCCCGGATATATCGAAAAAGCAGTCGCTGGCTTAAATGACAAAGGTATTTACACCCATATGATTCCCTATAAAAATACGCCGGGGCACCCAAGCGCCAAAGAGCAGCAGGCAATGGCCGATGACCTGATAGCGTTTATGGATAAAACGGTTAAATGGTGACACGATTGACAGGATTTTGCAGGACGAACAGGATTTGTAGCCTATTGGATTGTCTTAAAAAGTGCAAATTTTTTGAGGTCGATGCTTAGCCTTTTGCTAACTCAGTTCGGGATAAAAAATCTTGATTCCTGGCTCTTGATTCTTGACTCTTATCAGTAGTTTTGAATTAACCAATTATAAAACATGAACAAAGTAGTAAGTGATGCCGATGAGGCCATCCGCGACATCCGGGACGGTATGACCCTGATGTTGGGTGGTTTTGGTTTATGCGGATTACCCGAAAAATGTATAGCCGCCCTGGTAAAAAAAGGGGTAAAACAGCTTACCTGTATCAGCAATAATGCCGGCGTTGATGACTTTGGCATCGGACTGATGCTGCAACAACGCCAGGTAAAAAAAATGATTTCATCGTACGTTGGCGAAAACGCCGAATTTGAACGCCAACTGTTAAGCGGCGAACTGGAGGTAGAATTGATACCCCAGGGCACACTTGCAACACGGTGTATGGCAGCTGGCTACGGCATGCCCGCCATTTTTACCCCAGCTGGTGTTGGTACCGAAGTAGCGATAGGCAAAGAAGTCCGCAATTTTAATGGTAAAGATTACCTGATGGAAATGGCCTTTGATGCCGATTTTGCCATTGTAAAAGCCTGGAAAGGCGATACCATGGGTAACCTCATCTATAAATCAACCGCCCGGAATTTTAACCCTGTTATGGCTATGGCCGGAAAAATAACCATTGCCGAGGTAGAGGAGCTTGTTGAACCGGGACAACTGGACCCTGATCATATCCATACGCCGGGAATTTATGTACATCGAATTTTCCAAGGCGGGGGTTACGAAAAACGAATCGAACACCGTACGGTGAGAGTAATTTGAAAATTTGAAAATTTGAAGATTTGAAAATGAATAAAAATTGGTAGAATATTATTTTAATGAGAGACGATAAAGAAAACCTGATTGTTAAATTGACTTTTGAGTTTGCACTCGATATAATTGAGTTTTCGGAAGAACTGGAATCGAATAGAAAATATGCTATTGCAAGACAGATTATCAGATCGGGTACTTCAATTGGGGCGAATGTTCGTGAAGCCCAAAACGCCGAAAGTAAAAATGACTTTATACATAAATTTAAGATAGCTGCCAAGGAAGCTGACGAGACTGAATACTTCCTGTTGCTTTGCCAGTTTTCGAAGGGCTATCCGTTTAGTGAGTCACTAATTGAAAAGTTGAAGGTGATCAAAAAATATTATCAAAAAATTATAGCGAGTGCAAAAAGTGGATAGTATGAAAATTAAATTCATCTTCAAATCCTCAAATTTTCAAATCCTCAAATTAATTTTATGTTAGATAAAAACGGCATCGCTAAACGCATCGCCAAAGAAATAAAAGACGGTTACTATGTTAACCTTGGTATAGGCATCCCAACATTGGTGGCCAATTACATCCCCGAAACTATGGATGTTGTTTTACAATCAGAGAACGGCTTGTTGGGGATGGGGCCATTTCCGTTTGAAGGAGAGGAAGACCCGGATGTAATTAATGCCGGTAAGCAAACCATAACCATGCTGCCTGGTTCGTCAATATTCGATTCGGCTATGAGTTTTGGGATGATCAGGGCCAGGAAAGTTAACCTGACTATCCTGGGCGCCATGGAAGTATCCGAAAACGGGGATATAGCCAACTGGAAAATTCCTGGCAAAATGGTGAAGGGCATGGGTGGCGCTATGGACCTCGTGGCATCGGCAGAAAATATTATTGTAGCCATGCAGCACGTAAACAAAGCGGGCGAATCGAAGTTATTACCTAAGTGCACCTTGCCTTTAACCGGCGTGCACTGTGTGAAAAAAATAGTAACTGAACTGGGCGTATTTGACGTTTTGCCGCAGGGCGGCTTTAAATTACTGGAGCGAGCCCCTGGCGTAACAGTAGAAGAGATAATAAAAGCGACTGCCGGAGAGTTAATAATAGAAGGGGAGGTGCCCGAAATTGTGCTTTAAAAAAATATCTGTAATGAGGTATAGCATTAATTAAAAAATATTTGCATCTTACAGATAAGTTATTGCGTATAAATGACAATATTAAATTAAGTTATGATAGATTATCCAGAACTGATACTAATATTCATTTTGTTATCCATTACAATGCCTGTTTATCTGCTGCCATCTATAATGGCCAGGGAAAAAAATAACTTCTTATCAGTGTTACTGTTGAACGTACTTTTAGGCTGGACTGTGATAGCCTGGATAATTTCGTTAGTTTGGGCGCTCCGCACAGATAAAGACCCGCTCCGCTCTTATAAACTTAATACCCACAATTGCTGCCCCAAAATCGAGGCTGAACTTACGAAGCTGAGAAATTTGTTCAGGGCCGGTGTAATTACAAAAACCGATTACCACAACGAAACCAGGAAAATTATAGGAAACTAATTATAATTTGAGGATTTGAAAATTTGAAGATTTGAAAATGCCTGATTAATTTGAAAATTTGAAGATTTGAAAATTCCGAGAATATCTTACTTGGTAAATGATGTTTGTTAATCATTTTCAAATTCTCAAACGGCGAAGCCCTCAACGAAGTTAATCTTCAAATTCTCAAATTAAAACAATTTTGTTCTTAAATCAGCTGATATTTCTTCTGTTACCGCGATGATATCGTCGGCAACGTGTGTGTTGTTGGTTATCACCTTATCGCATTCGTCTTTGTAAGGCAACAGGAACTCTTTATAGGCTGGTACCACATGGTTTACCCATTTGTACATCACATCATCGTGTGAGTAGCCACGTTCCTGCAAATCGCGTTTAAGGCGGCGCTGTAAGGCTATGTCATCTTCGGCCTCGATGAAAATTTTCATATCCAGCATGCCGGCAATCTCTTTAAAGTGCAATATAAATAAGCCTTCTACAATCAGGATAGGCGCAGGCTTTATTTCCAGTACTTTTGGGATGGCATCGGGGTTATTGAAGGTATACTCATGTTTAATGACAGGTTCTTTATTTAAAAGCTTACCAATATCATCATGAAAATGCCGGTCATCTATAGTCGAGGGCAAATCAAAGTTGTACAACTTATTCTCCTCCTTGGTCATATTATGCGCCACAGGGATGTAGTAGTCATCCTGCGATACCAGGGATACTTCATCGGCAGTAAAATGCTCCAGGAAACACTTCAAAAAAAAAGTTTTGCCAGATCCGCTTCCACCGGCAATTCCAATAATATAAGGTTTATTCATTCGGGCTTCCGTAGCTGATATTTACGTTAATGCGTTTATCTAAGGCGCCTAAAGCATCGGCAGTGTTCTTGGTCATTACAATAAGTACATTTTTTGTTGCCTCGCTATCGGTAAAACGGCCCACTACTTTTGCGTAAGTAGTATGGTTATTCATGGGGTTGGTAATTTTTATAACCGTGCCTATTGGCGCAGTACGGTGTAAAACCAATTCTTTTTTGGAATCGAGGCCGGTGTCATCGTTCCAGATAGCGACGCCACGTTCATTTTTTTCGTACAGGCCAAAACGGTTGGCTTTGAATTTTGCGTCGGCACTATCAATTGGCATGTTTGCCGAATCGGGTTTCAATACATCCTGCTTGGCAACCGTACGTTCTTCCGGCGGCATACCGGTGCGAACTTTGATGATCTGGTCGGCTTTTAGATCATCCGAACTTAGGTTGTTTAAATTCCTGATATCCTCAACTGAAGTATTAAATCTTTTGGCAATGGAGTAAATTGTCTCGCCGGCCGATACCTTGTACTGTTGTACGTTATCCATGTTTACCGCTGTAGCTGCTGGCTGCGTTGTTGCCGGCGCCGGTGTAGCTGGTTTTGGCGCTGCTGCCGCAGGTTGCTGTACTACAGGTGCCGGCTGTGGCTGTGCTACCGGTTGTTGTACTACAGGTGGCGTTTTGGAAACGGGGGGCTGAACCTGGGGCTTTTGCTGTACTACCGCTGGTTGCACCACTGGTTTTGTTGGCTGCGCTGTAGTAGCCGCTTGCGTTTCATCAAATGGCAGGTCGGTAGGTACTTTAATAGTACCGCCAATTTTTAGCGGGGCGTTGTTATTAAACTGGATGATAGTCTTTGGGCTTACTTTATAACGCCTGCCTATGGAATAGTAATTGTCTTTAGGATCTAATTTGTGGAGGATGATTTTTTTGCCATTCTGGTTTTCAACACCGATAGAATCTTTAGCAGTACTTGCAAAAACGGAGACAGAAATGGTGAGTAAGGGAGCGATCAATAAAAGGATCTTTAATTTCATAATATGTTATAATACAGTATTTTGTAAATTTAAAACTATTAACACCGACCTGTTTTTAAGGTAGATCAGTTTATTATTATGTACTACAAACGCCTCGGGCTGCAATTTTTGTATATCGGTTTGCAACAAATCATGATAAACCGTATCACCTTTATCGTCAAAAATATAAAGGACTTGTTTCAGTTGCCCGTCCAAAAACGTGTGCAAAGATACAATTCTAAAATTATTGTGTTCAAGGTAATCCACGGTATTTCCGTAGGCCTCAACCCCGTCCTGCAAACTTTTAAATGCTCGCGCCGGTAACAACTGTGGGCTTAAAATATGGTTGTTTAAACCCACATCAATAACAGGCTGATAGGTTCTTAATGTTGCCCCGGTTTTAATATCGGCCAGAACCGGCCTTTTAGGCTGGATTTGGGTATTGTAAACCACCGGGCCATTTACCGACAGATAATCAAATGCCAGGGTGTAATTGCTCCATAGGGTTTTTCCCGATAAACCGTCAATAGCCGTTAATCCCTTGTGGGCGGGCCCTTTTTCTGATTGATAATTATGCAGAACAAGTACCCCGTCAAATGCTGTCTCGATTCCTGTAAGCCATCGCTCAGGAGTTGTAAGGCCTTCAAAATTTACGATGCCACTATCCAGGCTGATTGATGTAAATGACACCAACTTGTCCGCGCTGTTGCGCACTTCCAGGAATATAATATTACTCAACTCGTCAATCTCCATACGCCACACTGGCCATGTACATTGATCTTGGATGAATGGTAGCAACTTTGTCATAAAGTGTGTAAAGATGCTTAATATCTTCAAAACAGTGGTAATTTTACAAAACATTGCCTTTGCGGCAGTGTTAAATGCACTAAATCACCACTACTATGAATGCTGAACAAATTAGCTTAGAAGAAACAAAAGTAAAGCCCGTTGTAGATCATTTGAACGATCTTTTGGCAAACTACCACATCCATTATCAAAAACTACGCGGATGCCACTGGAATGTAAAAGGGGCAAGTTTTTTTACATTGCACCTTAAATTTGAGGAGTTGTATACCGCTGCGTTATTAACCATTGATGAACTGGCCGAAAGGATCCTGTCGTTAGGTAAACCGCCATATAGTACGTTTAAAGACTATATTGAAACCGCGCAAATCAAGGAGATTCAAACCATTGGATTAAAAGATACTTTAATGGTTAAAGCCATTATTGATGACCTGGCTGCTCTGATAGCCAAAGAGCGGGAGATATTAGATATCACTGCCAAAGCCGGCGATGATGGTACCAACGATATGGTAAACCGCTTTATGCAATTTAATGAAAAAAACACCTGGATGCTGCGTTCATTTGTGAACGAGGATTAAGGCTTGAATAGCAGAGAATCAAGAATTAAGAGTCAAGAAAGAAAGCCGCTTGCATAGTAAGCGGTTTTTTTTAGAGATTTTTTTGCTGATGAATCATAGCAAAACTTACTGGTGTATCTGATTATCTCCTAACTTTAAAGTCAATAAACCAATTGATAAAATATTCAGACAGACCTTTAATTTAGCTTTGACAAAATGAAAGAACAAATTGGCACTAAAGAAAGCCCCTTAGCCCTTAAAACACCGCCATTGTCCTCAGAATATATCATGCACGCCGATGTAAAAGATGGTAAAGAAGTTTTGGTGTGCACCGTTGGCAAGACGGTGTTACTGTATGATTACCGTTGCCTTGAAGATTTGCACACAATGCTTAAGCAGCACGGCGACTGGATGGAACTGGGGAGTGCCGACGAGCAAAAGCCGGCCAAAGAAGGCACCGTTGAAGCATGGGGACGCTCTCCGGAAAATCCAGTTGGCGGCTGGTACGGGCTCAAGAAAGGTTTACGTGGCCGTTTTGGCATGTACATTCCGCCCCTAATGGAAGCATTGGGGCTTGCCGACGTAACGCATGAGGCAAAAGGGAATAAAATGCGGGCCAAATAAGGAGAGTTTGATAAGCCGAATTATAATTTAGCTGTCGTATTTGTCCAGTATTTCCTGCAATAACTCCGCAGGAATTCGGAAGTCAGTAGACTATATTTTTGCGAAAAGTACCTTTAATGAAGGGATGACACCATGTTTTTTGGCCAAAATGAGTACGCCAATAGTGCCTGTGTAAGCAATATTTAACATTTTGGCAAGTTTACGTCCTTTAAGGTCATCAAGAATTAATGATGGGAAACAACTTCCTGGGCTAAAGCGATTGCACTGGCTTCGCCCAGGTCAACGGTCTCGGCATAAGTATAAAGTAGCTCTTTGTTTTTTACAGTTTGAACAATTACCCACACTGGTAGTTGTTTGCCATACTCAGCGGCAATTTCGGGAGTTGTGAATACTTGCCCGTAAAGGTCATTGAGGATTGTAAAACAGTCAATTTTATCAAGCAAAATAAAACAGCTTGCATCGGTAATGATGGTATTAGCCTTTTGAAATTCTTTCAACATCAGCAATCACATCTTCTGCAGTATACTGGAAATAAGCCACATTAAATTTAGTTAGAATAGCGGGGAAATCCCACTTTTTTACTCCGCACATTTCGGCTGCCTGGCCTAAAGATAATTTATGGGCTTCATATAATTTTGCGGCTATCAACTGTACTGTTTCGTCGTGTTCTTTTTCAAGAGCATCCGGAATCTGGAGTGTTAGTGTAGTCATCTTGTTAAGATAAACATCTAAAGATACAGATTTTCTTTAAAAAAGTGTATGATCAAATTCAAATGTCAATCTGTTTTTAAATACTTTTTTACCCCAGAGGATATCTCAAATATATCAACACTAATGGGATAAGCAAAAAAGGTATCTCAATTAAAGCGGCTTTGAATTCACGTACATAAAAAAACATCACCATCAGAAAAAATATCAGGGCGGCGTTTAAAATGTTGCCTGCTACAAAAGTTTGCGGCATAAGGATAAGTATTCCACTTAACAGTGTCAAAACCGACAGCACTTTTAAAGTGGCCTGGCTTAAATTTAATTTGCCAAATAATTTTGCTTCGGGGCCAGTGGTATCTGGCTTCATAGTTAATCCCTGCCAGCCGTGTTTTATGCTCATAAAGGCTGCAAATAGGATAAGGGCACCACTAATTAATTTGAGAGTCATGATGTTACGCTGTTATAGGGCTAAGCTACGTTCCGTTGTTTATAACATGTTTGCAAGCATCAATCAGCTATTTATCAATTTCAAACAATTTTTGCGCGAATTTCAATTGGTGATAGCGACGTTTGTTTTTTAAAGAAGTTTGAAAAGTGCGATAGCTGTTCAAATCCAAGGCTGTACGCAATTTCTGATATGTTCCAATCGGTTTGTTTGAGCAGGATTTTGGCTTCCTGGATAAGCCGGTTTGTAATATGCTCGGTTGTGGTTTTGCCGGTATTTTCTTTTAAAACTTTATTAAGATGGTTACTGTGCACGGCCAGGCGGTCAGCATAATCGCGTGCAGTTCGCAAGGTTATTTTTTGGTGTGGAGATGCTATCGGGAATTGCCTTTCCAACAATTCGATAAACAAGGATGATACCCTGGCCGATGCATTATGCGCACTGTTATAGGTGGTTAAGGGCTCCAGCTTTTGGCCGTAATGAATTACCTCCATTACATAATTGCGGATAAGATCGTACTTAAATAAATAATTGGAGCTTATTTCCTGCTGCATTTTTTTAAACATCAGTTCCAGTTCGTTTGCCTGCGCATCGGTAACCTGGAAAACCGGGTAGCCGCCCGGGCGAAAGATAGGGAGCTCATCTAATACAGCCCCGCTTTTTGATTGTATTAAAAAATCGCTGGTAAAAATGCAGAAGTAGCCGGCCTGATCCATATCCTGTGGCACCCAGTTATATGGTATTTTAGGAGTAGCAAAAAGCAAAGCATTTTTGTCGATGTTGATCACCTTATCGGCATACTCCGCAATGTTTTTACCCCTCACCAGGCTTATTTTATAGTAAGCCCGCCTGTTGTAGGGCATATGCCCCGGGTCGTCTTTAAATCGGGGAATCAGTTCTTCCAGGTTGAATATATTAAAATGTCCTATTTCTTTATTGATGCCGGCTGGCAACAGCGATTCTACATCGTCTTTACCTACCTGTTTATAAAATTCGTCGATGGTGATGGCTTGCATAGCTGGTTGTTAAATACTAAGATAAAGGTATTAATTACCACACAATTAAACTGATAGTGATTTGAATATGATAAATATATGATGCTTTATTTCTTGATTTATATCCCCAATACTATGATTTTAAAACACAACACATTTGAATATAGTAAACAATGATTTTACTGGTAGCCCATCGATACTACATTAATTAATAGCTGTTCACCGCATGCCAAAATTATCTAAACCGCTCGAATGATTGCCAGTATTTATCTTTATAAACATCATACGTTATGTCAACCTGGCCGGAATACTTTTGTACAATACCATAAGCTACAATGGATGGTTTTCTGAAATCTTTACAGGCAAAATATATATCCCGGGTGTTTTCGGCAGTTTGGCGGCCGATGTTCAGGTAGCCGTCGAAGTCTTTTAATTCACGAAGTATATCCTTTTCAATATTATCCAACAGCTGATAGGTTTTGTTGTCGGGCATGCCGTTACTACCTGTACCCCCATATTTAATTTCAATACTCATAATCCAGGGGTGAGATGCCTTGCTGTCCCAGTCAAGTAAATCTGTGTTAATGATAGCCACCACAGGGTTGCCGCTGTTCAGGGTTGCTTCAAGCCCCGAATAAGTGTCATTTTCTGTGTTGTGCCTTACGCCTTCGTACTTTTCGATAAATTCTTTTTCGCGCCA
This sequence comes from Mucilaginibacter sp. GW822-FHT03E02, assembly GCF_058801545.1. Classification (NCBI taxonomy): domain Bacteria; kingdom Pseudomonadati; phylum Bacteroidota; class Sphingobacteriia; order Sphingobacteriales; family Sphingobacteriaceae; genus Mucilaginibacter; species Mucilaginibacter sp. GW822-FHT03E02. Next base: position 1,217,022 of record NZ_JBXANJ010000002.1, on the reverse strand, counting down.
GGTTAAAAAATCTTTTAGTTTCGCTATTGGTACTAATTCGTTTTCAGCCTCGCTTTTACCTATAACATTCACATTATCTATGGTTGTAGCAAAATTTAGTTCGCCAATGAAATTGTCAAGAAAAATGTATATCCCATTGATGATGGTATCTTTATTTTGTTGTGTAAGGTCGTCATGTAAAACGGTGATATCTATTTCATCAGGGAATTCATTCGAAGTGTTTGCATAAAAGTGGATATTTTCGTCGCCAAATTTATAGCCCGCCATTTCGATGTATACGTTTGTAATATCTAAAGCAGGTTTCAGTGCAGTAAACTTCCAACCATTTATTTGGGGGGCGGCTTTAACAAGGTCTTCTACAAAGGGAATGTTTTTGATAGCGCCATCGGCAGTCAAAACAAGTTCGACGGTATGCTCATCAAATATGCCGGTTAAAAAATAAAATCCATCTTTAAGCTCGTTAAGCTTTGGCGAAAGTTTGTCGAAAAAATCTTTGTGGATATCTCCTTTTTCTTTTACTACTCTGAAAAAAGCCTGTTCATTTTTTTGAAACCAAGTCCAAAAATCTGCGTAGGACCTAACAGGTTGTTCACCACCTTTAAATATATTTTTTAGAAAACTCATGGGCTATAGTTGTTTTTTTAATGATAGGGTAGGGTTATTGTGATAAAAGACGCTTGTTGTTGCACCAAATATAAAAACACAATTAATTATATTAAACATTTCTACCTGCAATTCACACCCGACAAATGTCGCATTTAGCCATATTCCGTTTTAAAATATTCTGCTAATTTTATCAAAAGGAAATCAACCAAAAAAATATAAGATGGAAACAGCAGCTAAAACGGCTATTACAGTAGAGGCAACGGTAAACGCACCCATAGAAAAAGTTTGGGAATCATGGACTAAACCGGAGCATATTACCCAATGGTGCCATGCATCAGACGATTGGCACGCGCCCTATGCCGATAATGACGCGCAAACGGGCGGCAAGTTTAAAACAACCATGGCTGCAAAAGATGGAAGTTTCAGTTTTGATTTTGAAGGTGTTTACAGTAATGTAGTGCAATATAGCGTGATAGAATATGGGCTTGGTGATGGCCGGAAAGTAAGAATTGAGTTTGTTAGCGATGGCAACACCACTAAGGTAACGGAAACATTTGACCCCGAAACACAAAACCCTATAGAAATGCAAAGGGGAGGCTGGCAGGCTATTCTGGATAATTTCAAAAAATATACTGAAACCAGCCTGTAACTATTTTTTGCTAAATATAGCCATACGTGTTATATTTGCACACCAGGCAGGTGTAAATCTGCTTGATTGTTATTTTCCTATGGTGTAATGGTAGCACTTCTGATTCTGGTTCAGACAATCGTGGTTCGAGTCCATGTGGGAAAACCTTGAGCGGACATAGACGGATTTTCGTCTTTGTCCGCTTTTTTTTGATACCATCGTTATAGCCGGAACGTATTTTATCAGGCGTAGAAACTTCCTGACCTTCTCTCCATATTAGCTTCAAGGCGCGGCTCAACAAGCGCTATTTGCACAATTGTAAAAGCAGATTAGTAATAAGCCATTATAGTTTACTTCTGCCTTGTTTTTCTCACCTAAATTTAGCGTAACCAATTATATGCATTTCCCCCTGCAAATGCGCTTACAAAACCTGCTTAACAATGTTGAACATTGATATCAAAGATCTGTTATTAAAAGTTGCGCGTGACAGTGACCTGGCATCTTTTAAAAAGATCTACTTTTTATATTACGAGAGGTTGTTAAAGTTGGCTTGCTCTTATGTGAAGTTAACCGAAGTGGGTGAGGAGATTGTTGATGATGTTTTTGTAAAAATATGGTCTAACCGGTCCGGATTGACAGAAGTGAACAATTTAACGGTTTATTTATATGTAGCTGTAAAAAACAGGGCTATAAATCATAATTTGTCAAATCGGATAACTTGTGTTGATATAGAGTCGGTTAGTTTTGAGCTTAAAGATGCCAAGGGCACTGTTGAAGATATATTTATTACCGATGAACTTGCAAAAACTATCAATTATACCATACAGCGGCTGCCTGATGAATGTAAAATAGTATTTAAACTGGTTAAAGAGGATGGCCTGAAATACCGGAAGGTGGCGGAGATATTGAATATCTCTGTTAAAACCGTTGAGTACCATATGAAGAACGCATTGAAAGCTATAGCTGCCGCAGTTTCCGCGTCGCCAAGCCATAAAAGAACAATTAAAAAAGCATCCTCAAATTAAATTTCATTTTTTCACTGGGGTATTTTCGTTTTCTCCTGTCCTTGTTTCTGAAACAAAAAAATGGATCAGGACACTATTTGGACACTTGTTGGGAAAAAACTTAATAACGAGGCTACTCCGGAAGAGCTTCGTCAGCTGCGTCATTTGCTCAGGCAACCATGGGCCGATGTTTATTCCATACAGATATTAGAGGCCATGTGGCGGCAAAATCCCAATAAGCCGCCACGTTTTATTCCACATAAACTTCAGCAAAAATGGGACAAACTCGAGAGCAAGCTCGAAACCGACAGTCCCCGAACTGATACCTTCCAGGGCCCGGCGAATGAGGCTGTTCCCCGGCTTAAAAACAAGAGGCATAGACTCATTTGGGCAGTAGCTACAGCGGCTTGTTTGGTTTTGGGCTTATTGGTTTTTTTTTACCGGAAAAGATATTCAGATACTGATAATGTTAAAACTTACCAGGTTGTAGCGGCAGGAGGTAACATCAGCAAGATTGTATTGCCCGATGGTACTAAGGTTTGGCTTAATGCAGGCAGCGAAATTTTTTATAAAACAAATTATGGCAGCAAATACAGGGAAGTACGCCTCACCGGCGAGGCGTTTTTTGACGTTGTGAAGGATGCCGAACATCCGTTTATTGTACATACGGCTACTATACGTATAAAAGTGTTGGGTACAGCTTTTAATGTAAGGTCATATGCAAACGATAATGTTTCTGAAACATCACTGATTAGGGGTAGAATTGAGTTGACTACCACTATGGGCCCAAGACAACGAATTATATTGAAACCCACCGAGAAATTAACAATTGTTAAGCGGAAAGGACCTCAAGACAATAAAGGCGAAGACCTTATTATCTTAAGTACGTTGCATACCGCAAAAACCGACTCATTGCCATCAGAAGCGCAATGGCTTGAAAATAAACTGGTATTTGATAACGAATATTTTGACGAGGTAACAAAAAAAATGGAAAGATGGTACGGTGTTTCTATTTCATTTAAAAATGACCGGCTAAAGGAAAAACGATTTAGCGCAAAATTCACAACAGAGTCGCTAAGTACAGCATTGGAAGCGCTTAAGGCAACCAGTAATTTTAACTTTTTAATAGATAAACAAAAGGTGATTATTTACTAACCAATAATGTTATAACCTAAAAAAATGCCTATGATAAAATTTGATCCTTAAAACTATTAAACCAAAAAAGCGGAGAATGTTGACGCATCCCCCGCAATACTTGGTACCGCAACTACGAGTGTTCTAAAACCAATAATTAAAGTAACCTAAATACTAAATTATGAAAAAAAATGCTTGCCGCATAAGTAATATGCGGTTGCAATGCCTATTAAAAATATTACTCATGACAAAGTGTACCCTAATCCTGATAATTATATCTGCATGTCAGGTTTTTGCCAAAGGCTACGCCCAGGATAAAATCAGTATTAACCTTCATGACGTTTCTATAAAAAAAGCGCTTACCGAAATTGAAAAAACAAGCAATTACCGTTTTGTTTATAATGACGACGCACTAAACGAAAAGCATATCGGCAATATAATCCTTAATAATGCCTCGATAAACCAGGTGATGGATGTGTTGCTGACCCAAACAGACCTCATATATAAGCTGGGCAATAACAACCTGGTTATCATTTCTGATAAAGCATTGCAGGCAGTGGCCCAACCCATTACAGGGCGGGTAACAGACGATAAAGGCGGCCCGTTGCCTGGCGTAAGCGTAAGGGTAAAAGGGGCGCAAACAGGCGTTGTTACTGATGTTGATGGAAAATTTACAATCAATGTGCCGGATAACAATGCAGTATTGACATTTTCGTTCATAGGCTTCACTTCAACCGAAGTAACAGTTGGTGATCGTAAAAACATCAACATAACACTGAAGGGATCATCAACCGATTTAAGTGAGGTGGTGGTAACCGGATATGGCCAATCGGTTGCAAAGCGCGATTTGACCGGTGCTATATCAACCGTAACTGCCAAACAGATAGAAGAACGCCATCCCATCAACCTTATCGATGCTTTACAATCGCAGGCATCGGGCGTATTGGTAATAAATGATTCGGGTGAACCGGGGGCAACCGGCTCCATTCAAATACGCGGTGGTTCTACCTTCTCAACTGCAGGCAACTCGCCTTTGTTTGTAATTGATGGTATTTTAAGCCAGAGCGCCGATAACGTGAACCCAAATGACATTCAATCAATTGAAGTATTAAAAGATGCTGCATCGGCAGCTATTTATGGGTCGCAGGCTGCCAACGGCGTTATATTAATTACCACTAAGCGTGGCCAGGCCGGTAAGCCACTTATTAACGCGCAGTACGCCCGTATTTTTGGTGTGATGGCCCACAAGCTGGAGCAGCCAAATTCAAAAGACCTGCGCGTTGAAAGAAATTTATACAACGGTAACAGCCCTGATAAACCAACCACCACCAACGATTCATTAAATGTGGTTTTTAACTCGGATAACGATAACCAAAGCGTAATTACACAACTGGCCAAAAAAGATATACTTGATTTTGGCGTGAGCGGTGGCGAAAAAAGTGTGCAATACTACTCCAGCATCAGGTATATTAATGATCAGGGCCTGATAGTTAACAGCTACTCAAAAACACTGCAGGTTAGGTTTAATTTGGATTACCAGGTGTCGCCAAAGTTTAAATATAGTAACCGTTTATCTTTTGGTTACAATACCAACAATAACATTAACGAGGGTAATACCATTAACCAGGCATTTCAGCGACCATCGAATTTAGCTTTGTATTATCCCGATGGCACCTTAACCGGCTACATTAGCGGGCGGCGTAACCAGTTGTCAGTTGCATTGCTGGAGGTTAACGTGACCAATACGTATACCGGCGATTTGTTTAACCAGGTTGATTATAGCATCACCAAGGACCTGCGCTTAACCAATAACTTCGATTTTGGTTTATCAACTCCTCATAATACTTTCTTTGATCCTAAATTACTGAGCAGCGCCAACCCACTGGTAAATTCGGGCAGGGAGAGTTTTGCCGTTAACACCAACTGGGCTTATCAGGGATTTTTAAATTACAATAAAACATTTGGCCAAAACCATTCCATATCTGCTGTAGCAGGTATAAGCGCCGAAAAAACGCAGAATAACAGCTTTAAAATAGCGGGTACAAACTATGCTAACGAAAGCATATATACCTCAAATGTTGCCGGAACTATAGATCTGACCAATACTGGTACTGACGCCGGGTCAACCAGTCGCGAATCATTTTACGCGCGTGCAGGTTACAACTACAAAAGCCGGTACATTATCAGCGCGGTTTATCGCCGGGACGGATCGTCAAAATTTGGTTCATCCAATCAGTTTGGTAATTTTTATGGCTCATCTGCAGCATGGCGTTTCTCCGACGAATCGTTCATGAGCTGGTCTAAAAAATTCCTGGGCGATGCCAAGTTGAGGGTAAGTTATGGGCAGGTGGGTAACGATCGTATTCCCGCCAACTCCAACCTGCTGATTTATACTTTTGGCTCGTCCTTTTATAATGCTGTCAATGGCGTAGTTTTAAGCAACCAGTTTGGCAATGCACAATTAAAATGGGAAAGTAACATTCAGAAAAACATTGGTTTAGATCTGCAATTCTTTAATTCCCGGCTTAATATAACAGCCGATTATTATCAAAAGGTAACAAAAAACCTGCTCTATCAGCGCAATATTCCGGTAGAGACGGGTTTCACCAACGTATATGTAAATGTTGGCGATATTTCAAATAACGGCTGGGAGTTTGCTGTAAACGCAACACCGGTTGCAGCAAAAAACTTTATCTGGAATATTAACGCAAGTTTATCTATCGAGCGCAACAAAATCAGGAGCCTGTATAATCATCAACCATTTTTGGCCACGGCGGGAGGTGCCACCTATCTGGTTCAGGAGGGCGGAAAAATCGGCGATTTTTACGGATACAAGGGCCTGGGCGTTTACCGGTATGATGTCTCAAATGCCTATGATGGTAATTGGAATAGGTTAACACCGGTAGGTGTTTCTGCTGATGGTAAAACTGCTACGGGCTATGAGCTGAATGGTAATACTTATACAGGTACCGTGCACCATATGTACGCCGGTGGTGCTTTATTGCTGGGTGGCGATATGATATTTGATAACGTTAAAAAGGATAGTGTGATTGATGCTAATGACAGGCAGATAATAGGCAACGCACAACCATCGTTTTATGGGGCCATCATCAATACGTTTACTTATAAGCAATTTAGTTTGTCGTTTACGCTCAATACCAACTGGGGTGGCGAGGCCTATGACAGCCCAAGGCAAACCTTAGATAACCTGGCAACATCGGGCATTGTGGCCGATAATAATACCACTTATAATTCGTGGAAAAACCAGGGCGATATTACCAATATACCTTATATGGGCCGTAAGAATTCAACAGCGAACTTCCCGGGCACGCAAACCAGGTTCCTGGAAAACACTTCGTTTATAAGGCTCAGTTATGCAAAGTTTACCTATAACCTGCCGGCAAATGTGGCCTCGCGTATTAAACTTAAAAATATCGGCGCATATGTATATGGGGCAAACCTGCTCACGTGGACTAACTATTCCTGGTACGACCCTGAGTTTTCTTCAAGTTCGGCATTAACGCCGGGGAATGATAGTGGACGGTATCCGCGAAGGCGCGAATATGGTTTTGGAATAAACGTTAATTTTTAATGAATTTAGTCATGAAAAAAATATTACACATTACTTTTTTGATGCTTTCCATTGCGTTGTTTAGCTGTAAAAAGCTGTTGGATCAGCCTCCTAAAAGCCAGTTGGCCAGCAGTAAATTTTGGAAAACAGCTGATGATGCCAAGGCCGGTATAGCCGGGATATACGATGGTATTCAGGATATGTTTAGTACCCAGTATATTTATTGGGGGGATGGACGGAGCGATAATCTCACTTTCCACCCCACTTATAATGATGGCCTGCCGCTTGCATTAAACGTCTTGACACCTACCACCACCGGTGCCGATTGGACGCTGATATATGCAGCTATAAGCCGGGCTAATTTTGCCATAAAATATATCCCTACTATTGATGGTATCGACCCTGTTTTGTCAAAAGATTTACTGGCGCAGGCCTTGGGTATAAGGGCCTACTGTTATTTCTGGCTGATACGGCTTTGGGGAAATGTGCCGGTATGGACAGAGCCTTATGAAGATTTAAGCACCGACCCGTACAAAAGTGTAACACCGGCAGCTGATATTGTAAAAAACGTTATCCTGCCCGATTTGCTTAAAGCCTATGACCTGTCTGACCACACCACTGCGGTAGTATGGAATTTGAATTCCGGGGGCATTGCTGCCATGTTAATGGATGTTTATATGTATAATCATGATTATACCAACGCCTTATTGTGGTGCGATAACCTGTTTAAATTAAACCGTTATAGCCTGGAAGCTACTGCCAACTGGAAAAATAATTTTATTGCGCCGACAAATACCAAAGAGAATATCTGGAGTTTAAACTGGGATTTTACCGTTGATGGAGGTAACAAAACATCCCAGGAGATTGGAGCTGGCGATACCAACAGTGATTTTGCTGTTGACCCGGGATTGTGGACCTATTATACTACAACAACTGCCGATATCAGGGGGCCGCAGAGTGTTGATTTTAAGGTGAGTAATCACGATAAAATATTAAAGTATTATGCCCCAAACCTGGATAAGAACGGTAACCAGATTTATCCAAACTCGCCGCAGGCCAATTTGTATTTTCCATTATACCGGCTGGCTGATATTTACCTATTAAGGGCCGAAGCTTTGAACCGAACAGGCGACCTGGCCAACGCGTTGGTTTATCTGAATAAAGTACATACCCGGGCAGGCTTGCCCGCCTACCAGGCAAGCGATTTTGCCGATGCTGATGCCATGCTATACGGGAATCCGGTAAACGCCAATGGTATTTTGCGCGAGAGACAGCTGGAATTATTTTGCGAGGCCAAACGCTGGTTCGATTTGCAAAGAAATAACATCATCATCAGCACGATGGATCCGGTGATCAGGAACAGGCAATTGGCCAAGGGATTTCCTGCCACCGGTTTTGGCGACCCGAGAAAGGTGCTATGGCCCATCAATCAAAATGTATTAAACGCTAATACTAAACTAACTCAAAATCCACCTTATTAATCATAGCATTTAAAACAATATCAAATGAAAAAGATAAAACAAGCATGTTTATGGTTTGCTTTTGCAGGGCTTTTAATAAGCATGGCCGGCTGTAATGTAGCCGGATTAAAGTTGCAGGAAAATGCCGACTATCACCCCTATGTGCTCGATCCGCATATTGATAAAACCACCTGGCAATACATTAAGGACCGCAGCTACAATTTTGCCGGTAAGGATACCATTTTTAAACTGATGCGGCAGGCTATTGAATATTCGGGGATAGATACAAACCTGTACATTAAAACCAATTGTACATTTATATTATTGCATAACGATGCTATTTACAGAACAACCCTGGTAAATAAAGTGCCCACAATTACCGCCGATTGTTACTGGGGGAAATACCTGGTGAATGGTGTTCCTGGTAAAAAGTGGAGCGATTACCCTAAAGAGCAGGTTAAAAACTACCTGTTGTATTTAATTGTGCAAGGAGCATATTCATTTAACAACCTATCGCCGGGCAACGTGATAGCCACCACGCTTGAGCCGTTAAATTACGATCCGTTAAACCCTACCTCGGTGATGACGCTGCGTGTTAACGACGATCAGAATTTTACCATGCGGTTAAATGATTTCTCCAATTCTGTAGGCTATGTAAGCGTACGAACAAGCAATATTTTGCCTGTAAACGGAGCCATACAGGTAATTGACAGGGTACTTTTCTATCAAACTAAATAATACCTAATCTTTATTACTCCTGCCGCGGCAAATTTTTGCCGCGGCAGGTTATTTAATTTTGCAACTGATCTAATACCGGTTTACTCAATCCGGATAATTGATCTTGTTGTGGCTTCAATAGCTCCAGCACAATAATGTGGTTATGTCCTTTTTTCAGCCATTCTGAAGGCAGGTATAGGGTTTGCTGCGGGCCGATATTCCAATACCGTCCCAGGTTGTGTCCGTTTACCCAAACTACGCCTTTGCCCCAGCTACTCAGGTCAAGGTAGGTATCAGCAACCTTGCTGAGGTTAAAGCTTCCCCTCTTAATTAACGGCGACCGGGAATGATGTGCCGTTGTAGCAAACTTTACTTTCTTTAAATTATTAAAGGGTAACGAATACATTTTCCAATGCTGCACCTCGCTGCCGGCAAAAAGCACCTTTTGGGTAATGCCCTTTTTGTTTTGCAGCAGGTATTTGCCAAAGTTGATGCGGCCAAGGTTTTCTACCAGGATATCCAGGGTTATTTTACCGGCTGGTAGTGTAAGGGCCAAACTATCCTGGTTTAAACGGCGGTCGAGTGTGCCAACGGTTTTGCCATTAATCATTACTAAAGCATAATCTCTTAATTCTTTAAGTTTAAGCACACCCGCTTTGCCTCCGGCGATTGTGCTTCGGTATAAAACAAAACCATAATCCTGGTGCAGGTCTTCAAAAGTAAGTGGGGCAATGCTTGTTTTGGGGGCTGGTAAAGCGTTCAACAAGCTTACCGACTGAGCGAATTTAATTGCCGGTATAGCCATAGCAGGTTTTGCTATAGGAACAGCAGGCAGTGTTACCCCGGCGGGCAGGTGTTTTTGTATCACTTCCCTGAATTTCATAAACTTTGGCGTGGCGTTACCTGCCTCATCCAATGGCGCATCATAATCATAACTGCTGATTTGGGGCTCGTAAGGGGTTCCGTCTTTATAATTGGCGCCGTTCATGAATCCGCGTGTTGTACCGCCATGGAACATGTACATATTGATAGATATACCTGCTGCCAATACAGAATCAAGGTGGCCTGCGTACTGTTCGGCTGGTACGGTATGGTGTTTGGTGCCCCACCAGTCAAACCAGGCCGGATACCATTCGGCAATATAGTATGGCCCTTTGCCATCATGATTGTCGTTGATTATCTTTTTCACTTTAGCAGGATCGTCAAGCCCGTTAACGGCCGGCAGCAGGCCCGGCAAATGGCCTTTTACCAAATCGGGTGCCGGATCGCAGGTGTACAGTAAGCCATCAAAACCGGCTTCTTTAAAGAATTTTTGATTGATGGAGAGATATTCCTTATCGCTGCCATAAGATCCGTATTCATTCTCTATTTGCACCATTAATATATTACCACCATGGTTTATTTGCAATGGCGCCAATTGTTTGCCTATTTCTTTAATATAACTTTCATATTCTTTAAGGTACCGGGGTTCTTTACTGCGCACTTCCAATCCTTTTTCGTTTTGCAGCCAATACGGATAGCCACCAAATTCCCATTCGGCACATACATATGGGCTTGGCCGTAATATTACCCACAGCCCTTCTTCCCGGGCTATCCTGACAAACTCGGCAACATCATTATTTCCGCTGAAATCGAATTTTCCCTTTTGCGGCTCGTGCAGGTTCCAAAACACATAGGTTCCTATCGTGTTCAGTCCCATCGCTTTGGCCATTTTCATGCGTGCGCGCCAGGCCTGGCGGGGTACGCGGGGGTAGTGCATCTCGCCTGATATCATCTGGAAGGGTTTGCCATCTAACAAAAACGCTTCATTCCCCAGGGTAAACGTATGGGTTTGAGCAATTGTATTAATGACATTTAAAAGGATTATTGTAGAAAGGATAAGGTGTTTTAATTTCATTTCGGTGTTATTAAAGCTGTTTATATTTTATAACAGTGCAGTTTAAGTTATAATTGATTTGGAGAGGTCAAAAAGCATATCATTTAATGATGTGGCGTCTGACCGTTGTGCTTGGCCAATACCCATTGCCCAACTTTAACACCCTGTATTATACCATTGTCAATTGCATCTTTAAAGTGAATCCCTCCCCAAAACCGGGACATACCGGCCTCGGTAGCGGCTTGTGTAAATGAATTAAAACTACGGGGGGTAAGGCCATATTTTTCTTCCACGTTATCTGTATAATGAAAATTGTCGCCAAAATAATGCGTAAGTATTACCGCAGATGCTGACGATATCACAGAATGACCGCTAATGTATTCGGGGAATGGAGGGGTTTGTAGCAGCGGCTTCCAGTTAACATCAATATATTTACGAATTGCAGTTTCGGGGCGTACCCTGTTAGTGCGGTACTTGTCGTCCCAGCAGCATATAAAACCATCCAGCAATCCGGTTGCCACCATGGTATGAATTTCCATGGCTTTTGAAAACCCTGTTTTTGCCTGACGGCAAGCTATGCCGGTAATTCCCATCCAATGTGCCCCTGGCGAAATCTTTTTCAGGCCTATCAGCATGTGCCCGTTATCCTGAACGGCAAATGGATTGCAATCCCAAAAGCCTGCTATTGTTCGCTGTTCGGTGGTTAATCCTTCTGCACTGGCTTTATAGTTCATCATCATGAATTTATAAAAGGCGCTGTTTTTTTCTTTGGAGAAAGGTATCGGAGGTGCTGGCAGAAACTGCGAGGCCGAATCAAGTGTAAGCGGCCGGATGGTATTAAAATAAGGTTCAACCGGGGCCATATAAGCCGGTGGGGTAGGGTCCCAGGTGCCATCTTTGCCAAGTGGGGTATACCTCGTATAATTGCTGATCCTGTTGTATTTGTCTTTTTTGGCATAAGCCAGTATTTGTTTACTTATAGCCTGCGCATAATGTTTCGAGCTGTCAATAACCTCGTCAGTAAAACCTATTTTTTTGCACGAATCCAAAAAGCTCTGTTCATACTTGATCAATAAACTGCCCGATGGCTGCATCTTGCCGGCGGTTTCCATCATGGCTATTAACGCGCTTAATTGGTAGGCATATCCTTTAGCGTAAGCCGGTTTTTTAATAACGGGGTATTCATTCAAAATGCCATGCATGCTTTTAACACTTTTGTCATTTTCTGAGACAACTTCATACCCGGCAAGGCAGGTGTAAGAAAAGAAACGGGCTGCCAACGGGGGATTGGTTACATCATGGATCATAATAAGCGTCATATGATCAATCACTTTGGTAATATCGGCACTTGTTAATGCCGGCTGCGCCTGCTTTTTGCTACAGCCAGTATATAAAATGGCTGCTGCTAAAAGCATGGTTAAAAAAAAAGCCTTCCTGCTCATATAATTAAAATTCTTTATAGGCTTTTACCCCTTGTTGATTAATTCCGAAATATAAGATGTGGTTAATTTCTATCACGCTTCTTACATCGCCCCATAATTTAAAACCCGACTGAAGTTGAGGGACGTACTCAAAATGCCCTTTGCCATCGCCTTTTAACAGTATACCATAATTAGCGTCGTATTTGCCTAAGCGCAGCCGGGCCCTGTTAATGTTGCCGCATAATAGCAAGTCCTGGTTACCATCATGATCGTAGTCAAGACCGGTTATTGTAAAAACGGGTGAATACTGAACCTGTAAGGGCAACGGCGATGAATGCAGCTTGCCTTTGCTATCACTTAAGAAAAGAGTAGTAGCCAGGTTATTGGCCTGTAAATGGCCAGCTCCTTTTAACTCTAAAGCTGTAAATATATCCGTAAGCGTGGCGTCAGCATAGCTTTTATAATCAGGAAAACGCGGGCGCATGATGCTGAGTTGTTCTAACAGCTCGTCCCTTGAAACGTATGGATAACTTTGATGCTGAATATAAAAACAAAAGATAGGGTCAACGGCGCCATTGTCATCAAAATCTTTATAGTACATTTCTGCTGGTTCGTTGTCGCTGGCTTTGCATTGGGTATTTAATCCCTGGTTGCCAACTATCAGGTCGGGATGTCCGTCGTGGTTAAAATCTTGTACCAGGAGTTTGTTCCACCAGCCGCTGTTAGGGTTATCAAAATAGACTTTTGTGTTATTTACAAGCTTCCCGCCTTCATTAATCAATACTGTTACCGGCATCCATTCTCCAACTAAAACCAAATCGAGCTTTTTATCTCCGTTCATATCTACCCAGGCGGCATCAGTTACCATACCTATATCCTGCAGGGCCGTGTTATATTTTGCGGTCTCATTGGTAAAATGCCCTTTGCCATCATTTATCAGGATATAACTTTGAGGCGTTTCGGGATACCTGCCGGGTATTACCCTGCCACCTACAAATAAGTCGGGGTGCCCATCACCATTAATATCAGCTACTCTTACGCAGCTTTTACTACTGCGCATTGTGGGTAACGCACCTTTCGCCTTTGTAAAATTGCCTTTTCCATCATTTAAATAAAGCCTGTCCTGTAATAAAGGATCATCAGCTGTATAATTATCATAGCCTCCGGAAGCCACATATAAATCTGGTTTGCCATCGCCATTAGCATCAAAGAATACGGCATCCGCATCGTTGCTTTTTTTGTCGGCTTCAAAAGCTGACTGTGATTTTATGGCAAATTTACCATCAGCCTGTTGTATATATATGGTGCCCGGTTTCCCGTTACCGCCACCTACATACACATCCTCCAGTCCATCGGCATTTACATCGCCTTTTATCATACACGGGTTTGTGAATGATAATGGGTTTACCATTAGCGGCTGCCGTTTAAAATCGTTGAGAGCGTTTTTTTCCTGTTTATTATTTACTGGTGAGGCCACCTCGGCGAAAATAGGCTTTACAACCTTAGCTAACAGCGAAGTGTTAACCGCATTTTTTTCTTCCAGCGTTAGTAGCTGATTGGCTTTTATATTTTTTAAAACCTGCTCTTTTCCTTGTTGCCAAACTATTCGCAACGAATCAACTTCATGATCCTTACCCAGCCCAAAATGCAATATTGGCGAAACGCTTGACTGAAAGCCCCGGCTTGGCATTTGCTCAAGGTATTGCTTTTTGTTTTTTATATAAATGGTAACTTTCGCCCCCACGCCCTGGGTGTTTTTAGCCGCACCGTTGAGTTTAAGTTGCAGGTAGTGGTTGTTTACTTGTTTGTCTGATTCATTTTGATAAATAAATGCCGGTTGATTAATATTGTTGGTTACAAGGTCCAAATCGCCGTCATTATCAAGGTCGGCATAAACTGCGCCGTTACTATTTGATGATTGTGTAATACCCCAGGCAGCGCTGGTGTTGGTAAAAGTTAAATTGCCATTATTTTTAAAAAGATAGCTTTTTACTTGCGAAGATGGCATTTGCTGTACCAGGGTATATATATCCTTACGCATCAATCTTTTGTCTTTCAGAAAATCACCCATATATTTAACAAAATCCATGTTGGTGAAATCGCGGGTATAGCCGTTGGTTACAAACAGATCTTTCCAACCGTCGTTATCATAATCGGCAAATAGGGGGGCCCAGCTCCAGTCGGTATTTGAGATACCCGATAATTGCCCTATTTCGCTGAAGGTGCCGTTCCCATTGTTCACTTGCAGCATATTGCGCATGTACTGGTAATAGAACCCGGTACGAAGGGTTAATCCAAATTTTTCGTAATTATCTGGTGCAAATAATAGCTTTTGCCTGTGATTATCTTCAGGGAGCATATCCAGCGTGAAAATATCGGGCAAGGCATCGTTGTTAATATCAGAAACATTATTTCCCATCGAAAACTGGGATGTATGCCCTACAGATGTTTGTAGTTTATTGGTGAAGGTACCATCGCCATTGTTGATGTACAAAAAATCGGGGATGGTGTAATCATTAGATATATAAATGTCCGGCCATCCATCGCCATTGATATCGGCTATTCCTGCCCCAAGGCCGTAGGTTAAATCAGAACTGCTTATACCAGCCTGTTGCGTTACATTTTTAAAAATATTATTGTCGTTTTTATACAGTCGCACTCCATTTGGCGAATCTGATTTTTTTAAAATAGCGGTTGTGTTTACTTCATCTAAAACAGGCAACTGAATGGGGCTGTGGTTTAATAAAAACATATCCAGGTCGCCATCCCTGTCGTAATCAAAAAAAACGGCCTGTGTACTATAACCGGCATCTGCTAATCCGTATTGTTGTGCCTGTTCTGTAAAATGCGGAACGCCGTCTTTGTCATTTCCGCCATTAATAAACAGTTGATTTTGTCTTTTTTCGGCCCTTACATTTCCCGAATAGCAAACGTAAATATCCAGCTTACCATCGCCGTTTACATCGGCCATGGTAACCCCTGTTTTCCATGGACCTGGCCGGCCGGCTACATCGGCTACGGTTGTAATATCGGTAAACTGCATATGGCCTTTGTTCAGGTACAATTTATTATCGGTCATGTTGCCGGTAAAATACATATCCAGTAAGCCATCACCGTTTAAATCGCCGGTTGCTACTCCGCCTCCGTTGTAAAAGTATTCATACATCAACACGTTGGTATTTAAGCCTTCGGTTAAGGTATTACTGAAATCTACATGGGTTTGCTCCGGGGAGAGCAATGTAAATAAAGGGGTGCTATTGTTTCCATCGGTACCTTTATCTTCGGTTGGACGTTTGCAACTTGTTAATGCAATAATTCCGATAAAAAGTAATTGTGGGAATAATTTAATGTATGTGTTCACCAAGCGCCGTTTAAATTAATGGTCTAAAATTTTAAAAGAATGCCGGTATTTTACCACCGGCATTCTTCACAATAAATATATAAGAATTTTCTATCCCTTTAGTTAATATCCAGGGTTTTGAACTAACTTCTTATTTTTGTTAATCTCATCGCGGCTAATAGGCGGGAAATAAATTTTATCATCCCAGCTACGGTTTTCAACTCCCGGATCAAGTTCCTGAACTGTGTAGGTGTAATTGTAATTACCAGTGTTGTATCTGTAAACATTTACAGTTTTACCCGTCTTTAAAGTCCCCGTAATTTTTATAATCTTTACTTTATTGCCCAGCGTTGTTGGCGCAATCATCCAGCGGCGGGCATCGTAAAACCGTTGTTCTTCAAACATCAGTTCCACGTTTCGTTCGTTCCTGTACCGTTGTAACAGTGCGCCGCCGGCATCTGTAATTGCCGGCATTCCTGAGCGGAAGCGGATTTTATTAAGCCATGTTCTGGCCTCATCTTCCTTATTTAACTCAAGACATGCCTCTATAAAGTTAAATACAACTTCGGTATACCTGATTAAAGGCGATGGCACTTCCGAACGGGTATTTTGATCAACAATAGATGGATTAGGATCCATAAATTTCCTGATAGCGTATCCTGTACGGGTACCATTCCAGTTTTCGATAGGGCCATTCCTGGTATCCAGGCCAAAATAAGTTACCGGAGACCCCGTTTTTGTGTCGGTAACCTGGTAGGTTCCCATTTGAATTTCGTTATATGGATCGATACCCGCACCATCTGCAGTACGTGGTTTCCATGGCGCGCCATCATATAAAATGGAAGCATAAAAACGCGGGTCCCTGTTTGTATAAGGGGCGGCCTTCTCATCAGCGTTGTTCCAATCAAATTTCGATCCATCCATCATTTCATAGTCATCAACCATGTTTTGAGTAGGCTCGCTTGATGTCCAGCCATGATATCCGTTGGTACAATTGTTTCTGCCATACCAGGCGCCCCACTCGTCTTTGCTATTGCTGAAATAACGGGCAAAAACTATCTCTTTTTCACCGCCATTTCTTGACAAATAAGAATTTTGATAATTTGTAAATCCATCGGCAGCACTGGCAGGAGCAGATAAATCAAGTGCATAACCATATCCACCTTTAGCCATAAAGGCCTTTGCCAAATCATACACTTTTTGCATGTTAGCAGCACGAGTATCGGTTGTGTAACCCAAAAGCTCGGGATTTTTAAAAGAACCTAAGCTTTTTAATGATGCCACTCCAGTAGGAGTATGCAGCTTGCTGCCTGCGTATAGCAGCACCCTAATTTTTAAAGCCACGGCTGCATCTGCGGTAGCACGCCCTTTTGCCTGGCTAAGGCCGGTTAACGCTGTGTTGGCCGCATCCAGCTCGCTCACTATAAAATCAACACATTCGGCATAAGTGTTCCTGGCGACAGTATAGTCAGGAGAAGTAAGCGTATAGGTAGTCTTTACAATTGGCACACCGCCATAATAACGTAGCAGTTGGTTGTAAAAATAAGCGCGCATAAAATGGGCTTCGCCCATAAGCCTGGTAACTAATGCCTTATCCAGTTTAGATACAGTCAGCTGCTCTAAAGCAAGGTTAGCCGATCTTATCCGGGCATACATTTCATTCCACTCGTAGGTATTATTTACCCATCCTAAATGCGAAGGACTTATATTGGCCTCCATAATATCCTGCTTACCAAAATTATAGAGTGCATTGTCGGTGATACAGTCCATGCTTTCCTGGTTAAGCTCGGCATCGTGCAAGCCGTTATAAAGCTCGGTCACAAAGGCCTCAGAAAGGTTTGGATCTGACCATGTGAGATCTGACGGCGCCTGATTCGATGGCGTGGTACTTAAAAACTCCTTCTTACACGAAGCAAGCAGCACTACTAACAGTATCGCGATTGGTGAAATATTTCTTATAAATGTTTTCATATCGTTCAAATTAAAATTTTACACTTACGCCCATATTCATGACTCTTGCCTGCGGATAATACTGACCATTTGAATTGCTTGATTCAGGATCGTAAATTTTCTCTTTAGAGAATGTAAGCAGGTTAAGACCATTAACATATATGCGCAAATTGCTTATACCAATTTTTGAAGTTAAGGCTACCGGGACAGTGTAACCCAATTCGGCATTTTTAAGCCTGATATAATTTGTATTAAGCAACCAATAAGTATTCCCGCCAGAAAAATATTGGTTATTTCTGTCAACTGTACGCGGGTCTTTTGTACTTGGGTTATCAACTGTCCAACGGTGATCATAGCTGTATTGAAGGAAATTACCAATAGTACCAGATTCGGTTTGCAAAAAAAGTTGTCCACCTGTTGCACCCTGGAATAAAACAGTAAGATCGAAATTTTTATACTGAACCCCAAAATTGAAACCTCCCTGAAAAGTGGGCTGATTTGTTTTATCGTTCCTCACCTGGTCGTCCCCGTTAATTTTACCATCATTGTTTACATCTTCATATATCATGTCGCCGGGGCGAAGAACACTGGCTCCAACACCATCATACTTAACTGTATTGGCGTTAATTTGGGCTTGGGTAGAAAATATCCCCTTATATATGTAATAAAGCTGGGAATTGATAGGATGCCCGGTTGATTTTTGCCAGGCTGGTGCTCCGGGGGCCTCGTCCCATTGGTCAATTCTGTTTTTTGAATATCCTCCGTTTACACCCACGTTATACCTAACCTCACCAATCTTGTCATGGTAATTGAATTGAAACTCCCATCCTTTATTGGTCACTTTTCCATAATTTACCGGCGGTAGCAACGCATATGGTATTGCTGTTGAAGGTACCGAGGCTGTAGAGGGCCATAATATCTGGGTACGTTTGTTTAAAAATGCTTCCAGGGTAAAATCCAGTTTCCCGTTTAGGGTAGTTCCTTCTAACGCTACATCGCTATTGTTGGCCACTTCCCAGGTAAAATTGGGGTTCGGCACCCCGTTTTCGGATAATGCTTGAGCCGGCGCACCATTAATTATATATGAACCAACATTGTTTAACGCCAGGTAAGCATATTCTGCTAATATGTTGGTGCCAGGTTTAACAACATAGTCGTTACCCATTTGGCCCCATGATCCGCGCAGTTTCAAATTTTGAATAAATTTTACGTTGTTTTTAAAGAAATCTTCTTCGGAGATTCTCCAACCAGCCGATATACCAGGGAAAAAGCCGAAACGATGACTTTCCGGAAACATATAAGAACCATCTACCCGCCATAAAAACTCGGCCAGGTATTTTTCTTTATAATTATATCCAACCCTGCCAAAATAATTTAAACGTGCCTTTTGCCAGGCGCTGCCAAAATTGTCTTTCTCGGAGCCGCCACCCCAGTTTAACTGATCGATAGCAACCGAGTTGAAATATTTACGTGATGCACCAAATTGGCTGTCGTTTGATTTTTCTTTGGTTACACCGGCCAGCAATACAATGTTATGGTTGCCAAAGCTGTGAGTATAACTCACAATTCCCTCAAGTAAACTGCTTAGCTGATCATCAGATCCCTGGTTAAGGGTTGCCTGGGCTGGCCCGCGGGCTACTTTGGTAAGTACCGGCGTGCCGCTTGCATCTTTGGTAACATTGTCCCAACTGTACACATACCACGGCATTTGCCAGTCTTTGGTTTGTTTCATATATTTATTTAAGGCAACATTACCGGTAATTTTTAACCCTTCTACTCCGGGAATTGATATCTCAATTTTACCATTGGTTTGTACATAATATCTTACATCCTTACCATAACCGGTTTGGTTTGTAGTTATTAATACAGGCTGCTGTCCATTTTCAATATCTGGTCCGGGCAATCCATTTGGCCAATAGGCAGGTCTGTATGGGTAACCGCGCATTATCATCCTGAATATATCATTGGCGCCGGTTCCGGTTGAAAAGAAATTGGTATTGCTTCCGTTTGGAGATAAACGGTTTTCCTGGCGGCCAGATACGCCAATAAAAGTACTCACATACTTATTAACCTTGGCATCAACATTTACACGAAAATCATATTGCTTATAACCTGAAGCCGAGTTTTTGTAGTAGCCCTCCTGGTTTTGGTAGCCTATCGAGGTAAGGTATTTGATGTTTTCGGACCCGCCTGATAACTGAATGGTTTGACGTGTTTGAGGCGACCAGTCTTTTAATGTTGCTTTAAACCAGTCGGTGTTAGGGTGTCCCCAGGGATCAGATCCATCTGCAAATTTCGTAAAATCAGCCGGTTGAAAAGTGGCCGTTGTTGTAGCACCATTATCCGGCCGGGTAAATTTCCCCGTTGTTTTAAATGCTGCTGCAGCATCACTCCAATAGTTTGAAGGCAAACCATATAGGTCTATTTCATTTACCATGGTAGCATATTCAGTTGAATTTGCCATTTTGGGGATAGTAGTTGGCTGGCCCCATCCTTTATTATAAGTGTATGAAAGGTCGGGTTTACCCAATTTACCACGCTTGGTGGTAATCAGAATAACACCATTTGCCGCCCTGGCGCCGTAAATAGCTGCAGATGCATCTTTTAATACCGAGATACTTTCAATATCTGCAGGATTTAACCTGTCAATGCTGGTTTGCCCTGCAGGTGATGGTACCCCGTCTAAAACAATTAATGCATCGTTATTACCCAGCGTATTAGAACCGCGGATACGAATGGTTGAGCCGTCGTTACCAGGTTCGCCGCTTGCATTCACAGCAATAACACCCGGCATACGCCCGGCTATGGAGTTGGAAAGGTTAACGGCTGGCGATTTTACCAATTCATCCCCTTTAACAGACGTTACAGAACCGGTAACGGTTACCTTCTTTTGTACGCCGTAACCAACTACAACAACTTCGTTCAAACCTTTGGATGAGGATTGTAGTTTGATGTTAAGCAAAGGTTTACCGTCTACAGGTACCTCTTGGGTGGTATAGCCAATATATGATACTACTAATACCGCATTTTCGGCAGCTGTAACCGTAAACTTACCGTTTACATCGGTTACAGCCCCTACGTTTGTACCTTTAATCAATATTGATACGCCAACCAGCGTTTCACCGGTGGCTTGGTCGGTAACCTTCCCTGTAACTTTAATCGGGGCGTTTTCTTTGATCCCCTCTCCGTTTGTTTTTGTAAATTTTGTTTTTTCGATTTTTGCTACGCCGGCGTATGACAAACCAACAAATACTAATGCTATCAATATTTGACTCAGCGCAATTTTAAAGACCCTTAACAAGTTTACAGTCTTATGTAAATTGTATTCCATATTAGCTTATTTAAGTTAATTAACATTTAATGCACGCTATAAAAGCGGGGTAATAGGATAGGGGGGGTAAATTAATTCCATAATCTATCTCCCGTGTTGTGGGTGATGAGGTTATTTGTCTTCCATAGAGATTATTTAGGTTTATATTAAATTAAAAATTGGTTCTGTTTGGTAACGGTTTACTATAGGTAAATAAGGATAGCTTTACTCATTGATGTAATAAATAAATTATACTATCGGCTTGTTATCTTATATATAAGCTATATAGCTGGGCAAACCTTTGTAACATTTTTATTCCTAAAATAATATGGTCGGTAAACCTGCGTTTATCAACCTGATACTACTTGATAGACACTTGTTTCAATAAAATTAAATGTGGTTGGTACATTTATAGTTGGCAGTACTAAGATGGGTAAAATAAACACCGGCTAAGAGAGGTAAATTCATTCAACTTGAGGGGGTAATTGGTAAAAAAGTGCTTAATATTTAAATTTTTGCTACTTTTTAAGAAATTAATTTTTGTTAATTTTAACCTTTACTATATTCCTGGTGATATTGGCATGAAACGGAACCCGGAATTTTTTTATGTAGTCAGAAGGGTTGAGCCCAAATAATTTGCTAAACTGTTCGCGAAAGTACTTAGGGTCATTAATACCAACCTTGTAGGCAGCTTCAGAAACGGTACAATCCGTACTAAGGAACAACTCGGCAGCTTTTCGCAGGCGTATAAATCGTATAAACCCATTGGCGGATTGCCCCGAAATAGCCCTGATTCTTTTATAAAGGTTGGAATGGCTCATTCCTACCTCATCGGCAAGGGTTTTTATGCAAAAATCACCGTCGCTTAAGTTGTCTTCTACAACTTTTATACATGTTGCCAAAAACTCCTTATAATCAGGCGGCACCTTAAGGTCATTTGATTTTAAGGTGATTTCATTATAAAAATACTTTTGAAGGCTATTTTTGCTTTTAAGAATACCTTCAACGCGCGCTAAAAGTAATTCGCGCTCAAATGGCTTGCTAATGTAATCGTCGGCGCCACCTTCAATTCCCTTAAGTTTAATTTCGGGCGATGAACTTGCAGTTAGTAACAAAACCGGAATATGGCTTAGGGTAGCATCTTCTTTAACCTTGCTGCATAACTCAATGCCGCTTAATCCTTGCATCATCACATCACTAATAATAATATCCGGTAAAAACTGGTGCACCTTATCTAAGCCGTCGGCACCATTCGCGGCTTCAAAAATTTCGAACTTTGGCGAGAAAATCTGTCTTAAGTACTGCCTCATTTGTTCATTATCATCCACAATCAGCATCGATTTTGATTCGAAATCAAACGGATCGTTTTTCCTGTTTTTAACAGTACCTGGATCCTTACTCAGCCCTGGCACTTCCTCATAACTTTCAATAAGTTCATCCAAAAAAACGGAGGTTTCTATAACATCTTCAAAAATAAGATTTGGGCTTAAATGCTCTTTGCCTTTTAACAGGCAAACCTTAAATATGGTGCCCGCTCCGTTTAAACTGGTATAACTAATGTTTCCTTTATGGCTTTCAATAAACTTTTTTACCAGGTAAAGGCCAATACCAAAGCCACCGTTAAATGACGACTCATTTTGTACCTGGTAAAATTTATCAAACAATTGTTCGCCTATGTTCCCGGCTATTCCACACCCAGTATCTTTAATTTCTATGTTTACAAAAGTTTCCGTTTGAGAAATAAAGCAATTTACCATACCATGATCCGGGGTAAATTTTAAGGCATTTGATATTAAATTGAATAAAACTATCTCTATCTTTTCCCTATCGGCAAAAACATCTATCGTATCCGTTTCCGAAACAAAATCAAACAATATGTTTTTGCTTTTGGCCTGGTGGCTAAAACATAAAAAAACCTCTTTGCATAAGTTTACAATATTCAGCCTTACAATTTTAAGACTGTCGGTTTCACTCTCTGCTTTTCTGAATAGCAATAGCTGGTCAACCAAACTTAATAGTCTGCGTGCATTGCGGAAAACTATACTTAAGTTGGCAGTTTCGTTTTCTCGTGCCCCCGGGTTAAATAATAATTCTTTAACAGGGTTTATAATTAAGGTGAGCGGTGTCCTGAACTCATGCGAAATATTGGTAAAAAAAGATAATTTCCGTTCGTTTAGTTCCTTTTCTTTTTCGGCAGATATCTGCGCTATTTTTACTTCGTACTTTAACCGGGCCGCGTTGCTTCGGTAGCTTAAATAGTAATAAATAAGTGTGGCTATTATTATTAAATAGCTTAAATACGCCCACCATGTTTGATACCATGGAGGCAGAATTTTTATTTTAAATGTTGCATAGTTTTCAAACCAGATACCGTCCTGGTTGGCCGCTTTAACTTTAAATACATAGTCGCCAGCCGGCAGATAGCGATAGGTAACTGACTTTTGATTTTTTACATAATTCCAGTTTTTTTCTAATCCAGCCAGTTGATAGGCAAATTCACTTTTTTCGGCATAGGCATAGTTTAATGCCACGTATTGTATCGAGAAAACCGGCTGGTCGGGGTTTAGGGTAATTTGGGTCGATTCGTTAATACCTGTGTTTAATATACTATCTTTTTCACCCACTTCAACCTCTTTACCAAATAGCTGCAGCCCTGTAATCAACACTTTAGGCTTAAATGAGTTTTGCCTAACCTCTGTAGGATAAAATACATTGTAACCCTCGGTACCGCCAAATACCATAAACTTTTTAGTACTGCTGTACATTGACGAGCCCGGATTAAACTGCCCGGCTTGCAACCCTTCAGAGCTATCGTAATTAATAATCTTGTCTGTTTGCAGGTCAATTCGCGATAATCCTCTGTTGGTACTTATCCAAATGCCGCCGGCCTCATCTTTTTGTATTGCATTTACTGTATTATCGGCTAATCCACTTTTTTCGGTATATCTTTTAAATTTTTTGTTTTTTATATCATATACAACAAGCCCATCTCCTTCGGTACCTATATAAAGATTTTTGTTTTCATCTAAATACAAAGCATAAATAAAATGGCTGGGCAAAAATTTTTCTGCTTCGTTGTCGCTAAAATAGTTAACAAACTTATTTTGATTTTTTATATAATATTTAAGGCCGGATGCCGATGTCCCTATAAAAAGGTTGCCATTGCCATCTTCAGCAAGTGCCCGTATATAATCTGATCCAATGCCACTATTTTGTGGGTTGTAGTTAATAAACTTATCACTGCCAGCCGGTAATAAACTCAAACCTCCTCCGTTGGTGCCAACCCATAAATTGTTTTTTGAATCATCAATGATCGACCTGATATCGTTTAAACAAATACTTGCGGGATCGTTTGCTTTATGGAAAAAATTAGTAAAGGAATCAGTTGTTTTATTGTATCTGAATAATCCGTGCGAGTACGACCCAAACCACAATGTGTTGGAGTGATCTTTATATGCGCAGAGTATATTATTACTGGTTAAGGAGCCTTTTTGTCCGTCGGCCCTGTAATATTTTACAACCTCGCCACTCAGTTTTTTCTTGTATATCCCGTCGCCATCGGTACCCATCCACAGGTACCCCTCATCATCCATACACATTCCATAATATCTTAAAAAGCTACTGCCGTAATTATCTTTCAGCTCACTCTGGAATTTTTGAAATTTTTCCGGAACATTGCTCAATAAATAAATGCCATCGCCATAAGTGCCAACCCAGATATTTTTATCCCGATCCTGGAATAAGGTTTCGATGGTACGGGCGGTAATGCTATAATTGTCTTCCGACCTTACCGGATCAATGGTTATATCTTTATAGGATGACTTTGCCGCCTTGTCGAGATTTATAGTATACAGGCCTCCATCCAACAGACCAACAAGCAGATTTTTATGTTCATCCTCCAAAAGCGAAAAAAAATAGTTGCTTCGTAATTTATAGGTTGAACCTAAAAAAAGGTGGAAGGTGTTTTCTTTTCTGTTGTAAAGTACCAAGCCTTTACTGGTTGCTATCCATATGTTATGATTATGATCTTCATAGATACAGGTAATGAGGCCTTGCGGAATAAGTTTAAGTGGAAACTGACTGTTTAGGTTTTTTGAAACCACTCCATTACCGGTATTAAAAACATTAAGCCCGCCATCTCTTGTTCCCACCCATAATAGCCCGTAAGTATCTTCAATAACATTAGTAACTGATAAATCGCCTAATAAACCGGGCAGCTGTTTTTTTGTATAATTTTTAAACTGATGGGATTTTATATTGTAGGAGGAGAACCCCGATGCACCACAAGAGAACCATAACTGACTATTTTTATTTTCGAAAATGCTGTTTACATTGTTTAAATAGTTTGAGGGAAAACCAGGCGGGGTAAATTTTATAAAACGCTCTTTGCTGGTATCAAAATTGTAAATCCCCCTCCTTGATGATATCCAAATATCGCCCTGGGTATCTTTAAATATACTTTGAACATAATTACTTGGCAGGCTATAAGGGTTATTAGGTTCAAATTTAAACACCTTGAAGTTTGTGCCGTCAAACCGGTTTAAGCCATCTCCGGTTGCAAACCAGATAAAGCCTTTGTTATCCTGTGTTATCCCGTTGATTATACCAAATGAAAGACCATCTTTCAATGAGTATTTCATTGTTTTTTTTGTAAATAAATTTTGAGAAAAACATACGGAAAGGGCAGATACTCCCACCAGGGTAAATAATAATCTTCTCATTAAGTGTTTTTAACAGGTTTCGTGTAAAGGCAGGTGTTCTGCAAAGAGCCACCCTATTCAAATGTAGTTTATTTAAAATAAAAAAAAATAAATAATACATCAATAGCAATAAAATTTAACTCATTGCGTTCGGCCCACTTTATATTAACCAAATTAACTATTGGACACATTTATTGCCTGGTTTCCATATTTTCAGCATTCGTCAATAGGTGCTTTGGCTATAAATTTATTGGTCGTATTGTATAAAAATTTGCACATTGAAATATTTTATGTATTTATGTACATACATTATTAATTGTAATTCATTTTGCAATTATGAATGTGCCAGCAATAATTTATGTATAAATCAATTTTGAATATATGGTTATAACAGTTAATAGGAAAAGTTTGCTTTTAATGGCCGCCTTGTGCTTTACACTAAGCCGGAGTTTTGCTCAACATGGCTCAATCTGGCAAATAGGCAAAGCCGACCGCAGCAGCTCGGGGACGGCCTTGGCTCCTGCAGCATACCAGCATTTTTTAGACCATGATTTTGGATGGGAAGACCGTTCTTTCCTGGTTGGTCTATCTAAACCCGAAACTGACTGGCCATATGTATTACCTGGCCCAAATGATGGCTGGGGCGGCACGGGCGGCACTTCGGGCATCCATTCGCAGGTGCTGAATATTTTGTTTGGTGTGAAAATTTTGCCGGTTAATGGGGTTTATAGTTTTACCATAAACATGGTTGGCTATAATGCGGCCGCGCCGCCATTGGTAAAGGTGGTTATCAACGGTAAATCGTTTGAAACCCGGCTTCCAAAAGGTAAAGACAATAAGGTTGTTGAAGGTGACCTTAGTGAGGCCAATCCTTATGCGCTAACCATCCCCATAAAAAACGGCCTGTTGCACAAGGGCGGCAACGAAATACAAATTACCTCCATAGATGGCTCATGGTTGGTATTTGACCAGGTTAAACTGGATGGACCAAAGGAATTGCAGCTAACCGCCCCCAAAAATATCTTTTTGCGCAGCGTTAAACCTGCGGCATACGAAATTGAACAAGACAAAAAAAGATATCAGCCGCTACTTGTTGACGCACAACATCTGAATGGCAAGCCTAAGTTGCAGGTTAAGCTGGATGGCAAGATAATTTTTGCTGATAAACTCGATTCGGCAAGGTATGTGTTTGAGGCGCTTATGCCTGCTGTTTCAACCGCAAAAAAAAGCAGCTACGAGGTTTTTTGCAACGACACTTTGCTTGAAAAAGGGATAGTGCTGCGGCTGCCTAACAAACTACAAACGCCTGCAGATTATGTGGATACACGCCTGGGATCGGCACACTCCAGGTGGATGATTGCGCCAGGGCCGTGGATGCCTTTTGGGATGGTTAAGCTAAGCCCCGATAACCAAAACGGGGGCTGGATGGGTGGGTACGATCCCACTTTTGAAAGTATAGGTACATTTAGCCACATTCATGAATGGACGATGGCCGGCCTGGGTATGATGCCAACCAGCGGCCCGCTGCAAACCCGCATTGGTGACGAGCGCAAACGCGAAGGCGGCTACCGCTCGCAGATTGATAAATCGAGCGAGGAGGCGCCTTTAGGATATTATAAAGTAATGCTGACCGATTACCATATTAAAGCGGAGCTTACGGCAACAACGCGTTGTGGTTTTGAGCGTTATACCTATCCTAAAACCGAAAATGCAAGGGTAATGATAGACTTGAAAATCCCTGCGGAATATGGTTATAACCTGAAGGATGTTACGTTAAAAAAGGTTAGCGATACGCGGATAGAAGGATCAAGCAAACAATTTACAAGGGATGCATGGTCGGGCGGGGTCGATCAAAACTATACTGTTTATTTTGTGATTGAGTTTGATCGCCCTATACGCAAATTTGGCACCTGGGTAAATAATAAAGTAGGGGATGGTGATATTGTTGGGGCTATTGACCCTAAAAATGCAGGCGCTTATGTGGAGTTTGATACCCGCGAAAACCAGGTTGTACAAACCCGTAGTGGCATATCACTGGTAAGCCTTGATAATGCAGCGCAGAATTTATCAGAAGAAATTACCAAACCATATAACTGGAGTTTTGAAAAGGTACGTGATGGACAAAAGGAAACCTGGAATAAGCTATTGGGACGCCTGGAGATAAGCACCAACGATAGCCGCGAGAAAATGCGGTTTTATAGCAACATGTTCCGTGCCCTGGCCAGCCGCAATACCTGGAGCGATGTAAACGGGCAATGGATTGATGCCTCAAAAAAACTGCAGCAATTAAAAGACCCCAAATCGCCGGCGATGGGTTGCGATGCGTTTTGGAATACCTTTTGGAACCTTAACCAGTTTTGGAACCTGGCAACGCCCGAATGGTCGTCAAATTGGGTAAAATCCCAGCTGGCCATGTACGATGCTGATGGCTGGCTTGCAAAAGGCCCCGCCGGGATGAATTATGTTCCGGTGATGGTGGCCGAACATGAAATACCGCTGATGGTGGGCGCATACCAGATGGGCATCCGCGATTATGATTCAAAAAAGGTGCTTGAAGCTGTGGTAAAAATGCAGACTACGCCTGCACAGAAAGTAGGAAAAGCCGGTTTTGCGGGGAATGAAGATCTGGAGGCCTATTTAAAATACAAATATGTGCCGTATGATAAAGGCCGGTTTTCAAACACAATGGAGTATGCTTATGACGATTGGACAGTTTCGCAGCTGGCAAAATCATTAGGCCGGAATGATATTTACGACACCTTTAAAACCAGGTCGGGCTATTGGAAAAATGCGATGGATACAACTATTGGGTATTCGCGGATGAAAAATTCAGATGGTACCTGGTATCCAAATTTTGATCCTTTCCGGTCAGGCGCTAATGAACATTATGTAGAAGGAAATGCCTGGCAGCTCACGTTTTTTGTACCCCAGGATGTACCTGGCCTTATACAGAAGATAGGCCAGGATAAGTTTATTGACCGCTTGAGCTGGGGCTTTAAAGAAAGCTACAAGCTGAGGTTTAATGCCCCCGGCGATCAGTATTGGGACTACCCGGTGATACAGGGTAACCAGCAAAGCATGCAGTTTGCGTTCCTGTTTAACTGGGGCAAACACCCCTGGCTTACCCAAAAATGGAGCCGCTCGGTGGTCGACCGTTTTTATGGCTTTGGTGTGGCCAATGCCTACCTGGGCGATGAAGACCAGGGACAAATGAGTTCGTGGTTTATCATGAATGCATTAGGGCTTTTCCAAACAGATGGCGGCGCCAGTGCACACCCGATATACGAAATAGGAAGCCCTATTTTCCCTAAAGTAACTATTCACCTTAACGGCGCGTACGGCAGGGGGCAAAGCTTTACCATCGAGGCTAAAAACGTATCAAGAGATAATAAATATGTACAAAGCGCTACGCTTAACGGTAAAGAACTGCAATCCTTTTGGTTTCCCGCTTCTGAATTGTTAAAAGGAGGGGAGCTAAAGCTGGAAATGGGGCCTGAGCCTAATAAGAGCTGGGGTATTAAGGATTTGCCGGCTGCTCAGTAGGTAATTGTAGCTCCAGTAATTTGCCTGGGACTAAACTTGCAAGTTTCAAACACTTGCAAGTTTTTTTTGTCAGCGGAATATCTGTCACCCATCAATAGGAGGACTTTAATTAAGCCAAACACGATTTGCGTTAGGGGGAGTAGCGGATACAGGCCATGAGCCTAATGCCTGTGCTGTATGAGCGGATAACCCGGGCCGCAGGCAACGCCATGATTTATAGGAAACAATCGGTGTTTTTTTGTAGAGACGCAATACTTTGCGTCTCCCACATGCAAATCAAGCCATGCAAATCCTGAATTTCTTTGATTTCTTTATGATGTAGAAACGCAATATTTTGCGTCGACCGTACGGCATTCAAAATAAAAAGGCCGATTATAAATGCAAGCTTGATTTGCACATAGGCGACATAGCCTCAGCCCTTGCAAATTGGACCTAAACGCGGGAGACGCAATTATGCGTCTCTACAAAAATGCAAAAATGGCTTACTCCGTTAGATATTTGGCATCTGAAATTAATTAGCCGTGGCGCTCATATACAACTCCAGCTTGCCGCCGTTTACAATATCTTTAAAGCTGATATGATTATCCTTTAAAACTTTGCCGTTTAACTTTGCCGTGCGGATGTAGATGTTTTTGGCCGAATTATTATATGCCTTAATCTCGAAGGTTTTTCCCTTGAAATAGGATGGATTCAAATTGATTTTAATATTGCTAAAAAGTGGGCTGGTAATATCAATCCTTAAATCGGGCGATGTACCGCCGTTCATTTCAAATAAACCCATCGAGCTTAGTACAAACCAGGCACCCATCTGGCCTTCGTCTTCATCGCCATTCCAGCCAACATAGGGCGAGGCATCATAAAAAGTGTTCAGGATCTTCCTGGTATAATATTGGGTAAGAGATGGCTTGCCTGCATAATTAAAGAGGAAAGCAGCCTGCATATTTACCTCGTTGCCCTGGTTAATATAATATTCGGCCGATTGCCCCATGGTACGGTCAAGTGCGTGTGCTGCAAATTTGTGTACCTCTGATTTTTGAAAGCCGATGGTTAGCCGCTTTAAAAATTCATCCTTATGGATATAACTGATCAAACCCGGAACATCATGCGGTACATATAACGAATATTGCCAGGAGTTGCCCTCCACAAAATGGCTCACCGAAAAAAGGTCAAAATCAGGGATAAATGAGCCATCTGCTTTCCTTGGCGTAACGTAGTGGCTTGCCGGGTTAAAAACGTTTTTCCAGCTTGCAGATCGCTTTAAAAAGAAGTTATAGTCATCATCTTTATGCAGCAATTTGGCCATCTGGGCTACGCACCAATCGTCGTAGGCATAATCTAATGCTTTTGAAGTGGCACCTTTTTCAACAGGTACAAAGCCAAATTTGGCATAATCAGTTATCTGTGGATTGCCCGGATTGCCTCCGCAGGTTGGGCCGGGTTCAACCTCCATAGTCTTTTTCATGGCGCGGTAAGCTATCTCGGCATCTTTGGTTAATATGCCTTTTAAATAAGCGCTGGTGATTAATGCCATTTCATGCGAGCCTTCCATAATGCCCGAGTACTCAACTCCCGCGGGACCTTTGGACAGCCAGCCTGTTTTTTCATACATTTCCAGCTGCGTATCTACCAGTTGCTGCACCATATCGGGCGATGTTAGGGTCCACAGCAGGTTTAAATTCCAAAAGGTATTCCAGTAAGCATCGCCACCTATCATTGCGGTGCGGCCGGCTGGTAATTGCTGTACGTTTTCGCAGGCATCGGTATATTTTCCGTTGGCATCGCTCATGATCATCTTGGCCGTGAAACAGCGGTAAAAATTGGTGTAAAATTTCTTCTTATCGGTTTCGCTGCCGCCTGTTACTGCAATGCTTTTTAGGGTATTGTTCCAAATTGTTCGGTTATGCTTTACCAGGGCATCAAAATTCCAGTCGAAACCTTTTAATTCTGTTTTAAGATTGAGCCGGGCCTGGTCCATGTTAACAAATGAAATGCCGGTTCTGAGTATTACCTGTTCGTTTTTCGAGGTTGGGTAGGTAACGTATGCGCCCAGCTCGCCCGATCCTTTGATCTCTTTATTGCTTTTAACTGCCGACTGGTTTCCATATCCCTCAAAATCATGAAAGGGTTTGCTAAACTGCATCACAAAATACAAGGTATAGTCATTAAAGTTGGCCGATGCGGTTTTGGCATAACCCTGTATCTCGGAGTTGGATACTTTGGTAATAACGGCATCTTTCAGGTCATAACCATACTCCGCCGGGATGTTAAGCTGGATCATGATCCGGTTCGAGCTGTCTTTGGCAAAAGTATAGCGCTGCACACCGGTCCGTTCGGTTGCAGTCAGTTCCACCTTAACCTGCGGATCCATCAGGAAAACAGAATAATACCCTGGCGAGGCCTTTTCATCCTCGTGCCTGAACCTGGAGTGGTAACCCGCCCCCGCCCCTTTAAACGGCTCATCGGCCGCGCCCGGTGATGTCGACAGATCGCCGTTGGCAGGCATAGTCAACAAACCCGCCATTGTCCAGCCATGTAAAAAACTAAAGCCGTGGATACTCCCTACGGCATACTCATAGCCACCCTGCCAAACCCCTCTTTGGTTATCGGGGCTAAGCTTAACCATCCCGTTGGGCATTGTAGCGCCCGGGAACAGCATCCACCGGGAATTTGATGTGCCGATGAACGGGTCAACGTAATCAACCGGCTGCTTTGTTTGCGCGCCGCCGCTTAAATAGGCGCATGAAATTGCCAGGAACAATGCAACGATTTTGCGTATCCTTATCATATTGCTTTTTTATATATCGTTAAGAGCCTCACCTAAATCCTCTCCAAAGGAGAGGATTTAAAAAACATGCAAATCAAAAACCCTCTCCAAAGAAGCAGTCTTACCTAAATCCTCTCCAAACGAGAGGACCTAAAAAACATGCAAATCAAGAACCCTCTCCTTTGGAGAGGGCAGGGTGAGGCTGTTTGGACAGGCTCAATGCCCTGCCCAAATCTCCTGCACCTCTTCAAGCGATTTACCTTTAGTTTCAGGCACCATTTTATATACTACCCAGAATGATAGCAGGCAGCAAGCCGAGAAAAACCAAAAGGTAGCTGCCGGCCCAACCGATCCTAAAAACATGGGGGTAAGCTGGCCCACAATAGTATCGGCAATCCACATGACCATTATACTTAAAGCCAAAGCCCTGCCGCGTATTTTGGTAGGGAAAATTTCTGAAGCGATAACAAATTTAAGCGGCCCGATAGAGAATGCGAAACAGGCCAGGAATAATATAATGCTGATAACCAAAGCAATGCTATTGGTTGTACCGGTGTAAAAACAAATGCCGGTAAAAGCAAGGCACACCGTAGCACCCAACGAGCCTACAATGTATAATGGCCTGCGCCCCATTTTATCTACCTTCCAGATGGCTATAATGGTAAACAGGAAATTGGCTATGCCGAAAATGATTTGCCCAAGTAAGGCATTGGTAATGTTGATGCCCGCATCACTTAAAATACGCGGCCCGTAATATATCACCGCGTTAATACCGCTAAATTGGGAAAACAAGGGTAGCAATAAGCCGATAAGCAGGGGCTTGCGCATGGCCGGCGAAAACACTTCTTTATATGATCCTTTCTCCTGGCTTTTGGTGTTTTGAATGAGTATGGCATCTTTTTGAGCCGAAGCCATATTGGTGATTTTTGCCAAAATAGCTATGCCTTCATCATTTTTACCTTGTTGGATAAGCCAGCGCGGGCTTTCGGGTACAAAGCATAAACCCGTAAAAAATAGCAGGGCTGGTACTGTACCTAAACCCAACATGCCGCGCCAAACTTCCTTAACCAGTACCAGGTTTAAAATATCGCCCAATCCGCTGCCTTTATAGTTTAACGAAAAACTTAGTAAGCCCGCGTTGGTTAAATAGGCCACCAGTATCCCCGCGGTAATAGCCAGCTGGTAAAAGGTAACCAGGCGGCCCCTTACGTTTGCGGGGGCAATTTCTGAGATATACAAAGGTGCTACAATTGATGCCACCCCAACGCCCATACCACCAAGCATGCGTGCCAGTATAAGTAAGGTAAAGCCCGATGATAACGCCGAACCAATAGCCGAAAGCAGGAACAATACAGCCGCTAACATCAACATCTTTTTACGACCTATCCGGTCACTTAAATCGCCCGAAAAGGATACGCCGATAATACAGCCAACTAATGCCGATGATACAAACCAACCTTCGGTAGCAGACGATAACGAGAACTGGCTTTTTACAAAAGGCAGCACGCCCGAAATTACGGCCATATCGAAACCGAAAAGTAAACCGCCCAATGTTGCTACCAAAGTAATGGCCACCAAAAATAGGGTAGACCTGCTTTGTACAGACTTTGAATTTTGCTGGTTCATGAATTGGTAATTTAGGTAATGGTTTATTTTTATTTTAGGTTGTTAACTAACAGCATTCGTCCTTAACAAAGGCTTTCACCACTTTTGCCCTGCCGTTGCCGGTATTGGTCATGGTGTAGCTTAGCGCATTGGCCGGTACAATAAAAGTTTCGGCATAATGGATAACTTGCGTTAATCCATTGGTGGTAACTTTTATGCTTTCGCCTTCTACCAGGCTTAATACATGGCATTGGTTGTTGGTACTTTCTTCAACAACTGTGTCAAATTCAAAACGCTCAATAGCGTAAAAATGCTCTGGATGCGTGGTAAGGTTAATTACCAGCCAATCTTTACCATGTTTTACTACGCTTTGTTTTGATATTAAGGTGTCGGTAACCACATCGCCTTTCCTGTCGAAGTTTAGATTTTCAAATGCCCTGTCGATATTCAGTGTGCGCGGGTTTCCATTCAGGTCCGGGCGAAGCCAATCGTACATTTTAAAGGTAAAAATATACGGCGTTGCACTTATTTCAAGCACCATATTGTTTTTGCCCGAGCAATGTACTGTACCGTTCGGAATCAAAAACAGGTCGTGTTTTTTTGCCGGGAAAGTTTGTACAAAGCCCTTTATTTCAACGGGTTGGTTGTTTTGAAAACTATCTTCCAGTACTGTTTTAAATTCCTCTCTGTCGATATTATCCTGGAAACCCAGGTATACCTCGGCACCAGGTTCGGCATCAAGGATGTAATAGGTTTCGTCCTGCGTAAAATCTTCGCCAAAATTGGCTTTGGTATAAGCTACCGTAGGATGGCATTGCAATGAAAGGTTGCCGCCATCAAAAGTATCCAGGAAATCAAACCTGATGGGGAAGGCATCACCAAACCTGGCAGCCGCTTTACCTAAAATAGCCTTGTTGTTGTATAAAAAAAGGGTATCTAATGATACTTCCAGCATAAGGTCATCATATTGAAGTATTATGCCATTTTCGGGTGCTATCAGCTCAAACGACCAGGCATAGTTTACCACGTCGTCGTTTAATCCATTAATGTTATCTTTTATCCAGCGGCCACCCCATACGCCTGGCTCAAACCATGGCCGCGCCCTGAACATATGGCCAGACAGCTGTTTTAATGCGTTCCTCAGGGTGTCGCCGGTCGCCCAACTGATATCATCAATCCTTTGCTCGTCAACAATAATATCAACAGCAGGCAATAGTTGCTTTTTATGTTTATTAAGTATCGGCCAGTCAACAAAATAGAACCGTTTGTACTGTAATTTAGGGTCTGCAGGCTGATGATCGCCAAGGTTGCAGATCTTGTTTGCCCTCGACCTGAACTGGATTTCGTTTTTGGGAACATCAAGGTAAATAAGCGACGCCTGCCAGCCACTGAGTGCCGCGCCGCAGCCATATATAATATTCAGGCAGTTGCATACCGGCTTTAATTCGCTCAACACATCGCTGTCAAAAAAATCTGCCAGGGTGCCTTCGTAAATCTTCCCAAACAAAGGGTCGTTGCCACCCATAAATGGTGCTATTGTGGCATGGATAACCAATTCAGGCTTAAGGGCCTCATTAATGTTTATCCAGTTTACGTTTGCTCCTTTATCAACAAGCTCGGCATTAAGGTGTTGTACAAAAATATCCCAGTACACGCCAGAGTATCCATCAATAATGACGTTTTGTTGCTGCGCTATTATCCAGCCTGCCAGCTTTCCAAATCCGCTAAAAATAGGTCCGTCAATTTTAAATGTGGGGTAGATATCGTATTCAGATTTTTGTGCCGATTGCTTTTCAGCCGGAATGAGGAACTGGCTGGTCGACCTCAGTTCTTGAATATCTGGTTTGACGTCATTTTTTAAAACGGGACCTCTGTTCATATAATCGTTATATGTTATAATGTGCAAACATATTAGATTTCATTTAAATTCCAAACAAGTAATCAATATTTAGTTTCGGCTTAACTTGTCCTTCGGCTTTCTACTGTATACTCAAAACTTTCGGCTTTGTAGTAACCCAGGTTATACTCCATTGGCCGGTCGCCCTGGTCAAATACAAAACGCTTTCTGAAAAGTACGGGGCTGCCAATATCTATCTCCAGTTTTCCGGCAATAAATTTATCGGCCGCCTTGGCGCTAATTTCTTCTTTTGACAGGTCGGCAACTACAGAATGCTCATTTTCAAGCATTTCGTATAGTGGTTTCTTGAAATCCTCATCGCCGGTAAGGCCAATCCTGGGGTGAAAATAAGATACAAAATAAACAAAAGCTTCGTCGGCATTTCCTCTTAAGCGTTCCAGTTTCAGTATCTTTTTTTCGGTTTTTATATCAAAAAAGTTGGCTATGTAATCGTCGGGGTACACCCAGCTCACATGCAGTTCGTAATTTTTAATGATAATACCGCGTGCCTGCATTTCCTGGGTAAAACTCAGCCAGTTCATAGCTTTTGAGCTCATTTTGGGCTGAGCCACTTTTGTTCCCAGCTTTTTCTTCCTGATCAGGAGTTCCTCATAAACCAGTTTATTGATAGCCTGGCGCAAGGTGGTCCTGGAGATGGCCAGTTTTTTTGCCAAATCTACTTCGTTGGGTAAAAGCTTACCTGCCTGGTATTCAGGGTCTTTTATCAGTTCTCTTAGCAGGTTCTCGGCCTGTATATGAAGCGGAACGCCGCTTTTATGATCTATTGAAAATTTCATGTTGGTATTTATCCAGGTTTTATGAACAGTATAGTGCAAATTAAATAATTAGTTAACAACTGCCACTGTTTTATTAATATGTTTATCCCTTATGTGTTAAATAAATCATCCGGCTGTTTTCACAGGAATTGTCTGGAACTTAAAGATAGCTTTATATTTTCCGTAAATAAAACGCAGAATAAATTTGGATTGAATTTTAATGTTTTTATGTTTGTACATATTTATTATCTGTGCCAGATAACAACGTTATTATATCCTAAAATTGCTTTCATTTATAAAATAAACTCTGCATGAAAATACTTTTGCCTTTTTTTATTACGCTTTCTACGTTTACCGGCTTATCTGCCAACGCTCAAACAACAGGTAAGGCGGCGCTTGCCAAAGCTATCGTGGCCGATGAACGGTTAGATACTATCCAGGCGAGGGCTTTAAAATTACTTTCGGGCTTTTCTGCAGGCACATCCTACAACGAGGTTTGGATTCGCGATTTTAATACTTTTATTAAGGGATCGCTCCAGGTGCATCCTAAGGATGAGGTTAAAACAAAGATACTACTATTTTTTAAGATTCAGGGTGACGATGGTAACATAGTTGATGGTGTCGTAGATAGCGCCAAAGCTAACGTGGGCTACAAATACCGCTACTCGCCTTTATTGCGTGGCTGGGCGGCCCATAAAAATACGGTGGAGACCGACCAGGAATCATCCCTGGTGCAGGCTGTAAAAAAATATATTGATGTTACCGGCGATAAATCCATTTTGAATGAAGTGATAGGTGGCAAAACGGTTTTGCAGCGTATGGAGGATGCTTTTACATACCTGCAAAAAGACCGCTGGTCGGCAAAGTATGGCCTGGTAACCGGGGCTACCACCATTGATTGGGGCGATGTGCAGGCCGATGGCGGCTGGGGTGTGGCCATTAACGATAAAACCAAATGGGCTATTGATATATATGATAACGCCATGTTTGTGATAGCCCTGCACAATTTTGTGGCCATGCAGCCTAAAGGATACAAAGCCAAACAAAACTGGGCGCTGGTAGCGGCTAATGTTACCAAAAACGTGCGTAAATACCTGTGGGATAGTAAAGAGCAAAAGTATATCCCGCACCTGTACCTGAATGGCAGTCCCTTTGCGGCCGATTTTAATGAAAAAGAGATATTGTATTTAGGCGGATCGATATGCGCTATACAGGCTGGTTTTAATACCCCGGCCGAGGTTAAAGAAATAAACCGCCAGATGGTAGCTGCGGCAGCTAAAGAAAAGCATGCAACTATCGGCATTACCGTTTACCCGCCATACCCAACAGAGCGCTTCCCGAATATGCACTCCTATGATTACCAGAATGGCGGCGACTGGACATGGTTTGGCGGCCGCATGATAGCTCCCTTACTATCATACGGTTACGCCAGTGATGCTTATGCCGAGCTATCGCCGATGCTGGATAGGGTAATTGCCAACAAAGGTTTTTTTGAGTGGTACGATGTACGAAGCGGCGCCCCAAAAGGCTCGGGCGATTTCAGGGGCGAGGCCGGGGTGCTTTACGACGCCATTGCCGTTTTAAAACAGTGGGCTTCTAAAAATAAATAAGTGTCTGATTGCCAATATAGAACTACCGTCATTGCGAGGCACGAAGCAATCCCCGACATGCTAAGTCCCACATAGTTCGGGATTGCTTCGTTCCTCGCAATGACGATACTTTGGTAAATTGATTTAGCTTTATTTCGTTGCACCTCATCTCTATTTTTTTTAGGTTTTATCTGATAGATACTTACAATGACGCGCGGGTATGTGCTCATTAGAAGTATAAAAAAATGATTGACAGGCCGCCTTTACGCCCTGTTTTGCGTTATGCCTTTTTTTGCCCCGTCAGCTGTGAAAACCCATCATTTATGCTACACTTTTATGTCATTAATTTGAACTTTTCATCAAAAAAAGTTACAAAAAACATACACAAAAGCTACAAAAAATTACACTATCTGTTTTGTGCCTTTTAATACCGGTTTCTCCGGGCCAATCAACCCATTTTGAACCAGACTTTTTAAAATATTTTATAATGTATCAACATTTAGTAAATATGTTCGAATGTTTGTTATTTAAATTGATCTTATGATCGCCTAAATCATTAGAATACAGAATAAAAGGAGTGTTTTAAGCACTCATTCACAACTTATTTAAATTTTATCGTGAAAAATTTTGTTTTTGTTATTTTAATATGTAATTATGTACATACAAATACCAAATTATAGTTTCAACCTTTACACAAACCCATCATGAATGAAAGAATTTTTACCTATTTGAAGGTGAAGTACCTTTGTTGCTTACTGTTTTTATTGATCCTGGGGAAGGTATCCCTGGCGCAAACGGCATTTACTGTAAGTGGCAAGGTAACCGACAACAAAGGACTGGTAATGCCCGGCGTAAGTGTTGCCATAAAACATACCAAAAGCGGTACCATTACCACAGTCAGCGGCGATTATACCATCAAGGTACCCAAAGCTACCGATACCCTTGTGTTTTCGTTTCTGGGCTATGCCAAACAGGAGGTAGCCGTAAACCAGCGGCACACTATTAATGTGGTTTTGCTTGACGATAAAAACGACCTGAACGAGGTTGTGGTAGTAGCGTACGGTACCCAGAAAAAGGAAAGCATGGTTAGCTCTATCACTACCATTAACCCCAAAGAGTTAAAAGGGCCAACCAGTAACTTAACCACCATGCTTGCCGGCCGTATTGCCGGTTTAATATCGTACCAGCGCAGCGGCGAACCGGGGGCCGATAATGCCTCATTCTTTATCCGGGGAATAACCTCATTTGGCTCGGGCAAAATCGATCCGCTGATATTGATTGATGGTATGGAATCAACCACCAACACGCTGGCCCGCCTTCAGCCCGATGATATTGCCGGGTTTTCTATCCTGAAGGATGCGGCAGCTTCATCATTATACGGTGCCCGTGGCGCCAATGGCGTTATATTGGTTACTACCAAATCGGGCAAAGTGGGCGATACCAAAATGAATGTGCGGTTTGAAAACTCAACCTCATCAAACACGCAAAACTTTGCCCTGGCCGATAACATCACTTATATGAAATTATCAAACGAAGCGGCCCTTACCCGTAACCCGCTGTCGCCCTTGCCGTATACCCAAAACAAAATTGACCATACCATGGCCGGGGATAATCCGCTGCTTTACCCGAGTAATGACTGGATTGGCTCATTAATTAAAAACTACACCAATAACCAAAGGCTTAATTTAAACATCAGCGGCGGCGTTAACCGGGCGCAATATTATATATCGGCATCGGCCAATAAGGATAATGGCGTGTTAAAGGCGCAAACAGGCAACAATTTCAACAACAACGTAAGCCTTAAAAGCTACGAGATCCGGTCGAACGTAAATGTAAAACTTACCTCAACTACCGAGGCTATCGTACGCACATCAGGCGATTTTGATGATTATAACGGGCCTATAGGCGGTGGCGGCGCCGTTTTTGGCAGCGCGCTAAATGCCAACCCGGTGTTGTTCCCTGCAACTTTCCCCGCATCTGATTTGCCTTTGGTGAAGCACCCTTTATTTGGTAACGCGCCAAGAGGATCAAATGGCGAAGTTTATGATAACCCTTTTGCCGATATGGTATCGGGATTTCAGCAGTACAGCACATCAACGTTGAATGTACAGCTGGAAATTAAACAGGACCTGAAATTTATTACCGAAGGCCTCTCGGCAAGGGCCATGGCTTATACCCAGCGCTATGCGTACTTTAACCTGAGCAGGCAGTATACGCCGTTTTATTACGCGGCCAGCCCCTCGGCTACCGACTCTAAGGGTTATACTTTATCGTTATTAAACGAAAAATCGGCTACCGAATACCTTAACTTCAACCAGGGCAATAAAATTGTAAACAGTACCAACTATGCCGAGGTTGCTTTAAACTATAACCGCACTTTTAATAAATTGCATAATATAAGCGGCTTGCTCATTGGTATACAGCGTAACTATGTTACCGGTAATGCCGGCGATTTGCAATCGTCGCTCCCTTTTCGTAACCAGGGTGTTAGCGGCAGGCTAACCTATGGGTATGATAACCGTTACCTGTTTGAAACCAACTTTGGCTACAACGGATCGGAGCGTTTTGCACGCAACAACCGTTTTGGTTTTTTTCCGTCGGTAGGCGTTGCCTGGAATGTTAATAACGAAAAGTTTTTTGAACCCTTAGTCCACACCATCACCAAGTTAAAGTTCCGTGCTACTTATGGTTTGGTTGGTAACGACCAGATTGGTAACGCCAACGACAGGTTTTTTTACCTATCCAACGTAAACCTTAACGACGGTAATTTCGGGTCGTACTTTGGCGAAAATTATGCCTACAACCGCCCGGGCGTTTCTATCTCCAGGTATGCCAATGATGGTATCACCTGGGAAAAATCAAAGAAAACCAATATCGGGATGGATTTGGGTTTGTTTGATGCCCTTAACATAACCATAGATGCCTATCATGAACGCCGCAGCAATATTTTAATGCAGCGGGAATACATTCCCACCACCATGGGCCTTACCGCCCCTGTGAGCGCCAACGTAGGCGTAGCCGAAGGCAAGGGTATCGATGTGGCTATGGATTATAATAAAAACTTTGGCAGCGCCTGGCTGCAAATGCGGGGCACATTTACTTATGCCGCCAGTAAGCTGCTGGTGAATGAAGAGCCTGCGTACCCGGCAAATGAACAATACCTGTCGCGCGTGGGGCAATCACTGGGCGAAGTGTACGGCCTTGTTGCCGAACGTTTGTTTGTTGATGACGAAGATGTAAAAAA
Organism: Mucilaginibacter sp. GW822-FHT03E02; assembly: GCF_058801545.1. Taxonomy (NCBI): domain Bacteria; kingdom Pseudomonadati; phylum Bacteroidota; class Sphingobacteriia; order Sphingobacteriales; family Sphingobacteriaceae; genus Mucilaginibacter; species Mucilaginibacter sp. GW822-FHT03E02. Next base: position 1,175,887 of record NZ_JBXANJ010000002.1, on the reverse strand, counting down.
CTCGCCCAAGCAAAACTTCGGCGAAGTTAGGGGAGGCGATATCAAATACCGCGATTTAAACGGCGACGGCCAAATTACCGCCCTTGATATGATTAACGGCCTTGGTTACCCAACCACGCCCGAAATTATTTACGGTTTCGGCTTCTCGTTCGGCTATAAAAACTTTGATATCAGTACATTTTTCCAGGGATCGGCCCGGTCGTCATTTTTTATCGATCCTACTGCTATTTCTCCCTTTGTGGCCAACGGCGCTTATCAGCATGGTTTGCTTAATGTGGTGGCTAATGATCATTGGTCTGAAGATAATCGGAACTTATATGCTTTTTGGCCAAGGCTTGGTTTAACACAAAATACCAACAATAACCAGCCATCCAACTGGTGGATGCGCAACGGAGCTTTCCTGCGCATGAAAACTGCCGAATTGGGGTATAGTATTAAAGATAAAACCTTAAAAAGGTTCCATATATCGGGCTTAAGGATTTATGCCAACGGTACCAACCTGTTCCTCATCAGCGGCTTTAAGCTTTGGGATCCTGAGCAAGGGAGTAACGGGCTTGGTTACCCGGTTCAAAAAGTGTTTAACGTGGGGATAAATGTTCAACTGTAAATCCTGCTAAAATTTAATCGAGATGAAATTGTTAACTATATACACCCGATATTCAGGCCTTTTAGGTCGAAAATCTATGGGCCTTGCCTTGTTGCTGCTCATAGTGGCAGGCATGCCGTCCTGTAAAAAAAGTTACCTTGATGTAGTGCCCGATAACGTGGCAACCATTGATAATGCCTTTGCCAACCGCAACGAGGCCGAAAAATATTTGTTTACCCTGTACTCGTACCTGCCGCAGGAAGGGCATCCCGATAAAAACCCCGCTTTCAGCGGCGGCGATGAAGCCTGGACCTACTGGCCCATGACCGAAGATTTCTTTTACCTTGACCCCTATAACATTGCCCGCGGTAACCAAAACCGGGCCGATCCTTATATGAACTACTGGGATGGCTATGATGGTAAATCGTTATGGCAGGGGATAAGGGCCTGTAATACCTTTTTAGATAATTTGGATAAAGTAACCGATTTGCAACCCTATGTTAAAGTACGCTGGGTGGCCGAGGCCAAATTTTTAAAAGCATATTTTCACTGGTACCTGTTCAGGATGTATGGGCCTATACCTATCATGGATAAAAATATATCCATAACCGCGCCGCCCGAAGATGTTAAAGTATACCGCCAGCCGGCCGATTCGGTTGTGAATTACATTGCCCGGCTGCTTGACGATGCTGCCGCAGGCGATGATAACACCGGCTTGCCAAGCGTAATTACCAGTGCATCAACCGAGCTTGGGCGGGTTACCAAGGTAGCGGCACTTGCTATTAAGGCCCGTGTGCTGGTTACCGGCGCCAGCCCTTTATTTAACGGTAATAATGATTTTGCAGGCCTGAAGGCCAATAATGGCAAGCTGCTTTTTAACCCGCAGTATGATGCCACCAAATGGGCAAGGGCTGCTGCCGCCTGTAAAGTTGCCATTGATGCCGCAGCGGCAGCGGGGTTAAAGCTGTATTATTTTACACCGGGTATTACCGCTGTTGATAATGTAACCAAGGTAGAAATGGACATCCGCAATTCGGTTTGCGAAAAGTGGAACAGCGAACTGATCTGGGGCTTAACATCAAGCGGGAACCCAACCTTCTGGTTACAGGAGTTTGCCATTCCGCAGCTTGATCCTAACAACATCAACCTTGATTTAAAAGGCAAGCTTGCGCCACCGTTAAAAATGGCCGAACTGTTTTACACCAAAAATGGCGTACCCATTGAAGAAGATAAAACCTGGGATTATGCCAACCGCTTTAAACTGCGTACCACCACAAGCGCCGATGCCGGTATGCAAAACGGCTATCAAACCGTGGGGCTGCATTTTGACAGGGAGCGCCGCTTTTATGCCGATATGGCTTTTGATGGCTCAACCTGGTTTATGAAAAACGGCACCTATAATGTGCAAAGCAAACTGGAGCAATACTCGGGTAAAAAGCAAAGCCGCTTATATTCCATTACCGGCTACTACACCAAAAAAATTGTGAACTGGAACCTGGTGTTCTCGTCAACTAACGTAACGCTCGAATCGTACCCATGGCCGGTTATGCGCCTGAGCGATTTGTACCTGTTATATGCCGAAGCTTTAAATGAATCGGGTAATTCGGCAGCTGCTTTGCCTTACCTAAACCAGATCAGGACAAGGGCAGGCCTGCAATCGGTAGAGAGCTCATGGACCAATTTTTCAACCAATCCGGCTAAGTATACCAGTGTGAGCGGCCTGCGCGACATCATCCGCCAGGAGCGTGGTATCGAGATGGCGTTTGAAGGCAGCCGCTTTTGGGACCTTCGCCGCTGGAAAACCGCACCGCAGGTGTTAAGCGCGCCAATTTACGGCTGGGATATTTTACAAAGCACTTATGAAGATTATAACCGCCGCGTGCTGCTGTACAGCCCCAGGTTTGTTGCCCCGCGCGATTATTTCTGGCCAATTAAAGAGTACAATTTGCAGGTTAATCCAAACCTGGTTCAAAACTCGGGATGGTGATTAAAATGTAAATGATGTCGGAAAAAAATTATATCCATCTAAAATATAAGATAATGAAAAAGATATTATTAATGTGCTTTATGAGTTTGGCCATGCTGGCCATTAACTCCTGTAAGCAGGATAAGCTTGAACCCGTTACCAAAGATGGGGTTGCGCCGGGGCCGGTAACGGGCGTAAGCGTCGAAAACCTGCATGGCTCGGCAAAAATAAGCTATGCCCTGCCTAACGATGCCGATTTGTTATACATCAGGGCCGTGTACACCACCAAACAGGGTGCCGTGCGCGAAACCAAGGTGAGCCGCTATAACAGTAATTTAACGGTAGTTGGCTTTGGCGATACCGATGCTTACCAGGTTACGTTGTATGCGGTTGATAAAAGCGAGAACGTATCGGCCCCAACCGTTGTAACGGTGCATCCTTTAACGCCTTCGGTGAGCCTGGTGCGCGATAGCCTGGTGGTATCGCCCGATTTTGGCGGCATCAACGTAAAATTTGTAAACGCTACCGAAGAAAGCCTGGCTATTGTTGTGCTTGCTAACGATTCGCTTAAACAATTTGTGCCCATCAACACCGATTATACCAGCCTTAAAAAAGGCGATTTTTCAACAAGGGGCCTCCCGGCAACGCCTACCAAATTTGGCATTTTTGTGCGCGACAGGTGGGGCAACCTTTCAGATACCTTGATGGTAACGGTAACCCCATTGTTTGAGCAATTGCTCGACCGTACAAAAATGAAGGGCATAGTTTTACCTACCGATGCTCCGCTTGGTTATGGCGGCAATATAGCAGGCCTTTTTGATGGCAACGTAAACGACGGTTTTTACCATACGGGCGATGCATCACGGATGCCGCAGCAATTTACTTTTGATATGGGGGTAACCGCCAAGCTAAGCCGCCTGGTGTGGTTTATGCGCCCAAGTTTCTTTTATACGCTGCACAACCCAAGGGTGGTTGAAATATGGGGATCAAACAACCCTAATCCCGATGGTAGCTATGACAGCAGCTGGACGTTGCTGGTTTCGCATACACAAATTAAACCGTCAGGCTTGCCCGAAGGGCAGCTTTCGCAGGCTGATATAGATGCGGCGCTTGCGGGCGAAACCGTAACCTTCCCGCTCAATACACCCAAAGTACGTTACATCAGGTTCAAGACATTAAAAAATTGGTCAAACGGGTCGTACGTCAATTTTTATGAGCTGATGATGTATGGAGATGCAACTAATTAATGATCAAAAAAAGAATTTATGAAGACGATAAAATATTTTGCCCTCCTGTATGTGCTTGGCCTTATTGCCGGGTTAAGCTCCTGCACAAAAACAACGGGCGATGCGTATAAAAAATTTGAAAAAGGCGGAGAGATCACCTATCCCGGCCGGGCAGATACCATACTGGTGCAGGCAGGTTACAACCGGGTACAATTGGCGGTAGTTTTAGGCAACGATCCGCTGGTTACCAAAATCAGGGTATACTGGAATAACCAGGTCGACTCTACCGATGTGGCTGTAACGCATTCGGGCGGCAAGGATACCGTTAAAGTGATTGTTCCTAACCTTACCGAAGGCAACTATAATTTTACGGTATACACGTTTGATAGCCAAAACCATAAGTCGGTGGTTATTAACGGATCGGGTATAGTTTATGGCCCAAGCTACCTTACATCATTAACCAACAGAACGTTAAAATCGCTAACTGAAAGTGCCGATGGCAATAAGATAGAACTGAGCTGGGGCGAACCTGCCGGCGGAGAATTAGGGGTGGAAATTAACTATACCGGGCAAAACGGCGCGGCCCGCAAAATAGTGATACCGCCAACCGAAACCAGTACCGAACTGCCCGATTATAAAGAAAGCACGCAGCTTACCTACAAATCATTATACAAGCCCGATTCAACCGCGTTTGAAACGTTTTCGCCCCCGGCGTCAACAGTTACTTTGCCAAAGTTTGAAAGGCAGCTTGATAAATCAAAATTCGCTCTGGTTACCTTACCTACCGATGTAGATGAAGGTGGTTTCGGCTGGCTGCAAAGCTACCTGTGGGACGAAAATTATAACCCTCCGGGTTTTGCCACGCAATCCATCATCCCATGCTGGTTTACATTTGATAGCGGCGCATCAGCATCCATAAGCCGCTTTAAAGTTTGGCAGGCCAATGACAGGCTGTATAACCTGGAGAGCGTGAAAACCTTTGAGCTGTACGGCAGCAACAACCCATCGGCAGATGGTAGCTTTTCCAGCTGGACAAAAATAGGCTCCTACACCTCGGTAAAACCATCGGGCTTACCACCCGGACAAAACACAGCCGCCGATGTAGCCTTTGCATTGGCCGGCGAAGAATTTACCGTGACCAATGGTACGCCCAAATTCAGGTACTACAGGTTTAAACTGCTCACCAACTGGGGCGGCGGCAATTTCATGACCATGGAGGAGATTGCGTTTTATACGCATGACCGGTTGTAGTTTGATACAATAAATATAAGAACTAAACAAATAGCCATTCAGCATTCGTTGGGTGGCTATTTGCTTATAACGAAGACTGCTGTTTGTAATAAAATCAGTTGTCATTTCAAGCGACCCAGGGTTGGAATGCGTGCCGGGGCTACCGTGTACCCACATCTTTTAATAAAAGAAAATTGTCATTTCGATGGAGCAAGGGGAGGCATAGAGCGGGAGCGCGAAAGAGAAATCTTGTACTCTCTGCATCACCACAAGCTCTCGGAATGCAAGGCGTACAAGATTTCTCACCCTTTCCCCCACACGTTCCCGCCCTTCAAGGGATTCGAAATGACAACTGGTTTTATTAATTGATGAAATCCGTAAGATAGAAACAGTGCCAAAAAAGCCCTGTCACCATAAACCGCAGCAGCTTAAAAAAACTTTGTAAAAATTATCATACAAAATTTTGCTAAATCGTTTTTATTAGATAATTTGGTCGATAATTACCAATTATAAATAGAGTTTCTAAAATATATTTCCGGGGATAAAAAAGATGACCAATAATAAACGGGCTGTTTTTGTGGCTTTGTCGGCCAAAAAAAGTTTTACTGTGCTGTTAACCGCTGCGTTAACTCTCGGGGTGGCAGTGTTAAACGCTCAAACGCCGGCTGCTTACGTAAATCCTTTTATTGGTGCAACTACCAACGCAGATGAAGCCGGAGTTTACCACGGCCTTGGTAAAACGTTTCCAGGGGCTACTACACCTTACGGTATGGTACAGATAAGTCCAAACACCATAACGGGAGGCGATAATGGCCCGGGTTACAGCTTTGAGCATACCAGTATTGAAGGTTTTGCCATGACCCAAATGAGCGGTATAGGCTGGTACGGCGACCTGGGCAATTTCCTGGTGATGCCAACCGCCGGCAAAATGTACACCATAGCCGGTAAAATGGATGGATCAATGAAGGGCTATCGCTCGCAATACGATAAAAAAAGTGAAAAAGCATCGGCCGGTTATTACAGTGCCTTGTTGACCGATCATCATATTAAGGCCGAAATGACGGCTGCCCCGCACAGCGGCATGCTGCGTTTTACCTTTCCGCAAGGCCGCGATTCGCGTATCCAAATTGATTTGGCGCGCAGGGTAGGGGGCACTTCAACGCTGCAATACGTAAAAGTTGTTAATGACCATACTATTGAAGGCTGGATGAAATGCACGCCAGATGGCGGCGGCTGGGGCAATGGCGATGGCCATGCCGATTACACCGTCTATTTTTATGCCGAGTTTAGCAAGCCACTAAAGGATTTTGGTGTTTGGAGTGCCAATATCCCCGATGACTGGAGCCGTAAGCTGGACGATGTAACCGGAAAAAGATATTTAGATAGGGTTGCCGAAGCCGAAGTATTAAAAGGCGCAACAGAAAAACAAGGCAAACACCTGGGTTTTTACACGCAATTTGCCACGCAGGCCAATGAGCAGGTAATGCTTAAAACAGGCATATCCTTTGTAAGCATAGCGGGAGCAAAAAATAATTTAAATGCCGAGGTTAAGGATTGGAATTTTGATGCCCTGCATCAAAAAGCCATTGCTTTATGGAATAAAGCGTTGTCAAAAGCAAGTGTACAGGGCGGCACGCCAGATCAAAAAACGGTATTTTATACAGCACTTTACCATACCATGATAGATCCCCGGATTATAAGCGATGTGGATGGCAAGTATCCGGGCGGCGACGGCAAGGCGCATCATGCGGTTAATTTTAACAAGCGGACTATTTTTAGCGGGTGGGATGTATTCCGCAGCCAGATGCCCCTGCAAACCATCATCAACCCCGGCCTGGTGAACGATGAGATCAACTCGCTGGTGACATTAGCGCAGGAAAAGAAAATGGATTACCTGGAACGCTGGGAGATCATGAACGCTTACAGCGGTTGTATGATTGGTAACCCGGCTGTATCGGTAATTGCCGATGCTTACGCCAAAGGCATCCGCAATTATAACGTGCCCGAGGCTTATCGCCTTGCGGTGGGCTCAGTTGAAAAATTTGGCAATGGTGAAAAAGGTTTTAGTGGCGGCGATATAAGCTTATCCTTAACTTTAGAATACGCTTATACCGATTGGTGTGTGGGGCAGCTGGCTAAATGGCTGGGAAAAACTGCTGATGCCACAAAATACACCCAACGGGGGCAGGCCTACAAAAACGTGTTCGATACCGAAAAAGGCTGGTACAGGCCAAAAGACGATAACGGCAACTGGAAAGCCTGGCCCGATTCGGCACGCACCAAACAATGGTATGGCACTATTGAAAGCAACCCGTATCAACAAGGCTGGTTTGTACCACAGGACGTAAAAGGCATGGCCCAAATGATGGGTGGCAACGCCAAAACCATTGCCGACCTCAACAACTTTTTTGAAAAAGCCCCAAATAACATGATGTGGAATGATTATTACAACCATTCCAACGAGCCGGTACACCACGTGCCATTTTTGTATAATCGTTTAGGCGCGCCCTGGCTTACACAAAAATGGACCAGGGAAATATGTCGCCGTGCGTACCTTAACTCGGTTGATGGCCTGGTTGGGAACGAAGATGTGGGTCAGATGTCGGCCTGGTATGTGTTGGCCGCCAGTGGGTTACACCCTGTTTGCCCCGGCGATACCCGGCAGGAAATTACCAGCCCCGTATTTAATAAAGTAGTTTTAAGACTCGACCCGAAATATGCAAAAGGCAAAACATTTACCATTATGGCGCTCAAAAATTCGGCGGCCAATGTTTATATCCAAAGCGCAAAGTTAAATGGCAGGGCTTACAACAAGTGTTACCTCGACTTTAGAGACATAGCCGCGGGCGGCACACTGGAACTTACCATGGGCAGCAAGCCAAATAAAAACTGGGGAATTTAATATAAGTAATGTTTTAATTAAGAGTGGTTGAATTGTGAAGATATGCTAAATCGATTTATAAAAACCAATAATAAATTATATATCTATCAATTAATCAAAACCAAATTATGAAAACCAAATTATTTACCCTGCTTATTGCCGGCACTACTTTAGTTGCTGCCTGCAAGCGCGAAAAATCGGCTAAACCCGAGCCCCCTGTAACGAATCCCGGAGGTGCCAAAATTCCGTTGTCCGGGTCGCCTGTATCCGCATATGGCACTTTTTATATTAGTAATGTATCCAGCAGTAAAATCATCGAAATAAATGGTGTGGGTATGTTAAACGATGCCAATGCTGCCCAGCAATACCAATATTTTGGCAGCGGTACGGCAACAAACCCTAATCAAAAATGGTACATTATTCAGCAAGGTACCGGCGCTATTACCAGCAGCACCAAATTTAAACTCATGAATGTTGCCAGCGGCAAATACCTTGAAGTGCCCCTGGCATCTACCACGCCGGGCGTAGGCTTATGGCAGGATAAAGCCAATACTAACAACGCGCAGCAATGGTACATCCAATCGGTAGGTACCAATGTGTACAAAATTATTAACGTAGGCAATGGGCTGGCTGTAACCAACGAGGGCGCTTCAACCAGCAATGGTACTGCCATAACGCAGGAGCCTTTTGTATCTGGCAACACCTCCCAGCAATGGGTGTTAAACAGCATCACCGCCGAATCATATCGGGATGATGATGTGGTAAACTTTTTTCACCGGGCAAACGGTACCGTTGCTTTTGATGAAGGTAAAAGTATTGCCCTTACCTATGGAGCCAATAGCGGAAAGGTACTTTGGATAACCGAGGATGCGTACGCGGCAGATCAGCTACAATCAAACGGACAATTGTATTGCCAATTTTTTAAATACCATAATTCGGCTTTATTACAGCCGGCAAGTCATAGCTGGGATCAATCATTAACGCCCAATATGACTACTACAAATTCGCCCATTAGCAACCTGGAGATCATTGAAAGCCCAGGTGACCATAACAGTACTTATCGCTGGCCGGGCATTGGGATTGAGGCAGGCAGCAAGGTTTTGTTGTATACTTATGAATCTGCAAACGGATCGACCCCTGCAAACCAGGCCGTTTACTCCATTAACCAAAACACAGCTGGTTTAAACTGGGGTGCGGCAACAAGGCTTACGCCTAACGGTATGTCGGGCCAAACTGATGTCGGTTTTTCCAACGGGATGGTAAAAAATCCGGCGGGAGATACGGTTTATGTATATGGCAGTAAAAGCGTCTATTTCAATTCATCAAATGTATTCCTGGCGCGGTTTGCGGTGAGCAACCCAACCAGTTGGACATTCTGGACAGGCACAAGCTGGTCGGCCAGCCTGCAATCTGCATCAACAGCTGCAATTACCGTTGGTTCGGGCAATACAACGCAGCAAAACGTAATCATATCAAGAGTGAACGGCAAATATGTAATGATGCAAATGGATCTGGGCTACTTCTGCGATCCGGGCAACCACAACATTTACATATCTACAGCAAGCAGTCCGAAGGGGCCGTTTACCGCACCGCAATTGGTATTTACCATTAATGATATGTACAATGGGCACCTGGCTAAATATTACACGCCGGCAATACATCCCGAGTTTAATAATGGGCATAACGAGCTTTTGGTTACCTATTGCCTAAACTATAATGCCGATGGTGGCAGCTGCTCAACCCAAACCTGTTTTAATAATAACCAGGACCCTAATTATTACCAGGTGAAAGGGGTAAGGATACCATATTCGCTGGTGGGTTTGTAGGTGGAAAAGAGCTGGAAAAGGGCGATTCTCAGCTTGAGAGGGGATTTAACAAGAAAAGAGCGGGGGCGCGTGCGATTCCCCGCTTGAGAAAGGGGGGGAGGGGTGTGTTTATATGATCGGCTAATGAACGTCGGCCAAACACACCCCTGCCACCACTCAGTCTTTCGCGCCCCTCTCGAGAGGGGAATTGAAAAAAAGCGGGGGGGAATGTGCGATTCCCCTCTTGAGAGGGGTGGAGGGGTGTGTTTATACGAGTGGCTAATGAACGCTGGTTAACACACCCCTGCCGCCACTCAGTCTTTCGCGCCCCCTCTCGAGAGGGGAATTGAAAAAAAAGCGGGGGAACGTGCGATTCCCCTCTTGAGAGGGTGGAGGGGTGTGTTTATACGAGTGGCTAATGAACGCTGGTTAACACACCCCTGCCACCGCCCGGTCTTTCGCGTCCCTCTCGAGCGGGGATTTAACAAGAAAAGAGCGGGGGTAAGCTTGATTCCCTTCTGAGAGGGGGATGGTAACAGGGAGCAGAGAAGAATTTAATTTGATTAACATACAATGAAGAGAACATTTTTACTATTAGCCGGCATTAGCCTTTCCATCTGGGCCAGCGCGCAAAAAATCGCGCCGTTTAAGGCGGGCGACAGGGTGGCATTTGTGGGCAACAGCATTACCGATGGCGGACATTACCACTCGTACATATGGCTGTATTACATGACCCATTACCCCAACGCACGGATAACCTGTTTTAACGCAGGTATTGGCGGCGACGTTATAGGCCAGATTTATGATAGGTTTGATGATGATGTGCTTGATAAAAAGCCTAACGTGTTAACCCTCACCTGGGGCATGAATGATAGTGGCTATTTTGAGTGGTACCGTGCCGACGCACAGGATGTGATGGATAAAAGGATCCAGGGGAGCTATAAATACTATGGCATGCTGGAGGATAAGCTGAAACAATTGCCGGCTATTAAAAAGATATTCATTTTGGGTTCTCCGTATGATGAAACCTCTAAGTTTACCACCAAAAATATCTATCCTAAAAAAAGTATAGCCTTTTCAAAGATTATCGATTTTCAGCAGGAGGCGGCTAAAAGAAACGGCTACGGTTATGTAGATTTTTATCACCCTATGGCAGCCATCAATCAGCGCGAACAGGCAAAAGATTCCACTTTTAGCCTTACGCCTAATGATAGGGTACACCCCGATAACGATGGCCACCTGGTGATGGCTTACCTGTTTTTAAAAGCCCAGGGGCTGGATAATCAGTATGTTGCCGATTTAAGCATCAATGCCCAAAATAAAAAAGTGTTAAAGGCTGTAAACTGCCGCATCAGTAATATAACAGCCGGTGCAGATTCGGTTGCGTTTAATTACCTGGCCAATTCGCTGCCTTATCCTATTGATACCATTCCGCGTGGCTGGGGCAATCGTAAAAAGCAGGCAGATGCCCTAAAAGTAGTGCCGTTTACCAAAGAGTTTAACCAGGAATTGTTGAGCGTTAAAGGCCTTAAGGACGGCGATTACAAGGTGATGATTGACGGCGAGCAGATAGGCAGTTGGTCGGCCCGGCAACTGGCCGATGGCGTTAATATGGCCGAAATTACCACAACTCCCCAATACCAGCAGGCCATCCAGGTTCGCGAACTGAACGAAGAGCGCTGGGATATTGAGCGCCGTACAAGAATGTATGTTTGGATGCAGTATGATTTTTTAAAGGGCAAAGGTTTGCTGCACAACGATAGCAACGCCGCTATGGATACCGTAAAAAAATACGCTGTAAAAGACATTTTTGTGAATGGCAATAAAGATAACTATAGCCGCGCCCGCTACAAAAGCCTGCGCGATGCCTGGCAAAAAGAAACGGATGTATTAACAGACCAGATTTATGCCATTAACAAGCCCAAAAATCACCGCATTACTATCGTAGCCGCCAAATAACCCTAACCGGAAAATACTTATACCCATATGAATAAAAGAACAATAATAGCCCTTATAGCCTTTTTTATAAGCTTTATAAAGGTTGATGCAGCTACGGTAGATACCGTTTTAACGCACAGTAACGCCATGCGCCAGGATATTAAGGCGGTAGTAATAAGGCCCGCCGGTTACCAGGCCGGCAAAAAGTTTCCGGTACTGTACCTGTTGCATGGTTTTAGCGGCAATTACAGCGATTGGATTTTAAAAGTACCCGCTATTGCCAAACTGGCCGACGAGTATCAAATGATGATTGTATGCCCCGATGGCAATTTTGCAGGTTGGTATTTTGATAGCCCTATGAATAAGGATTGGCAATACGAAACTTATGTTGGAACCGAACTGGTGAACTGGGTTGATAAACACTACGCTACAATTGCCGATAGGGGCGGGAGGGCCATCACCGGCTTAAGTATGGGTGGGCACGGTGCCATGTACATTGCCTTTAAGCACCAGGATACTTTTGGCGCGGCGGGCAGCATGAGCGGCGCGCTGGATATCAGGCCCTTTTCGGACGCGTTTGGTATTGAACAGGTGTTGGGAAAATACAGTCAATACCCCGAACGGTGGGAAAAAAACAGCGTTATCAATATGATATACCTGTTAAAACCAAACTCGCTGCTTATTACGTTGGATTGCGGTTATGATGACTTTTTATACCCGGCGAATGTTGCTTTTCATAATGAGCTTTTAATGCGTAAGATTCCGCATGATTTTACGGTAAGGCCGGGAGCGCATACCTGGGAATTTTGGAGCAACTCGGTGGTTTACCAGGCGCTGTTTTTTAACCGTTACTTTAACAAAATAAAGTAGGGGATAGTGTTACGAATTTAATTACCGGGCTTATAATATTTAGCCCGGTTTTTAACCACTTTTCTAATTTTTAGCGACTTTTAGTGCAAACAAAATAAATTAAAAAAAAGTGTTCGAAAAATTTGCTAAATCGTTTTTATGATTTAAATTAGCACTCAGATTAACCATCTGTTATAAACCAACTAACACCAATATACTTTTTTTTAGGGCAATCTGCGTAAAGTTGCCAAATTTAGCTAAATCGATTTTTTGATTTAATTTAAATGGACTTGTAGTGTTAAAAATATGCTATTGTAAATAAACCTGTAATATGAAAAAAATTTACTTCAAGGTTCTTACTTTTTCGATGTTCGGGCTTGCGCTTTGGGGCATGTCATCCTGTAAAAAGGATGGTTTCCTGGGGCAAACCACTACATCAAACTTAACCCAAAGCACGGTATTTGCCGATAGCGCCAATACGGTGGCGTTTTTAGCAAACATCTACAGTAATGTGGGTTTCAGCTTTAGTCCCGGGCGCTTTGGATACGGCGGGCTTGATGCGTCGTCAGACGAAGCCGAGGTTTACACATCGGCCGGTTCTACCGCTTTGGCTTTTGAAACAGGCACAATCAACGCGGCTGTAGTTACCGATGATGCTTATAGAAACAGCTATACAAACATCCGCTCGGTAAACCAGCTGCTGGCCAATTTGCCAAAATCGCCTATAAATAATTTTACCAAAACGCAAATGCGTGCCGAGGCCCATTTTTTAAGGGCATGGTACTACGCTATATTGCTGAAACACTACGGCGGCGTGCATATAGTTAATGATAAGATTTACAACTATACAGATGCCATCCCCGCAAAACGGAATACCTACGCCGAAACGGTAAACTATATTTTGGCCGATTGCGATACCGCCGCGCTGGAGTTGCCAACCGTTCAAAGCGGCTTAAACTATGGCCGTGCTTCAAAGGGCGCCTGCCTGGCCTTAAAATCAAGGGTTTTGCTGTATGCTGCAAGTCCGTTATTTAACGGGCAATCGATAGGTGATGGCGCTACAAAAGAACTGGTAGGCTATGCTACTTACGATAAAGAACGTTGGAAACTGGCCGAAGATGCCGCAATTGCTGTAATTGGTACAGGAGCCTATAAACTCAACGTTGATAATGGTACCGCACCCGGCTATGGCTTTCAGCACCTGTTTACCTTGCCCCTTAACACCGAATATATTTTTCAGCTAATGCGCGGCAATAATGCCGATTTTGAGAGCCTGTGGCAGCCACCATCACGTACGGGCAAAAATGGCGCCCTGCCTTTGCAAGGTTTGGTTGATACATTCCCAATGAACACGGGCAAAGCCATCACCGACCCAACATCCGGCTACGATCCGCAAAACCCTTATGCCAACCGCGATCCGCGTTTAGATTATACGGTTATACGCGATCAAACGCTTATCCAAAACAGGCTGTCGTCGGGCAAATCGCCTATTAATATTTTTACCGGTACGTACAACGGTCAAACTACCGGCCCTGATGCGGTTAATGTAGGCACCCGTACAGGCTACTATACCAATAAAATGCTCGATCCGGATGCCGTTTCGCAGGATTTTACACATCCAACCAAAAGATGCTGGCCATTAATACGCTATGCCGAAATCCTGCTTAACTACGCCGAGGCCGCCAACGAATATGAAGGCCCAACCACACAGGTTTACCAGGCTGTTGAAGCTATCCGCCAGCGGGCAGGGCTAAACCCGTACCAGTTGCCAACCGGGTTAAGCCAGGCCGATATGCGTAAAGCCATTCAGACCGAACGCCGTATCGAGCTTGCTTTTGAGGAGCACCGCTTTTGGGATGTGCGCCGCTGGAAAATAGCCGACCAGACCGACAATATCCAAACCTACGGTATGGAGGTTGACCGCAATAATACATCGGTTACTTATAAAACCTTCCCGGTGCGCAAGCGCAACTTCCGCACGGCTATGTACCTGTGGCCTTTCCCGCAAACGGAGGTGGCCAAATCGCCTGAGATGTTACAAAATCCGGGGTATTGATCATCATTATAACCTAAAAAGCAAATGAAACAGAATAATATAATGCAACAGTGCGGCTTTTTGCTGGTAGCGATAGCGGCTGTTTTGATGGCATCATGCAAAGCCGAAAAGGTATTGCCGGTAAAAGAATCCATCAAAGATATCACGGGCAGCTGGCAGGTGATCAGGGCAACACGCAACGGTACCGAGCTTACCACCCTTATCGATTTTACCAAATTTAGGGTGAATTTTAAAGATGGTGGCTATACCATTGAAAACCCGCTGCCATTTTTGGTAAACGCCAACGGCAAATTCTCGCTCGACGATCCGGAATATCCGTTTAAAATAACGTTTACGGCAACAGGTGGCACAGCTGTATCAACACCGTTCAATTATCCAATTGTGAATGGTAAAAGGCAGCTGAGCATCACTTTTAGCCCGGGGTGCCCAAACAACAGCTATGTGTACGTACTGCAAAAAGTTAACTAACCATAAACCATAACCTACTAATAAAACAGATTTTATGAGATCATATTTACATATAAAAGGTAAAGGTTTATGGAAGTTTTGCGCCTTAACTGCCCTGGCTATTGTACTGGCCTGCTGCGGCGAGGTGATAACCAGCGTTGACCAGCCTGCAACTGCAACAGCGGGGTCTACAATGACTGTAACCGTTCACCTATCTATACCAACGGCGGCAGATGGCGGCCCCGATTACCTGGTGTTTGGCTTTTTGGTACCCAAGGGATGGAAAGCAGCACAAAACACCGTTGTAACCTACTCCGGCGCGCAGGGCAGCGGCAACATGACGCTGATACCCGAAGGAACCTTAGGTAAAAACGGAAACGGCCTAACCTGGACAGCCTACATGAAAAAAACTTTCCAGATTGGCGGTAACCTTATTGACGATATGGAATGGGTGGCTTATCAGTCAGATAAAGCATATTCACACACCGGCGGGGTTGAATTTAAGGGAGATATCACCATTAAAACAAAGGTTGCTGCCGATAATAACAACTACCTGGTAAAATTAGGCTACACCATTACCGATACCGGCCACGGGTTTACCAGCGATCAGTTTGGTACCTATTACAGCGAAGTGGTAACACCCTGCTTTGAAGTTACAGGCGGCACCGGCGACCTGATTGATTTTTGTAATCCGCAGCTTACCACAGTTAACCCGCCAAAATCGTTAGATAATGACATCATTACGTTAACCTTTGATGGCACGGTTGTTAACACGCCGCTAAACAACGCTACCGAAACTTACCTGTGCGCTACCGCCTATACCAGTGATGGTAAAACCATTAGTGTTTGCGAGCAAACTGATAAAACCAAAATGATACAAGCGGTGCCAAACAGTAAAAAGTACCAGTTAACGTTTTGGCCCAAGTCGTTTTTTAATACTACGGCCGCGCAAACTATCACAAAAATAGAGTACTTCATTACCGATAAAACAGGCACTGCAAAGGTCGGCTATGGTAACACACTGGCGCCGTTTGTTTACACTTTTAAGTGCTCGTAACCAATTATAATACAAAAGGATGCTGAATTAACCTTGTTTTTAAAATCACAGGTTGAGGTAGCTGCTAAAACGATATTTAATTATTGCCAACAATTTAAATCTTATACTATGGCTTATTGCTACTTAAAGAAATGCTTTACAGGTTTCGTCATATTGATGCTTATGCTGGTAAAAACCGGGTACGCAGCTATGCAGGATACCACAGGCAGGGGTAGTACCCATCCTGGTTGGGTAAGCGGGGTTGTACTTGATGAATATGCCAACCCTTTAAACGGGGTTAAGGTAATGGTAAAAGGTAAAACCGATGCCAGCTTTACTGATAAAGACGGTCGCTTCGAGATTAACGCTGTCAGCGGCGATAAGCTGGTATTTACGATGCTTAACTATTACACCAGCGAAGTAAAGATCAGCAGCAAAAGCCCTGTCACCATAAAATTGCTTGATACCTATTTGAAAGCGCCCGAAACGATAAACGTATTATACGGCACTAAAAAGGCAGCTGCAAACCTCGGATCGGTTGCTACCATTTATACCAACCAGCTTACAACCACACCGGCATCGTTGTATACCCATGCATTGCCGGGGCAGCTGCCGGGCTTGTATACGCAGCAGTACAGTGGCTTTGCCAGCCCGCAAACCAGCACCCAAACCGTGGCCGATTTTATTGGCAACGTGGTGCAGCACAACAACTACTCGGCAAATGATAATACCGAAATAGGTTTATCGCTGCGCGGACAAACGCCTATAACCATCATAGATGGGGTACAGCGCGAAATCTCTTCTATCGATCCGGAAAGTATCGAATCGGTATCGGTTTTAAAGGATGCCTTATCAAATATATTGCTGGGTATCAACAGCTCGCGCGGTGTTTTACTTATCACTACCAAACATGGCCAGGCAGGCGCGCCCCGCATTTCATTTACGGCCGAAGTAGGTTCGCAGCACCCGCTGGATCTGCCGAAACCGCTGCCGGCCTACCAGTATGCTTATTTATATAACGAGGCGCTGCAAAACGATGGCAAGCCAACTATTTACACCGCCGATGACTTTAACGCCTACCGCAACCATACCGATCCTGCTCATCACCCGGATGTAAATTGGTTTAATACCTTGCTGCGCAACAGTTCGCCAATAAGCAGCTACAAACTGAATGTAAACGGCGGCAGCAGCGTAGCGCAATACAGTGTGTCATTAAACTATATGGATCAGCAGGGCATGTTTAAAACCTCGCCGGCTGCAACTTATAATACCAATAACGAACTTAGCCGCTACATTATCAATTCAGATCTGAGTGTAAACGTTACCAAAAAGTTTACGGTTGATTTGCAATTGTTTGGCCGTATTCAACAGGCTACCCAGCCGGGAACAGGCTACTCGGGCATCCTGAACACACTGTACAATACGCCAAACAACGCCTACCCTGTTTATAACCCTAACGGATCATTCGGCGGTACTACCTTGTTTACCAATAACCTGTTATCGCAATCGCAGTTTTCGGGCTACCAGCGCACCAACAGTAACGATGTAATGGCCAACCTCGATCTTAATTACGATTTAAGCAGCGTAACAAAAGGCCTCTCCGTAAAACTAAAGGGCAACCTGGCCTTTGAATCGCAGGGCCTGGTAAACCGCTCGTTGCAAAACAATACCTATTTGCTTAACAAAGATAGTTCATACTCGGCTGTGGGTACTCCAATATCGCAGTCAAACGGCTTTGCCACGGTATCAAGCGCCCGTTATTCTTTTGCGCAGGCCGCTTTAAATTACGAGAGGCAGTTTGGAAAAGGCACGGTAAGCGGTATGTTGTTGTATGATACCCGCTCGGTTGTATTAAACTATGACTTATCTGGCGTTACCACCAACAGGGCAGCCAAATTGGGCTACAACTACGATGGCAAATACTTTATTGAAGCATCGGCCAACAGCAGCGGCTACAACAGGTATCCGCCTGGTAACCAGTATGGCATGTTTTATGCCGTTGGCTTAGGCTGGCAAATGGGGCAGGAGCGTTTTATAAAAGATATTAGCTGGATAAGCTCATGGAAATGGCGCGCCACTTATGGTAAAACCGGGAATGCCAATGTTGATAATTTTGGTTACTACAACTTTTTGCAAACATACGGTACGTCAATTGGCTATCCTTATACATTGGGTACTGCCCGCAGCGTAATTCAAAGCTATAATGAAAATACCCTGGCTAACCCTTACATCCGTTGGGAAAACGCCAAAAAGCTGGATATTGGTACCGATATATCCCTGTTTAAAGATCACTTTAAAATTACTGCCGATTACTTTCATGACAGGTACTATGACCTGTTACAAACCCGCGGCAATAGCATAGCCTTGTTAGGAACTACCTACTCGGCCGAGAATATTGGCGTGAAGCTGTATAAAGGTACCGAACTTACCTTAACCTACCAGGACCACGCCGGTAATTTAAACTACTTTTTAACGGCTAATACAACGCGCCAAACATCAACCAATGTATTCAGCGATGAAGAGCCCGCGCCGTATCCATGGTTAAGGCACACCGGCTTATCAAACGACGTAATATTTGGCTATACTGCTTTAGGTTTCTTTAAAAACGCGCAGGATGCAGCCACCAGCGCCACCACGGTTGGTTACACGCCACAGGCCGGAGATGTGAAATATAAAGACCTTAACGGCGACCACGTGATTAACCAGTTTGATCAATCGGCCATAGCCAATACCAAACCTTTAATTTATTACGGCTTATCATTTGGTGTTAACTATAAAGGTTTCAGTGTAAGCGTAATTATGCAGGGTGTTACCAACCACCAGATTATCTATAACAATAACCTGGTAAATGGCTTTGCCGGCCTTGGTCAGTTTGGCAACATTTACCAGGGCCAGGGCTATGATGCCCTAACCGGAAGATGGACACCAGAAACAGCCGATATAGCTACCCTGCCGCGCTTATCATCAACCGGCAATGTTAACAATGGTTTGCTATCAACACTGTACATCCGGTCGGCAAATTACATGAGGCTTAAAAATGCCGAAGTAGGTTACAGCCTGCCGCTGGAGTGGGCACGCAAACTAAGATTATCGGGCATCAGGGTATTTGCCAATGGCGAAAACCTATACACATTTTACGGCTACAAAGGCGTGGATCCGGAAGTGTATGGTTTGGCATACCCTATACAGCGCGTGTTTAATGCAGGTATAAACATTAAGCTTTAATTATTGGCCAACATTAAAATTATGATCATGAAGAGAATTAAAAATATACACATAGCGGCCGTACTCATTTTGGTAATACTGGCAGGCTGTAAAAAATATGAGCAATTTCCGGTTGATAAGGTAGGCATTCAATATGTGTTTGACCCTAAGGATTCCTTAGGCAGCAGCGCGCAGGAATTTTTGTATGGCATTTACCCGGTGATGAAAAGCGGCCATAACCGTGTAGGCGGCGATTACCTGGATGCTGCATCTGATGACGCCATGTCATCGGCATCGGGGCCAACAAATCAGGTAACCATTTTGGGTACAGCCGCATACAACTCCTACACCATTCCTGCCGATGAAAACCTTTGGGCTTACTATTATGCAGGCATCCGCAAGGCCAATATTTTTGTGAATAACATTGGCGTGGTGCCGGTGATGGCTAAATACAAAGGCTACTCGCAAAAGTATGTTTGGAAAAGCGAGGCCCGTTTTTTAAGGGCGCTGTTTTACTTTGAACTGGTAAAACGCTATGGCGGTGTGCCATTGCTTGGCGATAAAGTATTTACCATAAGCGATAACGTATCGCTGCCCCGTAACTCATTTGCCGATTGCATTAAATACATTACAAGCGAGTGTGATGCCATTAAAGATACATTACTAACCGCCCCGGTTGATAACCCCAATGCCGATGCGCACAGGGTAACCAAGGGCGCGGCGCTGGCTTTAAAAGCAAGAGTATTATTATACGCCGCAAGCCCCTTATTTAACGGCGGTAACATTGATGCCGCAAACCCGCTTACCGGTTATACCGATAATAGTTTGGCCCGCTGGGCAGCTGCATCGGCGGCGGCAAAGGATGTTATGAACCTGGGCGCATACTCGTTACCGAACGATTTTAAGGGTGTGTTTTTGAACCAGAATAACGGCGAAATGATCCTGATAAGGCAAACGGGTTCTGATAACGGGATTGAAACTGCCAACGCACCGATAGGTTTCCCGGGCGCGGCTGCCAAAGGCCAAACCAGCCCAAGCCAGCAACTGGTAGATGCTTTCCCGATGAGTAACGGCCTGGCTATTACCGACCCTGCATCGGGCTACGATAGCAATAACCCCTACGCTAACCGCGATCCGCGCCTTACTTATACGGTGTTTTATAATGGCGCCCGCTGGCTTAACAGCGACCTGCAGCTGTATGAGGGCGGCCAAAGCAAGCCAAATACCAGCCTGCAGCAAACCAAAACAGGTTACTACATGCGCAAATTTATGGGTAACGAAGAAAATGCGAACAGTTTTCAGGGCCACAACGCCGATTGGCTGGTGATACGCTATGCCGATGTGATATTAGGGCATGCCGAGGCTGAAAACGAAGTGAACGGCGCTACCAGCGATGTTTATAACGATATGATCAGTATTCGCAAACGGGCAGGCATAGCAGCAGGTGGCAATGGCTTATACGGGTTAAAAGCAGGTATGACCAAAGATGAGATGCGCGATGCCATCCACAACGAACGCCGGATAGAATTTGCCTTTGAAGAGAGCCGCTATTGGGATATCCGCCGCTGGAAAACCGCCAATGTGGTCATGAACCAGCCATTGCAGGGTATGTCTATCAATAAAATAGGATCGAGCTTAACCTACAATATAGTTACAGCGCTGGATACCAAATTTAACCAGCCGGCTATGTACCTGTACCCTATACCCTACGATGAAGTGTTAAAGAACCCGAATATGAAACAAAATCCCGGATGGTAATCCTTCAATCAATTTAACCAAATTAATTAAGCAGTTATGAGAAAATTCATACTTTTCTTTCAAATAATAATAGCCATGCTCCCGGTGGTGGTATTTGCGCAAAACAAAACCGTAACCGGTACCGTGCGCGACCTTACCGGCGCTTTGCCGGGCGCATCAGTGGTTGAAAAAGGATTGCCAACCAACGGTGTAATTACCAACGGAAACGGTAAATTCAGCCTTACACTTAAAGGGCAGTCAAACGCTATCATTGTTAAATTCATAGGTTATATACCGCAAACCTATACGTTTAAGGATGGCAACACAGCCGATATTATCCTGCAAACCAACAGCAACGGTTTAGATGAGGTTGCAGTAGTAGGGTATGGCAAAAGATCAAGGCCTACCAATACAGGCGCTGTAAGTTCCATTTCGGCGGCTGATATACGTACTGTGCCAACGGCCAACGTGCAGAATGCTTTAACCGGCAAATTGCCGGGCTTTTTCTCGCAGCAGGCATCGGGCCAGCCGGGTAAGGATGCATCCGACTTTTATATCCGTGGCGTAAGTTCATTAAACCCCGCAGGTAACCAGCCGCTAATTATTGTTGATGATATTCAGTATAGTTATGACCAGCTGCAGCAGATCAACGTAAACGAAATAGAAAGTATATCGATATTAAAAGATGCCTCGACCACGGCTATTTACGGTATTAAAGGAGCCAATGGTGTATTGGTAGTAACCACCCGTCGCGGTAAAAGCGGCGCGCCAAAAGTTAATTTAAGGGTAGAGACCGGCTTGCAGGCGCCAACCAAAACGCCAACCTTTTTAAATTCATACAACTCGGCAGTGTTAATCAACGAGGCCTACGGTAACGATGGGCTCAACAAGCCATTCACGCAGGCAGATATTGACCATTTCAAGGCCGGCGACGATCCTTACGGGCACCCGGATGTTGATTGGTATAACAAGATATTCAAGAAAAACACCTACCAGGCCAATACCAACCTGGATATATCGGGCGGTAACAACGCGCTTAAGTATTTTATATCAGGCGGTATCCTGAAACAAAATGGATTGGTGCGTGACTTTGCCGATCCGCAAAGTCTGGTAAACACCAACTATTATTTCAACAGGTACAACTTCCGCTCCAATCTCGATTTAAAAGCTAACAAAACGTTAGACCTTCGTTTGGATGTAACTACCCGTTTTTCTGACTTAAATCAGCCTTATAATGAAAACGCCGTGGGCGAGATATATAATTTTACCAAGGAGACGCCATTTACCGCACCCTACATCAACCCAAATGGCTCGTACTCTTATGCTTACTCGCCGTTTAACCCCGAGCATTTGCCAACGCTGAATGCCAGGCTGGCAACCGGTGGCTACCAGCACTCGCGCCGTACCGACTTTAATTTCCTGTTTGGTGCTACCCAGAAACTGGATGCGTTAACCGAAGGCTTATCACTAACCGGCAGGGTTGCTTACTCCAGCATTGAGCAGTTTACCAAACAGATTTTTAATGGCGGTATCCCGGCTTATCACTTTGATCCAACAACCAATCAATATGCCTTAAGGCCGGGTGCTACTTATGTGTATACACCCTACGCGCTTACGGGTAATACCGATATCAACAGCAACAACTACGATGTACAGCTATATGCCAACTACGATCATAATTTTAGCAACTCGCACCATGTAACCGGCTTGTTGTTGTTTAACCAAACGTCGCAAACCTACAATGCACAGTCGCTGCTGGATGCCTCGCTGGTTGCGGTTCCGCAAAAATTCCAGGGGATATCCGGTAAGTTAGGGTACGATTATAAGCAGAAATACCTGTTGGAGTTTAATATTGCTTACAACGGTACCGATAGGTTTGCTGCCAATCACCGGTTTGGATATTTCCCGGCGATAAGCGTAGGATATAACCTGGTGAAAGAGAAGTTTTTTACTGAAAAGTTCCCGGTGTTCAGCCTGTTCAAAATAAGGGGCAGCTACGGCCTGGTAGGGTCAGATGCGGCGCCAGGTAACCGGTACGTGTACAACCAGGTTTATAAACAAGGCGGCGGCTATTATTTTAACGAAACGCCGCAAGGCTATGGCACCATTTACGAAGATGCACTGAGTAATGCCAATGTAGTTTGGGAGCGTGCTAAAAAAACCGATGTTGGTTTGGACATGAACTTGTTTAACGATAAGATATCGGCCACTATCGACTTTTTCCACGATATCCGTTACGATCAATTGATTGTTCCGGGCAGTGTACCCGAAATTATTGGCGTGGCTTTACCTGCGGTAAACATAGGTAAAACCCGCAACCAGGGTTTTGACGGGCAGATATCATACCACAGCACTTTAGGAAAGGTACAATACAATGTGGGCCTGGTATTTTCATACGCCAAAAACAAAATCCTTTTCCAGGATGAGGCATCGCCCGCCTATCCGTGGCTGGCTTCAACAGGCAAACCAATAGGGCAGCAGTTTGGCTACCATTACCTGGGTTATTACACGGCTAATGATATATCGGCTATTAACGCCTACCAGGCTGCTCACGGCGGATCAAACGCGGGTAACCCTATAGCAGTGCCCGATAACGGCTTGCCACTGCAACCCGGCGACCTGCGTTACCAGGATTTGAACGGCGATGGTATCATCAATGTATTTGATAAACGCGCAATTGGCAATCCTAATTTGCCTAATACCTCGCTGGGCTTGTCGCTGCAGGCCGTGTACAAAGGTTTCAGCATCAGTGCACTGTTTGCCGGTTCGTTTAACTATAGCTTCGCGGTGCTGGGCACCGGTATCGAGCCGTTTCAAAGCCAGTTTCAGCCCATCCACCAGGAACGCTGGACACCCGCAACAGCTGGTACTGCCAATTTCCCGCGGTTAACCACCAACCCTACATCGGTTAACAGCCCTACATCTTATTTCTCAGATTACTGGCTTATCAACGCGCATTATATCCGTTTAAAAACTATTGATGTAGGTTACCAGCTGCCTACCAAAATGCTGCCATTTAAAATTAATAATGCCCGTATTTACTTAAGCGCATACAACCTGTTTACCTGGACAAACTTTAAAAAATACCAGCAGGATCCTGAGGTAGCCACCAATACCGCAGGCGATGCATACATTAACCAGCGCGTGCTTAATATTGGCATCCAGGCCGGGTTTTGATAATGAGGGGAAAGCGCGTAGTACCCATCAGCTAAACTGGAAAAATAGTAATGACAGGGTGGCAAATGGGGCTGTTGTGAACGCAATAATATTTTGTGTATCCCCTAAAAAAAGCGGGGGAAAAGTGCGATTCCCCTCTCGAGAGGGGTGGAGGGGTGTGTTTGTACGCGCGCAATAAAACGCGGAAAAACACACCCCTGCCAACGCGCTTCCCATCCCGCCCCCTCTCGAGAGGGGAATAAAACGTAGCCGGGGTGAGTAGTGGCCAGCGTTCAATCCGCTGCCATTACATATTGTTTAGTTATGGAATCATTTAATAATTAAATTAGTGCAATGTTTCCAACTATAGGCCACCTCATTTATTACCTGTTCGGTATTAATTTTACGTTTCCTGTTCAAACGCTGGGCTTGTTTGTGGCATTGTCTTTTTTGTTCTCGTATATTGTATTTAGCTCGGAGTTTAAGCGGTATGAAGCTTTAGGTAAAATTAAAGCGTTTACCCGTAACGTAGTGGTAGGGGAGAGGGCGTCGGTTGCCGAAATCAGTATCAACTCCATTCTTGGCTTTTTATTAGGCTTCAAGGCCTTTGGGGCCATGTTTAACTATACCGTGTTCAGCGCCAATCCACAAGGGTACCTGTTGTCGCTTAAAGGCAACCTGGTAATGGCCATACTCACCGGTGCAGTATTTGGTTTATGGGTTTATGCGGATAAAAATGAAAAGGAGCTGGAACAGCCTAAGGCCGAGGTGCAAACGGTTCATCCTTACCAGCTGATGGGGCTTATTGTTTTTTCGGTAGGTTTTTTTGGCTTTATTGGGGCCAAGTTATTTGACACGGTAGAACACTGGAATAATTTCAGGTACGACCCCATGGGCACTTTATTCAACGTTCGCGGTTTTTCGTACTACGGGGGATTGATATTTGGCGCTTTAACTTACCTGTACATCGGCCATAAAAAAGGGATGAAGCTGGTGCATTTGGCCGATATCGGTTCGCCGGGCATGATGTTGGCTTATGGCATTGGCCGTATAGGTTGCCAGCTTGCGGGTGACGGCGATTGGGGTATTATCAATAACCACCCTAAGCCGGGTTTTATACCGGGGTGGATGTGGTCGTTCACTTATCCGCACAACGCCATTAACGCGGGCCTTCCGATACCCGGTTGCGAGGGCAATTATTGCAACGAGCTGTTACATGGAGTGTACCCCACACCCTTTTACGAGGCCGCTATTTGCCTGCTGTTTTTTACGCTGATGTGGGTGTTCAGGAATAAGATTATCATACCTGGTTTCATGTTTTTTTTATACCTGGTGCTTAACGGCGGCGAAAGGTTTTTGATCGAACTGATCCGCATTAACCCCAAATATCAAATTTTTGGAATGAACTTTACCCAGGCCGGCTATATTGGTTTATTAATGGTAGTTGGCGGCCTGGTTGGCTTTGTATGTTTAATTATAAAAACTAAAAAAACGGGAAAGCTACAACCCGTAACGTAGGTTGTACGCCCTATTAATTGAAATACTCTATGAAAAAATTTGCAGTCATCACCTTGTTTTTTTGCATTGCAGCAAATCTGCATACCATGGCACAAACCGATGGTAAAAAGGTAAATCTTACGGATCTTAATTTCACTGTCGAGGCGGCCCCCGAATGGAGCAGCCTGTTAAAGCGCGAAACCGGCTGGTTTGGAGGCGACGGGATTTATACTATCCCGTTAAACGGAGTAGAAAACAAGCAGGCGAAAGCCAGCGATAAAATCCTGTTTATTTTCAGCGATTCGATGATTGGCAAAATAGAAAACGGCACGATGGTGCCGGGCTTTAAAATGATCCATAATTCGGTTGCCGTACTCCATGGTAACCAGCCTGCAGATGCCGAAATGAAGTTTGCCTGGGATACAGATAAGGCAGGCGCCGCCGAATCCTTGTTCATTCCACACACTGCCCAAACCGCTGCCGGCGATTACTATTGGCTTGGCGATGG
The DNA here is from genome assembly GCF_058801545.1 of Mucilaginibacter sp. GW822-FHT03E02. Taxonomy (NCBI): domain Bacteria; kingdom Pseudomonadati; phylum Bacteroidota; class Sphingobacteriia; order Sphingobacteriales; family Sphingobacteriaceae; genus Mucilaginibacter; species Mucilaginibacter sp. GW822-FHT03E02. The sequence goes on along the minus strand of NZ_JBXANJ010000002.1, from coordinate 1,149,765 downwards.
CTTTGTAAACCAGGAATTGAATAATGCCATTTATATTTTTGGTTACAGGGTTCGGAATGTGGGCACCGGCGCCTTCGGGTTCAGGGAGGTTGGTAACACGCTGATAAAAATTCCCGCAGGATCGCAGCCGCCGTACAAAGACCTTAAGCAAATGGATACGCCCTTTTACCTCACGGATGCAAAAGGCGATATTGGATCGTTCGGGGCCGGTATTTATGTGAATACCACAAAAGCCGGCGCACCTAAACCCGACGGTTACATTTACGTTTACGGGGTGCGCGGCATAGGCAAAAATTTGATGGTTGCCCGTGTTTTACCAAAAGATTTTGAAAAGTTTGACAGGTGGACTTTTTACGATGACACCAACTGGATAAAAGACATGAACAAGGTAGCCGACGTTACCAATAGTGTATCCAATGAACTAAGCCTTACCGCGCTGCCTGATGGCCGTTATGCCCTCATTTTCCAGGTAGGAGGCATGAGCACCAATGTGGGTATGCGCATAGGGGCGACACCCTACGGCCCATTTGGCCCGGTAATAAAGATATGGGATTGCAAACCCGACCTGGAAGAGAAAACCTTTGTAGTTTACAACGCCAAAGCGCACCCAAGCCTATCCGCCCCCGGTGAACTGCTGATTAGCTATAACATTAACTCCATTGATTTTATCCCCGATTTGATGAAGAAGCCTAACCTGTACAGGCCAAGGTTTATCAGGATGAAGATTGGAGGGAAGTAGTTTTTTTAAGATGGCCGGAGCGTTCGCAAACATGGTTAGCAAAGGTTAACATAATTTTGATTTATTTTAACTTAAGTATCTTGTAATTAGTGAGTTAACTAAGAATATAGTTAACATGTGTTAACCGTGTTTTACTGTCGCCTCAGGATCTCGCCGGTGCTATTAAGTTAAGCGTTTTCAACCCCGTAGGGGTATAACATTTGTAGAGAAAAATAGAAAAATAATGCTCCGTGCCGTACGGAACTTATGTGGCGTACCGCGGCACGCAAAAATGTTAAATTACAAGTTACTACAAATGTTTTGCTCCGATGGAGCAACCTGTCAATCCCTTAACTAAATAGCATTGGAGATACCTCGCGGGGACGGAAGTAGTAAATAGTCAGTATCAAGATTGGATTCTAATTATTCATCATTGTAATAACATCGGGATTTAACTAACTTACTGCCGTTTGTAAGTATGAAAAAAGTAGTAAGTCTGTTGTTGTTTATCTTGATGGCGATGGTGGGTAAAACGCAGCCTAATCCCAAAGTTTGGACACCAAAATATGAAAGAGGGCTTTACAATTATCTTGATTCGACTATGAGAATTACAATGGCCGATTCTCAAAAAAGAGTGAGGTATATAGCATTTTTTATTATGCGTGCAAAGCAGGAAATTCCAAATGGGCTAAGGTCGGTGTCAAAAGATAGCTTACAAAATTTAAACATCAGAATTGGCCGGGAATATGCGTTCAAATTGCATGAGGCAGGTAATGTTGATTTAGGAATGCGGCGGTATTATGAAGCTTGGACACCCAAGATAGATAAAACCTTCAGAGATGCATATGCAGCCCTGTTCAAACAAAAAGGTCAAAAGAACAGCGATAAATTTTGCGATTGCGTTATTGAAAAATTAAAGGCCATCTACCCGGATTCCCTGTTAGTACCCGTGCCTAATGATATCATGATCAAAGCATCGATGGAATGCAAAAAGACAATTGATGTAAACTGAAAGCGCAAATGAAACTACGGTGCCCTAAATGCAAAAGTGATTTTATAAAAAGCTACAGCCGAACGAAATATTTTGTCAAATCTGTAGTATGCTTCATCATGATCTTGCCTTGTTATTTATTTTACAAAGCCATGCTTAAAGAGCAAGATGTTGATCCGGTTATAATTTTAGGCTTGGTGGGTGGTATAACAGGACCTGTAGTTTTTTCGATTACCGGTATCTACTGTTTTACCCGCGGAGTTTTGACAAAAGAAATCAGATACAAATGTCAGTTTTGTAAAAATAGGTTCACAACGCCTTATTTGGTTTAAAAGTTAAAATCCTGATACGATATTCTTGATACTTGCAACTCAAAATTATATATTCGCTAAATCAATTTAGCTAACCAAAATGAAAAAATTCTTATTGTTTGCCGGCATGATCATGCTGTGCAGTTTTCAAACCAAAAAGCCAACTAAAGTGGTGTTCTTTGGTGATTCTATTACCGAGTATGCGGTGCAGCCCAACGGCTTTATCACGCTGATTCAGCAGCGCCTTAAAACCGAAAAAAAGGAGCAGGATTATGAAGTGGCCGGGGCAGGCATTGGCGGTAATAAAATATATGATTTATACCTCCGCTATGAAGATGATGTGTTAACCAAAAACCCGGACGTAGTGGTGATTTGGGTGGGGGTGAACGATGTATGGCACAAGCGCATGTTTGGTACAGGCACCGATTGGGATAAGTTTAGCCGCTTTTACACCGCGCTTATCAAAAAATTACAGGCAAAAAATATCAAAGTACTTGTATGTACGCCAGCCAGCGTGGGCGAGAAAACCGATTACAGCAACGAGCTTGATGGCGACCTGAACAAATATTCCAACTCCATCCGCGACCTGGCCAAACAAAACAATTGCGACCTTTTTGATTTCCGCACCCTGTTTCATGAATATAACGTTAAAAATAACCCCACCAACAAAGGCGAAGGCATCCTGACCAAAGATGGTGTGCACCTGAACGACGAGGGGAATAAATTTGTGGCCGATGTGTTTTATAAAACCTTGTTCAAATAGAATAAGGTTTTTAATTAATCTTTTGCTAAATCGATTTATTAATTATATTTGCTTATCAGATGCCGATATCCATCATCGGTATAAACCACATTATATACGCCAAATGAAAATACGGTTACTTACATGCGTTCCGGCGCTTTTATGGGCCAGTGCGCTGTTTGCACAAAACGACAACCTGGTGAAATACGTAAACACCCGGCAGGGCACCAATACCAAATATGAGTTTAGCTATGGTAACACCTACCCGGCCACCGCGCTGCCTTTTGGCATGAACACCTGGACGGCCCAAACCGGTAAAAACGGCGACGGCTGGAAGTACCAGTATTTTGAACATACCATCCGGGGTTTCCAGCAATCGCACCAGTGCAGTTCATGGGTTAATGATTATGCTGTGTTTTCGCTGATGCCGGTAACCGGCAATTTGGTGGTTAATGAGGATAAAAGAGCTGCCGGCTTCAGGTACGAAAACGAAACTGCCCAACCCAGCTACTACAAAGTAAAGCTGGATAACAATATTACCACCGAAATGACGCCTACTGAGCGTGGTGCACATTTACGCTTCAGCTTCCCCAAGGGGCAGGGTGCTTACCTGGTGCTGGATGGCTACACCAAAATGAGCATGGTAAAGATAATCCCGGGCGAACGTAAGATCATAGGCTGGGTTAACAATTGCCGTTGGGCGCCGCAGGGTTTTAAAAATTACTTTGTAATCACCTTTGATAAACCCTTTGCTGCTTATGGTACCTGGGAAAACAAAAAAGATCAGCTATCGCCCAAAAACTTAGCTGCCGAAGGTGATGGCGTTGGCGCCTACCTCAAATTTAAAGATGGCGAAACCGTGCAGGCCAAAGTAGCATCCAGCTATATCGGCCCAGAACAAGCCGAACTTACCCTGCAAACAGAATTAGGTAAATACAAAAACTTCGCCGATACCCGCAAAGCGGCAGATGCGGTTTGGAACACGCTGCTTGGCCGCATGAAAATTGAAGGCGCTACCGAGGATGATAAGGCCACCTTTTATAGCTGTTTGTACCATGCCAACCTGTTCTCGCACCAGTTTTTTGAGTACGGTAAAGATGGTAAACCTTATTATTACAGTCCTTACGATGGTAAAATGCATGATGGGTATATGTATACCGATAATGGCTTTTGGGATACCTTTAGGGCGCAGTTTCCGCTGAATACCATTATTCATCCTAAAATGCAGGGGCAGTATGTGCAGGCCCTGTTAGATGCCCAGCAGCAATGCGGCTGGCTGCCGGCCTGGTCGTTCCCGGCCGAAACAGGGGGGATGCTGGGTAACCACTCTATTTCCCTGTTAACGGATGCCTGGGTTAAGGGTATCCGCACCTTCGATCCAAAGCAGGCACTGGCCGCTTACTACCACGAGGCTACCAACAAAGGTCCATGGGGCAGCGCCAACGGCAGGCCCGGCTGGAAAGAGTATTTTGCCGATGGGTACGTCCCCTTTACACCTCAAACACAAGGCTCAACCGCCTGGACACTGGAGTTTGCCTACGACGATTTTTGCGGTTACCAGCTGGCCAAACAAACAGGAAATGCCTACTATGAAAACGTATTTGGCAGGCAGATGTACAACTACAAAAACCTGTTCGACCCCAAAACACGCTTCATGCGGGCCAAAGACGCCAAAGGCAACTGGATAGAGCCCTTTGACCCGATGGATTGGGGCGGCCCCTATACCGAGGGCAATGCCTGGCACTGGACCTGGTCGGTTTTCCAGGATGTGCAGGGCTTGATTAACCTGATGAGTGGCAATAAAAATTTTACTGATAAGATCGATTCCGTATTTACCGAGCCGGGTACCATTAAAGTTGGAGGCTACGGCCAGGTAATTCACGAGATGACCGAAATGGCTGCCTTTAAAATGGGCCAGTACGCGCAGGGAAACGAGCCTATTCATCACCTGTTATACCTATATAACTATGCCGGCCAGCCCTGGAAAGCACAGCAGCACTTACGCGAGGTGATGGATAAAATGTACAACGCCGGCGAAAACGGCTACCCCGGCGATGAGGATGAAGGCCAGATGTCGTCATGGTATGTGCTAAGCGCGGCGGGTATTTACAGCGTTTGCCCCGGCACTGATGAATATGTAATAGGCAGCCCGGCCTTCAAAAAAATGACCATCAGTTTAGAGAATGGTAATAAGTTCATTATCGAAGCCAATAACAACAGCAAGCAAAACGTATATATCCAATCGGCTACGCTCAATGGCAAGCCTTATACGCACAATTTTATTAAACACGGCGATATTATGGCCGGCTGTATCCTCCGTTTTGAAATGGGGGATAAGCCTAACATGAATCGTGGTTTGGCTGCTGAGGATAAACCGTTTTCGCTTTCAAAAAACACATCAAATTAAAAAAAATGAACGTTATTACTTCGTGCTTATTAATTACTTTTTGTGTTTTTGAGGTGGGTAGGCCGGTCAGTCTGAGCCTGTCGAAGACTCGCGCGCAGAGGCCTTTGCCCGCGTACTTCGATAAGTTACCCATGACATGTTATGTTTTTGAGCCGGACGGGCCTGTCACCCTGAGCCTGTCGAAGGGTCGCGTGGAGAGGCCTTTGCCCACGATGCTTCGACAGGCTACCCATGACATGTTGAAAAACGGAAGTCATCCCGAACTTGTTTCGGGATCCCACAGGACAAGTAGCCCGCATGATGTATACTTAGCATGTGGGGTGCTGAAACAAGTTCAGCATGACATCGGGGGTAAATGCGCTTGTCATTTCCCCTTCAGAATCCACGGATTTTACCACTACCCATGACATGTTGAAAAACGGAAGTCATCCCGAACTTGTTTCGGGATCCCACAGGACAAGTAGCCCGCATGATGTATACTTAGCATGTGGGGTGCTGAAACAAGTTCAGCATGACATCGGGGGTAAATGCGCTTGTCATTTCCCCTTCAGAATCCGCGGATTTTACCACTCAGCATGACAGCGCTCTTTAGTATGTCATTACGCCCTTCAGAACCCCGGATTTTAAAACCCGAATAACGTTTCTTTCTTTTTAAACTAAACATCACCCCATAATGCCTTTTAATTTTCCCCCATTTTTAAAGCGATCAATGTTCTTGATCTGTGTTGCCGCCTGTACTGGGGCATCGGCGCAGGATATCGTTTACCTCGGTAGCGCCAACCCGCAAACCAGCTGGAAAGTAAAAGCGCAGGCCGAAGTAGGTGCCGATAGCGCTAATATTTACAAACCCGGTTATGACGCGGGCGGCTGGGTTAAAGGCGTGGTACCGGGTACGGTTTTTAATGCCTACGTGGTAGCCGGTCTGGAGAAAGACCCCAACTTTGGCGATAATATTTACAAGGTTGATAAAGCCAAATACGACCGCAACTTTTGGTATCGTACCGAATTTAAGATCCCGGAAAATTATACCAAAGAAAAAATCTGGCTAAACTTTAAGGGCATCAACCGCAAAGCCGAGATTTACCTCAATGGCAAACAAATTGGTGTTTTGGATGGCTTTATGCAGCGCGGTAATTTTGATGTTACGGGTTTAGTTAGCAAAAGTAGCTCAAACGTTTTAGCCGTATTGGTGTACTGCCCGGTTAATCCATTGGTTAATTATGCAAGCCCAACCTATATCCCATCAGCCAGTTGGGATTGGATGCCTTATGTTCCGGGATTAAATTCGGGCATAACCGATAAGGTGTATTTGAGCAATACGAGCAGTATTACCTTACAGGATCCCTGGATTCGCACCGAATTGCCAACCAATGCAAGGGCCGATGTATCGATAGCGGTAGGTGTAAAAAACAGCACGTCTAAATTTCAAACCGGGGTATTAACAGGCACTATTCAGCCGGGTAATATTGAGTTTTCGCAAAAGGTGTTTGTGGGGGCCAATACCACCTCAGAAATTAAACTGGATAAAAAACGCTTTGAACAGTTAGCCATCAACAGCCCCAAACTATGGTGGCCAAACGGCTACGGCGAGCCCAATTTATACACCTGCAAGCTAAGCCTTAAACTGGGCGATGAGGTATCTGATAGCCAGACCATCAAATTCGGCATCAAAAAATATAGTTATGATACCGTGGGCAATGTACTGCATGTTTTTGTGAACGGAACCAAAGTGTTTTTAAAAGGCGGCAACTGGGGCATGGCCGAGTACATGCTGCGCTGCCGCGACAACGAGTACGATACCAAGCTTAAACTGCACCGGGAAATGAACTTCAACATCGTGCGCAACTGGATAGGATCGACCACCGACGATGAATTTTATGATGCCTGCGATAAATACGGCATGATGATCTGGGACGATTTTTGGCTCAACTCTATCCCCAACCTGCCCAATGATGTCAATAATTTTAACGCCAACGCGATAGAAAAAATTAAACGTTTCCGCAATCACCCGTCCATAGCCATATGGTGCGGCGATAACGAGGGCACTCCCATGCCGCCATTAAACGGCTGGCTGGCCGAAGATATCAGCAACTACGATGGGGGCGACAGGCGCTATCAACCCAACTCGCATGCCGGCAGCTTAACCGGCAGCGGCCCCTGGACTAACTTTGATCCCCGCTGGTATTTTACCCGGTTCCCAAATGGCTTTGGCGGATCGCCGGGCTGGGGTCTGCGCAGCGAGATTGGTACTGCTGTTTTTACCAATTACGACAGCTTTAAAAAATTTATCCCTAAGGATAAGCTATGGCCCCGTAACGAGATGTGGAACCTGCATTTTTTTGGTCCATCGGCAGGCAATGCGGGTCCGGACAGGTATGATGAAGGTATTAACAAACGCTATGGCACAGCAACAGGCATCCGGGATTATTGTCGCAAAGCGCAGCTACTCAACATCGAAACCAATAAGGCGATGTACGAGGGCTGGGAAGATAACATGTGGGAAGATGCATCGGGCATCATGACCTGGATGTGCCAATCGGCCTACCCGTCGCTGGTATGGCAAACCTACGATTACTATTACGACCTTACCGGGGCCTATTGGGGCGCCAAAAAAGCCTGTGAGCCATTACACATTCAATGGAACCCGGTAAACAACTCGGTTAAGGTTATTAATACGACAGGCAGCAATGTAAACGATCTGACAGCCGAGGTGGCGGTTTACAACACCGACGGTAAACCTGTAAACGATTACCATCAAACCAAACAGGTAGATGCTATTGCCAACGCGGCTGTAATTTGCTTTACCATCAATTTTAAAGAAGAACACACCAATTTAGTTTTGAACAAACCTACGGTAGCATCCTCGTTTGAAAACATGGAGGCCGCTTTGGCAACCGACGGCAACAGCGGCAGCCGCTGGGCCAGCAGGCAAAACGATAATGAGTGGATTTATGTTGACCTGGGCAGTGAGCAGGTAGTGAACGGCGTAAAACTAAACTGGGAAGAAGCCTACGGTAAAGCCTTTAAAATCCAGGTATCAAACGATGCCAAACAATGGCGCGATGTATATGATACCGGGGACGGCCACACCGGCGTACAGCAGCTTACCTTCGACGAAACCAAAGCCCGTTATGTTAAAATGCAGGGCATACATCGCGGCTCGGGCTGGGGTTATTCGCTGTGGGATTTTGAAGTATACGGCGGCGAACCCAAAAGCAACGGCTTAAGCGAGGTGCATTTTATCAAACTAAAACTAACCGATAAAGCAGGCAAACTGGTATCTGATAACTTTTACTGGCGGGGCAACAAGCGTACCGATTTTACTGCGCTCAACAGCCTGCCCAAAGTAAACCTGAAAGTAACCTCGAAAATAACCAGGGCTGATGGCAAATACTATATCAATGCCACCATTACCAACCCGGCGTCATCCCCGGCGGCGGCATTTGCCATAAGGGCGCAGGCGGTTAAGAAAAGCAATGGTGAACAGGTATTACCTGCCTTGATGAATGATAACTATTTTAGTTTGATGCGGGGCGAGTCGAAAAGTATTAAAATAGAGTTTGATGCCGATGTATTGGGTAACGATACCCCGGTTTTATTGGTACAGCCTTATAATGATCCTGTTAAAGCAGAGTAATGTTAGCATACTTTCAATTTCGTTAAAAATAAGATTTAAAAATAAATCGATTTACTACCCTATATTTTCAAACATTTCAATTAATTTACGGCCACCAATCGAAAAACTGATTAAACCTGAATAATGAGCATTCCAGCAAAATTTACCGAACGCAAGTACCTTGTAGTTTTAATATTCGTAACCTCGCTATTTTTGATGTGGGGCATATCCATGACGCTTGGCGATACACTGAATAAGCACTTTCAGAACGTATTGCATATCTCCAAATCGCGGTCGGCTTATGTACAGTTATCCTTATTTGGGGCATACTTTGTAATGGGTGTCCCTGCCGGTTTATTTATGAAAAGGTTTGGCTATAAAAATGGGGTTTTAATGGGGTTAACACTTTACGCAGCTGGAGCTTTCCTGTTTGTACCAGCGGCCAATACCGAATCGTTTACCTTTTTCAGAATAGCCTTGTTTGTGTTGGCCTGCGGTATGGCTACTTTAGAAACTGTAGCGCACCCCTTTGTAGCGGCCCTTGGCGACCAGCGCACAAGCGACCAGCGGATCAACTTTGCTCAGGCGTTTAATGGGGTAGGTGGGGTGGTTGGTCCCTTTGTTGGCAGTGTTTTGATACTGCAGAAAGGCATGGAACACTCTAATGATCTTGTATCGGTAAAACATCTTTATATTATTATAGGCTGTGTTGTGGCCTCGGTTGCCTTCTTTTTCTCTTTTATCAAAATACCGCCTATAACAGACCCGCATGTTATTGCCGACGATGCTTATGCCGTTGCGGGGGCCGAGGAAGCGGATGTTAAACTGTTCAAACAAAAACACTTTCTTTTTGCTGTGATAGCGCAGTTGTTCAACGTTGCGGCGCAGGGTGGTACCTGGGCGTTTTTTATCAACTACGGGGCCGAAGTAATGCACTTTTCGGATTCAAAGTCTGCATTGTTTTTCTCGGGGAGTATGGTAATGATGATGATTGGTCGCTTTGCAGGCACTGCCTTAATGCGCTTTATTAAGCCTTATAAGCTTTTAGCGATATTTGCTGCTTGTAATGTTATCATGTGTATCATCGTGGCACAGGGTTTTGGCTGGCCGTCGTTCATCGCGTTGTTATTCATCAACTTCTTTTTTAGCATTATGTTCCCAACTATATTTAGTTTGGGCTTAAAAGACCTGGGCCCTAAAACACAGCAAGGGTCATCATTTATTGTGATGGGCGTTGTTGGCGGTGGCTTGTTCCCGCTGGCGATGGGTTTAATAGCCAACCATAACGTGGCTACTTCATATTATTTGCCTATTATTTGTTACCTTGTTATATTTGCGTTTGGTTTTAGCTATCCAAAATTAAATAAGCGGTCGGCATAGAGGCCAATTTCATTTGTACTTTTCGGGCAAATCTTTTTCAGTTAATCGATTTACTAACAAAATAAATCGATTAACTTTTGGCTATACTCATATAATTTAATATATTCCCCGATATTTGAAATAACTAATATAAACGGGTGAAAAAGAAATTATCTATCGTTGATATCGCGAACGCGTTAAACGTATCAAAAACTACGATATCATTTATTTTAAACGGCCGGGCCCAGGAAAAACGTATTGGTGCCGACCTGGTTGAAAAAGTGATGAAATATGTGGCCGAAGTAGGGTATAAGCCAAACTCCCTGGCCAAAAGTTTAAGAACCGGTAAATCAAATACCATTGGGTTGATGGTGGAAGATATCTCCAACCCCTTCTTTGCAAGTATAGCGCGCCTGATTGAAGACCGTGCTTACAAAAACGGCTACAAAATTATTTATTGCAGTACCGATAATGATACCAGCAAAACCCAGGATCTGATCAACATGTTTCGCGACCGGCATGTAGATGGTTACATCATGGCCCCTCCTGAGGGGATAGAAGAAGATATTGAATCGCTGATAAAAGATGGGATGCCCGTGGTTCTGTTCGACAGGCACCTGCCCGGCGTTAAAACTGATTTTATTGAGGTTGATAATCTTTTCAGCACCTACAACGCTACCAAACATTTAAAGGAACAAGGCTTCAAGAACATAGCATTTGTAACCTTCGCATCGCACCAAACTCAAATGATGGATAGGGTAAAAGGTTACCAGGATGCCATGAAAAGCGACGGACTGAAGCCCACCATCGTGAAAGAGGTTGTCTTTAACCAGGATGAAGAGCGGATCATGGGGCCGCTTCGCGATTTTTTTAAAGGAAATCCCGATGTAGATGCCATCCTTTTCGGTACCAACCACATCGGCACCTGCGGATTAAAGGTAATGCACGAAATGGGCCTTAAGGCACCCACCGATATCGCTGTTATCTCCTTTGATGATTACGATGTGTTTAAACTTCACTCGCCGCCTATAACAGCCATAGCGCAACCCGTTGAGGAAATTGCTGATAATGTTATAACGGTATTATTAGACAAGTTGAACGACCACTCATCATCCCCTAAGCTACAATCGATTATCCTGAAAACGGATTTGAAAATCAGGAACTCGTCGCTAAAAAACGCCGTCTGAATTTTACCGGCTCACCAACACAAAGGTTTTCATTTAAAGCCTTTGTGTTGGCTTTACGCCTGATTTAAACCGGTGCCGGGTATATTACCCGTTGTGTCATGCAGTGGTTTTTCTTCCAAAAATATAATTTTATGCTAAAACGATTTATTTTGCTTTTTGTGCAGTAAATGTATATTATTGTTCAATCAATCAGATAAACCATAATGAAACTTTTCTTTATTACCATAGTATTTGTACTTGGCTTATTGCCGGCAAAGTACACCGTTGCCCAATCGTCGGATAACAATGCCGCCCCAAGGCAATGGAATGCAGGCTGGATAGCTTTGCCTGGCGACAACGGCGTAAACTACGGCATTTATTACTTTCGTAAAATCATAGATATTGCCGGTAAGCCTGCAACTTTCATCGTGCACATATCGGCAGATAACCGTTACAAATTGTATGTTAACGGCAAGCTGGTATCATTGGGCCCGGCAAGGGGCGATACCTATTATTGGAATTATGAAACGGTTGATCTGGCACCGTATCTGTCGGCAGGGAAAAACACCATAGCTGCGCTTGTTTGGAACGAGGCCCAATACAGCCCTGCGGCGCAAATAAGCGTACGCACAGGTTTTATTTTACAGGGTAATTCGGCAAAGGAAGAGATATTAAACACCAACAATACCTGGAAGTGCATGCGCGATATTGGGCATCAGCCTGTACCAGGGTATTTTTTTGCTGCCAGCAGGGGGGAGATGGTAGATATGCGGCAGGCCGTAAAAGGCGACTGGACGGCCACCGGTTACGATGACAGCGCCTGGTTTGCCGCCGGTAAAGTGGCCGACGGAAGGCTAAAGGGCACAGCCTGGGGCATAGAATGGGCCTTGGTGCCATCATCCCTGCCCCCAAGGGAGATGACCTACCAGCGCCTTGTTCGATTACGAAGAGCGGATGGTGTAACCGTTGCGCCAGGCTTTCCGGAAAAAAAGACTCCCTTAACCATCCCCGCAAATACTACGGCCACGCTGGTGCTCGATCAAACTTTTGAAACAAATGCCTATGTAACGTTAAATTTTAGCGGTGGCAAAGATGCAGGCATATCGCTTGGCTACGCCGAATCGCTTTATGCAAAAGGCAGCAAGGGCGTTATTAAAGGTAACCGGAATGATGTGGAGGGCAAGGAGTTTGTAGCCAGGATAGACAGCCTGGTTGGCGATGGCAGCCAGGGGCAATCATTCACCACCCTGAATTTTCGCACGTATCGTTATATCAGGCTCATTGTGCAAACTAAAAACGACCCGCTGGTTGTTGATGACCTGTACGGCACTTTCACGGGTTATCCTTTTAAACGCGCATCGGTATTGAATACGGATAATACCGAAATGAAGCAAATGCTGGATATTGGCTGGCGCACCGTAAGGCTTAATGCCTGGGAAACTTATACCGACTGCCCGTATTACGAGCAGTTGCAATACATTGGCGATACGCGTATCCAGGCCATGATATCGTACTACAACACCAGCGATAACCGGCTGGCGCGCAATGCACTTAACCAGATGGATCATTCGCGCCTACCCGAAGGTGTAACCGCCAGTTGCTATCCATCAAGAGGTACGCAGGTGATATCCACATTTTCGCTGTGGTATATCTGTATGCTGCATGATTACTGGATGTACCGTGGCGATAACGATTTTATTAAGAATAAGCTGCAGGGCGAAAGAGGCGTACTTGATTTTTTTAGTAAATACCAACAGGCCGATGGCTCGTTAAAAGATACCCCGTACTGGGCCTTTGTAGACTGGGCCGGTAACATGTGGGGCGAGGTAAAAGGCAAAGATGGCAGCGCCGCAATTTATGACCTGCAACTACTATGGGCATACCAATGGGCGGCAGAAATGGAAGCCAAAATAGGGTTACATGACTATGCCGTTTTATACAATAAAAAAGCCGCCCAGCTAAAGGCTACTATACAGCGTAAATACTGGGACGCCGGCAGGAGATTGTATGCCGATACGAAGGAAAGAAAAGGCTTTTCGCAGCATGTTAATGCTTTGGCCATACTTACCGGCACGGTGAGCAATGCCTACATGCCTGCGGTGGCCAACGGGATGCTTAAGGATACCAGCTTAACCCAATGCTCGGTTTACTTTAAATATTACCTAAACCAGGCGCTGGTAAAGGCAGGTTTGGGTAACGATTATATGAACTGGCTGGGTATTTATCGGCAAAATATAGCCATGGGCCTTACTACCTGGGCCGAGTATTCTGATGTTAACACTACCCGTTCAGATTGTCATGCCTGGGGGGCAAGCCCTAATATTGAGTTTTTTAGAACGGTTTTAGGTATTGATAGCTACGCGCCGGGTTTTGCCAAAATAAAGATAGAACCCCATTTAGGCACTTTGAAGGATATCAGCGGTGAAATACCCCATCCAAACGGTAAGGTTTTTGCCGGCTATAAATTTGAAAAGGGCCATTGGCAAATAAATGTCAATTTGCCCCGTACAACTACCGGCATGTTGGTGTGGAAAGCAAAGCAATATGTGTTAAAGGCGGGTAACAATTTTTTTGTTATTTAAAGATAGGTGAGAAGGGCCCCAAATTTGGGGCCCTTCTTATTCAAATATTTGCAGTACGCGCCCGCGAACTTAGCGAGTTTTTATATTGCAAGCTTTAATTTCCGGCGTCCCACTATAGCCGTGTTCTTCGGCCGTCCGGCCATCCTTTTTACGTGCCGGGTTCGAATTTTCGATCCCGATAAATTATTTACGGCTTTTTGTTCAGGTAACTAAGGGTATATGCCTGTTTAATGTACTCCCCTATAAATAAGGCAAATCACAAATCCATAAAATTTACAGTTAACCCATGAAAAAAAACTTTACTAAACTTTCTTTGGCCATTATGGTGCTTACGGTACTTTTAAATTCCTGCTCAAAAGTTGCAGATAATTACGATTATAAAAAGATGGCTACCTCGATAGAATTACCTATTGCCGCCCATGCCGGTCCTGCGTCATTCGAAAACGGTGGTTTTAAATATAATATTTCGCAGTTCATCAGTTCAACACCGCAGCCATTGGCTACTACCGTATTGGTATCGGCAGTAAAGCCTTTAACCAGCGCGGTAACAGTTACTATGGCGGTTGATAATTCGGTTGTAACGCAGTTAAATACGTTACACAGGTCGCTTTATATTGCCGATAGTACTGCGGCAGTAGCAAATGCCGGCAGCCTTCCCGATCCGTCTGAATCAAAATACGATACTTATGTACCACTACCCGCCGCCGACTTTACCATACCCAGTAACACGGTTAACATCCCGGCGGGGCAACTAACAGCCAGCTATGTAATTAATATTACCACTGCAAACCTGGTACTGGGCACAAAATACATGTTGCCTGTGGCCATAAAAGATGCCCAGGGCCAGGCCCTCAACTATTATAAAGCGGTATATTATATAATAAATGTAGCCAGCAAGTACCAGGGCGATTACACAGCCAACGGCTCAATTGCATTCCCCAACCCGGCCAGCGACAGAACATGGAGCGCACGTGCCAAATCATTAACTACCATTGATGGCAATACCGTACGTTGCGAAGCTGCCGATTTGGGCGGCAGCAATTATTTTATGAATTTGAAAGTCAACAGCGATAATACAGTTACAGTAACATCCGCAGCCGGTGCGGCAAATCAAACCATCCAAAATAACGGCGTTTGCGTTTATGATCCTGCCACCAAAACGTTTACCTTAAACTATAAATATGTTGGCGGAACCGGCGACAGGCGCATTGCCGAAACCATTGCTTTAAACTAAACCAGTTAATAATAAGTTAATAGGCTGCCTTGTGGTATACAAGGTGGCTTTTTTACTTTATAGCCAATTATCAGTTTGTAACTGCGTTGGTATCAACATAAAAAAACAGGCAAATAAAAGAGGCGGGGAATTTTTCGCAAATATTAAATGTTAAGCTTTTCGCGGTCAAGCTATTGGAAAAACAAAAAATATGCTGTATTCTTAACAAATTATTAATAATTTAGGCAATAAGTTTGGTAATACGTAATGAACTCGACCGTAGGTTTTGCTGATAATGAGTTGCTCAATCTTCTTGCCGAAGGTAAAGAGTTTGCATTTACTGAAATTTATAACCGCTATTGGAAAAGATTGGTTGCCCTGGCGTATAGTTATACTAAAGATAAATATGCCGCTGAAGAAATTGTACAGGAGGTTTTTTTTAGTTTATGGAACCGCAAGGGCACCCTTAAAATAGAAACCTTAAGCTCGTACCTGGCCACGGCAATCAAATTTTCGGTTTTTAAAAGTGTGTATACCAGGAACAGGCAAGCCCAGATTATTGAAGGGATAGCCAAAACGGTAATGGCCGATTTGCCCGAAGATTTGGTACATGCCAAATTTTTAGAAGAGTACGTTAATGGCATTGTTGAGCAATTGCCCGAAAAATGCCGGCAGGTATATAAATATAGCCGCCAGCAAGGCCTATCGGCCCAGGAAATAGCCGCCGAGATGAATATTGCCGAAAAAACGGTAGAAGCCCACCTTACAAAAGCCCTTAAGGTGCTGCGCCTAAATTTAAAGGAAATTATGCTGCTCATTATTTTCCTTAAGCACCATTAGTGTTAAGTTAATAGTACTAAGTCTTGAGTCAAAAGCCCAATTTATTCTTTTTGACTTAGAACTTAAAACTTTCGACTTAGGACTATCTGCCATCGCCTAATCACAGTCATTTCAATTTACCTTATGCGTTTGCGCTGATTAGCCGCTGCTTTTTTTATTAAAAATCGCTTTTTATCACTTTTTTTTAAATGCACTAAGGGTAAATGCCTTTTTAGTGTACTCCCTTTTAATTGCTGCTTAATATGGACGAGCTTTATCAGAAGTACTTAATTAAAAAATACCTTGACGGCACGGCTACACCAGCCGAGCGGGACGAATTGTTGTTGTGGTACCGGGCCAAAGGCGAGGAAGATTTTGAGTGGCCATATGAAAACCAGCTGGAAGAGGATGAAGCCAAAGCACGGATATTTGATGGTTTACAGCAACGCATAAAAGCCGCCGAAGCTGCGGAACCAACAACAAGAAACTACTTTTATAAAATAGCTGCCGCTGCTTCCGTTATACTGGCCGTTTGCATTGGGTTGCTATGGAATAACAACAGCAAACCAGTAAAGCCGCAAAGCAACACTGTATTTACCAGGCCGGGCGAACGTAAAATAATTAACCTGGTAGATGGATCGGTGATTTGGTTGGGTTCAGGTAGCTCGGTTACTTATCCTGTGGCCTTTGTTGGTACAACCAGGGAAATCAGCTTTGAGGGCGAGGCGTTTTTTGATATCGCCAAAGATAAGCACCATCCGTTTATAGTACACACAGGCACAACCAGCACCAGGGTTTTGGGTACCACCTTTAATATCTCGTCATTTAAATCGCATAAAGAAATTGTTGTTGCATTGGTAACAGGTAAGGTTTCATTTACCGATGGCGGATCGGGTGTTTTATTATCGCCGACAAACATGGTGGTGTATAATAAACTCAAAAAAACAACCAAAGTATTGCCAATTCCTGATTTAGCCGCGGTAATGGGCAGGCGCAACGGGTATTACGAATACCGCAATGTATTGGTGAAGGATATTGCCGAAGATGTGAGCAGAAACTTTAACATGAAAATACAGGTAGTTGGCGATGTGAGGAACACGCTGTTTTTTGGGCGGATAAAGCCGGGTGAAAGCCCTGTGCAGTTTTTAAAGAAAATGGCGCTGGTGGTTCACGCATCGCTCATCAGTAAAGATAATTTATGGATCATTAAAGGAGGAGGAGGCATTTGAGTTAAAATTCTTACGCTCTATATATCAGTAATGCCCCGGGCAAGGGGGCATTGTACTGATAATCAAAAAACGTCATAGTCAAAAGCAATACCCCAATGGATTGGAAGCCCCGGAGGTACCTGCTGTTTTTTTAACATTTTTATTGAAGTGAATATATGAAAATTAATGTATCCCGCAATAGGGGACACAAGTATATGCTTTTTATGAGGATTAGCACAGTAATTATAGCGGTTTTGTGCAGCACAAGTTTATCAATGGCGGCAAGTTTTGCAAATGGCCAGGATGTACTGAAGAAGCACGTAAGCGTCAATTTAAAAAATATTACATTAAGCAAAGCGCTTGATAATATTTCTGCTGCATCTGGTGTAAAGTTTACTTACAACGGTACAGTGGCTAACAGTAAAATAAAAATATCGGCAAAGGTATCTAACCAGGAGCTGGGCAAAGTGCTGGATAATGCATTAAAGCAAACACCCTATAAATACACGGTGCTTGATGATGAGATATTGATACGGTACGTGGAAATAGTCCCCGAACCTATCCAGGTAGTACAGCGTATTTTAACAGGTAAGGTTGTTGACGAAAAAGGCGAGGCATTGCCCGGCGTAACCGTAAGGATTAAAGGGACAGATCGTGGCGGTATTACCGATAACAGCGGTAAATACCAGATACAGGTTAATAATGATGCCGAAATTGTAGTGTTTGCATTTATTGGCTATCAAAACCAGGAAATAACGGCGAAGGACAGCAAAGTTATTGACGTTAAAATGGTGCCTATGCCGCAAAACGAGTTAAAGGAAGTTGCGGTGGTTGCCTATGGTACACAGCGCAAGGTGAGCTTGGTCGGCGCGCAATCAACCGTCGATGTGGGCGAACTGAAACAACCGGTTGCTGATATCAGCACGATGCTGGCCGGCCGTTTATCAGGTATAGTTGGTGTTCAGCGCTCAGGCGAACCGGGCAGTAACCAGGCTGATATCTGGATTCGCGGTATATCTACATTTACCAATAACAATACTGGTCCGCTGGTATTGGTTGATGGTGTTACCCGGTCAATCAACAACCTCGATCCGCAGGATATTCAGTCATTTACCATCCTGAAAGATGCCTCGGCAACAGCTGTCTACGGTGTGCGTGGTGCAAACGGTGTTATTTTGGTGCAAACCAAAAGGGGCAAAGTTGGCAAGCCGAAGATAGATGCCGACTATTATGAAGGCTTTACCTCATTTACCCGCAAGCCCGAAATGGCCGATGGTATTACTTACATGAATGCTGTAAATGAAGCTAACATCACCAGGGGTGGCGTTGCCAAATACTCGCAGCAGTATATCCAAAACACGCAAAATAATGTAGACCCGTTGCTTTATCCCAATATAAACTGGATTGATGCTGTATTTAAAAACACCAGCCGCAACAGGCGGGCCAATGTGAACATGACAGGTGGCGGGCCAAATTCAAGGTATTACATATCTGCAAGTTATTACAACGAGGGCGGGCTTTTAAAAACAGATAAGCTATCTACCTATAATTCAAATATCGATTACAGCCGGTATAACTTTACCAGTAACGTTGATGTTGATATCACCAAAACCACCAAAGTGGCATTAGGCGTTCAGGGTTATGTAGGTAAGGGCAATTATCCTGCAATATCTGCAAGCGATATTTTTGGCCAGGCCATGATCGTATCGCCGGTGGTATTCCCTATTGAGTATCCGGGCGGCTACGTTCCGGGTGTAAACCCCAACGGCGACCAGCGTAACCCTTATGCCGATTTAACCAGGCGCGGATACAGCACAACATTTACCAACCAGTTGTACTCCAACATCAGGCTTACACAGGATTTTGGCTTTTGGCTGCCGGGTTTATCATTCAATACCTTATTTGCGTTTGATGCCAGCAACAGCAACAGTATTTTACGCCAAAAACGCGAAGATACCTGGTACCCCGACCAAAATACACCCTATAATGCCGATGGTACTTTAAACCTTGTACGCACGTATACAGGTAACGGAAATTACCTGAGTTATAACGCGTCCAGCGGCGGATCAAATAAAATTTATACCGAGTCGTCGTTTAACTATGATCACGCCTTTGGCAAACATCGCGTAGGCGGGTTATTGTTATTTAACCAGGAAGACAGGTCCGATTTTCCTGCCGGTAGTTTTGCCACCTCTATACCTTACCGCATCCGCAGCTTGGCGGCAAGGGTAACCTATTCATTTGCCGACAGGTATTTTGCCGAATTTAATGTTGGGTACAACGGATCGGAAAACTTTGCTCCCGAAAAACGCTATGGGTACTTCCCCGCATTTGGTGTGGGATGGCTTGTATCTGAAGAACACTTTTTCGAGCCTTTAAAGGATGCTATATCGTTCTTCAAATTCCGTTACAGCAATGGTATTGTGGGTAGTGGCGATATTGGTTTAGGGCGGCGTTTCGGTTATCTTACATTGTTATCTGATGGCTCATCGGGTTTCACTTATGGTTTGGGCAATACCAACGGTATAAGCGGTATCAGCATAACCGATTATGGGGTTGATGTAAGCTGGTCGCGTTCCCATAAACAAGATCTTGGTTTGGATATCCGCGCCCTGCACGATTCGTTTTCACTTACCTTCGATTTGTTTAAGGAGCACCGTACAGGAATCTTCTTACAAAGGGCAGCGGTACCCGGGTATGTTGGCTTGTCATCGTCACCCTACGCCAACCTTGGTATAGTTAATAATAAAGGCTTTGATGCAACCATCGAGCAGCGTATTAATGTAGGTAAGGTTGTATTAAACTTACGTGGCAATATCACCTATAATAAAGATGTTGTAATTGAAAACGATCAGCCTACCCCTAAATATCCATGGAATGATCAGCGCGGTCATAACGTACTGGCAGATTTTGGCTACATAGCCGAGGGGTTGTTTACCACCCAGCAGGAGATAAACAGCAGCGCTACCCCAGGCGCAAAAGCGAGCATTAAACCAGGCGACATCAAATACAAAGATTTAAATAACGATGGTATCATTAATGCTTACGATAAAACAGAAATAAGCAAAGGCGATGTGCCTTTCCTGACCTATGGTTTAGGCTTTAACGTAGCTTACAAAGGCTTTAACCTGGGCGCGTTCTTTGTTGGAACCGGGCATGCATCGCGGTATATATCGGGTAATGCTATCCAGCCATTTTCAACCAATGGCGGTATCAGCAACGCTTATGCCAACATTACCGACAGGTGGACAGAAGCAAGCCCACGCCAGGATGTATTTTATCCCCGCTTAGCTTATGGCGATGGCGACAATACCAACAACACGCAGCATAGTTCATGGTGGGTAAAAGATGTACAGTTTATCCGCCTTAAAACGCTTGATTTTGGTTACACCTTCTCCAAAGCTTCGTTGAGTAAAATTGGCATGAGCAACCCGCGTATTTATATTATGGGTTACAACCTGCTTACCTTCAGTAAGTTTAAACTTTGGGACCCCGAGTTGAATACCGGCAATGGTACTGCATACCCAAATGTTAAAACCATATCATTAGGCCTGAGCGCTCAATTTAATTAACAGAAGTAACATTTAATTCAAGATAATAAAATGAAACGAATTATAGTAGCCTTAACGCTGGCATGTATGTTAACTGTTAGCTCATCATGCAAAAAAGGCTTTTTAGACCAGGTACCCGATGACAGGCTTACCCTTGATGAAACCTTTAAAAACCGTAACACAGCCGAGAAGTTTTTAGCCAACGTATACTCTGCCATACCCGATGAAGCATCACAACGTTTCCCCGGATCAGATAACAGCATTGGTGAATGGACAGGCGGATCTGACGAAGCAGAGTACGATTGGGGTTTTGTGGCCACCCAAAACATCAACAACGGTAATTACGATGCATCCAGCGGTTTTATAAGCGGTTTTTGGACAACCTACTACCGCGGTATCCGCTCGGCCGGTATCTTTATGGATAATGTGGATAAGGTTTCTGATATGCCTGCCTCGCTAAAAACGCAATACAAAGCCGAAGCAAGGGCGCTAAGGGCTATCTATTACTTTTGGCTGATGCGTATTTATGGCCCGGTAGTTATCACCGGCGATAAAGCAATTGCCCCTGATGCTTCATTTGCCGATGTGCAATTACCCCGCAACTCGTTTGATGAGTGCGTAACCTATGTTACCACCGAGCTTGACGCTGCCATTGCCAATTTGCCTTTGAAAGCCGCAAATAACAATAACCTTGGCCGTATTAACAAAGCTTTTGCAACAGCAGTAAAATCGCAGGTGTTGTTGTATGCTGCAAGCCCGTTGTTTAATGGCAATACAGACTATGCCGGTATGGTAAATGCGGATGGTAAAAAGCTCATTAACCAAACTTACGATGCCACCAAATGGCAAAAAGCAGCCGATGCTGCAAAGGCTTTCCTTGATCAGTTTGTACCGGGCACCTTTGATTTGTACCGCGAAAACGATGCTTCGGGTAACTTTAGCCCTTACCTGTCATGCCGTGATGTAATGCTGGTTGATTGGAACAAGGAGATTATTTACGCCAGGATTGATGCCGGCGTAACCAACAGGCAATATGAAACCACACCTTACCACTCCGGATATGCCGATGAGGTGAGGGGCAGCGGTGGCTTAGGCGCTACGCAAACCATGGTTGATGCCTATTTTATGGCAAACGGCCGTTCAATAACCGATAATGCATCGGGTTACGTTGCTACGGGTTTCTCCAATTTTCAGGCACCCTATGATAGCCAGGCCAGGAGTACCTATAACCAGTGGACAAACCGCGAGCCACGCTTTTATGTAGGCATTACCTATAACGGCAGCAAATGGCTAAACACCAATAGCGGTGAGGTTATTACGCAAACCTATAACACCGGTAACTCGGGCAAGCAAACAGGTGGTAATGATTATTCGCCAACGGGTTACATAGTGCGCAAAAACGAGCCGATTGGCGATTGGCGCACAGGCGGCCGCTCATGGGTAATGTTAAGGCTGGCCGAAATTTATTTGAACTACGCCGAGGCATTAAATGAAGCGTCACCAGGCAATGCCGATATTTTAAAATATGTTAACCTTATCAGAAACCGTGCAGGCATCCCCGAATACGGTAGCCCAACGCTGCCGGCACCGGTAGGGCAGGCTGCCGTTAGGGAGGCCATCAGGAAAGAGCGCCGCGTGGAGCTTGCTTTTGAAAATACCCGTTTCTTTGATACCCGTCGTTGGAAAATAGCCGAAACAACTGATAACGGCCCGTTTAAAGCATTAAACATCAGCACCAATCCGCCTGAGTTTTATAATGTGGTAACTTTTGAAAACCGCGTGTTTGAAAAAAGGAACTACTTTTACCCAATACCCCAAAATGATGTGGATAGCGATAAGCAACTGGTACAAAATACCGGTTGGTAACCGCGCCTAAGATTTTTTCTATACCTATGAATCCGGGGCCGGCTGTAATGGCTGGTCCCATTTTTTAATCCTTGTATCTGCCTTTATATAAGGCCTATGTGTTCATAAAGTTCTTGTGCTTCTCAATCTCTTGTAAACATTAGCTACTGTTAATTTAATAATACTAAGTCTTAAGGTAAATTTATTCTCTTCTGACTTAGAACTAAAGACTTTCGACTAAAGACTACCCTTCATTACACTACTATGAAATTTAAAAAAATAATACTGCTATGCACGTTAATAACAGCAGCCACGGTGCATAATTCATGCGGTAAATCAAAAAACAACGTTGCCCCTGCGCCGGTAACTGTTATTAAACCCGATACCAATAAAATAGGTGTACCCCCTAAAACATGGCAGGAACATTGGTTTGAGCATAAGCTTTTGCTGCACCTGGTTTATTATGATAAAAATACTGCCGTTTATTATGACGATAACATGGAAACTTCAGTTACATGGCCATATAAAACCATGTCGGCCGTTTGGGCTTATGCCAAAAAAACTTACGGCTTGTTTGGCGATTCTACAAAGCTATACTGCGTTTTTCATAAAGGCACCTATGGCGGTGGCCATCCCGCTTCGTATTTTGACGATAGCCACGATTACCGGAATACCATAGATTGCGGCCTTGACGATTGGACAGCGCCCAACGGCCAGCAAATAGGGATGCCCATTCACGAAACCGGGCATATTGTTAGTGGCGCAAGCCACGGCGTTAAAGGCTCACCATCTGACGCGCTTTGGGGCGACAGTAAATTTATGGAGATTTACAACTACGATGTGCTCATGAACATCGGCATGAAAGATGAAGCAGGCCGGGTGTATGAACAAATGCAATCGCAGTATGATGATTTCCCTGCGCCTCGTGTGCAATGGTTCAAAAACTGGTTCTATCCAATCTATTCCAAATATGGCAAGGCCCAATTGCTGAACAAATATTTCGACCTGCTTGCCAAATACTATCCTAAAAACGGTAAGGAGTATGCTCATGATCTTAACTGGGGAGAGTTTATCCATTTTTGGAGCGGGGCTGCCGGTGCCAATCTGAAAGCGCAGGCAACAATTGCCTTCGGCTGGAAAGACGAATGGGAAACCCAGTTTAAACAGGCCCAGATAGATTTTCCGAACCTGAAATATTAAACTGCCTGCGCTGTCTGTGTTTTAAACGAGGCGTATAAGCAGCCTCGGTACTTATCCTTTATCGAAATAAAAATAATAGTTTAATCAATTGGCGAAATATCGTTACGTATATTTCGCCAATTTTTTTTAATTTATTGATTTTTAGTAACTTATGATTGGGCCCGGATTTTGTAGTTTTGCTATAACAAACTACCTCCAGTTTTTTTTCCGGATTGTTGAGTTCAATTCGTAACTTAAACGGAGATTGGCAACAATACATACACTACCATGTTGAAAAAACTACTATTGATCCTATTATTAGTTGCGGGCTCCTTAGCATGTAATGCACAAATAACCAGCAGCGCACGCGCAGATAAAGACCGGATGACCGGCGATAGCATAACCATAAGTGCACATCCGGAGTATGACAATGTAACCGGGATCCACCGCTGGCTGTTTGGCGAAAATTTCCGTAAAGATTGGGCCCAACCGGTAAAGCTGCCCATTATCCGGCTATCAAAATTTAAAGGTGGGCTTTCGCCGTTAAAACAGGGTGGCGGTATGGAATCAAAATCGCTGCGGCTGGAAGATAAAGATGGTAAAGAGTGGGTGCTTCGCAGTGTAGAGAAGGCCCCGGATAAACTGCTGCCCGAAAATCTGCAGGGAACTTTTGCTGTTGATTGGATAGGAGATGAGTTTAGTGGCCAGCACCCTTATTCGGCGCTGATTGTGCCGCCGCTGGCCGAAGCTGCTCATGTGCCGCACGCCAACCCTGTAATAGGCGTAGTTGCAGATGATGTTGCCCTGGGCCAGTACAGCAAAGTTTTTACCGGCCTGATATGTTTGCTGGAAGAGCGCGAGCCTGTCGGCTCGTCAGACAATACCCTTAAGATGGAGCGGGCGCTCAATAAAAGTTATGACAGCAGGATAGATGGCGAAATGTTTTTGCGTGCCCGGATGCTCGATCTGTTGATAGGCGACTGGGACCGTCATGAAGATCAATGGCGATGGGCCGGCGATATCAGCGGTAAACAAAAAGCTTATATACCGGTACCCCGGGATAGGGACCAGGTGTTTCACGTTAACCAGGGCTTGTTGCCATCAATTGCCGCGCTACCCTGGATAGATCCTGTTTTGGGTAATTTTACAGCCGATATCCCCAACGTAAAATATTCTATCTTCAAAACAAAATTTTTGAATGCCACACCCGAAGTGCAGTTTACGCATGCACAATGGATGAATATTGTTAATGATTTTGTTAAGGCCGAAACAGACGACGTTTTGGAGGCTGGCCTAAAATTGCTCCCTAAAGAAAATTACCGGTTGCGGCATGCCGAGCTGCTGGCGATACTAAAAAAACGCAGGGATAACATTCCGGCGGCCATGAGCCAGTATTTTTATTTTATAAACCGGATTGTTGATATTCATGTAACCAATAAAGACGAATTGCTCACTATCACCGGTGCTCCGGATAAAACCCTGCGGGTTAAAATTGATAAGCTTAATAAAAGCGACGATGTAAAAGGATCATATATGGATATAGCCTATGATCCGGCCGTCACTGAAGAGATCAGGATTTACGTTTCGGGAGGGGACGATCATATTGTGGTGGATAACAGTACATCGCCTATAAAATTAAGGTTTGTTGATAGCACCGGGCATAAAACTTACGATATCAAAAACTCGGTAAATACCATACCTGTTTACGGCTCAAAAGATAGTATTACTTTCGCCGGCAAAACCAATCGTTTAAGCAACCGCCTGTCGGCCGATACCAATGCCACCAGGTTTAGGCCAACTAATTTATATAACGTTTGGATGCCGCTGGCAACAGCCGCTATAAACGCCGATGATGGTTTTCTGTTGGGGCTGGGCTTTAAGTATACGGGGTATGATGGTTTCCGTAAGCTGCCTTATGCTACCCGGCAACAGTTACTGATTAGCCACGCATTTGCAACCAACGCGTTTAGGGCTAATTACAGCGGCGAATGGTCGCAGGTTGTTGGCAAAGCCGATTTTGTAATGAAAGCCAATATCCTGGCGCCCGATAATACCACCAACTTTTTTGGCCGTGGAAATGAAACCATATTGGTTAAAAACGAGGGGTATCGTAAATATTACAGGGCAAGATTTAATACCCTTGAATTTGACGCCGCCTTGCGCTGGCAAACGGGAAAGGGAAGTTTTTTAAGCGCAGGCCCATCAGTTCAGTTTTATCACTACAGTCCGGACGATAACACAGGCAGGTTTATTTCGCAGCCCGCGCTCATCAACTCCTATGATAGTGCCAGTGTAAATAAAAATAAATTCCACCTGGGTTTGATGCTGAACTTTACCAGCAATAAACGCAATAACAACGTGTTGCCATTTAAAGGGTATTATTTTGAAGTTACTTTGGCGGGCTATGAAGGACTTAACACCTATTCAAAAGCCTTTGTACAAATTAAACCCGAGTTTACATACTATCTGCCACTGGATGACAAAGGAAATATCGTAATATCCGACCGCGTAGGCGGGGGCATCAGTGTTGGCAAACCTGCGTTTTATCAATCCATGTTCCTGGGTGGCCAGGGGAACCTTTTGGGCTACCTGCAAAACAGGTTTGCCGGGCAAAATATGTTTTTTAATAACCTGCAGGGCCGGGTAAAAATTGCCGATATAGCCAGTTATATTTTACCAGGTCAATTGGGCATCACCGGTTTTTACGATACCGGCCGGGTATGGATCAGTGGCGAACATTCTGATAAATGGCACACAGGCGCAGGCGGTGGTCTCTATTTTGCACCCGCAAGCCTAACAGTATTGCAGCTGCTTGCCGGCCATTCAGACGAAGGCTGGTACCCTTATATATCGCTTAATTTCAGGTTGTGATCTGGCGTTAGTTATAAGTCTTTAGTTCTGAGTCGCTGGTTAAATGTGATTTAGATTATTTATGTATTAAGCAGAAAGCATTGCCGTTGGCTTAGCCAACGGCAATGAATAAACTTCATTTTTAAACAGATCTAAGAAATAACTCTCTCTATGATTGTTGCATTACGGAGTGCAAATCGTTTTTAGTTTTTTGCTATAATCTGCATTTAGCGGCTCGTTGGTTTGGGCAAGCCGCTGTGATCCTACGTTGGCAGGGCAGGCAATGCCTTTAGGGCCGTCATAAACCAGGTCGGGTTTGGTATTAATCAATTCTTTAGGTACATATATCTGTACGTTGGTAACCGAATATCCCCTCGGAAAATAACGGATATAATAACCATCCGGGTGTGACGACCATATGCCCGATGGCACTTCCGGATCAGGTTGCGGAGCTATGCCGGCCAACATGGCATACTTTTCCATTTCTTCATATGATGCGTTGCCTGATGCAGCCAGCTGGCGGATGTTATTCTCGGCCTCAAAAACGCTTTGGGCGGCAGGCGGCAACTGGTCTTTGGCTTTTGCTATCAGGCCTGCCGGAAGTACGCCCAATGCGCCACCCTCCAGCATAAGCAGTTCCTGCGGAGATAATAGGGTGGTTGCGGTTAGTTTGATATCTGTGCCAAAATCGGCAAAACGGGTACGGGCCACTATTGCCCAAAGTAATACCTGTATACTGCGCTGTTTTACTTCGGGATGTTTTTCTGCATTTTTAAGTATCAGTATCACAACATCAGCCTTGGGCCCCAATACCGGCGCCAGCATATAGCCGTCGCCTGTACTTGGGCCATGTGTACCGGCATGCAGGCAATAACTTTTATTGGTCATTTCAAAAAAGCCGGCGCAAAGTTTAAAACCGCCACCGGGCGCTTTGGGTAAAAGATACAACGGATCGGGTTGCTGTCCTTCAATAAATGATGGTGGTTTAGAACCTGTTTTGTTAACATCTTTAAAACTGGTTGTAATGGCCTGTGGCTGTTTCAGGATTTTGCTTAAACCACCACCCGAGGCCATCTCGGTGCCTTTATCCAATATTTTTTTACCAAGCCCTCCAAATTGGGCCTGGGCAGCAGCAACGTAAATCATAAATGCGACGAGTGCGGTAATCTTTTTTTGTATTTTCATAAGTAGCAGAATGTTTAGATACCGCTAAATTAACTAAAACAATATTAATCTAATGCTACAATTAAGTCTGTTTTTTTTCAACTTTAAAAGTAAAATCAGAGTTGCAGCCATTGCCGCATATTCGCGATAATGCTAAAAAACGAAAAAGATCAACTTTAAACTTCCGGCTTACTACTGTTGCTTTAATCGGGCGTATTCTATCTGGTTATATTGCGTTGTCAGTTCATTTTTTCTGAATTTTTCTAAATAAAACCCGATATTATTGTAATACTTTAGCAGAACAGCATGACACTTAAACTGGCCTTAATTTTACTCGCTTTTATCGGATATGGTAGCAAAAGCTTTTCGCAGCAAAAAAACGGCGATGCCACCGATACTCTTGGGGTGAAAATATCGAGTATTGAATATAGGGTTAAAGCGATGCCCAAAGATACCAGTGTTTTTTTTACCGGAATTATACCCTGGGTAAACCTCGACAACCCGGGCAAGGAGCTAAATAGGCTTGTGGATTCTGATGAAGTAGTTTTAGCCTTTGCAAAAGTTACGCTCATCATTGATTATCCGCTTACCAAACCTGCATCTTTTATATTGGAATCAAAATCAACGAGCTTTTCCCGTAAAGAATTGATTAAGGCCATCAGCGAAAAATATCACGAAATTTACGCGGAAGAAGAAAAATCCACAAAAACGGAAATCGTACCGAAGGATAAAAGGGAAGGCGTGATCAACAGGAATGAAACTAACGGAAAATATGGAATTTGTTGCCATGATCTGTCCGACCTGGATTTAAGTTCAATAGATGTTTTTAAAAACGATGAAGGTAAAATATTTCTTGTCCTTAATGTAGAATCTTAAAGTACTTCAAACGGTCGATTTGTTATTTCACTTCCGCTCCGAAAAACTTCAGTCCTAATATTCCGCTCATAATCAGTGTCATAAAAAACACCTCCATCCAGGATAGTTTCTGGTGAAAGATAGCCATTTCGGCAATTTTGATAAGTACAAGTGTAATGGCTGTCCACACGGCATAAGCAACTGCGGTGGGTACCAGTTTAATGGCCAGCGAGAAGAAATAGATATTGCCTATCCCGAAGAGCACGTACCCGGCAAAAGGCAGCCAAACCGGTAAGCCGTATTGTAAGCTTAAAGCCGAATGCCAGCGCAGGGCTTTCAGGTCGCTGAATTTCATGAACTTGAGCGAAAATGTCCAGGCAGCTTCAAATGCTGCGGCTATGATAAGATAGATCCAGGCCAATGTTAGTTTTGTTGTATGAGGTTATCTTCGGTGGATACTTGTTTTATTGGTAGGGGCGTTGGTTGTAAATCAATCACCGGTTCATTGTATTTAACCGGTAGCCTTTTTTTAAGCCAGCTAATTGCCCTCGGGCGCAGGGTATAATACCATTTAAACCAGGGATATTTTAAAAGTTTTGACTCGTCGAAACGTTTTACGCTGAAGGCATGCTGTAAAAAGTAATCCTTTGGATAATCATAATAAAGCCCCCAGTTTTCGGGATTGTTGCCTGGCGTATGCCCAGGATCATACACGGTACCAAACAGGTGATCCCACACAGATAGCTTTGTAGCGAAATTGGCATGAAAAACCTCCTGGTAATTGGCATGGTGCCACAAATGAAGCTCGGGGGTGTTAAAGATGTACTTCCACCTGCCGAATTTTACTTTAATGTTGGCATGAATAAACATGCCGTACATCGCATCTATCAGCGCCTTGATGGGTATTACCATGGGGTTTGCGCCAAGCAATATGATAGGGGCAAACTCGATGGTTTGGTTAATCACTATCTCCATGAAATGCGAGCGTGAGCCTGCTAAAAAATCAACCTCTTTACCGGAATGGTGCGCTTCATGAATGCGCCAGAACACTTTATTGGAGTGCTGAAAACGGTGGAAAAGGTAGATGTATAAGTCATGCGTTACCACAAAAAATAATACCTGGACGGCCAGCGGCCAGCTGCCAACAGCACTCCAACCCGATAGATCGAAATGCTGTTGTAGCGGCGCAATGATATAGCTGAAGATCAGGATCTTCAAAAAATAGCTCTGAATCAAAGTATACCAAACCAAATCAACCCAAAATCCTTCCCTGAAAAATGCGAGGCCTTTGCGATAAGGTGAAATCCGTTCCCAGGCGATAATGAAAACCACCCAGCAGGCAAGGATAATGGTTGTTATGGTGTATACTTTGTCCAGCGGCATTATTTATACTAATGGTTTTTCTTTGTATTCATCGCTGATGTTTACCCTTAACCTTTTCATAGGGGCCAGCTCAGATTCATAAACTCTTTTTTCGCCGTCGCCGGTGGCGGTTTCCACATCGCGGATATCGCGTACCAGGCGTTGCAGGCCTTGTGGCTCAACAGACGCGGCATGGTCCGATCCCCACATGGCCCTATCGAGCGTAAAATGGCGCTCAACAAAAGTTGCACCTAATGATACAGCGGCAACCGTAGTAGCCAAGCCGGTTTCGTGGCCCGAATAACCGATTGGTACACCCGGATATTTTGCCTCCAATGTCTGGATCATTTTAAGGTTTAATTCCTGCGGGCTGCAAGGGTAGGCCGAGGTAGAGTGTGCGATAAACAGCGGGTAGTTTTCATCAAAGGCATTCACAAAATCCATGGTGGCCTCAATCTCTTTCATTGTCGACATGCCTGTTGATAACATCAGCGGCTTGCCGGTTTCAAGGATACGCTGGATCAGGTCGAAATCTGTTAACGATGCAGATGCCAGTTTGTATAAAATGGTATCAAAGCGCTCCATGAAATCAACCGATGGAACGTCCCAGGCAGATACAAACCAATCGATTCCCAGCTTTTTGCAATAATGGTCGATTGTGGCGTATTCGGCTATTCCGAATTCGGTTTTACGTTTGTAATCAATGTAAGTAATGCGGCCCCATGGGGTATCGCGCATAATTTCCCATTGGTCTTTAGGTACGCAAATTTCGGGTGTGCGTTTCTGGAATTTAACAGCATCGGCTTTGGCGGCAACCGCCTCGTCAATCAGCTTTTTGCAGGTTTCCAGCGATCCGTTATGGTTAATACCAATTTCGGCGATAATATAGCTTGGTTGGCCCTTGCCAATTACGCGGCCATTTTGCAGGGTAATGGTGCCATTGCGGGTACCGGCTGATAAATTAGTATTACCTTTTGCATCGATAATAAATTCTGCAACCTCGCGGAAACAGCCTTCGCCGCCATTTAGGGTGCTTACAAAATCAGCTTTTGTTTTTATCAAAGGCAAAGCATCGGCGGGGCAGGCGGTTAAGCCAGCCAGTTTCATTACTTCCAGGTCGTTATAATCATCGCCTATGTAGGCAACTTCGTTTAATGACAGGTTTAAGCGGCTGCAGATTTCTTTTAAAACAGCAACCTTGTCTTTAATCCCTACATGCAGTTCAACTATCTGCAGTTTGGCAGCCCTTTTTATAAGGGAAGGTGAGTGTTCGCCGGTGATGATGCCGGTATCTACGCCTGCAAATTTTCGCAGTCGTTCTACACCCATGCCGTCGCGCATGTTGAATTTTTTAAGCAGTTCGCCATCGGTGTTATAGTAAACACCGGCATCTGTTAGTACACCATCGTTGTCGGTTAGCAAAAGTTTGATGCCCGCCGCTTTTTGTTTTAAAATTTCATTCATGTTTTATGTGTGAATTAAATTGCTGTCCATCCTCCATCAACTACCAGGTTTGCACCCGTCATGTACGCCGAAGCCTCGCTGGCCAGGAATACAAGGGCGCCCTGGTAATCAGATGCTTTGGCCATACGGCCCAATAAAGTTTTTGCTGAATAATTGCCTATAAAATCTTCCGTTTGGCCGTTCTCAACCCCGCCCGGCGATAGGGTATTTACCCTTACACCGGTATGCCCCCAGTAAGCAGCCAAAAAACGGGTAAAGTTGATGATAGCCCCCTTGGTTACCGGGTAAGCCGCCGATTTATAAAATGTTTGTTCGCCCGCAGCGTTACGGTATATCGTTTGGTCGGGACCTACCATGCCGTAGGTGCTGGCAATATTGATGATACTGCCACTGCCCTGTAGGGCCATATGGGTACCCAATATCTGCGAGCTTAAAAACACCCCGGTTACGTTTACATTTAATGACCGCTGGAAAGCCTCTAACGGATAGTTTTCAAATGCCGAAAGCTCTTTGGCCATTGCGGGATCTTCAAACTTATCGTTGATGGCCGCGTTGTTCACCAGGATGTCCAGGCCGTCGTATTTATTCAGTATGGTATTAAGCGCGTCAATTAACGATTGTTTGCTGGTTACATCTAAGCCTATCCCAATATGGTTTTGACCTAATTGCTGCGCAAAGGCTTGTGCGGCTTCGGCGTCAATATCGGCTACTACCACATTGGCGCCGGCCGTTGCCAGCGCTTCGCAGTGTTTTTTTCCTATAAGGCCAAGCGCGCCTGTTACTACTGCCGTTTTTTGTGTTAATGAAAATAAACCCGTCATCTAAATTTCTATATGATTTGTGCTACTGACCTGCGACTAAAGACTTATGACTTTAATCACCCGGCAATAACGCTTTTAGGTTTAATGTTATAGTTGCTCACCTTACGGAAAACAGCCTCCAGTACTTCGCCTTTTAAGTAATTTTTGATATTGCCACTTTCAATTGCATCTTTTACCAGGGGCAATACATCGCGGTATGCTAACAAAATGTAGTCGATATCTTCGGTAGTATGGCTGTAACACATATTATGGAAGCCAGCCCAAAGTACACCGCGTTTTATCATCTCCTGTTGCATCAGGGTTTTAACCTCTAAGGCGTTGCCTGCTTCGGGAGTAAAAGTTACCATACTGCGGCAGTTAAAACCTACGCAACGGGTGTATTTATCCATGCCGGTTTCAATTGCAACAAGGTTGTATCCGTCTTTTAATAGCGCGCCGTGTGTATCTAAATACAGCGGCACATTTTTATTACGCAGCTCGTTAATGGTTGCGATACAAGCTGCTAATGATAGTGCCTCGCCGCCAAAGGTGGTGTAGCTAAATACTTCGGAATTAAATAGTTCCATTACATCGGCTCGGCCGGTTAATAAGGCTATGGGCATTCCGTTTGCACAGGCTTTTGAAAACACGGCAAGGTCGGCTTTAACGCCAAAATATTCCTG
Organism: Mucilaginibacter sp. GW822-FHT03E02; assembly: GCF_058801545.1. Lineage (NCBI taxonomy): Bacteria > Pseudomonadati > Bacteroidota > Sphingobacteriia > Sphingobacteriales > Sphingobacteriaceae > Mucilaginibacter > Mucilaginibacter sp. GW822-FHT03E02. Next base: position 1,116,880 of record NZ_JBXANJ010000002.1, on the reverse strand, counting down.
TGCGCCGCCAACAGCCACCCGGAAACCGGTCCACATTTCGTCAAATATCAGCAGGGTGCCATTTGCTTTGCATACCTCGGCGAGCCGCTGCAGGTAGCCGGGTTTGGGGGCTTCAAAAATAAAGGGCTCCAATATTACGGCGGCCACGGTTTCATCCAGGGCGGCTTTTACCGATTCAATGTCGTTATATTCAAAAGTGTATGTTAAATCCTGTATGGCATCGGGTACGCCCGCGTTGCGACTGGTAATGCCTATATACCAATCGTGCCAGCCGTGGTAGCCACAGCAAAATATTTTATCGCGGCCTGTAAAAGCACGGGCTACGCGTACAGCTGCCGAACACACATCAGCACCGGTTTTGCTTATTTTAACCGCTTCGGCGTTAGGCACAACCTGCTGTACCAACTCGCTCAATTCAACCTCCAGGGGGTGCATCAACGAAAAGGTGATGCCATCTTCCAGTTGCCTGCGGATAGCTTCGTCAACAGCAGGGTAAGCGTAGCCCAATGAGATAGGGCCTATGGCCGAATTAAGATCGATATACTCGTTACCATCTGCATCCCAAACGTGCGATCCTTTGCCTTTTACGATGTACTTAGGGGCCACGCCATTGGTAAACTGGCCGGGACCTTTGGCCAGGGTTTGTGTAACGGGTTTTTGTACTTTTAAAGCTCGCTGGTATAGGCTATCAGACTGGCTGATATCAGGGAAATTATTGTCGGGCGCTATTTTATTAGCCATAATGCTGTTTTTTTATTCTGAAAATTCAGGTGTTAAAATCTCTGGTTGGTGGTGGGCAGTTTGGTAGCCCAAAATCTGCTCGGCAATTTGCTTGCCTGTAAAGCCTTCGTGCTGCAAAACATCAGGCAGCAATGCCGGCCTGAACCATTTATTGTTCAGGGCTATGGGCAGTACTTTTGCGGTGGTTTGGTGTTTTAACAATACCTCGGCCACAATGCTGTACAAGCCGCCGGTTACAAAATGATCTTCCAGCGTAACTACCAGGCTGCTTTGGGCGCATGCTTGCAGTATTGCTTGCTCATCAACAGGTTTAAGGCTACGCATATTCACCAGGCCTACAGAAAGGCCTTCGCTGCGCAACATGTCAACCGCAATAAGCGCCTGCTCAAACAATAAGCCGTAGGTTAATATGGTTACGTCGCTGCCCTGGGCTATTACTTCAGCCTTGCCTAAAACAAAGGGCGCGTGATTGTATGAGGTTTTACGGGTGTTAATTCGGGTATAAGTAGGGTATGCGCCGCTCCAGATCTGCGGCAGCATTTTTACCAGGTCATCCTCATCGGCCGGGGCAAATACGGTTACGTTGGGAATGCCGCGCATAATTGATATATCCTCAATAGCCTGGTGGGTAGGGCCGTTGCCATCTGATAAAAGGCCGGGAATAAAACCACTCAGCTTAACCGGCAGGTTAGGGATCCCCAGATCGGTACGTACAAATTCAAAGGCGCGCATGGTTAAAAACGCGGCAAGCGCATGCACTACCGGGATACGGCCACGCAAAGCCAAACCCGCAGCGGCGCCTATCATGGTTTGCTCGGTAATGCCCGTATCAATAAAACGCTTGTCCAATATGCCGGGCAGGTTGCGCACCAACGCGCGGTTTTCGGCAGTCATCACAATGATCTGCTCGTTGGCAAGGGCTGTTTCTGTTAATAATTCTTCGTAGGTCATATTTATCTCACTACTAAAGTTTCTGATGTTAATAAGGTGTTTTGATCGCCGTGGAGCTCCAATAACAGCTGGGCAATTTCATCTGCATTAAAATTGCAAAACCAGCGGTCGGCGCGCTCTTCAATGCTGGGCAATCCTTTGCCGCGCACGGTATCTGCAATCACTACGTTTAGTTTTCCTTCTTCAAAAGGGTAGGCGCTGAAAGCGTGGTGCAAATCAATAAAGTTATGCCCGTCTATACGTTTTACGGCAGCGCCAAACGCCCTGAATTTATCAGCAAGTGGTTCAAGCGGAATCAGGTCTTCGGTGCGTACATTGGCCTGGAATTGATTACGGTCGACCACGAATATCAAATTATCCAGTTTGTAGGCATTGGCTACCAATACGGCTTCCCAGCAGGTGCCTTCGTTTAGTTCGCCATCGCCTAAAATGCATACTACCTTGTTATTGCCTCCGCTTATTTTAAGATCGAGCGCAACGCCTATAGCTACCGAAGGCAAATGGCCCAACGAGCCGGAATGAAACTCGATACCCGGGATATGGGTATTGGGGTGCCAGTAAATATGATCGTTAAGGGATAGGTGATTTTTAAGCCGTTCTTTATCCAACAAGCCCAACTCGGCAAAGGTGCCATATAAGGCAGGCACATCATGCCCTTTTGAAAGGAACAGGTAATCCCTGTCGGGATGGTTAAGATTATCCTTGTTGATATTTAAAAACCGGCTATATAAGTAAACTATCAAATCAACGGCCGACAGCGATGCTCCTGTAAAGCACCCGCCATCTGTCGACATGCGTACAATGTGTTCGCGCACGTTTAAGGCAATCGCCGTTAACTCCTGCTCGTTTATGTTTGGTGTGTTATGCTTCACTTTGTTCAAATTGTTGTGAGTTTTCCTTCGGTGCTTTTTTGGTTTGATCGGGCAAAATGGTTTGCAGCTCATCAAGGTGATGGCGGTACCAGTTTACGCCCGCGTACTGCGTATTGATTTGCATTATTTCGGGCTTACGGCTAAGCAGGTTAAGAATATCCTGGCAGGAGAACTGGTGGCATATAGGATATAGCTCGCTGTATACTTTTTCAATAAAGTAATAATCTTCAGGGTAATCAATGGTAAACCTGTGTGTCATGGAATAATCCAATCCCGTTTTCCAGCTTACATTGCCGATGCTGAAAATGAGCGGGTTTTCCCAGATGTATGGCGTGGTATGTTCCAGTTCAAGGGGGCGGCCGGCGTTTTCCCAGGCTTGTTTAAGGCAGGCCATGGTCATTACCTCTACATCGTTACCATCGGGCCAGGTGGCCGGATGCAGGTTGCTTATATAATCGTATTTGCCACGGTTGGCAAAAAAATATTCAAGCACCTGGTCTATAATACGTGGGTCTATCAGCGGGCAGTCAGATGGAATCTTCAAAACAATGTCGGCTTTAAACCGGCGTGCGGCCTGATAGTGCCTATCCAGTAAATTGCCAAGGCTACCACGATAGCTGGGTATATTCATTTCCAAAGCTTCCCTCACGATGATATCGTCCTCCTCATTCTCGGATGTAGCGATGATGATATCGGCTTTATGCTGCATCATTTGCAGCCGCTCAATCATGCGGGCCAAAAGGCTTTTGCCCAATATGGGCAGCATTACTTTGCCCGGCAAACGGCTTGATGCCATGCGGGCTTGTACTATGATTACAATTTTTTCTGTCATGGTATATTTATATTTATTACCAGTTTGCTATCAGTTGGTTGGTTAACTCCGGCTGCTGCCTGCTAACCAGGTGTTTATAAATGGCCAGCTGCGGATCGAAACTTTTTTTATTCCCTTTGTGGTTTAAGTATTCGCGGCAAAGCGCGGCAATGGTTTCGGCCGATGTTCCTTCGTTTTGCAACGGCGCAAGCTCCTGCAGTTCGTTAATATCAAACCAGGAGTGTACCTTTTTGCCCAGCGCTATACCTGTATATACTACCGTTGAGTACTGTGTTATCAATTCGCAGCAATTGGCTATCATATGGGCGGTATTACCCTCTTTATAAATCATGGCGTCTGCCGGCGCATGTTTACGGATCTCACTTTCGGCCCTGGCAAAATTCTCGTTAGGATGAAGTTTGAAAAGCAGCGGCCTGCCTGCCGCTATTTTAACGGCGTTTTTGATAAATGCTACCCTGTTCTCTATCCGGAAGGTTTCGCGCATATCGGATGTAGCCACCATCACATAATCGCTGTGCGGGAAATCATTATTTAAATGCTGCTGCTGGTTGTCATAGTTGGGCATACCGGTTACAACTATCTTGTTAATATCGGTGCCTTTGTTGGCAAACTGCTGCTTATAGCCTTCAGATGCTGCGCAATAAACATCGCATATATTGGATGCCCCGTTTAGCGATGTATTACCGCACATGGTTGATGGTAGCCGCAGGGTACGTACAATTTTGCTCCAGGTGGTATAGCGGTCTATCATACCCTCCTGCACCCATATGGTTTTAAATTTACGCATGCGCCTGGGCACAATCATATCGGTGCAATACACTACCAGGTCGTACTGTTTTTTTTGGGCCATAAAATCAACCTGTAAGGAGTTTTGATATAAATACCTTTCAGATTTTAGCCTGAATTTGCGCGATAACACCGTGCCGTTAAAAATGGGGGTTTTGGCAAGCAGGTAGTTTAAGAGTGTGTTATCTGTAAATAGCTGACTAAACCAGCAATCAAATTCGGGCAACTCATTTGCAATCTGGTGCATCTGGGTTGTTTGGTTAATTGAACCAGTAATGAATAATATTTTCTTCATTCCTTTACTTTCAATTAAAGTGTGTAATTTAAATTCAAGGGTTGAATGCTTTACTTGTTATTTAACTATAAAGCATTGCTGATGCCTGGCTTTATAATTTGTTAAAAGTAACCGCACTACTTTTAGATAAAGCGAAGCCAGCGTTATGAAATTATTAAGAGGTGGTTTTTAGGAGAGGAATTTATTAACAATGCTGACGAATATTCAAGAATCAAGAAAAAATGTTAATAAGTTGATTTGTAGTTGTTTTTATGAAGAAAAGATTTGTAAATCGAAAGCGGTTAAGATTATTGAAGTTTATCCTGGCTCTTGATTCGTCTTCTCAATCAACTTTTGCATAGCTTTTGGGGCCTGCCTGCAAAAAGTTTTTAAGTTCAACCAGTCTATCGGTATTAATCAGGTCTACTCCGCAGTTCAGTAATTCGCGCCATACCACTTCGTTTTCGGGCGAGGCCCAAAGCCTTACCTTTTTGCCAAACTTGTGGGCCAGCAACACATACATACGCAGGCGCTGCCTTTCAAAGGGCGAGAAATCGCCTTTGCCATCCCATTTTAATAGATGAGAGTATTTGCAGCTTGCAGTTTGATATAAATTTCTTGAAACAGTATCCTGCCTTACCCGCATCAGGTCTTCATCAATAAAAGCCAGCCTGCTGTTTTGAGCTTTAATCAAGCCGTACGGGCGGTGGCCGGTAATTACAACGGTTACTTGCCGCTGGGTGTAAATACCGTTTTCGTAGCCCGAAAGGATAGGCTTATACTTTTCAAGTAACAGCTGTAATGCTTCGTAAGTTTTGGCGCCATCTGATTTTATGTCAATCATCAGCGTTAGCGGATACGTAGGGCATTTGATCTCTTTATTGGTGCCATTGATGCATTCCAGCAGGGGGGCCAGGTACAGGCGCTCCAGGGTTCTTTGTTTTTTTAAAAAAGGGAAGATGTGTGCTACAATAAGTTTGTTGTTCCTTAAATATACGTCGGCTTCAATGTTTGTAAAGCCGTTGTCCAAAGCATCATACAAAGGTCGTTTATGCCAGTAATCATTGTGGGCAAAGCCGTTGGAGATGGTGGGGATTTGGGGGTAGGCGTTATGGCCGATAAATATCAGCAGGCTCAGGAACAATAACTTAAGGTGCTTAGGGCAAAAAATTGCTGTTCGCATCGATAATTTTTTTGTTTCCCCAAATGTACCTGTCCAATGTTGCATAAATGTTACCTTATTATGATGATAGTTTTTTAACGCGACAAGGGTTTGATACTGGGTTTTTATACGGCAATAGTGGATATATTGTTATTGACGGTTAATATATTTTCTTATTTACTTCATGAATTATTCATGCTTCCGCTTGCTTGTAATGGGTGTAAGGCTTAGTAAAAAGGCTTTTTGCTTGATACGGATTAGGTTGCATAAAGAAAAAATAACGGGCTCAGGCAACGAATTTGTAAAAGTGGCAGTAATACATGTAAATGATTATTTACTAAAACCACGTCAGATGAAAGTTCTATCAAAATTAATAGCCGTTTCAATTGTTGCCTCAGCTATATTTTTTACAACAAACGCGCAGGCACAAACAGTTGCAGCTAAACAATTTACATTTAGCCTGGGTGCCGAAACAGGTTTACCCACAGGTGTTGCCCGCTTGGGTACAAACTTTGTACTTGGTGCAACCGGGCAGTTTCAATACGGTATTACCAATAATTTTGCGGTAACATTTGCTGCGGGCGGATACCACTTTTTTCCGAAGAAGAACCCCACTACCGGCGAAAGATATGGCAGCTATGGCGAAATTCCGATTAAAATAGGCGTTAAACAATTTTTTATACCCAACGTTTACATTGGCGTTGAAGGCGGCTTAGCATGGGAAAAATTAGAAGATGGACAGGGATGGGCGCCATTTCACAGGCGCGACCTTGCCGGACGAATAGGGTACGCAAACAAACACTGGGACCTGAGTGCGCGGTATGAGGATTTTTACATGAAGGATTATCACACAGGCCTGGTGGCTTTGCGTTTAGCTTATGGCTTTGGATTGTAAGCTAAAAGCTTAAGGCTTAAAGCAGAAAGCTAAACTAAAAGGGGAGCGATGATTTTGTCGCTCCCCTTTTTTAAGTGGATATTTAAAGTTGCCCTATTTCTTCAACGGAAAGCTTGGTGAATTTTGAAATTTGGGCAAGTGGCAGACCGTCTTTTTTCATTTCACGGGCAATGGCCAGGGCCTTATTATGTTCGCCCTTTTCAATACCCTCTGCTTTTGCAGTTGAAACTGCATAATCCATCACATTTTTATTATCCCATTTGTATTTTAAACTGCTATCGTACATTGTTTTTTCCTCCTTAGTAAGGTTAATATATGCTGCAATATTGAATAGTTTTTCAAATATGGGTTTACGCAGGTACACCGGGAGCCGGTACATTCCTGAGGTTCTTCAGAAAATGAACCTTAAAACATGAGTTCCGTAGTCGTTTGCTGCTCATCTTAAAAGGCGGTGTTCGACTATAGCTTTTCTATTTCTTCGATAGAAAGTTTAGTGAATTTTGAGATTTGGGCAAGTGGCAGGCCGTCTTTTTTCATTTCACGGGCAATATCTAAGGATTTTTTATATTCACCTTTCTCCATACCCTTTTCCATACCTTTCGCCTCGCCTCTGGCCTCAGCGGTCGATACAGCATAGTCCATCACATTTTTATTATCCCATTTGTATTTTAAGCTGCTATCGTACATTGTTTTTTCCTCCTTAGTAAGGTTAATATATGCTGCAATATTGAATAGTTTTTCAAATATCGGTTTACGTAGGTATACCGGTATTTTATCTAGTTGGCTCATATTCTTTAACACATAAAGCCATCTGTCCAAATCAGTATCTAACTCATTACCCGTTTTAACAAATTTACTTAATTCTATATAAGTATACCCCAGTTTATCGTAAAATATTTCGCCGGTATCCCTGTTACAAAGGCAAATATCGTGCAGGTATCTATCTTCTGGCGTGTCATCTAAAGTGAAATCTTCCAGCAGGGCGATAAAATATACCTCGGCAATGTTGTAGCCCCATGCGTTACGCTTACCCTTGGGTGCCTGATTGCTTATTAGCCTACTGGTATAAAACAGCGCGCGTTCTTTAAAATATCCTTGTTTTGCCCGCTGAATCTCAATCAGAAATTGTTCACCCCTGTCGCCGGTACAAAGCAGGTCGAATATGGCTGCGCCTTCGTCCTTTAAATCGCCGTGGTGCTCATTTTTATTGTACACTAAATCAACAATATGCTTCCTACCCCTGAATACTTCATTTAAAAAAGCGATCAGCAAATCTTTATTAGGCTCACTGCCGAAGATTTTTTTAAAGGCAAAGTCAACTAAAGGATCGATGTATCTCCCTGGAATAGGCGGCTTATTGTTTGGCATAGTCAAATATAAAAGTTTATTCCTTATTCAACTCTGCAACAAATGTAGCCGGTGCAAAACAAAAAGCGCCATGCTATAACTGAATATAACGTGGCGCTTTTGCTGTGTACTCGCTATTTAGCCCTTAGTAACAGGCACTGTTAAACTAATGGTTAGTTCATCCGGCGATCCGTTGCGGGTGATATTAAAATCCTTTGGCTTTACTTTAAAGCTGCCTTTAAATAAACCCTCATTGCCTTTTTCATCAAAAGTAAAATGGATGGTAACAGGTTTGGTAACGCCCTTCATATTCAGGTTACCTACAGCCTGGTACGCGTTACCACTTTTGCTAACCGCCGTTGATGTAAACGTGATGGTGGGATGATTGTCAGCATCCAGGGCATCTTTGGCGTGGTTGTTTTTGATAAAGAAACCGGTAGCAATGCTTTCCACATCAATAGATGCCGAAATTTTTGATTGACCGGGATCGGCTTTATCAAATTGGATATTGGCTTTCAGCGTTTCAAATTTGCCGCTGATACGGCCACCTGCAAAGCTAACTTCATAAGGGCTTTTAACTTTATAAGTAACAAGCGATAGGGCAAATGCCGAAAGGTTGATGACCAGCAGGATGATTAACGAATACGTGATCTTTTTCATAGTGTAGTTTTTTCTGTTATCCATAGCCCCGTGTTATTTCAGGGCCTTTATATGAAAACGAACATGTTGGTTAAGAGGTTGCCTGTAAAACCAAAGTTAATACATAATAAAAAAGGGCAGGTGATTTTTATCTGCCTTTGGTATACTTAAGCGATGGCGTTTTTATTTAAAATGATAGCCCACTTTTACAGCCAGCACATTATCAATATTGTAATTACTGTAGTTATCATACTTAACACCTACATCAATACCGTTTCTGAATTTAAAACCCATTGATGGGGTGTACACAAAGGAGGTAACACTGCCCGTTGTAAACGCCACACCTGCCTCGCCGCCCAGGTAAAACATATCGCCTAAATATACACGCAGGCCGGCTTTTACAGGTATTATGTTACTTTGGGTTTCATAAATATGGCCTATTGATGGGTATAATGAGCTAACCGTGCTAAAATATTGTTGTTTGTGAGAGGCATGCGCGTATCCAACAGAAAAAGTAGCTTCAACGTTACTGCTTATGGCTTTGCTTACGTTACCTTCTACGCCAAATACATGCCCTTCAAACGCGCTGGTGGTTAAGCCCTGGCTCAGGCTTAGGCTCCATTGAAGGCTGGTAGCTGGTTCAATATGCCGTTTATGCGGCGCAATTTTGCGGGTGCCAAAGCCATAAGCCAGGCGAAGGGCGATATCTTTAGTTGCCCTGTCCCGGGTATAGTCTTGATATTTTATGCTGATATCCATCCCGTTTTTAAAGGCCAATCCAACGGACGGCGACCAGAGGAACGAGGTACCCCACTGTTCAAAGGCAAAGCCTGCGCCAGCCTCGCCGCCCAGGTAAAGGTTATCACCCACAAAATACTTAAGCCCCAATTTTACAGGGATAACATTGTATGGGCTGCCGTATTGATTATAAGATGCAAAGTGATCTTTTTCGAAAAAATGAGTAAATCCAGTGGTTATTGTTCCGGAAAGGCGTTCGTTAAAATTCTTTTGTACACGAATATCGCCGCCAAGGGCATATTTAAATGCATCGCCGGTGGCAATGCCTGAGTTTATACCAAAACCTATGCGCCAGTTGTTTTCGGTTTGAGCCTGGGTTATGCCGGATAAAAATAAAAAAATGGTTAGGAATGAAAATAGGTGTTTCATGTGTTAATTATTTATAGATAAAAGGGAAAAGCGGTTAATAAGCAGGCAGATATTTTAATGCTTTTTTGAGGGTTAGCAAGCCAAGCGCGAAAGCTGCCCAGGCGGCTACCTGCTGGTTTTTAAGCAGGTATGATGTGTATATGATCACCAGGAAAATACTACAGATACTTAACAATATTAACTTAAGCAAACGGGCATCGTTATCAGTTAAAGGGGCAGACGTTTGAAGCTGTTTAGCTTTAATAACTAAGCCTCTGAGCAGTGCCAGCGCAAAAAGCAAAGCCAGGCCCAGCACTCTCGGAAATACATACCACATAAGCAGGCTATATACAATGATGAGTACACCGGCAATTAAAAATAGCAGCAGTAAAACAATGGTGGTTTCGCAAATTCGTTGCATTATTGTCTGTTTTTGCGGATGTGACAACAATGGGCAGGTTTACCCCTATGATAGTACTAACTTTATTTGCTTAGCTTAATGCGATAGCCCAGGCGCAAGGCAAATTGTTTAAAAATATAGCCGTAATCATCAAACTTAACCCCGGTTTCCAGGCCGTTTTTAAAACTAAAACCGGCAGAAACACCATACATTGAACTTCGGTAGGGGCCATCAACCCAATTACGGCCGGGTATAAAAATATTGGGGTCATGATAGGTTTCAAATAAGCCAAAAGCTTCGCCCAACTCGCAGCCTATATAAAATGGGCCACCGGTTTTTAAGCGTACCCCAACTTTTGCCGGTATAAATTGCCGCGGCGATGAACTACCTGGTAATTTAACCTGGTGGGTAGCATCAACTGTTTCGTAATAATAATCGTTATGGACCGTAAAATAGGTATACCCGGCAGATAGTGTACCGGTAAGGTGATTGCCCAGATCGCGCATTGCTATCAGTTCGGTACCGTGAACAAAGCCTCCGTAAGGATAATCCCAGCCTACACCGGTTGTTGCCGCTGCCCCCAAATACCAGGCATTGGAATCGTCAAATACTTTTTTGGCGGGTTTAAAAACCGAATTAAATGCCAGCCCGGCTTCCCAGCCCAGCCAGCTCCGTACCTGGTGGCCATACACGTTGCCTGGATAGGAGGGCGCTTGTGCCGGATTTTTATATCCCGGTATTGAAAATGAATTACTATAATTATAGCTGTTAAAAACCGGACCGGCCATGATGCTGATGTGTTTGGATAGCTGCACATTTAACAGCAGTTTAGCCTGTATCAGCCTATCGTCCCAGCTGCCTGCGTTGGCAATAAGATAATGGGTTTCGGCAGCTACAAATACGTTATTGCTTAACATAAAATCGTGCCCGATACCCAGGCCAAAAGCATAAAGCTTATTGCCTGGTGATATATTTGCTCCTAATGAGAATTTGCTGTAAAAGCTATGCGTGCCGGTTGTTAATGACGCATTGGTGTTCATCAGGTCGCTTGTTGATAAGCCTATTTTATAAAAGCCGTTGCCTATAATGTTAACCAGGCCGATGCTTGCCCCTTGCGAGGTATCGGCAGTGTTAACCAGCCCAATTTGCAGTCCCTTTAGTTTACGGGCGCTATTGTTAAATAGCGAGAACTGTACACCCGCAACATCGCTTTCGGCTTTATTAACAAAAAACGCCAGCTGCGCGCCTTTTACCGTGTCCAAAGCCTGGTTATTGATGCCGGCAAACTGTAAACCGGTTACCGTGCCGCCTACCAGGTTAAACACCCCTGCCAATTGCAGGTACCGCGAGTTCATTTTATTGATATTGAATAAACCGGCTACTTCAATACCGTTTACACCTGCCGTATAACCGCCAATAAGGTTTATCGAAAAATTATTAACTACCTGCGAACTAAACATGCCATGCGAGCTTAAGCCGGGTGTAAGGGATACCTGGAAGGGCCGGGTAGCAAAAAAATCAGGGATGTTTAAGCTTTGGATGCGCTGCCTTGCCGAGATTAAAAAGCGCCCCATACCAGTTTTTTCAACCTGCCGGCGTTTGCCGGCTTTGTCGTAGTTTTCTTTTAGCGCCCGAGTGCTTATGGATACGCTTTGCAAAAAATTAATGGAGGTGTCTCTATAATCAAGTTTACTGGCTGTAAGACTGATTTGCTGTGGGTTATCGGCCCTGAACTTGAGCCGGAAATAACCATGTTCATCTGTGAGTGCCGAAATCAGCAGTTGCTTTAGGTAAACCGATGCATTCATTAGCCGTTCGCCGGTGTGTTCGTTAACAACTAAGCCACTGATGCTATAAGAGTTATAATCATTGGTTATATCGATATTAGCGAGTGCAAGTCGGGGTACAGGTTTGGTTAAAATGATATAATCATTGTATTCGGCTACCTGGTATTTATCCTTAAAAAGTAAGCCAAGTATCACCGCGATTTTTTGATCGGTCGCGTTAATGGTAACCAGGCTATCCTGCGGCAATAATTTAGCGTCATATGAAAAATAGCAATTCCCTTTTTTTTCTATTTGCTTTAATACCTCGCCCAGGGGCGCCTGGTTAAAACTGACAGATACCTGCCGGTTAAGCAGGCTTTGGGCGTGTGCATTATTAAAAAGGAAGGGCAGTATTAGTAGCGCCGAAATAATTATCAGTTTGCGGGTATTTATAGTTTGCAGGCGGGTAATGATCATTAAAAAACAAAAGTTTATTTAAGTACGATCTGATTTTGTTTTTTCTCAACCTCAATTTTTAAGGTTAAGCTTATCAAATTCAGTACTTCATTCAGCGAAAGATTGGTTTTTAAAACAGCAACTATTCTTTTGTCGTTTAAATCTTTACGGCCTATTACAATGTGGCTGTCATAAGCTTCGTTTAACACTTTAACCAGTTTAGATAGCGGCACATTGTTGGCTACAAACTCCCTGCTATAGTAATAATTATACAGATTATCATTGTTGCTTTGTTTTAGTAAAATAGCGCTGCCTTTTTGTACCGATACCATTTCGCCTGGTTTAAGTGACACCGTTTTGCCATTCAGGCTCACCTGCACTATCCCGGTTTCAACAATCACTTCAATATTGCCATTTTTAAAATTCACATTAAATGATGTACCCACCACCCTGATCGTGGCTTTACCGGCTGTAATAATAAAAGGTTTGGCTTTATCGGGCGCTACTTTAAAAAATGCCTCGCCTTTAATTAACTCAACATCGCGTTGCTTGCCGCTAAACTTTTTGGGGTGGCTCAGTAACGCATATTTATTTAAGGTGATGATGGAGCCATCGGGCAAGGTATCGGTTTTAACCGCCGTGCGCGTTTCAAATTGCATCTGCGGGTTTGCAAACCGGTTAAAATATAACCATGCGCATCCTGCAAAAAACAGTATAGCGGCGGCCATTTTAAGCCAGCGGTAGTCGGCCCGCATGTTTACCACTTTTTGTCGTTTTTTTTGTTCTGCCGCCCTTTGTTTTACTTTTTCCAAGGATGCCTGCGCATCTATACCTGTATCTGCCCTAAAGTTTTTGCTGCTATCCCATATCAGCCTGAATTGCTCAAGCCGGCGCTCGTTGGCGGTATCGGCGGCGCGCCATTCCGTTACCAGCCGGGCCTGTTCGGTGGTTACCTCATCCAGCAGGTAGCTTATCAGTAATTCGTCATTCACTTGTATCGGTGTTTTCATGACAGTATTTTAATTAATATCCATATCATCAGCGGCAGGTAATCTGCCAGTTGTAACCTTAACCGTTTTAGCGCTTTGCCCATCTGGTTATCTACTGTTTTTATGCTGATGCCCAGCTGCGATGCTATTTGGGCATATTTCAAGTCTTCAAACCTGCTCAACTGAAAAATAGTGCGGCATTGCTCAGGTAAATCATTAATCGCCCTTTTTAGCTGCTGCTCAAACTCACGGAACTGCAGCTGGTTCAGCGGGCTTTCGGTATGTTTATCCATCTCATAATAAGTGTGCGACTGGTATTTTTGCTGTACCTTGTGGTGCTTAAAATAATTCATACACTCGTTATATACCGAACGGTACAAATAAGCTTTAAGCGAAGTATGGATAGCGATTGGCTCCTGCCGTTCCAGTATCTTTAAAAATACATCCTGGATCATTTCATCGGCTAATGCCGTGTCATCAAGCATGGTGAACGCGTAGTGGTGCAGCGCGGCATAATGCTCCAGGTAAATACGGTCAAAGTCTTCTCCATCTGCATTTAAATGCAGATTATAAGGTATATGCGTTTGTTCTGTATCCAACTGATAGGGTTAAAAGTACTACTTTAAACAATAATCTGTTTTGCAGACAACAAGATGAGTGTTTACCCCTATGGCGGATAAAAAAAAATGTATGATTAATGAAAGGAAAGTACCCGTCGATTATTTTTCTACAGCTTGTCAGTTCTCATGTTGTTCATCTTCACTTTCGGCATACTGCCAATCCTCATCAACGCTGCTTCTCCATGCGCTCCAACCATATTGCAGGTGATATATTTCGTTAATACTGGGATCAAGTTTGGTAATCTCTTCAAGGCAAACCAGCAGTGAATCAGTTATATCAGGGTGATCGCTGGTATGAAACTGCCAGTCGCCGTCTTCGTTATGATAAACATACAATATGGGCTCTCCTTCAAATGCCTGTTTTGTGGTATATACGCCCAGGTTTTTTTCCTCATAAAATTTAAAACCAGTATCCCTGTCTAAAAGTGGCTGTTTGAATCTCCACGCCGGATTGAAAGCTTCATCCCACGGGAATAACTGCTGTTTATCGGGCCAAACTAATTGCAAAACGGGGTAATCATGGCTATAGCCGTAAAACCAACTTGCATAGCCGAGGTAATTAGGATAAAAGGCCTTATCAACTTTAATAAACTGAACCTGGTAACCCTGTAAATAGCCGGGATATAATATGTTAGGAACGATGGTACCGCCATCTTTTGCTATATCCCGAACATGATTTAAAATACTGGCCATAACGTTGGTATTCAACCCGAAACACATAATTTCAGGATGCCCGTAGTTTTTAAATAAACCAATAGTGTAAACAAAACCAGGTAGGTAGTTATCCGGCTCTATCAGCGCCAAATGGCATCCATATTTTTCAACATCGTTAATGATGACTGCTTTGGCTTCGGCATCGTGTTGGCTATGATCTTCATCCATGATAAAAGAATTTGGCAGAAATATACAAAGTTTTTGCCTGCCCTTAATTCAAAATATCTTTCTACATTTGCCGCAGATAAAATCATTCTGTCAACACTTTGAGCCATGTAATCTCATTAGCATAAAAAATGTTTAATGATCTTCCCCAATATCCACGGGGAGGAAACAGGTTTACTATTTCCATTTCTTAAATTTTACAACATGGCTATTTCACAAAAATATGGTCGTACGTATCATTACCCGTTTTCGCCCGGTACTACCAGCGACGACAGGATACAACACGACTACTGGGCGCATCTGCAGCAGATTCCCCAGTTGATACATACCGAAAAACTGGATGGCGAAAATAATTGCCTATCGAAACATGGTGTTTTTGCCCGTTCGCACGCAGCGCCAACGGTTTCGCCCTGGACAGAGAGCATTCGCCGCTTTTGGCAACTGGTTAAAAATGACCTGGGCGACCTGGAGATTTTTTTGGAGAACCTTTACGCCGTACACTCCATCGAATACCATAACCTGGACAGCCATTTTTATGTATTCGGCATCCGCGAGCATGACCGCTGGTTAAGCTGGGACGAAACCCGGTTTTATGCCGCAATGATAGGTTTGCCAACCGTGCCCGAGCTTGCCGTTATAGCAACACCGGCAAGCCAGCAGGTTTTTGAAAAAGATGTACTGGCTTTAACCGCGGGAAGGGGTGCGCTGGATCCGCACGATATTATTACCGGCGAGCCAACAACCATCGAGGGTATTGTTACCCGTAACGGCAACGGTTATTCGGTTGATGATTTTGCCCATAATGTATTTAAATACGTACGCAAAGGGCACGTAAAAACTGACGAACACTGGACGCGCAGCTGGAAACGCGCCCGCTTAAAAAATGAAGGAGGGACCTATGTGGGCCATTAATGAACATAAAGACTGGGATAGCCTGGCAACCCGTTTTGAATGGGTAAGCAGGATGGAAGGGGTGCAGCAAGACCCCATTTACCATGCGGAAGGTAACGTAGCTATCCATACCCAAATGGTGCTGGCGGCTTTGGTGGGGCAACCGGCTTACCGGCAACTGCCGGCACAGGAGCAGGAGATACTATGGGCCGCCGCACTGCTGCACGATGTTGAAAAATACAGTACCACGGTGGTTGAGCCAGATGGGCGCATTACATCAAACGGCCATGCGCGTAAAGGCGCCATGACGGCCAGGCAAATTTTGTACAGGGATGTGCCTGCCCCGTTTGCCATTAGGGAGCAGGTGGTGGGTTTGGTGCGCTACCATGGCCTGCCGCTTTGGGTATTTGAAAAACCTGATCCGGCAAAAGCACTGATTATGGCGAGCATGGAAGTTAATACCCAATGGCTGACTTTGCTGGCCCGTGCCGACGTTTTAGGGCGTGCCTGTGCCGACCAGGAGGAAATGCTTTTTAAAGTAGACTGTTTTGAAGCCTTTTGCCGCGAGCAGAGCTGCTGGGGAACTGCACGCAATTTTGTCAATGACGATGCCATGATGTACTACCTGCAGCATGACGATGCCTACGCAGATTATGTGCCCTTTGAGCGGGCCGCCTTTGAAGTAATACTGATGAGTGGCTTGCCGGGTGCCGGTAAAAACACGTTTATCCAAAAGCATTATCCGGATATGCCGGTGGTGTGTTTAGATGATATCAGGACCGCGCGGGGAATTTCGCCAACGGATAAGTCGGGTAATGGCCAGGTAGTACAGGAGGCTAAGGAGCTGGCCAGGGTTTACCTGCGTAAGCAAACCGGTTTTATATGGAACGCCACCAACACTACCCGCCAGATGCGGCAGCAACTGGTTGATTTGTTTACCACCTATAAAGCCAGGGTAAAGATAGTTTATGTAGAGGTGCCCTATACCCACCTGCACCGCCAAAACAAAAGCCGCGAGGCCGCCGTGCCAGATGCCGTACTGAACAGATTGATTGATAAGCTGGAAGTACCCGCGCTTTGGGAAGCCCACCAGGTTGAATATAATCTCGTCCCTTTTTAATAAAGGGGCGGGGTTTGAGGGGATAGATGATCGGGTAGCTGATCAAATGGTATTATTTTTTCGGCTGTAAGCTTTTTTAAAAGTTTATCGGCATACTTGTGCGCGTAGCTTTCTTTCTGCTTTTTCGGAATTTTGTGATACAGGTCATCGCGTTTGCTCCATACTTCGTAATCTTCTTCATCCTTTCCGGGGCGCTCAACTATTTCTAAATAGTGTACATAATGTCCAAATTCATGTGGCAGGGTACGGTATAATTGGGTGTTTCTGACATTAACTATATCTAACATAACTGTGTAGTTTGTTTTACCTTCTAAAAACAGGTGGCCATCAGCTTTCAGGCGATCAAGCTCCTGCCTATCATCTGGGATTAAACTCTTACTCCAGGTGATTTTTTTTCCGCAATTAGCAGCTTCAATTATGATAGCAGGATGATAGTCGCCCTCAAACTCATACGAGTAAATTAGCCTGCCCCATACCGGCGAAATTATTTCCTCTTTTCTTTTGGGCTGCCTGAATATGATCAGCTTTAATTTCCCATAATCAAAAACAGGAATATGCTCAATGATTTTTTCTATGTCGATTATAGAACAAGCGTGTCTGCAGGGTTCTCTTGTTGCCTCAACCACAAAAATAAATTCGTGCCCATTTATTAACCTGGTCACTTTGGTATAGGTATCCAGCCGTTCAAAAAAACTTTTTGATACTGAGCATGGATAGGGGATTTTTAATTTATTGTTGCTACCGTGCCCTTGTTTTTTGGTACCTATATTTCTGTTTCTTCGGATAGGGTTAAACATTGGTGCTTCATCAGTTTTTTATTTAACTCCCAAACTGGGTTAAGTGATGGTTTACATGTTTATAAAACATATTATTCCATTCCTCAACCTTTAGCGGCCCAAATGAATGTGACATTTTTCCGTCGAACTCCTTTTCGCCAAGTTGCTGTGTTTTTTGGATGTAGCCAATCAGCCTTGCTTTTTCGGTCTCAAAATCCCTTTCGGTAGTGATGATGAAGGCCGGGGCGGTAGGGCCGTTATGCTTGTAGGGTATTTCGCTTACTACTTTGTTTTTTACCAGTAGCTTTAGGATCAGCTTCATAAAACCATTTGGTTTTGGGTGTTTTTCCTGCTCGTAAACCATTTCGTACGACACACAGCAATGTGCAAGCATTTGCGATACTTTCATTTTACCCCATTGCGGAGTGGTGGTTGGCGTAAGGGTATTAATCCTTTGGATAATACCATCAGCAACAGGCTGCGAAAAAATATTGGGTAAGGCCATAATGGTTGTTTTATGTTGATTTATTGAATTTTAAGCTACGACGATGCTGTAACTCAATATGGGACAAAAGTTAAAACTTTTTTTTATTATCCTATAATTTGATTACCAGTACTTTTTATCCATCAACCAGGCAGCCAGGTCTTTATTATAGTTAAAGAATGATGAGGGCGGGAGCTTCTTAGCATTGAGGATAATAAGTGGTACGTTGATCTCATAAACCGATCCATGGCTGCGGTATGTTGCCGGCAAATCCTCAGTAGCATGGTTTTCCAGGTCGCCAAAAACGGTAGTGGAATCACCTAAAACTATAAGGTCGCCAATACGATTAGGGGGCAGATGAAATTTTTGGGCAGCTTCGGTACGGGTTAGTACCTGTTGTATTCCTTTTAATTGATTTAGCGTCGTTTTTACCGTTTGTAAATCGTTAGCATTGTTTAGGTAAACGTATGATGCCCCGCCAAAGCCACGATGATGTTTAAAGTACTTATCCTTTTCGGGGCTTAGCGCTAATTTTATGCCGACGTGCTGTTCAAGCAGCGCTTTTTGAATATCGATACATCGACTTTTATGGTTTACATCATGATCGGCCGTGATCAGGATGGTGGCATCCGGTGCGGCCTCATTAATCTGGCGGATATAGTTATCTATATTTTGCAGGTGTTTGATAGAATTGCTGTCCGTTGGTGCCCAGGTGTGCATGGGATAATCGGTGGTGTGAATGTAAATGCAGCCAATATCCTTGCGTTTTTTTAACAGGTAGATGGCCGCTTTCATCGACCAGTAATTTACCCCGGCGCTATAAATACTGTCGGGTTTGCCAATTTTATTTATCCATGAAGTATCGGCAGTTTCGGGCGATACCACGATATCGGCACCCTCGGAAAGCAGGGTGGTGCTTTTCTTTTTGCTTGATATCAGTGCCGATTTAACGTTGTATTTTTTAAGTTTTTGAAAAATAGTAAGGGCAAGTACCAGGTGTTTATCTTCCATAAATTCCTCCTGGCCTTTGTCGTTCAAAAAAAAGTTGCCGCTTATGCCGTTAACATCCGGAAAAGTGCTGGTGCATATCGATGTGTTGTTGGCGTTGGTAACCGTAGGCATCAAGGCGTTTACCGGTTTAAAAAAGCCTTTTTGAATCATGCTTTTTAAATAAGGCATGGGGGCGTTGTTGAAATAACTCATCCCAAAGCCATCAAACATAATAATAATCACCCGCTTGCCACCATTGAATTTTACGTTTTGGGTTTGCGCGCTGGCATACAGGCATGTTAGTATAAATGCAATAACTATCAATGGGCGCTGTATAAATTTCATGGCTATTTTTGCCCGAAATTATTAAGGAATATTTAGTTGGATTGATTAGGGGAGTTATTTAACAGAAAGGTAATGTTAGGGTAATGATAAAACTGATTTTGTTTAGTCACACTCATACATTCACCTGTTTTCCATATTTCTCCAGCATACCAATAATCTCGGTAAGCTTCATGGGCTTGCTCAGGTAATCGTCCATGCCGGCTTGCAGGCAGGCTTCCTTGTCTTCTACCATTGCATTGGCTGTCATGGCGATAATTATTGGCTGAATGGCTACGTTTTTCCTGATGTAACGGGTTGCTTCCAGTCCGTCCATTTCGGGCATCTGGATATCCATCAGGATAACATCATACTGCTTTGCTGCCACTGCATCAATGGCTTCCCGGCCGTTTATAGCAATATCGGGCTGATAACCCATTTTATTGAGTATCTGCCTGGCTACCTTTTGGTTTATCAAATTGTCTTCGGCTATTAAAATAGTCAAAGGATATTTGATAGCCAGGTCTTTTGATAGCGCGTCTTTTACAGTTTTTTGATCGGTTGTTACAGTTTTATCACTCTTTAACTGATCTATAATGTGTTTAAGCAATATATTGTGCTTGGCCGGTTTGGTTAATATTACGTTAAACTGGTCAAATTCGCGTTTGGTTTGCCTATCAACAGAACTTAGTAAAATCAGGGGCAGGGTAGGATGCGTAGCTTTTATTTTATATGCCAGTTGGGCGCCGTCCATCTGCGGCATATACATATCGGTAATTACCAGGTCAATATGGTTGCCGGCAGTTAAAATGGCTAAAGCCTCGTCGCCGGATTTGGCTATCAAGGGAACAAATTTCCAGTGCTTTAACTGGGTCTCCATTATATTGCGATTGGTGGCATTATCATCAACTACCAGCACCTGTTTGTTTTCGAGGCCTGCTGTATCCAGGTTAAAATTGCTGGAATTGGTTTTTATGCCAACCCTGGTTTTTATGTTGAAACTAAATGTGGTGCCATGTGCAACCTGGCTACTTACTTTAATTTGGCCGCCCATCAAATGAATCAGTTTTTCGCTGATGACCAAGCCGAGGCCCGTACCGCCATATTTGCGTGTTGTGCTTGAATCTACCTGTGAAAAGGCCTTAAAAAGGCGGGATAATTTATCTTCGGGTATCCCGATACCCGTGTCGCGCACGGTGAATGACAAGGTAAAATCGTTATCATTTCCCGAAAGTCTGTCTACATCAATGAATATTTCGCCTTCGGTGGTAAACTTAATCGCGTTGCCTACCAGGTTTATCAGTACCTGCCTCAGGCGCATCGAATCGGCGATGATATGCTCTGGTACACCAGGCTCTATCTGGTAAATAAGGTCGATGTTTAATTTTGATGCTTTATCAGCAAAAAGATCGAGGACACTTTCTACACAATCCCTGATGTTAAAGTCATGCTCTTCCAGTTCCATGTTGCCCGATTCAATCTTGGAAAAATCGAGGATATCGTTAATCACTGTCAACAGGGCATCGCCCGAGTGTTTAATCGTTTCTGTGTATTCGGCCTGTTCGGCGGTAAGGTCGGTATTAGCCAATAAGGTAGCCATTCCTATCACACCATTCATTGGTGTGCGAATTTCGTGGCTCATGGTGGCTAAAAATATGCTTTTGGCTTTATTGGCATTTTCAGCCTCCTCGCGTGCTTTTTCGGCCGCTTCGCGGGATTGCCTTTCTTCAATAGTAAGCTGTGTGATGCTTTCTGTGCGTTCTTTTACCTGTATTTCAAGCTGTTCTTTTTGTTGCCTTACAGCGCGCATCCGGTATTTGAAAAAGCCATAAATTAAGCCGGCAAAAGCTAAAACACCAAGGGTATCAAACCACCACGTAAGCCAGAATGGTGGAATAATAGTTATCTGAAGCGGAGTTGTTACCGGCGACCACAATCCTTGGCTATTGCGGTATTTTAACCGCACATGGTAAGTGCCCGGCGCAAGGTTGGTATATAATGCTGTGTTATGGCTACCAATATAATTCCATTCCTTATCAAAACCGTCTAAATAGTAAGCATACTGCTTTCTGTCAGTTGATGCGTAGTCAAGAGCCGCAAATTCAAAGGAGAACACCGATTGTTTATACGATAATGTGAGGTTGCGGGTATCGGTAATATCATTTTTTAACGGCGACGGGTCCAGGGCGTTCACCGCGATGGTAAGTGGTTTATTAAATAATAGAAAAGATGTGATAACCAGGGGCGCAAAGCCGGCTTTTTTCAGCACTTTATCAGGCGAAAAACAGTTAAAGCCATTAATACCACCAAAATAAATAGTTTTATCAGTTGTTTTTAAGGCAGAATGAGGCTTGTATTCGTCGCCTTGCAGGCCATCTTCTGTGGTGTAGTTATAAAAGGTTTTGTTTTCAGGATCAAATTTGGATAACCCACCGTTGCTGCTTATCCAGAGTTTGCCGGCATCATCGGCCCTTATGGCATAAATGATATCGCTGGGTAGGCCGTCTTTTTTTGTAAATGTAGTAAAGTGTTTGCTTGATGGATCAAAAAGGTTGAAGCCCGATAGTGTAGCCAGCCAAAGCCGGTCTCTGCTGTCTTCAAAAATATCGGTTACGCCATTGTTACTTATGCTGTTTGTTTTTTCGTCATGAACAAAGCGTGTGAAAGTGTTTGTCTTGCTGTTGAAAAGGTTTAACCCTCCGTCCGACGTGCCTATCCAAATGTTGCCTTTTTTGTCTTCAAATATTACATAAGGCCTTGGGCTGCTAATACCTTTTGAGTTGTTTACGTCAAAATGATAATGGGTAAATACTTTGGTGTCGTGATCATAGCAGTCTAATCCATCGTTAAAGGTAGCCAGCCATGTCTTCCGGTTACGGGCATGTAAAATGTAATAAATATTGTTGCCGCCAATCCCTTGTAGTTTGCTGGCATCGTGCTTGTAATTGGTAAAAATATTTGTTTTAGGATCAAATACGCTTAGCCCATCGCCCCAGGTACCTATCCAAAGTTTGCCATTAGCATCGGGCTTTACTGTCAGTACATAATTACCGGTTATGCTGTTTTTTCCATCGGGCGTTTGTTTATAGTTCTTAAACGTTTTAGTTACCGGATCAAACTTGTTTAAGCCACCGCCATCAGTGCCAATCCAAATTTTATGGTCTTTATCCTCAGCCAGGTCAAGTACGTAGTTATTGGAAAGGCTTTCGGGGTGACTGTTATGCCGGTATAAGGTAAAACTCGATGCCGTTTTTTTTGACAGGTTGATGCCTCCACCAAAAGCACCAACCCACATATTGCCACTCCGGTCGCGACAAATGCCATACACCGAATTACCATTGATACTGTTGTTATCTACTTCATCGTGCTCATAAACGGTAAATTTACCGGTTTGATTGTTTAATATACAAAGGCCGCCGTTTTCGGTGCCTATCCATAAGTTGCCATCTACATCATTGTTTAAAGCATAAATAGTGTTGGATGAAATGCTGCCTGCCCCGTTTTTGTCGTGCTCAAAACGCTTAAAAGTTTTGTTGGTGCTATCAAACAAAAAAAGACCATCTCCCTGGCTTCCAATCCATAACCGATTAAATTTATCTTCAAATATGCAAGGAATAATTTTACCCTGCACCGTTTTTGTTGTAGGATCATAATAAGGAAAATGGCTGAAATTGTTTGTTTTAGGATTATAAAGGTTTAAACCACCGCCACCTGTTCCTATCCAAAGGCGTTGCCCCAGATCTTTGTAAACCGTGCGCACATTATTGTCGCTTAAACTGCCGGCATCTTTATCATTGTGCTGAAAGTGGTGAAAAGTATTGCTTTTTAAGTTGTACCTGTCGAGCCCGCTGTTTTGGGTGGAAATCCAAAGGTTACCGTTTTCAAAAAGCAAACGGTTGATAATGTTATCAGCGATGCTTTTGGGGTTGCTATTGTCATGCAGATGCCTAATGAAATGGCCGGTTGAACGCTGGTACATATTTAGGCCGCCTTGTGTTGCCAGCCACATATTGCCGTTATTGTCTTCGGCAATATCAGTTACCGTGTTGTTGCTTAGTGAGGTACTGTCCTTATCATCGTATCTGTAAGTGGTAAAACGATAACCATCATATTTGTTAAGGCCGTTTCGGGTAGCTATCCACATAAAGCCCCGGCTATCCTGAAAAATGCAGTTAACATTTATTTGGGATAATCCTTCGGCTGTGCCCACGTGCAAAAATTTAAGACTTTGGTTTTGGGCATAGCCGTTAAACGGTATTATAATGCAACTTATTAGTAAAGTGCGGACAATATGTTTAAACTTATGGCATTGCCTGTACATAAACGGATATTAATGTGCTGTGTTGAATTACGAAAGCTACCCCGGGGCAACGGGTTTATAAATAAAATTTGTATACGTTGGTGTTAATAATTGGTTGCCCCAAAGGTTAAAATCTTCGCAAATTTGAACGGTATTTTAGAAATGCAACTTGGGAAAGTATTGACAATATGCCAATTCAAAGCCCTTGATTAACAAACACTTTAACCTGAAGCTAACTGACGATAAATATAAGGCGTATTGATAAATTGAACATATATTTTTTTGAATTTAATGAAGCCTGTAGCGGGCGACTGTTTTTAATAAAAACAATAAGTATTTTTAATATTAAACATTATATTTAAAGTATATCATTAGCCTTATCATGATTCCCGGTTTTATATCAAAAGGCGGCAGAAAGTGGCTTAAATTACTTAGAAGCTATCAAATTGCAGATGTCATAGCAGCTGATTGACTTTTAAACTATCCGTTAACTTTTAGTAAGTTACCTTATTTTACATTATTGATAACTTATATGAAACCTTAAGGCGCAAAAAATAAATATACCTGGTAGCGGGAATTGAGTCTGCGAATAAAAAAAACGTCAAACAATTTTGTTTTAATTTGTTGTAATTGAATGGATTATAATCAAAACACCAATGTGCTGATCATTGATGACGATGCGGTTAATAATTTTATTGCCGAAACCTTGATAAAAAAGGCTGCTAAAGACGCAGAAATCACTGTTTGTTTAAATGGCCATGAGGCCATAAAAAAGTTGTTAAGCATCAAAGAAAATACGGGCAAGATACCTGAATTTATATTTTTAGATATCATGATGCCGGTTATGGACGGCTGGCAATTTCTTGACGAATACCACCGTTTAAATATAGGTGATGGAAGCAATAGTGAAATTATCATGGTTTCTTCATCTCTTTTCAGGAAAGATATAGACCGGGCTAAGCGGCACGCTATTGTAAAAGAGTATGTTAATAAGCCACTTAATATGGAATTGATAAAGAGAATATTAAGAGTAGATCATCAGGTTAATTGATGATGATTTGCTGCATCAATTTTCCCCGGTAATAATTTATCAGGCAACAGTTAATTCTATGGCAGAATTGCTGAACTTTGATTAATTTTATTTTGAATATGAGCACCGGGCTGAAAAACTTTATCAGTAACTATGTAAGGCTGGATGATATTGAATTGGATGATATTGTTGGTCGGTTTAAAAAAAGGCAGGTAAATAAAAACGAGTTTTTGTTAAAGGAAGGTGATACCTGCAGTGATCTTGTTTTTGTTCAGGAGGGATGTTTACGATTGTTCTACCTTACAGGCGATGTGGAGATATCGGTATGGTTTGCCTTTAAAAACTCATCGGCTATTGATATTTATAGCTTTATCAGTGAAAAGGCCTCGGTGTACTTTTTACAGGCAATTGAAGATAGCGAGGTGATGTACCTGCCTAAGGCCGAGTTGTTAAAACTATACCAAACGCATCCTAAAACGCAGGAAATGATGCGTAACTTTTGGGAAGATGCGGTGCTTAATCTTATTGACAGGTTTACAGCATTGCAAAGAGATTCGGCAGAAGAACGTTACCTTCAGTTGCTGTCAAAGCCACCATATATTCAAAAAATCCCACAAAAATACCTGGCTTCTTTTATAGGCGTCACGCCAACATCGCTAAGCCGTATTCGCAAAAATATCAAGTAATTTTAGCGTAAGCATCTTTTAAAGCAGCCAATAAAAGTTCAATGTTAATGGGTTTGGATAGATAACCGTCCATCCCGGCAGTAAAGCAATTGTCCTTATCCTCGCTAAGCGCGTTGGCGGTAAGGGCAATTATAATAGGTTTGGCGCCATATTTCTTTCGGATAAGCCTTGTAGCTTCAAGCCCATCAATATTAGGCATCTGGATATCCATTAATATAATTTCGTAGGGATTTTGCTCCATCATTTGCAATACTTCTTTGCCATCATTTGCCAAATCAGGCTGGTAGCCCAATTTGTTCAAAACGCGGATGATGAGTTTTTGGTTCATTAGGTTGTCTTCGGCAACAAGCATCTTAAAAGGGTAGTCTGATGCGAATTTTTCTGATAACAAACTTGTTTTCTTTTCGGCGCCTGCCACCGTTTCGTTTTTTAATACTGTTTCAACAATATTGTAAAAGTGCTGTTGTTTAACCGGCTTTGTAAGTATTGATGTAAACAGGTGAGGGTGAGTTTTTTTGCTGTCGTTGCCAATAGAACTTAATAATATTACGGGACATGAAACTGGCAGGGCTTTTATCCGGGTACTCAGGGTGATACCATCCATGTCAGGCATTTGCATATCGGTTATAATCAGGTCGATATGTTTTATGTTTGATAACACCGATAAAGCCTCCTGTCCTGATGATACTGCTATAACTTCAGTTTTCCATTTTTCAAGCAGTGTTTTTAATATCCCTAAATTGGTTTCATTGTCATCAACAACCAGCACTTTTTTTCCCTCCGCTGCTTTGCCATCTGGCAGTGGCATCACCTGGTGCTGTTGCTTACCTTTTGTACAGTTAATGCTGAAAGTAAAAGTACTACCAAGTCCTCTTTTACTTTGTACAGTGATCTGGCCCCCCATTAATTTAGCCAAACGTTCGCTAATAACCAGGCCAAGCCCGCTGCCACCATATTTACGCGTTACAGTTGAGTCTATCTGGTTAAATGCTTTAAATAAATTGCCAAGCTGGTCTTCGGATATTCCTATACCGGTGTCCCTTATCGCGAAGGTTAACTTTAGGGTATCGTCATTTGTTGTTTGTGAGGTTACATATACAAATACATCGCCTTTGTGGGTGAATTTTATGGCGTTGCCCACCAGGTTTATTAAAATTTGCCGTAAGCGCAATCCATCCGCGAAAATGTCGGGCGGTACCTGATCTTCAATTTGATAAATCAGGTCGATGCCGGTCTGGGTAGTTTTTGAAGCAAACAGGTCAAATACATCTTCAATACATTTTCTAAGGTTAAAGTTATGCGGATCGAGCTCCAAGTTACCCGATTCAATTTTTGAGAAATCAAGAATATCATTAATAACGGTTAACAGCGATTCGCCGCTATTTAATATAGCTTCCGTATACTCCCGTTGTTCGGTATCCAGCTTTGTATCTGTAAGTAACGATGCCATGCCCAGCACACCATTCATTGGTGTGCGGATTTCATGGCTCATGGTGGCCAGAAATGTGCTTTTGGCCATGTTGGCCTTCTCTGCCTCTTCGCGGGCTTTTTGTTCCTTCTCGCGTTGCTCAATTAATTCTTCTGATTGCGACTGCAATTCCTCCGATTGCGTCAGGTACTGTTGGGCCTGTATCTGTAGTTCTCGGTTTAAGATTTTTAAATCGCTGGTTTGCTTGCTTATTTGCGTGGTACGTTCATCAACTAATTTTTCCAGTTCGCGTTTTTGTGCATTTAAAAATTTAATCCGCAACTTGTAAATTACATATACGCCCGCCAAAATAAGTATCGCCGCCAGTGTACGGAACCACCATGTTTTCCAGAATGGAGGTACAATTATTACCTTAACAGATGTTGCATTGTTGTTCCATACGCCATCGTTATTTGATGCTTTAACTAAAAAAGTGTACGTTCCAGGGTCAAGATTGGTGTAAGTAACCGCATGCTTGTTTCCTATATATCGCCATTCGGAGTCAAAGCCCTCCAGCTTGTAAGCGTACTTATTTTCCTGTGGAATTGTATAATCAAGCGCCGCGAATTCAAAAGTGAATACTGATTGAAAATACCTGAGCCTGATTTGGCCGGCGGAGAAACTATTTTGCTTTAAAGCAGGATTTAAAATTGGTAAAGGAGCCGGCTTATTAAATAAATTAAAGCCCGTTATCCTTACAACCGGAACGTTATTGTTAAAACTTAACTTCGAAGGATCAATTACATTAAAACCATTTATACTGCCAACAGCAATTCGCCCATCAGCGAGCCTGGTACCGCTTGACAAGCCAAACTCCAGACTTTTGATGCCGTTATGTTCGCCAAAATCCCTGAAAGTTTTATTCACCGGATCAAACCGTGTAATACCCTTTAATGTAGTAACCCATATCAAACCTTTGTCATCGGCCGTTATGTAATTTATTGTGTTATTTATCAGTTCGTTATCTTCGGTGTATGCAGTTATTTTCTTCGTTTTAAAATCGTAGCAATTTAAACCACCCTCCATTGTGCCTATCCACATGTGCCCGGTATCTTCATAAAAACAACTTATTACATTGCTGGTAAGCTTGCTGTTTTCAATATTCAGCCTTGAAAACTTGCCCGTGGCAGGGTCATATATGCTTATCCCGTTTGAATAACCACCTACCCAAATACGGCCGTCGTGGCTTTCGTATAATGCCTGTATCGAGTTGTCGGCAATCGAATTTGGATCTTTTGGGTCATTAATCCATTTTTTTATTGTTTTGGTTTTTGGATCATAAGTATTTACGCCTCCCTGGTATGTGCCCATCCAAATGTTGCCCCTTCTGTCTTCAAGCAGGGCATAAACAGCGGTGCTGTTTATATCGGTTGGCTTGCTCCCCATTGTAAAGTGGGCAAATACTTTCGATTTAAGATCGTACCGGTCTGCACCATTGCTGTAAGTACCCACCCATACCGCATCATGCGCTTTAGTCATTAAAATACACGAGGTATAATTACTTATCAGGCTGTTTTTTGCCGAACTGTCATGGGAGTAGGTAATTCCGGTGCCTGTTGCCAGGTTGAAATAAACCAAACCCGCATCCGTAGCTAAATAAAGCTGCCCTTTATTATCCGGCGCTAAACCCCGGATAATATTTTTTGCTGATGGCGTATTGGTTGGTGAGGATTTAAACGAAGGGAAAATATTAAGGTTTTTGTCGTACTTTAAAACGCCCTCGCTTGAAGTGCCTATCCAAAGCGCATGTTGCTGATCGGCAAAAAGAGAATAGATACCATCATTGGGCATGTTTTCATTTTCGGGAGAAGGTTGATTTATAGGTATAAATACTTTTCTATCCACGTTTAGCAGCTGTAATGTAGTGTTGGTGCCAACCCAAAGTTTTCCCGCTTTATCGGCCGATAAACTATAAATGGGGTTATTGCCGGTGGCGCTGTAACGATCTGCCTCGTTAGCATAGTGGGTAAATGTCAGGCTGCTTCTGTTAACTAAGTTCAAGCCGTTGTTTGTTCCTATCCAAACGTTGTGGTGCTCATCTTCGGCAATGGCATTTATGGAATTGTCGCTGATGCTTTCGCTGTTTTTGGGATCGTGCGTAAACCGTTTAAAGTCACCCGTTTTTTCGTTGTATAAATTCAGGCCATTATCTGTACCTACCCATAACTGGTGGTAACCATCCTCGCAAATGGAATACACAGACGCGCTGCTAAGGCTGTTGGTATCTCTGGTGTTATGAATAAAGCGTTTAAAGCTGTTTTTGCCATTTGCAAGCAGATTTAAACCGCTATCGGTACCTATCCAAAGGTTGTTCTTAGCATCATTAAAAAGACTGATGATATTATTATTGCTTAATGCCGACAGTTTTTTAGGGTCGGCTTTAAAATTTACGAATTCATCTTTTTCTCTATCGTATTTACTAAGCCCACCCATACGGGTGCCAACCCAGATATTACCTTTTTTATCTTCGCAAATAGTTAAAATATTGTTGGCTTGTAAACTTTTGCTGTTTTTTGACTGATGTTTATACACCGTAAACTGGTACCCATCAAACTTGTTAAGGCCATCCTGGGTACCAAACCACATAAAGCCATAACTGTCTTTTAGTATGCTTGATATCGAATTTTGTGAGATACTGTTTGAGCTGTTAACCCGGCTCATTTTTAA
Source organism: Mucilaginibacter sp. GW822-FHT03E02 (assembly GCF_058801545.1). Taxonomy (NCBI): domain Bacteria; kingdom Pseudomonadati; phylum Bacteroidota; class Sphingobacteriia; order Sphingobacteriales; family Sphingobacteriaceae; genus Mucilaginibacter; species Mucilaginibacter sp. GW822-FHT03E02. The sequence continues at coordinate 1,087,392 of NZ_JBXANJ010000002.1, read as the reverse complement.
ACCGATGTCCTGTGAAAAAACCTTGCTGTTTAGCAAGGGCAGCAAGAACAGGAGAAATGTTAACAGGGGTTTATTGAACATTATACAGGGATATTCAGCACGTGGTTTATACGCTAATTTTCATTCAAATGTTTAATGGCTTAAATTAAGGTAAAATTTTTATAATTGAGGCAGGCAGTATACTTGAAACATCATTTTAGTGTTAACCATGAATAAGTATTAAATATTTTATTATCAGTTGCTTGTATTGTTTTGTGCCTGAAATGTGTTAAGCTATGTTAACCCAATTTAGCTGCGTTTGCCCTGAGGCAAATAGCTAAACCTTCCAATAATTACCGCTGAGTATAATCATGTTTAACATTTTAATGCTATTGTCGTAATAATCGTAATCTTTTAGTTTAAAGTGCAGCAGGTAATCCCAGGTGTTGTTTAGCCATTGCTGGTTTTTGTTATTTGTCATCGCAGCAACGGCAAATGGAGCAATGAAGCTTAAAGCTTCGAAATGACGGGTGGGCAAGTCATTTCCGGCCAGGGTGTAGCCGGCAGATATATTATCAGGATTATCGCTGCTTGTCGACCTGATCCAGCGGTTGATTTTGATTGTTATCATTTTAGCTCTTTCATCGCCATTTAACAAATAGTCGGCGGCTATGCGCCAGGGTACCCGGCAGGCATTATAGTTATAATAGCCATCATATTTCGATTCCAGGTACATAGGCTTTGCCGGATGTGGCTTTTTGTTTACCTGTTGGATAAAATCGGGCACCAGGCCGGCATCCGGGCTGTATTTTTGCTGTATGCGGGCGAAAAGGCGATAGGTGTTATCGGTTACTTTGTCCCAACGCGTATCGCCGGTAGCCGCCCTAAAAGCTTTAAAATGCGATGGCATAAAATCTGATGTGCGGGTGTCAAAATAATCCTTACTATCGGCTTCAACATCATTGCCGAGCAGAATGGTAAACTGCCGCTGGTTAATTTCATACTTCATGATATCGGCTATCAGCAATTTGGCTGCCTTTAAATAGTTAATATTGCCCTGGCTACCCCATTGCTTATTGGCTAATAATAAGGAATAGGCAATGTCCATATCGCCGTCGGTTGCCGAGGAGCGGTCGGTACTATTGCCTTTTTTATCCTGTGCCCAGGCCATCAGGTATTGCCCCTTCCGCGCAGGATGCAATTGATAATATCTGAACAATGCATCATAAACTTTTTTTGCAGATTGATCGGCCCCGGCCATTAGGGCAACTATGATCATGCCATAGCCCTGTCCTTCGGATACACATTGTTTATTGCCCGGCCTTTCAAACCAGATGTAGCTTTGGCTTTTATCAGCCGCCTGTTTTACGTAGCGGTTTTTCCATTGCCAATAAAAGTTAAGTGTGCCGTTGTCAAGGCCTTTTTGGCTCAGGTGATTGGGCAGGATGGTACCTTTTGTATAACTTGTATGCTGTGGGAAGGGCTTTGATGTAGTTTGCGCCCTTAAACCATTGCAGGTAAGTAATATCAGCAGTAATGTATTTCCCGTTTTTAGCATAGCCTGTAGTAAAGATACCTATCAATGTTGGGTGTGCCGGGACCAGGTAAAAAACCTTTCGCCTAAGTGGCTATTCCATTCTCTTCCGGATCAACTCCTTACGGTACCTTTCCTTCAGCGGGAACTTGATATCTGTAAGCAGGTAAATACCAGTGCCTTTTTCGCGGGCAAGGTAGTATTCCACTTCGCCTATTTTTTTGTAGGAGCCTATCATGTTACCAGCCACAAATTGGCGAATGTTTTCGCCATCGTTGTCATCTACGTAAATCATGTATTTACAGTTAAGCGTATCCGGCGCCCAAAGGGTAAAACTGCTGTTAAGGGATACTACATCCGGGTAGTTGTATTGTTTACGGTAGTGGTGCAATGCGCCGGCCTCGCCATAGTTATCAGCATATACAATGGTTTGTTTTTGTTGTTCAGGCGTAAGGCTGTTGTATGCAACGCCAACTTTTTGGGCCATTTCGTCCCAGCCAAGCATATCAGCATAATCCTGTGTGGTAGCATGTAACTTTTGATCTTCCCAGGTCATGGCAAACCTAAACGGAGGCAGGTTTTTGCCGGTAAACCTAAAAAACGCCAGTGTTTGCTGCAACGGTAAAATGGGCAGCACCAAAGGCAGCAACAGCATATTTGGAATGGTAAAGCAGGCAATAGTTAAAGTACGCAAAGCATAGCCGCTTGTTTTTAACCACCGTTCAAACCCAAAACCACCCGCGGCAAACAGCATTGGGTAGGCACCGAACAGGTAGTAGTTTTTACCATCCATTTCCAGTAGAAAAATGAATATCAGTACGTAAGCAATGGCCAAAAACTGGAAATTGCGCAGCTTGAACGAAAAGATTAAAAACACAAACCCGGTGAACCAGACAAACAAAGCAATGCCGTGAACCGTGAGTTGCTGTTTAATGAAGTCGCCGGTAGTAATATAGTCAAGTTGTTCCTCGCGCAGGGCTTTCATGTGGGTAACCACCGGGAAATGGTGCGTTACCTGCCATATAAAATTGGGCAGAAATATGAGCATGGCCAAAGCCATAGCGCCTAATATATGCCGGTTAAATAATAGTTTACGCTGTTTGCTGATGAGCACTCCTATGATAAGGGCCACGGTAAAAAACAACATGGTATACTTGGTAAGCATACCAAAACCAACAGCCATACCCAGCCAGTATAAATACCTTACATCGGTTGTGTTGAGGTATTTAATAAACAGCCAAACCGTTAAAACCCACCAGAATTGATCAAATACTACCGGCTGAAAAAGGTAATCGCTTGCAGCAAATGCCGGCGAAAATATCAGGGTGAGGCAGGCCAGGGTAATGGCAAACCTGCGGCCCCCAAATTCAACTACAATACGGCCTGTAAACCAGATAATGAGCCCTGCAAATACGGTGGGGAAAATGCGTGCGGCAAAAACCGAATTGCCAAATAAGGTGATGGTTAGCTTGGCCAGCAGCGCGATAAATGGCGGTACTTCCTTATAACCCCAATCCAAATGATCGGCCAGTACAAGGTGCAGAAACTCGTCGCGGTGAAAGCCGAAATGCCCAATGGCAAACAGATTTAAAACGACCTTTATAAATACAAAAATCAATATGAAATAAACGTACGTCGACTTCCGGTTTCTGTAGGGCATGTTTTAGGTAGCTTAAGGCTGAATGCAGCAAGCTGAAAGCCTGATGCTGGAGGGTAAAGATAATTCTTTACCGGTAAAAAGCAAAAGGGGGCAAGGGGAGGTAAAAGGCGAAAGGTGGGAAACTCTTTGCAGCTGCCTTTAACCTTTCGCCTTTTACTTTTTACCTCATATCCGGGTTATATCGGCTCCTAAAGCCTTTAAACGGGTATCAATGTGCTGATAACCACGCTCAATTTGCTCGATGTTGTAAATGGTTGATTTACCTTGTGCTGATAATGCCGCTATCAGCAGCGATACTCCCGCGCGGATATCAGGCGAGGTCATGCTGATGCCGCGTAACTGAACCTGCTTATCCAGGCCAATAACCGTGGCACGGTGCGGATCGCAAAGGATAATCTGGGCGCCCATATCCAATAGTTTATCTACAAAGAACAAACGGCTCTCGAACATCTTCTGGTGGATTAAAACAGATCCTTTGGCCTGTATTGCCACTACTAATACAATGCTCAGCAGATCGGGGGTAAAGCCGGGCCATGGAGCATCGGCAATGGTCATGATAGAGCCATCGATGAAGGTTTCAATTTCATAATGATCCTGTGCAGGAATGTAAATATCGTCGCCACGCAACTCTAACTTGATACCCAGGCGTTTAAATACATCCGGGATCATGCCTAACTCTTTGTAGTGTACATCCTTGATCGTAATCTCAGATCCCGTCATTGCAGCCAGGCCGATAAATGAGCCAATCTCGATCATATCCGGCAGCAAGCGGTGCTCGGTACCGCCTAATTTGGTAACACCCTCGATAGTAAGCAGGTTTGAGCCTATACCGCTGATTTTTGCACCCATGCGGTTAAGCATTTTGCAAAGCTGCTGCAGGTAGGGTTCGCAGGCAGCGTTGTAAATGGTGGTGGTACCTTTGGCAAGCACGGCAGTCATCACAATGTTGGCGGTGCCGGTTACAGATGCCTCATCCAGCAGGATATAGGTACCTTGCAGGTTGGATGCATCTACATTAAAAAAGCCATCCTCGGGGTTGTAATCAAAGCGGGCACCCAGTTTCTCGAAGCCCAGAAAGTGCGTATCCAGCCTCCTGCGGCCTATTTTATCGCCGCCGGGTTTGGGGATGGATGCCTTGCCGAAACGCGCCAGCAGCGGCCCCACAATCATAATAGAGCCCCTTAAGCCGCCCCCCTTGGTTTTAAAAGCCTCCGACTGGAAAAAATCCTGGTCGATATCTTTGGCTATAAAGGTATAAGTTGATTCGTCAGTTTTTTCGGTGATAACACCCATATCGCCCAGTAGCTCAATGAGTTTGTTAACATCCTTAATGTCGGGTATGTTGCTGATGGTAACTTTCTCTTCGGTAAGCAGCACTGCCGAAATTACCTGCAGGGCTTCGTTTTTGGCCCCTTGAGGGGTAATTTCACCTTTTAGCGGTTTTCCGCCGTTTATCACAAATGCGTTAGTCATGGGTGTTTATAATTGATAGGTCAAATGCTTCAAATGTTGTGAACACCCGAAAGTGTTAAATGTGTTTTTATATCCGGCAAAGATTATAATTTTTCCTGATTGTTTGTTCATTAGTTCACTGGTTCATTAGTTCATTGGTCTTGTGTAGCGGATTTGGGGCTTTGTTGGTGCGAAACTTTTTAAATAGGCCTTTTTACTTCTAAAAACACCATAAATGCTCAAAAAACAACCAATAATACACCATTAATGAGCCCAAAATTTGCACAAATAGTACAAAAAAATGCAACTTTTTTAAGTTTAAAAAGTTATCGAAACAAACAACCCCGTTCTTTATTTCAAAGAACAGGGTTGTAGTATTTATCGCAATAATTAACCGGTGCATCAACCACCGGCTTGTATGTAAAAATCATCCACCAAAAAAATCCACCAGACAAGACCAATGAACTAATGAACCAACCGGAACTAATATTTCTTAGCGCCCTGGTTTCGGTTACGGTTGTTTTGGTTATTGTTGCGCGGGCCGTTGTTATTTTGGTTATTGTTGGTACGGCCACCGCCACCACCGCCGCGGTTGTTGTTATTGTTGTTTTGCTGGTTGTTACGGCCGCGGTTGTTATTGTTGGTGCTTTGCTGGTTATTGTTAGGCCTAAACTCAACACGGTTAAGGTTAACGTTTTCATCCAGTTTTAGGGTGCCGCCAGATAAGGCGTACAAATCGGCAATAATGCTTTCGTCGGTAACAGAATCTTTGTTCCATTGTACGTAGGCCATTTTCATGAAATTGGCTATGGCCTGTACCATGTGGCGTTTGCGTTCCGGCTCCTCAATGGCTTTGGCCTTTTCAATCATCAGCTCAATGGTTTTGCCATAGTGCTTGTATTTAATGCGCTGGTGCGGGTAACGCAGTGGCTGGGGCTTCAGGTGGATAGCCTCGGGTGTTGGTTTGGGGTAGGGGGCATCTACATCAATCTGGTAGTCAGATATAATGTGCAGGTGATCCCAAAGTTTGTGTTTAAAATCGGCTACATCGCGCAGGTGCGGGTTTAAAAACCCCATCAGGTCAATTACCACCTGTGCGTAGCGGTTACGTTCTTCTTTAGTGGGCAGCGCAATAATGTACTTAACCATGTTTTGTACATTGCGGCCATATTCTGTCAGGATTAATTTATTCCTGGTTGAATTATAGTCAAATATAGGCGTGTTGTCTTGTGCCATGCAATTAATAATGTTTTTAAGAAAGTTTTAAGTTAGCCATGCGTCTTTTCCCTGTGTAACAAGGGCCCAGGAGGCTAAAATTGAATTGTATTTGAATAGTAGTAGCGCAAATATAACATTATAGTTATATAGTGCAAATAAAAAAAAGCAGACAGGCCAAACCTTCCAGCCTCACCCAAACCCTCTCCAAAGGAGAGGGCTTAAAAAAAAGAGTTTGGCCTCGACTAAATCCTTTCCTTTGGAGAGGACTTAAAAACATTGAAATTATATAAGATTAGTATATTGCGTTTAATTCACCATGCAAATCAAAAGCCCTCTCCTTTGGAAGGGGTTGGGTGAGGCTCTTATTATATGCAACACAAACTACCCATTACTCATATCGACGTTTATCGTTTTAGCATCCCCATGGAACCCTTTACCATTGCCACAGGCACCATGGATCATGCACAGAATGTGTTTATCCGGGTGAATACCGATGCCGGGTTTTACGGGGTGGGCGAGTGCTCGGCCTTCCCGATGATTGTGGGCGAAACGCAGGATACCTGCCTGGTGATGGCTAAAGATTTTGCCCGGCTTTGGATTGGTAAAGATGCGCTTGACATCCCCGCGCGCATGCAGCAGTTGCATGCCGCCGCCGCCGGTAATACCACCATTAAAAGCGCATTTGACATTGCCCTGCACGATTTAGCCGCCAAAAATGCCGGCTTGCCCTTGTTCCGGTTTTTGGGCGGGGCGAAACGTGTGGTCGAGTCGGATATTACCATTGGTATTGATAGCCCGCCAACTATGGCCATGAAGGCTTTGTACTTTAAAGCCTCGGGGGCAAATATCCTGAAGGTGAAACTGGGCAAGAGCGCTGTTGCCGATGTGGAACGGGTTAAACAGATTCGCGAAGCGGTTGGCCCCGAAATGCGCATCCGTATTGATGCCAACCAGGGCTGGAGCTTTGACGATGCCGTTTTTGCCCTGCAGGCGATGGGCGAGTACGATGTTGAGTTTTGCGAACAGCCCATGCGCACCTGGTACGATGACCGCCTGCCCGCACTGATGCAGCTATCGCCCGTAAAAATTATGGCCGACGAAAGCGTATACAACCACCACGACGCCCGCAAACAGATCAACAGCGGCAGTTGTCACTATATCAACATTAAAATGGCCAAATCGGGCGGACTGCTGGAGGCTAAAGCTATCCATGATGAAGCCGCATCCAAAGGCATTGCCTGCATGATGGGCGGGATGCTGGAAAGCCGCATAGCCCTGAGCGCCAAACTACATTTTGTATACGCCAGCCCCAATATTAAATTTTATGATATGGACACCTGCATGCTGGGCCACCTGGTTGACCCCTGCATTGGCGGCGTTACTTATGACGGCTATAAATTGAATATTGACGACGCTATTGGCATTGGCGCCGATGCTGATGACGGGTTTTTGAAAGGGTGTGAGCACTTTAGGGTGTAGATTTTTTTTTCGCGCAAAGACGCAAAGAAAGAAGAACCCTGAAAAAAAATCGTTATTGCGTGCAACGAAATATAGTTAAACCAATGTCCTAAACTACCGTCATTGCGAGTATCCACCAGCCTATGCTTGAAAAAACAGTAATGACATAATTGTAAACGGGGCTTTTGTAGAGACGCAACATTTTGCGTCTCCCGCATGCAAATCACACATGCAAATTGAGCTGTAAATTTTGAATGTCTTGGGGGAGACGCAAAGTATTGCGTCTCTACATTAAAAAACAAATCTGATAATCAATAGCTTACAATCATGTCATTATAAGGTACGAAGCAATCCCGAACTATGTGGGACTTAGCATGTCGGGGATTGCTTCGTGCCTCGCAATGACGATCTATATTAAATACATTAACCAACCATCCCACCCATGCAAATCCGCCCAGCCACCCTCAACGATATCCCAACCCTGTTGCAATTTGAGCAGGGCGTTATAACCGCCGAGCGCCCTTTCGACCCAACACTGGTGCCCGGCTCTATCAAATATTACGACCTGGAAATGTTTATCACCTCGCCCGATGTTGAACTTTTAGTGGCCGAGCTTGACGGCCAACTAATTGGCAGCGGCTACGCCCGCATTAAACAAAGCGAAAAGGTTTATTTCGATTTTGAACGCTTTGCTTACCTTGGCTTTATGTACGTTTCGCCGCAACACAGGGGCAAGGGAATTAATAAATTGATTATCGACAGGTTAAAAGAATGGGCCAAGGGACAGGGACTTACCGAGTTGCGGCTACAGGTTTATGCTGATAATGAAGGCGCCGTGAGGGCTTATGAAAAGGTAGGGTTTGAGAAGCATATGGTAGAGATGCGGATGGGGTTGGAGTGAAGTTTTTGAATGACAGTAACAAACCTCGTTTACTGTAGTCGAAACTACAAATAGCAGGTGTAATTAAAATATTATGATTTTGAGTAGCCGCATAGGCTGGTATAAGTATAGTTTAATCGTCTTCATCGTTCTGATACTTGCCAGCCAATATTATCAGTCGTACTCTGGTCCTCGCAATGCGCTTAAAGTGCAATTTAAGGGAAGGGTGGATAGTGTTTATTACGATGCAAAAGGAAATCCGTCTGTATATGTAAACCGTAAAAAACAGGATATTTACTGGATGACATGGCACCGGGACTATATAATTCACAAAGGCGATACTTTGATTAAAAATAAGGGTGATCTTCGCCTTAAATTAATTCCGGCGAATCAAAGAGATACCATACTTTTCAGTGATTCGCAGTAATAAAGATTCAGCCTGATAACACCCGCTGTTCGAAGTCTCTGACTTCGAACGCCTATGCCTGTAGTTTGCAATTACAGTAACCACATCTTATATTTATTACAAAAAATATCATTTTCAAAAAAGGCGCCTCGGCTAACTACACATAAAGAATAAAAAGCTTTTATGATACCACAACGATATTACAAGCCGGAGTTGGACGTACTTAGACTTTGTGCCTTTTTATTTGTATTCTTCACGCACCGGATGGATCTTGCACCAATTGATCCGGCACAATATTATTGGGGGTACCATATAAGTTTAACAGGGGTTTTTGGCGTGCCGCTTTTCTTTTTCCTTAGCGCCTTTTTAATAACAGAATTGCTTTCCAAAGAACAAGAGTATTCGGGGAAAATTAACGTGAAATCTTTCTACACAAGAAGAATACTTCGTATTTGGCCATTGTACTTCACCTTCTTTTTTGGGATGGTGTTAGTAACGCACCTTTCAAATAAATTTGGGTACATTTCGCCAGGTACACAACTTGCATTCAGTTTGTTTTCCGGTAACTGGTATATTACTTTCAATGACTGGCTTCCGTCATATCCCATTAATCCGCTCTGGAGCATTTCTGTTGAAGAACAGCTTTATATTTTACTCCCATTGATGGTATTTTATACCGGTAAACGAGGGTTAAAGCTATTTTCATTTCTTGCACTTTTGGCAGCTTATGCAACCATTTTATATTATGCACAAAACCCCACGAAAGGATTTAGCGGTGAATGGACAAACAGTTTTGTGCAATTTCAATTTTTCGCGGCAGGTATCCTTTTATCCGTTTATTTAAAAGGCTGGCAGCCCCAATGGCACGTAGTTACCCGGGTTGCCGTATTTATAGCAGGGCTGATATGTTGGCTGTTTGCCTCAATGGCATGCGAAGTTCATGCAGACGCTCCACACCTTGCAACCGTTCCACAAGCAATAGCTGGCTGGCTATTGATGCTTACCGGCGTTATACTGTTCTTCTTTTCTTTATATGGGAGCCGACCAAAAAACATGCCGGCCCCGTTAGTGTATCTGGGTCGAATATCTTATGGTATGTATGTGTTTCATATCACTGTTTTTTGGTTGGTGTATCAAATATTTAAGGATGAACTGGCCGCATTTAGCACCATGATCGGTTTGTACGAATGGAAAAACGATGTTGGCTTCGTTATTGCTTTTCTGGTCACGGTTATTATATCGATCTTGTCTTATACTTTTTTCGAAAAGCCGTTTCTACGTTTAAAAACGAGATTTACGATCATTCCATCAAGGGATTAGTCTTCAGACTACAGGATATTTAAAACAATCATTTTCGCGAATACAGAGCGCAATGCTATGCGCGTTTATGGCAGTTATAAATTATAAGTGTAGGGGGTAGAAATCGAACAGCGGAACACTACAGACAGCAGGGCAATTCAAAAATACCTATCGAAAAATCCCCATCAACTACAAATAACAAGCCGCAAAACCGCTCCATACTACCCAATTCAAAATAACACCTGCCATATTCAAATCAGCGTATCTTAACCAGGGTTTAAAAGCTTTACTTTGTTGTATAAAATCAAATGGAGCTGATGCGCGGTATCATCATATTTATATTTTGTGCTTTCCTGGGGCTTTGCTGCCAGGCGCAAAAGCCGGTAATGTACCTGGACAGTATCAACCCGGTCATCCGGTACGATAGCCATGGCGACTCTATCCGGAAGTATTTTTCCATGACATTTTTTAATTACCAAAGCTTTCACCCTAAAAATAAAAAAGTGCTGCTTACCGCATTTTACTCCAATAAACTGGCGGTAAACTATCGGCAGGCTGTACAAAAAATACCCAGGTTAAAGGAATATGGCAACTCCGGGTCACAATCATATATTCAAATGTTTGATGGCTATGCGGGCAGATACGCTATCCCTATTTTTGATTCGTCGGGAATAGTCATAACCGTTAATGGCATCAACCCGCAAAACGTAAACCAATTTCAATTCAGGGTTATAGAGGATAAGCAGAAAGTGGTATTACCATGGACAAAGCCAAAGTTGTTTTGCAAAGCCTACCTGATGACTCAAATTGCCGAAGTCGGTAAGATAGATGAGCTATCTGCATATTTAGGCCAATTTAAAGAGGCCTATGGCAAAGCGCTTACCTTCCAGGTACGCAAGATTAATATGCCCGATAGTATTGAATCCTCGATCTCGGCGTATTGGGTAAAATGGCAGCCAAGGGTTGTGGGCGTATTCACGTTTTCGCAGCTCCCCGAATTTTTAAGCCTTTTTAAAAAGCAATGGAGAAGCCCATTGGAAGACCCAAGCCAAAGCGATTGGAGTAAGGACACGGCTTTGTTGAAGTTGAGAAAAGACTTCCGGTACAACGAAAATAACCTGATTTTTTATTTGGATGATATTATTAAGTCGCGAAGTATTATTGAATATAACCTGGTGAACGGAAAAGACAGCACCGGCTGGACGGTTAATGATTTTGATTTTAACTTAGTGTGGCTCAAAAATCTGTCGCCTGGGCATTATCAGTTAAAAATACGTTACAGTGTACAGCGTAATAATATTTGCAGCTATGCATTTACTGTAAAAGCAGCCTGGTATCAAACGGTATGGGCAAAAGTAGCCTTAAGTATGCTTGTTGTGTTTGCAGTCGGGTTTGTACTGTTACTCTGGCGATCAAGGAAGCAGGCAGCAAAACTTAGAGAAGAAAGTACCTTAAAGCAATTGGTACAAACCGAGCTCAGATCCATCCGGTCGCAATTTAACCCGCATTTTGTGTTTAATGCCCTTAGCTCCATACAAGGGCTCATCACCAAAAACGATTCGCAGAACGCATCGAAATATTTAATTGAGTTTAGCAATCTAATGCGCGATTCACTGAAAGCCAGTGATAAGGAATTTGTAAACATTTTTACCGAAATAAAGATATTGGAGAACTATCTGGCACTCGAAAAACTGCGGTTTGGTTTCGATTATCAAATTAAAGTGAGCGGAGAAATAGATGCCAGCGCCATTGAAATACCCGCTTTATTTTTACAACCCCTGGTGGAGAATGCGGTAAAACATGGTATATCGGCCCTGCAGGAAAACGGGCAACTAATTGTACTGTTTGAGAAATTGAATAACGACATGGTGGTTAGTGTAAATGACAATGGCAAAGGCTTTAACCCCAATGATAACGCTAACGGCTTTGGCCTTCAGCTAACCAAAGAGCGAATAAAATTATTGAACCAGACATTGAACGGGCAACACATAGAATTTTTGGTGAAAAGGACGGATAATGTAACCCAGGTAATTATCCATTTTAAAAATTGGCTGTTATGATACGAGCGGTAATTATTGACGACGAAAAAAACAATATCGAAAATATTGTACACCTGTTAAAAAAGCATGAGCTGCCGGTAACAGTTGTGGGCACAGCCACCAATGCCGATGACGGGGTTAGTTTAATTACAGCAAGCAATCCCGATTTGTTGTTCTTAGATATCCAGATGCCGGATAAGAATGGCTTTGAAGTGCTTAAAGCTTTGCCACACCACCAGTTTGAGGTTGTTTTTGTTACCGCGTTTGACAACTACGGGATACAGGCCGTTAAATTTTCGGCGATAGATTATTTGCTGAAGCCGATAGATCCGGAAGAGTTAAATGCATCGGTAAGCAAAGTGGAGGCTAAACTGATGCAAAAGAAGGCCAACCTGCAGCTTGAAAACTTAATGGAATTTATAAAGGATAAGGACGCGAAAAAGGATCACAAATTGGCCCTGTCCTCAACTAAAGAGATCAGGTTTGTGCACACCGGGGATATCATCCGTTGCGAATCATCAAACGCTTACACACAGTTCTTTTTATCGGACGGAACAAGTATCATGGCATCAAAACCAATTTTTGAATATGACGAATTATTAAGCAGCTACGATTTTATCAGGTGTCATCAATCGCACCTGGTGAACATAAAGTTTATTAAAAGCTTACTCAAGGAAGATTCGGGCTATTTATTAATGGACGATAACACCCGCATCCCCATCTCCAGGAACAAAAAAGAGAACGTAATAAAACGCTTACACACTATAAAAAAATAAAAAAATCATATATGAAAAACCTATTACTGGCAGCATTAATGTGCTGCAGCAGCTACTTAAGTGCCCAAAATTTACCTGCTATTGCCATCGAGGATAAAAAAATGGACGCCTATCTGATGAATAGGAAGCCCGCAACATTAACCGTGCAAATAAAAAACCTGCCGGATAGTGTCAAAAAAGTAAATATCAAATATACCCTTGTACAACTCGGCGGAACTATCCAGGCTACTAAATATGCAGAAACAGATGCCACCGGCCTGGTAAAAATAATTCTTGATGAGAATTTGCCTTACCAACAAATATGGTTAGACGCAGGCAACTACTTATATACAGGGATATATGTGGATAAAGGGCTTACTGTTACCGTAGACGCGCGGAAAGTACCTAAAGATGGCGCGTATATGATAGGCGAGGGGGTAGCCTATTCTGGTAACGATGGGGAGTTAAACACGGTGATGAACAAAAAAGCGTTGTTTAAAAAGAAAGATAGGGAGAGTTTGGTTAATGATCTTCGGGCCGTATGTAATTCGAGAAAAAAATATACCGCAGATGCCTTCACTTTTAAAACCGATTCCGTTTTAAAGCTATTGAAAAATATAGATAGCGAATTTATCAGTGGTTATCCTAAATATGGATGGGCTGTTAACAATGAAACCTTATCGGAGTTTTACGGCGAAATTTGCATAGCCTATTGGAATGACACTATGCCCGGCCAGCTTATTAAGCAGATAAACGCGCATCAGCCAATGTTTACAAGTAACGATGGTGTGATGTTTTACAAATACCTGGGCATTTATACAATGGCCAAAAAGCGCTTTAAAAAAGAATTGGCGCTCAACGGTACCATGATGCTATATGATAGTTTATATACGCAGCAGCGATCAGATCTTTTGAAACTATTCCTTTTAGAATCGGAGAAAGATAATTATGCCCGCAGTTACCCTATTATCATCAATAGTATCAAAACAGCCTGGTGCAAAAAAATTGCTGCCGATGAAATGATTAAGGTTGATGCTAACCAAAAAAGAATAGACAGCGTTTTAGCTTTATCAACAAAATTAGAAAAGGCTGATATTGGTACCCCGGTAATGCAGTTACCTTTTGACGCCAGCTTATATCGGTTAGATACCGTTGCAAATATTGATAGCTTTATATTAAACCTAAAGTCAAAATTTCCCAACAAGGCACTTATTATTGATTTTTGGGCTACCTGGTGTGCTCCCTGCATAGCCGATATGCCGTTCAGCAAAAGTTTGCACGAAAAAAATAAAGATCTGCCCGTTGAATACATTTATCTATGTACTACCAGTAGTTCAAGTATTGATATATGGAAAAACAGAATAGGAGAGATGCAGATACCCGGTACTCATATTTACGTGAATGATAAAATCATCGCCAGGCTAAAAACTGTGCTTAATGCGGAAGGGGGATTCCCAACTTATGTGGTTACTGACGTTAATGGAAAAGTAAACAAGTCAAAAATTACCAGGATGGAGGCTTTGGACAGGGAAAGTTTAAAAAAGACTGTGGGACTTTAGCAGAATGCAGGTTAAAAACGCTGTATAAACCTTAGCCACGCCGTCTTACTTCGCCCCCCTTTGGCGCAGTGTTGTGTGGCTGCATGGGGGAGAATCACTTGTGAATTTTTTTAATAATACACTCATAGAACAGGCCCGCCACTCCATTTAGCGCTTGTGCAACTGCATGCGCGAGGATCACTTGTGATTTTTGCAAACCAATCACATCGTAAGCACAGGTCCGCCATTGCATAACCCATAATACAAGAGCTGCGCTAAAAAGAGGACAGGTCAGCCAATGTCCAAGCCACGAGACAATACCTGCGCTAAAAATGACACCACAGCAACGCTGATCTGCCACAACCAGTGCCATAATATCTAACCATTCCAACCAAATCATTATTACCACCCCGTGACCTCCGCACACTGCCCGGATGCTTACATTTGCAGGTAAATAATCGAATTAATGATGAAGAAAATAGGATTTTTATCATTCGGGCATTGGTCCAACCATCCTGCGTACCAGGCCCGTACTGCGGGTGATACCTTGCTGCAGTCTATCGACCTGGCTGTTGCTGCGGAAGAAATTGGGCTGGACGGTGCTTATTTCCGGGTTCATCATTTTGCGAGGCAGCTGGCATCGCCGTTTCCGCTGCTTTCGGCTATTGGGGCAAAAACCAGCAAGATAGAGATTGGGACGGGTGTTATCGATATGCGTTATGAAAACCCCATGTATATGGTAGAAGATGCCGGCGCTGCCGACCTGATCTCGGGCGGGCGCTTGCAATTGGGTATCAGCCGGGGTTCGCCCGAGCAGGTGATTGAGGGGTGGCGTTATTTTGGCTATGAACCCGCTGCCGGAGAAAACGACGCAGATATGGGACGAAAAAAGGCCCTGGACTTTTTGGATAAACTAAAAGGTACCGGGTTTGCTCAGCCTAACCCTTACCCGATGTTCCCAAACCCGCCGGGCTTGTTACGCCTGGAGCCGCATTCGGAAGGATTGCGGGAACGCATCTGGTGGGGAGCTGCCTCTAACGCGACCGCCGTTTGGGCGGCCGAACAAGGCATGCACCTGCAAAGTTCGACCCTGAAATTTGACGAAAGCGGCAAACCTTTTCATATCCAGCAGGCCGAACAAATCAGGTTATATAAAGAAGCCTGGAAAAACGCCGGGCACCAGCGCGAGGCGAGGGTTTCGGTAAGCCGGTCGATTTTTGCACTGGTAACCGAGCAGGACAGGCTTTACTTTGGCCAGCAGGGAAAAGGCGCCGACAGCTTTGGTTACATCGAAGCCGATAAACGGGCGGTTTTCGGCAAAAGCTACGCAGCCGAGCCCGATCAGCTCATCAAAGAACTGGCCCAGGACGAAGCGATACAAGAAGCGGATACGTTACTACTTACCATACCAAACACGCTGGGCGTTGAATACAATATTCATGTGCTATCGGCCATTTTAGAGCACGTTGCCCCGGCGCTGGGCTGGCGATGAAGAGAGTTATGAGTATTTGTAGGAAAAAGCAGAGCAATATGCGATTCCTTCCCTGGGGAAGCTACCGTGTACCCACATATTTTTAGTTAAATAAAAATGTCATTTCGAACGAGCCAGTGGTGGAATTGGGCGGGCGGGGCGAGGAGAAATCTTAGGCGCTTTTCATCACAACGGGCTTTTCGAACCGCAGGGTGTAGAAGATTTCTCCTCGTTCCTCGTTCGAAATGACAAAAGTGCTATTCTATAATAGAAAGAAAAGATGTGTACACACAGTCGCCCTTGGGGAAGGGAATTAAAAAAAATCTGCCGAATACCTATCGAGGCAACTCAATTATAAACTCTGTAAATTCCCCTTCCTGCGTTTGTATATTAATTTTACCGCTATGCCCTTTTACAACAATATCATAGCTTAATGATAAGCCCAGGCCGGTACCTTCGCCTGTTGGCTTTGTAGTGAAAAACGGCTGCATAATTTTGTCCTTCAGCTGCTCGGGGATGCCTATGCCATTATCTTTTACGATAATTACAACAGTACCATCTTTTTTCATGGTGATTAAGTCAAGCGTTGGCTTGTAGTTCGCATCCGCCTTCTTTTGCTTTTGCTGCAGTGCGTAAAAAGCATTGTTGATGATGTTAAGCAGTACGCGTCCGATATCCTGCGGGATGATGGTTATTTTAGCCAGGCTTTTATCAAAACTGGTTACCAGGGTGGCATTAAATGATTTATCCTTGGCGCGCAAACCATGGTAAGCCAAACGCAGGTATTCATCGGCAAGGGCATTGATATCCGTGAGCTGTTTATCGCCCGAGTTATTGCGCGAGTGTTGCAGCATGTTTTTTACAATAGCATCGGCACGCTTGCCATGATGTAGTATTTTTTGCAGGTTTTGTTCAATATCACCTGCAAGCGCCGCGGCATCGTCTGTATTCCCGGCTTCAAGTTCCTCCCTCATTTCGGCAGATAGTTCGATACTTACCTCACTAAAATTATTTACAAAGTTGAGCGGGTTCTGAATTTCATGGGCTATACCGGCGGTAAGTTCGCCCAACGAAGCCAGCTTTTCCGACTGGATGAGCTGCTGCTGGGTGGTTTTTAATTCGGTAACAGTATCGGCCAGCTGATCGCGCTGAACTGTTATTTCTTCGCTCTGTTCGCCTAATGCCTGGTTGGCCTGGCTCAGTTCGCGGGTTCGTTCATTTATTTTTTCTTCAAGTACCCGGTTCTCTTCTTTTAAATGCTTTTGGCGATAGTTAATATAACTATAACCTGCAAGCACCAATGCAACACTATAAAGCACCCAGGCCCACCAGGTTGACCACCACGGCGGCGAAATGACAATCCCGATACCGTCGCCTGCATTATTCCATACGCCATCGCTATTAGCGGCTTTTACATGGAAAGTATAACTGCCGGCGGGCAAATTGGTGTAAGTAACATTGCGTTGTGTGCCGGCATAAATCCATTGTTTATCATAACCATCCAGCTTGTAGGCATAGGTGTTTTTTGCCGGATCATCGTACTGCAGGGCCACATAGTTAAACTGTACCCTGTTTTCGTTATAAGCCAGCCTAATTGTTTTACGCCCGTAACACACTACCTGGGTTGCCATTTTTTCGTCGGCAAGCGGGTCGTTATAGGTGATGCTTTCCAGGTGTACCATTGGCGGGTAGGGGCTGTCGTCCAGGTCGTTCGGATTAAAAACTGCGTAGCCGTTACGCAGCATGAAACCAAAACGGCCGCCCGGCAGCCTGGTTAAAATAGATAAGCCCCTGCTTGCATCGTTATTGGCCAGTACATTACTAATGTCAAAATTCCTGATGCTCCAGTTTTTGGGGTCGATGCGCGAAAGGCCTCTTTCTGACAACATCCAGATCCGGCCTTTATCATCTTCATTGATACCCACTTCGGAGTTAAATAACAAACCCGAGCTTTCATCAAAATGCTTTGTCCAGGTTCCTTTATCCCTGTCAAATACAAACAGGCCGGTTAAATAAGTAGCCACCCAAAGCCGCCCGGCCTTATCTTCAAAAATATCATCCACACAATAAATCTTGCGGTTGCCGGAATTAAAATACGAAGTAAATTTTTGAGTTTTACGGTCAAACCTGTTTAGCCCGCCATTATTGGTACCCACCCACACAACACCTTTGCTATCCTCAAATATCGAGAGCACATGGTCGTCATCAAGCTTGCCATCGTTGTTACCCGTTGTGTACGATTGGCTTTTGCGGTGGGGGTACTGCTTAAACTTTTTTGTTTTAGGATCAAACGAAGTTACGCCACCATTATAGCTGTTACCTAACCAGATAAGGCCGGTATGATCCTGGTAAGAGGCCGTTATTTGGTTATCGGCAAGGGAGTTTGTATCGGCGGGGTTATGCCCATAGGTTTCTTGTTTACCCGTTTTGGTATCAAAAATCATTAAACCACTGGTTGAGCCGGCATATAACAAGCCATCCCTGCCGGCTTTGGCCATATGATTAAAGCTGCCGCCGGCATCGGGCGAATAAAGTTTTATAAATTGATCTTTTTGGTGGTCCCATTTATAGATGCCATGCTCGCCGGTTGCCCAGCTAAACTCATTGGTTCCTGGCGACACACTCAAATTTTCGGGATATTGGTTTGGCTTGGCGGGGTCATATTTATATACTTTGAACGCGCTCCTGGCATAATTCAGCCTGTCGGCCCCTGCCGATCTGAAACCAACCCATAATACACCCGTATGATCAACCAGGCCCGATATGGCATAATTGGAAGCCAAAGCGCCCGGATTGGCATTGCTGGCCGCATATCTTTTAAACTGTTTTGTTGTAGTATCAAAATATAACATGCCCAACTGCGACGAGATCCAAAAATTACCGTTCCTGGTTTCATAAAAAGACACAAGGTTATTTGCAGCTTGCGTTTTTGGTTCATCGCCCGTTACATAACTGCTAAACTTGCCCGTTTTTCTGTCAAGCTTAATTAAGCCCTGCTCGGTAGCAATCCATAGCTGCTGTTGCTTATCTTCTTTAATGGCGTTTATACGGGCATTTGACAGGCTATCCGGCAGTTTAGATGGCACATATTCTTTCAACGAGTTATTGCGCATATCAAAACGCGAGAGGCGTAAATCGATGTTATGCCCATGAAATGTATTCATCCATAAAATCCCGGGCTGCGATGGGGCCTCGTATATGGGGTTGGCGCCGCGCTGCTTCGCGGTATCCGTTTGGGTCATGTAACCCTTTAATGGCTTATTGGGGCCATTATACCGGTAAAAACCATTGGTGGTAGCAAACCAAACATCTCCCCAGGCAGTTTTCAGGATCTGTGAAGGATAGTCGGCATTTAAATAATGTATTCCCTTTTCCTTATTGCCAAAAAACTCAAATTTATTTTCTTTAACAGCATATTTAACCACCATCGACCGTCCATCGTACGTAAACGCGCGGCCCCAGATGTTATCCTGATCGTCGGCTACAGCAATTACCAGGTTGAAAACGTGTTTATCCGCCGGTAAAATAAACTGTTTAAAAGTATCCGAATACCTGTTGTACCTGAATAAGCCATTGTTAATAGCCGTTGCCCAGATGGTATTATTTTTATCGATAACCATGCTTTCGATATTGGTTACAGGGTCTTTATTCAGCTTGGCCGATCCGAGGTAGTAAATTTTCGACCGGTAACCATCATAACGTACCAGTCCGTTTTGTGTGCCAATCCAAATATAGCCCAGGTTATCTTCCAGTATCACCCTGGCTTGTCCTTCGGGTAAACCTTTTTTTACATCAAAATGGTCGAAATAGATATCGGGCTTTTGGGCATAAAGCGTTGTAGCCGCATGGAGCGTAAAAAAAATCAGGATAAATTTCAGGTAGCTGTTTTTCATGCAATCAAAGAATCGTTCATTTAAAGGCCCGGTTGCTGTAGTATGCTGCTATAAAAATAATGAAGTTTTAATTGCTGGCCGGTTTATTAAGGCACAAATTATAATTAAAAATCTATATTAACATTAAATTAGCCCAAACAATTTATGCGTATAAAAATATTTTTCGTGGGGCTATTGCTTCATTTGTGTATATCGGCAAGGGCCCAGCAACCACAGCGGTTTAAAGGAAGCTTAACTTATACCCTGGGGCCGGATACCACGGCAACAGGCAATTTTGAACTAAACGGAAACGAATTTGCGCTGACGGTAGTTTCCATGAGCCCGAACGTGAATGTGAGTAAACTAAAAGGAACGTTTTTCTCCGATGGCCAGCTCATGCGCCTGGAGGGCCTTAATTATGAGCCGGCAAAGGGCCAGGATTCATTGATTTATGCTTGCAAATTAAACTACACCAGCGATACTACCTTTATTGAAACAAAAAGCGCAACCAGGGGCGGCGTACGTAAATATCCTGTAAAAATTATGGAAGCCAATGCATTCGGTGGCGATGTGCTTGTTTTTATGCCTGCCTTGCTGGCCCATTTTGCCCCCAAAAAGGTAGGCGACAGTGTGTTGAGCAGTCATATTGTTTTTAATAGTGCCAGGAAGTTTATGATCAAAAAAACGGGCAGCCAAAAACTGCAGATTGGGAGTGCTGTAATGGGCATGTTTACTATACTTTTGGATAAAAATGGCAGTATACAAGCAGTAGACGGCATTGGCACATCATTTAATATTAAAGGTAAGGCGGGTGCGTATTTAAATATCGATTCTGTAATTGCTGCAAACGTTAACCATCAGCGGTTGCATCCACGGTTGGCTATTATCAACAAGCCCGATTCGGTAAAAGCAACGATTAATGGCGGTGACATTAAAATCGAATATTCCCGTCCGTCGGTAAGGGGCAGGGTTATTTTTGGCGAAGTTGTGCCATGGAACCGTATTTGGCGCACAGGGGCTGATGCGGCAACAAAAATTTACTTAAGCAAGCCGCTTTATTTTAATGGAAAGGAGCTTCCGGCGGGTGCCTACTCTATATTTACCATACCAACTCCAACCGGTTTTACGTTGATATTTAACAAGCAGGCCAATATATGGGGAACAGAACATAACGCGGATTATGATTTTTTAAAGATCCCGATGCAAATGCAAACCTTAAATCACCCTGCAGAACTGTTGACATTTGAAATAGTTACTGCCGGTAGCAAGGGTGGCGCCATAAGCTTTAGCTGGGATAAGTTGAAGGCTTCGGTTGCTTTTACTACACAGCCTTAGCAAAAGAATACTCAAAAAAAGTTTTGCCGCCTGGTGGCGTTTTTCCATTAATTGTATTGTTGGGCTAATCCTATCCTTTATCAAGCCAAAACTCAACTTTTGGTTGCGAAAGCGTTAGTTTTTGATAATCTTTTGAGTTTATTTCATGCTTAAAAACATCTTTTATCAGCAGCTTGCTGACGTTATCAGCCCAATAAATAATATCGTCGCCCCACATCGAGAGTGTGGGGTTCCCCGGCACATCTATCAGCATAAACCGATGTGCAAAAACCGGGAATATTCTGCTTATACCTGATTTTATAATTTCATTGCGGCTGATTTTGTTTCTTTTGTATATCCACTCAATCATCTCTGCAATTAAATCCAAATCATCAGGAAAAGAGTAAAATTTGGATTCGAATGCTGGGTTATCGCCTGAAATATCAATGCCTGGCCTATCAAGACCGTTCATCACTTTATAGAAATTTTTTAGCGGCACGGGAAATGAAAAGCCCATGATACTTTCAAACTTTTTCAGGTCGTTATCACTTAAGCCTTCTTTCCATTTTGAACATGGCTGTATCTGATATCCATAAATCTCTTTTTCAAGGGTTACCGTTTCCCAGTAAAACTCGCTTGCACGTTTAAAATCCTCAAAGAAAGAAAGGCTATCATCCGGCGGTAGAAGATTTATAGAATTCGGTTTATTAGGCTTACTAAACAACATGACTTAAATATCGGTTGTTTTAGCTCAATTTAGAGGATAAATCTTTTTTATCCTCTAAAATTTCGACAAGATACGCCAGCAGACACATACCACAAGCTTTACAGCACCCTCATTAAACCCTTTTCCTATCCTATAAAAAGGTGTTTTTTACCCTGCGGTGTAAAATGACGACATGCTATTTTGCAGCAACTTAAAACATCAGATTATGACAACAGCAACAATTAAATTATTGCCGGACCCGCCGGCCCCCAACGGAATTAATGACTTTCCGCTTCCGCCGCCGGCAAAAGTAATTATGAAAGTACCCTTGCCTGATCAAACCATAATTATAAAGGAAATCCAGATGGTGGGCTTTAAGGTTATCTGGGAAAAGCGGCTTACCAATCAGCAATTAGAGTTCAAGCAACAATGGGTACGTGTAAACAGTTGCACCATTACGCCCGATACACCTTTTTCGCAGGAAGAGTCGGTAAGCATTGGTGTGGCGTTAAGTGTTGGCGCCCGCGAGGAATTTTCGGCCTCGCTTGGTTTAAAGGTGGGATCGTTTATGGATATAGGTGCAAAACTGACCCTGGAGCTTTCGGCGGAAGTGACACTTGCCGAGGTGATTACTAAAAAGAAAACCTTTAATGCCAAAACGCAGGTGCCGCGGGCATCCTTTATGTGGTGGCAACTCAAAAGTACCTATACGGTTACCGGGCATCGTACTGTGGTTATAAAAATAGATGGAAATGAGCAGATTGCTGAAAATGCCGACTTTACAAATCCGCTGGTATGCGACGAAGATGTTAGTATAAGTACCCAGTTTCCTGCTTCGGTAAAAGCAGAATTTACGGTTTCTGATATGTAAATAACTCCCGCGCGTTATATATCGTTGCGGTGAGATGGTAAACGATAAAGCCTTTGATCTTTCAGTCAAAAGTTTTATCGTCCCAAACTTATGTCATAAATCAGACACTTAATAGCTATTGCTCACTTGCTTAAAAGCAAATTACTTCCGACCTTTGAATTGGATGTTTAAACATTTAATTCAATATAAAACAATGGAAATTGGAATAGATAGCTTCGCCTCGGCGATGTATGGCAGTAACGAGTTGAGCAGCGTTGACGCGATGGCGCAATTGCTTGATCGTATTGCATTTGCCGATGAGGTGGGGCTGGACGTTTTTGGCATTGGCGAACACCATAAAAAGGAATTCCTGGATTCAGCCACTGCGGTGATCCTGGCTGCCGCCGCCGCGCGCACCAAACGCATTAAACTTACAAGCGCGGTTACCGTACTAAGCGCCGCCGATCCGGTACGCGTGTACCAGAGCTTTGCCACGCTGGATCTGATCTCGAAGGGCCGTGCCGAAATGGTGGTTGGTCGCGGGTCGTCTGTTGAAGCCTATCCTTTGTTCGGTTTCAGCCTGAATGACTATGACGCATTATTTAAGGAGAAACTTGATTTGCTGCTAAAAGTCAGGGATAGTGAATTTGTGACCTGGTCGGGCAGGTTTCGTGCTCCATTGGCCGATTTGCCGGTTTACCCGAGGGCTTTACAACAAAAGCTGCCGGTATGGTTAGGTGTGGGTGGTACGCCAGAGTCATTTGCACGGGCAGGTACTTTAGGATTGCCATTGATGGTTGCCGTTATTGGCGGCGAAACGCACCGGTTTAGGCCCCTGGTAGATCATTACCGCGAGGCAGGCCGCAGGGCAGGTTTCAGCCCGGAACAATTAAAAGTGGGCTTGCATTCGCCAGGTTATGTGGCCGCCACCAATGAACAAGCCATTGCCGATTATTACCCTGGTTATGTGGAACTTTGGACTAAACTGGGTAAAGAGCGCGGATGGCCGCCTGTAACCAAGGCGCAGTTTGACAGTGTATCGGGCCCGAAAGGTGTGTTAGTGTTGGGCGACCCGGAAACGGTGGCCGAAAAACTGCTACGCCATAGTGAAGCATTGGGTGGGGTAGATAGGTTTACCTTCCAGATGGATAATGCCGGATTAACGCATGCGCAGTTAATGAGTTCTATTGAATTGATTGGCAAAAAGGTTATTCCGCTGGTTAATGGCAATTAATTTAATTGCAATACGCTGATAATAGGCAATTAAAATACCCGCATGAGGGATAGCAGTGAAAAACCCACAGCATGCGCAGGCCATTGAGTGCGGGCCTGCGAGGATTTGTAACGGATAGCCCGGCCCCGTTTCTACCAACGGGGACATGCCCCGATAAGGCTCCGCGTAGTTAAAAATAGAAGAATAAATAATATCGAACACTGAATTTCGAATGTCCAACACCGAAATTTTTCCTTCATTATTCGATATTGGACGTTCGATATTAAATAGACCGTAATTTCTTAACTTTAATGGTATTAGTTAGGATACCACCATTATTGTTATGACAGTTTTTATTTTACTACAATTTGGTTTGAGAACATTGATATAATCTCGGTACTGCCGCGGTGGGCGGTTACTTCGAGCGTAGTTGTACCGCTTCCTTTTGCGGTAAACGTCCAGATGTCTTTGCCAAAATCGCCAATCATGCCAGGGTGTACGCCTACATTTTCCTTATGGCTCACCAATGTTAAAACCGAAGTGTTGTACTTAGGGTCGTTAAACTGGTAGCCACCATCGCCGGGATTGCCTAAGGTTAAAGAAATGGTTTGGCCCATACTAACCGAGGTTGTGCTGCCCGAATCAGTTGTGGTTAGTTGCTTATCGGCACTATCTCCGGTGTTTTTATCTTTATGGCAACTCATGATGGCCAGGCAAGCTATGATACATGTACACTTGTAAATTAACTTCATGATAAGTTTAGTTTATTGATTTATAAATATAAGGCATTTATTATATAACCGCTATGTATTATATAACGTGGCTGCGTTGTTAAACGCTACAACTAAATTAAAAAAACAGTGTCGAAAATCCAGACTACGCCGTAGGCGCCTTGCCAAACTTTTTCTTAAAGGAATGCGAGAAGTGCGAGAGGCTTTCAAAACCCAGGTCGAGGTAGATGGCAGATGGCCTTTTGTTTTTTGTTTCGATGAGATGGCGGGCTTCCGTCAGCCTTTTTTCCTGCAGCCAGTGACGGGGCGCCATGCCAAAAGTTTTCTGGAAATCGCGCTTGAACCCGGCAAGGCTTCGCCCGGTGAGCTGCGCAAATTTTTCGACAGGAAGGTTAAAATGAAAATTGCTGAGCATGAATTTTTCCAGGTCGATCTTATAGGGTTCGGAGAAGTCGAACAGAAAGTTCCTGAGCTCGGGCATGATATGCAGCAGCAGCTTTACCCCCTCATTTACTTTTAAAATTCCCAACTCGGTCGTCAATTTTTCTGCCGGATTCCGTACATAGGGTATTACCGATTGGAAATAGCCATGCAGAAAATCGTTTGCCGGGATAAGAATGTTGGGTGGGCCGGTATATTTATGCTGTATTTCTATCTGCTCCTCAAGGGCTATTTTTCGGAGTAACTCTTCCTGTAGCGAAATTACAATAGTTTCATAATCCTCATCGGGCAGCGGGGTCTTGGTAATCTGGCCCAGCTGATTTTTGCCTATCAGCAACATTTGGCCCCCCTTCATCGAAATTTTTTGTTCGGCTGTTTCCAGGGTAAACTGCCCTGAAATCTGCAATACCAGGGTGTTGTGCGACATAAAGCCCACCCGATGCTTTTGCCTGGTAGAGAGGTAGGAGTAAAAGAGAACTCCTGGTATTATTTCGGTTGGATTTGTCATTATATAAAGATATAAAACAGGTGGGGCTTATAACAAAGCGAAGTGAGCAAAAAATAATATCGAACACTGAATTTCGAATGTCCAACACCGAAGTTTTCCTTCATTATTCGATATTGGACATTCGGTGCCAACTTGTTAAGCAAAAAAAGAAGTACAAGTAATATCGAACACTGAATTTCGAATGTCCAACACCGAAGTTTTTCCTTCATTATTCGATATTGGACATTCGGTGCCAACTTGTTAAGCAAAAAAAGAAGTACAAGTAATATCGAACACTGAATTTCGAATGTCCAACACCGAAGTTTTTTCTTCATTATTCGATATTGGATGTTCGGTGTTCGATATTTCAATCTTCCATCTCAACTTATTGCGCAGCCACGCCTTATCGTTGTAGGTATGTGCCGCCAAGAATAGCGCCCGGCGAAAATTGGGTATTAAGGGTGTCCATCTCCGCGGGAGTAAATTCAATCTCCATGGCTTGCATGTTCTCTGGCAGGCGGGTTCTGCGGCTCATGCTTACCAGCGGCATAATATCGTCGCCCTGTGCATTTACCCAGGCTATGGCCAATTGGGTAGGGGTGACCCCTTTTTCCCTGGCCATTGTTTTCAATACTTCCACCTTCTCCAGGTTTTTTACCAGGTTATCTCCCTGGAAACGCGAGAAGTGATTGTGGTAATCATTGGCTGCAAGCGGTGCCTTCATTTCGCCGGTAAGCAAGCCTTCGGCAGTGTTGGCGAAGGCTACTATGCCAATGCCCAGTTCTTTGGCTGTGGGCAGCAAGTCGGTTTCTATCTGGCGGTCGGCCAATGAATAGCCTATTTCCAGCGCTGTTACCGGGTGTACACTGTTGGCCTTACGCAGCTGATCGGCAGTTATTTCCGAAACGCCAAGGTAGCGCACCTTGCCTTCTTTAATCATGTCGGCAACGGTGCCTATGATATCTTCTACCGGAACGCTGTTGTCAAGCCTGCATGGCTGATATAGGTCGATGGTATCGATGCCTAAACGCACCAGCGAATAGTTGATGAAGTTTTTGATAGCTGCGGGGCGCAGATCTAACCCTATCCATTGGCCGTTATAGAAAATAGCGCCAAATTTAACACTGATAAAGGCATCGTCCCTTCGTCCTTTGATGGCTTTACCCACCAATAGCTCGTTATGGCCGCTGCCGTAAAAATCGCCTGTATTCAGGAAATTAATCCCGTTATCTAATGCCGACTGAATGGTTGCAATACTTTCACCTTCGTCATTAACGGGTCCGCCCCAAACTGATGACATGCGCATGCAGCCTAAGCCGAGTTTAGAAACAAGTGGCCCATTGTTGCCGAGGTTTATTTTTGTTATGTTTTTCATAGCTGATATTTTATCTTTTAACAATACAAATATCAGCTTAATATCCCAGGGCCTATGTCTTTTACGGCTCAATTTACTTGCCTGTACGGCTCAAGGCGTCGAGGTATCTATATTAGTGATTTAGCCAGAACATAGCGCCCTATGCGTGGTTAGCGGTTCAGTAATTATAAAAGCCATCAGTAAACACCATTATAAAAACTCTTTTTAAACCTTAATTGCATAATAGCATGCATCAGTAATTGAATGCCGATATAAAAAAGGCCAAACATCCACCACCGACCCATCTGTACTGTTTTGGGCGAAAATAAATCAGCAATTAAATTCGCTGCAAAAAATAGGGGCACAGCACATACAAACCAGTAAACAATTCTTATAAAATACAGCGATAGCATATTTTGGGGTAAGGAGAATTTTATGCGGTTAATAAATAACAATTCCAGCCAATGGCCGCCAAAAACAATACAAAACACTACCGACCAAATCATTTCAAACAGCACAAGTTTGCTTTTTCCGCCTGATGGAAATACGTGCACCCAGTTTAAAATGATGGCAATTACAGTTGTAGTAATAATGGTGCGGATAACTGTTTGAATAAATGACTCCGTATTTTTTTCGGGATTTTTCATCTGTTAAGCTTAGATTTGGTTTATAGGGGCTTGATAAATCTGTTAACGCAATTTAAGCTATTTAACCTTTTTAGTCTGCCTAAATAAATGAAAGTTTTAAAAAAAATAAGGCTTGTAAGCTGGTAGTTTTTACCAATTTGAAATTTGGATGTTGAACCAAAGCAAAGAGGAAGGTACTTTCGAAGAAACGTAAAAGAAGCGAATTGATGAATGACCAAAAATAAAGCGAGCCTTTTGAAAAACTGAATTAATCAACCCATAATTCAATATTTTATATGAACGTACAAGAACAAATCAAAACGTATATCGCCAGCCAGCCCGAACCAAAACGGAGCGAAATGCAAGAGTTGCATGAGTTCATACTACGGGTATTACCAGGATGCAAACTATGGTTTCTTGATGGTAAAGACAGTGAAAATAAAACTGTTTCAAATCCTAATATAGGATATGGATATTACACCATAAAATATGCCGATGGCAAAACCAGGGAGTTTTATCAGATTGGTTTGAGCGCAAACACAACCGGAATCTCTGTTTATATTCTCGGCATTAAGGATAAGACATACTTAGCCCAAACATATGGAAAAACATTGGGCAAGGCCAGCGTGACCGGTTATTGTATTAAGTTTAAAACGATAAAAGATATAAACCTTGATATACTTGAAGCAGCAATACGATATGGCGTTGAAGCTACAAGTGAAAGCTAACTTCAAACCGGGATATTACCTGTAAGCCTGGTGCTTGGCTATTCATTCCTGACTTTTGGGTAAATAAGGCGGCTAACTGTTCCATTTTACGGCTATTTGTGGATTGATTAAAAGGTAAGTTTAATTTTTGCGGCATTAACATCCTGCCAACTATCATACTTTGTGTTAATGATGGCTGTAATATGGTGCGAATTTCATCAACGGGTTTATCCCGCCACCACAATGTTTTTGCGGCCCCAATCGGCCAGCAACTGCATTACATCGTTTAGCGACTGCCCTTTTTCGGTAAGCGTGTATTCCACCTTCGGTGGTACCTGGGCATATACTTTTCGGCTTATAATGCCATCGACTTCCAATTCTTTTAAATGCCTCGATAAAACTTTTAACGCTATGCCGGGTATTGTTTTATGTAGCTCGCCAAACCGCTTCGGCCCGGTTATCAAAATCCAGATGATAACGGGTTTCCATTTGCCGCCAACAATGCCAATGGCTGCTGTTATGGGGCAATCGCAAACCGGGTCGATATATTTTTTATTTATTTCTGCTGCTAACATATTGGTATTTAACATTAGTGACAGAATTGTCAATACTTGACAAAAGTGCCATTACTTGACAAAAGTAAAGTATTGGCTTAATATTGTTAAAAAAAAGAAAGCTATTATGAAAATAATTATTGTAGGTGCCACCGGCACAATTGGAAAACACATTACCGAAGCATTACAAAAGGACAATGAAGTGATAAAGGCCGGATCAAAAAGCGGCGACCTGCAGGTAGATATCTCTTCGCCCGAATCGATTGAAAACCTTTACAAGCAGGCAGGCAAGTTTGATGCCCTGGTTTGCGCAAGCGGCGATGGCCATTTTGGGCCATTGGGCAGTATGAAGGATGCCGACTTCAGGATAGGAGTTAACAGCAAACTGATGGGGCAGGTTAACCTGGTATTGATAGGCCAGCACTACATCAACCCAAAAGGGTCATTCACTTTAACTTCGGGTTCATTGGCCGAGGATCCGATTGTGCTGGGAGCTAATTTAAGCGCGATGAACGGGGCCATTAATGGTTTTGTGCGCGGCGCAGCGGTTGAATTGGATAACAGCATACGCATAAACGCTGTCGCACCCGATGTGGTGGAGGAATCCCCGGCCTATTTTCCATATTTTCATGGGCATATCCCGGTTAGCATGCACCGGGTAACGCAGGCCTATATTAAAAGCGTGCTGGGCAGCCAAACCGGGCAGGTTTATAAGGTATTGTAATATCAGCAGTTGAACTGTTTATAAGTTAATGTGTTGTTCGTCCTGCGCCTGGTTGAAAATACTAATCGCGGGCCGAACACATTTGAATAAATAACAATTACCTGTTGCCGCTATTAACCTGGTATAAGCACTTATTAGTATTGTTACAATAACTAAGCGCTATGTTTTGTACATTGTACCAATAAATCTGTCTCGATATGGTATTTAAGATCAAGGTACTTTGCGCCGCGATGGTGTTATCGCTGTGCTCGCGGGTTTCACTTGCGCAACAAATAAACTATCCACCTGTTGATAAGGTTGCTACCGATTTCAAAAAGCTGCTGGAAAGGCCGAGCTTTCCGTTAAACCCCTCTTTTGAGGTAACCAAAACCGATTCGGTTATTATAGAGCATGGTTTTATTTACAGCGAAAAAAATGAAAGGGTACCCATGCTTATTTACAAGCCGGTTACCGGAACCAGGCCGTACCCGGCGGTTATTTTTTTACATGGCACCGGCGGCCGCAAAGAGGATAACAAGAAAATATTGTACCAGTTGGCCAAACGTGGCATCATGGGCGTGGCCATTGATGCCCGTTTTCACGGCGAACGCATAGCCGGCGGCGCACATGGCTCAACAGAATATGTAGCAGCCGCTACCGCCGCCTGGGAAAATAAGGACAAGGCCCACCAAACCCACCCATTTTTGTTTGATACCGCTTTTGATTTGTGGCGGGTAACCGACTACTTGGTAAGCAGGCCGGACGTAGATGCGAACCGTATTGGCATGGGCGGTATATCTATGGGCGGTATCGAAACCTGGCTTGCGGCATCGGCCGATAGGCGGATAAAAGTAATTGTGCTGGATATTTCGGTACAAAGCTTCAAATGGTCGTTAGATAATGATAAGTGGCAGGCGCGGGCTGGTACTATCCAGGGCGCTCACTTACAAGCCGCAAAAGACCTTGGCGATTCGGTTTTAAATAAACGCAACGTGAAAGCCGTATGGGATAAATTACTGCCCAATATTACCGGCGAATTTGACTGCCCATCCATGCTTCGGCTGATGGCGCCGCGGGCGCTGTTGGTTGTTGGTACCGAGAACGATCCGAATTGCCCCTTGCCCGGCGCAAACATTGCCTATGCATCGGCCATACAGGCATATGCCTCCAAAAAAGCTACAGATAAAATTAGCCGCGATGTAACACCGAAGCTTTTTCATACATCGACACCGGAACATTTTAAAATGACATTGGATTGGTTTAGTAAATGGTTGTAGGTTTGCATGAGCTATTTTATGAGATAAACCTAATCCGCTGTTCTATTTCTCCGACTTCGGACGCCTATGCCTGTAGTTTGTAACTACAGTAACCATTTCACAAATCTCAAAAATACCCTGTAGTCTGGAGACTACAGGTATAATGGTTCGAAGTCGGAGACAGCCGCAGATGAGCCTTTGTACAGCTTATTATTTCAACTGCTCACCAAAAAAATCAATCGTACGTTTCCAGGCCAGTTCGGCGGCGGCTTTATCATACCGGGGTGTGGTGTCGTTATGAAAACCATGGTTTACGTTTTGGTAAATAAATGCCTGGTACTTTTTGCCATTCTCTTTTAGCGCCGCCTCGTAGGCTGGCCAGCCCTCGGTAATCCGGGTATCCAGTGAGGCATAATGCAGCATCAGCGGGGCATTAATTTTAAGTACGTCTGCTGCAGCGGGCTGGGCACCGTAAAAAGGAACGGCAGCTGCCAAATCGGGCACGCGTACGGCCATGGTATTGGCTATGCCGCCGCCGAAACAAAAACCTACCACGCCAACTTTACCATTGCAATCTTTATGGTTTTTAAGGTAATTGAAGGCAGCAATAAAATCTTCTTCCATTTCGCCTTTATCGCGTTTGCTTTGGAGGGCACGGCCTGCATCGTCATTACCCGGATAGCCGCCCAGTGGAGTAAGTGCATCGGGCGCCAGCGAAATAAAGCCTGCCAGGGCGGCCCTTCGGCCTACATCTTCAATATAAGGGTTTAGGCCGCGGTTTTCATGAACTACGATAATCCCCCCAAGCTTATTCTTAGCCTCAGCCGGTTTTGATAGCAACCCTTTAATTGTTCCGCCGCCTTTTGGTGATGGATAATTGATGTATCCTGACGTTAAGCGCGGATCATCGGGCTTAATTTGCACGTTACCCTGGTAATCGGGCATCAGGAAACTCATCAGGGCGGTTACAGTTAAGCCACCAACGGCATAAAGCGATAGTTTTTGCACAAAATCGCGCCGGTTAAGCCGGTTGTGTGCATAATCATCATACAGGTCAAACACTTCTTGTTTAATGTCGTCTTTGTTGATCTGGCTCATAAAAAAGGTTTTATTCAAAAATAGTAATTCGGGGTAATGGTTTGTTATTCAATTGGTAACAGCTTTGCTACGTGTAGTGTTTTTAATTATTTTGATATTGCTTGTGCGAATACAAGTAGTACCAAAAAATAAAGTTTAGCGAGATGCTGAATGGGACGAGGGGAGCATATAAATTGTTGCGGCGAATGTTGCTTATGCAGTATATAATCGTCCGCTAAAATAGGGGTAAGCAAAGTTAAATTAAAAACACAAAAAGCCTGTTGGCTTAAGTTCAACAGGCTTTTTGCGTGGCGCGTTTACAGCAAAGGCTTTTTCTTGTACCTTTTGGCAATAATTTTCGCTGCGTCGATTTTTTCCTGTTTAATAGTTTTAGGGTCGCGCATTTCTTTAGTGGCTTCGTTCTTTTCTTTCTCCCTGGTTTCCATAGTAGCAGTGTTTTAATTGTTATTTGGATAAGTTGCTTTTAGGTTAATTTGTTTTTATTTTTTGATATTATAACGTCATTTTAATATCAAAAATAGAAACGTTTTTAATTTATTAGGATGTTTTTTTGCTTCAGTCTATGTATTACACGAATGTATTAAATATATAGTTAATAAAGAAGAGAAAAATAAAAAAAAATCAGGTTAACTAATTATGGATGTGCAGATTGCAGATGTGCAAATGCTGTCTGAAGACAACATCGGGCAACATCTGCACATCTGTAATCTGAAATCTGCACATATCAAATCCCATTGTTAGTATTTCTCTACTAATCTTACTTTCCCCTTTCGGCACAAAACCTTAATTTCGCTGCTTTAAGAAAAAGAGGAAAAGATTTTGGATTATTTACAGGGTTTAAACCCCGAACAAAGGGCAGCGGTAGAACAAACCGACGGACCGGTGATGATTATCGCGGGCGCCGGATCGGGCAAAACAAGGGTGATCACTTACAGGGTAGCACACCTTATCCGTAAGGGTGTCGACTCATTTAACATATTGGTTTTAACATTTACCAACAAAGCCGCCCGCGAAATGCGCGAGCGTATTACGCATGTAGTTGGCCCCGAGGCCAAAAACATCTGGATGGGTACCTTTCACTCGGTATTTGCCAAAATTTTACGCGTAGAGGCCGAGAAGATTGGTTACCCCAGCAACTTTACCATTTACGATACCGACGATAGTAAAAGCGTATTACGTGCTATTATCAAGGAACTTAACCTTGATGATAAGCTGTACGCGGTAAACTTTGTGCTTAACCGTATTTCGGCATCAAAAAACAACCTGATATCTTTCAGAGAGTATAATAAGAACGAACAGATACAGGCCGACGATACAGCTACAGGGCGTGGGCAGCTGGGCAAAATTTACGAACTGTATGCTACCCGGTGCTTCCGCGCAGGGGCCATGGATTTTGACGATTTACTTTACAAAACCAACGAACTACTCAAACTGCACCCGGATGTATTGAATAAATACCAGCACAAGTTTAAATACCTGATGGTGGATGAGTACCAGGATACCAACTTTTCGCAATACCTGATTGTGAAAAAACTGGCTGCTGTTAACGAGAATTTATGCGTTGTGGGTGACGACGCACAAAGTATTTACGCTTTCCGTGGGGCAAATATTCAAAACATCCTGAATTTTGAAAAGGATTACCCTGACTTGAAGGTATTTAAGCTGGAGCAAAATTACCGGTCGACCCAAAATATTGTGAATGTTGCCAACAGCATCATCAGCAATAACAAAGAGCAGCTTAAAAAAAATGTTTTTAGCGAGAAGGAAGCCGGCGATAAAATAAAGATCATGCGTGCCTTCAGCGACAACGAAGAGGGTAAAATGGTGGCCGAGTCGATTATGGAAGACCGGAGCCGCCTGGGCAAAAATTGGAACAACTTTGCCATTTTGTACCGTACCAACGCGCAGTCGCGCTCGATGGAGGAGGCCTTGCGCAAACTGGGTATCCCGTATAAAATTTATGGAGGGCTGTCATTTTATCAGCGTAAAGAGATCAAGGATTTGATTTCCTATTTCCGCCTTACGTTTAATCCTAACGACGAGGAGGCGCTGAAACGTGTTATCAACTACCCCAAACGCGGGATAGGCGATACCAGTGTTGATAGGATTATTGTAAGCGCTGATGCCCACCAGGTAACCCCCTGGGAGGTAATTGCCGAACCGGCTAAATATTATGATGGTAAACCACCATCAACCCTGGCTGCCTTTGCAACTATGATTCAAAGCTTCCAGGTGCTGGCTAAAACAAAATCGGCCTATGAGTCGGCTTTGTATATTGCACAGCACTCGGGCCTGTTAAAAGACCTCTATGAGGATAAATCTGTAGAGGGTCTTAACCGGTACGAAAATATACAGGAGTTGCTGAACGGGATTAAAGAGTTTAGCGAGCGGGAAGATATAGAAGAGAAAGGCCTGGATATTTTTATGCAGGATATTGCCTTGCTTACCAATGATGACAAGGATAAAGACAAGGATGCCGATACGGTGTCATTGATGACTATACACTCATCAAAAGGGCTTGAGTTTTCGCAGGTAAACGTGGTTGGGCTCGAGGAAAACCTTTTCCCTTCGCAAATGTCGCTCAACTCGCGCAGCGATCTGGAAGAAGAACGCCGCCTGTTTTACGTAGCCGTAACCCGCGCCG
Organism: Mucilaginibacter sp. GW822-FHT03E02; assembly: GCF_058801545.1. NCBI lineage: Bacteria > Pseudomonadati > Bacteroidota > Sphingobacteriia > Sphingobacteriales > Sphingobacteriaceae > Mucilaginibacter > Mucilaginibacter sp. GW822-FHT03E02. The sequence continues at coordinate 1,053,147 of NZ_JBXANJ010000002.1, read as the reverse complement.
AAAGCAAGCTTACGATCAGCTACGCCACATCGCGTTTTAAGTTTGGAACGCTTATTAGCTGCGAACCAAGCCGCTTTTTAGATGAAATAGATGCCAAATACCTGGAGCTTGACTATAGTGCCAAAACAACTACCAGCAACAATCCGTTTTTTGACGATGAGCGCAAGGCCTGGACCGGCGGTGGCAATAAGCAGGCCGACGCATTCTCGAAACCCAAGCCGGCAACATCGGCACCGATAAAAACAACATCGATACTGGCTAAGGCACATGTGGTATCGGCAGGCTTTAAACCATCTGATACATCAAACCTGCAGGTGGGTATGGAGGTTGAGCACGAGCGCTTTGGATTTGGCAAAGTGCTTAGCCTGGAAGGTAACAAACCCGATGTTAAAGCAACCATCTTTTTTAAGGAAATTGGCCAAAAACAGCTGTTGCTTAAATTTGCTAAACTGTATATAATTAACAATATAAACTAACAGTTAATCCCACGTTTTGTGGAATTGTTTCCCCGATCTTGCACTTATCCCCAATCGATTGTGTTGAATTGAGGGATATTTTAAGGTAAATTAACAATGGCATAACGTTTGGGTGTGTTATTAATACTTAATTTATTATTGATACCCCAAAATGAGCGAGATCACAAAAAAGAAGACAAATAAGTTTGTCGGAAAAAACATTCGTACCCTACGCCACCAGCACGGCTGGAGCCAGGAAGACGTGGCAAACCGGTTAGGTATTTCTATCCCAGCGTTTTCAAAAATTGAAACAGGCGTCACGGATATCAACTTATCGCGCCTTGAACAAATTGCAAACATATTTGAGCTGAATGTAGTGAACCTGCTTGCGCTTGATGCCGAAGAAATTGACCTGACTCCATCAAACCTGAGCGTTGCCCAGAAAAAACTTGTTGATCGTGAAGCAGAAATTGCCAACCTGCAACGTAAGGTAATTTTGCTTTATGAGGAACTACGTAATAAAAGCGCTATAGCCGTATAATTTAATAGTTGTGCTGTAAACCTAACACATTCGGGTTTATCATATAGTAATTGCTACACTTTACTTATAACGAGTTTTTTGATATTGAATATGGATTAATAATATTTAATAAAAGGAAACTTTTGTAAAATTTATAGGCGGTATAAACATAAAAGGTTTATACCGCTTTGTTATTTTGTTTTTTGGAGTAAAAATTGTGGCATGTTTTTTACCCTGAAAACAGTATACTGATATGTCCAACTACCTGATATCCATTTCAAAAAACGAAGCTTTAAAAGACGGCACCATTCATGATCCGAATAGCAAGCTAAAAGTTAAAGCATTTGATATGCTAAGGTCAACCTTTAAACCCAGCAAGGGCGAAGTAAGGTTTTTTGTTACTGCCGGCAATGATACCATTGCGTTTGAAACGCAGGGCTACAAAAGGCACCGCCAGTTGCTTATACTGCAAATGATATCCTGGTACTGCATTTACCTGGGGCTTTTTGAAGCCCAGATACACAGTACGCTGCCAATGGCTTTTAATTTTAATTAACGCAGCCGTTTTCTTATTGGAGGATGGGGAGGGTACAATTTGAAGCTGCCTCAGCATAGCTTTATCATGCGGCTACGAAGGTAGATCCCGTTTTTAGCAGGCTACAATTTACCGGCCCCGGATTTAATTTTGACTTTTGAATTTTTAATTTTGACTTATCAGGTCCTTGCCGGTCCATGCAGCATATCGCTCATTTCGATGATCTTTTCATCAATTTCCGATACACATTTGTCCATCATGGTTATACATTCCTTTTCGTCAACAAGCCCTTCTCTTTCCAGGTTGATCAATCCACGTAAAGTTGCTATGGGGCCGCGGATTTGGTGAGATAGGTAAGATGAATGTTCGGATAGCTTTCGGTTTTTTATCTGGAGGTCTTTCGTGCGCTCGTCAATGATCTCTTCAAGGTGGTGGTTTATGCGGTCAAGGTTATCCTTCTGCCGGGATACTTCACCGTTAAGCAGGGTAAGTTGGGCATTTGTTTTGGCTTTCCGTTTTACGTTACCAAACAGTAGCCCAATAACAACCAGTAAAAGGCCGGCAACAATGGTTACGGCCCAAAATTTGGTACGGTCGTATGCTTGTCGTTCGGCAATACGTTCGTTCTCCTTTACTTGTTCCTCCTGCTTTCGGGTGGCCTCAATCAGTTTCATTTGTACCGATGTATTGGTTTTAAAAGTGGCGCTATCAACTTTATAAATTTCGCGCAGGTAAAACATGGCCTTGGCGTAATCTTTACGGTTATACTCCAGCTCATAACTTGTATGTTTGTAATCGTACTCCAGTTTAGGGTCTTTTACCAGCCTGGTATAGTTTATTCCTTCGTTAACTATCTTTTCGGCTTCATCAAATTTTTTCTGGTTCATGTACAACGATGCCAATGTTAAATCGATACTGGCAATTGATTCGTTCAAATCCTGCCGTTTGGCGTTTGCGTTGGCCTCCAGCAGCATGGCCAACGCCTTATCAAATTGGCCGAGTTTAAAGTAAACTACGCCAATATTCTGAGCGCATTGTACCAGGTTTACCGAGTCTTTTAGCGACTTGAAAATTGACTGGCTGTTGTTATAATATTTTAGTGCCTGGCTATAGCTGTTTTTGCGGGTATAAACGTTACCTAAATTGAGGTTTAATGAAGCAATTAAATCTACGTTGTTTATTTTGTTGGCAATGGCCAGGGATTTAAAAAAATAATCGAGCGATTTGTTAGCATCATGATCGCGGTAAAGGTTGCCCATGTTATTGTACACCTTGGCTTCGCCGCCCAGGTTACCGGCTTTGGAAAAAAAAGTAACGGCGCTTAAATAATTTTCGAATGATTTTTCGGGTTGGTCAAGGTAATAATTGGCCAGGCCCAAAACGCGGTATGCCTCGGCTATACCATTGTTGTAATTTAATTTACGGGCCAGGTCCATTGCCTTTGAAGCATCAATAACTGTTTGCTCCGGATCGGTTAAGCGATTGGCCAGCGCTTGTTTATTTATGCGGATAATTTCAGTGGTATCCGCCTTTGCATCCCCATCAAGATCCTTTGCGTATAAGGCAAATGCGGTAAAAAAAAGTAAAAGAAATACGATGGTTCTTTTCATTAAAGGGCTGTTACGATGTATTGAAAGTGAAAGTTATAAATTATGCTGAAATATATTAGCAATCCTTAAGAAAAAGATGTTGATAATTATTTTATGGATTTTTCTTGAAAATTAAAAAACATATCTATATTTGCCTTGTTAATTGATTGATATACAGTTGATTAATTTGTATTGTAATGCGCATTTAATAGTATTTTTGAGCATAAAAATTGTGCTTCATGCTGCTTTTGGACAGTGAAAAATATTGAAAAACGTTATATGGCTATTAATACGCTACCTGTTGCTTAAATATAATTGATAAAGTATAAAGTTGCTTTATTGATAACCGTAGGTTATCGTGTTTAAATTTAATAATTTATTTTATAAAATATGTAAAAACAATGGCAAAAATGCAAGGCTTTTTAAAAGTATTGTAAAATGTTGCCGAACAAAAGAGAATAAAATATAGCTAAAGCTTTTTTACAGGCTATCAAAAAAAGCCTTTACAAATTGTTGGATCTGTAGTATTAATTAATACTTAAAATAATAGAATTTTAATATAAAATATTTATAAATATGAAAAAAATGGCACTCTTAACATTGCTTGTAGCAAGCACAGGAGTTTTATCATCAGCTGTTTTGATGTCGCAAAAAAAAGCGGAGCAACCACAGGCCGCCGGTTTCATAAAAGTGGATTCGGGCTTTAAAAAAGATCTGGCAAATGCCGATTGATTATCAGGACAGTAAAACAGGCATTCGGAATTAGATTATTACAAGTACACAAAAATATAACGATCATGAAAAAATTTATCACTATTACCCTGGCAATTTTGTTCACCGGAGGCATCTTTTCTTGTAAAAGAGAAACAATAACCCATGAAACAGCTTCGCTGCACTCCTTCGAAAACAGCGCACGCCGGGATCTTGGCAGTGCCGACTAAATTTCAAATGATCAATAAAAACATTTAAAAAACTCAAAAAATTAAAAACAACATGAAAAAGTTTATCATCATAACCATCGTAAGCTTAACCGCAGCAACCGGCATTTTATCATCACAAACTACTGTTAAAAAATCTGCAACGCCAGAAGCCGTAGCTCTTGCGCCGTCAACCTCTGGTTTCAGAAAAGACTTAGGTCAGGCCGACTAATTACGTACAGCAATAACATTTATTAACAAACAAAATATTATACCCCATCCTTCAAATAAAATCATGAAAAAGCAATCAATCATAGCAGCATTAGCACTAAGCACTATTCTTACATCATTTGTAAACGCAGATAAAAAAACAGAAATCTTATCTAACCAAACAGCTTTCACCGGCGGCCCAAAAAGAGACTTGGGTAATGCAGATTTCACAGGTGGTCCGAAAAGAGATTTAGGTAATGCTGACTTTGCTTTCACCGGCGGCCCTAAAAGAGACTTAGGTAATGCAGATTTCACCGGTGGTCCGAAAAGGGATTTAGGCAATGCCGACTTTGCTTTCACCGGCGGTCCAAAAAGAGACTTAGGCAATGCAGATTTCACAGGTGGTCCGAAAAGGGATTTAGGCAATGCCGACTTTGCTTTCACCGGCGGTCCAAAAAGAGACTTAGGCAATGCAGATTTCACAGGTGGTCCGAAAAGGGATTTAGGCAATGCAGATTTCACCGGCGGCCCTAAAAGGGATTTAGGCAATGCTGACTTCGCTTTCACTGGCGGTCCAAAAAGAGACTTGGGTAACGCAGATTTCACCGGCGGCCCTAAAAGGGATTTAGGCAATGCTGACTTCGCTTTCACTGGCGGTCCAAAAAGAGACTTGGGTAACGCAGATTTCACAGGTGGTCCAAAAAGAGACTTAGGCAATGCAGATTTTACAGGTGGTCCAAAAAGGGATTTAGGTAATGCAGATTTTGCTTTCACAGGTGGTCCAAAAAGAGACTTAGGCAATGCAGATTTTACAGGTGGTCCAAAAAGGGATTTAGGTAATGCAGATTTTGCTTTCACAGGTGGTCCAAAAAGAGACTTAGGCAATGCAGATTTTACAGGTGGTCCAAAAAGGGATTTAGGTAATGCAGATTTTGCTTTCACAGGTGGTCCAAAAAGAGACTTAGGTAATGCAGATTTCACAGGTGGTCCAAAAAGGGATTTAGGTAATGCAGACTTTGCTTTCACAGGTGGTCCAAAAAGAGACTTGGGTAATGCTGATTTTGCTGCCTAATCGATTGCTTTGTAAACCGTTTTTTATAAACATCCAACACTCAACATCATGAAAAAGATTATCATCGCGATAGCCATCATATTAACATCAGGCATCACAGCCTACTCATTAAGTACAAAGGAAACCAAATCGGCGCCTGTTACAACAAAAACCGAAGCCGCATCGTTCACAGCCAAGGCTGGACATGGCCCTAAAGCCGACTTGGCGACCGCCGATTAAATTTACTTTAACCGATGCAGGTTGATGTGTTCTTCAACCTTTTTTAATGCATCTGGTATATTTTATTGAAAGCACTTTTGTATTCCCTGGACGTTTCGGGGAATTTGTGTTTAATAGGAGGGGCGATAGTCATATTATTATAGTTTGCGGAATATAGCTTGCTAAATACTTACCCCGGCCACTCCTCAAACTTTCCTTGCCGCCGCCGGTGCATCGTTCGCCCAAATCAATAAACATCAATATATTTGCGCCAAATTAAATACCATGCAGCACATAAAGCAATATGTTGATGAGCACAGGCAACGTTTACTCGACGAATTATTTGCCCTTTTGCGTTTCCCTTCGGTTAGTGCCGATCCAAAATATAAAACTGATGTTTTAAATACTGCCGACCATGTAGCCCAAAAGCTGCGCGATGCCGGTGCCGATAATGTAGAAGTATGCCAAACCGCAGGTTATCCGATTGTTTACGGCGAAAAGATGATTGATGCCGCTAAGCCAACCGTATTGGTTTACGGGCATTATGATGTACAACCAGCCGATCCTATCGAGCTATGGCACACGCCTCCGTTTGAGCCCACCGTGCGCGATGGTAAAATTTATGCCCGTGGTGCCTGTGATGATAAAGGCCAGTTTTACATGCACGTTAAAGCATTTGAACTGATGATGCAAACAGATACCCTGCCCTGCAATATTAAGTTTATGATTGAGGGCGAGGAGGAAGTTGGCTCATCAAACCTATCCATATTTGTTAAGGCCAATAAAGAAAAACTGAAAGCCGATGTGGTGCTGATATCGGATACGTCGATGATCAGCATGGAGCATCCGTCATTAGAGACCGGCCTGCGCGGCTTATCCTACGTAGAGGTGGAAGTTACCGGCCCTAACCGCGATTTGCACTCCGGCGTTTATGGTGGCGCAGTGGCCAATCCTATTACTATTTTAAGTAAAATGATTGCCGCTATGCATGATGAAAATAACCATATCGCTATCCCCGGTTTTTACGACGAGGTAATTGATCTTACCCCGGCCGAGCGTACTGCCCTTAATAACGCACCTTATGATGAGGCCGAGTACAAGAAAGATCTTGATGTTGTTGAACTTTGGGGCGAAAAAGGTTACTCAACATTTGAACGCACCGGTACACGCCCAACTTTAGAGGTTAACGGTATTTGGGGTGGCTACATTGGCGAGGGTGCCAAAACGGTATTGCCATCAAAGGCGCACGCCAAAATATCCATGCGCCTGGTACCTAACCAAACATTTGAGCAGATTACCGAACTATTTACCAAACATTTCCTGAGCATAGCCCCGACCAACGTTAAAGTAAAAATAACGCCCCACCATGGCGGCGAGCCTGCGGTAACGCCAACCGATAGCATTGCCTACAAAGCCGCTCAAAAAGCCATCGCTGAGTCATTTGGCAAAGAACCTATACCTACACGCGGCGGCGGCAGTATTCCTATTGTAGCCCTGTTTGAAGCCGAGCTTGGCCTTAAAACAGTGTTGATGGGCTTTGGTTTGGATAGCGATGCCTTGCACTCACCCAACGAGAAATACGATATTTTTAACTACTATAAAGGGATTGAAACTATCCCGTTGTTCCATAAGTACTTTGCCGAGTTGAGCGGTTTTTAGAACCGGATGACTTTTGGAAAAATAAAGAACACAACAGCCGGCGGATCATTTTGCCGGCTGTTGTGTTATAATAACATTTTAAGTCGGGAACAATATTGCAGATGCAGCGTGCGATCGCTACTTTCGCGGCAAAAAGACTTTTAACTTTATGACATTTAATTGCGCCAGGCCACTATTATTTAGCCTTTTATTACTCATTTGCTTTTCGCACCCGGCCAAAGCACAACTCGAAACTTTTTATAGCAGGGGCATCCTCGACCGTATTAAAAACGGTAATACCCACGTACTTGTTAACGACACCTCATTTCCAAGGGCTGCAGAATTTTTAGACGTATTTAAAAAGAACTGGACTATCACTAAAAGTGTAAGCTTTTTAAAAAAACAGGATTTGAATGAAAACGTGATAGCGAACGATACCTACTTTATACTTGAGCCGTATAAGATAGATGCGGGGCATAGCACGGTGGTAATATTTACACTTAATCTTTTTACCCCTAAAGACAGGGCAACCAAACAAGGCAGGAAATTTAGAGCTCATGATGAAGATTGGTTAGCTCAAATACAACTTGGTATAGATAGAACTTTAATAGGAGAAGTTTATGTAGACACGGATATGGGACAGTCCTTTCCGTTTGATTTTAATGGCAACAAACATATTTTCAACTGGAGCCCTGGTTTTTTAAAAAGCTACCTGCAAATAATTTCGGCGGCAATAACAGCCGACAAAAAAATTAGCCTAACCCATGAGCAGACTAATAAAGATCAGGTAGCAAAACTAAAAAATCAAACTATTTATATTAATGCAGATGACTATCGTGACGGGGGAATATTCACACGCGACGGGCATAGCTTAGATACCTTAAAGCTATTTAAAGATGTTACATTTAAATACAAACTTATTAGCAATGAGGAATTGGATAAAAAAATCCTCGACGACAAAGCACCAACGTTTTATCTTTTATCGGTTTTAACAGGGGGCTGTAAAATGGTTAGCGTAATTAACTCCCAAACCGGCGAGCAAATCTATCTTAGGTTTACCGGCGCAACATGGAATTTAAAGCCCGGAGATTTGAAAGATCTTTCCAAACAAATTGAAAAGTAAGGAAGACCGATTGGGTTAATGTATGGTATGGCCGGTGGATAATTTCGCCGGCCTTTTTTATTTTGGTATGCCTAAGAAAACGCCGAACAGATCGGGACAGCTAATCGAATAAATTGTTTTAAGTTTGGCTTAACATCAAAGTAAACCTATCAACCATGACGAAAAACCAAAGTAAACGGCTATTGCTATCCTTGCTTTTTACCTTTATTTGTTGTTCTGTTTTATTTGCCCAGGAGGCTTTATTACCCACAGCCTGGACAAAAATGGCTATGGATGCCCCTGTTCCATTTCCCGAATATCCAAGGCCGCAGTTGCAGCGCGGCGACTGGATGTGCCTGAACGGCAATTGGGATTACCAGGGCGGGAAAAATGTACAGGATGCGCTTGCTCCCGAAAAGCCATTATCCTTTGCAGCCAAAGTAAATAAAATTCGTGTTCCTTACTGCCCGGAATCCGTACTGTCTGGCATTCAGCGTAAGCAGGAAATTAATATGTGGTACCGCCGTAGTTTTGAGGTGCCTGCCGGCTGGAAAAATAAACAGGTGATCATTCATTTTGATGCAGTAGCCCACCATACCACCTTATTTATAAACGGGCACAAAGCGGGAGTACACGCCGGTAGCTACGATGCTTTCAGCTTTAATATTACACCCTTTTTAACAACGGGCAACAATACTGTGGTTGTAGCGGCGTATGATTTAAACGATGGCCGTGTGCCATCAGGAAAAAGCGGGCCGCGTGGCGATTACACCTTCTGCTCGGGCATTTGGCAAACCGTTTGGCTGGAGCCGGTTAACAAAACCTACATTGATAACATCCGTTTACTGCCCGACCTGGCAAATAACCGGCTAAAAGTGCAGGTAAATACACAGGGTAGCGGAAAATTAACTGCTGTGGCGCTTGATGGCGGCAAAGTAGTTTCGCAAGCAGAATCAGCCGGTGATACTTACTTTTACCTGCCCATTAAAGCGCCTAAACTGTGGTCGCCCGACGATCCTTTTCTGTATGACCTGAAGATCAGCCTAAAAAATGCCGATGGCAGCGTTGCCGACGAAGTTAAAAGCTACTTCGGGATGCGCGATATTAAATTGGGTAAGATTAATGGCGTTATCCGTCCTTTAGTAAACGGTAAGTTTATTATGCAACTTGGCTTGCTCGATCAGGGTTATTGGCCCGACGGTATTTTGACGGCACCTACAGATGAGGCGCTTAAATTTGATATCAGTTTTACCAAAAATGCAGGTTTCAACCTTATCCGCAAGCACATGAAAACCGAGCCGCAACGTTTTTATTACTGGGCCGATAAAATGGGCTTGTTTGTTTGGCAGGATATGCCAGCCATCTGGTATCAAAATGAAGATACCCTTAAAACACGCAAGGAATTCCGGAAGGAATTGAAAGCGATTATGGACGATCATTATAATTCTCCGTCCATTATTACCTGGGTGCCGTTTAATGAAAACTGGGGCGCGTTTGATGTTAAAAATATAACCAACTGGGTTAAGCAGTACGACCCATCCCGGCTGGTTAATGGCAATTCGGGCTTTAATAATAACCCCTCGTATCAAAAAGCTTACGGCGACCCCGGCAATGGCGATTATGTAGATACCCATATCTATGTAGGTCCATACGATGCCTCGGTGCCCGACGACCATCGCGCGGCATCTTTGGGCGAATTTGGTGGCGTTGGTCTGTTTGTTCGTAACCATATGTGGCCGGTAGAAAATAATGCCTATGATTATGAGCCAACAAAGGCACGCCTTACCGATAGGTATGTGTTTTTACTGGATGAGGTAGAACAGTTGATGAAATACAAGGGTTTAAGTGTTGCCATCTATACCCAAACCACCGATGTTGAACATGAAGTAAATGGCATGTTAACCTACGATCGCGCGGTTGAAAAGATGGAGTTAAATAGGGTAAAAGCCGTAAATGAAGCTGTTATTAAGGAGGGTTATAAAATTACTCCATAACCTGTTTGTCATTGGTCATTGACGCTTCGCTTGTCATTAGTCATTGTCGCTGCACTTGTCATTAGTCATTGTCGCTGCGCTTGTCATTGGTCATTAGTCGGATTTATTTGAGATTTTTAAAACAATCGTCAGCCAATCAAACTTGGCCCTAAATGCCCAATGCCCAATGCCCAATGCCCAATGCCCAATGCCCAATGCCCAATGCCCAATGCCCAATGCCCAATGCCCAATGCCCAATGCCCAATGCCCAATGCCCAATGCCCAATGCCCAATAATAATTGTATTTTTAAAAAATATATAATTATTACTGCTTATGATGGATTGGCTAAAGCGTAACGGGATACATTTTGCTGTTGCGGGTGTTTTTTTAGTATTGTGCTTTTTATATTTTTCGCCTGCATTTCAGGGAAAAACGCTGGGGCAGGGGGATGTGCTGGGAGCGCAATCAACCCAAAAGGAGATCATGGATTACCGCGCCCGCGATACCACCATTTTGTGGACGAACCAGATATTCGGCGGCATGCCCGCATACCAGATCTGGGCACCTTATAAAGCCAATATTGCCACACATATTATAGCAGTGATAGGTTACGCCGTACCCAACCCGGTTGGCATGGTGCTGGTATTTTTGTTTGGTACCTACTTTTTATTCAATGTGTTAAAGCTTAGCCCCTGGCTGGCGGCTGCCGGTGCAGTGGCCTTTACGTTTACCAGCTATAATATGATATTGCTGGCGGCCGGTCATACTAACCAGGCTTTTGCCATCGCTTTTTTCGCGCCTATAATAGCCAGTATTATGCTGGCATTACGGGGGCGGTATTTGTTGGGCACATCTTTGCTGGCTTTATTCCTGTCTGTCGAAATTAAGGTGAACCACCTGCAAATGACCTATTATTTAATGCTGGCCATTTTGATTTTGGTGGGTATCGAGCTTTATCACGCTATTAAAAATAAAACTACAACATCTTTCCTCAAATCATTAGGCTATTTGTTGGCCGCATCACTGTTGGCCTTCGCGGTAAATGCATCAACCCTGTGGAGTACTTATGAATACGGCAAGGATAGCTACCGTGGTAAATCAAATTTAACCACCAGTACCAAAGAACCGCAAAATGGCCTGGCTAAGGATTATATTTATCAATACAGCCAGGGCGTAGCCGAGTGCATTACCTTTTTGGTGCCGAATGCATCGGGTGGTGCATCGGGCCCGGAACTGATTGATCAAAATTCAGAAACCGTTAAAGTATTTACAGATAAAGGCGAGCAGCCAGAGCAGGCTTTAAATTACGCCCAGCAAATTTCTTCGTTTCCCGGTTTGTCACTTTATTGGGGCGAAAAGCGGCCCGGCACCAGCGGTCCGTATTATTTTGGTGCGAGTATTTGCCTGCTTTTTGTATTTGGTCTTATCATTGTTAAAAGCCGCTTAAAATGGTGGCTGCAGGGTACAGTGGTATTAACTATGCTACTGTCATTTGGGGGCAACTGGCCATATTTATCCGATGTGTTTTTAAAGTACTTTCCGCTATACAATAAGTTCCGCGCGGTTGAATCTATTTTGGCTGTGGCCGGGCTTTGCTTCCCTGTGCTGGCCTTTCTGGCCATACAGGAGGTTATTGTTGCTGCCGATAAAAAGTTGTTGGTTAAAAAACTATTGCTTGCCTTGTATATAACCGGTGGGCTGGTGCTGATATTGATCCTGGTGCCCGAATTACTGCTGAGTTTCAGGCCGAGCGACCAGCTAAGCGGCGTTGCCAGTTTAACACAAGCGTTAAAGGGTGACGCAGCAATGGCCAATGCTTTTGCCAATGCAGTAGTTAAAGACCGGGCCAGTCTTGAGCGTGCCGATGCGATTCGTTCGCTGGTATTTGTGCTGATTACTTTTGGTATTGTTTGGGCGCTTATAAAACAAAAACTAAGCCTCACAACAGTTTCTATGTTGCTATTTGCCGTAGTATTAGTTGATCTTTGGCAGGTAGATAAGCGCTATTTAAAGGATACCAATTTTACCGACAAACAGGAGTCGGCAGTTCCGCAAAGGCCTGTTGATCTGGAGATAGCTAAAGATACGGATCCTGATTTTAGGGTATACGACGCCACCGCAGCTATAAAACAAGATGTACAGAACCCGTTTTTCCACAAAACTTTAGGTGGATACTCCGCTGCGCGAATGAAGCGATATGACGAACTGATAGATAATCAATTTACCCGGGGAGCAAACCCGGCTGTACTGAACATGCTGAATGCCAAATACGTCATCGTGCCCGATTCATCCAAACAAGGGCAAACGGTATTACCCAACCCCGATGCTTGCGGTAATGCCTGGTTTATAAAAAGCATAAAATATGTGGACGGTGCCGACGCAGAAATGAAGGCACTTAGCAGCTTTTCGCCAAAAAACGAGGCTGTGGCTGATAAAAGCTATCAAAGCGTTGCCGGCGATTTACAGGCAGGCGATACTACTTCCGTTATCAAACTGGTAAGCTATAATCCCGACCATATGGTGTATAAATCAGCCTCGAAAGCAGGTGGGATAGCTGTTTTCTCCGAAATATACTACGATAAAGGCTGGAAGTTGCTGATAGATGGGATAGAGAAGCCATATTTCCGTGCCGATTACCTGCTCAGGGCCGCGCAGATCCCGGCAGGTGAACATAAGGTGGAGTTTGTGTTTCATCCGGCATCGTATTATGTTGGGGAGGATATTTCCTTGGCTGGCTCTGTGTTGCTGGTGCTGGTGCTGGGCGGTGCTGTTTTTGGGGATGAGATAAAGAAAATGGCAGGGAAGAAAAGCGTGGATAAATAATTTTGATTTATTTAGAGATGCCGGTAGTTTGTCTGAACTCGGATTAAGCAGATTTTTCGGATTTGATTTGCATGCGGTCATATCGGATTAGTAAACATCGTTATCAACCGAGACAATCAAAAAAAATCCCGGTAATCCTCTAATCCGATGAATCGCGGTTCAGACAAAAAAGCGTTAGGGATTGCAGCGGAAAGCCCGGAGCGAGGGGGTAGGGTGCGATGGCCTGCGAGGACTTGCAGCGGAAAGCCCGCCCGAAGGGAACGCCCAAATCGTTCATTGGTTCACTTGTTCATTAGTTCATTGGTCTTTTCTGGTGGGATTGCCAGGTAGATAGGAGATATTCGGCCGAAAATCCATTTGCCCGCCATGAACCATGAACCATGAACCATGAACCATGAACCATGAACCATGAACCATGAACCATGAACCATGAACAAATTTTATTATCTTCACGGATCACCATATACACTGTCATGAAGAAAACCCTTACCCTTGGCTTATTGGCGCTGTCGTCGGCAAGTTTCGCGCAGCAAAAAACATTAATTGGCTTTACACCGGCATCGTCGGTAAAACAACTGGAAACCGAAAAAACGTTTGATGCAGGTTTAAGTCCGCAACGCATTGGCGAAACCATTAAAACACTTTCTGCATTTCCGCATAACATCGGTTCGCCGGGCAGTAAGGCTGTGGCCGAAAAGATATTGGCCATGTACAAAAGCTATGGGTTGGATGCGCACATAGAAACCTACACCGTACTTTTCCCAACGCCTAAAACGCGGGTGCTTGAGCTTACCGCGCCAACAACTTATACAGCGGTGTTAAAAGAGCAGGCCGTGCCTGAAGATGCTACATCGGGCCAGCCCAATCAGCTGCCAACTTACAACGCCTGGAGTGCCGATGGCGATGTGAGCGGCCCATTGGTATTTGTAAATTATGGTTTGCCCGACGATTATATTAAGCTGGCTGCTATGGGCATTGATGTTAAAGGTAAAATAGTAATTGCTAAATACGGCCGCTCGTGGCGTGGCATAAAGCCCAAAGTAGCCTATGAGCACGGTGCCATAGGATGCATTATTTACTCTGATCCTGCTGATGACGGCTATTCTGCCGGCGATGTATACCCCAAAGGGGCGTACAAGAATGAATTTGGCGTGCAGCGCGGCTCGGTAATGGATATGGTGATTTACCCTGGTGATCCGCTTACGCCCGGCGTTGGCGCAACAAAAGATGCCAAACGCCTGGATAGAAAAGATGCAACCACGATATTAAAAATACCGGTGCTGCCTATAAGCTATCATGACGCCCAGCCTTTATTGGCCGCGCTTGATGGCCCTGTTGCACCCGGCGGGTGGGCAGGTTCGTTGCCTATAACTTATCACATAGGCGGTGGTGCCGCGGTTGTACACCTTAAAATGGAGTTTAACTGGGACATGGTGCCCGCTTATGATGTAATTGCCAAAATAAAAGGATCAACCTACCCGGATGAGTGGGTGATGCGTGGTAACCACCATGATGCCTGGGTAAACGGCGCTAACGACCCCATAAGCGGCCAGGCAGCCATGATTGAAGAAACCAAAGCTCTTGGCGACCTGCTAAAAACCGGCTGGAAACCCAAGCGCAGCATTATATATTGCTCATGGGACGGAGAAGAACCGGGACTGTTAGGATCAACCGAATATGCCGAGGCGCACGACAAAGAATTGCAGCAAAAAACGGTGGTATACATCAACTCGGATAGTAATGGCCGCGGCTTTTTAGGTGCTGGCGGTTCGCAGGCGCTGGAAAGCTTTATTGACGAGATAACGAATGGCATAACCGACCCGCAGACTAAGGTAAGCGTGTTCGACAGGAAAAAGGCAATGCAACTGGTTAATGCCAAATCAACCGGCGACAAGAAAGAAATATTGGAACGCAAAGGCGAAAAGCTGGAGGCGCTGGGTTCAGGATCTGATTTTTCTTCGTTCCTGCAGCATTTAGGTATCGCTACGCTTGATTTTGGTTTTGGCGGCGAAGACGGCGGCGGCGAATATCATTCTATTTATGATTCGTTTGATGATTACAAACGTTTTAAAGATCCGGACTTTGCTTACGGCGTTGCCCTGGCCCAAACTGCGGGTCACTCGGTATTGCGCATGGCCGATGCGGAAGTATTGCCCTTTGATTTCAGGAGCCTTCAGGCCACCATTGCTAAATATGCTACCGAACTTACCAAGCTGGCCGATGACACCCGCGAAGCCACCAAAATTGATAACCAACTGATAAAAGCCAATAACTATACACTGGCAGCCGATCCAACCCGCCTATATAAAGCGCCCGTTGCCAAAGATACGGTACCCCCAATTGATTTTAAACCATTAACCGCCTCGTTGGATTCGCTAAAGAAAAGCGCCGATAAACTTGCCATCTACTGGAACGCCGCCGCCCTAAAAGATGGTGACCACGATAAACTAAACAAACTCCTGTACCAGGCCGAGCAGCAATTGCTTGCCGCCGAAGGCCTGCCGCGCCGCGGCTGGTACAAACACACCATTTATGCGCCAGGTTTTTATACAGGTTACGGTGTTAAAACCATCCCTGGTATCCGCGAAGCAATTGAACAACGTAATTGGGACGAGGTGAAACAGCAGATAGGGGTAGTGTCTGGCAGGATTAATGCATTGGCGGGTTATTTGGCGATGGGGGCGAAGTAAAGATGTTATGGACAGTGAAAATTTATTAACTTCAATTTATAATCGTTATACTGAGATAGGCAAACGGATAGTTGGACAAGCGCCCGGAAAATTAAGATGTGACTGCCTTAAAGATTTTAACCGGCAAAAAGGATTGTTTTCTGTATCACTTACAATAATGGTATTAGAGCGTTTACCCAATGAAGACGACTATGGCATTGTATTTTCGACCACCGCACAGCCGGTGACTCATTATCATGGAATGATAAAAAACAAGATTGAAAACGGATTGTATTTAATTACCGATGTAGGTTCTGGCAGTGGTGAGATATTTGACGACATTGACGAAATTATCTATTACCCGGATGATGAATTAAGCAATAGACAAGTTTTAGAAATTGTAGAAGCATTTGTAAGATCACAGTTAAATGATATAAATGAGATTTTAGTTGATAGATACACCGTTAAGTTTGATATAAATAGAAACGATTTTGCTGTTTAAGTTAAATCACGTTATGCGGATATTGCTTGAAAGATATTTATTATATTTACTCAAATGATAAGGCGGGTTTATATCGATACTTCAGTAGTAGGCGGCTTGTTTGATAAGGAATTTTCAGAGAATACAATTCCTTTTTTTGATGCGGTTTCCAGCGGGCAGTTTATCATTCTTGTCTCGGATTTATTGGAAGTTGAATTGTTAAGGGCACCCTTGCAGGTGAAAAGTTTTCTTAACACGGTTCCGATTCAACAAATTGAAAAAATTAAATTAACGGAAGATGCCGCCGATCTTGCTGATCAATATATTAAGGCTAAAGTAGTAGGGCAAACCAGTCGTGCCGATTGTCAACATATTGCTATGGCAACGCTTGCTAAGGCCGATGTTCTTATAAGTTGGAATTTTAAACATATTGTTAACCTTGATAAGATTCGCGGCTATAATGGTATAAATTATCAACTTGGACATGCGATGATAGAAATCAGAACACCAAAAGAAATTATCAATTATGACAACTCAGACTTTTAATAACACAACCGAAGGTGTAGTGCAGGACTTGCGTAAAATTCGTCAGCAAATTAGCAGTGAAATTAAAGATATGACTTTTGAACAGGAACGAGCATACCTTAATAGCCTGCTTAATATTTCAGCACCAGTTGATGAAATATATCGAATGAATGATTCAAGTGATAAAGAATTGGGTATTAAATGATCTTGCATTTAGATGACCTCACCGTAAATATATCTCACATTAGCCAAAGCGACCTTGTAAACAGCTGGCTTTGGTTAATACCCGATCTTAAACAAATATTGCTGATCTCAAAAATGGGCGATATGTTTTTATTAGCTAATAACGGTCACGTATATTGGCTGTCTACCGATGACGGTTCGTTGACTAAAATAGCAGATGGCAAAGCCGGGTTTGAGCAAATGTTGGCGGATGAAGACAATATTGATAACTGGTTTTTGCCATCGCTGGTTAGCAAGTTATTAGCTGCAAATAAGTATTTGGGCAAAAATGAAGTTTATAGCTTCAAAGAATTTCCTATCATTGGCGGCGAATATTCGGTAGATAATATAGATCCTACTGATATCAGTGTTCATTTTACATTAACAGGTATAATTCATGAACAAATTAAAGATTTACCGGATGGGACAAAAGTGCAGATTAAGCCTATTGATTAATTTATAGCTGTCATAGTGAGAATTATATTTATCGTTATAACGCTTGCGGTTTTGTCCTCCTGTAACTTTTCATCCAGGGTTAAAGTGTCTGCGGTTAATGCGCCAGGTAAGGTTGTTGACTCCGGGGAAACCTTTGACGATTTTCGCAATAAGTTTTATACGGATAGCGCTTTTCAGTTAAGCCGGATAAAATTTCCGTTACCAAAAGTTTACAAGGAGACAGATAACGAGCAGAATGTAAAACCCGATTACCTGCAAAAAGGGCAATGGGAACTAAATTTAATGTTGGATAAAAGCCTGTCGCGTATTGAAACCACAAAATCAGATGATGAAGCCAACGAAAGAATAACAACGCCCGTTGATCCAACTGTTATTCAAAAAAGTCAATTCAAAAAAATAAATGGCAAATGGTTCCTGGTATATTACGAAACTGTTGGTTTTTAGAGGTTTTAAATTCAGAAATCGGCAAAAATGTTTTTTATTTTTTCAAAATTTAAGGGCTTATTTATAAAATCGGTTACAAGAGGGCTTTGTTTCGACCTGGTTAAATCGTCGATGCTTACTGAAGAGGTGAGTATATAGATCTTGCTTTTCTTTAGCGAATCGATTTTTAACTTGTCAAATTCGGTCAAAAATTCCCATCCGTCCATTACCGGCATAGCCAGATCCAAAAAAATATAATCTGGAAGCTGCTCTGGGTTGCTGTCATTGATTTTGCTGAGATGGTCTATTGCACTCTTGCCGTTTTGGCAAGAGTCAATTTTGGGGCTCATCAAGTACTTTTTTATCAACGCTTTCACGATAACACAATCCAATTCTTCGTCATCAATGACAAGAATGCTGACACCTGAATCAATAATACCCATTGGCCGATAAACTATTAAACAACATTAATGTTCTGAATGTATTCTAATACGACATTGAATTAATTTTGTTGCAATTTTTAATTAAAACAAGTCAGTTCGCTTCGGTCATGGTGTATTTGGTGCCATACATATATAAAATGGCGATGAGCTAAACCAGCCATCGCCATTCAAAATTCTTACAAATCACTAAATCAATAATTCAGTAATTCGATAATTAAACTTATTCCCCGTAATACACGTTGTTTTTCAAATCAACATCGGGTAGCTCGTGTTCCGGGTCAATCACCATCGATTTAATTTTTGATGTTGATGGATATTTAAACGTCCATACGCCGCCGCGCTGCCAAACGTTTACCGGCAGGTGCAGGGTTTCAACCTTGCCATTGGCCTGTGTAATTTTCAGGTCGACAGGCATGGCCATTTTTTCGTTATTGGTGATGGTGATCAGGGCGCCATTTGCAGCGTTATCGTCAATATATTTAACGCCGGTAATGGCTTGGTCAATTTTCCAGGTGGTGGTAAACCAGCCTTTCCAAAACCAGTTCAGGTCTTCGCCGCTGGCATCGTTCATCGCGCGGAATAAATCATAAGGCAACGGGTGTTTAAATGCCCAGTTTTTAATGTACTCGTGAAATGCATAGTCGAAGCGCTCGGGGCCTAAAACCACGTTGCGCAAAATATCCATACCCAAAGCGGTTTTAACATAGTACTGGCCATAGTCGTTAAGGCCAATGGCCTCGGGTGCGGTCATCAATGGGTCTTTACTGTTGCGGTACTGGCCTAAAATGCGCTGCGCCTGTTTGCTGGTATCGTTATACTCGCCTTTGTTAAATTGTTGCGAGGCATATTCATTAATAAAAGTGTTGAAGCCTTCATCCATCCACATGTATTTGCGCTCGTTTGAGCCAACAATCATCGGGAACCAGTTGTGTCCAATCTCATGGGTAACATCTCCCCATAGCTGTCCTTTTTTAAGACCACCAAGGCAAAATATAGCACCGGGGTACTCCATGCCAAGGGCAACGCCAGATACGTTCACAGCCGAGTTCCATGGGTATTCAAAATAAGCTTTTGAGTAAATCTCCATGCTGTTTTTCAGGTACTCGGTCGACCGGCCCCAGCTATCAACGCCGGCGCTCTCAACAGGATAGGCCGACATAGCAATACCCTTACGGCCCGATGGGAAATTAACCCTCGCAGCATCCCAGATAAAAGCATCCGATGCGCCAAAGGCAACATCGCGGCTGTTCTGCATTTTATAGTGCCAGGTAAGGCTTCCCTTAAACGGACGGGTTGACGATTTGCCAACTTCGCTCTGTTTAATCAGCATAACGGTTTTGTCGCTGCTTTTAGCTTCGGCCATGCGGCTCAGCTGCGCTGGCGATAATACTTCTTCGGGGTTTTGCAAATCGCCCGATCCTACAACTACCATATTGGCAGGGGCGGTTATGTAGTAATCAAAATCGCCGTACTCGCAGTAAAACTCGCCAAGGCCCATGTAGGGCAGGGTGTTCCAGCCTTCTACATCGTCATAAACGCACATGCGCGGGTACCATTGGGCAATTTCGTAAACGTAACCCTGTTTAAACTTTTTGCGGCCCATGCGGTCGGCACCATAAAATGGTATAGCAAAATCGTAATTGATTTTTACGCTTATCTTTTCGCCTTTGCCATCCATTGGGGCGTTAAGGCGCAGTTGCATACGGGCATCGGTTACAACCGGGGTAACTTTATAGGTTTCGCCTTTGTAGGTAACCTCAACCGAGCCTATGTGGTAACCGCCGCGACTAAAGCCACGCACATCAAAGCGGTCGCCGGTGTAGGGGGTTACGGCCGCGCCACGCGAATCGGGTTTAAATAAGTTTTGGTCAAGTTGCAGCCAAAGGTAATCCAGTTGGTCGGGGCTGTTGTTGGTATAGGTGATGGTAACTTCGCCGGTAATCGTGGTGTCTTTGCCTTCGTTAAGGGCGGCTTTAATCTGGTAGTCGGCGCGGTTTTGCCAATAAGTTGGCGATGGTTTGCCGGCATTTGAGCGGGTGCCCTGCCCGGTAACCGGCCAGGTAATGGGGCCAAATGATTCCTGGTGATTATACTTAACAGAGTCGGTTTGTGCCGATGCCGGGTTTGCCGATGCAAACAGGCCAACAGCACATAAAATGTTGATCAGTTTTAAATAGCGCATTTTTGTCAGTCAATAATAAAAACCGCAAATAAAGGGAATTAAATTGTGAAGTTGGTAACAGGCTGGTTTAAAGAAGCTATAAATGTGGGGATATTCATATTTTATTCATGCTTTGTTCTTTTCGGTAATCTGAACAAAGTAATTTCAGCAACGATTATTTATACCTTTATAGTAATATTTAATAACTACTAATCTTGATGCGTCAACCTAAGCCAATAAAATATCTGCTATTGATTTTACTTTTTTTGTTGCCCGCTCAAATTGTTGCGGCTAACGCTATCGACGATCTGAAAACCGATAGCGACGTCTTAAATTTGTTGGTAAAACTTGATACTAATTTTTTAAGCCATGGAAAACCATATATCGAAGTTTTGCCGACTGATAAATTAATACTTACCCTGAAATGTGGTGATGTAGCCCGCCAATGGGATATTAAAACATGGGAGAAGATTGATTTTAATATGGATAATTTAACCGATTTACTGGTAACTGTAAAAAATGGCGAATGGGCATATGTATACGTCATAATTGATAAGGGACATGGCGTGCTGAATCTGCATCGTTTGTCGCAAGGATATGGTGATAATTGCCAGATGGCAAAGCCGATTTTAGTCGATCATAAGCAGATGCTTCGTTTTTATTCAAAAAGATTGATATTCAATGATGGCGGTAATTTGACAGCGACACCAAGGATAGATACCTTGAATTTTTTATACGGTGATTTTATCGAATTTAACCCTAAGCCTGCAAATTATAAAATAAAGTCGGTTTATATAAATGCATCGGCATGCTTGGGTACTTGCCCCGTATTTAAACTTAATATGGCTGCCAATGGCAACGCTGTATATAATGCAATATGGAATAACCCTAAAAATGGGAATTATAAGGGAAGAGTATCATTGGACAGACTGGCCGAAATAAAATCTTTGATCAATTACATCGATATAAAAAAGCTGAAAAACTCCTATAGCGTAAACTGGACTGATGATCAAACGGCATTTATCAAGGTAGAATTTACAGATGGCACAATCAAAACCATAAATGATTACGGGATGATCGGCAGCTTTGGCCTTAGCCAATTATACACCTTGCTTTTTGATTTAAGAAATACGGAGAAATGGGACTGGGTTAGTTTTGATTAAATATAAATTGGAAGATAATATATGGGAGCCTGGAGTGCTACGATTTTAGGAAACGATACCGCCTGTGAGGTTTATGAAAGGTTTATCGATCTTTATAATTGGGGAGAAAAAGTAGATGAAATTGCCGAGATCGTTTTAGATGAACAGGCCGAAAATATCATTTATGATAAAACCAATGTCTGGCTTGGGCTTGCTTTGGGGTGTTGGGAGTGTAAGGTGCTAACTTCGGAAATTTACGCAGTTGTAAAAGATATCATTGAAACAGGTGAGGATTTGAAGGCCTGCCGCGAACTTGATGCAAGCGAACAGTTTTTAAAGGACAGGCAAAAAAATTTAGATAAGTTCTTAAGCAAAATATCGGTAGAAAAAACCCAAGCCCGATTAATAAAAAAACAGCCCCGCGAGTTTTCGTCTATTTATGTGCCCGGAGCTTGTTTGGCTTGCAAAAATAGCGCGGGTAATTACATTGGCATTTACCTTAAGGAGGCCGAACACTTCAGGAATAAGGGGGAAATAATGTTTTGCTTTCTTGACTTCGAGACGTGTGAGATGCCCGACTTGCAGACATTTAAGGGAAGTCGATTGTATGGCCTTGATGCATTAAGCAGCGAATGGAAAACAGCTATTTATCGTGGAAATGTTATGGGTATTATTTATGAAAAGGATACCCGGTTTGTGTTTTTTGATACGCTTGATAAGCGGTTTAAAATTGTAGGTGCCCTTAAATTCGCTGATAACAGTAAATGGATATGTAATTACGGGGGTGGATATATGAATAAAAATTATGCCGATAATTTTATAGATGTGATAGAGAAGGCACGGTTAACGACCAAAGAGAAATTTCCTGTTTCCGATATTACTTTAGCGGAACTTTTGGACAAAGTTTAATAAAGTAGTTTCAATTTAGCATCCTTACGTAAAACTTTCTCCACCAATCCTGCTTTAACCTACAGGTACAATTATATTCGCACATTGCATTGATAACGCAATACCATCTGCTATGAATAAACTTGCAAATTCCACCTCTCCATATCTGTTGCAGCACGCCAATAATCCTGTAAACTGGTACCCCTGGGGTAAAGAAGCCCTGGATAAGGCCAAAGCCGAGAATAAACTGATATTGGTAAGCATTGGCTACTCGGCCTGCCACTGGTGCCACGTAATGGAGCACGAAAGCTTTGAGGATGCAGCCGTGGCCGCGGTAATGAACGAGTATTTTGTTTGTATTAAGGTTGATAGGGAAGAGCGGCCCGATGTTGACCAGATTTACATGAGCGCCGTGCAACTCATGAGCGGCCGTGGCGGCTGGCCGTTAAACTGTATTTGCCTGCCCGATCAGCGGCCAATTTATGGTGGTACCTACTTCCGTAAAAATGACTGGACATCGCTGCTATTTAACCTGGCCGATTTTTATAAACAAAAACCGGAGGAAGCAGAGGAGTACGCCGTTCGCCTGACAGACGGCATCCAAAAATATGAATCGATCCAATTTGTAGCCGATCAGCCGGATTATACAAAGGACGACCTGAAAGTTATCGGCGATAACTGGAAGCGCTATTTCGACAGGCAGGAGGGGGGTACAGGCAATGCGCCCAAATTCCCGATGCCCAATAACTGGCAATTGCTGATGCGATATGCGCATTTGACCAACGACGACGAAATTGCCAAACAAGTAAAATTAACCTTGCATAAAATGGCTTTCGGCGGTATCTACGATCATGTAGGTGGCGGCTTTGCCCGCTACTCGGTTGATGGCCGCTGGCACGTGCCGCATTTTGAAAAAATGCTTTATGACAATGCCCAGCTCATAACCCTGTACTCCGAAGCCTACACCTGGCAGCCCGATGAATTGTATAAAACAGTGGTTGATGAAATTATTCATTTCACAGCGGCTGAATTGGCATCGCCGGATATGGGTTTTTACTCGGCGCTTGATGCCGATAGCGAGGGGGTAGAGGGTAAATTCTATATTTTTACTAAAACCGAAATTGAAACCATTTTAGGCGACGATGCCGACCTGTTTTGCATTTATTACCATATTAACCAAGACGGCAACTGGGAAGAAGAACACTCCAACGTGCTCTTCAGAAAAGAAACGGACGCGCAGCTGGCCGAAAAGCTGGGCTTAGGGGTGGATGATTTGCTCACCCAAGTAAAAGCATCCCGCAAGAGGGTGTTCGAAGCCCGCCGCCACCGCATCAGGCCGGGTTTGGATAACAAGATACTGGCATCATGGAATGGCTTAATGTTAAAAGGCCTGTGCGAAGCTTACCGGGCTTTTGATAAACCGAAGTACCTGGAACTTGCTTTGAAGAATGCTGATTTTATCATGGATAACCTTATAGGTCAAAATGGCAGGCTCTCGCGGGTTTGCGGCAGCCCGGTAATTGATGGCACCCCGATAGCGTTTTTGGATGACTATGCCAATGTCATAGATGGCTTCATCGCTTTATACGAAGTTACCTTCAATGAAGATTGGTTGCAGCAGGCAAAAGCGCTTACAGATACCGCTGTGGCCCATTATTACGATGAAAACAACGGCATTTTCTTTTATACTGCCGATGATGATGAGCAGCTGATAGCCCGAAAATCGGAAATTATGGATGGGGTTACGCCGGCCAGTAATTCGGTAATGGCGCGTACCCTTAAAAAATTGGGCCTGCTTTTTGATAACGAAAGCTATGCAGCGGTTTCGGCACAGCTGTTACGCAACATTATGCAGCAGTTGGCAAAGTATGGTACAGCTTATTCAAACTGGACCATGTTATTGCTTGATGAAGTGTATGGTATTTATGAAGTTGCCGTAACGGGGCCCGAAGCCGAAACTGTAAGAAAGGAACTTGAAAATAATTACATACCCAATAAAATTATATTGGGAGGTACAAAAGGAAGTTTACCTTTGTTACAGGATAAGTTTGGTAAATCAACACAAATATTTGTTTGTATAGATAAAACCTGCGGATTACCTGCTAATAACACGGCCGACGCACTAAAACAAATGCAGGCCTGATTGCTTATTTATAAAAACAGTAACAATGAAGATTGAACCACAGCACGTAGTGTCATTAACTTACGATTTGTATGTTGACCAGGATGGTACCGAAACTTTAACAGAAAGTGCCACACAAGAACAACCTTTAACCTTTTTGTTTGGTGCCGGCCAGATGCTGCCCAAATTTGAAGAAAACTTAAGCAGCCTTTCAACAGGTGATACTTATGAATTCCGTTTAACTGCAGGCGATGCTTATGGCGAATATGATGAGGAAGCCGTAGCCAACCTGCCTAAAGAAATGTTCCAGGGTGCAGAATTACCTGAAGTTGGTACTATTTTGCCTTTACAGGATAACAATGGCAACCGTTTCCAGGCCCAGGTAGTATCAATAGCCGAAGACGCGGTAATTGTTGATCTTAACCACCCTATGGCCGGCCAGGAACTGCACTTTAAAGGTAGCATCCTGAACGTACGCCCGGCTACGCCAGAAGAATTATCACACGGCCACGCGCATGGTCCGGATGGTCATCACGCTCACTAAGTTTATTGATCGTAAAATATTTGGAAGCCCGTTATGTGAATAGCGGGCTTTTTTGTGCCCCTCCATACGCGTCATTGCGAGGTAGTTTAGAGCATCGTTTAACCATATCCGGTGTACGTTATGCCGATTTTTATAGGTTTTACCTGGTCGGTACTCGCAATGGTATCTTTCTCATTACAGTTTTTTCCAGCGTAGGCTGCTGGTTACCTGATATATCTTCTGCACGTTAGCGATTGCAGCGGATACCGGCTAAGCGCTTCCAGACTTACGAAGTTTTTAAAACTTCGTAAGTCTTCGTTGGTTAGGCGCGGTTCAAATCATCTTCAATGTCATCCCAATTGCGCGCTGTCGTTTTCCCGTCTAAAAAATCCTGCCTTGTTTGTATAAAGCCGTTTATTTCAATCTCAGAAAATAGGTGTCCGCTATTTGCGTCTATTGAGTAGCTTAAACCAAATCGATTAAGGATCTCCTGTAAAACAGAAAGGTCTTTATCGTCAGTGATGTTTACGGTGAGCGTAGTCATAAACGAATTTACTGAAAATTATTTTCAAACGCTATTCCAAACAAAAACGGCCCATCTTCCAAAAAGGCGGGCCGTTTCACATTCCCCCTTCAGGGGGTTAGGAGGCTTAGAAACTATTCCTTACGCTGTTGCTAAAAGTTTTGGTTGTCCAGTAGCCGCTATCTAAAATGCGGCGTACAGTCATTAACGGATAATCTGGGTCGCGTTTATCGGCCAGTTGGAAAGCTATTTTAAAACCTTTCTTTTGAATCTCGGGCAATACCGGTTTTTTCCATACACCGAAAGGGTAGGCAAAGTAGTCAATTTTTTTGCCGGTTATCTCTTCCAGCTTTTTGGTTGGCTTGTCAATCTGGGTAACCCAGTCGTCAACTGGCTTCGTGGTTATTTTTCCGTTTTTGCCTTTGATCTTAATTTCTGAGTTATGCGAGTACTTATCTACCCGGTGATGGTCCCAGGTATGGCTGGCAATTACGTTGCCCTCGTCTGATAGCTTTTTAACCATGTCTGCGGTCATATAATGCGGGCGGCCTAACGATACTGTCATCACAAAATAAACTGCCTTAAAACCGTACTTTTTAAGCGTAGGGTTGGCAATGGTAAACTGGTCAAGATCGGTGTCATCAAATGTAAGCATGATTGGTTTTTTGGGTAACGCCGCGCCGGTGGTAAGGTAGGCGTACAACTGATCGGGCAGGATGGTGTGGTAGCCACTATCGGCCAGCATTTTTATATGCTCTTTAAATGCGGCAACCTGAACAATGTAATCTTTGGCTCCTTTGGAATCAGTAGGCTTCCAATCGCGTATTTGGTGGTAGCAAACGATGGGCACTTGTTTACGAGCCATCACAGCTTTGTTATCTACAGAGGCGGCCGAAGCAGGCGCAGGGCTCGTGGCGGATGCACTGGCAGACTTGTCGGTTGGTTTTCCCTGGCATGACATGGTTGCGCCCAATGCGCAAACTGCCATCCATACAAATGTTTTCTTTATCATAAAATAGTGGATGTTTTTTTAATTAGTTCAACAACGGCGAAATTAGGATTTTATTGAGATTTTCTCAGAGTTAAGAATCAAGAGTCAAGAATCAAGACGGAAATTTCCTAAATCATGAATCAAAAAATCTCATTTCAAATTTGTAATCAAACTAAATCCGAAATCGAAAATCCCAATTCCGAAATCCTAAAGTCCTGCATCTTCGCTTACACCGCGGCCAAAACCTTCTACCCAGTCCCTGTCGCCGAGTCCTTTTGCTACGGCGCTCAATAAGCGGCTGTGCACTGCGTTTACAAGCGGCATGGGTGTGTAGCTCGCCTGTGACAGTTTAAAGGCAAGGCGGGCGTCTTTATAGCCTAATTTGGCTTTGAATCCTACGGGTTCATATTGCTTGTTTGCAATCAGCCTGCCGTAGTTTTGGTAAATAGGGGCGTTGAATAGCGTTGATCCAAAAAAGTTGGCCACCTGCGCGCGGTCAAGCCCGTTCTTCTCGGCAAGGGTGTAGGCCTCGGCCATCATCTCCATTGATGCCATGATCATGAAGTTGCCGGCAATCTTCACCACGTTGGCACCGCCAACTTCCTCGCCAAAATCATGTATGGCCTGGCCCAGGCAATCGAGTACTGGTTTGGCAATATCTTTTACCTGCTGAGGCCCGGAAACGCAAATGAAAAGTTTTTTTGCCGCTGCCGCCTCGGGCCTTCCGAAAACGGGTGAAGCCAGGTAATGACTGCCCGCCTGCTCATGGGCATTAGCCAGCTCAACTGCTGTTTCGGGCGATATGGTGCTCATGGATATGTGCACAGCATTTGGCTGTAGCGTTTTCAAAATTCCGTCGGGCCCTGTAACCGATTCTCGCAACACGTCATCTTCCGATAGCATGGTGATCACGATAGGTACACCGGCGGCCGCTTCGGCGGGTGTTTGGCATTTGGTGATGCCGGCCTGGTCAAGCTCGTCGGCTTTGCTGAGGGTGCGGTTATGGACTTGCAGATGGTAGCCTGCCTCGATAAGGTTTTTGGCCATGTGGATGCCCATGTTGCCAAGGCCGATAAATCCGATTTTGTTTTTCATAGTGTTAGTTAATGTAGTCCCTGTCTTCGTCACTTAGTGTATTTTTATCTTCTTTTTGGTGGATGTTGTCGTGGTAACCTTCAATATCATATTTTGCTTTTTTGGGGCGGCCAACCATAAAGCCCAGGACAAAACCTACAAGGGTCATGGTGATCATGATGGCCAGTTTGGATACCCTGAAACTCATGAACAAAAACGCGAAGGTTACATTGTCGGTATTTTGGGCAAGAGCGGCCGTAAGCAAAATGGTGATGATAATTATTGTGATGGTTTTTATGCTCATGATGTTTTGATTTAATAAAGTTAACAGTTAATACAAGATGCAGTTTTTAATGTTGAAATAAAAGGGGTTTTAGATATGAGATATTAGATGTGAGATTTGAGACGGCCTGGCAGTGATAATTGGATGTTCCAAATTAGTAATTATCCAGATCGGATTTTTCTCTCCATGCCTGTCTTTTTTTACCCCGAAAAAATTTGGAGTTAAATTCTGTCACGGAAAAAACTGACTGATTTTATCGACGGATTTTCCGGTGGGGAAGTGGCCGATAATTTACCATGCTCATGAAGTTTTGATCGACGTCGTTCACGACGATAGGCGAGCTTAACTTTAATATTTCGGGAATTTTAAAAGCCAGATTCACTCGCTGTTTTCTTTGATGAGAGGTAAATTTTTGCCGCTCATTTTTCAGTCCTGTATACAAAACAGATGTCTGCCCTCATTTAAATAGAATTCTCATTTTTTTACTCGGTACACTTTGTTGTTTTGTTATGTCTCAAATGTGAATCTGTACTTTTTAGTTAAATAACATTGTTTAAGTATCTCATTTATTGATTGATAAATGTATATTAATAGGTGTGTGTTTTTGCTTGCTAATTTTTTTAGTTTTTTGTAATTTGACTTAGTTTCCTTTTGTTTAATTTTTACTTCTGATAGAGTGTGTAATTATTTGATTTTTAGTTAATTAAAATTTATTGTAAAATACGTTTTTTAATTTTTATTAATGAAATTGTCAGATATAAATCTCCCTTTGGCGCTTCTGATAAATTTTTCTATTTCTAAATTTTAATACACTAACTAAAAATAGAATTTTGGCGCTAATCGACGCAGGTTGGTTTAAACAGGCAGGAACGTGCCGAAAAATTACAATCGCTCACAGGGCTTAAAAATGGCGTTTTAGGGCAGGGGGATTTATCCCCTATTCAGCCTTGTTTGGGACCGGGAATACATGACTGAGTAAAAAATTTTATGAGATTGGATTGCTATTTGCCAACAAAAATGGAGGGCAAAATTAATCCAGGTAGATAGACTATCGCCAGGAATAACCGAAGTATCAGCCGCGATTTTTACGTCTGGCAATTTGCGACTGGGCAACCGGGTAAAGGAATATGGTTGACAGGATAAGTCCCGAGCCGCCCCAGAATCCGATGGACATTTTATTCATATCGCCAAAGAAAATAAATGCCATGATGATACCATATACAGGCTCGAGGTTGGTGATGAGCGCTACCCGGAAGGCCGAAAGTTCGCGCATGACGGATACCCCGGCAACATAAGCAAGCGAAGTGCACACCGTGCCAAGCAGTACCAGGTAGCCAATATCTGCCGGCTTTAAAAGTAGTTTTTGGTTGTATCCGTTGGTTGCCAAAAGATAAACCGAGATCCAGACAAATGCTCCTGTGAGCTCATAAAAAGCGATGATAGGAGCCTCACTTTTCTTAACAAACCGCGAGTTGATAATAGCGAAGAGTGCCGCACAAACTGCGCTTGCCAGCCCGGCTATGATCCCCTTAGTGTATTGAGTTTCGAATTTGAAAATTAAAATGATACCGGTGATGATTAATAAACCAGCCATGATTTCCAGTTTAGAGATCCTGCTTTTGTTAATCAGCGGCTCAAAAATAGCAGTAAACAAAGTGATGCTGGAGAGGCAAACCAGTGTTACCGGCACCGTAGAAAGCTTGATGGAAGCGAAGAAAAGTATCCAATGACCGCCCACCAAAGCGCCTGTAAAGACCATTTTTAGCATGGTTTTTCGCTCAACTTTAAAGTCGGTTTTGCTGAATTTGAAGTATAAAAACAACGAAACAAAGGCTATTAACACCCGGTACCACACCAATTGTACTGCCGAAATGGTGATTAATTGGCCCAAAATACCGGTAAACCCCCAGATAAAAACTGTAAAATGGAGGATAATCAGGTTCTTATTGAGCACTTTTGGGCTATTTTTATCCAATTTTTGGGCAATTTATTTCAATTTTTCGGCAACGTTTCGACACTTTTTCAATACTTTTTAACACTATTTAGGCGCTTTTAGCAACACGTAATAACCTAATATACCAAATAATGTATTAGGAATTAGCACTGTAAAAATTGGCGGTACGCCGCCTTTTATCGAAAATACGATCGAGAATTTCTCGATAATGATGTAGGTAAAACACAACAAAATCCCAATCCCAAGTGGTAATCCCACGCCGCCTCGCACCTTGCGGGACGACAACGCGACGCCCAAAATTGTTAAAACATATGCCGATAAAGGGTACACAAAGCGGTGGTATTTTTCGTAATAAAGGTTGTTTAAAACCTCCGGCCGGCGTAGCTTTTCCTTATCGATATTCTTGTTCAGCTCGCTTAAAGACATCGCCGCGTATACGTTATCGTACACAATAAAATCGGTTGGGTGCATGTCCAGTACGGTATCTTTTTGGCCCGGATTGTGGATAAACTGTTCCTTTAATCCCTTTATATATCTAACGTCGTAGTTTTTTAAAGCCCAGATTCTTTTCACAGAATCGTAGGTTACCTGCTGCGCAATCAGCTTTTCGCGCAAGGTATCACCGTTAAATTTCTCCATAATAAAGGTGTAGCCGGTGTGCACCGTTGGGTCATAATTGGCCAGGTAAACAAAGGTATGCTTGTCAATTTGCATGTGCACCTCGCTCTTGGTAGGGTCGTTATCGGTGATGCCGTTGGCGTTTTCAAAGTCGTTTTTGAGGTGGTTTGTATATGGGATAAGGTACACATTGGCAAAAAACGATACCACAAATATGAGCGATGCAGCAATAAAATAGGGCCTTAAAAAGCGGTTAAAACTGGCCTTGCCACTCAGTATCGGAACGATTTCTGTTTGGTTTGCCATCTTGGCCGTAAAGAAAATTACCGCCAAAAAGTTAATCAACGGCGATAGTAAATTGAGGTAAAAAGGCACAAAACCGGCGTAGTATTTAAATACAATATCGTGCAGTGTAGCGTGCCTGCTGGTGAAGTTATCCAGCTTCTCGGAGATGTCAAACACTACCGAAATAGCCGCGAAAATAGCCATCGTAAACACAAAAGTGCCCAGGTATTTTTTAATAATAAACCTGTCGATAACCATCAGGTACCGGTGTATAAAAGTCCTCATCGGCAGATTAAATGTTTTTTAAAGCCATGGTTTATATTATGTAAGCAACGCTTTTTATGGCGCATTATTTGATCATCCTGCAATTATAATCGCTGGCCTAAACGGCCCACCATCATGTTTTTCCAGGCATAAAACTCGCCGCTGATGATCTTTTTACGAGCTTCCTTAACCAGCCACAGATAAAAGTGGAGGTTGTGTAAGGTAGCAATTTGAGCCCCAAGCATCTCGCCCGAGTGGATCAAATGGCGTAAATAAGCCTTGCTGTATTCTTTATCTGCAAATAAATCACTGTCGTCTTCTATCGCGCTAAAGTCGTTTTTCCACTTTTCATTCTTGATATTGATGATGCCGTTTTTGGTAAAAAGCATGCCATTGCGGGCGTTGCGGGTTGGCATAACGCAATCAAACATATCAATTCCAAGGGCAATATTTTCCAATAAATTGATGGGAGTGCCTACACCCATCAGGTAACGGGGCTTGTGTTCGGGCAAAATATTGCATACAATTTCGGTCATGGCGTACATTTCTTCAGCTGGTTCGCCTACCGAAAGACCGCCTATGGCATTCCCTTCGCGCTCAAATGAAGCAATAACTTCGGCCGATTTTACCCTTAAATCTTTATAAACCGAGCCCTGCACAATCGGGAAAAGTGTTTGGCTGTAGCCGTATTTTGGCTCCGTACTATCAAACCTGTCGCAGCATCTTTTAAGCCAGCGATGCGTCATTTCTATCGACCGCCTTGCATAACCATACTCGCAGGGATAGGGGGTGCATTCGTCAAAAGCCATGATGATATCGGCACCAATAACACGCTGAATATCCATTACATTTTCGGGTGTAAACAGGTGTTTTGACCCATCAATATGCGAACGAAAGGTTACGCCTTCCTCCTTAATCTTACGAACTTCGGTAAGCGAATACACCTGGTAACCGCCGCTATCGGTTAAAATAGGGCCGTCCCAGCCATTAAATTTGTGCAGGCCGCCGGCACTTTCCAACGTGTTTAGTCCTGGCCGGAGGTACAAATGATAGGTGTTTCCTAAAATAATTTGCGCTTCTATGTCCGTTTTAAGCTCGCGCTGGTGCACCGCTTTTACCGTGCCGGCTGTGCCAACGGGCATAAATATGGGAGTTTCAATAGTGCCATGGTCGGTGGTAATTTCACCGGCGCGGGCCTTTGAAAGTGGGTCTTGTGCTGCTAATTTAAATTTCATTTTGAAGGGGTAAAATTAGCAAAAAAAAGGAGCCCCTCTATGATCTTGTTTATAGGTTTTTCGCGCAAAGACGCAAAGGCGCTAAGAAAAAATAAGCATATCATCTTGTTTCAAGGCTCCGCTTATTTATAAATTTAAAAGTGATGACCGGTGCTCAACTAAAGCTTTTCTATTTCTTCGGCAGAAAGTTTGGTGAACTTTGAGATTTGGGAGGGTGGCAGACCGCCTTTTTTCATTTCATGCGCAATGGCGATTGCTTCTTCAAGTTTACCTTTTTCGATACCTTTCTCCATGCCCTTTTCCATGCCTTCCTGCCGGGCATAATCTATCACATTCTTATTATCTCATTTGTATTTTAAGCTGCTATCGTGCATTGTTTTTTCTTCCTTTGTCAGGTTTGTATATGCTTCAATACTGAACAATTTCTCAAATATCGGCTTACGCAGGTAAACCGGGAGCTTATTCATTCCTGGTATACTCTTTAGAGAATAAACCTCAAAATAGGGATGTTGAAAGGAGCCCTGCCTGTTTTATAATTTATAAAAGAGATGTTCTTTGTTTGGCTATAGTTTTTCTATTTCCTCAACAGAGAGCTTAGTAAACTTTGAGATTTGGGCAAATGATAAGCCATCTTTTTTCATTTCACGGGCAATGTCCAAAGCCTTTTTATATTCGCCTTTTTCAATACCTTTCTCCATACCTTCCTGCCGGGCATAATCGATCACATTCTTATTATCCCACTTGTATTTTAAGCTGCTATCGTACATTGTTTTTTCCTCCTTTGTCAGGTTTGTATATGCTGCAATACTGAACAATTTCTCAAATATGGGTTTCCGTAGATAAATCGGAATTTTCTCCATCCGGCTCATGTTTTTTAATACATAAAGCCATCTATCCAAATCGGTTTCCAGTTCGGTTTCCTCTTTCACAAATTTACTCAATTCTATATAGGTATAACCCAGTTTATCGTAAAAAATTTCACCGGTATCCCTGTTGCACAGGCAAATATCATGCAGGTAACTGTTTGCCGGGCTATCTTCCAGTGTAAAATCTTCTAACAAAGCTATTAAATATACTTCGGCTATGTTGTAACCCCAGGCGTTTCGTTTGCCTTTTGGCGCCTGGTCGCTTATGAGGCGGGAGGTATAAAACAAGGCCCTTTCTTTAAAATATCCTTGTTTTGCCCGTTGTACCTCAATTATAAAACGTTCGCTGTTATCTCCTGTGCAAAGCAGGTCAAATATGGCCGAGCCTTCATCTTTTAAATCGCCGGGGTGTTCGTTTTTATTGTAAACTAAGTCCACAATATACTTCCGTCCCCTGAATACTTCATTTAAAAAAGCAATCAGTAAGTCTTTATTAGGTTCGCTACCGAATATTTTTTTAAAGGCGAAATCAACCAAAGGGTCGATGTATTTCCCTGGAATAGGTGGGTTATTGTTTGGCATAGTCAAATATAAAAGTTTATTTCTTATCCGCCCCCGCAGTGAAAATAGCCCGCGACTGGCAAAAGTGGAAGGTGTATACGCTGGATGACAGCATCGGGTGAGGCTACTTATCCATATATCCCATTCACCCCAATGTTTGGATAACTACTACCAGTTCTATTCATCCCAACCCTTAAATTTAATCCAGTAAAAAAGAATTATTTACATCTTGACAACCATGTAAATAAAAAGTCATCTTAGTATCTATAATCATTTAAATAAAAAATCACGGAGAACATTAGTATGAATAGCGAAATTTTAAAGAAGTACGATGTTAACTTTTACACGGCTGAAGACGGAACCAAACTGACAAACGGAAGCAACAATGCAATTAGTTCCTACATATATATATGGCGCCAAATTGATGATATAGGTGATTTTTTGTTAGATATTGATCGTTGCCTTGACGGCCGATTTGAATCGGTTGAAGATCCTGATTACAGCGATGGTTTAACCAGAATGTATGGAACTTTAACCTATGATAGCCTGATTATCACATCAAAAGGTGGGCTAAATCCAATTGAGATTCCGTTATCAGATTTTAAAGTATTGCTCTTGTCCTGGAGAGAGTTTTTACTATCCTAATATATTGGGATTTAAGAGCTCTTTATAAACCCCAAATTATTTAACACTAAAACAAGTAATCGGATTATATTAAAGTTTCGTGTTGAGCCCCCTCCAGGCGACATAAATAACGAACTACTTATCAACACATTTTTGCCTTACATGAAATGTGTGGAAAACTACTGCCAGTTCTGTCAATCTAAACCCTCAAATTTAAGCCGATTAAATCCTTTAAATTCGTGTTATTTTAACAACTTTGCCTGATTATTTTTGGCTCATTGGAAACTTATATACAAATAGTACTTTTTCTACTTTTTCAGCTCTGTTTTATTTTTCAGCTGTACTACCTGGTAAGTAGCCATATTAGCCTTGCCGGTTACAAACCCCGTGAGGAATTGCCAAGCGTGTTAATACCTGTTTCGGTAATCATCGCCGCCCGCAACGAGGCGCAAAACCTGCAGGAAAACCTGCCATCGATACTGGAACAAAACTATCCTGATTTTGAGGTTGTAGTAATAAACGATTGCTCGTACGATAGATCGGATGAGGTTTTGGAGGATATGGAGCGCCGTTACCCCAACCTTAAAGTGGTTACCATTACCGAGCATGACCGCTTTAAAACCGGGAAAAAGTTCGCGCTTACGCTGGGAATAAAAGCCTCAAAAAACGAATATTTGTTGTTTACCGATGCCGATTGTAAACCCGTATCGCCAAATTGGATAACGCGTATGATAGCCAATTTTGGCGGCGGGGCGCAAATAGTTTTAGGTTACTCGCCCTTTTATAAAACCAGGAGTTTTTTAAATTGGTTTACCAGGTACGAGTCGGTAAAGGCGGCCACAAACTACCTGTCATGTGCATTAAACGGCGATGCTTATATGGGGGTGGGGCGTAACCTGGCCTATACCAAAACTTTGTTTTTTAGCGAAAAAGGCTTTGCGTCGCACATGCATGTACTATCCGGCGATGATGATTTATTTGTAAACCAGCATGCCACGCCCAACAATACCGCTATTGAAATTCACCCGGATACTTTTATGTACACAGCGGCAAAATCAACATTATCTTCATGGTACAGGCAAAAAAAAAGGCATGCGGGCGTAGGTAAATTATATAAGAGAAGACACCGTAAAATGCTTATTTTTGACGGCGTTAGCGGCTTTTTGTTTTATATGCTGCTTATATTATGCCTGGTTTGTAAATTCGAACCGCTGTTGGCATTAGGTTTGTTGCTTTTTAGACTGATTATCCAATTATTAATCTATAATAAGGTTTTCAAGAAGCTCGATGGCAAAGATCTGATTTGGTATTTACCGTTTTTTGATATCATATATTATATGTATTTAATTGGATTTGGATTAGTTGGGCTACTTTTAAAAACCACCCAATGGAAATAAACGCAAATTTTACCGAAAACGCCAAGAATGATTTTCACCTGGTAGTGAGGGCCCGCACGGGCGATCAAAAGGCGTATGCCGACCTGATGCACCGTTATAAGGACTCCATTTATTTTATGGTGCTTAAAATGGTGAATAATAAAGAGGACGCCATGGACCTTACCGTGGAGACCTTTGCCAAAGCCTTTGAAAAGCTGGAAAAATACCAGCCCGATTATGCCTTCAGTACCTGGCTTTTTAGGGTAGCAACTAATAATTGCATCGATTTTATCCGTAAAAAGAAACTCAATACCCAATCTATCCACGGTATGACGGATGAAGATGGCGACGAAAAGCCATTGCAAATTAAAGCCGACGTATTAAACCCGGAAGAAACATCCATAAAAAAACAGCAAACCCAGGAGCTTAAATTGCTGATAGAGAGCCTGCCGCCGCGCTACCGTAACCTGATTACCCTGCGTTATTTTGATGAACTATCGTACGAAGAAATAGCACAACAGCTTGATTTGCCATTAGGTACGGTAAAGGCACAATTGTTTAGGGCCAGGTACCTGCTTGGCAACATCATCAACCGATTTAACAGGGATGACATCTGATATCGTTTTTAAATATTTTCCCGAACTAACAGCGCAGCAACGTGCCCAGGTTGAGCAGCTGCCCGAATTATATAACACCTGGAACAGCCAGATTAACGTGATATCCCGCAAGGATATTGATTTGTTGTATGAGCGCCATGTTTTGCACTCTATGGGTATTGCCAAAATAATGCCCTTTTTACCCGGCGAAAGTGTGCTCGACGTAGGCACCGGCGGTGGTTTTCCGGGTATTCCGCTGGCTATATTATTCCCCCAAACTTCTTTCCATTTGGTTGATTCTATCGGCAAAAAAATAAA
This sequence comes from Mucilaginibacter sp. GW822-FHT03E02, assembly GCF_058801545.1. NCBI lineage: Bacteria > Pseudomonadati > Bacteroidota > Sphingobacteriia > Sphingobacteriales > Sphingobacteriaceae > Mucilaginibacter > Mucilaginibacter sp. GW822-FHT03E02. The sequence goes on along the minus strand of NZ_JBXANJ010000002.1, from coordinate 1,016,491 downwards.
AGTTGTGCAGGAAGTTGCCAAAGCATTGGGCCTTACCAATGTGAAGGCTACCCATGCCCGAGCCGAAGAAATTGGCGAGAATTTTGACTTTGTAGTATCGCGCGCGGTAACCCAATTAAAGGATTTTTACCCCTGGGTGCGCAGCAAATTCAAAAAGCAATCGGGCAATAAACTGCCTAATGGCATCCTATATTTAAAAGGCGGCGACCTTGACCAGGAGATCAAAGAATCGGGCCTTAAAGTGCAGCAATATTACCTTAAAGATTATTTTACCGAAGAGTTTTTTGAAACTAAACAGGTGATTTATGTGAAGGGGAAGTTTTAAATTCAAAATTCAAAAGTAAAAATTCAAAAGTTGGCTGTTCGGAGTCTCCGACTTCGAATCACTATGCCTGTAGTTTGCAACTACAGTAGCTCTTTATATGTTTATCCTAAACAAAAAGACCAAGTTTGGGATTCATCAAAATTCGATTAGAGCGGGTTTGGTTTATGGTGCCGAAGATCATGCATATTCAAGCGCATCTAATTATGCTGTATTATGACATTATTGATGTTAGTTGTTTGTTTTAGGCATCCTGTAGTCAGTATAACTAATTTGGTTTAAATTATACAATATCTTATATTTAGGAGGTCTATTATCAGACAATATTTTCAAACCTTATTACTAATTAACGCATGAAATCTTTTTTTTTACTTTTATTAGCTTTTACTGTTCACTTGAGTGGCCAGGCGCAAGATTTGACAGGTACCTGGGAGGGGCAGCAAGATGCCAACGGGAAACAGTATAGATATACTTTGTACCTGTCCAAAGCAGACAATAACGGTTATACAGGTGTTACTTATCTCAAGGAAACACTATTCACCAAAAAGACCGTTGGTAGTTTATTTTCTTCAACAACGAAAATTACTTTGAATGCCAGCGTGCTTGACAAAAAGCCAAGTGCAAAAGCTTTTTTACTGGGCAGTTTTTCAAATAACACCTTAAAGTACAGCGAACTTGCAATGATTAAGATAGAAGGCGACCCTAAGAATTGGGCGCTGGGCAGATCGGCCTTTAGTTACGTGCAGGTTAATGGCAAAGAAAAATTGACAGGTGGCGGTAACGCACATCTGGAGCTTACCAAAAAAAGCAATGAATTTCCTTCAGAATATGCGCAATATGCTTTAAAAGAGATATTGAGCGTAAAAGCCATTGATTTTACCAATAGTGGCAGCCAGAACAAGATCAAGTTTAATGACTTGGGCACACTATCCTTCACGCTTATAAATAATGCCCCGATTGATATTACCAGAGTAAATATCGGCTTATTTATTAGGGAGAAAGGCGATATAAAAGCAAACGATGGCGGTGCCGTTAATCTTTCGGTTCCCCAAGGTCAAAACACTAATGGAAGTATAGACATCCGTTCAGGTTTTGATCTGCCTGTAGATTCGGTGCATTTTGTTGTTCAGGGCACATATAACGAAGCCTTGATATTTTCGAAGAACATTGCTCTTGCAACAATCCCTTTTTATTTGACAGACAAAGTTGTGGTGAACAAAAGCTCATCTGCGACGTTTGCTGCCGTGCAAGGTTTTTATGGCTTCAACAAAACACCTTTCTCGTCAACTGCTCCGTCGCTTGACCAACTTGTATTAGCCGGCAACAAGTTTGCCCCTATGTGGAAAGCTATATTTAAAACTACAGGTAGGGCAGGCTACGCATTGGATGAAAGTGCAGGCGTAGATCTGGCAAAAAAAGTCTATAAAGATATTTCTTACGCGGCCAGAAATGGAGATGCCGAAGCCCAGTACCTTATGTTTTATGCTGTGGGTATGGGTATAAGCGGACCTATATCCAGAGATGTAGCAGGTGCTTTCTTGAAAAGGGCTGCTGATGCAGGTTATTTACCGGCAATGTATGATTACGCACAGTTTTTACAAAGCGATAAAAAATACGATGAGAGCTACGCACTATTGTTAAATTGTTACGATAAAGGGATGCAAAAAGCCGCGGTAAAAATCGGTAACTTTAATCAAAAGGGATACGCAGTAAGCAAAGAACCCAAAAAGGCGATAGAATGGTATCAAAAAGGAGAGGTATTTGGCGACCCAGAAGCACTGATGCAGTTGGCTACAATATACACAGATGGCGAGGATATTGAGCCTGATGCGCCTAAAGCAATTGCTTATGCTACTAAAGCTGCCGCTTTAAAGAATAGCGATGCCATGAGTTTTTTAGCCAAGATATATCTTAATGGAAGAAACGGTGTGCCCAAAAATGTTTTAAAGGCTGTGAGCTTATACAAGGAGGCTGCGTATTTAGGTGATAATTCTGCAATGGCATCATTGGCTTACCTATATCTTAAAGGCAGTCCTGAGGTTCCGCAAGATGATAAAACGGCTCTTTTTTGGACCAGGAAATCAGCTGAAGCAGGAGGAGCTGACTGTATGTCAATGTTAGGCAAAATGTACGATGTAGGCGTTATTGTCGATAAAAAGGATACTATTAAAGCCAGATTTTGGACTAATCAGGCTTTACTGAACGGCATTGGTCAAAAAGACAATTCGGCACAGGATGCAAGGGACAAAGAGATGTCGAGTTTCATTAACAACATCGACCTGAGTGACCAGCATACTTTATATAAAGATTACTATGGTAACGCCTATATAAGCAACGATGGCCCGGATATAGTAGGCGGTATCTTCAAATCTTTTATGGGTACTTATCTTAACCGGCAGGCTCAACATCAAATAGAGATTAACGGATTGGAATACATTTATGAGGCCAAAGGCAAGAAAACGTATGGTGGTACATTAACATCCCAAATTACTACCGAACTGTTTTTAAGAAAAGGGCAGAAGGTAAAAATCAAAGGCTATGGCACGGTTAACTTCGGGGTAAATGCGGGCGTTGGTACCCCTAACGGTGTAGCCAGTCCGATGTTTCAATCTTACTGTTTAGACTCAACTATCCCACACGGTGCAATAATGGCAAGTATGAATAACGGCTGGACATTTATAGGTAGCGATAATACATTTATAGCGCCGACTGATGGCAATCTTCGACTTGCAGTAAATGATAACGACTACACGCATAACATAGGCTATTTTGATATCGTATTAACTATTGAGAAGTGAAAAGCCCGGCAACTGAACTTTGGTTAATTGTAAAGTATCAAGTAAAGCCAGCTTTCGTAAAAGATGCCGCCATTTGTTTTAATCACGTGAGTCCCGCTAAGCCGGTATACTTTTTGCTCGGCGCCTTCGCTAATAAAATCACTTTGTAGGATTGGGGGTGTATAGAAAAGATTCTGTCGTTCAGCGAAAGCTAAGAGTGTTGCTGTTTCTTCACTTTTGACGTGCTGCTGTTTTTTAGCTGTGAAGCCTGTTGCCGCATCTGATCTAAGGAAACATTGGACTTTTTTGAGTTTATTTGCCTGGCCAACAGGTTCATCTCCGAGAATGATATTTTGTAGTTCATCTTTGATGTTTTTCATTTAATGATCAAAAATAAGTTTTTTTGATCAATTAAACATATTGGATTACGCTTGTAATTATGCGGATAAAGTGTGTCGTGAGCGAAGGTAGTCCCGGGCTTTGCGTTAGCGATTGCAGCGGATACCGGCCAATGTGGCTAAGGCCTGTGTAGTATGAGCGTAAAGCGCGGCCCACACTTCTACCGGTGGGGGCAACGCCATATTTAAGTCAAAAGTTAGAAATCAAAATTCAAAAAAGCGCATAGCAAGCTTACTCGGGATGTTTTCCCGGTTGATGGGAGGAGCAGTTCACTTGATTTTGCTCAAATCAAGTGATCGTGGTGTTGGTTATCGGTTCGCGATGCGGCGAAGAATATCAAACCAATTACAAACAGCGCGCCGCCTGCGAACACAGGTAGCTTAAATGTCCAGCTGCCATTGGGGCCGGTAACAATTTCTTTGCTGCCGCCGCTATCAACAGCATTTGATGTTTTTTTGTAAAAAAAGTTGCTGGTAATAAACAGCGCAATACCCAAAATGGCTACAATAATTCCAAACTTTTTCATGATGATTAAATTTAAATGATATACCCAATCGGTATTTTAGGCACTGTATATCAACTGAGTAGTATATCAAATTTAACAAGTTTAATTGGTAAGTGTTTATTTTATTTAATTATTATATAAGCATATGCAAAAAGCCGGAATACGCGGGTATTGATGGTATTGTGATGTCAATTGTTTGTTTTGGCATCCCGTAGTCAGAGAAACAGGCATAATGGTTCGAAGTCGGAGACTTCGAACAGCGGGGCATGGTGGTTCGAAGTGGAAGATCCCGAACAGCGGGTTTGCTACTCCGTAGGAGTTACCCGTTTGTAGCTATGGCACGCAAAAACTATTTTGCGCCGTAGGTGCTACCTCTGGATAAGAAGGTATCCATCCTTTCAGCGTGTAGGTAGCCTCTGCCGAGGCAAAGGTTAGTAGAGAATATATTGTGCTACAAATGGGTTGCACCTAACGGCGCATAGCTACGGGCATATGGCTGTGCAGATATAGCATGTACCACAATGAAAGATGTTGGTATTTGTTAACAAAAGAGGAGAAGTGCTTTACACAGAAAAATGCCGAAGCGGGTTTTACCGTTCAGCAATTTTTGACCCATTGGTTTTTGGGGTAATTAGTTTGTCCCTGATGGCTAATTTGCCTCCGGTGTGGCCTCAGCAGGGGATACAGCTGGAGCTGGTTTCAGGTAGAGGACTGCCGATATCAGTTTTAACTTCAATTTAACAGGTTTTGCCCCTGTAACTTTAGAGCTCAGGCTTGCCGATACCGGTTTCAACTTCAAAGTTTTAGCAGGTTTTGGTGATTGTGGCTGTGTGCCGGGTTGAGGCGCTACAGGCATTCCAACCGTATCTTTTGAGCTAACAGGAGGTACCGGCGGCGGCGGTGGCATTCTGTTTATATCTCCTGAGCCAACTGGCGGTACTGGTGGTGGTGGCGGCATTTTGTTTATATCGCGTGACACAACCGGAGGCGCAGGCGGGGGAGGGGGAGGCGTCCTGTTCACATCTGCTCCTTCAGCGGGTGGCGGTGGGATGCGCAGGTGTTTAGCACCATGTTTTGGTGGTGCAGGTGGTGGCGGCGGCATTCTGTCCATGTCTGGCTGCGCACCGGGTGGCATGGGCGGCGGTGGCGGAAGTTTAGGGTATATCATCATTTTAGGGAACGAATAACCGTATTTTTCCTTCAGCATGGCCAGCTCTTGCGGTTTTGCCTTGCTTTTGTAAAACTCCTTTTGATCGCCGTTTTTATCGGTAATAATTACCCTGAAATCGGTTTTGTTATTAATAAGGTAACCAGTTTCATCATAAGCATAGCCTTTTGATGTAGTGGCCCTTGTTCTCATCTTACGTGCAGATGTATCGGCTGTGGCTGTTTTAGGTGCTGTAAGGGTTGGCTTTTCTGTTTTTGGTGCCAGGTCAATAAAGGCATAATTTTTACTGAACGCCAATGTTGATGCGCAAAGCATCCCCGCACATATGGGTACGGCCACCAGGTACTTTAGCCTTGCTAAATTGCCCGAACGTTGTTGGTTTAACATAATGATCCTCTTTTTTAACAAATTATAATTGAAAAATGAATGCGTGATGGACGAGCCATTGAGCCCGTAAGCATTATCGACCAGGAACGATGAGTAGGCCAGTGCATCTGTTTCATGCGCTGCGGTTTGCTCATCAGCAATATACTCGTGTACGGTTTTAAGGCTTATTTGCAACAGGTAAATGATAGGATTAAACCAGTTTACGATTTTAATAACCTCGATAAAAACAATATCAAACGAGTGTTTTTGGCGGATGTGTACCAGTTCGTGCCGGATAATAATGTCGCTGGCGCTGGTTTTTGTGCCGATAAAAAGGTAATTAAAAAATGAAAAGGCTGTATCTGCATCTTCAATATCTATCAGCTTGTACTTATTATCAATAAGCCTTTTACCTGATGTGGTTAGGTTTACCAGTTTAAATAACTTGATAACCAGCAATAAAGCCAACACAGATATCCCAACAATATAAACAGCCCATAAAGCATTATCCCAGGTAATGTAATCAGCTGCAACTGACGGTACAGTGGCCGAATCAGCAGGGGAGCTTACCCAGGTAATTTCCTGAACGTTTTCTGCTGGTTTCAACGCACCTATCTGGATAACAGGCAGTACGAACGACAGGATACAACTCAGCAACAAGTAGACCCGGTTAAGGTTATAATGCGTTTCGCAATTTAAAAACAGGCAGTAACCGGCATAAAATACAGCCAGGTAAATATTTGCCTCAAACAGATAATGCAGCCAGTTCATCGGGTTATGGTTTTAATATTTATAGTACCAGGTTTCGCTTACCAGCTTTAAGCGTTGTAGAATAGCCAAGTTGAGTAGTATTCACTATACATGGATAGGGTTCTATTTTCTGTTTTCCTTCAACCGCATAAAAGGTTTTTGGCCCCTGTATAACGAACTGAAAGTATAAGGCATAAGTTCCCGCCTTGCCCGGAAGGCTTTTTTTACAGTTATTTAAGCAATTAAATACCCGCTGGTAAAATTCCGGGCTGGTGCTTTCGGTGATTTTGACAGCGTTGATATGATGGCTGTCGTCTATTTTAATTAAGCAGGTGATATTACCAGGCAGGTTTTTGGTTAGGGCATTTTCAGGGTACTGCAGGTTTTTATCTAAATAATCGTTAACCACCTTCCCAAGATTCGACACATTGCTTGCCGCTGCATCTTTAATATCGGGAAGTATTTTTATCCAGCCATAATTTTTGCTGAACGCCAATGTTGATGTGCAAAGCATGCCCGCACATATGGGTACAGCTACCAGGTATTTTAGCCTTGTTAAATTACCCGAACGTTTTTTGTTTAACATCATAATCCTCTTTTTTAGTAGGTTGTAATTAAAAAATGAATTTGTAACGGTCGGTCCGCTAAGGCCGCAGGCATTATTAACCAGGAAGGCAGAGTAGGTAATTGCATCACCTTCCTGAGGGGCAGTTTGCTCGTCGGCAATGTATTCATGAACTGCTTTAATACTCATTTGAATCAAATAAATGAGTGGGTTAAACCAGTTGATGATTTTCAATACTTCCAGGAAAATGATATCCAGCGAGTGTTTTTGCCTGATGTGTACCAGCTCATGCCTGATGATGGTTTTGTTGTCCCTAATCTTTGTGCCGATAAACAGGTAATTGAAGAAGGAAAAAGCGGTATTTGAACTTTCGATATCTATCATTTTGTATCCATTATCAAGCAATGTTTTACATGATGAGGTTAGGTTTACCAATCTGAATAGTTTAATAGCCAGTAATATCATCATTACCGCTATGCCAACAATGTAAACAGCCCATAAAGTATTGTCCCAGGTAATGTAATCAGCTGCATTCGCCTGCACAGTGGTTGAACCGGCTGCCATTATAGTCAGGGCCGGGTTTGTACTGTCGGCAAGGGTAATCTCCGGAATCTTTTCTGCTGGTTTTAACGCCCCTATCTGGATAACGGGCAGTACAAACGATAGGATACAGCTTAACAGCAGGTATATCCGGTTAAGGTTATAATGCGTTTCGCGATTTAAAAACAGGCAGTAGCCGGCATAAAATACAGCCAGGTAAATATTTGCCTCCAACAGATAATGCAGCCAGTTCATCGGGTTATGATTTAGTTTGTGAAGGATAAGCAACTACCACAACTTCATTTAAACTAACCGCAGTTGAAAAGCCGGCGGATTGTTTGATAGGCTTATCAGCGGTATTCGCTTCTGGTAAATGGGAAACCACCACCTGATTGCTGCCTTTATAATCAACCACCTGAAATAACGTAGGGATTGAATAACGCCCGTTTTTTAAATCAAGTGTGCCGTCATAAGCTTTAATAGCACGTAAAAGCTCCCCGTCCATCACCGGTTCTACACCCCGTACAATTTGAGGGTCGGTAATTTTGCCATCAACCACATCAAAGGCTGCAATTACCCTGCCGCCGATTTTCTTATCGCGGTCGATAGCAGGATATCGGACGTTCCTGGCTACATATTTGCAAAAAACATCGGTTGTTGTGCGGATCGGTGTATCGGCCTGCATGCTAACCGGCGGAGCGGGCGGTGGTGGAGGGGGGAGTTTGGTGGCCTCATTAATTTCGACAGGATTTGGTAAATTCGCCGCTTTTTTATCAGCATTGTAAGGTGCCATTGCAGGATATTTACTTGCGCCAAAAATCAACATATTAAAATCATACCCGGGGGCTTTTAGCTCGTTGGCATCAGCTGTTTTTGCAAATTTGTAGTAATCGGTGCAGAAATAGACCGTTATTTTATGTGCGCCTGCTGTTTCGTTAACCACACCATTATATGCTTTCAGTGCCTGTAAAACTTCATTGTTAAATTCAATGGCAGCATTTTTGGCAATTTTGATATCCGTAATTTTATGATTGGCTTTAACATTAAAGCTTACACCAACCAATCCTGCTTTGCCGCTTTTTAACGCCGCTGTAGGGTAAACTATGGTTTTATTCAGATAATTGAAAAGGTCGACATAAGTATCCTTGACAACTATTGGCGGAGGCGGTACCTGCATTGGGATTTTCTTGATTTTTACCGACGCCGGAAATTTGTAACCATATATATTGTACATCACCGATTCGCCGCTGGCATTGATTTTGCTGGCATCTACCACGGTTTTTGCGCCTTTTTTATCTGTGAAAGTTACCATAAACCCCGGTTGGCCAAACGCCGTGAAGTTTTTTTCTTCCACTTTATAACCTTTTGCGTTAATAAATGGTGTTGGCATACTTTGAATTGCGGTGTCCGGAAGCGCGGTTGCAGGCGCAATGTCAATCAGTACGTAATTTTTGCTGAACGCCAATGTTGATGCACAAAGCATCCCGGCGCAAATAGGTACAGCCACCAGGTATTTTAGCCTTGCTAAGTTCCCCGAACGTTTTTGGTTTAACATAATGATTCTCTTTTTTAGTAGATTATAATTGAAAAATGAATGTGTGATTGACGAGCCGTTTATGCCGTAAGCATTATCAACCAAAAAGGACGAGTAGGTGATGGCATCGGTTTCATGCGCGGCGGTTTGCTCGTCGGCAATGTATTCGTGAACGGTTTTAAGGCTTATCTGCACAAGGTAAATAATGGGGTTGAACCAGTTGATGATCCTCAGGATCTCCATGAAAATAATATCGGCCGAGTGTTTTTGTTTGATATGTACCAGTTCATGCCTGATGATGGTGTCGCTACCGTTTATTTTTGTGCCGATGAAAAGGTAATTGAAAAATGAAAAAGCAGTGTTTGAACTTTCGATACCTACTAACTTGTATTTATCGTTCAGTATGGTATTACCCCCGGTAGTCATTTTGATGAGCCTGCCAATTTTGATAAGCAGCAGCAAAGCCATTACCGCCATACCTATTATATATAGGTACAAAATGGCATCCTGCGGGGTAAAATGGCTTACCGGCGGCTGGTAGTTTACCAGCGCAGGTGCGGTGTTATTTTGGTTGTTCGCTGCTACGGTTATATAGGTTTGTTGTTCAGTTTCGGCAGCGGGTTTAAGTGCGCTTACCTGTACCAATGGTAAAATAAATGCCACTGTACAGCTTAACAACAGGTACACCCGGTTAAGGGTATAATGCGTTTCTTTATTTAAAAACAGGCAATAAAAGGCGTAAAAAACGGCCAGGTATATGTTTGCTTCCAGTAGGTAGTGTAGCCAGTTCATGATTGTTTTTTGTTTTTAAGGTTATCAATCAGTGAGGTTAATTCGTCCAGTTCTTTTACGCTGATCTTCTTTTCGTCTACAATAAACGATACCAGGCTTTGGTACGAATTGCTGAAATAGTTTTTCATCATCTTATCAAACGTGAACTTTTTATACTGATCATCGCTGATAAGCGGGAAGTAAACGTGCGAGTTGCCATAGGCTTTATGGTCGATAAAACCTTTGCCCTCCAGTACACGCACCACGGTTGATACGGTATTGTAGGCCGGTTTAGGATCGGGCATTTGCTCAATGATATCTTTTACAATAGCTTCCTTTAATTGCCACAGAATCTGCATGATCTGTTCCTCGGCTTTGGTTAGTTCTTTAACATTCATAGTAAACTATTTTTATAGTTAGATAAAGGTAAAACTATTTTTATAGTTTTCAAACTATTTTTATAGTTTTTTATTTTTAATTTGAAGATTTGAAAATTTGAGGATTTGAAAATGAATTAGTGGCTGTGCAGATGTTGTCTGAACCTGAATTCTTTCATCTGCACATTTGGAATCTGAAATCTGCACATCTGAAATTAATATTTGCTAATATTTTTAGGATTTGTATATTCGTGGTACTGATAGTGGCGTTTAATCTGCACATCTGAAATCTGTAATCTGCACATCAATGATCTATAATACCGCTTTATCATTTGTTAAAAACTTAGGCCCGGTAGCGGCTAAATCATTGATGGCTTATTTAGGCAGTGCGGAGCAGGTTTTTAAAACATCGCCCTCGAAAATGGCTACCATACCAGGCATTGGCGAGAAACGGGCAAGCCAATGGGATTTTGATGAAGCCTTGCGCCTGGCCGAAAAGGAACTGGAATTTGCCGGAAAACATGGCATCGAATTGATATTTTATACCGACGCCCGGTATCCAAAGCGGTTAAAAAACTGCACGGATTCGCCTATACTATTATATAGTAAGGGTAAAATGGAGCTTAACATGCCCAAAGTGATCAGTATAGTTGGCACCCGCAACGCTACTGATTACGGAAAGCAATTATGCAGGCAACTGATAGAGGAGTTACAGCAATATAATGTATTAATTGCAAGTGGCCTTGCCCTGGGCATTGATGTTGCTGCCCATAAAGAATGCCTGCGATTGAATGTGCCAACGGTAGGGGTGCTGGGCCACGGCCTCGATAGGATGTACCCCAGCCAAAACCGGGCGACTGCCGAAAAAATGCTGGAAAACGGTGGCTTACTTACCGAATACCCGTCCGGCACCATCCCCGACAGGGAAAACTTCCCCCAACGAAACCGGATTGTTGCCGGCATGGCCGATGCCACGGTTGTGATTGAAGCAGGCCTTAAGGGCGGCGCACTTATAACCGCCGAAATTGCCAACTCCTACAACCGGGACGTGTTCGCATTCCCCGGCAGGCTGGATGATGTGTATTCGGAAGGGTGTAACTTTCTGATCCGCAACAATAAAGCAGCACTGCTTACCTGCATGGCCGACCTGGCCTTTAGCCTTGGCTGGGAAAAAGACGAAAACCTGAAACCCACCGAACAGTTTATGCTGGCGCTGGATTTAACCAAAGACGAGAGCCTGATATTTGATATTTTACAACAACATAAAGCCCCGTTGGCTATTGACGAACTTACCATAAAGGCCAACATGCCCATGAGCTCGCTGGCCATGAACCTGCTCAACATGGAAATGCAGGGCTATATCCGTAGTTTGCCGGGGAAAACTTATCGGGTGAATTGATGGGGTACGTGTTGCCGGTTGCGGGGTTCGGGTGAGAATTTTGAGGTTTGGGTATTGGTCATGAATGTTTTTGTGGATATTTTTGGTATAAAGAAAATCAGTCGCTTTATATAAGATATGAACAAGATCGATATACACAATGAGCGTATTGCAAAAATGACTTTTGCCTCGGTTTACCCTTTGTATCTGGTAAAAGTGGAGAAGAAAGGTAGAACAAAGGAAGAATTACATCAGGTAGTTGCATGGCTGACAGGTTTTAATGACGAGAAATTAAAAGAGTTGATTGAACAAAAATCAACTTTTGAAACCTTCTTTCAGGTGGCTTCGCTAAATCCCAATGCACACCTTATTACGGGAGTAATCTGTGGGTATCGTGTAGAGGAAATCGAGAACCCTTTGACACAGCAGGTTAGATACTTAGATAAGTTGGTAGATGAGCTGGCGAAGGGACGGAAGATGGAGAAGATATTACGGAACCCTTGAGGCATCGGGAAATTTACATCCCCCCAACGCAAAGCCGGTTATAGTGCAAACCATAACCGGCTTATAAATCCTCTGTTATATAAATATGCATTGCCGGTTGTTATTGATAAAGACTTATAGCATCCTCCTTATTAAGATCGATAATCCACTTTTCAATGTAGGCAAGCAGGTCATCTTTATCAGGGCCCGAATTGTTTTCTCCACGTGAGCCAAAAACAATTAATCCCAAAGCAATGCAATACCTGATGTCGAGCTGCAATATTAAACCTACGGTAAAACCGGCAATGAAATTGTCTCTTGCATCCTTTGCAATCTCAATATTATAATCTACTACCTTTCGTGTTAATACAAATTGCTGATCTTCGGAATATACCAGGGCATCATTTGCAGAATAAATTAACAACTGGTTCACCGTCATCGTCTTAAATATGGAAAAGTATTTCCTTTTTAAATCGCTTAGTGCAAAAGCGTTTAATGTATTATAGTCTGGGCGTTCGCCATTCAAAACCATCCATAATTTAACAGCCTCACTTTCGTCCAGGCAAAATGTCACCCGGCCATGTTTTGAAAATGCACTTATAATGTCGAGGATCTCATCCACCTGGAAGAATAACTTTTTAGCAGGATCTCCAAGATAAAAAATAAACTCTAAATCCGTTTTCTGTAAAGGCCGAATAACATCTGAAAGCAAACCATCCCATAAATCCGAAGAGTTTGCCACATTTGCCCAGTCGTCAAACGCGATAGTGCGACAAGCCTGAAACAGGTCTGAAAGATCAGCAATTAGTTTTTCGCTTTTAATTTCAGACCATCTGTTGCTTCTGTTACCGCCCTCCTCAACATCAAAGGCACATTTGGAAAGCGCATCTTCGGCGTGCGGAGAACTTAAAGTTAGACTACGGACACCTAAATTGGTTAAAAATTCGGGCAGTTTGGCCTCTTTAATTCCAAATGCCTTTTTAAGGGTTCCCTGCTCAGGTGTGCTGCTATCATATGTCCGGCTCAGGTAAATATTTTGAGAATCATTAAAGCTCCTGATAGAATCGGCCAGATCCGTTAATATGGGAAGTACGTTTTTGATTTCGATATTATAAACTTTCATGGCTCAATTTTTTATGAATAATGGGGTTGAATATTTGTCTAACCGTTAAAATAAGTTTATCGGGTTACCGGCGGCAATGCGTTCTTCGCTGTAGATTAATGGCATATCTTTCATGCGGATAGCATCGTCTAAAAACTCGCCGCCTTCGTTCATACTGTACGGAGGCTCGTTAATAGCTATGGTGTGTTTATCTGATTGATCTTTCAGATTTTCACCAACTAGATATAAAAAGAAGGGATTCATGGCGTTTACATGGTTAATGAATAATTTGTTTTTCTTTCGGTAACAGCCGGTCCGTTCACCCGGACCAGCTGGACAATTTATTGTCAAAAAAAATCGGTGAGCGTTCGATCTGCTACCTGCTGACTTGCCGTGTTGTTGACCGGTTTTCGTAAGGATAATACGCCGGCGTAGGGATATCCTGGTGCACGAACTGGTGGAAAGTGCATTCCCGTTACAACCGCCTCGGCAAGCTGCCACCCGTCATCTTCGTTTCAACAGGCGGCAGATCGCTACCATCAGGCCTTTTGCAGCTGGTAACTCCACCATTTTTCAAAGTTAATGGCTCCCAGCTCTGCCTGCCCGGCCGGTACCAATGCTGCATGGGTAATTTCTCCGCCGAAGTACGATGGTTTGCCGTCAGATAACACCTGGCGTGGATCTTTTGTATACTGCAGATACCGGGCCACTATTTCATACAAGGCAAAGCGTTCGGGACCGGCTATTTCCGTTTCGCCATTAATAGGGGCCGCCAGGGCGTATTTAGCTACAAAGGAGGCTACATCTTCTGCAGCAATAGGTTGGAACAGCACATCGGAAAGATGCACTTCGTTCCCGTTAGTAGCCTGGTTGGCGATACCTGCCAGGAACTCTAAAAACTGGGTGCTCCGGATAATAGTATAAGGCACTCCCGATTGCTTGATAAGGTCTTCCTGTGCTTTTTTGGCCCGCATGTAACCAATGTTTTGCATAATGTCGACCCCAACAATGGAAAGCGCCACATGATGCTTTACACCGGCATTGATTTCTGCAGCCAGTAAATTGCGGCCGGCAGTCTGAAAGAATTCAAGAACAGCTTTGTCTTCAAAAGACGGAGAATTTGCCAGGTCTACAACAACATCGGTATTGTTCATGGCCTCGGCCAGTCCTGCTCCTGTAATGGTGTTGATACCTGTGTCCGGAGAGGCAGCTATAACCTGGTGCCCCTGTTGGCGAAGTTTTGTTACTACTTTGGATCCGATGAGGCCAGTGCCTCCAATGACTACGATTTTCATAATGTTGTTTTTTTAATGATTTGTTATCCAAAAGGCAAAGCCAATGCCAAACAATTCAAATCATTGATAATCAACAACATTACTAATTTAAGCCATTATATTTTTCACTATATTCAGTGAAATCACGACCATCCTCACTATATAAAGGGAAGAAATTCGGGAATTCTAAGAAGGTGTTTAATTTTGATTTATTAATGTTTTATACCTCCAATGAACTACATATCCACGCGTCAATGCGAGTAACCATCAGGATGATCCTGAAAAAAAAGGGGATGCCGTGCCACGAAATATAGTTAAACTGATGTCCAAAACTACCGTCATTGCGAGGTACGAAGCAATCACGAACTATGTGGGACTTAGCATGTCGGGGATTGCTTCGTACCTCGCAATGACGGCCTGTTTTTTTATTTTTAAACAACCCTTAAGCATTTATCAGGCAAAATAATCGCTCTTGCTGATGCCTAACTTTTTCATTTTGGAGTGTAAAGTATTGCCGGGGATTTTCAAAATTTCGGCAGCGCCGCCAGCACCCGAAATTTTGCCGGCACATCGTTTCAATGCTTCAATAATATGACTACGTTCAACTTCCTCCAGCGACCTGCTTAAGAGGTACACCTCGTCTTGTTTTTCTGTATCCATATTCCTGGGGATATATACATCTTGCAATATGCCGTCGGTTGTTAATAATATGCTGCGTTCCAGTAAATGCTCCAATTCGCGTACATTGCCCGGCCAGGTGTAGCTGCGTAACTGCTGTATTACTTTTGGTGCAATTTTCCTGATCTTGCGGCCGGTATTTCTGCTGTGCTTCTGTACAAAAAAATGGGTAAGGGCTTCAATATCCTCCGATCTGTCACGAAGAGGGGGCAGGTTGATAGGAAATACATTTAGCCGAAAATACAGATCTGAGCGAAAACGGCCGGCCTTTACTTCTTCTTCCAGGTTGCGGTTGGTTGCGGCAATCAGCCTTACATCTATCTTTATGGTTTGTTTACCCCCAATTCGTTCCAGTTCACGTTCTTGTATTACACGCAGCAATTTAGCCTGCGCTTCAAGCGGCAGTTCGCCAATTTCATCAAGGAACAGCGTACTGTTATTGGCCAGCTCAAATTTACCTATGCGCCGGTCAATGGCCCCGGTAAAGGCGCCCTTTTCATGACCAAACAATTCGCTCTCAATAAGATTTGCCGGTAACGCGGCGCAATTGACCTTTACCATCAGCTTATCGCGGCGCGGCGATGCGTTGTGAATGGCTCTTCCAATCAACTCCTTTCCTGTTCCTGTTTCGCCCGATACCATCACAGTAGTATTGGAATCGGCCACCAATGACATCAAGCGATATACTTTTTGCATCTGGTCGCCACTGCCAATTATTTCCGAGAAGTTGTAAATAGTTTTGATTTGTTCTTTCAGATAATCATTTTCTACTTCCAGCTGCCTTTTGTAGGCCAGCAATTTTTCGTTAGCCTGTATATTGGCAACAGCAACAGCTATTTGGGCACATATCCCTTTCAGCAGCAATGGGCTCAGCCGGTTTGCCAGCAGCCAGATGGTGCCTATGTTTTTGTCGCCCACACGTAATGGCAGGGCGTACATATTTCTTAGTCCGGTTGTTTTCCACAGCTTTGCGTATGTATTACCGGTTTTTAATTCTTCTTCCACATTAAACACCAGTCCATCCTCACTTGCAAGCACCTGCGCCGTGTAGGTTTCTTCAATGGTGACCCGGTTAGCCAGGCTTTTATCGTAGTCGGTTTGGGCTTTGCCAAACAACGTACTGTCAAACATAAATGGGGTGAGGTGAAAGCCGTCATCGTCAATCACCCGCAACATGGCAAGTTTTGTTTGCATTGTTTTATCCAACACCCTGAAAATAGCATTCTGCAGATCAAGCTTCGTTCTTGACTGTGTAATATCATTACTGAAATTCAGCAAAAAGGCCTGCTCTTCCTGTTTTTTATTGATTTGCTCATGAGCCAGAATATTAGCCATAGCTATGGATATTTGTGCGCAAATACCTTGCAACAACTGAACATTGATTTCCCCAATGTCGAGGAACAACATGCCAAGGTTCGTTTCACCGTTACGCAACCGGATACCTACAATGTCCTTAAACCCCATCTCTTTCCAATATTGTAAATAAGCAGAGGTAATTCCGCGTTGTATTTCCCTGTCTATGTTAAATAACAAAGGGATTGGGCTATTTAATACACGGTTTTGAAGTCCGTCATTAACGGGGTACCTGGCTTGCTCAAGCGCATTCACTATTTTGGGATCTTGTGCCTTTTGAAGATCGTACACATAGGGGCTCATTGTCGTCTGGTCTTCATTGATCCGGCGAATGACAAAGCCCCCCGGCGGATTTAACTTGCCTAATGCGGTGCGGACGGCGCGGGCAAGCTCTTCCTTCGTCCTTACGGTTACAATATCGCTGCTAAAGTCAAGAAGGAATGATTTTTCTTTTTCCTTGTCAAGCAGTTCCTCATTTTTGATAATATTAGATACGGCGCTCGACAACTGGGGTATAATTCCTTTAATAATGCTCCTGAATTCGCTGTTAAAACTGCCGGGTTTATCTGAGTAAATATGAATAAAGCCCATAGGCTTTCCTTCTTTCATAAGCCGCGTCATTAAAATTTCTCTTACGCCTTCATCGTAATTAACGCGGAGAAAAGCGGGGCTTCGCGGCTTGTCCATTATATCTTCCAGCAGAAAAGATACAGGTTCTTCTGCCTGCAATACCGTCTGGATGAAGGGTTCGTTCAGTGAAAAATGAGACTTAACCATTTCCTGGTATCTTGGATGCGACCGGATCGGAGACCCATCATTGTCAAGCAGAAAAGGGACATATGTTTCGTCCTTGTTGTCAATCAGGGTAACAATCGTATGAGTAAAATAAAATAACCCTTTGATCCTTTTTTTAAAAAGCACTATAAGATCATTCTTGTCCCGAACCCGGGTAATATCATTTCCCAGTTCCAACAAGATCCTTCTTTCCTGCTCAAGCCCGGCTATTGAGGGGGCCGGCAAATCTGATTCAGAAAGTTTTGTCTTTTTCATGATGGCAATTTATGGAAATTACAAGCAGATGTTTCCGCCTTATTGCTGTGGCCCAAATATGCACATAGCTTTATTACTAAACAAAGCCACACCTCATTTTCATGAGAAGCGTTTGGGTACGTTCTCCCCGAAATCCTGTAACCCGCTCCCCGAACATGCACTCGGATCACCCCTTCGGTGAATCAAAAAAAGTTAAGTGGCCATCTTCGCCGCTGATGGATTCCCAGGTGTCATTATCAAAAGTAATGAGGGCAACGGCGCAGGTTGGTAAATCGCGGTACTGGCCGGTAAGGTAATATAACACCTGGCTGATGCCGGGGTTATGGCCTACAACGCCAACAAAATCATATTCATTTGGCAAGCCGTTAATCACTTTTACCCAGGTGTATTCGTTGGCTTCGTAAATTCTTTTATCGGTGCCGGCGTTGGGTAGCTGCATTTGTGCGGTAAAAATATCGGCTGTGGTTTGCGTACGCAACGCCGGGCTGGTCACTATTATTTGTGGGATAATGGATTGCCCTTTCAGTATCGATGCCATAAGCACGGCATCCTCTTTGCCCGCCTGCTTTAATGGTCGGTCAAAATCAGCGTAGCCACTTTCATGTGTGGCTTTAGCATGGCGGATGAGCAGCAATTTTTTCATAACAAAACGGATTTTCCGGGGATTTTAAGTTTAGTTTATTAAGTATTAACGTTGCTTTTTGTTTGTTGTTTTGCAGGAGAAATGTTAAAAAACAAAGCCTACTGAAGCTCCAAAAACATGATTTTTGAACTTGTTGCCAGCCTGGTCTGGCGCAATGTTTGATAGGCCCAGATCGTAATTGAGGTTGAAGAGCAGGCCGCCTTTCAGTTTGATGCCCGCGATGGCGCCTGCACCATACTCGTCAGAGCGGATATCACCGTTATCGCCAAACGTGATTTTATCGCTGCTGGAAATGGCGGTATGCGTACCATTATTATTGTTATCGGCCGATAGATTTTTGCGTCCATAAATCCCCATGCCCACAAAAGGGCCTGCGCCAACGTAAAATTCGCCTACCACAAAAGGTGCATGATAAACTATATTAACGGGGACCTGTACATAATATAAATTGTACTTTGTGCTAACCTGGCTTACAGATCCATTTGGAAGTGTACCGGTAAAACCATTGAATGTGCCGCCTTTGCCGGTAAAATTAACAGCCGGCTGTAATGAAAAATGCCCAAGTTTAACATCAACAAAAACGCCGAAGTTAAAAGATGTTACCGTGCCGCTGTTGGCTATTGTGTTGGTGCCGGCAACTACATTGGCCTGTGTGCCCGATGCCTGCATGGTTGCAAAATTTACACCGCCCTTAATGCCAATTGATGGCAGTTGCGCAAATACTGTTATTGATGAAGTTGTTACAAAAAGTAAAAGTATAAGTTTTTTCATCAGGCAATATTGGGTTATTTATATTACCAAATGTATGAAATCTATCAATTAAAAACAGCGTGATGTAAACGCGGGACTGGGTATCTGGTTACTATGATTAACTTAAAATGTTAAACCCACTGATAGCTGCAACGCCCGGTTATGTAACTTTATTTCCTGGCCGGCAGGGGCAATATCTGGTATGCCTAAATCATAATTAGCGCTAAATAAAACACCACTTTTCAAATGGACGCCCACCAAAAAACTGGCTCCATTATCGAATGGTTTAAGATCGTCACCATCATTATTACCAAACTTAATATTGTGGTTAATATAGGTAGTTTGGGCCTGGCCATTTGGATTGCCCTCATTAATGTATTTTGAACTGCCTTGTATTTTGCCGCCAACACCAATTGACAGATAGGGGCCTGCCCCAAAAAAAATGTCGCCAATAACAACCGGTACATGGTAAAGCACATGGACCGGAACCTGGGCATAATAAATATTACGTTTGATGCTGTAGTTGCCAATCAGGTCGTAGCCGGAGATGGCCTGTGCCTCTTTGCCACCCCGGCCGGTAAAGTATGCGCCGGGCTGTACAGACCAGTTGCCCAATTTAAAATCGGCGAAGCCGCCGATAGCGAAAGTTGTAATTGAACCTGTCGACGCGTTAACGGTTGTGTAATTATAGGTGTTGGTTAATGTTGCAAAATTGACACTGCCTTTAATGCCAAATGATGCAGATTGGGCAAAGGAACTTAATGATAAACCAGATAATAACAGGAAGATAAGCGTTCTTTTCATAGATAAGGTTTTGAATAAGATAATACTAAACCTTACGGGCGATGAGACGCTAATATAACAGCAGGTAGTAATTATGTATTAGCGTTTAAAAAGCCGACGATGCCATCCTCAGGCATGTCATTCATGCATTTAAAATGCCCGAGCGGGCATTTCTCTAACCCGAATTTTGAACATGGGCGGCAATCCAGGTCGATGCCGGCAACCAGCACATCCTTAACCATATAGGGTTGTACGCCAAGCAACTCGGGTACGGTACCGCCCCAAACTGATACGATGGGTTTGTTAAAAGCTTCGGCAATGTGGGTAAGGCCGGTATCAAAACCAATGATGCTTTCGGCTTCGGATACCAGGTAAACCGATTCGTCCAGCGAGGTTAACCCGCAGGCATTATAAATATGAGTACCGATGGCAGTGGCGACGATATCGCCATTAGCTTTAACGTCGTTACCGCCCAATAGCACAACCGGCAATTTAAGCTGGCTGCAAATACTGATGATTTTTTCATTCGGCATCCGTTTGGTGAAATGCGTGGCGCCTATTACAAAGGCGACATAGCTGTTTTGATGAGTGGGAGGAAGTAGTTTGCTTAGCTGATGCTCGGCTTTTATATAGTAGTCAATCGGCCTTCCGTCGTTGGTAACGCCCAGGGGTTTTGCGGCTTCCAGGTACCTGTCGACCAGGTGGGTAGGGGCAATAAGCTTTAGTTTAAACTTTAAGCTAAGCCATTTCCTTATAGGTTGTTTTTTATAGGTGGTGGATTTTACGCGCGTGCGCAACTTAATAATAGTGGTGCGCAGGTTGTTGTGCAAATCTACGATGTGATCGTATTTTTCGGCCTTAATCTCGTTAATCGTATCTGAAAGCGAGGGTTTTAGCAGCAGTAATTTATCAACATAAGGGTTATTGTCATAAATATACTTAAACGCCGGTTTGGTTAAAAAATGTACTTCGGCATTGGGCACCTGCTTTTTAATACAACGTACAACGGGCGTTGTATATATAATATCACCCATCGAACTAAAGCGGATTACCAGTATCTTCATGTTGCTGCCGTATCAGGAAATTTGATTCCTGATTTTGTTGATTATCGACGTTGAGGAATAGCCTTCTACAAAATTGATGGTTTTAACCTCGCCGCCGTTGGCTATCACCTCTTTGGCCCCAACTATATTCTCTACCGAATAATCGGCGCCTTTTACCAAATAGTCGGGTAGCAGGTTGCTGATTAAATTTAGCGGTGTATCTTCCTCAAACACAACTATGCCATCTACAAAAAACAATGCCGCTAATATTGCTGCGCGGCTGTTTTGGTCGTTAACCGGCCTGCTTTCGCCCTTGATACGCCTAACTGAGCTATCGGCATTAAGCCCGATAATCAATTTATCGCCCAGTTCGGCAGCTTTGGCCAGGTAGGTAATGTGGCCAATATGCAGCAAATCAAACACGCCATTGGTAAATACTACCTTTTGTCCTTCACTTTGCCAGCTTTGTACAAGGCTTTTAAGCGATGGCAAATCATTAATTTTTCCCGTAAGTGTTTTTTCGAGGTCGATTCTCATTATCTTATTTTGGTATACAGACACCTATTTGTGTCGCCGCATGCAAATATGAATGTTTGGCAGAAGACGCAAATATGCTTCCCTACATTTTTTAATCAAACAAGTTATCAACTGCCTGGCACATAATATGGCCAATCAGGATATGCATTTCCTGGATGCGGGCAGTAGTGTTGGATGGTACCACAATGTTTAAATCGCAAGCCCCGTTCATTTTACCGCCATCCCGGCCAGATAATCCTAAAGTTTTGCAGCCATATTGAGCAGCCGTTTCAAAGGCATTTAAAATCCCCTGGCTGTTGCCGCTGGTAGATATCCCTATAAACAAATCGCCGGGTTTGGCAAAGGCCTCAACCTGGCGTGCAAATACCCTATCGTAATGGTAATCATTGGCAATGGCAGTCATTGCCGATGTATCAACTGTTAAAGCTATTCCTGGTAATGCTTTCCGTTCCTTTACAAAACGGCCGGTTAATTCGGCTGCAAGGTGCTGCGCATCTGCCGCGCTGCCGCCATTGCCCGCAAATAAAACTTTATTGCCGTTTTTTATAGTAGTGGTAATCATCTCACAGGCTGTTTCAATATCGCCTTGCAGTGTATCGATAACCAATTTTATCGTGTTTTGATGATCTATGAGTTCTTTTAAAATCATTTTAAAGTTTTGAGGTTGTGTTACCTGTTTTGAGGTAGTTTATTCTTAAAAAGTCTTTCTGTTTTAAGCCTTCGGCTTTCAGCTTCTTTCCATGTCTTTAATAATCTCGTCGATGGTTGTTGTGGCACTTCCAACATGGCGTATCACTATTGCTGCTGCATGGTTTGCTAATTCACACGCTTCTTCAACAGATAGCCCGGAGGCAATAAAATAGGCCATGGTTGCTAAAACGGTATCACCGGCACCGGTCACGTCAAACACTTCGGTAGCTTTTACCGGTAATGATTTGTAGGTTAGTTCACTTAGTATCACCATACCTTCTTCCGATAGTGTAACCACGATGTATTCAGAGCCCGTTTGCCCAAAAATAACTTTTGACGCTTCTTGCAGGCTTTCAATAGAATTGATTTTTTCTACTTTAGCTGCTTCCGCCAGTTCCTTGCGGTTTGGTTTGATAATAAATGCCCCTTTATACTTTTCGTAATTGAGCCCCTTGGGGTCAATTACTACTTTTTTGCCGTATTTGGTGGCCTCGATGATAACCCGCTGAGTTAATGATGGTGAAAAAAGGCCTTTGTTGTAATCAGACAATATCACCATATCGGCCTGTTCAATATATTCGCCTAATTTGCCAATCAGTTCATCTTCAATAGCTGCAGAAACGGTATCCGTTACTTCCCTATCCACCCTCACCAACTGGTGACTGCCCGCTAATACCCTGGTTTTTACCGTAGTAGGGCGGTTGCTATCCTTGATAATACTAAGGGTTTGTACGCCTTCGTTAGCCAGGATATCAAATACCTGTGTGGCTGCCGCATCATCACCAATTACACCTGCCACAGAAACGCCCGCACCAAGGGATACCAGATTTTGTACCACATTGCCGGCTCCGCCAAGGGTATAGGTTTCTTTTTTAACATTTACAATGGGCACCGGGGCTTCTGGTGAAAGCCTTGTGGCACCGCCTATTATATAATGGTCAACCATCAAATCTCCTATAACAAGTATTTTGGGTTTTGCACCTGATGATTGTATAGCGTGTACTTTATCCTTTAAGTTCATTAGTTCACTGGTTCATTAGTTCATTAGTCATTTCGCTTCGCTGTCATTTGTCATTCGCTTCGCTGTCATTAGGCATTTCGCTACGCTGTCATTGGTCATTTCGCTACGCTGTCATTGGTCATTTCGCTACGCTGTCATTAGGCATTTCGCTACGCTGTCATTAGTCATTTCGCTTCGCTGTCATTGGTCATTTCGCTGCGCTGTCATTAGTCATTCGCTGCGCTGTCATTAGGTATTTGGCTGCGTTGTCAATTGGCGTTTTACCTTTTACCTTTTACCTTTCACCCTTCACCTTTTACCTTTTACCTTCCACCTCTCTTCTTTTCAAATACCTTGGTAATTTCTGGTAATGATAACGCGTTTAGGCACATTTCCTTATACAAGCCACCTTTACGGGCTGCTAAAATACCGTAATGCATATCCAGGTGGCCTTCCAGGCGGTGGGCATCCGGATTGATGGATAGCATAACGCCTTTTTCAAGCGCGTATTGGTGCCAGCGCCAGTCAAGGTCAAGCCGTAGCGGATTCGCATTTATTTCAATTATCACATTGTTGGCGGCACAGGCGTCAATTACCTTTTTATAATCAATAGGGTAACCTTTACGGCTTAACAGCAATCGGCCTGTTGGGTGGCCCAGTATGGTGGTGTAAGGGTTTTCAATGGCGGTTATTAGCCTTGATGTAGCTTTGGCCTCGTCCATTTTTAATATAGAATGTACCGACGCCACAATGAAATCGAATTTTTTTAATATCTCATCCGGGTAATCCAATGCACCATCGTACAAAATGTCCGATTCAATACCTTTAAATATATGAAAGCCATCCAGCTTTTTGTTCAGGTGGTCAATTTCTTCCTGTTGTTGCAGCACGCGTTCAATGGTCAGTCCCTTGGCATAAAAGGCACTTTTACTGTGGTCGCACATACCCAGGTATTCCAGTTTTAGGGTATCGCGGCAGTATAGGGCCATTTCTTCTACTGTATTTACGCCATCGCTCCAGGTACTGTGGTTATGCAGGCTGCCTTTTAAATCGTGCCAGTTTATGAGGATTGGCAGCGTGTTTGTTTCGGCCTTTTCAATAAACATGGTGCCTTCACGCAGTTCGGGCTGCATCCAGGCCAGGCCTGCTTTGGTGTATATGAGTTCTTCAGTCTCGGGCTGTTGAAGCGGGGTATTAATACGGTCTAAAACGGCCTGTACATGATCATCAGTGCCGGTATTTTTAAAAAGTTCTAAATAATAATCACCTTTTTCCACACAAACAATATCAACCAGCAAACCGTTCTTCAACTCGCCCGAAATATGATTTTCGTTCTGGGCCACATTTTGTAATATTTCCGATGCTAAAAAAGCATCATAGGCAATTTGCTGGTCAATACTGCCAATTACTATCACAATTTCGGTAATGATATCATTTAGCCTCCTGAATTCACCGGCGAAATGCTTTAGCGCGCCCGGGAAAACAGATTTTACCATGTCCATCAACTCGTTTGCTTCCTTTTCAACCTGGGCAAACAGAAATTTGCCATTACTTGCCATCCTGAATTCAATAGCCTTACGGATCTCTTCCTGTGTTTTCAGCCCGAAGCCTTTGGCCTCAATCAGGCGGTTTTCGTTACAAGCGTAAAAAAGTTCCCCCGTGTTTTCAATCCCCAGCTCCTTCCATATAATAGCAACTTTTTTGGGGCCGATGCCTTTAATGTGCATCATCTCTACCACGCCCTCGGGGGTTTGGGCAAGCATTTCTTCCATTTCGGCCATGGTACCGGTTTCAAAAAGCTCGATGATTTTGCCGGCTATGCTTTTGCCAATGCCGTCAACCTTTTCCAGTTCGGCCAGTGTTTTACCGGCAATAGGGAAGGGGAGTTTATCAACTTTAAAGGCAGCATTAGCTATCGACTTAATTTTAAACGGATTAACCTCATGCAGTTCCATGAGTTGCGATAGTAACCGAAGTTTGCGGGCTATGGGTTTATTTTCCATCATTAAATTGAGCGGCAAAAATACAAAAAGCCATTGTAAAGACAGTGTTGTGGGGTGGTTTGTTTTGTATATGTGCAGATTTCAGATTTTAAATGTGCAGATGATTGAAAGTTAAAATAGGGTTATTTCTGAATTGGATTTTTAGAATGAACAATATCAAAACGAAACTTATGAAGTTTTTAAAACTTCGTAAATTTGATACTAAGTTGCTAAAGTTATCAAAACCATGATCAACATAAACCAGGAAGAATTTCAGAAGAACCTTTTGCTTACACAGGTTTATTGTGATATGCAACTCAACACCGAAGGAAAACCGGCTGGTGAGATATTAAGGAGCATCAACCCGCTAATTGATGGCAAAGCTATCTTTTCCTTTAGAAGAGTAAGATTCTTTGGTAGTGCTGAAGAAGAGACAAGGGTGATTTGGAGCATAGATCCTAACAAAGCCGGCAATGAAATGATTTATGATAAGCTGTTTCAACTGCAATTGACGCACAAAGAGCAAACCGTTAACCTGTTGAATTCAAATGTAGAATATCACGGTAAAATAGTAGTTGTCGAGGTGGATTGCGTAATAGTTGACGGATTTTCAGAGGATGAATCACTTGGTATAATAGATGAACAGGACTGCCCGCCCATTGATACCTGGTTTTATGTGGCCAGGAATAATATGGGCCGAATATTGTATGCCTGGATACCTGAAAAATTTGTTCCGCTTGTTCAGGCCGCAACGGAAGTTAATATACTATCTACTGTTGTATGGCTTGATGATTTTATAAAAGATGGTAGGGATAAATTGTTATTGTAAACATTAAAGCCAACGAATTATGCCCGATTACAATCAAATCCTTTACGCCACCGAAGTACATTCCGTTGAAGGAATTAAACAATATTTCGGCGATGGAGGAAGTCCAAACGAAGTTCATGGTGGCGTGCCGCTTTTTACCACCATGGTCGAGATGTATTACCGAAGCCCCCAATTTAAAGATTGTATCCGGGCGTTTATTGATGCCGGTTTGGAGTTTGAAGATCAGGCGCTTTTGGCCGTGCTGGCGCATGATGCCGGAGAGTTAAAATCGTGTATTGTTAACGATCCACAAATAACTATCAAAGCATACGCTTTACACAATAATACCTATACGCCGCTTACCGGCGCAACTTTGATGCATTACTGCGCCGAATATAATAGCCTTGCCTGTGCCGAAGTACTGGTGCAATACGGCGCCGATGTTAATGCCAAAGCTGCCCTTGACGAATACGGTTTTGGCGGCCATACACCAATATTCCATACAGTAAATCAAAATGGCAATAGCTCTGTTGATATGCTCCACTTCCTGCTGCAAAAAGGTGCCGATTTATCAATCACCGTTAAAGGGCTTATTTGGGGTAAAGGGTACGAATGGGAAACCTTGATGCCAGCTGTTAACCCGGTAAGTTACGCCATGATGGGCTCGTTACCCCAGGTTCACCGTAAAGAAGCGACTGTAATGGAAACAGTAAGTTTGTTATTGAAACATGCTTACGGGATTGATTACTTGCCAAATAATGTACCGAATGTTTATTTAAAAAGGGGATAGGCACACCGCATATGGTACACTTTAATAGATTTGCTAATTTTAGGTATAATTTAGAAAAATGAAAATCGCCATAGCTTCGCCACCAATGCCGGCATCTATTAAAGAGGGCTTGCAACAGGCCGAATTTTTGATCCAGGAAGCTGCAAATCAACAGGCAGAGATCATCTGTTTCCCCGAATCCTATCTCCCGGGTTACCCTGCTGAAGAATTTGGGGTAGAAACAAGTTCGCCCGAAAAAATGCGTTTGGCTTTAGAAGAAGTATGTGCCATGGCGGCAACAAATTCAATAGCTATTATTATGCCCATGGATTGGTATACCATTGGCGGAGTTTTAAACATAGCCCATGTCATATCAAAAACAGGCGAAGTTTTAGGCTATCAAACCAAAAATCAGTTAGATCCATCCGAAGATAGTATCTGGATTCCCGGAACCGAACGCCATATTTTTGAAGTAAATGGTGTTAAATTTGGTATCACCATATGTCATGAAGGTTTCCGTTACCCCGAATCTGTACGGTGGGCGGCCCGCAATGATGCTAAAATTGTATTTCATCCGCATTGTACAGGCAGCAATGTGCAGGGAGTCGAGCTTACCGAGTGGGGCAGCAAGGATAATCCCTACTATGAAAAGGCCATTATGCTAAGGGCGATGGAAAATACGATATATTTTGCCAGTTCGAACTACGCGTTTAAGTAC
Organism: Mucilaginibacter sp. GW822-FHT03E02; assembly: GCF_058801545.1. Lineage (NCBI taxonomy): Bacteria > Pseudomonadati > Bacteroidota > Sphingobacteriia > Sphingobacteriales > Sphingobacteriaceae > Mucilaginibacter > Mucilaginibacter sp. GW822-FHT03E02. Next base: position 989,376 of record NZ_JBXANJ010000002.1, on the reverse strand, counting down.
CCGGATTCGGCCAGCTGTATAATTGCGCCGGATGGCACATGCATAGCTCACGAAACCTACGGTAAAATTGGCGTGATTATAGCTGATATTGATCCCGATTTAGCTACAGGCCTGTTGGCCAGGAGGTTTAAGCCACAACTCTACATTTAAGAATACTTCCAGTATACAACTATTGCCAATAGTGTTTTTGGGGGCTCTATGACGTTTTGTATGGGTTGTTCGATTTCAATTAGCTTCCACATAACTCTCTTCTTAAGGGCCATCGGCCCGGTACATATTGTAGCCACGGGTTTCAACCCGTGGATGATTGGTCAAAGGACAACAAGAGTGCCATCGGCACGGCACATATTGGGGTGTAAATCCAGGTATTTTCAATTTGTTCAAGCGATATATACGCGTTGATAATATGTGCCGAACCTACGGTTCTCAATCGTTTTCTTCGTTTTTTTCCATGGGTTAAAACCCGTGGCTACAAGATTGGCCGAGGCTACGCCTCTATTCGTGTTGAAACAAGCCCCGATGTGTCAACAAAATATATCTTTAGAAACTAATCAGCAATAGCGTCTGTATTACCCACACAAACCGTCATAGAACCTTTTTTTGCCCAAAATGTCTTTTGGTAATTCTACCTAAAAAGGCAGGCATTTATACGCGATACAAAACAGGTAATAACACGTTTGCGTTTACGTGAATCCCCTGATAGATTTTTTTCGGCGTCTGCCGACTTTAGCCCGTGATTAAACAATAAAGAAATTTTGTTTCAATCAGCTAAAATTTATTTATTAAAAATCTCTAAAATCTATCCACATGAAAAAGATCTATTTATTACAGTTACTGGCGGTTGTTGTATTGGCAATAACTTCTTGCGGTAAAGACGGAGCAGTAGGCCCTGCAGGGCCTGCCGGTTCACAAGGTACAACAGGTGCTGCCGGAGCAGTTGGCGCAACAGGCGCCGATGGAACTAAAATTTACTCGGGCACAACGGCCCCGGCCACAACACTTGGTATCAATGGCGATTTTTATGTTAATATCGCAACCAGCGGCTTTTATGGCCCCAAAACCGCTGCCGGTTGGGGTTCGCCTTTTAGTTTAAAGGGTGCAACAGGCGCAACTGGTGCGGCAGGTGCGGCCGGGGCCGCCGGTTCAACCATTAAAAGCGGCAATGTTGCACCAAGTGCAGCTGTGGGTGCCAATGGCGACTATTATTTGAACACTGCCACCTATTTATTTTACGGGCCAAAAATTGGCGGCACATGGCCTGCGCCTATCAACCTAAAAGGCCCTAAAGGCGATCCCGGTACTGCAAACGTTATTTACTCTGATTGGTTTACACCATCGTCGTATGTAAAAACAACGATTTTTGGTTCAAGTACCTTTACATTCGACGTAGCCGAACCTAAAATAACACAAGATATATTAGATAAAGGTGTTGTGGTGGTTTATGGCAAATTGAATGGCTACAATCCTGTGATCTGGCCAACAGACCAGGTGTCACCATTGCCGGTTGTAGTTAACTACTTAAGCGGCACCACCCCCGAAATTGATATCTGGTCGGGCCTTTATACCCTGGGTAATGTACAAATCAGCATGAAAAACAATAACAATGTGTACACTAATATTTCAAACGCCCACAGTTACAGGTATGTAATTATACCTGGCGGGGTACACATAGCTGCTGTTAAATTGAAAAACTATAATGAATTGAAAGAGGCATTGCATATCCAGGATTAAATCATCCCCGTTTATCAGCTTTTTAACCACCATATGAAGATGTTTATCTTTCATATGGTGGTTTTTGTGTGATTAAGTTATTTATATTATCCCGGTGATACACACCTTATAAACCCTCATAATCCGTTCGCCAATAGCTTTGGTATCTGCAGTTACTGGTCGTGAGGATTTAATGATCATATCATTATCTGCAATTGTTTCACCCTCAATATTTATGAAAATATTACCTGCGTTTACGCCATCGATCCTTATTTTAAAATAGAGCATTTCAAAGGCTTTTACCGTTTTTAGCTTGCTGTGGATAAAAGCAGGCCAATCTTTTAGTTTTTGGTCGCGAAGATTTTTGTCTTGTACCTTAAAAAGATGGAAGTTCTTTATCACTTCGTCTCCTAAAATCGTTGCATCAGTTGGGAATTTTAATACAGAACATTTTTCCTGTTCGTAGTAAATTCCCGCGTTGTTTTTATACAGTGGCGCAATAATAATTTTTTCCTCCTGTTCAGAAATATATAACGAAACGTGCTTTACGTGACTGTTATTGATAGATTTTTTGTTGAAAAAGGCTAACATCCAATAAAATTAACAAAAAAAGCCACCCTTTCGGGCAGCTCTTCTTTCAAAATATAACATAAAACTTACTTGATCACAATTTCATAGGGCAACCTGGCCTGTGGGGTGCGCATTATTTGGGTAAGGCCTTTTAATTGTTCGTAAACACGGTAATTATCGCCTAATTCCGATTTCATCATTTTGGTTTTCATTTGGCCGGTTACATCACTGTCAAGCTGTTTAAAGAAACTTTTTTGCTCGGGGTAGCTTACCAGGTTATAGTTTTTAAGCTTAGCCTTTTTTGCAGCCGAAGCAACAGCATCGTTAATATTGCCCAAACGGTCAACCAATCCAATTTTTATAGCCTGTGCGCCGGTCCATACGCGGCCCTGGCCAATACTGTTGATGTAAGCTTGTGTTTTGCCGCGACCTGCTGCTACGGCTTTTGTAAAATCGTCATAACCATGATTCACGTTGTTTTGCAATATAGCCTTTTCTTCTGGAGTTAATGGCCGACTCACGTCGCCCAGATCGGCATATTTGCCGGTTTTTACACCATCAAAAGTAACGCCCAGCTTATCATTAAACAGTTTTTGCATGTTAGGCAATACGGCAAAAATACCTATCGAGCCGGTTATCGTATTAGGTTCGGCAAATATCGAATCGGCGGCACAGCTGATATAGTAGCCACCTGATGCGGCGTAATCGCCCATCGATACAATAATGGGTTTCACTTTTTTGGTAAGCGCAACTTCGCGCCATATCACGTCAGACGCCAAAGAGCTGCCTCCGGGCGAGTTAACCCGCAACACTACGGCTTTTACTTTATTATCTAAACGTACTTTACGGATAGCTTTTGAAATTCTTTCAGATCCGATGCTGTTATCATCGCCCTGGCCGCCGGTTATATCGCCGCTGGCATAAACAATAGCTATGCGGTTTTTTGACGAATTATCGTCGTCACTATTAACATCTGTTTTGCTTTTGGTATATTCATCAAGGTCAACGCTTGCAATATCTTCTTTTTTGCCTTTGCCTGTACGCTGCCTAAGTTCATCTAAAAGCTCGTCCTTATATTTCAGGCCATCTATCAGCTTCAGTTTTACTGCATCTTCGGGGAATTGAACGCGACCGCTATTTGCATAATTAAACAACGAATCTTTATTAATGCCCCGGCTTTTGCTGATGCCGGTTAAAAAATGATCATACAACGAACCTAAATAGGAGGTAACCTGCAACCGGTTAGGCTCGCTCATTTTGGTAAGGAATAAAGGCTCAACTGCACTTTTGTAAGTGCCTACCTTAATAATTTGTACCTCGATGCCCAATTTATCAAGCGCGCCTTTCAGGAAGGTAACTTGCTGGCTGAAACCGGTAAACTCAAAAATACCTTTGGGGTTCATGTATACTTTATCGGCAACTGATGCCAGGTAATAAAAGCCCTGGGTATAAATTTCTGAGTAGGCTATAACAAACTTGTGCGATTTTTTAAAGTCGATTAATGCATTGCGGATTTCTTCGGTGGTGGCCTGGCCCGATGTCATATAGCTTTCATCTAAAAAAATGCCTTTAATGTTGCTATCGGATTTTGCTTTTTTAATATTAGCCAAAATGTCGTTCAAACCGGTTGATTTATCGCTGTTTAATCCCAAAAAGCTTAACCCGGCAAGCGGGTTGTTTGGTGTACGCTCGGTTATCGGGGTAGTAAACGCCATGTGTAACACAGAACCGGGCTCAACTTCTACCTCTTTTTCACCGCTGGCGGCAACTATTATACCTACAATTATTAAAACCAGTATCACTGTTGTTAATACTAACCCCAGCATGGTGGCAAAAACGAATTTGAAGAATTGTTTCATTAATGTTATAAATCTGTTTAACTATGCAAACTTAGTAATTCAATACCGTATAGTGGTAAGAGCCTGTTCTATAATATTTGTTACAACATGATTGATGTTTTTTTACTTTTGGGCAGTAACCTTGGCGACAGAAAATTGCTGCTGAATGAGGCAATTGAGCGCATTGAAGCCGATGTAGCGCCTGTATTACAGGCGTCATCTGTTTATGAAACTCAATCATGGGGCAAAACAGATGCGCCCGACTATTTAAACCAGGTGCTGCGGTTACAAACGGAAATGACAGCGCGGCAGGTACTCAACAAAATATTGGCGGTTGAACTGTTAATGGGGCGCAGGCGCAAAGAAAAATGGGGCTCACGGACGATTGATATTGATATTTTGTTTTATGGCGATGCCATTATTGATGAGCCTGATTTGAAGGTGCCACACCCCGAAATGCATAAACGGAGGTTTACTTTAGAGCCTTTGGCTGAGTTGGCACCTGAATTTGAACACCCGGGGATAAAAAAAAATATTTTAGAGTTAAAAAGTGAACTTATTGATGACTTGGTCGTAAAAAAAGTATAATTTTGAATATTCATAAATCTTTATATGTCAGATATTTCACCAGAACAAGACTTTGATCTTTCTTTCCTATATGAAATTGCCGATGGCAGCGATGAATTTATTGTTGAATCTATTGGCATGTTCCTGGAACAAACACCACAACTATTGGGTGCAATAACCACTGCCCTTGAATCGGGCGACTGGACCGAGGCAGGGAAGGCATCACATAAACTGAAACCCAACCTTGGTTTTTTTGGGATGCCAATAAGCCAGGCTACCATACAGGAAGTTGAGTTGGCTTGTAAGGCGGGCGGCCAAAATCCGGCAGAAATTTTTGCCAAATTTAACCAGGTAAAAGCCACAGTAAATGCTAATTTGATTACCCTGCAGCAAATTAAAGCCGAAAAAGAAGCCAGCCTTTAAGGAGGTAAAAGGTTAAAGGCGAAAGGTAAAAGGTTTTTTGCTTAAAATATAAAAGAGGCCATCCTTAAAAGGGTGGCCTCTTTGCATTCTATGTCCTTATAAATTGAACAAAAAAAGAGGCTACCTCTCTGTGAGATAGCCTCTTTTTATATTTTAGAGTGTTGTTAAAGCCTTTCGCCTTTTATAGAGTTGTTAAAACCTTTCGCCTTTAACCTTTTTCCTTCCACCTTTTCCGTCAAAAACTAAACTTCTACTACCTTAAAAGTATAGCTTTCCATAATCAGGTTGGCCAATAAGTTTTTGCAGGCTTGGTCTACTTTGCTGTGTGCTGTTTCGGCGCTGTCGGCTTCAAGCTCAAGGGTGATATGTTTGCCTATACGTACGTTTTGAATTTCGGCCAAACCGAGGTTTTTCATGCTTCCGGTTACTGCTTTTCCTTGCGGGTCAAGAATTTCTTTTTTTGGCATTACGTCAATTTCAGCCTGGAATTTTGTCATTTGTGAGTCTTGTTTGAATTAAAGATAAGGTGATGTACATAAATATAACCACCGGAACTGCCACAAATTTAAAAAATAGAATCAGTATTGCCGAAAACATGAGCAGTAAATAACGGAAAATGTTTTTATTGAAGTCGCGGTTCTTGAATTTAAGTGACATCAGCGGCAATTCGGACACCAGCAGGGTACACATGATAACTATAAGTACCGTTAATGTGTACGGGTTTAAGATAAACCGGGCCAAAACGTCGTACTGTTCAATAATCAATGGCAGCGATGCTATAAATATGGCATTGGCAGGTGTTGGCAAACCAATAAAGCTATCTGACTGCCGGGTATCATTATTGAATTTGGCCAGGCGTAAAGCCGAAAATACGGTTATTAAAAAAGCCAGGTAGCACAAATACTCGCTGATGTGCGCAATTTGCGGGGCCTTTAAAAACAGTTCATATAATATAGCCGATGGTAAAAAACCAAAGCTTACCATATCTGCCAGCGAATCAAGGTCCTTGCCTATAAACGAGTAGGAGTTGAGTACCCTGGATGCAAAGCCGTCAAAAAAATCAAAAATGGCAGCAAGGAAAATGGCGTAGGAAGCGATTAACAGATTACCCTGAAAGGCAAACACGATGCCTATACAGCCGCTAAACAGGTTGGCGCAAGTTATGGTATTGGGCAGGTGTTTTCTAACTCGTCTCTTCATTTTGTGTTACGAAGTTATCAGGATTTTATTAAGTAATAATGAAGTTACAAATAATATTTACATTAAATATAACTTCATTACCACTAAAATATTACGAATTCATCGAAATCAGGAATTCTTCGTTGGTTTTGGTACCCCTTATTTGTGCCTGTAAAAACTCCATTGATTCCTGCGAGTTCATGTCGGCCAGGTGGTTACGCAATATCCAGATGCGTTGCAGTGTTTCGCGGTCAAGCAACAGATCGTCGCGGCGGGTACTTGATGCAGTGATATCGATAGCAGGGAAAATACGTTTGTTTGAAAGTTTACGATCCAGCTGTAACTCCATGTTACCGGTACCTTTAAACTCTTCAAAAATAACCTCGTCCATTTTTGAGCCGGTTTCTGTAAGGGCAGTAGCGATGATGGTTAATGAACCGCCATCCTCGATGTTACGGGCCGCGCCAAAAAAGCGTTTCGGTTTGTGTAATGCGTTGGCATCAACACCACCCGATAGTATTTTACCAGATGCTGGTGCAACTGTATTATAAGCACGGGCCAGGCGGGTAATTGAATCCAAAAGGATCACCACGTCATGACCGCACTCTACCATACGTTTTGCTTTCTCCAAAACAATATTGGCAATTTTTACGTGGCGCTCGGCAGGCTCATCAAATGTTGATGATACTACTTCGGCGCGTACGCTGCGGGCCATATCGGTTACCTCTTCAGGGCGTTCGTCAATCAGCAATATAATAAGGTACACTTCAGGATGGTTTTTTGCAATGGCATTAGCCACATCCTTTAATAGCATAGTTTTACCTGTTTTAGGCTGCGCCACAATTAATCCACGCTGACCTTTACCAATAGGCGAGAACAAATCCATAATGCGGGTTGAATAGTTACCAGCATCGGTGAACAGGCTCAGTTTTTCTGATGGGAAAAGCGGTGTTAAGTGATCAAAAGGCACACGGTCACGCACTTCGGCAGGGATACGGCCATTAATGGCTTCCACACGTACCAAAGGGAAATATTTTTCACCTTCTTTTGGCGGACGGATGCTGCCGCGAACGGTATCACCTGTTTTTAAGCCAAAAAGTTTTATTTGCGATTGCGATACGTAAATATCATCGGGAGATGTAAGGTAGTTGTAATCAGATGATCGTAGGAAACCGTAACCATCGGGCATAATCTCCAATACACCTTCGTTAACAATAACGTTATCAAAATCAAGGTTAATAGCAGGCTCCTGTGCTTTTTGCTGGTTAGGGTTGCCATTAGCGCGCCTGTCAAATTTCTGCGGACGTACCTCAGCAGATGGTACTTCTGCTTTTGGGGCCGATTCACCAGGTTGATTGTCTGGTATTTCGCCGCTTACAGGCGCTGTTGTTGTAGTATCATTTACAAGACTGGCATTGTTCTGGTCGTCCTCTTCCTCTTCAAAATTGTTGGTATCATCCAAGGGTACTTCAACGCGGGGCTGAGTTTTTGGTTTTAACACGCGGGTACGCTTACGTGTTTTTTCACCGGCTTCTTCGGCTACAGGCTCGGCTGTAATAGGTGCATAATTTTGTTCAACAATGTTCTGTTGTACCCTTGCGGCCTCAATTAATTGTTGTTGTTCAATAATACGTGCAATTAGCTGTGCTTTACGTAGTTCGTCGGCCTCAGCAATACCTAAATTTTTTGCAATTTCGCGCAACTCTGAAACGAGTTTGTCGTTCAATTCGATTTTATCAGACATGATATGAATTATAGTTCAAAGGGATTTTTAATATCGTAAATAGTTTTCAAACGGTTATAAAACTTCCATGTGCATTTTGGCTTATACGTTGTTACACACGGGGTGTTATAGTAAGAAATTGATCTTGAAGCATTGATTAAATAAACATCCAAACCCACTCAAAACATTAGTTAATAAAAATCGTGGGGTTTTAAATTGTTTCTTTGGTGCAAGAAAAAATTCAAAGGAAAACGATGCAATTCTAAACAATAATTTCTTAATATCAAATTAATTAAAAAAATATCTACGGTGTTATAACGTTTAAGCTAAATTTTTAGTTTTTTTGCCATCCGAATGTTTAACCCCTCCCTATGATATCGCGCAGGCAGCTAATAGACCAGATCAAGCAAAAAAAATCCTTTTTATGTGTAGGCCTTGATACGGACATTGATAAGATACCGGAATTTTTAAAGGAATATCCCGATCCTATCCTGGAATTTAACAAACGAATTATTGATGCCACTAAAGATCTTTGCGTATCCTACAAGCCCAATGCCGCTTTTTACGAGGCGCGGGGTATAAAAGGCCTGCAAAGCCTGATAGATACCTGGAAATACCTGCCAACAGATACTTTGAATATAATAGATGCCAAAAGGGGCGATATCGGCAATACATCTGATAAATATGCTACGGCTTTTTTTAATGAAGAAGCATCGGGCATGAGCTTTGATGCTATCACCATAACCCCTTATATGGGCAATGACAGCGTTACGCCATACCTTAAATATGATGGCAAATGGATTATTATCCTGGCGCTCACCTCATCGGTAGGCAGTAAGGATTTTCAGTACCTGGAAACCGGCGGCGGCTATTTATATGAAACCGTGATACAAAAAGCCAATACCTGGGCCGGGGCCGATAGAATTATGTACGTGGTAGGTGCCACCAAAAGCACCGAATTTACCAACATTCGAAAATATGCGCCGGATAACTTTCTGCTGGTACCGGGCGTAGGCGCGCAGGGGGGCAGTCTGGAAGAAGTGTGTAAATACGGTATTACCAAAGATTGCGGCCTGATTGTAAATGCATCACGCTCCATCATCTACGCCGGCAATGACGAAAACTTTGCCGAAGCCGCCCGTGCTGAAGCATTGCGCATGCAGCAACAAATGGAAGTGGAATTGGAAAAGGCGGGAGTTTTATAGTATCAAGTAGTAAGTATCAAGTATCAAGATTTTTGAGTAGTTGATTAGGTTAAGCTTCTGGTAAATATAGGGGCATTGGTTCATCTGTATTGCCTTGGTTATTGCCGAAGTTTATTTTTGATAGCACAGTTTCGAGGGCTGGGAGCGTATTGTTTAGGTTTTTTGTTTTGATGAGGAAATTCCAAACCGGTTCAAATTTTTTCCAGCCGCCTGCATAAAAAAAGTGTTTGAGTTTGTGCATATGCGATTGGTGCTGAATGCTGGCCTTGAATATGTTGTTCCATTTATAAAATTCCTTATAAGCCCACCAGTAACCGTCCTCCAGTTCCTGTGCGCTCAGCCCAATGGTTTGGTAAACCACTTTGCGGGTATCATACAAATCCCAGTTTTTGGTAATTATCCTTCCCTGCCTTTCCATAGTTTTAAATAATTCGGTACCGGGATAAGGAGTTAACACGTGATAGGTTGATGTAGTAATAGAATGTTTTACGCCCCAATCAACGGTTCGCTTAAAAACATCTTTGTCATCATCATCCAACCCAAAAACAAAACTGCCGTTTATCATGATGCCAAGGCTGTGGAGCCTGTTTACGGCTTTTACATAATCTTTTTCGAGGTTTTGCTTTTTATTACTTTGTTTAAGGTTTTGCGGCGAAAATGTTTCGAAGCCCACAAATAAACTCCTTAATCCCGCTTCGGCGGCCTTTTCAATAAGGTTTCCCCTTAATATCGAATCTACAGTTGCCGCTCCCTGGAAAACACGGCTCATACCCTTCATACCGTCAAATAAAGCAGCCGAGAATTTAGTGTTGCCCAATAGGTGATCATCTAAAAAATATAAATGCCTGCCCGGCAGCCGATCAATTTCGGCAAGGGCATCGTCAACCTCCTGGGTATAAAAAGTACGCCCTCCTTCAAAAAAAGCATCCTTATAACAAAAGCTGCAATGATGCGGGCAGCCCCTGGTTACCACAATGGAGTTTGGTACAAGATACAAATGCCTTTTGATGAGATCACGGCGAATTGGCGGCACTTTTTCGAGCGTACGGATGGTTGAATTGTATATTTTTTGAGGGCAGCGGTTTTTAAAATCCAACAAAAATTTAGGAAATGTATCTTCTCCCGGCCCTGTAAAAATACTATCGGCGTGTGGCGCCGCCTCAAATGGCAGGGATGTAACGTGCAGGCCGCCAAGAATAACGTAAGCTCCCTTTGCCCGGTAATGGTCGGCAATTTTGTAGGCGCGGTAAGCATTGGTGATGTACACCTGGATAATCACCAGGTCGGGGTTGTCGTCTAAATTAAGTTTCTCTACATGTTGGTCCTGCAAATCTATTTCATCATCGGGAGATAGATAGGCCGCCAATGTTGCCAGCCCAAGCGGCGGGAATAGCGAATATTTTATCGGCCTCCAAAACGGACTTTCGGCTTCGGTTAAGGCGGGGAGGATCATTTTAACTTTCATGTCTATTGTAAATAAAAGTACTTTGGTATACAAAGTAAATGAATCGAATTTAATTAAACAAGCAATCTGTTTTATAAATTTGGTTTGCCTGCGGAACATACTATTCCGATAAGCAAAAGGATGATTTAATTCGACCAAAGACCATATGTATGAAATGCCGGCTTAATCAGCGTGGTCAATTAAATAATATCTATCGGTGGTCAACTGTTGCGATTTTGTTGCGATTTTTACTTTGTGACAATTGGTAATTTGTTGATTATTAGATAAATAATGTTTTTTGTTGTTTCACCTGTTGCGCAACACTACAGTTTGGAATAATACACTTTTCAAAAAGTCTTAACTCTTGATTCTTGCCTCTTGATTCTTCTTTGCAGATTCTTATTATTGGAAAAATCCCTAACTTACCACCTCGTAAGTTGACGCTATGAAAAAAATACTACTCTCGCTTTTTGCGCTATCCTGTGCGTTGTATGCTACTGCTCAAACAAAACCATTTAAACCAGCCGATTTTGATAAAATCCCAACTGTAAGCGATCCGCAGCTTTCGCCTGATGGCAAATGGGTGGCCTATAGCGTATCTGAAGTTGATACGGCAAAGGATAAACGGGTATCGCACCTGTGGATGCAAAGCTGGGATGGTAAGGAGTCATTGGAGTTAACGCATGGCGACGAAGCAGCTTCGGCGCCGCGATGGTCGCCGGATGGTAAGTATTTGTCGTTTGTTTCGTCCCGCGATTCAAAAAAGGGCGGCCAGATCTGGCTGATGGACAGGCGCGGAGGCGAAGGCGTGAAGCTGACAGACATTAAAGGCGATGTGGGCGAATATGCCTGGTCGCCGGATGGTAAAAAACTGGTAATTGTTATTGGCGACCCTGAAAATAAGGGTAAAGAGGAGCCAAAAACACCCAACCCCATTGTTATTGACCGTTATCATTTTAAACAGGATATAGAAGGGTACCTGCAGCACCTGCACAAGCATTTGTACCTGTTTGATGTTACAGCAAAAAAGCTTGATACCTTAACCAAGGGAGATAAGGATGAGAGCTCGCCGGTATGGTCGCCGGATGGCAAAACGATAGCTTTTGTGAGCAACCGCAGTGCCGACCCTGATAAAAACGAAAATACCGATATTTTTACCGTTGATGCCCGGCCAAATGCCAGCATACTCCAGGTAACATCATGGAAAGGCCCCGACACAAATCCGCAATGGAGCCCCGACGGTAAACTGATTGCCTTTTTGCGTTCCACCAGCGACGCCGATTACATGATGTACGATCAAAAGATGTTGTGCACCATGGATGTGGTTGGTTCAAACAAAAAGATACTTACCCAGCAGCTCGACCGCCCGGTTACTGACCTGGCCTGGGCAAAAGACAGTAAGAATATCTCGTTTTTGGTAGTTGACGACCGTGAACGCTATGTGGCCAGCGTGAACGTAAACAACGGTAAAATAAGCACGGTAAATAAAGGCACGTACAGCATTACCGATATCAACACCAACTTAAGCGGCAACTGGGTTGTTCAAAAAACAGATCCATATACCCCTGCCGAGTTATTCGCGTTGGAAGGGGGGAAACTGCGCCGCTTAACCTTCCATCAGCAAGCCTGGTTATCCAATGTTAAACTGGCCCATGTAGAAGGTTTTGAATCTGCCAGCGCAGATGGTACTCTGGTTAATGGTATTGTTTTAACGCCCGATAGTAATGCCAAAAAGTTACCCTTTATTTTGTTTATACACGGCGGCCCCGTTGGGCAGGATGAATACGCCTTTGACGCCGTAAGGCAGGTTTTGGCCTGCGCGGGTTATGCCGTTGCCGGCGTAAATTATAGGGGTAGCAATGGCCGTGGCCTTGATTATTGCAAGGCCATTTATGCCGATTGGGGAAATAAAGAGGTTAAAGACCTGCTGGGCGCGGTAGATAAACTGGAAAAATTAGGCATTGCCGATCCCGACCATTTAGGTATAGGCGGATGGAGTTATGGCGGTATCCTTACCGATTATACCATCGCATCTGATACCCGTTTTAAAGCCGCGGCCAGCGGCGCCGGCAGTGCCTTGCAATTAGCAGTTTATGGCAGCGATCAGTATGTTTTACAATACGAAAACGAAATTGGTGTACCCTGGAAAAATGCCGATAAATGGATTGCCTTATCGTATCCTTTTTTTCATGCCGATAAGATCAAAACACCTGTACTATATATGTCCGGTTTGAAAGATTTCAACGTACCAACCATCGGCAGCGAACAAATGTACCAGGCCCTGCGGTCGCAGGGGGTACCTACGGAGTTAATACTTTATCCAAATTCATACCATAGCATCACCAAGCCAAGCTACCAGGTTGATAGGTTGCAGCGGTACGTGGATTGGTATGATAGGTATTTGAAGAAGTAGGGCATTTAAGATTATTCGATTAAGAAGAATTATTCATTGTCATGGCTTCTTCTTAGCTTAACTGTTCTTAGTAAGTCATCTTTAACTGCCGGGCTCAGTGTGTCAAGTTCGGAAAGATCGACGACGTTATAAGTCAATTGATATTCCAGCGTTGAAACTATATGTGACCCACGCATGTCATCATATTGGCGGGCGATATGCTTATTAAAATCGCGTATTTCTGCATATAATGTAGCATAATGCTCTTGATGATTATCGTCCTCAGCTCGCCATTTCGCTAAAAGAGAATGAAAATTTTCCATGCCTCTTCTAAACTCTTCTTTTATTCCTTTGGCTATAAGGTCACGAACTATCTTTTTATCTGTTTTGTTTAATTCCTGATATCTGTTTTGCATGGCTTTAAGTTCTAATGATCACAAAAATAATTATTAGTCAATACAGGTTACATCAATTTTATCGCAAGCAAAAGTTAACTTCTTTTGCTTCGCCACATAAAAGTCATTCGATGTAATCTATCATCTAATCTACCCAATAATTGCTAAATTACCTGCGCTTACATCTGCTTTTGAACCCCATGAACAAAAATATACTGCTCATTATTGCTGCATTCGCTGTTACAGGCGTTATGGCGCAAACGGCAAAGCGCCCTTTAAAACCGTCTGACGTAAATAATATCCCCACACTTGCCGATCCGCAATTATCGCCTGATGGTAAGTGGTTGGCTTATAGTGTTTTGGATGTGGATACGGCAAAAGATAACCGGGTATCACATTTGTGGATGCAAAGTGTTGACGGCAAGCAGCCTATTCAACTCACTTATGGTGCCGAACCGGCTTCGTCGCCAAAATGGACGCCGGATGGTAAGTTTTTGTCATTTGTATCAGAGCGCGATTCAAAAAGCGGCGGACAGGTTTGGCTGATGGACCGCAGAGGAGGCGAGGGGCATAAATTGACAGACCTGAAAAAGGGCAACCTGGAAGATTACGCATGGTCGCCGGATAGTAAAAAACTGGTGCTGGTGATTAAAGACCCGGAGAATGACGGTCAAAAACCTAAAACAATTCCGCCTATAAAAATAGACCGTTACCATTTTAAGCAGGATATTGACGGGTACCTGCAACACAGGCACACGCATTTGTACCTGTATGATATGGAGAGCAGAAAACTGGATACATTGACGACCGGCGATAGGGACGATCAATCGCCGGTGTGGAGCCCGGATGGCAAATACATAGCTTTTGTAAGCAACCATACTAATGACCCCGACAGGAACGAAAATTCGGAAATTTTTACGGTTGAGGCCAAAGACGATGGCGAGATTAAGCAGCTGACTACTTTTACCGGCCACGATATTCAGCCGCTTTGGAGCCCGGATGGTAAGCACATTGCCTACCTGCGATCGACAAGTGACGCCGACTATTATATTTATCAGCACGATTTGTTGTGCGTGATGGATGCCGACGGAAAAAATAATCGGGTACTTACCGAAGCACTCGACAGACCCGTAAGCAATGTAGCCTGGAGCCGCGATAGCAAAAATATAGGCTACCTGGTAAGCAGCGACCGCACCAGGTATATTGCTCAGTACAACTTGATGCTCCGTAAATCAACTATAGTATATAAAGGTGCCGAGTGCAGTTTTGAAAACGTTATTGGTGCAACGCCCGGCGTGTGGATTGCTAAAATGAGCACGCCCTATATGCCTCATGAACTGGTGGCTATCGAAAACGGCAAAATCAGGCGGCTCACTTTTCACCAGGACAAGTGGCTAAGTGGGGTAAAACTGGCTTATGTGAAAGGTTTTCAATCTTTTAGTGCCGATGGTACGCTGGTATCGGGAATTTTGTATACCCCCGATAGCGTAGTAAATAAAAAGCTGCCATTCGTCTTGTATATCCACGGCGGCCCTACTGACCAGGACGAGTTTGAATTTGATATGATCCGTCAAACTTTAGCTTCGGCAGGGTATGCGGTGGCCGCGGTAAACTATCGCGGTAGCACAGGTCGAGGGCTGGAATACACCAAGGCGATTTATGCCGATTGGGGTAATAAGGAAGTTCAGGATTTGTTGGGCGCGGTTGACGAAATGGTGAAGTTTGGCATAGCCGACCGTGACCATTTAGGTATAGGTGGCTGGAGCTACGGCGGTATTTTGACCGATTATACCATAGCAACCGATCCGCGCTTTAAAGCAGCATCCAGCGGGGCGGGCAGCGCTATGCAACTGGCTATTTATGGCAGCGACCAATGGGTGGTTCAATATGATAATGAACTGGGCGCTCCCTGGAAAAATCCTGAAAAATATATCAAGTTATCATATCCGTTTTTTCATGCAGATAAAATCAAAACCCCAACGCAGTTTATGTCTGGCCTGAAGGATTTTAATGTGCCAACCAGCGGCGGCGAGCAGATGTACCAGGCCCTTAAATCGCAGGGAGTGCCTACCCAAATGGTGCTTTACCCCGGTCAGTTTCATGGCATTACGGTGCCAAGCTACCAGGTAGATAGACTACAGCGCTATATTGATTGGTATGATAAGTATTTAAAAGGCCCCCCAACCCCCTGAAGGGGGAGCTTTAGTCCGGTTTATGTAGAATTCATGAAGATTGCTCTCGCCGACTCAATTGCAACAATACTTTTGCATAAAAACATATTTTTTATTTTGATGTTTGCATCCGAAAGAATACCGTGTGACAATGTTGAGCGAAAAAAATGGTGTAGTTAAAGATTTAAAAGTGCTGCTTGTGGTGGCTTGGTATGTCTTTATAGCTGTTTCGCATATTTTTTTGCTTCCCAAACTCACTGAACAAGGCAACCGGCCCGCTTCAGGCCACAATTCTATCTTCAAAAGAAACTCCGATAATTTAACGCTGAATGCTGTGCATTGGAATTTTATTCAGCGCACAGATAAGGTGGTGATTAATGATAAAAAATCGGTGATCGACCTCCTGAAGGCGGTTATCAGCAGTTTTATCCTGCTTTTCTTTGCCCTCAAGATTTGGACAATGCGACCCGTTTGGCAACCGCTTTCCCGTGTTCTGTTTAGTGATTACCGGTATTCATACCTTTCTTTCTGTTCCTTCCGGATTTGATGTGATGGCCTGTTACGGGCATCCGCCTAAGCTATCCTGCTTTAGGCGTTCATTTAAATTTATTTAAATCATTTACCGGTATTAGCCAGGTTTGCTATGTTCTGTTCTGTTTTACATAGTTTGCTGCCCGGCGTGCGGTACCGGTACATCAAATTCCAGGAAACGTATATGCAAATCATAAAACGAAATGTATTCATACTGATGGGACTGCTCATCAGCCTGAATACTTTTGCACAGCAAAATATAACACCTATCGGCCTTAAAACCCTGCTGAACCAGGTAAACGCCAACGCACCGGCGCTGATTACAGATTCGGCGGCAATAGGCATCCGCCAGGCGCAGGCAGCCGAAACACGCAGCAATTGGCTGCCCAATTTAAAGCTTAATTACCAGGCCGATATTGGTACAAATAATAACGTAGCCGGGCCCTATTTTGGTTTTGGGATTATCCCGTCCGATTCGCGGGGAGTGCGTACACAAAGTAATACCACCGCGGTATCTGCCAATGTAGGCGTAGCCGCCCTGGATTGGGAAGTATATAATTTTGGCGCTTATGGTGCCCAAAATAAAGTGGCTAATTCCGATATCCGGGTGCAACAAAGCCAGTTTGCCAACTCAAAATATCAATTACAGGCTTACACCATCGGCAATTATTTATTGCTGATGAGGCTGCAAAACTTTTTGGATATTCAGTCACGAAACATTCAGCGTAATGTCGAGATCAGGCGATCTGTACAATCATTGGCCAAAAGCGGTGTAAGAGCAGGCGTGGATACCAGTATTGCCGAAGCCGAACTCTCCAAAGCCCGGTTAAATTATATCGAGCTGGCCAACCAGGTAAAACAGGTACAATTGCAGCTTTCGGCAGTAAGTGGCTTGCCCTATCAATCTATAGTACCTGATACTGCCACCGAAACCGCATTGATAGATCGGCCTGCCACATTACAGCCAATTGAGCAGGATACTGTTAACCACCCGCTTATCAATTATTACCGGTCGGTTTATCAAAACAGCCTGCAACGCGAAGATTTGGTGAAAAAAAGCTATAATCCTAAAATTATGTTAGAGGGTGCCGTGTGGGGCAGGGGATCAAGCGTTGATGCAAATGATCATTTTAACAGCCTATCCACCGGCTGGGGCTTCGACCGTAATAATTACCTTGTGGGTATCGGTATCAGCTATAATTTGTTCGATCTGCGCCGCAAGCAGCTAAAACTCCGCACCCAAAAGGTCGAAACCAGTTATAACTCGCGTAAGCTTCATGAACAAAAGCAATTGCTTGCAGTAAACGCTAACCAGGCCGATGTGGAGCTGGAAACCGCCCGCCAGCGCCTGCAGGAAATTCCACACCAGTTGAGGGCCGCTAATGACGGATATCGGCAAAAATTGTCGCTTTATAAAAACGGCCTTACAGATATCATCGAACTGAACGCGGCGCTCAATATCCTTTATCGTGCCGAAACTGATTTCGCACAGGCAAAATACAGTTATTCAAGCGCGTTGTTCCAAAAAGCGGTTACCGATAACCAGGTAAACGCAGTTTTAAACCTCTTAAAATAAGCTAATATGTCAATGGTCACATCCGCACTCAAAAGGCCCATTACTACGGTGGTTATCACCATGAGCCTTTTACTTTTTGCAGTGCTTGGTGCAATAAAAATACCTATCGATATTTTCCCGCAGTTAAACCTGCCCACTATATATGTAATTGAATCGTACGGCGGCATGTCGCCACAGCAAATGGAGGGTTTTTTCTCTACCCGTTTGCAAGATCAGTTTCTGTATGTAAACGGGATAAAAAGTATCACCAGTAAAAATATACAAGGTTTAACCCTCATCAAACTGTCGTTTTACGAAACTACCAACATGGCCGAAGCATCGGCCCAGGTGGCTTTGCAGGTAAACAGGGCAACCGCTTTTTTTCCGCCGGGGGCATTGCCGCCGCAGGTAATCCGGTTTGATGCTTCTTCATTACCGGTTGGTCAGCTGGTTTTTTCCAGCCCTACACGTAGCTTAAAAGATATTTATGATCTGGCTGCTACCAAAATACGGCCCATGTTTGCAACTATACCCGGGCTTTCGGCACCGCCGCCATTTGGGGCAAATGCACGGTCGATAACCGTGAGTGTTGATCCGGATAAGTTACGCAGTTACAATTTAACACCCGATGAGGTAGTTGAAGCCTTATCTAAATTTAACGTGATGTCGCCATCGGGTAATCTACGGTTAAATAACACCATGTTTTTAACCACCATGAACTCGCTGATTAAAAGCCCGGATAACTTCGGCGATATACCCGTAAAAACGCAAAATGGCGTACCCATATTTATAAAAGATGTGGCCCGCGTTGCTGATGCTGCAGACGTTACGGTGGATTATGCCCTAATTAACGGCAAGCGTTCGGTTTATATCCCGGTGGTAAAAACAGCCGATGCTTCTACCTGGACAGTAGTTCAAACCCTTAAAAGCAAACTGCCCGAAATGCAAAGCCTGCTGCCCGATGACGTAAAGGTGAGCTATGCCTTTGATCAGTCGGTATTTGTGGTTAACGCGGTTAAAAGCTTGATGACCGAGGGTGGACTGGGCGCCCTGCTTACCGGTTTAATGGTACTGCTGTTTTTGCGCGATTGGCGAAGCAGCCTTATCGTAGTAATAACCATCCCGGTTTCTATCCTGATAGGGGTGTTATTGTTGAGCCTGTTCGGGCAAACCATCAACATCATGACATTGAGCGGGTTGGCCCTGGCTATCGGTATCCTGGTAGACCAGGCAACTGTAACCATCGAAAATATCCATCAGCACCTGGAAATGGGTAAATCAAAAAAACAGGCAATTTATGATGCCTGCGAAGAGATCTCGTTCCCGCTGTTGCTGATATTGTTGTGTATCCTGGCGGTATTCGCGCCATCGTTCATGATGTCGGGGGTGCCTAAAGCGATGTTTTTACCACTTTCATTATCAATCGGTTTAACCATGATCGTATCGTACATCCTTGCCCAAACAGGTGTGCCGATATTAAGTAACTGGCTTATTAAAGCCGAACGTTATCAACACTATCACCATGGTAAGGTACACGCCCATGCAGGCGAATCATTGGATGATAAGGAACAAAAACAAGTTGAAAAACACCTGCAAAACGAGCAGGCGCATCCCGAAAACAACGACCTGTTTGAAAAGGTTAAACTCTGGCTCATTAACACCCTTAATAATTCTATGCCCCGAAAGCGGCTTATTGTGTCTGTTTATTTAGGCGTGGTTATCATTTTAGCGGGATTATGCTTTGTTTTTATCGGCAAGGATATGATGCCAAAAATTAATAACGGGCAGTTTCAGATCAGGCTGAAAGAGCCGGACGGTACCCGGTTGGAGCGTACCGAGGATGCCTTTAAACAGGTATTGCAAGTTATCAATCAAACGGTAAATAACCATGTAGAAATTACATCGGGATACGTGGGGTTAATACCCAGCAGCTACGGTACCAGTAACCTTTATATTTTTAATACCGGTACCCAGGAAGCCGTATTACAGGTAAACCTTGATGAAAAGTATAAGGTAAATATGGATGAACTAAAAGATGCGCTGCGCAAAAACATCCATTATAAACTTCCCGAGCTGCAAATAACCTTTGAGCCAATAGATATGACCGAAAAGATCATGAGCCAGGGAGCCTCGTCGCCTATTGAAGTACAGGTGGCCGGTAAGGATATGCTGCAGATTGAAGGTTACGCCAACAAGGTAGTAACCAAGCTGAAGAATATCAGTTATTTACGCGATGTGCAGATAGAGCAGCCTTTGAAGTTCCCTGTAATAAAAATTACTTTGGATAGGTTAAAAGCTGCTCAGCTGGGGCTGAATATTAAAGATATTGCCCGCTCGGTTACGGCAAGCACATCATCCAGCCGTTTTACTGATAAAAACTTGTGGCTTGATGAAAAAGGTGCCTATACCTACCAGGTGCAGGTACAAATTCCCGAGTATGTAATGAACACCCTGGATCAGCTGAAAGAGGTGCCGCTGGTAAAAGGGCAAAGCAGCCCGGTTTTAAGCGATATTGCCACATTTACCACAACCTACGTCCCCGGCGAGTACGACAGGGCCGGGCCAAGGCGGTTTTTAACTATCAGCGCTAATATTTATAAGACCGATTTGGGTACTGCCACTACAGATGTGCAAAAAGCGCTGAACTCAATAGGCGCACCCCCAAAAGGATTGATTGCCACCATGGGAGGAATGTCGACCCTGTTAACAGATACATTGGGCAGTTTACAAAACGGACTAATGCTTGCCATTGTAGTTATCTTTTTATTGTTGGCTGCCAACTATCAATCTTTTAAAGTATCGCTTGCTGTATTATCAACAGTGCCGGCGGTTATTTTGGGATCGTTGCTGATGTTGCTGCTTACAGGATCAACCTTAAACCTCCAATCCTATATGGGGATGATCATGTCGACCGGGGTATCCGTGGCCAATGCCATTTTGATTGTAACCAATGCCGAAAAATTGCGGATTGATTATAAGGACGCCACGAAAGCGGCTATAACCAGTGCATCCATCCGCTTACGCCCCATCCTGATGACCAGCCTGGCCATGATAGCAGGTATGATCCCTATGGCTTCGGGCATGGGCGAAGCAGGCGAGCAGTCGGCACCTTTAGGGCGTGCGGTTATTGGTGGTTTGTTTGCATCAACGCTTGCGGCCTTATTCATTTTGCCCCAGGTATTTGCGTGGGTACAGCAAAAAACAGATTTTTTATCGCCTTCGCTAATGCCTGGTGAACCCGACGAACAATCAGCTAAAATAACAGAACCAGAAACCTCCATAGTTTAAAATCATGAAATTTCAATCAATTATATTAATAGCAGTCGTAAGCCTGTTTGCCGCATGCGGTGGCAATCAAAAGCCGGTAGATATTTCGGCCCCGGCTGCAAAAAGTAAAGCGGGTACCGAAACGGGTATTGTAACAGAAAAAGCCTTATCGAGTAACGCCCGCCTGCCCGGCCAGCTTAAGCCTTATAACGAAGTAAATATTTTCCCGAAGGTAAATGGCTTCGTGAAAAGTATGTACGTAGATAGGGGTACCATTGTAAAAAAAGGACAACTATTGGTCACCCTTGAAGCGCCCGAAATGGAATCGCAATTGCAGGCTGCCAATTCAAGGTATCTGCAAGCGCAGGAAAATGCCGTTGCCAGTAAAGAAAAATACCAGCGGTTAAAAGAAGCTGCCAAAGAGCCTGGCTCGGTATCGCCGCTCGACCTGGATAACGCATCGGCCAAAATGAGGGCCGATGAAGCCATGGCAAAATCAGAACAATCCAACGTGGCTTCGGTACGTACCATGCAGGATTATTTGAATATCCGGGCACCGTTTGATGGAATGATTGTTCAGCGTAATGTTTCGCCGGGTGCGCTGGTTTCGCCGGGTAAAGGAACAGACCAGCCAATGTTAATCCTGCAGGATATCAGTAAATTGCGTTTAGAGGTTTTTATCCCCGAAGATTATGTAGATAAGGTAGATTTGACCAGGCCGGTGAATTTTACCTACAATTCTGTGCCCGGTACACAGCAAATAGCCAGGATCAGCCGGTCGGCAAATGCGTTGGGCAGTATGCGGTCTGAGGCTATTGAGATTGATGTTGAGAACAAAAACGGCAACTTAAAACCGGGCATGTATGCCGAGGTGCATATCCCGATGCTATCGGGTGCTAAGTCATTACTGGTTCCTAACCAGGCCATCGTCCGGTCGACAGAGCGCGAATATGTGATTGTGGTGAAAGATGGCAGGGCCCAATTACAGGATATTAAAGAAGGGCTTTCCCGGAACGACTCGACCGAAGTATTCGGCAATTTAAAAGCCGGTGATACCATTGTAAAACATGCCAGCGACGAAATGCGGCAAGGGGATGCGATAAATTAATAGCAAATCATGAAACCTTACGAAGTTTCTGAAACTTCGTAAGGTTTATTACGGCGGCGTTACGCCAAGCCTACGTAAACACCACCATTCTATCCGGGTACCTTGTAGCATAACTCGATACAATATTCTTGATATAATCATTGCCCGGGTAGGGGGTCAGGTAGTTTTTGAGCTGCTGCACGTTATCGGCATCAAAATAGTGCGAGATGTACCCCATGCCGTAAAACTGGCCTTTTTCAACTAAAATACAGCTGTGTTCATCGCCGTTGCGGCCTTCATCGCGGATGGCGTAGGTGGGCAGGGCAAGTTTCAGCTGGTCGATTGCGTTGCTTACTTTTTTATTGTAGTCCTCTACAGATTCAACACCTTCGCAGGCACATTGGCTGCCTGCGGTACCGGTACATGGGGCCGTGTTGGTTTGTATAAAGCAAAGCTTGGGGCATAGGCCAAATGCTTCTATCAGTTTATTGAGCAAATTATAGCCATCCAGCAATGAGTTACAGGTATAAATAACATCGCTGAATTTGCGGCGTTTATCAACCGCCAGCCTGGTATAGCCGCGCTGATCTTCAAAGGCATACAGGCAATAGGCGTTTTCAAAGCGTTTTAATGAGCGGTTGTATTTTGGCCAAAGGCGTTTAATCTCGATGGCCTCCAGTACAAAGGCAATCAGCTCGGTGCCGCAAACCTGGTAGCTTACCTGGTGAATATTGCGTAAAAACTCCTGCCGTTGTAAGCCCGGGTTGTTGCCGGTAAAATGGCTGCTTACCCGTTTCTTGATGTTTTTGGCTTTGCCAACATAAATCACTTTCCCTTTTTGATCATGAAAATAATATACACCCGGTGAGTATGGCAATTGCTCTACATCTTTTTTTGGCAGGTTGGCTGGCAATACCTGTTCTTTCGAATTTTGCTTAAGTGCTTGTTTAATATGGCCTTCTGTATCGCTGTTTATTAACAGGGTAAACAATTCTGCCGTGGCTTCGGCATCGCCGGCGGCACGGTGGCGGGCTTCGTTACCGATGCCTAAATGGCGGCACAGGCGGCCAAGGCTGTAGGATGGCAGGCCCGGCAATATCTTGCGGCCCAGGCGTACGGTACAAAGCTTGTTTAGCTGTAAATCGTATCCGGCGGCGGCAAGGTGATAGCGTACAAATGAATAATCGAAGTTTACGTTATGCGCGACGAAGATTTTGCCGTGTATCAAATGGTAAATATCAGCTGCTACATCCTCAAAGGGAGGTGCGCTTTGCACCATCTCGTTGGTAATACCTGTTAAGGCGCTGATATATATCGGTATTTCGCGTTGAGGGTTAACCAGGGTTTGAAAGCGTTTTACAACTTTTTTACCATCATGTATGCATATGGCAATTTCTGTAATGCCATTGGCGCTGGCATGCCCCCCGGTAGTCTCTATATCAACAATTGCATACATATTTCAAATGTAATACAAGTTTGCTAATTATTTTAGTGTTATTTTTATTTTTCTTAGTCCGAAAGTTGGGAAGTCCAAAAGGCAGTAAGACGGAAAGTTAAGAAGATCGAAAGTTTTGAAAATCAAAATAGCTAATGGAATGAGCAATATAAGCATCAACCCACACCTTGTTTTTATTGGCTGATCCTGGCTAAATGATCCAGCTACCGAAGGGGGTATTGGCCAACAACAGGCACAAGTATTTTGATGCGCCTAAATTGAGCTCAGTTTAGTGTTAACCATGATTAAATATAAGATATTGATTGTTAAATACTTACAAGTATTTAACCTGAAATGTGTTAAGTTATGTTAACCCAATTAGATGCGTTTGCCCTGCTCTTAGTGCGCATCCATTTCTGTGTTTTCCACAGCAAGTCTTCTGTCAACTTTTTGGATATGCTCGTTTTGGTAATCTTTTTCAATGAGGCCGTCGCGCATACGTACAATGCGGTGTGCGTGCATGGCAATATCTTCTTCGTGGGTTACCAGTATAATGGTATTGCCTTTGGCGTGAATGTCTTCCAGCAGCCCCATGATTTCTATAGATGTTTTGGTATCCAGGTTACCGGTAGGCTCATCGGCCAATATAATAGAGGGATTATTGATAAGCGCCCGGGCCACGGCCACACGCTGGCGCTGCCCACCCGAAAGCTCGTTGGGCTTATGATCAACCCGGTTCTCTAAACCAACATTTTTAAGAGCGGCATTGGCGCGCTCGGTACGTTTTTCTTTGCTGATGCCTGCATAAATCAAGGGCAGGGCAACGTTATCAAGGGCGGTATTACGGGGCAATAAGTTAAATGTCTGGAAAACGAAACCGATCTCGGAGTTACGTACTTCGGCCAATTCGTTATCAGTCATGTGGCTCACGTTTATCCCGTTCAGGATATACACACCCTTGGTTGGTGTATCCAGGCAACCCAAAATATTCATCAGCGTTGATTTACCCGAGCCCGAAGGGCCCATCAAAGCCACAAATTCGCCTTTATTTATGGTTAACGATACCGATTTAAGCGCGTGAATAACTTCGCTACCTATCACGTACTTGCGTCCAATCTCGTTTATGGTAATTAAAGGCTTGTCTTTTAATGGCTCCATGAATGTTTTTTTATTTGGACTGCTAATAGGTACGGAATGTTACAAGCTTTTTGTTTTTAATTGGTCGGGAAGTCCGAGAGTCCGGAAGACGGAAAGACCTGACGTTTTTGTTAAGCGGAAAAGTCTGAAAGTGTTGTTTCACTTACTGTCCGACTTTCTGACTTCTGGACTTTCCGACTTCTTTAAATATTACTTCTCAATCACCTTAGCCACCAAAAAGTAGTCTTTATCGTGCTTCGGGGCGTTTTCAAGTGCTTCTTCGTGGGTTATCTGTTGTTTTACCACGTCGTCGCGCAGTACGTTGGCGCCATCGGTCATATAAACCAAGGGCTCCACACCGGTGGTATCCAGTTCGTTTAGTTTGGCCATAAAATCAAGAATCTTGCTCATATCCTGTATCATGTCCTGCTTTTCGGTCTCGCTTAACTCTAAGCGGGCCAGGTGGGCAACTTTTTCAACTGTTTCTTTATCTATGGTCATGCAGTTTGCAGTTTTTTATTAATCAAATCAAATACTTGGTCACGCAGTGCATCGGCATCATCCAGTGTTAAATGGGCCGTTTCAATGGGTTTATGTACAAATATATTACAAATTCCGGGTCTGCTGCCATATTCTTTGCCGGTATCCCAAAGCACTTTCCAGGTATCAAGGGATGATATGGGCAAAATGGGCACTTTCATTTCGATAGCCAGCCTGAACGGGCCGTTCTTAAAACTATGTAACTCGGGCGGATAATTCTTCGGGATAGTCGCTTCGGGGAAAATAACTACGCTCACCCCGTTTTTAATACGTTCTGCAGCAGTTTTAAAAGCGCGGAATGACGACATTTTACTTTCCCTGTTAACCGTAACATCAATGGTTTTAAAGAAATAGCCAAGTACATAGTTGTTTAGCAATTCTTCTTTCCCCATAAAACAAATATTGTTTTTAAGGATGGTATTGATGGCCGATACGTCAAGGTTTGATGTGTGGTTGCCGCATATTACGTAAGTTTTTTTCCAATCCGGCGGCTCTTCAAAAGTGGCGCTGTAAAAAATTCCCGAAATGCTCGAACTCAAAAAAATAATAAGTCGCCGCATTTGGTTAATGTACCGGTACCGGCTGGTTTTTTGCCTGAGTATAAATAAAACCGGGTAACAAAGGGTGAAAAAGACGGCTATGCTATACCTGTAAAAATTGGTATGGATCCTTTTCAGTGTTAATTTCATGTTCCCCAAATGTAAAAAAAATACTTGTTTCAGAAAGCTCAAAGCTTCATGCGCAAAGCCTAAAGCTAAAATTTTCACGTTAACTTCATTTGCAGGGCTCAATAAATTTTATGCAATTGTTTGAGGTTTTTCTGAAGCGGCCAGTTTTTGTTGGATGATGGCGTAAACGTCATCGCGCAGGGTATCGGCATCGGCAATGGTAAGGTTACTGGTATTTATCGGTTTATGTACGTAAAAGTGGCAAATGCCGGGCCTGCTGCCATATCTGGTGCCGGTATCCCAAAGTATTTGCCAGGTGTTTACAGATGTTACCGGGATGATAGGTATTTTATGTTCAATAGCCAGGCGAAATGGCCCGTTTTTAAACTCGGCCAATTTGGGGGGATAATCATCCGAGATCATACCCTCGGGGAAGATCACCAGCGAAACTCCTTCCTTTAACTTTTCAGATGCTTTTTTAAATGCCCGAAAAGACGACATTTTACTTTCGCGGTTAACTGGGATATCAACCGAGCGGAAGAAAATGCCGGTTACCAGCCCGTCCTCCAGTTCCTGCTTGCCCATAAAGCTGCAATTGCTGTTTACAAGAATGCACATGGCCGAAATATCGAGGTTGGATGTGTGGTTGGGACATATGATATAGGTTTTGCTCCAATCAACTGGCTCCTCATACTTAAAATTATAAAAGATACCCACCAGCGCCGAACTTATGAATCCCCAGGCACGCCGCAGCTTGTTCATGCTATGGTACCGCGATGGATTTTTAGAGAAAAATTTGAAAAAAGGCCATAATAAAAAGTAGGATAGCGCTACACACAATACGTATAAATAGATGTGCACTTTTTTCAATATCATTTTCATCGTCATCAAAAATAGAAAAATTCCTTACTTTCGCCACCTATGGAAACTGTTGTTAGTGGCATCCGTTCGACCGGAAATTTGCACTTAGGAAACTATTACGGGGCTTTGCAGAACTTTATAAAAATGCAGAATGAATATAACTGCTTTTTTTTTATTGCCGATCTGCACTCGTTAACCACGCACCCAACACCTGCCAACCTGCATAGTAATGTAAAGCAGGTTTTGGTGGAGTACCTTGCCGCGGGTATCGACCCGGAAAAGGCGACCATCTACGTACAATCAGATGTGCCCGAGATTAGCGAGCTATATTTATATTTAAACATGAATGCCTACCTGGGCGAACTGGAACGCGCTACATCGTTTAAAGACAAGGTGCGTGCCAGTCCCGATAATGTGAACGCGGGCCTGCTTACCTACCCGGTATTAATGGCCGCCGATATCATTATCCACAAAGCCACCAAAGTACCAGTAGGTAAAGACCAGGAGCAACACCTGGAAATGGCCCGTACCTTTGGTAACCGTTTTAACCGGCTGTATAACCACGATTATTTTCCTGAGCCTTTTGCATTTAATTACAGCAGCAACCTGGTGAAAATTCCGGGGTTGGATGGTAAAGGCAAAATGGGTAAATCGGAA
Organism: Mucilaginibacter sp. GW822-FHT03E02; assembly: GCF_058801545.1. Classification (NCBI taxonomy): domain Bacteria; kingdom Pseudomonadati; phylum Bacteroidota; class Sphingobacteriia; order Sphingobacteriales; family Sphingobacteriaceae; genus Mucilaginibacter; species Mucilaginibacter sp. GW822-FHT03E02. Next base: position 962,021 of record NZ_JBXANJ010000002.1, on the reverse strand, counting down.
GGGGAGGGTAACGCTATTTTTCTTGGTGATAGCCCCGAAGCTATCAAAAAGAAAGTAATGCGTGCTGTTACCGATGGCGGGCCAACAACCGAAAACCAAACCAAACCCCAGGAAATTCAAAACCTGTTTGATTTGATGAAGGTAGTATCATCTGCCGATACGGTTGCCCATTTTGACGATTTGTATAATAAAATGGCTATCCGTTACGGCGACCTTAAAAAGCAGCTTACCGAGGATATGATCATCGCTACGGCACCCATCCGCGACAGGATAAATGCCATTGCTGCCGATGCTGACTATTTAAGGAAGGTTGCCGCCATGGGCGAAGAAAAAGCCCGCGCAAGCGCTTCAAAAACCATCAGGGAAGTACGGGAAATTATAGGGTTTAAGAAATTTTGATTGGTTCATAGTTGATAGTTGATGGTTCATGGTGTATATTAGGCGGAGTTTGAATTTTCGAAAATGTATATTATGTAGATCGTCGGCTATGATCTATGAACCATTAACCATGAACTAAAAATGCACATAGCTATTGTAGGAAATATTGGCGCCGGTAAAACCACGCTGACTGAAATGCTGGCCCATAACTACGGCTGGGAACCACTTTTTGAAGCCGTAGACAATAACCCCTACCTGGAAGATTTTTACAGCGACATGAAACGCTGGAGTTTTAACCTGCAAATTTATTTCCTGAACAGCCGTTACCGCCAGATCATCGATATCCAGAAAACCGGCCGCAATATTTTACAGGACCGTACCATTTATGAAGATGCCTACATATTTGCCGAAAACCTGCACGATATGGGCCTAATGACCACCCGCGATTATCAAAACTACGAATCGATATTTGAGAATATTACCGAGTTTATAAAACCGCCAGATTTGCTGGTTTACCTTAAAGCATCGGTACCAACACTGGTAAGCAACATACAGCGCCGCGGCCGCGAATATGAAATAGGCATCCGCCTGGATTACCTGTCAAAACTGAACGAGAAGTACGATAAATGGATCAAAAACTATAAACTGGGTAAATTGCTGATCCTCGATAAAGACAACCTCGATTTCGCCAATAATACCGAAGATATGGCTACCATAGTTCAGTTGATTGAGCGGGAAATTAATGGGTTGTTTTAGTGGTTAGTTAGGTTTTACGTTGGACGTTTTAAGTTTTACGTAAAACAAATGAAAAAAATATTCAAAAACGTATAACGTAATACGTAAAACGTACAACTGAATGAACATTTTAGGTATAATCCCCGCCCGTTACGCGTCTTCCCGTTTTCCCGGCAAGCCGTTGGTTGACATTGCCGGTAAAAGCATGATTCAAAGGGTGTATGAGCAGGCAAAGAAATGCGTTAATGTTGCCGAGGTGATAGTGGCTACCGACGATAGCCGAATATTTGACCATGTACAGGCCTTTGGAGGAGTTGCCGTGATGACAGCCGATTACCATCAAAGCGGCACAGACCGCTGTGCCGAAGTTGCCTCCTTGCATCCTGAATACGATGTGATTATCAATATCCAGGGCGATGAACCTTATATCGACCCGGAACAGATTACCAAGTTGACAGCCTGCTTCAATGATGCAAATACCCAAATAGCTACGCTGATAAAAAAGATACTGACCAGGGAGGAATTGTTTAACTATAATTCGCCTAAAGTAGTTATCAATAAACTATCCGAGGCCATATATTTTTCAAGAGCTACGTTGCCGCATATTCGCGCACAAGAGCCCGATAACTGGCTTGAATTTTATACTTATTTTAAACACATAGGCATTTATGGCTACCGGGCAGATGTGCTGCAGCAAATTACCAAGCTCCCCATCTCTGGCCTCGAAAAAGCCGAAAGCCTTGAACAACTGCGCTGGATTGAGAATGGCTACCGTATAAAAGTTGCCGAAACGGAGCTGGAAACACACGCTGTTGATATACCTGCCGATTTGGAAAAATTGAATTTGTTTAAATAAATATTAACTTGCACCCGTAGCAAATAATTTAAAACTAAACCTTAATTACATTTTAATGAAAATTTCTTTATTGACCATTGCCTTGCTTTTTGTAGTAGGCCTTAAATCTTATGCCCAGGATGATTATATTATCACCGCCAAAGGTGATTCTGTCCCCTGTAAAATAAAGATACCCTTTGGTGGCGGCACCGCTACTTATTTCAAAAAGGGGATGTACGAGCCCAAATCAATGGCTTACTGGGAAGTGAAGCGATATTACATTGCCGATAAAAAACAACTTTTTCAATCAGTAGTACTAAAGGGCACTAAAGACCATTATTACATGAACCTGCTGGAAAACGGCAAGATAAAGCTGTTTGAAGTTAAAGACGTGGATTATTCCCGCCGTGGTCCGGGTATGTATGACAAACATGTAACCATGGTTTGGTTTATTAACGCCGGTGTAGATACCGTTCAGGAAATAAAAACTACAATGGGCTTTGGGGCTTTCCAGGGTAGGGAAAAACGCCGTGATGAGTTGTCAGAGATGTTAAAGGACAACAAGGAATTGTATGATCTGTATGTAACCAACGAAGTAAACTTTAAAGACCTCAGAAGAATTATCCACTCCTACAATACCGGCGAACCTTTTTAAAGCTCCTAAGAACGAAAATTATTCATTGCCGTTGACTTTAGTCAACGGCAAAAGAAAGCATCAAGGCGGGCTTTAGCCCAATTATTCAAGCGGAATTTTGGCTAAAGCCTCTCGTCTTTTAATTCTTATTTCGTTGACTAAAGTCAACGGCAATGATTTATAAATAATCTAAATCAAATCGAGACGGCTTCTAAAGCAAAAGGCTAAAAGGCCAATGGTTGGGCTTTCAGCCTTTTGCTTTATGCTTCCAGCTCATTTTTACCTGTTCTCCAACACCGCAAACTTACTCCCGTAATCATTTAGCTCATCCTGGAACTGTTTATGTAGCCCGCTTTCGTTATATGCTTTGGTGGTTTCTGCCAATCCGTTCAACACATACAGCTGAAATTGTACCTCTCCAGGGTTAAGGGCTTCGGGTTTATCTTTTAAAAGGGTGTAATTATAGGCAAGCTGGTCGGTAAGGTAATTGCCTATCCCTTTGGCATAACGGTTGGCCAGTTCTTTATCATTGAGTTTATAGGCTAACTGTGCCAACAGCAGTTTACGGTGAGCGGTATCAATGTTGGGGTTGATGTCGGGCATTTCCTGGTCAAATTTGTGTAGCGCATTTAGGGCAAGGTCGTTGCGGCCGTCCTTAATCAGTCCTTGGGCAAGGTCATGAAAGGTAGTTTCCATGAAGGGGTAAAACTCGGTTTTGCTTACATCGTCAAGGTAGCGGGCATGTTTAAAATTGCCATATTTAAACTTGTTCATTACGTTATTATACATCACCAGGCTGTTTACCTTGCCTAATTGGTCGTGCACTGCGGTATCGGCTTTAAATGGAATGAGGCGATAGGTAAAACCTTCTTTATACAGGTAAGGCTGCATTCCCATCATGTATTCAGGAGCTACGCCGATGGTGAAACATACCGGGCGTTTCCAGTCGTTATGTGCCAGCAGGTCTATTATGGCCAGTTTATCCTTATATAGGTAGTCGCCGGTGAATTTCCACTCCATGCTGTTGGTCAGCTTAGCTTTTTGCTGCGGGGTTACAACACCGTTTTTTACCAGCTCGTCCGGTTCAACTTTAAGTTTAAAGTTTTTGGTGGGCAGGTAGTTCATACTTTCGCCGCTTTGGTATTGCACTTTGGTGCGTTCATCATCTGATGTAATAAAATCAAATACCTCCTTTACGTCAACAGAACCGGGTATTTTGGCATCGTTATAAGCCATAAAATCGCGTACGCCCTGTTTGTATTTATCAAAAGGCATGGTAATGGGCAGCGGGGCCGACTGGTTCATGGGCTTTTGCATCTGGCGGATATACCAGTCACCGCTAAACAGGCTGGTACAAACGATGCGCACATCGGGCCTCACGCCTTCAACCTCCTGATCGTACCAAAGGGAGTAGGTGTCGTTATCGCCATTGGTAAACAGGATGGCATTTTTGGGACACGAGATCAGGAAATTATAAGCCATATCATGCGGTGTCATCTTGGTCGAGCGGTCATGATTACCCAATTCCTGCCTGGCCATTAAAACAGGCGCTACAAGTAAGCAAACAGTCACTGAAGCCAATGCCGCTCCCTTGGCGTTTACTTTATGCCGTATAAAATCGTTAATAGCCAGCACGCCCAGGCCTATCCAGATGGCAAAGGCGTAAAAGGAGCCCACGTATGAGTAATCGCGCTCGCGGGGCTGAATATTGGCCTGGTTAACGTATAATACAATAGCCAGCCCTGTAAAAAACCAAAGCAGGCCAATAACCATGGCATCGGCTTTTTTGCGCTTAATGTGGTAGGCCATACCCAATAAACCAATAACCAAAGGCAAGGCATATAACGGCGTATACGTATTGGCATTGGTTACCGATTTGGGCAGATGTTTGCTGCCATCAAACCAGCCCGATGTCCAGTTGCCATCAATGGATGCCGTGCTGGTTTGGCCATCAGTGTCGTTGTACCGGCCAACAAAATTCCATAAAAAGTAGCGCCAGTACATCTGGTACATTTGCCAGCTTAACATCCATTTCATGTTATCGGCAAAAGTGGGGCTTTGCCCGTCGGCTAGTTGCAGCCATTGTTTGTAAAACTGCACATTTTGAGCATATTGCGGATCGCCATGGGTGCTGTGCATGCGCGGTATAAGCGTATTATGATCATAGGTATTGATGAGTTTTTTGCCGCTTACTTCGTACCGTTCGGCCCCTTTGCGGTACAGGTTTTTACCTTCCTGCTGACCGGTAAGTTTGGCATCAAAGTAGGGGCCGTAAAGCAGCGGCGTTTCGCCATACTGGATGCGGCCAAGATAATCGTTAAACGTAAAGGCATTATCCGGGTGCGAGTTATTCAGATCGGTATTGGCGGTAGCCCTGATAGGGATATAAAAAAAAGATCCGTAGCCAAAGTAAATGAAGGCCAGGCAAATCAGCGCCAGGTTTAGCGCAGGTTTTTTATGGCGGATGCTGTACCAGATACCCAAGGCTAATGAAGCTACAATAAGCAGTACAAAACACATGGCGCCGCTGCCAAAACCCAGGCCCAGTGTATTCACAAAAAACAGATCGGCGTAAGCCGCGAATTTGATGGTGTATTCCCTGATGCCATATTGTACCAAACCAAGTAATACAATACTTAGCAAAAATACCACGATGCCGCTTTTTACAGTTGGGTTTTTATACCTGCGGAAATAATATACCATGGTAATGGCCGGGATGGTTAACAGGTTAAGCAGGTGGATACCTACCGACAGGCCCATGACATAGGCTATCAAAACTATCCATTTATCGGCGCCGCGTTCATCAGCATGTGCCTCCCATTTTAAAATGGCCCAGAATACTACAGCTGTACAAAGCGAGGACAGGGCGAATACAATAGTCTCTACCGCCGAAAACCAAAAAGTATCGGTATAAGCAAAGGCTAAAGAACCAACCAGGCCGGCTCCCATTATCGCAATCAGCTGTGATGATGTGATTGTTTCGCCTTTGGCGATAAGCAGCTTTTTGGCCAGTGCGGTAATTGTCCAGAACAAAAATATTACCGTGACGGCGCTTGCAAGGGCCGAACCGAGGTTGGTAAAATAAGGTACTTTGGTTTTATCGCCCATGGATAGCAGCGAAAATACTTTGCCCAGCATCGCAAACATAGGGTAGCCCGGCTGGTGCGATACCTGCAGGCGGTAGGCGCAGGCTATAAATTCGCCGCAATCCCAAAAGCTAACTGATGGCTCGAGGGTTAAAATGTAAGTTGCGAGGGCAATGAGCAGGCAGGCCCAGCCCAGCAGATTGTTGATTTTGTTGTACTGCATTATCAATGAGGTTGTAATAGTTTTATCATACGTTAATGCGGTACAATTTCGAAGTAAATTATCAGAAGGCCATAGGCATTAACATCCGCTTAACATCTTTTAACAAAATTTAACTTATTGATTTTGAGCAGGTAGGCAAAACCGGAATGCCGCAATGTTACGGCATATAACAGCCGTTTGTAAATAGAAACTAAAAAAATCAACATTATTAAATATTCAACGTATAAAAGAGATAAGCCGAATTAGTAAGTACCCGCAAAGCAGCGGAACAAAATGCTTGGTTAACCAATAAGAAAAACAGATAACTATCATTAATTAAGGAAATTCACCATTACAATAAATGGTTCAGATATTTAATATTTTTGGCCGCTATTGATCTTTCTTTTATTAAATTACAACAGTACCCCAGGATAAACCTTTTCAGTCATGAGAACCAGACAGCATCATTTTATCAATAACAAGTGGATAGATTTCAATGCCGATAGTGAATTTGAGGAGGCAAAATGCCAGCTTGTACTTGTATTTGGCGCCGCCCAGTTAATTACAGTGCCAGCAGTTTATGAGTATCTGCAAATAAAATATCCCGCTGCCGATATTGTTTTTTCTTCAACTTCGGGCGAGATACTGGACAACGAGGTTTATGACGATAGTATTGTAGTTACTGCCATCGAGTTTGAAAAATCAGGCATAAGTTGCGCTACAACCCATGTAAGTAATCAAACCAGCAGCTTTGAAACCGGCGCTTACCTGATGTCGCAGCTGGATAAAAATGGCTTGAAATGTGTGTTCATTATCTCCGATGGTACGTTTATCAATGGCAGCGACCTGGTGGCTGGTTTTAATAGCGATAACCTGAGTAATGTACCGGTAACAGGTGGCCTGGCAGGCGATGCAGCCAGGTTTAACAGCACTTTTACCAGCCTTAACAGCATACCCGTGCAAGGTAATGTAATCGCCATTGGCTTTTATGGCGATAATCTGGTTATCAGACACGGTTCAAACGGGGGATGGGATGAGTTTGGCCCGCAGCGTACTATTACCAAATCTGATAAAAATGTATTGTTCGAGATTGATAACAAGAGTGCGCTTGACCTTTACAAAGAATATCTTGGCGAATATGTAAAAGAGTTGCCGGGATCGGCCTTATTGTTTCCATTGTCGTTAAGTATACCTGGCTCCGATAAAAAGTTAGTACGTACAATTTTGAGTGTTAACGAACAGGAAAAATCCATGACCTTTGCAGGTAACCTGCCAGAGGGGAGCCACGTGCGGCTGATGAAAGCCAATTTTGATAAGCTGATAAATGCATCGTCAACTGCGGCAACAGATGCTTCGGATAGGGCGGCGGCCACTAATCTTGCCATTATGGTGAGCTGCGTAGGTCGTAAACTGGTGCTTAACGAGCGTACCGACGAGGAATTAATGGTGGCTAAACAGGTTTTTGGCGATAAAACGGTGATTGCAGGCTTTTACTCCTACGGCGAGTTATCCCCATTGAACAAAGGCTCAAATTGCGAACTGCACAATCAAACCATGACCATTACCACTTTTACTGAGAACTAATTTATGGACTACCATTACCTGTTAGCTAAGCAAATAAGAAAAATGCTGCCGGCCCAATACCTGCAGGATGAGGCTATTTTGCAGTTTTTGAGTGCTGTAGATAATAGTTTTAAAAACTTCGACAAATCAATAAAACTTGCCGATCATGCCTTTAACATCAGCGAACGCGAATACCTGGCTGTAACGGATGATCTTAGACAGCAAAATGAGATCAAAAAAAGATCTATACAGCAATTGAAGGAAGCTATAAAAGCACTTAGCCCCGATGTTGAGCTAAACTTTTCCGATTCGGATGATGACCTGATCCATATCATCAGTTTTTTGCAGGAACGTATAACCAAGGCCAAAGAACTGGAAGTAGAGCTTATTCAATCAAAGGAACTGGCCGAAAAAGCGGCCATGGCCAAAGCGCAGTTTCTGAGTATCATGAGCCATGAAATACGTACCCCAATGAATGCCGTAATAGGCTTCACGCATTTACTCATTCATCAGGACCCTAAGCCGGAGCAGAAAGAATTTTTGGGCTTTTTAAAATTTTCGGCCGAAAACCTCTTGGTGCTTATTAATGATATATTGGATTTTAGCAAAATTGAGGCGGGTAAAGTTGAATTTGAACACGTTGATTTCAGTATTACCGATCTGATAAAAAACACCCGCTTATCGCTTTTGCAAAAGGCAAACGAAAAAAACATCCAGATAAAACTGATGATGGATCATGACCTGCCAAACGCTATTATTGGCGATCCGGTTAGGCTGGGACAGATTTTGACCAATTTAATAAGCAATGCAGTTAAATTTACCGAAAAAGGAAAGGTTACCATTACAGCTACAATGGCCGGTAACGACGGCGACAGATCAATCATCGATTTTGAGGTTGCTGATACCGGTATAGGAATTATGCCCGATAAAATTGACCATATTTTTGATAGCTTTAGCCAGGCCAGCACCGATACTACCCGCAAATACGGAGGCACGGGATTAGGTTTAACCATTACAAAACGCCTTTTGCAGTTACTGGGTACCGATATAAAAGTGAAAAGCGAATTTGGCGTAGGATCTGTTTTTAGCTTTAGCCTTGCGTTTAAAAAAAGCAAAAGGCACTTGAGCAGTACATCAGACAGCGACGAGTTTTATGCCTTAAAAAGTTTAAAAGGCACCAGGTTGCTAATAGCCGAGGATAACCAGATTAACGTAATACTGGCTAAGCATTTTATGAAGCAATGGGATGTAGAGTGTGATGTGGCCGAGAATGGCGAAATTGCACTGATGCTGGTACAAACCCGTGATTACGATATGGTGCTGATGGATTTACAGATGCCCGAGATGGATGGCTACCAAACCACCACGGCAATACGCAACTTAGAGGGCGAGAAATATAAAAACCTGCCCATTATAGCGCTTACCGCTTCGGCCATGCTGGATATACAGGATATGGCATTTACCGTTGGGATGAATGATTACGTGAGCAAGCCATTTAATCCTAACGAACTTCACCGCAAAATAGCTTTGTATAGCAGGCATAAGACAACAGTTTAACTATTGTCATTTCATCGGTTTGTATATTTTGTAATTATCTCAATTATAAAATGTTACAAATCCGCATGTTTATTAAATACCATGGTTCGGCCGTTTTTTCTCCACAAGTGCGCCAAAGCCTGAAAATTTTCTTACTTTTGTATCCCGTACACAAACATTTGGTTTCGGTATAAAACCGTGGCCATTTTTCAAAAAAATCATGACTAAATATATTTTTGTTACGGGTGGCGTTACCTCGTCTTTAGGGAAGGGTATTATCTCAGCCTCATTAGCCAAATTACTTCAATCGCGCGGTTATCGTGTCACAATCCAAAAGTTTGACCCCTATATCAATATTGATCCGGGAACGTTAAACCCTTACGAGCATGGCGAATGCTACGTAACCGAGGATGGCGCCGAAACAGATTTAGACCTTGGTCATTACGAACGCTTTTTAAATACCCCAACATCAAAAGCTAATAACATTACTACCGGTCGCATTTATCAAAATGTAATCAATAAAGAGCGTGAAGGTGCTTTTTTAGGTAAAACGGTACAGGTGGTACCGCACATTACCGACGAAATTAAACGCAATTTCCGCATCCTTGGCGAAAGCGGCGATTACGATATCGTAATAACCGAATTAGGGGGCACCGTGGGTGATATCGAATCATTGCCATATATCGAGGCGGTACGCCAGTTCAGGTGGGAGATAGGATCGGGTAACTCATTGGTTATTCACCTTACTTTGGTTCCTTTCCTTGCGGCCGCAGGCGAGTTAAAAACCAAGCCAACCCAGCACTCTGTAAAAATGCTGCTTGAATATGGCATTCAGCCCGATATTTTGGTTTGCCGTACCGAGCATCACCTGAATATGGATATCCGTAAAAAAATCGCGCTTTTCTGTAACGTGAATATCAACGCGGTAATCGAATCTATAGATGCATCAACCATTTACGATGTGCCCTTATTGATGCTGAAAGAGCAACTGGATAAAACCGTACTTACCAAATTAAAACTATCGCACAAAAATGAGCCAAGTCTTGAAAACTGGAAAGATTTCCTGGGCCGTTTAAAAAACCCTACCGCCGATGTGCGCATCGCCCTGGTAGGTAAATATGTAGAATTACCGGATGCCTATAAATCCATCACCGAAGCGTTCATTCACGCGGGTGCTGCCAAAGAGTGTAAAGTAAGGGTTGAATATATACCATCAGAAAGCCTGACGCCCGGAAACGCTGTAGAAAAGCTTAAAGGCCTGCACGGTGTGCTGGTTGCCCCCGGTTTTGGCGAGCGCGGTTTTGAAGGTAAGATTGAAGCTATCCGCTATGTTCGCGAAAACAATATACCTTTCTTTGGTATTTGTTTGGGCATGCAGTGCGCGGTAGTGGAGTTTGGCCGTAACGTGTTGGGCCTTGAAAATGCCAACAGCACCGAAATGAACCCCGATACCAAGCACCCGGTTATTGGTATGATGGAAGATCAAAAAACCATCACCAACAAAGGTGGCACCATGCGCCTTGGGGCCTATGCCTGCGAGTTGAAAAAGAACAGTAAGGCTGCGGCTATATATGGCAAAACCAGCATATCCGAAAGACATCGCCATCGTTACGAGTTTAATAATAACTACCTAAAACAGTACGAAACCGCTGGATTAATCCCTTCGGGAATTAACCCCGAGAACAATTTGGTGGAGATTGTAGAGTTAAAAAATCACCCGTTTTTTGTGGGCTCGCAATTTCATCCCGAATTAAAATCAACAGTTGCAAATCCACACCCACTTTTTATTAACTTTGTCGCCGCTTCACTGGCTTATGCCCGTAAGAAATAAGTAATTGTACGATACAATATAATGGATAAAAATACTTTCACAGGATTATTCCTGATTATGGCTATCATAGCCGGCTCAATTTATTTTTTAAAGCCGAATGAAGCCGAATTGAAAAAAGAACGCCTGGTGCAGCACCAGGATTCGGTAAAAAAAGGCTTGTTCAATAAAACCAATACGCCGGTTGCCGCTAAGGTTGATACTGCTAAAGCCGCGGTTAAAACCGTTGCCGATTCGGAAACTTTAAAAAGCCCCTTCGGCGCTGCATCTGTAGGCAGCGAGAAGTTTATCACCATAGAAAACCAGGAATTAGTAGTTAAACTGAATACCAAGGGTGGTAAAGTAGCATCTGTTGAGTTAAAAAATTACAAAACCTTTGATAAAAAGCCGCTGGTACTGTTCAGTGGCGATAAAGGTCATTTTGGTTTAAACTTTAACGTTGGCGCTAAAAGCATCAATACCGACGAGTATTATTTTACGCCAAGTGGTACCGATTTAAAAGTAGCCGAAAAAGATTCGGCTTCCATTACCCTGCGTTTAAGCTACAGCCCTACACAATATATTGATTATGTATACAGCTTAAAAGGTACCGGCTTTAAATTAGGTCTTACCATTAAGCCAACCGGGCTTGATGGCGTTATGGCCAACAGCAGCAACCTTAACCTTAACTGGGCAGCCAGCCTGCACAAACAGGAAAAGGATATGAAACAGGAGCGCCAGTATACCACTGTTTACTATTACAATACCGAAGGTACTATTGATTGGCTGAATGAAAATAAAGACGATCAAAAAGAAGTTGCCGACAAAAAGATGAACTGGGTTGCCTTTAAACAACACTTTTTCTCCAACGCGCTGATTGCTAAAAATGGCATAAGCAAATCAAGCCTTGCAGCTACAACAGATGTGGCCGATACCACTGATGTCAGGCAATTGAAGGCCGATTTAACTTTGGCACGCTCGGCCGATGGCAGCGTTCCTTTGGAGTTTTATTTTGGCCCTAACCGTTACTCAACGCTAAAAGCACAGGGAGCCGACCTGCAAAAACTGGTTAACCTGGGCTGGGGACCTTTAAAATACATTAACCAGTTTGCGGTATTGCCATTGTTTAACTTCCTGAACCAGTTTAACTGGAACTATGGGTTAATCATTTTGATACTGACAATTGCCCTTAAGCTGGTATTATCGCCGCTTACTTATAAATCGTACCTGTCGATGGCTAAAATGCGTGTGCTGAAGCCCGAGATGGACGAGATAAAAACGAAGGTGGGAGAGGATAACCCAACACTTTTACAACAGGAATACCTGAAGCTTTATAAAAAAGCGGGTGTAAACCCATTGGGTGGCTGTTTGCCTTTGGTAATACAGATGCCAATTGTTATCGCCTTCTTTAAGTTTTTCCCAAGCTTATTTGAGCTGCGCGGACAAAGCTTTTTGTGGATGCACGACTTATCAACTTATGACTCGGTAATCAAATTTGCGCCTATCATGAATGTTGATCACATCAGTTTGATGTGTTTGCTGATGACCATCTCTACATTGATCTATACTTATTTTAATAACCAGATATCCGGAGCTACCGGGCAGATGAAATATATCGGTTACATTACGCCGCTGATATTCCTGATCACTTTGAATAGCTATCCATCAGGTTTGAATTATTACTACTTTTTGGCCAACATGCTTACCTTTTTACAACAATACCTGATTAAATTCATGGTGGATGATAAAAAGATTCATGCCCAAATCCAGGAAAACAAAAAGAAACCCGAGGAAAAGAAAAAGAAATCAGGTTTCCAGGCCCGTATGGAAGAAATGATGAAAAATCAGCAACAGGCTAAAAAATAAATTTCGGACCGAAAGATCTAAGCGATGAAATATCCCGGGAGGTTAGCCTTTCGGGATATTTTGTTTTTGATAGATGGGAAACGACAATTGTGCTAATACAAGGCTGTAGTTGATTTATCGAATACACGGGCGAGTTGTAATTTTAATGATACAAATATTCCTTAATTGCAATTACATTTTTTTAACTTAGAAGCTGTTTTGTTATCAATAAAATTTAATGATAAAACCCTCTGTTCCGGAAAATGAAAATGAGCGTCTCGCCGCTTTAAACTCCTACCAAATTCTGGACACCCTGCCCGAGCAGGCTTTTGATGAAATCACCCTCATTGCATCCGAAATTTGCCAAACGCCTATCTCGTTAGTAAGCTTAATTGATAACGACAGGCAATGGTTTAAATCGAACAAAGGTCTTGAAGCTACTCAAACACCTAAAGAACTTGCTTTTTGCGCTCATGCTATTTTAGAGCCCGAAAAAGTAATGGTTGTTGCCGATGCGCAAATTGATGAGCGATTTGCCGATAATCCACTGGTAACAGGAGCTCCACAGGTAGTTTTTTATACAGGTGTGCCTTTGATTAATCCGGACGGATATGCGCTGGGGACCCTTTGCGTTATTGACCACAAAGCACGCCAGCTCAATAACGCCCAAATACTCGCCCTTAAAGCACTGGCTAACCAGGTGGTGGCACAGCTTGAACTTAAAAAGAAAGTTAACGAGCTTAACACAGCCCGGCTCCAACTGGAAGAATCAAATCAATATCTTGAAAAATTTGCTATGATGGCGGCTCATGATATCCGCAACCCGCTCACCAATATTTTGCTTACCGGGCAGGTATTAAAAGATAGGTTTAAAGATAAGCTTGATGAAAAAGGGAACAAATTTCTGGATATCATTAATGCATCGTCCTATAAATTGATCTCGTTGCTTGAAAAGATGCTCGACTATTCAAAATCGAGTAAGGTGCTGATGCAGAACAGGGAGGAAGTTGAAGTAGCGCCCTTGTTAAACGATGTGCTTAAAATGGTAAATGTACCCTCTACTTTTACAGTTAATATATCATCGCGGCCTGTTAAAATTACAACGTCGGTTGTGGCGTTTGAGCAGATTATGACTAACCTGATCAATAACGCTATCCGTTATAGCAACAAGCCAGAGGGTATTATACAAATTGAATTTACTGCCGACAGCTGGTTTTACACTTTTACTATTACCGACAACGGCATAGGCATTGCCCCGGAAAATCACACCAAAATATTTGAGCCCATGACCACACTGGGCGTTAAAGACAGGTTTGATATCCAAGGCTCGGGCGTTGGTTTAAGTACCGTAAAAAGCCTGGTTGAGGCATTAGGGGGTACGGTAAGGGTTAACTCGGTTATTAACGAGTTTACTACGTTTACTTTTACGCTTAAAAGGTAGCTATTTCCACCATTCAGCTTTTTCTTCTTTTAAAGCCATTTTTGAATTTGGCTTATTGCCAATATAAGCATCTCTAACGGTCTGCCAACCATACTTTAAGTACTTGTCATTAGGGCTAAATTCACCCGCCCCTAAATCCAAATCGCCGCTATTTGGGATTCGAAAATCGCCCCAATTGCAGCGCTGGGTAAAATTGCTGTCGTACATTTTCCAGATGCCGGCAAACTCGTTGTTGGCATAACCATCGGCATCTAAATCAATATCGTCGTAAATAATGGTGTTACTTTTATCCAAATAGAAAGACGTTTCGAAGCTTCCTTCAAATGTGCCGGAGTGAGGCTGCCCTTTGGTTTCGGCAAAGCTGTAATTTCCCTTCATTACAAACCGGCCTTTTATCCCTTTGTTTTTATATTCATCATCAACTCCATAGGAAATATTTTCAAGCTTAGATATATCGGTTATGGCGATAGTTCCAGTGAAGTCGCAGATGTTGGTTTTAACCATTGATCTACCTACCACCGTATACGTATTAGTTGCTGGTATCTTTTTAATGGATATGAATTTGACTCGAATACGTTGGTATTGATCTCCTATAAACCCATAAATATTTTGATTTGTTGTTTTTGTCCACAGTTTGGCAAAATCCCGGCTAATAAATTGAGGGGCTAAATTCTTTTTAATGGCTGGGCCATTCGTTCCCTCCCGGCTTTTATTTGGTTTGGCGCTGGTTTGCGCAAAGCAAAAATGTACAATCGTGATTAGCAAGAAAAATAAAGCAAGCTTTTTCATAGTCTAAATATAAGATTATGAAATTATCCGATGAATTTGTTACGCTTATTTTATTTTACGTTGAAAGTTAATCTGTTTAATATTTATACGGCTTCATTGTAGCACATGAACAGGCGCAATTTGTATCGGTGACGCCGAGCTTCTTTAAAAAGAACTGGTAAAAGCCAATACGATCTGTCATTCCGAAGTTATCGCCTTTGCCACATTCTACGTCGCCGTTAACAATGTTGATCGTCATGCCAAAGCCGGGTGTGGTACGGCCGTTTGCTTTATCATTAGCTGTGGGTTGCCATTTTCCGGTCATTACATCATGGGCCGATGGCTTGTGGGTTTCGGGGGTCATCCAAAAATATATGGCGGCTTTAAAAGCTATAACCGGGTCTTGCTCTACCAATTCGGGGTTGTTGAGCAATATTTTTGAGTTGCCAAAAATAATGTTCGAGGCAAAACCATAGTTTCCGTTATAACTTAATTGCATAGGGCCGCGGCCGTAGTATTTTTTCCCTTTAACCGCGGGATATTCGTCGCTGTCGGATATATATACGTTTGATGTATTGTCTTCATGTATCAGCATTAATCCGTCGGTATAACTTCCGTTCATGCCGTGGCGCGTTTCGTGAGCTATTTGTGCAAAAAATGCCGCGAGTTCTTTTTTGTTAATGTCGGCTGGCGAGGCAGTGCAAAAGTCGCCATAGTCAACAGTAAACACGCTATCGGGTTTCTTTTTCGCCCATTCTTCATTCCAATCGGCATCCTGACGGGCAACAGAATCTTTACCCGTTTTTTTGTTGGTGCGGATAAATTGATAAACCGACACGGCCCTGCGGGATACCTTTACTTTAACCAGCCCCAATTCATTAACCGCTTTAATAAATGCGGCATAAGTATAAAATTTATTACGTTGTGGGAAAAGCTCATTGAACTGTTTCTCGGTAAGTATGCTGCTGATAGATGCCTTAGGTGCAGTTGTAACTATTGCGGCAGTATCCTGAGCTTTTTTATCCCCGGTGCTGCCGCCGCAGCTAACAGATGATATAATCATGGTGCTGGCGGCAACAAACAATAGCTTAGATGATAATATGATCGATTTCATGATTTTCATTAAATAACGGTTTTGACTATATTATAGGTGCAAGTTTAACGCTATCATTTTATAAAAGCATTTTATATGTAAAAATTACACAAAAGTGTTGTGTTATAATATTGGAATTGCGCTATTTGTTTCCAGTAAAAGTGATATATTCACTTTGGCCGAAATGGGTACGAAAAGAATTCATGAAGATATATACTAAAACAGGAGATAAAGGGTTTACATCATTGATAGGCGGCACCCGGGTAGCTAAATACCACTTGCGGATTGAAAGCTATGGAACTGTTGATGAGCTAAACTCGTACATCGGCCTTATTCGCGATCAGGATATTGCCGATCATGATAAGGAGATATTGAAGCAGATACAGGACAGATTGTTTACAATAGGCTCCTGTTTGGCAGCAGATCCCGAACGGTCAAAAATGGTGATACCTGATTTGCATATGGAAGATGTGGAGTTGCTTGAACAAGAAATGGACAGCATGAATGAACAATTGCCCGAGCTGCGTCATTTTATTTTACCGGGTGGCAGTAATGCCATTTCGTTTTGCCATATTGCAAGATGTATATGCAGGCGCGCCGAGCGGATAACCGTTGAACTGGCTACCGGGAGTACTGTAGATGAAAAAGTGAATATTTACCTGAACAGGCTGAGCGATTACCTGTTCACTTTGGCCCGTAAGATTGGATATGATGATAAAGTGCCTGAAAATCAATGGATACCGAGAATTTGATAATGTGAAAAAAAATATTGATATTCCACTTAAAAATATTATAGTTTTGCGAAAAAGTTAATTTACTTATAAATTATAAAATATAGAGAAATATGTATTGGACACTTGAACTTGCATCGCATCTTGAAGATGCCCCATGGCCAGCAACAAAAGATGAATTAATTGATTATGCTATCCGTTCCGGAGCCCCTGTTGAGGTGATTGAAAACCTGCAGGCGTTGGAAGATGATGGTGAACCGTACGAAAATATAGAAGAGATATGGCCGGATTATCCGACCAAAGATGATTTCTTTTTTAACGAAGACGAATACTAATCAGCATAAAAAAGCCTCTGAAAGGGGCTTTTTTATTTAGGTCGCATTTTTGGAATGATTTTAGTAATAAGCTTAACACATTTATCACTTTAAACATACAAAAATGAGAGGCTTATTGTACATCATCGCGGTTATCCTGGTAATAGGATGGCTATTCGGCTTTTTCTTTGGACACGCCGGCAATTTAATTCACATCCTTTTGGTAATAGCCATTATAGCTTTACTATTAGGCGTAATCAGGCGGGCCTAACAAACCCCTGTAATAAAATAAAAGAGCCGCTGAACTATACAGTGGCTCTTTTGCTTAAAAGTAATTCTGCTATCGCAATGTCTTCCGGGAACGTAATTTTGATGTTTTCATGACTGCCCTCGGTAAGTTGGATATCAATCCCGGTTTGCTCAACAACGCTGGCATCATCGGTAAATTTAGGGCTGAAGGCTTGCTCATAAGCTTTTCTTAATAAACCGGCTTTAAAGGTTTGGGGTGTTTGTACCAGGTAAACTTCATCCCGCAATAAACTTACCGATTTATAGGCATTGCCCTGCCTTACCGAATCGCGGCTTTTAACGGCTGTTACCGCGTTGCCATGCTCATGGGTATGGTTGTATGATGTTTGGATGATAGAAGCGCTGGTGAGCGGCCGAACGGCGTCATGCACGGCAATCAAATCGTCATCGTCACTACAAATAGCATTTAACCCGTATTTTACAGAATGAAAGCGTGTTTCGCCGCCGGCTACTAATAGGTGAGGAATGCTGAAATCGTATTTTTTGCACAACTCATGCCAGTATGCATGAAAATCAGGATGAAGAACAAGTACGATATCGGGATTAACGCCGGAATTGTAAAATGCCAGCATAGTATGCATTAATACGGGCAAACCATTAATCAAAAGAAATTGTTTTGGCACGGCAGTCTGCATACGGG
This sequence comes from Mucilaginibacter sp. GW822-FHT03E02, assembly GCF_058801545.1. Taxonomy (NCBI): domain Bacteria; kingdom Pseudomonadati; phylum Bacteroidota; class Sphingobacteriia; order Sphingobacteriales; family Sphingobacteriaceae; genus Mucilaginibacter; species Mucilaginibacter sp. GW822-FHT03E02. The sequence goes on along the minus strand of NZ_JBXANJ010000002.1, from coordinate 944,104 downwards.
TACCCGAGCCCCCGGCTACTATAATAGCATATTTAGATTTGAGATTTGAGATTTGAGATAGGAGATTGGCTTCGGTCATTTTTCTTTTGTTTAACCATTTACCTGCCGTGCTTCGTTCTTCAGCACGATAGCTTCAATTTTTCTGTCATCCTGAGTAACTTTTATTTGCGCACAAATGATCGCATTGCAAGTGACACTTTTTTTTCAATTGATAATCAGTAAGTTACAAATGTGTCAATGGCAGGCACGAAGGATCGATCGGCTATGCATGACCCATAGAAAAGTTCGCGAATAGATGCTTCGTTCCTCAGCATGACAGTTTTTTATTTTTGAATGTCATTCCTCTTTGAGAATTTCATGAAATTTTACTGCTCAGGATGACATTAATTTTCAGTAAATCTAAAACAAAAAAAATGAGATATGAGTTTTAGTCTCATATCTCAAATCTGATATCTCAAATCTAAACTTATATAATCAGCATGGCATCGCCATAGCTGTAGAAGCGATATTTTTCTTTAACGGCAACCTCGTAAGCGTTCATTACATGCTCGTAACCGCCAAATGCCGATACCATCATCAACAGGGTTGATTCTGGTGTATGGAAGTTGGTGATCATGGAGTTTGCAATGCTGAAATCGTACGGAGGGAAAATGAACTTGCTGGTCCAGTCGTTAGCAGCTTTCAATGTTTTACCAGCAGATACTGCCGATTCGATGGCACGCATAGAAGTAGTACCAACAGCACATATCCGTGCTTTGCGCTCAATACCGCGGTTTACAATATCGGCTTGTTTTTGCTCGATAATAAACTGCTCCGAATCCATTTTGTGTTTGGTTAAATCCTCCACCTCAACCGGGCGGAAAGTTCCTAAACCTACGTGAAGGGTAACTTCGGCAAAATCAACACCTTTTAATTCAAGGCGTTTCATCAGCTCTCGGCTAAAGTGCAAACCGGCAGTAGGGGCTGCAACAGCGCCTTCGTGTTTGGCAAAAATAGTTTGGTAGCGTTCTTTATCTTCGGCAGTAGCTTTACGCTTGATGTATTTTGGCAGCGGTGTTTCGCCCAGAATTTCTACATTGCGGCGGAATTCCTCGTCGGTGCCATCAAACAAAAAGCGAATGGTACGGCCACGTGAGGTGGTATTGTCAACAACTTCGGCAATTAACAAATCGTCATCGCCAAAATATAATTTATTGCCTACGCGTATTTTACGGGCCGGATCAACCAGCACATCCCATAAGCGTAGTTCTTTGTTTAGCTCGCGTAATAAAAAAACTTCGATGGTAGCGCCTGTTTTTTCTTTATTTCCATACAAACGGGCAGGGAATACTTTGGTATTGTTAAGGATCATTACGTCCTTATCATCAAAATAGTCAAGTACGTCTTTAAATATTTTATGCTCAATTTTGCCAGAATCCTTGTGTAATACCATTAAACGGGCTTCGTCGCGGGTAGCTGATGGGTTGTGTGCAATTAATGACTCTGGTAAATTGAATTTAAATTGAGATAATTTCATGTTTGTGTATATGAATTTTCAGGGCGCAAATGTATGAATTTTTTTGTTAAATTCACGGATTTTTTTAAGGGTCTCCTTGTTTTATAAACCTTTAAGTTTAATATTAAAATGCTGTAACTTAAACGCAGCAATACCGTCTAAAAAACAAAAACATTCAACCGGGTAAAATCTGTTCTTTTTGGCTTTTGCTACGGTGCAAATGCAGTAAGGTTAACCATTGAAACCAAAATAAGTTTATATGCTGTTTTTAAAACTTTTCGGGGAAAGCTTTTTGTTTGCTTTTGATGCGCTAAAACAAAACAAAACCCGCACAACGCTTTCGTTATTAGGGGTAACCATAGGCATATTCACCATTATAGCTGTATTTTCGGCTGTTGATACTCTGCGAAATAACCTGCAAAGCAGCGTTAATAAACTGGGTAACAATAGTATTTACGTGGAAAAATGGCCATGGGTAGGGGGCAGCGATTTTCCGTGGTGGAAATACCTGCAAAGGCCGGTAGCCAAGCTTAAGGATTTTAATGAACTATCTCGCCGTAGTCAAACCGCCAAAGCATTATCCTACGAAATTAGTATCGATAACCGCACCATTAAATATAAAAGCAATACAGTTGATGGCGCGCAAATAGATGCAGCCTCACAAGATCATAATAAAACCTGGAATTTTGATTTTGCCGAAGGCCGGTATTTTACCGATATGGAATCAAAAACCGGCGCGCCCATAACTGATATTGGATTTGATATAGCCCAAAATCTTTTCCCGGCGGGCGATGCAGTAGGCAAGCAGATAAAAGTAATGGGGCGTTATGTTACGGTTGTTGGCGTATTTTCAAAACAGGGAAAAGATATGCTTGGCATATCGACTGATAAGGAAGTGCTTTTGCCGTTAAACTTTGCCCATAACCTGATAGATATCCAGGCCGAAAACTATCACCCGTCGATTATTGTGCGCGGTAAAGATGGTATCCCTACAGACGATGTGGAAAGCGAGATCAGGGGGCTGATGCGTTCAATCAGGAGTTTAAGGCCCGGGGTCGAAGATAACTTTGCGCTTAACCGCACCACTATGTTAACTCAGCAATTAGATAGCGTTTTTAAAGTTTTAAATACTGGGGGAGCCATAATAGGTTTGTTTTCGATGCTGGTTGGCGGGTTTGGTATAGCCAACATCATGTTTGTATCTGTAAAAGAACGTACTAACATTATAGGCATCCAAAAATCATTGGGTGCTAAAAACTATTTCATATTATTACAGTTTTTAATTGAATCCGTATCACTTTGCCTCATGGGGGGATTAATAGGCCTGTTGTTTGTATACTTTTTAACTTTTGGCATCAAAGCCGTATTTGATGTGCAGGTGATACTTGGCGCTTCAAATATTATAACAGGGTTAAGCTTCTCGCTGATAACAGGTGTTTTATCCGGAATTATACCGGCCTATTTTGCCTCGGTACTTGACCCTGTTGAAGCAATACGGACTAACTAACGTAATAAATGAAAATTATAAACCGTATTTCTGTTCTTGCCGTTGTGGCAGCCATATCGGCATGTAACCAACCTGCAAAACAGCAGGACGCTGTCAAAACCGATACTACCGCCGTTAAAGTTGTAGATGCAAAAATTGCAGATACTGCTAATACAACCCAGGCTTTTTCTGCTTACATTGAACTTAAAAACCAATTTCTGAAATCGGATGTAGTAGGGATTAAGGCAGCAGCTTCGGTACTTGAAAATAAACTTATCGGTATTAAAGGTTGCTCGGAAACTGCAACGCTGGCCAGGAAAGTTGTTGCAACCGATGATATCAAAGATCAGCGTGCTGCCTTTTTAACGCTAAGTAATGATGTAATTACCCTGGTAAAAGGAAGCAAGATAAAAACCGCCACCATTTATGTTGATTATTGCCCTATGGCTGATGGCGGTAACGGGGGCTATTGGTTGTCGCTCGATAAAAAAATACAAAATCCATACTTTCCCGAGCAGATGAAAGAATGCGGATCTGTTAAAGAAAAGATGAATTAACAGCTTCTTTATTTACTGATCGATGTTAACTGCCGGGTTGTAGTATTTGGCTGCTTTTTCAAACAAAGTTTCTGGCGCAAAAGGCTTGGTAAGATAATCGCTCATGCCCGCATCTAAAGCCTTGTTATAGGTTTCGGGCATGGCATCGGCCGTTAACGCTATAATGGGGATATCCGGGTGCGATCTTTTGATAATGGCGGTAGCCTCAAATCCATCCATAACTGGCATCTGTAAGTCCATAATAATAAGGTTGTAGCTGTTGTTGTTTACCATATCTACGGCTATCTCGCCATTTAGCGCCTCATCGGTACTGGCATCCCACTTCCTCAAAAAGCGCGTGGCAATCATCAGGTTCATCTTATTGTCGTCAACCACTAATATATTCATTCCGGTAAGGCTAAATGTAAGTCCGGCCACTGCGGGCGTCATCGCCTGATGGGCGATGATTTTTGGAGCTATATTAAAGGTAATGGAGAATATAAAGGATGTGCCTTTTCCCAGTTCGCTTGTAACAGATATGGTGCTGTTGTGCAGTTCAACCAGGCGTTTGGTAATGGCAAGGCCAAGGCCGGTACCACCATAGTCGTTATTAATTACCTGCTTATCCTGCATAAACGGGTCAAAAACAATATCAAAGCTATCAGGACTGATGCCTATCCCGGTATCAGTAACAGTAAACCTCACGGTAACCGCCGTGTTGCTTATCAGTTCTTTCTCCAGCTTAATACTAACGCCGCCTATATGCGTAAACTTTACAGCATTGCTCACCAGGTTGTTCATTACCTGGCTTAAGCGCATGTTGTCGCCGGTTACCATTTCTGGTATACCTTCGTCAATTACAACATCCAGGGATAATTGTTTTTCGGCAACCCTGGGGTGAAAGGACTGCTTTATTTTATGGATCAATTGATGAAGGTTGAACGGCGAATTGTTAAGCTCAAGTTTGCCTGCCTCAATTTTATTATAATCTAATATATCATTTATGATAGCCAGCAGGTTCTCGCCCGAGAATTTTAATGTATTCAGGTATTCCATTTGCCCTGGCAAGGGATTTTCTGAAAGCAATAAATTGGTAGTGCCAATAACCGCGTTCATCGGGGTGCGTATCTCATGGCTCATGATCGACAAAAACTCCGATTTGAATTTTGACGCTTTCTCAGCTACTTCTTTAGCCCAGATTAACTCCTGCCGCGCTTTTTGCTGGTCGGTTATATCTTCGCCTATGCTGGTGGTTTCTCTAAGGTCGCCGTTTTCGTCAAAAATAATGGTGTTTTGCCAGCTTATAACCCGCTCCTCGCCATTGCGGCAAATAATAGGGTTAATAAAATGGGCTTCAACCGCATTGTTTTTAAACCAGTTGGTCATAAAATCTTTTAAGTCGTGCGGTATAAAGTGTTCCATCCAATTCATGCCTGCAATTTCGGCCTGGGAGTAGCCAAGCAGTTTGGCCAGGTATTTATTGCAAAAAATTACGTTGCCATTTTTATCTAAAGTAACGGCTGCCAGGTTAATGGTCTCTAAAACCAGTTTGTATTTGCTTTCCGATTGCCGGTAATCCAATTCGGCTTGTTTGCGTTCGGTAATATCCTGCAGGGTGCCAATAATTTTACGGATGCTGCCATCGTCGCGCCTCATCAGCTTACCTATAATTACACTTAGGTATTTTATATTACCATTTGGGGTAATTATTCGGTACTCTTGCGAGATATCTTTTAAGTTTTCGGGGTTTCTGATTAATTGCTTTAAAATGTGCCTGTCATTAGGATGAACATATTTTAATAACAGTCTCATCTGGTTTAATCCCGGTAAGTCAACTGCCGAAACTTCATGTATAATGTTCAATTCATCCGACCAGGCAAGCAGGTTTGTGGTTAAGTTCCATTTCCAGTTGCCTATTTTTGCAATGGTTTGGGCTTCCACCAGTTCTACCTGGCTAACTTTTACCGCTTTTTCGGATAATTTAGCTTCTGTGATATCCTGTAATACCCCAAAGATCTTTTTACCGGTACCATCGTCATTCTGTAACAGTTCGCCACGGATTATCTTAATATACTTTAGATTCCCTTTTGGCGTAATAAATTTATGCTCAAACTGCGGTTGTGTTATTTGATGAATGCTTGACAGGTAGGCTTCCGCATTTTGGCGGTCGTTCGGGTGGATGAGGCTGATATAGTAGTGGAATTTACTGATATTAGCCGGTATAGTGTCAATTTCCAGCAGGGTGAATAAATTATCAGACCAATAGGTTTCGCTTGAAACGCTGTCATACCACCAGTTGCCGGTTTTGGATATAGCCTGGGCTTCAAGTAAAAGGGCCTCGTTGGCTTTCAGCGCGTTTGCATATTTTTTTTGTTCAGATATATCTACAAAAACTACCGAAATACGTCGCATATAAACGCCGTTCCGGTCGAAAATAGGCACAACCTTAGCAATAAACCAAAGATCGGGATTGAAATCCGACATGAAATCAAATGATATTGGCAAGCGGTTTTGTATAACGAAATCAAGCGCTACATTATATTTATTCGCCCTGTCTTCGCCCAATACATCTTCTATCTTTTTACCTATAAATGCTTTCGGGTCAATTGATATTTTTGTTAAATTACTAAACCAGGCGTTTTGGCAAACCTTATCTTCATTAAACTCATAAATAATATCGTTCAACGAGTTAATGAGCGAGGTAAGGTCTTCCCTGTTTTGGCGTAGCATACCGTCATTAGCCAAAAGGTTACTATTAAGCTGCATTACATTATCTACAGCATTTTTAAGCTTATATTGAAATGATTTTACAACCAGGAATGATACATAAGCTATAATGGAAAAAACTACAATAAGCACCACCAGCACCGGCATCGATATGTTTAGCTGCGGGGCATTAATATACGCAGTTATAATTGCCAGCAGATTAAGGCAGCATATAATAACAAACTCCCAGCCCTGTTCACAAAACAGGGTAAGGGCTATAAATATGGTAATTGAACTAAAAAGGTACGCATGCTCAAAACCGTTTATGCTTAATAAAAAGAAGTTGTTAATGATCAGAAAGGAAAAAATTGTGACATAAGTACTTACAGTATAGATGGTTTTGTTGTTGCCGAAAGACAGGCCAAGTGAAATAATACAAAAAAAACTGTTAATAAGCCTCAACCAAATTGGGTCATATGAGTTATAATAACAAAGGTAGTGTAGCGAAGGGCTTGCAATAAATAAGCCGATGAGCAATAACCGGTAAATTGTGTCGTCGTTTTGGATTATTAATACTGTTTTAACTTTCAACGACATTAACGGATACTTTTTAATGATTCAGGACAATATTACTTAGCAGAAGAGGGGTAATTTAATAATTTTGCAGTTAAAAATTTACAAATAGTAAATTATCTTAGCGGGTATTAATACGCAGATTTAATTACATTTGTTGCAGATACAAAAATTTCTATGTCGGAAACAGCAGAGCTAAAAATTGGTGATAAAACATTTGAACTCCCGGTAATTGAGGGTACAGAAGGCGAAAAAGCAATAGATATTTCAAAACTAAGAGATCAAAGCGGTTACGTAACGCTGGATATCGGCTACAAAAATACGGGCGCTACCAAAAGCGCTATTACTTTTTTGGATGGCGAAAAAGGCATCCTTAAATATCGTGGTTACTCTATAGAACAGCTGGCCGAGAATGCCAGTTTTATTGAGGTAGCTTACCTTTTGATATACGGTGAATTACCTAAAGAACAAGAACTGGCCGATTTTCAATACCAGATAAGCCGCCATACCCTGGTTCATGAGGATATGAAGAAGTTTTTTGATGGTTTTCCGTCAAAATCACATCCTATGGGCCAATTGTCGTCGTTAATTGGCGCACTGGCTGCTTTTAACCCCGAATCGTTAAAACCCGGATTATCTGCTGATGAAGTGAACCTGGAGATCATGAAGCTGCTGGCCAAAATGAGCACCGTGGTATCATGGATCTACAAAAAATCATTAGGTCACCCGGTTGTTTACCCTCAAAACAAATACGACTACGTTACAAACTTCCTGTACATGACGTTTGCCGAGCGTACAGAAGATTATAAAGTTGATAGGGTAGTGGTAGATGTAATGAACAAATTACTAATACTGCATGCCGATCATGAGCAAAACTGCTCAACCTCAACAGTACGTATTGTGGGCTCATCGGATGCTAATTTATACGCCTCTATTTCGGCGGGTATTTCGGCACTTTGGGGCCCTCTGCACGGTGGTGCCAACCAGGCGGTGATAGAAATGCTCGAGAAAATTAAAGACGACGGCGGAGATACCGATAAATGGATAGCCAAGGCAAAAGATAAAAACGATCCTTTCCGCTTAATGGGCTTTGGTCACCGCGTGTATAAAAATTTCGACCCGAGGGCTAAAATCATTAAGAAAGCTTGTGATGACATATTAGAAAAATTAGGCATTAATGACGAGGTACTGGAGATAGCCAAAAAACTGGAAGAAGTTGCCCTGAAAGATCCATATTTTGTTGAGCGTAAGCTGTACCCTAATGTTGATTTTTACTCAGGTATTATTTACCGGGCTTTAGGTTTCCCAACTGAAATGTTTACCGTATTGTTTGCCCTTGGCCGCTTACCAGGCTGGATTGCCCAATGGAAAGAGATGAAAGCCAACAAAGAGCCCATTGGCCGCCCGCGCCAGATTTATACCGGCGATACCGACAAAGAGTATAGGGATATAAAGGAACGGTAGTTTTTTGGTTCATTAGTTCACTGGTTCATTGGTCTGCTTGTTTAGATCGGCAGCTTATGATAAAGCAATAAAGAAAAAAGCGATTGGTAAACCCGATCGCTTTTTTTATGTAGTCAATAGCCTGCGTACAAGACCAATGAACTAATGAACCATTGAACCAATGAACTAAAAAGAAAAAGACCCGCTGGTTTTCACCGGGCGGGCCTTTCAAATCAATCAACCGTAAATAAGTATCTTATAGTTTTGTAATAGTATAAGTATTGGCGTTGGCATCAAGTACTATTTTGTAGTTGCCGCTTGCCGCCACATCAATGTTTGGTCCGTTTTGGGTAAGGCCGGATGTTGGGCCGCCAAGGTTAAAGTCCCAGCCATGATTAAATCTGAATTTGAATTGTTTGCCACCAACAAGGGCAACGGTAACAGCGTATTTTTTTGTTCCTGCATCATAGGTCATATCGGTATCATCGCTCCAGCCACCTGGTGTAGCATCGCCAATAACAGCCCATATTTGTTTGGTAGCAGTAAACGTCATTTTATCTGCGTTTAAGTCAAGATGCAAAGCATATAAACCAGCCGATGGAACAGATAAGTTGCCACCAGAGGTACTTACCTTGCCGCTGCCTGCGTCGCCATAGGCTACATCCCAGGTTCTTTTAGGTGTAATTTTAAACTCAAGATTACCCGGGGTATAAGCAACGAAACCATCGTAAATGTTATCGCTGTTTGGCGATTTTAAGCTATCTGCCGTTGCCGGGCTCCATCCCTGGTAAGCACCGGGTACATATACGTAGCTGGCCAGTTTGTAAGGCTTTACCGTTAACGTAAGCACATTTGTGTACGATATTGAGTTAGCTGCAATAGCAGATTTAACACGCACTTCCAGATCGGTACTGTTGTCATAAGATAGCGCCATAGTAAGTAATATTGCGTTTAAACTGCCAACAGTGTATGACTGCGTAGTTCCGCTTAAAGCAACCTCGGTTAGTTTGGTTGATTTAAAGCTGCTGCCTTTTACATCTATTTGCAAGGTGTAGCTAACTTTTGCAGCATACCCGGTAACCGAAGTGGCGGGCCATGAAAAAGTAACTGCAACATCAGTTGCATGATCCTTTGACAACACAGGAGCGGTAGATGTAGCCGCTAATGTACCTGCCTTGCCAACGTTTGCAACCACCCTTGTTTCATCCTTTTTACAGGATGGCAGCAATAATAGCCCAAGGCTGCTTATCGCTAAAATTTTGGTTAAAAGTCTTTTCATTTTTCTCTTTTAATCTGTTTAATAAATGTTTTTATAAAGTACCATAAGGCACTTTGCGCCTTATGGTAAGTAATGAATGCTATTTATAACCCGGGTTTTGTTTTAAAGTAGGGTTGTTAACTATATCTGCTGATGGTATTGGCATTAGGTTAAGATCGGTAGATACACTTGTACCGGCTTTAACGCCACCTTTCCAGGCCCAGATGTAATCACCACCGGCAAATTTGCCAAAACGGATCAAATCTGTCCTTCTGTGCATTTCAAACAGGAACTCGCGGCCTCTCTCATCAAGTATGAAAGGAAGTGTTAGTTGTAGCGCTGTGATATTACCGGTTACACTACCATTATAAGCTCTTGTACGTATCTGGTTTACATATTGTAACGCTGTAACCAGGTTGCCACCAGCACCGCCGCGCAAAACAGCTTCGGCATAAATCAAATAGGCATCAGCTAAACGGAACATCGGGAAATCTGTGTCCGGGAAGTTACCGGTTGCGTCAGAACCCACAGCTCCTGTCGAGGTTACATTTCTGAATTTTTGGATGGCATAACCGTCAGTAAAGGTGTACTCGTCGTTTATCTCCAGATTTTGTCCATCTGTAAAGAAAAGAGCCCTTTTATCGGTATTTCCGCTTGCGTCGCTAAATAAACTTACATACTGTTTTGTCGTACGCAAACCAGACCAGCCTCCATTAATACCAAAGTCGGAAGGAGTCATTTTACCGCCAACCTGGGCATGTACAAGGTATGTAATGCCGCCGTACCCGGTTGTATGGATACCGTCAAATGTAATAGGGAAAATTATCTCGTTTGATTTGTTGTTATCGGCAAGGAACAGGTTTTTAAAATTAGGTTCCAAAGTATAACCGGCAGATATTACTTTGCTGGCATAAGTTATAGCATCGGTGCTTCTGTCTGTACCTGTATAAACTTTGGCGTTAAGGTAAAGTTTAGCCAGTAACATCCAGTTAGCTGCCTTATCGGCGCGGCCATACTCAAAACGAGGTGCCCCCATGTCTGCTTCGCAAGTTTTTAACTCACTTTCAATGTATGCGAAGATTTCGGCACGTGATTTTGCTTTGGAAAAAATACACCCACAACGTCATTTTCGGTTACAAATGGTATGGAGCCGAAAAGGTCAATGCCATGCCAATAAGCTAACGCTCTTATGAAGCGGGCTTCCGCACGGTATTGTTTTGCTAATGTGAGGTTATCCCCGGTAATACCATTGCCTGATAATTTATCGTCGGTTGTTTGACGGATAAATTCATTTGATATTGAAATGGTGTAAAATATCCGGTTATACATGGCTGTTATAAATTCGTTTTGCGAATTCCAGGTCATGTTGTGCAAGTTATGAATGGTGCCATCATTCCATACAATAGCGGCTTCGTCTGTGGTTAATTCCTGCATGTTGTAATATTCGCGCAGGTAATTGCTAAAGCCTTCATCAATACCCGCGATATCGGCATTGCCTGCAGGGCCTTGTTGTCCGCTTAACGCAAATGATGTATATAGTTTTGCCAGTATAGATTTATAATTGCTAAAATCTTTATATACCTTATCTGTGGTCACCGCATTTTTCGGCGTCAGATCTTTTTTACATGATGTTAAATTAACCGATAAACCTATCGTTGCGATAGCTAACAGTTTAATTAAATTTCTTCTTTTCATATCTATATCTGTTTATGAAATTATAAGCTCAGGTTTAAACCAAGGGTGTATACTCTTGGACGCGGATAGAAGTTGTTGTCCACACCGCCATTTACTTCAGGATCAAGGCCTTTGTATTTAGTGATCACAAATACGTTATTCACATTAAATGACGCCCTTAAATTGTGCGTTCCTTTAATGTGAAAGGTATAACCTAAGGTAGCATAGTCCATACGTACAAATGACGCGTTTTCTACATAGTAGTCAGAGTACAATTGGTATTGCTGGAACTGTGTTTGTAAAACGCTTGAAGGAAGGTTGCCCAGATAGCCCGAGAATTTTAATCCGGCATAAGCGCCGTTAGCCGCCGACTGTGCATTGTACAGATAGTTACCGAGGTTGGCCCTTGCACTGAATCCTAAATTCCATTGTTTATAGGAGAAATCTGAATTGAATCCCATAAATACCTTTGGTTCAGATTGTTTGTATAAATATTTGTCGTCAGATGAGCTTCCGTTTTTGTTTCTGTCAACATACACTCCTTCAAGTGGAAGGCCATTTTGGTCATAAACCTGTTGATATACATAAAATGCGCTCGGACTTTGACCTGCTTTGTATAAACCAATGGTGTTTCCAACACCGCCAGGAATGCCAGTTACAGCAATGGTTTGATTAGGGTCGCTTGTTAAGGATATATTGGTGATCTTTCGTTTATTTAGAGACAAATTGTAACCAAGTTTCCAGTTAATATCTTTTGTTGCAACGGCGATAACATTGATATTGAAATCTACACCTTTAGTGGTAAGGTTACCAATATTTGCAAGTATATAGTTACTAAGGTTAGTACCTGCGGGTATTGGGGTATAAATTAAAAGGTCTTTGGTTTTTTTGTTATAAAACTCAATAGTACCGTTCACTCTCCCGTTAAACAGCCCATAATCAAGGGCCAGATTGGTAGTAGCAGTTGATTCCCATTTTAAATTTGCATTATACCTGTCCGAGCGTAAGGTATTTACAAAGGTACTCCCAAATTGGTACTGCGCAGCAGTATTACTTGGCTCATAAACGGCCAGGTATGGGAAATAGTCACCACCATCCTGCTGACCGGTGATGCCGTATCCTGCTTTCAGTTTTAAGTCTGATAAGAAATCAACTCCTTTTAAAAACGACTCTTCTTTTGCTCTCCACGCAAATGCAACAGATGGGAAATATCCGTTTCTATGTAATTCAGAGAAACGTGATGACCTATCGTCTCTTATAGTTGCAGTAAGCAAATATTTTTCGTTGAAAGCGTAATTTAAACGTGCAAACGGCGACTCAATATAATATTGGCCATATGATGGTGAGGCTGCGCTGCCCACAGGAGTGGTTTTATCGGCTTTATACCCCTGAAATGTGCGATAATAGCTATTGAAATATTGGTAAGAATAGCCTGCCTGCAAATCTAAATGGCTCTTAATTTCTTTAAAATCTTTGGTGTATTTTAAATAATAGTCGGTATTGTAAGTATACAATTCGCTAAAATAATGCGAATATGAACCTCCTTGAGCAAAATTAGAGGCTGCAGATGCAGGTATAAAAGTATATCCTTTACCATCACTTAAATCGCCGCCAACAGTAGCGTTAAATTGCAGTTCTTTCAAAAACGGGAAAGTATAATTAACATTTAAGGTACCTATTCCCCTGGTTGCCCTGCCTTGGGCATCTTGTTGGTTTAATAAGCCAACGGGGTTACGTGGGGCAAGGGTATTTGGATTGCCACTACCATCGAGCCACTCAAAATAACCACCATATTTGCTTTTATCATTTGAGTACACTGGTTGAGTTGGGTCAAATGCAATGGCATTGCCAATAGCGCCGGCAGCAAAATGGCTTAAGGTATGTGAACCTTTCAAGTTTAGGTCTACTTTTAAGCTGTTGTGTAAAAAATCGTGACTTATGTTAAAAGCAACGGTAGTTCTTTTTAAATTATCGGTTTTAACTATCCCATCCTGATCCAGATAGCCAACTGATAGTCTGTAAGGCAACCCTTTTATGCCGCCAGTGATACTCAAGTTATTATCGTAAGTGTAAGCCGGGCGGTAAATTAAACTTTGCCAATCGGTATTTGCGGTACCCAACAAGCTGGCCTGACCGGGGCTTTGCGCTTTTACAGCGGTGCGAAATTGGTCGGCGCTCAAAACGCTTACTTCTTTGGTTACTTTTGATAAAGATGATTTTGAATCGAAATCAATATGCAACTTACCATCTTTCCCTTTTTTAGTAGTAATGATAATTACGCCGTTGGAGGCACGCGAACCGAAAATTGCTGTGGCTGATGCATCCTTGAGGATATTGTAAGACTCGATGTCGTCGGGATTGATTAAGCTTAAAGGATTAGATACCCCACTGATACCATTATTACTTAGTGGTATTCCGTCAACTACAATAAGTGGATCATTGCTGCCTGTTAAAGAAGCACCTCCACGGATGCGGATGGTACTTCCCGAACCCGGCGCACCGCTGTTTGATGTAATTTGCACACCAGAAACTTTACCGGTAATTAATTGCTCAGGTGTAGTTACTGGTCCCTGGTTAAAATCCTTGGCCGAGATTGAAGTTACCGAGCCGGTAAGATCTTTCTTCTTTTGGGTACCGTAACCTACTACAACCACTTCGTTAAGATTTTGATTGTCGGGTTTCAATGAAAAGTTAACCTCGATAGCTGTATTACCTACTGTTACAGCTTTCCTTAAAGCCACATAACCTAAAAATTTAGCGGTTACGGTAACGTTCCCGGTCTTAACACCGGTAATGGTGTAGTTACCATTGCCATCGGTAGTTGCACCTATGGTTGTACCGTCAATAGTAACGGCAGCACCGGGCAGGGGTGCGTTGGTTTCGTCTAATACTTTCCCTTTAATGCTTCCTGTTTGGGCAAATGCCATCACTGACATCATTAGAAAGGCACAAAGAAGAACGTACTTTTTTGAGTAATTTTTTCTCATTTACTTTTTGGGTTTTTGTGAATAAAAAAGGCTTAATTAGCCGGTGTTAAATTGGTCTGATAATTTTGCTGAAACAGCACGCGACTAATTTACATTTAGAAATAATAAAAGCAAATTTTATATAAAAGATAATTTTGACCGGATTAATTAAGTTATAATTAACTTTAATGAAACAGTAAACAGAGTGGTACTTTTAATACTTTTTGCCTTTTTTTGTGGGAAATTTGCAAACTGGCTAAGATTTGTACAAAACTAAGTGTCAAAATTACACAATAGGCAATTTTACTAATATGTAACGATTTTCCGGGAACGTTCCCGGAAAATAATTGTCAACAAAACAATTAATAATGATAAAAAAAATATTTTTCTGCGCGTTTTGGGTTTTTGCTCAAACTTTTTTGCTTTTCGGACAGGTAAAAACAACCTTTAAAACGGGTAAAATAGCACCCCTGAAAGGCTCATCCGAGGCCCTGTTTTTGGCAGGTAATTTTAATGGATGGAACCCGGCCGACAGTGCCTGGAAACTGATACCGGATGGTAGTGGAGGCTACCAGCTTTTAACAGCGATGCCTAAAGGTATTTATAACTACAAAGTAACCCGTGGCAGCTGGGATAAAGTGGAATGCACTGTAACCGGCAGGCCGGCCGATAACCGCAGCCTTATAATTACCGGCGATACTACAGTAGTTTTAGATGTTGCCGCCTGGCAGGATAATTTTGCCGCGGTCGAAAAAAAACACACGGCTACCGCGCAGGTGCATATCATCAGCGATAAATTTGAAATGCCCCAGCTGGGCAGGGAGCGCCGTATATGGATTTATCTGCCGGCAAATTATACTTCATCGAAAAAAAGGTACCCGGTTATTTATATGCACGACGGGCAAAATCTTTTTGATAATTATACCAGCGGTTACGGAGAGTGGGGGATTGACGAATTGCTGGATAAAGTATCACAAGAAAAGCAGTGTATTATAGTTGGCATTGATCATGGCGGCGATTTCAGGATCACCGAGTATGATCCTTACGATTCAAAATATGGCAAAGGGCGGGGTGATGACTATGTAGAATTCCTGGTAAAAACGCTAAAACCTTATATCGATACACATTATAAAACCTTAGCCGATGCAAAATACACTACAATAGCAGGCAGCTCGATGGGGGGCCTTATATCAATGTACGGCACATTAAAATATCCGCATGTATTTGGCAACGCCGGCGTATTCTCGCCCGCTTTTTGGATAGCGCCCCCGATTTACGATCTGGCTAAACAGAAAGCTATCAGCAATAAAACCCGTTTTTATTTTGTTTGTGGCGATGCCGAAAGCGAAGACATGGTTTTGGATATGCAAAAAATGGCATCGATAATAAAGAATAATGGAGCTAAGCCCGAAAACGCCCCCGTAACCATCATCAAAGGTGCCAGCCACAACGAAAAGCAATGGCATGGCGACTGGCCGGAATTTTATAATTGGTTGATGGAGCCCGGAAGTCCAAAAGTCGGGAAAGTCCGAAAGTAGCCTCAGATCTGAGCTCACGGATATCCGGCAATTTTTGTTTTTTTAAAAACCGCGACATTGTACCTGCCCGACATTTATTATCTTTCGGACTTTACCGACTTACGGACTTTCCGACCAACAAATGACTATTGAAGAAATATTAAAACAGTACTGGAACCATGATCATTTCAGACCGATGCAGGCCGAGATCATCAAGTCTGTTTTATTAGGTCATGATACCCTGGCTTTGCTGCCTACAGGTGGTGGTAAATCTGTTTGTTTCCAGGTGCCTGCGTTAGCTAAAGAGGGGGTATGCATCGTCATATCACCGCTGATTGCCCTGATGAAAGACCAGGTTGAAAACTTAAAAGATAAGGGAATTAATGCCGTAGCCATCGTGTCTGGAATGGGCCGGCGCGAGATTGACCTGGCACTGGATAACTGTATATATGGCACGGTTAAATTTTTATACCTGTCGCCCGAGCGGTTGCTATCAGAGTTGGTTCAGGAACGGATAAAATACATGAAGGTTAACCTGATAGCGGTTGACGAAGCGCACTGTATCTCGCAATGGGGCTATGATTTTCGCCCACCGTACCTGCACATTGCCGATTTACGCCAATTGCACCCCAACGTACCTGTGCTTGCCCTTACCGCCACAGCTACGGCCGATGTTAAACAGGACATCCAGAATAAGCTGCAATTTAAAAATCCGGTTATTTATCAGCAAAGTTTTGAGCGCAGCAACATCAGCTACGTTGTTCAGGATGCCGAAAACAAATTCAGGCGGATGCTGGATATAGCCAAAGGGGTTAAAGGCAGCGGCATTGTATATGTGCGTAGCCGCAAGGATGCCGCCGAAATTGCCAAATACTATAACGAAAATGGCATCAAAGCTGATTTTTACCATGCCGGCCTGCCAATGGACGAACGAGCCGACCGCCAGGAAGACTGGAAAAATAACCGCACGCGGGTAATTGTAGCCACCAACGCTTTTGGGATGGGTATTGACAAGCCGGACGTTAGGTTTGTTATCCATAAGGATATGCCCGAAAGCCTGGAAGCCTATTACCAGGAAGCCGGCAGGGGAGGCCGTGATGGACAAAAGGCTTATGGCGTGTTGTTGTACACCCATGCCGACAGGCTGCGACAGGAAAAGTTGTTTGAACTCAATTTTCCAACTGTTGATGAAATTAAGCACGTTTACCATTGCCTGGCCAATTACTATCAACTGGCGTACGATGCAGGCGAGGGCCTCAGCTTTGATTTGGACCTGGGTGCATTTTGCAGCCGTTTTAAGCTGGATGCTATAAAAACGCTAAATGCCTTAAAGTTTTTGGAAAAAGACGAGTACCTATCGTTCAATGAAAGTGTTTTTCTGCCATCGAGGTTCAGGTTTGAGGTGGTTAACGAGGTGTTGTACAACTTCCAGATTCAGAATGCGGGCTGGGACCCGTTTATAAAAACGCTTTTGCGATCATACGGGGGCGCGTTTGAAAATTATGTTAAAATAAAAGAATATGACCTGTCAAGACGTACAACATTAAGCGTTCAGCAGGTTGTTGAAGGTTTGTTGCAGCTGCAGCAGTTTGGCTTAATAAGCTACCTGCAGCAAACAGATAAACCACAGGTTACTTATTTAAAAGCGCGGCAGCAATCAAACAGGCTTTTTATCAACAAAAACTACATCCAGGAGCGTAAGGAAACCTACCGCCAAAAAATGGAGGCGGTTTTTGCGTATGCTGTTCATAAACAGTGCCGCAGCCAAATGTTGCTGGCTTACTTTGATGAACCCAACGCCCGCAAATGTGGCATCTGCGATGTTTGCCTCGACGAAAAGCGCCACAAAAACGAAGATGAACTGTTTGATAACATTACCAACGAAGTTGTACAACTGCTCAGCATCTCAACCCCCGATATCGGTACATTGATAACCACCATCAACATCGGTACCGAAAAAGATAAAATGGAAACCATCCGACTGCTGCTTGATGCCGGCAAAATAAAAACCGACGGGGAGAAGTATTACTTATAGTCATTGGTCATTTCGCTTCGCTGTCATTAGTCATTTGCATCGCTGTCATTGGTTATTATATAATTTTCTGTAACAGGGTACTCACAACTCGCTCCTGGTAACAAAATTCCTCCACAATTCACCGTGTAAATTATACGCTTCACCGACAAAAAACCGGCGTACAACTAATACACCGGAAACGGCTGTAACGATTTTTAGTGGAGATCGTCATATAGGTGTATTTAAAAAACAACAAAAATAATTACTTGACAATCAAAATATTAATACCATGAAAACTAACTTAATAGCCATTTTTACAGTAATAGTTACCGTATTGGGCATCACAAATTCAACTTACGCATCTGTAGATAATAACAACAATAAAGGCGTAGTTTTAACCGATATCAGCAACATCAATAAAATAGAAGTTTACGGTAACGTACAGGTATACGTTACTACCGGGGCAGCCGACCAGGTAAAGGTTTACAACCAATATTATGCCGAAAGCGCCTTGGTACAATCACAAAAAGGTGTATTGAGGATATCATCATACAAAACCGAAAAACTGGTGGTTTGGGTTACTGCAAAAGAGCTTTCCTCAATAACCGCTTACGATAACGCTGAAATAAAATCATTCGGAAACCTATCCGCCATCGAGCTCGATGTTAAACTATACAACAATGCATCAGCTGATTTGAAATTAGATGCCTTTAGCACCCGTGTTACCATGAATGATCGTTCAAAAGCAAATTTAAGTGGTAATGTAACCGAATATAGCCAGGTACACAACATAGCGTCAAGCGTTAACCGCACTTACCTGGTAACCGAAACCGCCACCGATAAATTAACCGGTGCACCAGCCAAAGCCGCCGAATATGCAGGAATATAATCTCTTTAGTTCACTGGTTCATTAGTTCATTGGTCTTGTCTGTTGGATTACCAGACAGGGCCGATGAACTTTTTTATTGTAGCTTAAAGATTTTGCCCGGCATGCCCGCGTTCCAATGACCAATGACCAATGACCAATGACCAATGACCAATGACCAATGACCAATGACCAATGACCAATGACCAATGACCAATGACCAATGACCAATGACCAATGACCAATGACCAATGACCAATGACCAATGACCAATGACCAATGAAATGTGGTAAAAAATCGTATATTTGCATAATAACGGAAAATTATAGCTATTTCCTCATAGCCGCCACTGTCAATTTTTATTGATCAGGGTTCATTTTTATCCCCGCTGATACCGTTGCTGCCCGGAAATTAATTGATGAGATCCTCTTCATGTGATACCAAATACTGAACGTGAGTTCTGTTGATCAGATTGATATTGTTGCAAACCAGGAAATGCGCATTGTTTAACTAAATTATAATAAACATGGCTAAATCGCAGGCAACCTTCATGAAAAAACAACTCGAAAAAAATCGTCAGAAAAAAAAAGAGGATAAAGAACAACGTAAACTGGAGCGCCAGCAAAACGGCGGCGGCAGCGACCTGGACAGTATGATGGCCTACGTTAATGAGTTTGGCGAAATTGTATCTACTCCCCCCGAAAAAAAAGGATAATCCATCCGCTTACAATATTATGTAGTGTAACACAATGAATGTTTACACTACATAAAAAATTGTAAGTTTTTATATAAAATACGCTTCATGTTAATTCCTTTAATTGACAGCTTTACGGGTGATGTCTCAGTTTGATGTTATTCCGAAAAATCTGCAACATTTAAATTGAACCTTTTTAGTTTTTAATTGTCGTACCTAAAAATACCTACGATTAAATTGCTATGAAAATCAACTTTTACTTACTGGTTTCTATTGCTTTAATGGCATCCTGTTCTGGTGGCAATAACGTGGCCGATAACGATACAACAATTTCAGAACTTTCGCCGGCCGACACGCAATTGGGCAGTGCAGCCAATGCCCCGGCTATAAACATGCGGTATTGTTTTTTTTTATACGGAAGGCGACAAGGCGCAGGATACTACGCTTGTAAGTATTTATATAAATGGCGATAAAGTTACCGGCAACATGAACTGGACGCCGAAAGAAAAAGACACCCGCAAGGGAACGTTAACAGGCACACTTGCCGGTAATGCTATTAAGGCAATATGGAACTTTAACCAGGAAGGCAGCGTCGACACTATGGCTGTTGAATTTCAGTTGCGCGGAAACGCCCTTGCGCAAAAGCCATACATTTATAA
The DNA here is from genome assembly GCF_058801545.1 of Mucilaginibacter sp. GW822-FHT03E02. Lineage (NCBI taxonomy): Bacteria > Pseudomonadati > Bacteroidota > Sphingobacteriia > Sphingobacteriales > Sphingobacteriaceae > Mucilaginibacter > Mucilaginibacter sp. GW822-FHT03E02. The sequence goes on along the minus strand of NZ_JBXANJ010000002.1, from coordinate 924,218 downwards.
TCCTACAACCGGCAGGCAGCAAACCAACAGCGCGGCTGCTTATAGCGTAATTTACAATATGAAAAATTGTAAGTAATTATTAATTTAGATAAAATTATCACCATCAAAAAATGAAGACCAGGGACACCAGCATACTTTATCTTGTATTAGGTTTGTATACACTAATGATCAGTTGGCATTATAATCATTCGCCTATTTTATTGCTTATTCATTACCTGATCTGGCCGGTTTACCTGGTGTACGAATTACTGATTGGCCATCTTGCCCATGGACTGTGGCGTACAATTCCGCTATCGTATTTTAATTAGCGTAGCGCTAACCTTACAATAAACGGTATAGCCCAAAGTCTTAAGCAGAATTTAACTTGTAGCTTAAGACTTTGGGCTGTTGTATTAATGCGTTTAATCAAACTTTTTCAACCACAACAGCAGTACCGTATGCCAATACTTCGGTAATGCCCTGCATCACTTCGTTAGCGTCGTAACGCATATTGATAATGGCATTTGCCCCAATAGCCTGTGCATGCTGAATTAAAAGCTGGTAGGCTTCTTCTCGGGCATTTTCGCAAAGCTCGACATAAATAGAAAGCCTGCCGCCAAAAAGCGACTGAAAACCACCAGCAATATTGCCAAGCGCGCTTCGGCTGCGTACGGTAATGCCACGTACAACACCTAAATGTTTAACTATCCGGTACCCGTCTAACCCGGTACTGGTTGTAATAAGCGAAGTATCCATTGTTTTATTTAATTTATGATTATTAGAGCGCCGCTAAGCTTAAATGTTACAATAGTAGCTACTTACCTGTATTTACACAAATAGGAGCTTTGTACGTTTGTTTTTACTTTGAATTTGGTATTGGCCTCAACTTCAAATGATTGGCCGGCCGTATAGCTTTCCCATTCTTCTTCGCCGGGTAACAACACCTCCAGCTGGCCCTCAATAATGGTCATACTCTCATGGCTCGATGTGCCAAATTCGTACTCACCTTTTTCCATTACACCGATAGTGCTTTTCCCTTCGGCACTGGTATAACCCAGCGATTTTACTGTGCCTTCAAAATATTCGTTTACGTGAATCATGTTTATAAAATTAAACGCCTAATATGCCTAAATAAAACCATTTGTTTGATAAATGCCAGCCTCAAATAATTTCGCCCAAAACCGCCGAATGTTAAAATATGTGAAAAAATTAACATTGGTTGTAATTATTAATCTGCAAAGAGCGTTATTTGCATAAAATCTGCAAGGCGTATTGTTTGCACAAAATTTATATATGAGGAAAATTCAACTTATTGTTCTGTTACTTATATCGGCTATCTACTTCCAAGGCTGTAAAAAAGACGTTGTTACTTCTGCTTCTACCACATCTGATAAAATACTGGCTGCAAATATTAATGGTGTTGTTTGGTACCCGGATACGGTTACCGCACGGATTACTTTTAACAGTACTACAAAAGTTAAAACCTTTTCGGTAATTGGTACTGCCAATTCAAAGCGGGTTATCTTTAATATCAATGTGCCTAACAGTACAAATACTAATAGTTTTCCTTTGGCTACTTACAAAGTAGATGGCACGGGAAAATTAAACATGGCTTATTACACCCAACAAAGAAATGATGCAGGCGTTTATGTGTTTGTACAAACCGGCACTGTTGAACCGGGCTCCGGATTGGCTACCATAACTGCAATTGATACGGTTGCCAAAGTAATTACCGGAACGTATTCGTTTACCTCAAAAAAAGTTAATCTTAATCCTGATGGAAGCTATCAATCCATAGAAATATCGCAGATACTTTTAGGCACTTTCGATAAATTACCATATCAATTAGGGGATGGCAATTTATAGCCGGGCATAGCCAGGTATTTTGCAAAATATTAAAGCCCCTTGTTGAAAAACAGGGGGCTTTAATATTTTTATTCATGATTTAGCTAAAGTCAAAACCGCCCTTCCCGGGCTACAACTAAAATACCAGGTACTAAGCTGGTTTTGTAGGCGAGGGAGTTGTAGGCATAGGTGTGGGCGTAGGCGTAGGCGTAGGACTTGGGTTTGGCGTAGGTGCAGGGTTGGGAGTCGGGGTTGGGCTCGGAGTGGGCGTAGGGCTCGGATTTGGTGCTGGTGTTGGCGACGGAACAGGTGCCGGGTCGGTAGGTGTTGGTGTTGGCGACGGCACAGGTGCCGGCGTTGGCGCCGGAGCAGGTGTTTTTGGCGTCTTTTTCTTTTTGCCCGGTATGGTATCAGTTACCATCCCGTTTTTCACAATAATTCGGTTGTTGTCGGTGCCATTGATGGCCGTATGATTGGCGGCAAAAACTACCGAACATGCAAATGATAATGCTACAGCTGCTGCTGTTAACTTCAAATTTTTCATAATAATTTATTTTAACATTAATAAATTAACTTAAATGATAACAGTGCCGATAAACTTTAGTTTTCATTAATTGTGATAACTCTTTTTTTGAACAAAAAAACTACCAGCATTTTTAGTCATCAGCGACTGCAAAAGTGTGCCACTCAACATTAGCGTTTTGCTAAAACAATATATTGCGTTAACGCTTTATGGTTTTGTATGGCATCATCAAACAAGTCTATTTACGCTGCGCTGGCGGCAAATTTGCTTATCGCTTTAACCAAATTTATGGCAGGCTTTTTTAGTAACAGTGCCGCTATGGTAGCCGAGGGGGTACACTCTGTGGTTGATACCGCCAACCAGGTATTATTATTGTTTGGCTTGCACCAAAGTCGCAAAAAGCCCGATACAAAGCATCCTTTCGGTTATGGTAAGGAGCTGTATTTTTATTCGTTCATCGTGTCGATACTCATATTTGGCCTTGGCGGGGGCGTTTCCATATACCAGGGTATTGCCCATATCATCACGCCCGAAGTTCCGGGTAACCCAACCTGGAATTATGTAGTTTTGGGTTGTTCGGTAATTTTTGAAGGCTCATCGCTTTTTATAGCGGCAAAAGCGTTTAATAAATTGCGGGGCGAACTTTCCTGGTGGCAGGCTATTACTAAAAGTAAAGATCCATCAACGTTCTTGGTTTTGTTTGAGGATAGCGCCGCGGTGGTGGGTTTGGTTATTGTAGCTGTTTGCCTGTTTATTGGGCATACCTACCATATTAACTATCTTGATGGATTAGCGTCGCTGCTGGTTGGTATCATACTTATTTGCGTATCGCTGATACTGGCGCGCGAAAGCCGCAGCCTGTTGATGGGCGAGGGGATAGGCTTATCAACCAAAAAACGGATCACCGAAATTGTTGAACAGGATGCCGATGTATTAAAGCTGATGCATATCATGTCAACCTATCAATCGCCAAGCGAAGTATTACTGATGCTTATTATTTCGTTTAAGGATAACCTTGATACGGCGGGCATTAATAATGCCATTATCCGCATCCGCAACAAGGTGAAAGACGAATATAACCTTATTCACTTTGTTATCATCCAGCCCGATACTTTTATGGAAAAGGTGAGCGCGAACGTACAGTTGTATATTTAACTGTAAACAGGAAATATAAAACTTATATCTTAAAAAAAATGGCTATAATGCGGCACTAAACTTATTGCTATGAATAGTAAACAGCCTGCAGCGGGCACCCCAAAAACGCGTTAAAAACAACATCAATTATACACCTGGCCTTAATAGCCGGACAGGTGTTGTTTATGATAGTAGCTTATATAACCAATAAAAACATCAAATACTTTGATTATAAAGACAGCAGGAACGATGTGTTTTTTTACATAGTGCCCTTAATGGCTATTACCTGTACGGTGGTTGGCGGCTTTTTGTTTAACCAGCAATTGGGTAAATTCCATCAGCAGGCGGCGGGCTCGGGTAAAACACTTTCAGAAAAACTGCAAGCATATCAATCGTCCTTAATTGTAAGATACGCACTGCTGGAAGGCCCTTCATTATTCGGTATAGTTTGTTTTTTGATAACGAGCAACCTGTTTTATTTGCTCATTTCGGCATGTTTGATAATTACAATGATTAGTTTAAGGCCATCGGTTAATGCAGCGGAAGCTTACCTTCAATTAAGTTATGACGAAACGCAGCAATTACGCTGATGTTTGTCCGGAAGTCGGAAAGTCCGAAAGTCCGCAAGTCGGAAAGTCCGCAAGTCTCAAGTCGAGAAGATGACAAAGGCAAACTGGGTTTGGAAGTCTTAAGGCGAAAGTCTTACGTCAAAACCAGAAGAGATCCGTCGGATGTTTTAACTTCCCGACTTCCCGACTTTCGGACTTCCGACTAAGCATTATCCATACTAATAATCTGGGCTTTATAAGCCACCGGGAGCAGTGCGTTGCGTAAAAACGTTTCCACCTTCAGCATCCTCAAAAATTTATATGCCCATATCACGGGTAAAAGCCAGGGCAGTTTTCCTAACGGAAGATGCCTGCCTACCAATGGTGGCACCACCAGCAGTTGTGCCTGTTTTAACACCTCGTAACGGGAAGGGCCGAGGTGTTTTTTGTACTGGCGGTATAAATCCAAAGTCAATTCGCCACAAACCAGGTTATGTTGTAAATGTTCATTGCGCATATCCAGGTATTCAAAGTAGTTTTTTGGTAGGCCAGCAAGCCCCATGCGCTGGCCTACCCGGTTGAAGACCATAAAGGTTTGGCCCTTTTCGGCCTGGGTTAGTTTGCGCTCCAATAATTCATATGACCGGATAGACAGATCAATCAACAGGAACAACACATCGCGGTAAGCCCAATCCGGAATTTGTGCCGCGCGGCTGTTTTCCACACCTTTGTGAATGGCGTTTATCCTGTCGATAGCTTTTAAAGCGGTTTCCTGGTCCGAAAAAATGATCTGCCTTGAATATTCAACGGTCGAAAATAACCGTCCAAGCGGGTCGGCAGGCAGGCGGCCGGTAAAGTACAGCCAGTCAACCGCTTTGTTTAGCGCAAATTCGGCTGCCGCGCCAGCAAAAATAAACAGGATGGTATCGGCCTTGCCCCAAATTTTCCGCACTATCGAATCCTCGCTTACAAAATATTCCATGAGTTTATGCTGATTTAATTGAAGAGTAATTTGTTGGCCGTGCTTTTTCGATGCCGGTTACCAATGCTATGCCTAATGTATAGCAAAGCAAATCCATCCATGAAAAGGAAGTGCCCAATAAGAGTGCCGCTATTTTGGAATGCTGCATGCCTAACAACTTTACCAGGTGAAAATATTGCGAAACCTCGGTTACGTAAGCAAAAAACAGCACGCCAAACGCTGTAGGCAACACTGGTGTGTTAACAAATGCTTTTACAAAACAATACAACAGTATTACCACTAAAAAATCGCCGCCAAAAGGCCTTATGACGTTATCGTGCATGTATTTACCTATTAAAACTTCGGTTATGAAGAGTAGTATGGTAAGTATGAAATAACTTTTGTTCAATTTCATTTATAAAGTACTTTGATATGCAAAGTAAATAAATATTGAATTGAAATGCAAATTTTTAAATATTACAACCGTTGGCTTCCTAAACGGCAATTGATATATTTAACCATGCAAAAATCCGAACTTCAAAAAATGCTGGATGGCGACCTGTACGATGCCAGCGATGCCGAACTGGTTGCCGGTCGCTCAAAAGCGCGTAAATTATTTACCCGTTATAACGCGCTTGATTACGATGATAAAGAGGGCAAGAGGAGTGTTTTAAAAGGGCTGCTGGGCGGTTTTACCAATGCCATTGATATCCAGTCACCATTTTACTGCGATTATGGCTTTAATATTTTTGCAGGCGATAATCTGTTTCTGAACTTTAACTGCATTATACTGGATTGTGCCCGCGTAACGCTGGGCAATAACGTATTTATGGCGCCCAATGTACAGCTGTATACCGCTTATCATCCCGTTATAGCTTCCGAACGGATAAAAGGCCCGGAATATGCTGCGCCTATAATCATAGGCAACAATGTATGGCTTGGCGGTGGCGTAATTGTTTGTCCCGGCGTTACCATTGGCGATAATACCACCATTGGCGCAGGCAGCGTGGTAACCAAAGATATTCCGGCCAATGTGGTGGCGGTTGGGAATCCTTGCAGGGTGATAAGGGAGATATAGTAAGGTCATATGCCCGAATTTTTTGTACAACTATTCTGCGATCAAAATAAAGGTTATTCTATCATTATCGAAGATGATGGTAAAGTAGCGTATGCTTACCTTATGCTGGCCAAAGAAATTATAGGAGATTTATGGCTTTATAATAATGCAACTGCCCCTGAAGAAATTAATTGGAAACAACAGGAGTTACCCTATTTAAACCCACTTACTTTTTTAAAGGAAGGTATACAAATTGCACCCATTGTAAACCGGCAGGAACTATTGTGTCATTGGACAATGGATTCCTTAGGGGAGGAAGTGCGGGTAGTGGAGATTTTATTGAGAGGGGTTTTGATAGGCAGACTTAAACCCGGCTCTCTGCCGGGGTATTCGGCTTTGGTAACGAGAGATGGACCGCTGGCCAAAATTTTGGCAGATGAAGCTTAGGTAGCGTTTAGATATTTTAACACTTAACCGTCTTCTTCTTCATCCCCGGTTTGCGTCTTGCGCGCGATTTTTCAATATAATCTACAGCAACCGGTACCTTGCACGCAGTTCCGTTCTGATCTACAAATACAGTCCCTATTTTATTGCCCGCGGCGATGGCTTCATCCATTAATGCATCTACATAGGTGCCCAAAGCGATGATAAACCCGTTCATGGTTGACCGTACCCGGTTTGGCGATGAATGGATAGTTTGCTCAACACGATTTAGCAACTCCCGTAATACGCCCAAATCCAGTTCGCTATCCGGTTTAAACGAAACAATATTGCTTAAGGTAGACCAGCCCCCAGCGGCAACGTATTCCCTGCTGTCATTTATCCACTCCAGGGCCAGTTCAAATCCATATTGGCCTTCGGTGGCTACCCAGGGTACCGTATATTCGCTGATGTTGTTGGATACCGCCTCATTAACCCAGGTTTGCAGGTCGGCCTTGGTCATTTTGGCATCGTCGGCAATCAGGCCGGCAAGGTACATGGCATCGGCGTTGCCGGTGGCATACAAATCTTTGGCCAGCTGGTAATCTTTTTTAACCTTTTTTTGGATGGTTTTTAAAAATTCAACCTTCACCCCAAAAAACGGCTCTTTAACCCCATGTTTTAACAATATATTTTTGATGCTCTGGCTGCCATTAGCCTGCAGCTCGGTCATGATTTCGGCTACGTTCATTTTATCAATATTTATGTATAAAATTATACTATTTCCTGGTTTTTCTAAATAGATTCGTCATACAATATAGCGGAATTGCGTTTGAACTAAGGTAGGTGGCCTCTACGAGGCAAAAAAGAGATTTTAGCATCTCAAATCCCCCCCCCCCGCACCCGAACCACACAACCCGACTCCCGCAACCCGAGGCCAGCAACACGGATATCCACATCCATCCAACTTTTCCACAATGCCCTAAAACCACGGGCAATGCATTAACTTTACCCGATTAACAAAAGGAGTAAACCGCTTGGCTAAAGACACTACCAAAGAAACCCCATTAATGCAGCAATACAACACCATCAAGGTGAAGTATCCAGGTGCTCTGCTGCTGTTCCGCGTGGGCGATTTTTACGAAACTTTTGGCGAAGACGCCGTTAAAGCCGCAGGCATATTAGGCATTGTACTTACACGCCGGGGCAACGGCGTGGGCACCCATATTGAGCTGGCCGGCTTTCCGCACCACTCGCTGGATACCTACCTGCCCAAGCTGGTACGTGCCGGGCAACGTGTAGCCATCTGCGACCAGCTGGAAGATCCCAAAACAACCAAAACTATTGTCAAACGCGGTGTTACCGAGCTGGTTACGCCCGGGGTAGCTACCAATGACAATATCCTAAATCAAAAAAGCAATAACTACCTGGCATCGCTGCATTTTGAAAAAAACAGCATAGGCATTGCCCTCATCGATATTTCGACAGGCGAGTTCTGGACAGCACAGGGCAACAGCGATTATATTGATAAGCTGCTGCAAAGTTTTTCGCCCAGCGAGGTTATTTACCCTAAAAGCCGCACCCGCGATTTTAAGGATAACTATGGCGACCGCTTTTACACCTATGCCCTTGATGAATGGCCCTACAGCGGTGATTACGCGACCGAGACGCTGCTGAAGCACTTTGGTGTAAAATCGTTAAAAGGTTTTGGGATAGATAAGCTTAACCTCGGTATCATAGCCGCAGGTGTAGCCATACATTATTTAAATGAGACGGAGCACCGCAACCTGCAGCACATCAGTGCCATTGGCCGGATAGAAGAAGACCGGTATTTATGGCTGGACAGGTTTAGCGTACGCAACCTGGAACTGGTAGGATCGACCAATGATAATGCCCTTACCCTGGTTGATGTGCTTGACCATACCTGCTCGCCCATGGGTGCGCGTTTGCTGCGCAGGTGGATTGTGATGCCTCTTAAGGAAATTAAGCCTATAAACGACCGCCTGGGCGTTGTAGAGTACATGATTGAGCACGAAGAGCTGCGCGAAAACCTGCAAAACTGCATCCGCCAGATAGGCGACCTGGAGCGGTTAATCAGCAAGATAGGTTTACAAAAAGCCAACCCGCGCGAGGTTTGCCAGCTTAAAAAAGCACTGATGGCTATCGGCTCCATCAAAAAAACTGCTGAAGCATCTGAGAGCCTGCCATTACGTGCTATTGGCGAGCAGTTAAATCCCTGCGTAACTATCTGCGAGAAAATAGAACGTGAGTTAAACCCCGAGCCGCCGGTAATGATCGTAAAAGGATCGGTGATGAACGAGGGGATTAACGAGGAACTGGACAGGCTACGTAAAATAGCGTTTGGCGGCAAAGGATACCTGCTGGAGATACAAAAACGCGAGGCTGAAGCTACGGGCATCCCTTCGCTTAAAGTATCGTTTAATAACGTTTTTGGATATTACCTTGAGGTGACGCATAGCCACCGCGATAAGGTGCCTTCGGAGTGGATCCGCAAGCAAACTTTGGTTAATGCCGAGCGCTATATTACCCCCGAGCTAAAAGAATACGAAGAGCAGATTTTAGGCGCCGAGGAAAAGATCCTGGTGATTGAAACCCGCCTTTATAATGATTTGTTGTATTCGCTGGCCGAATATATAAAGCCTATTCAGCTGAATGCGCAGCTGATAGCCCGTTTGGATGTGCTGCTTAATTTTGCGCATATATCCATCAAAAACTATTATGCCAAACCCCAGATGAACGAGAGTAAAGTGCTCGACATTAAAGGTGGCCGCCACCCCGTGATTGAAAAGAACCTGCCGCTGGGCGAAAGCTATATCACAAACGATGTATACCTGGATTCGGAAACGCAGCAAATCATCATCATTACCGGGCCCAACATGGCGGGTAAGTCGGCGTTGCTCAGGCAAACCGGTTTAATTGTATTGATGGCGCAGATGGGCTGCTTTGTACCGGCCAAATCGGCTTCGATTGGGTTGGTCGACAAGATATTTACCAGGGTAGGGGCATCGGATAACCTGTCGTCGGGCGAATCAACCTTTATGGTGGAGATGAACGAGACGGCAAGTATCCTGAATAACTTGTCCGACAGGAGTTTGATCCTGCTTGACGAGATCGGCCGTGGTACCTCAACTTATGATGGTATTTCCATTGCCTGGTCTATTGCCGAATACCTGCACAACCACCCAACAGCAAAGGCCAAAACGCTGTTTGCCACCCACTATCACGAACTGAACGAGTTGAGCAACACGTTTAACCGCATCAAAAACTTCAACGTATCGGTAAAGGAAGTTGGTCAGCAAATCATTTTCCTGCGTAAGCTGGTACCCGGCGGCAGCGAGCATAGCTTCGGGATCCACGTAGCCAAGCTTGCCGGGATGCCCCAAAAAGTGCTGACCCGCGCCAACGAAATTCTGAAGAAACTGGAAAACGAACGGACAGGAGGAGAGCACATCAAAGAAAGCATCCGCAAGGTGCAAAAGCAGGCCGTGCAGATGCAAATGTTCTCGATAGACGACCCGGTACTGGTAAAAATCCGCGATACGCTGAACAACCTCGATGTAAATACGTTAACACCCGTTGAGGCGCTGATGAAGCTGGATGAAATACAAAGGGTGATAAAGTCTTAGATTTCAGATGTGCAGATTTTAGATGTGCAGATGGAAAGGTAGGCCGTTTTATATTTTATAAAACATCTGCACATCTGGAATCTGAAATTTGCACATCTGAAATGTTAAATTGTTAAAAACATCCATATTTTGCCATCGCTTTTAAATTCTACATTTGCAGCATGACCAAACATCGCCTACTTTTCTACTGCTTCGTTTTGTTTTTTGTGCCGATAGTATTAACCTCTTGCCACACCCGCAAGGCAGCTATGCGTGGCCGGCCGGGCGAAATGGTAAAACCGGATGGAGACATCGCCTCTAAATACTCAGAAATTATGGGGGTAAATAAAAGCGATATTGAAAATGGCAGGCTGTATGCCTTTATCGAGCAATGGATGGGCACCCCCTACAAATTTGGTGGCCTTGATAAAGATGGTGTGGATTGTTCAGGACTGGCCTTTTTGCTGGAGCAGGAGGTATATGGCATCACCATCCCCCGCATGACCAGCAAGCAAATAACCGTTATTAAACGCAAATATGAAGACGAACTAAAAGAAGGCGACCTGGTTTTCTTCGATTTTGACGGCAAGCAGTTTAGCCACGTGGGCGTTTACCTGCAAAACGGATATGTAGTGCATGCCAGTTCAAGGCGCGGCGTAATTATCGTAAAACTTCGCGACCCATCATTGTATAAATACTTTTCAAGAGCAGGCTCTGTGGATGAGGGGACTGCGCAAGCAAATTAGACTTTTTAATATCGAGTAATTACCATTAAGTTTCAAGATTTTATTTTGTCTAAGTCTGATTGTTAAATGAAATGCATTTTTGAAATTAATAGCAGGTGTAATTTGGCAGAATCAGCTGAATTAAAACACGAAAGGTTTGTTGGGTTTTTAAAACAAATTGGTATTCCATGGGGAATACAGGAGAATGTCGATATCGATACTCCGCAATTTGGAGAAGAGTTTACCGCCACAGCCAATATCACGAAGTTCCTAACGAACGGAGTTAAAATGAGTATCTTTTATAGGTACAGGAATAGATTAGATGATCATCACTCTTCGGACGATCGAATTTATATCGAATTTAATTCCAAAAAAATAGATTATGAATTCTTAATTAATACCGTTTTTCCGCACTACATTATAGCATTTGGAGCATACAGGGCAGATATTTTTAACGAAATGCTTATCTATAAAGATTTTGAACGATCAAGGAATAAAAATCTTAGAAAAAGTATTGTCCGGATTTATCCCGTAGTTTTTTACGATTCGCAATTTTGTAAAGAGGTGTTTAGAACGAACGTCAAAGAGATTTTGAAAAAATTATCGGGTCAGGTTTACAAGGCATTATTGCATAATGATGGGATTATAATTATTGCTGATATAAAACCTTTGTCGGTAGAGGAATCCGATGCATTCGACAGAAAAATACGAATGACATTAAAATATAATGCTTGAAGTAAAGTCTGTAAAATAATTTTCGTTCTCCAAAATACTGGTAGTCCGTCGTTCTGAAATCTAATAGTCGCAAAATACTTCGTCTAAAAGTCCAAAAAAGAATATTTTTGCAACCTTATGTCAAAGCAAAAAGAAGAATACTCGTTTTGGACTAAATATAAAAAGTTTGCCGGTAACGAGATCACCCTTTACCTGGTCATGATTATTGGTATCATCCTGGGCATCGTGATATTTAGTTATCTTTAATCAGCGTTACATTGCTGTTGTCGGTTTCGCTTACCGATTGGTAAAAATCTACAAAGGCCTGGTATAGTTCTTTACTGTAGGTACCGTCAATTATTTGCAGCTTTCGCTTATAAATTAACTGGTTTCCGACAACAGTGGCAGATACCGAGAAATTGCCAAATGGTTTTTCGAGCGAAATACTGGCCGGCCGCATATCTACATGATACCCTTTGGGTAGGGTGTAGGTAATTTCGTCTTCATCGGTATAACCCGTGTTAATGTATAAATCATAATGCCTGTTGCGTACCTCGCGCGGGGTATTATCTTTTCTGTTGGTGGCATTGGCCAAAAAGTCTATTTTACCATTAACGGCCGACCCATAATCCGGGGCAGTTAGTTTGATTGTTTCTGTGAGGCTTGGGTGGATGTTTTTATCGTCCTTAAAATCAAATTTTTCTATATCCAGGTTATTAATAGCGTAAATTTTCTGGAGTATTTTCACTTGTTCTTTTGGTGGCTCGGTAAGCAGGTAGGTACGGTTATCATATTGCAAGCCTTTAAAACTGGTAAGCATACTGCCCGACAATGTTCCGTCGGCAGCCAGGGTAAAATCGGCCTTGCATTGCTGTGTATTGGTTTTTGCCGGGTATTTTGGGGTATGTATCAATTTACCGCCTTCTGGCGTGCAGGCTAATACGTCGCGGTCGTCGGTAAAATCACTCAGAAAGCCAAAAGGAATTTGCTGGCTGGTACATTCTAAAAAGGTGGTGTCGTTTTTAAAAGGCAGGCACAGGATTACGTGGTCAAACTGGTTCATGCTCGCAAAATCTGTAAGCGGGCTGCGTTTTAGGGTTCCCGACTTTACAATACAGTAATAAGAATCGATGTCTACGGCCTTAAAAAGTGATTGCGTATAGTTTACCAGGGCTTTACAATCGCCATAATTTTGCGCATCAACGTCGCTTGCTAAAAACGGCTGATAGCCGCCTATACCAACCTGCACGCTAATGTAATGTGTTTTGCCCTGCATATATTCATATATCTTTTTGGCTTTGTCTTTAGGATTGGTAATACCCTGGGTTATTTCCTGCATCTTGTAAATAGTGCTTGGGGGTAATGCCTTGCGCGACGATAGCAATTTATCATAGATCCATTTACCCATGCCGTTCCAGTCATTAAAAGAGCCCGTTACGCCAAGGTAATTAAATTCCGACGCAGGCGAAATTTTCACCCTGCTGCTCATCTTTTCATAAACAGGACTGTAAGGCTCAGATTTTGATGCTTTAATATTACTTATCTGCCAGCTATAGGTCTTTTCGCCCTGTTTATTTGTACCTTCAACCAAATGCGAGGGCATGTTAATTTCTTTGTATCTGATTTTAAAATCGGGTTTGCAGCTAAATGTATAAGCGCTTTTTTCAATAGACACGTCAACTGATGGTTTAGGCTCCCAATCCTGGAAGCTTAATGATTGCTTCGATTTATATTCATATTCATAAACAACCGTGTAAGGATAATCAGTTACAGCAGGCTGAAAGTGTTTTACCTTGGTATCTTCAAACAAAGCCGAGCGACTTACCGCGCCGTCGTCCTGGAAATCACTTTCAGAAAACTTGCCAATAGGTTTGCCAAATTGGTTATAAACCAATCCTTTTATGTTTTTAATCACGTTCGCTTTATCGTGAAATATCACAATTTCGGCTTCATCGTCGCCATTTTTATTTAATATGGTTACCGCGGTTTTAATACGGTAATAGGTATTATCCAGGTCTTTTACCTCAATGTTCATGTCGTTACTCCGTATAACGGCGCTGGCATAGGGTAGCAAATCTTTAGGTATCAGCGATGCATCATAATTTTCCTGCGCGTTTGCGCTCAATACGGATGCAAATAATAAAATAAGCGATGTAAGTACTTTCATTATTTTTTCTTGAAAACCATATCTGCCTTTTCTGTAAGTATTATTTTGTTATACAATTCTTTAAGATAAGGATATTCTTCAGATGTATAAATAGGTTTGGTGAATTTGGTGATATTTGAAAAGGTGAAAGTATTATCCACATTTTCAAAGCTGGTTGCATACAAGCCGCCATCGCCAGGCATTTTAAAGGCTACTGTTTGTGGTGGCGTTTCAACGGTATATCCCTGCGGTAGCCGCATAGTTAATATCAACCTCTCGTCAGATGCCATTCCCCAATCTACAGGGTAATCCCTTTCGGCCAGCTTAAACGGATTTTTGGTAATTTTTTCCCATAAAAAAGGGTTAAACACCAGCCTGTTGTGGTTAGTATTGTCATAAGCGTCAATTTCAACTTCAAAAGTTTCGCCAAGCGGCATGTCAAGGCTATCCAGGTTTGATATATTTGATTTCAGGATTTTTAGTTTAGGGAGTTTTTCGTCCTGGCTTTCAATATATTCGTCAACAGAGTTGAATTTTTTGATGGCTTTCCGCTTTTCATAGGCGTTATATCCGCGGTAATAGTTGGTAATGGTGCCTTTTAGCTTACCGTTGTCAAGTAAGGTTAAATCAAGTGCCCTGGTTGTCGATTCTTTTTGAAGCCCGCTTAACTCCATCCAGTAAGATGGTTTATCAAGATTTATTACCCGCCCTTTGTCATTAAGGCATTTTAATGGTAACAGGCCAAATGATAACAGCGGGTCTGTAGCATCAAGCAAGTAGCTTTTATCGCCAATATTCACTTTGGCAATCACGTAATTAAAATCGTTAATTACGGGGTAAAGCATATTAATATTGCCGTTGTTACGGGTTGATAGTACTACAAGCTCGGTATTAAGGTCGGCCGCCCTTAAGGCTGCCCCAAGAGCAAGGTTAATATCACCAATAGTGCCCGTATGTGCTTCATATGCTTTTTTTATACCGTCGGGGCTGTATAGCGATGTAATGTCATTCCATTTAAACCACTTTTGCAGGTAAGCATAAATTGCCTTTGCTTTTTCAAGCTCGTCGGTTTTACCGGCTATTACCGGTGCTATCCTGTCTTTCATCAATTCTTTGCGTTTAAACTGCGAGCCAAAATAATCATCGGTTTTTAGCTGGTGCTCAATATCTTTCCATGTTTTAGATACAACGGTTTTGGCCCCGGTGTATGGGTTAGTCCATTCAACCTCATCAAAATATATAGCCGATAGAAAGTTTTTGGGCGATGTCATATAATCTTCAGATACAAAAGCCGGGATATCTGTCATCTCATAGGTGATATATGAACAATCGCATTTGGCGCCATGTGATGAAAAGCATTCCCTTTCAACCTCCGATGTGGATTTTGAAAGTTTCTGACCGCCGCGTAATGAGGCGTTAAACACCCAAAACGCAGGAATATGTACATCATATTTTGAATGGGCTTTAGGTATCTCGTCCTGGAAATCCCAATTCCTAAATTCATCAATATAAGGCGAGGTTAGTTTGTACTTAAAGTCAATAACGCAACCCGGCCGTAAGGCAGGTAAGGCAAACTTTACAGTACTGCGGTATTGGTAATCTTTTACAGTATACACCTTTTTTACATCCAGCGGGGCGCTCCGCATCAGGCCATCATCGTCACGGTAATAGGTGGTACCTGTTATATCAACTACCTCTTCGGTTGTTTCTCCGTTTGCGCTGTGATGAAAAGGTATCTCAATGGTGCCGTGTTCAAGCCCTTTTGTATCAAATATTTTTATGCGGGCATGGTAATCAAATATCAGGCGTACATGGTCGTCGCTTACCATATCTATCCGGGTTTTCCCAAATTCATTCAGGAAAAGGGCGTGTGCCGAGGTGTCTTTTGCGTATTTTTTTAGTTCAAGGTCTTCGGTGGTTACACTCCCTTCAAAATCCTGGGCCTTTATAATGTGTTGAGCACCAATAAATAAAACAATAATAAGTAGCAGTTTTTTCATACAATAATCGCGATAATTAGGATGGTATTAATTTAAAAATAAAACTTAGATATTAATTAAATTAAAAAATTTATTGTGCTGATTCTTTTTAGGACATTTGCGACCTTTACAGTAATACTGAATCATTACAATGAAATTAAAACTAAAACGCCCGCTTGCTTTTTTTGACCTGGAAACTACAGGAACCAATATAGGGGTTGACAGAATAGTAGAAATATCCGTGATTAAACTACACCCCGATGGCAGCGAAGAAGTTAAAACCTGGCGTGTTCATCCGGGAATGCCAATTCCGCTGGAGTCGTCACTGGTACATGGTATTTATGATGAGCATATAAAGGACGAGCCGGAGTTTAAAGCTCTGGGCCAGGCCATTGCCGAATTTATTGGCGATAGCGACCTTGCCGGCTATAACTCCAACAAGTTTGACATCCCGATGCTGATGGAAGAGTTTTTACGCGCAGGCGTATCTTTTACTTTAGACGACCGGCATTTTGTGGATGTACAAAATATATTTCACCAGATGGAGCAGCGTACGCTTAAAGCAGCTTACCAGTTTTATTGCGATAAAAAAATTGAAAATGCCCACTCGGCCGAGGCTGATACCCGTGCAACCATGGAAGTTTTGCTGGCGCAGATTGAGCGCTATGAAAACATGGAATGGGAGGACAAAAAAGGAAATATTACCGTGCCGGTTGTTGGCGACGTAGAAGCGTTACACAAGTTTACCAACTTAAGCAAGCCGGTTGATTTTGCCGGCCGGATGGTTTACAACGAGCAGGGCGAAGAAACTATTAACTTTGGCAAGCACAAAGGCAAAAGGGTTGAGGATGTGTTAAATGCCGAACCAAGCTATTATTCATGGATGATGCAGGGCGATTTTCCGCTATACACCAAACGTAAGTTGGAAGAGATACACACCCGCTGGAATGCCAAAAAGAATGCAGAGCGCCAGGCAAAAAACGCCGCTCAGCAGCCAAAGCCAGCCGACCAGGTCCATGCGCCACGCCCGGAGGCTCCCAAAGCCGATTATCCTAAAAAAGAATTTCATAAACCTGATCATACCAAAACTCAATATCCGCCCAAGCCTTTTAAAAAGAAGGAAGAACCGGCCCAGCCCGTTAATGACGATATGCTGGCACAGTTGGCATTGAAGTTTAAAAAAGGTTAGTTTAGATATGAGATGTTAGATATGAAGGTAGCTTAGATTTGAGATGTTAGATATGAGATTTGAGACTTTTTGACAAGTTTCAATAAATTAAAAAGCCCCGTCAGGGGCTTTTTACATATCTCATATCTCATATCTCATATCTCATATCTCATATCTCATATCTCATATCTCATATCTCATATCTCATATCTCATATCTCATATCTCACATCTCATATCTCACAACCCTTCGGTATCAACAAAAAAACTTTTGGTTTGCAAAGTTGGGTTAGCTTCAAGGTTAATAGTATCCCGTTGTTTAAGGGCGTGGTGAACCTCCGTCGGTGAAATTGCCTGGTAACTAAGGATAGTTTTTTGCGCCCTGGGAATAATCATGTTGACCAGGCTGTCTGCTTTAAACAGGTATAGACCAATATAGCCCGCCTGGGTATCTACCTCGACCCGGCCGTTTGGCGGAGTTTTTAATGTAAACCTTGCTTTAAATGGCTGATACATGATAATCGACATATCAATTTTGTTATCCTGGCCCAAATGATATGATTGGCCGTTTGGCAACAGGTTTTTAATAAGCGGATCTTTTTTGATATTAAATGTATAATATGCTGTACCGAGCATGTCATTCTCGACAGCAGCGTTGCTTGTAAAGGAAAGGTGATAATCGCCGTTAATGTCGCTAACAACACTGTCTTTCAATTGCTGGTATTTGGCAAGCCCCAAAATATTTTGATAATAAAATATCTGTACAACCACATTACTGGCAATTACAGTTGGCCCCTGTGTATTAATATGTCCATGTATGGTGGTAGTTACCATGCGTGGTTTTTTTTTACAACTACCAAGCGTAACGCAACTCGCAAGCATTAACAAAATATAAAATAAATGATTACAGCGATAAGGGTTCATTTGCAGGTTTTGGGTTATAAGTAAAATGTTTTAGGTTTTATTTAAAAGCCTAAACGAGTGCAAGGTAGCAAACGCTACAAGCAATAGTAAATAAAAAATATGTGTTTATCGAAGGAAATCAATATTGCGCTTTAGGCCGCTGAATTTGGTACGTTTTACAGCCGAGTTTTTAAATACTTTTTGGAAGACATCCTGGGTGATATCCTGCCAGTCGGCAGCTTTCAGGTGCAGTAAATCGGGGTGCGGGGTAAAGGCCGGTTCGGTGTTTAAAACGGAGAAACGGTTCCATGGGCATACATCCTGGCATACATCGCAGCCAAACATCCAGTTGTCCATTTTTCCCTTGAACTCTACAGGGATCTCGTTTTTTAGTTCGATGGTGAGGTACGATATGCAGCGGCTGCCATCAACAACGTAGGGCCCAACAATGGCATCAGTAGGGCAGGCATCAATACAATTGGTACAGGTGCCACAATGATCGGCAGTGGGGGCTATATCATATTCCAGTTCGAGGTCGATGATCAGTTCGGCCAAAAAAAAGAACGACCCTGATTTTTTATTGAGCAGGTTGGCATTTTTGCCTATCCAGCCCATGCCCGATTTTTTGGCCCAGGCCTTATCCAGTACAGGTGCCGAATCAACAAACACCCGGCCGCCCACTTCGCCAATTTGCTCGTTGATGATTTGCAATAACTGTTTAAGCTTATCTTTTATAACGGTATGATAATCCATGCCGTAAGCATATTTTGATATTTTGGGTGCTGTTGGATCGGTTTGCTGGTTATCGGTATAGTAGTTAATCCCTAATGAAATTACTGATTTGGCACCATCAACAAGCAGCCGTGGGTCAAGGCGTTTATCAAAGTGGTTTTCCATGTATTGCATTTCGCCGTGCATGTTTTTTTTCAACCAGTTTTCCAGCCGTGGCGCCTCCTCTTCCAGGAAACCTGCTTTTGATATGCCGCAAAACAAAAAGCCGAGCTTTTGCGCTTCACTTTTTATTAACTGGCTGTATACCGTCCTGTTTTGCATATCGGTGCAAAGATACTACAAATTAAAATTCGTAAAATAAACAGTGTTTGATGATGAATATTAAGCGGAAAGGCATTGTAATGGCATTTCTACAGAAAAAAATCCAGATTTTTTAATCAATGGTGTGGTTTTTGTAACTATTGGTAAATATAAATATATCTAAATGCTAACGCACTTGAGCTACCTGCCGAAACATGTTTTAGGGCTGCATGCCGTTGGCGAAATTACAAATGCCGACTACGAAAAAGCGCTTGAGCCCCTGCTTGACGAACACATAAAACAAAACGGAAAAATCAATTTTCTGCTTGTGTTGGAAACCGATATAAAGGATTTTGATGCCGGTGCCTGGTGTGGCAACATAGGCATCGGACTTAAATACTTTACCAAATGGAACAAATTAGCCATGGTTACTGATAAAGAGGGGGTAAGGGAATTTAGCCATCTGTTTAAATATATACTACCCGGCAGGTACAAAGGTTACACCTTAGATGAATTGGACGAAGCTGTAAAATGGATAGCAGGGAAATAATTTTTTGGGGCGGAACGCTATTTGTAATTGGGTAATATATTGATATAGGTACCTGCTAAAAAATCAGTGTACCGTCGTCATCTATAGCACATTTTGTGAGTATTCGGCAACTTATGGGTTCGCCATTTAGTGTGGCCGGGGTAAATATTTTATCTTCCTCGTTCAAAGCGTTAACATTCATGTTGAAGGTTTTTGAAAAATTACCGCTATAAATGGTCACTTTAAAATAGGCCAGCCTGCCACCAGGGCTAACCAGTAACTCAACCACACCGATAGATGCATCCCTGCTGATATCCATTAAATTTGCCGGCAACTTGAATAGCTTAAAATATGGAAGATACCCAAAGTATCGGCCACCTATTTTAACGGGTTTAGTTGTACGGTCGGTATCGGCCAGTTGTTGATCAACAAAATAATGCAGGTTTGATGTGGTATCTTCGTGTGCCTCGTATAAAAACTCTTTTTTGGTGTAATCGTAGTTTTGCAGCAAATGGCCTTGGGGATCATAAAAATGCCAGATACCTACTTTGATATCGTTGTCAAAGCGGCCATTGGCCAGGGCATAGGTTTTATTATAAATCATCTGGTACAGGCCATGCCTGGTACTTTTGTCGCTTTTTAAAACAGTTAGTTTTTCGGTAATATGCGCGTTTATTTTATGGCTGCGCTCAACAGTTTCCTGGGCAAGGGCCACATTTACAAAAAACAAGTAAACAATTAGCAGGGTTATGTTTCTCAAAGGTGTTATGGATTTTGGGTAAATATAAAACGCGGATACATCAATATCAAATACTTGGTTTGATATCCTGGTTTTGTTTTTAGCCGTTTGCGAAATAAGATACAACGAATCTTAACTGTTTTATGGCGGATATTAGCTATTGTAATTGTTTTGTTGCATTAATAGTATGGGTTGCTTAAACTTGTAGCCATAAACCATATTTCATGACTGCGCTAACCGATCAATCCGATTATAAAACGGTACGTTTTTCTGAGACCACGATAACCGAGTTGATGATCCCTTCTTATTCAAATTTTGGCGGCAAAATTCATGGCGGCATATTGTTATCGCTGATGGACAAGGTAGCGTATGTTTGCGCCGCTAAACATGCTGGTAATTATTGTGTTACCGCATCGATTGATACAGTTGATTTTTTACAGCCCGTTGAAGTGGGCGAACTGGTATCATTAATGGCATCGGTTAATTATGTAGGCAACACATCGCTGGTTGTAGGCATTAGGGTGGTATCTGAAAACATCAAAAGCAACTCGGTAAAGCATACCAATACCAGTTACTTTACCATGGTTTCAAAAGATGAGCACAATAAACCGGCTAAAGTACCCGGCTTAATACTGGAACACCGTGAGCATGTACGGCGCTTTATTGAAGCCCGGCGCCGTAAAGAAATTAAGCAAGGCTATATGAAAGAGGTGGAGCAGATAAAAATGCCCGACAACTATGAGCACTGCATTGAGCTTTTAAAAGGCGAAAGATGCCTGGTTGCAGGTTAAGCACTTTTAATACCGCAAGTTTTAATACCACCGGTTAAATAAAATTAAGATTAATTTGCCAAAAATGTTTGGCATAACATTGCAGATAAGAATTCAATCCCCTACTAATAAATGAGGCGAACTATTGGCCCGGTGCTGTTATTATTGCTAATGCATAGCATGTGCTATGCCCAAAAAGATGCGGCAATTGTTGCTGTTACCAATATAGCATCTATCAAAATAACGGTTGATAGCCTTAATAAAACCGCAGGCGAACGCTATATGGGGGAGCCCGACCAGGCACGCGAAATGGCCGGCAAAGCGTTGTTGCTTTCCGAAAAAATAAAATACAATACAGGGATAGGCTTAGCCTACGTAAACCTTGGCCATGTATATTGGTCGCAATCCTATTATCCTATCAGTTTATTTTATCTTAATTCGGCATTACCGTATTTGCCGAAAGATAACGCTACTTTGCTGGCCGAGTGTTACAGTGCGATAGGCCGTACCTACCTGGAACTTAAAAACTATCAGGAGGCAATCAATAGTTTAAACCAGTCTGCAAAATATGCCGGAAACGATACCAGAATGGTGGGAGAGTTTTACACCGAGAAGTCGCTGGTATATATCAGGATGCGTGATTATACCAGGGGCATGGCTACAAGCTTACAGGCACTAAAACTTTGCAGAGCCATCGGCGATGACAATAACACTAATATTATTTATACGCGATTGAGTTCGATACAGCGCCTTCAAAAACAGTTTCAAAAATCTATTGCATTTGATGATACTGCTTATTACATGAGTTTTAAAACCAATAACCGGAGGTTGCGCGCTAAAACCCTTATTGAATATGCCGATAATTATAATGGCCTGAAGCAGTTTGATAAAGCAATAGAGTATGCCACAAGGGGGGCTGTGCTTGCCGATAGCATTGGTTTGATGAACGGGATTTCGGATGCTTACAGAACCATCATGTTTAGTTTTGAGCAAAAGAAAGATTTGGCCAATGCGTTAAAGTTTCAAAAGAAGTATAATGGGGCCCTTGATTCGTTGAACGAATCTGATAGGAGACGTAATACCGAGCTGATCCAGAATTATTTTGCTTTAAATGCCCGCCTTAACGAAATAGCTGTAATTGAACAAAAGGCGAAAGAAGATAAGGATAAGATCCATTTTCAAAATGCCATCATTATCACGCTTATCATTTCGTTGTTGGTTGTATTAATAGCTTTATATATCACCTATTATAATTTTAAACAAAAGAATTTATTAAGTAGTAAGCTAAGCAGGCAGCATGAGGCCTTGCTGGTGCAAAAGGGATTGATTGAAGAGCAATCGGCTAACCTTGCGGCGGTAAATAAGTTGAAGGATAAGCTACTGGCCGTAATTGGACACGATTTGCGTACCCCTTTTGCAAACCTGCGTAGTATCATGGAGCTATTTGAGGATGATAACTTAAACCTTGAAGATATGCACGGCCTGATGAAAAAAATGGAACCGGTAATAAAAGGCGGCGAACTTACATTATCCAACCTGCTGGAGTGGGCGGGCAGCCAGATCAGGGGAATAAATTTAACGCCATCGGCTGTCGACATAAATCTGGTGGGAGAAGAGATGGCACAGATTTATAGTTACCAGTTGCAGCAAAAAAACATCAGGTTTCAAAATATAGCTATCACCGGCCACATGGTAAAAGCCGATGAAAAGCATATTAAGGTGATTATAGGTAACCTGATTAGCAATGCTATAAAGTTTACCGATGATAATGGCATTGTAACCCTAAGCAGCCACGTTGCGGATGGTGACCTTGTAGTTAATGTTAACGATACAGGCAAGGGGATTGCGGGGGACCAGTTGGTTAAGCTGTTTGATCTTAATTCGCACTTTACCCAAAATGGTACAATGGGCGAGGTTGGTACAGGCATTGGCCTGTTTTTGTGTAAAGAACTGGTGGAGTTTAACGGTGGCCGGTTATGGGTTAAATCAGAAGTAGGCAAGGGGAGTACCTTCAGTTTTAGTTTACCGCTGGCCGGCTGTGCAAAAATTATTCCTTTTTATGTTAACAAATCATAAACCTTTTACGTAGAAAAGTGTAGTAGTCAAAAAGATTTTCTGAAATATATATTATTGAATAAGTAATTTAATTATTTAGAAATCGTTTTAACTTCATATATAGATTTAGTGAAATCAATTATATTTTCTAAAATAATGATATGGTGAATTTTTTACTATATTGTGACAATATTTATTACTCCTAACATTTTTTATTCCTGCTAATTTAATGGCTTTTTTAAACACAGTGCTCGAACCACCCTCGTACGGATGGACGGATGAGGATGGTAACCTTGCAAAACCCACCAATGCAACAATTTTAAAAGAGTTTTTTTCGAGACTGAATGTTTTCCGGGACAAAAAAAACTGGCTTTCATTTTTAAGCTGGTTTTTAGTGCTTGCATTAACTCCATTCCTGTTTTTGTTCATATTCAAATATTTCAGTATTGTAGGTTTGATAGTTGCTTTTGTTTATAGCATGATCATTATGGGTACCCACGGCACCATATGGCACCACAGGTATTGCACACATAATGCATACACTTTCAGCAACAAATTCTGGCGTTTTTTTACCCAGAATCTTACGCTTAAAATTATTCCCGAAGAGATTTACGCCGTATCGCACCATGTTCATCACGCACTGTCAGATCAGCCCGGCGATCCTTACAATGCCCAGGGCGGTTTTATGTACTGCTTTTTGGCCGATGTAAACCATCAGCCTGTAGCCAGGAACATGACCGAGGCTTGCTACAAAAAATGTGTTAACTTAATGAAACACGTGGGCGTAACTCCCAATACCTATAAGCAATATCAAAAATGGGGTACAATTGCCAACCCATACCGCACCGTTATTGGCATCGTCCTTAACTGGGGCTTCTGGTTCACTGCATTTTACCTGATGGGCGGGTTGCCCTTAGCCTGCGCTATTTTTGGCTCGGCCGGATTTTGGGCTGTGGGTGTGCGCACCTTTAATTATGAAGGCCATGGTAAGGGGCAGGATAAACGCCGCGATGGTACCGATTATAACCGCGAGGATATGTCTATAAACCAATTGTGGCCTGGTTACGTGGCCGGGGAGTGGCATAACAACCACCACCTGTATCCTAAAAGTGCCCGCTCTGGCTTTAAGCCACATCAGTTTGACCTGGCCTGGTGCTATATCAAATTCATGAGCATGATAGGCGCCGTTAGTTCATACCGCGATTCGAAAAAGGAGTTTTTGCTTACTTATTGCAATAAAGTACAGGTGCCGGTTACAGCACTGGCTATAAAACATATGGAAGTTAAGCCGGTATTGGTGCGGGCAAAGTAAAAGTGCTGACTTTCAGGACTGCCTGTCTATAATATTATCTTATTTTAAAACGCCATTGCTGTTTCAGCGATGGCGTTTTGCTTTTATCTCCTTTTTTGTCGTGCGCCAGGACAAGGCTATTTATGTTAAAATAGTTACATTTTATTTACGATTGTAATTTATATATTAGCAATCCAGCTAATCATACAACTTAAACGCCATAATCAATGTTAAATAAGCTTTTCTGTTTTGCAGCCTGCTTGTCGTGCCTTGTTTTTGTTAACAAAAGGGTGCAGGCACAGGGCCTGGGAATATTTGATAATCAAACAGATGTAGGTATCAATAAACTTCCCGGCGGCGGGCAATATGATGCCAAAACGCAGCAGTATGAGCTTCGCGGGGCGGGGCAAAACATCTGGGCAACGCATGATGATTTTCATTTTGTGTGGAAACGTATGAAAGGCGATTTTATATTACGCACCAACGCCGCTTTTATTGGCAAAGGTGTCGAGTTGCACCGTAAGGTTGGCCTGATGGTACGCAGCACTTTAGATAGCAATTCAAAACATATAAATGCCGTTGTTCATGGCGATGGCCTTACCTCGTTGCAGTACCGCAAAACAGTTAGCGGAATTACCGAAGAAAAAAAAGCAAGTATCACTGCGGCCGATGTTATCCAGTTAGAGCGTAAGGGCAGTACCTACACCATGTCGGTAGCCCGTAAGGGCGACTTATTTGTTACCGAAGAAGTAAGCGATCTTGACCTTGGCGACGAAGTTTATGTGGGCATTTTTATCTGCTCGCATAATGCAGATGTAACCGAAAAAGCCACTTTTAGCAACGTACGGATTATAACCCCCGCACCGGCAACACTGGTGCCTTATAAACAATACCTGGGCAGCAGCATAGAATTGCTTAATGTAGAGACTCAAAATAGCACTATTGTTTACCAGTCGCCACGATCATTGCAGGCACCAAACTGGATGAAGGATGGTAAATCATTGATCTACAATAGCGACGGTTCGTTGTTTAAGCTTGATCTTAAATCCAATACACCGGTACAACTAAATACGGCGCCGGCAAAAAACAACAATAACGATCATATACTTTCTTTTGATGGCAAAATGCTGGTTATCAGCAGTGGCGATGGCGGCCCTTCTATAGGATACACCGTGCCGGTTACAGGAGGCCAGGCAAAAAGGATTACGGCACCTGGCGTTGGCGCAAGCTATATGCACGGCTGGTCGCCGGATGGTAAATATCTTGTATTTTGTGGTCAAAGAAACAAGGAGTTTGATGTATACCGCGTCCCATCAGATGGAGGTCCCGAAGAAAGACTAACCACTACGCCCGGTTTGGATGATGGGCCTGAATATACACCCGACGGAAAATACATTTACTTTAATTCGGTACGCAGCGGACTGATGCAGATTTGGCGTATGAAAGCCGACGGCAGCGAACAAACGCAAATAACTAATGATGATTATAATAACTGGTTCCCGCATATATCGCCCGATGGCAAATGGATTGTATATATAACCTTCTTTAAAAACGAAGTAGCCCCGGATGATCACCCTTTTTACAAGCACGTATTTTTAAGGCTGATGCCAATAGGAGGCGGCCCGTCAAAAGTAATTGCTTACTTATACGGAGGGCAGGGCACTATCAATACCCCGTCATGGGCGCCGGATAGCAAACACCTTGCTTTTGTAAGCAATTCAGATTTATTGTTCCCGGCATTCCCGATGGAGAAATTGAGATGAGAATCAAGAGTCAAGAATTAAGACAAAAACCGGTAAAGATTTACGGAAAACAAATTTTCGTTTTGGTTGGAATTACTTATATCTTGACTGCTGATTATAATCCTTGTCTTGACTCTTGATTCTTAACTCTTGATTCTAAAATTATGACTACACGCAGATCATTTTTAAAAACAGGCGCCCTGGCCGTTGCCGGTGCCTCCCTTTTGCCCGATAGCTTATTTGCCGCGCCCAAAAAACTCCAAAGGGTGGGGGTTCAGCTTTACAGTGTACGCGATGCTATGAAGCTTGACCCTAAGGGGACGCTAAAAAAAATTGCCGATGCCGGTTATCATCATGTAGAACATGCCAATTATGTAGACAGGAAGTTTTACGGTTTCCCGGCAAAAGAATTTAAAAAAATATTGGAAGATTTGACGCTCAAAATGCCAAGCGGCCACACCGTAATGACAGCGCAACATTGGGACGAATCAAAAAAAGATTTTACCGATGCCTGGAAGTATACAGTGGAAGACGCAGCCACCATGGGCCAAAAATTTGTAATAAGCCCATGGCTTGATGAAAAAGTGCGTACAGATTTGGACGCACTGAAACGCGCCATGGAGCAGTTTAACAAATGCGGTGAATTGTGCCAAAAATCATCAATGAAATTTGGCTATCATAACCATCACTTTGAAATAAGTACCAAAGTTGGTGATATCACGCTGTATGATTATATCATCCAAAACACTGATGCCGCATTGGTAGCGCAGCAAATTGATATTGGTAATATGTTAACTACCGGCGGACACGCGATTGAATTTATTAATAAATACCCCGGCAGATTTGAGTCGATGCACGTTAAGGATGAAATAAAGGTAGCCCCACATGATGGCGATGATACAGAAAGCTGCATTTTGGGCCAGGGCATTATGCCGGTGAAAGAGATAGTGAAGGCAGGTAGTAAAAAAGGCGGTACTTCACTTTTTATTATCGAGCAGGAGGCCTACCAGGGCAAAGATCCGGTGGAGAGTGTAAAAATTGATTTACAAATCATGAAAAAATGGGGTTATTAATAGTATAAAGGTAACTTACCACCATCAACGGATTTAATTTTTGAGGCGATTAGTTTTAAAAGCTAAAATTACTAAGTTTGAAAACCGTTTATAAATAAAATACACAGATAACTTTAGTTGCCCGTCCCCCTGCAGGTGAATAAATTGAAACTGCTAAAACAATTTACTTGATATGCACAGGCGTACTGTAATAAAAAATTTGGCTTTGATAATAGGTGGGGCAGCACTGCTTCCTGCATGTCACCGATCGGAAGGTAAAACGTCTGTAATCCTTAAAAATGTTGATATCAGCGCCGATCAGGAAAAACTGGTGGGCGATATTGCTGAAACTATTATACCAAAAACAACAACACCTGGTGCAAGAGATATGAATCTGCACTTATTCGTATTCAAGATGCTGGATGATTGCTACAAAAAAGAAGATCAGCAGGCATTTATGACAGGTATGGGGCAGTTTGCTGATGCTGTCAAAAATAAATATGACAAACCCTTTTCGGATTTAAGCCAACAACAGCGCGAAGCGATGTTGTTGAACATCGAAAATGATAAGGACGAGAAAAGCACAATAAATCCAAAAGAGCTCAAATCATTTTACGGGATCATAAAAAGTCAAACTGTAAATGGTTATGTAACCTCTAAATATTTCATGACCAAGCAAGTAGTGTATGAACTTGTACCGGGTCGTTATAATGCCCGTTTTCCATACAAACAAAAGCAATCAGCGTAAGTAATGGCTAATTTAAATATAGATAGCGTTAAAGACCGAACATTTGATGCGATAGTGATTGGCTCGGGGATGAGTGGTGGCTGGGCTGCTAAAGAACTTACAGATAAGGGCCTTAAAACCTTGATATTGGAACGTGGGCGCGATGTAAAACACATTAAAGATTATCCCACTACCAATATGTACCCCTGGGAGTTTGAGCACCGCGGCGAACTGCCGGCGGCCATAAAAGAAGCCAACCCTATAGTAAACCGCTGCTATGCTTTTGGCGAGGATGCCGCTCACTTTTTTGTAAAGGATAATGATCACCCTTATGTACAGGAGAAGCCGTTTGATTGGATTCGTGGTTACCAGGTAGGCGGTAAATCACTACTTTGGGCCCGCCAAACACAACGCTGGAGCGAATTTGATTTTGAAGGTCCCGCCCGCGATGGTTTTGCTGTTGATTGGCCCATCCGGTACAAGGATATTGCCCCATGGTACAGTTATGTAGAGAAGTTTGCCGGTATTTCCGGTAACAGGGATGGCATTCCCGAGCTGCCCGATGGCGAGTTTTTGCCAGCCTTCCCGCTAAATGCTGTCGAAACGTATTTTAGTAATCACGTAAAAAGTAAATATAGCAACCGGCATGTGATTAGTGCACGTTGCGCTCACTTATCTAAACCAAACCAAATCCATTTAGATCAGGGCCGGGTGCAATGCCAGGAACGCATTTTGTGTCAGCGCGGCTGCCCGTTTGGCGGTTACTTTAGCGCAAATGCTTCTACTATTCCCTGGGCATTAAAATCGGGTCATGCTACTTTACGTCCATTTTCTGTTGTGCAGGAGATTATTTACGACGAGAAAAAAGGTAAGGCAAGTGGCGTTCGCGTTATCGATACCAATACAAAAGAAGCGATTGAATATTTCGCCGATATCATTTTTGTAAATGCAGCTGCTTTAAATACCAACCTGGTGTTATTAAATTCAACTTCGCACCGTTTCCCTAACGGCCTTGGTAACGATAGTGGAGTGTTGGGTAAATACGTTGCCTTTCATAATTATTCGGCCCATATAGGGGCCGAGTATGACGGCGAAAAGGAGTGGACAACTGATGGCCGTAATCCGGCCGGCGGTGGTTATATTCCACGTTTCCGCAACGTTTACAAACAGGAAACTAATTTTTTACGCGGGTATGCTTCGGGCTTCAGCGCGTACCGTTACCAGCAGCGCCCATGGGATGGTGTTGGGGCCAGCCTGAAGGATAACCTGGTTAAGGACAACCTGAGCGGCTGGAAAGTAGGATCGCACATGATGGGCGAAACAATACCCAAAGAAAGCAACTACGTAGCCCTTGATAAAACGTTAAAAGACCAATGGGGGGTACCGCAACTGAAAATATCGGTTGACTATGATGATAACGACGAGAAGATGAAGAAGGACTACGTAGAGCAGTTGACAGAAATGTTTGCCTCTGCAGGTTTCACCAATATAAAAGCCAGTACCGATAACCGCGCGCCAGGACTTGATATTCACGAAATGGGCGGCGCCCGGATGGGTAACGACCCCAAAACATCGGTGCTTAATAAATGGAACCAGATGCATGCGGTAAAAAACGTATTTGTAACCGATGGAGCCTGCATGACCTCAACCTCATGCCAAAATCCATCCTTAACTTATATGGCCTTTACCGCACGGGCTGCTGATTATGCAGTGAGCGAAATGAAAAAGGGGAATATTTGAGTTTGCAGTTATGAGTACGCAGTTTGCAGTTAAAAATGTAAAGAGTTATCAGCAGGCAGTTGCCGGCAAAATAGGTTTTAACAATATTAATTAATACTGCCAACTGTAAACTGAAAGCTGCCAACTAAAGACATTGTGTAAAAAAAACACAATGAAAGTTTATTTGTAAAATAATTTTTATTCATACATTTAACCGAACAACCAAGTAATAAACAAAATTTAACAACCTAATATAATTGTATGTCTGCAAATACTTATGACGCTATTGTCATCGGCTCGGGGATATCCGGTGGGTGGGCCGCCAAAGAACTGACACAAAAGGGTTTAAAAACCATTATGCTTGAACGCGGCCGCGATATCAAACATATAAAAGATTATGTGAACGCTACTAAAGACCCGTGGGAGTTTACCCACCGTGGTGGCCGTACACAAAAAATGATTGACGATTACCCTGTTTTAAAACGCGATTATCCACTAAACGAGGTCAATCTTGATTATTGGGCCAGCGATAAAGACAGCCCCTACACAGAAACCAAAAGATTCGATTGGTTTCGTGGCTATCATGTAGGCGGCCGTTCATTAATGTGGGGCAGGCAATCATACCGCTGGGCCGATGTTGATTTTGAAGCCAACTTGAAAGATGGTATCGCTGTTGACTGGCCTATCCGTTATAAAGATATAGCGCCATGGTATAGCTATGCCGAGCAATTTGCAGGCATATCTGGTAACAAAGATGGTCTTGCAATTCTCCCGGATGGCGATTTTATGCCGCCAATGGAGCTGAACGTGGTTGAAAAAGATGTTGCCAAAAGATTAAAAGATCATTACAAAGAGGCCCGTGATATGATCATTGGCCGTACAGCCAATATCACCGTACCGCATAATGCCCGTACTAACTGCCAGTACCGTAACAAATGCTGGTTGGGTTGCCCGTTTGGTGCTTACTTCAGCACACAATCGGCTACGTTACCGGCTGCTATGGCTACAGGTAATTTAACAGTAAGGCCATGGTCTATAGTTACAAAAATTTTGTACGATAAGGATACTAAAAAAGCTAAAGGTGTTGAAGTACTGGATGCCGAAACCAACCAAACCTATGAGTATTTTGCAAAAATTGTTTTTGTAAATGCATCAACAATTAATTCAGCCTGGATTTTGATGAATTCGGCAACTGATGTTTGGGATGGCGGTTTGGGCAGCAGCAGCGGCGAACTTGGCCACAACCTGATGGATCATCACTTAGGTGTTGGCGCATCTGGCAGGTATGAAGGTTTTGAAGATAAATATTACTTTGGCCGCCGTGCAAACGGATTTTACATTCCCCGCTTTGCAAACCTTGGCGGCGATAAACGCGATTTTATTCGTGGTTTTGGTTACCAGGGTGGTGCAAGCCGCGAAGGCTGGAGCAGAGATATTGCCGAATTGAACATTGGCGCATCCTATAAAGACGCAATTACCGAACCTGGCTCATGGTCGGTTGGTATGGGAGGTTTCGGCGAAACACTGCCATACCATGAAAATAAAGTGACGCTTGATAAAACCAAAAAAGACAAATGGGGTCTGAATGTGGTTGCTATTGATGCCGAGCTGAAAGATAACGAGAAAAAAATGCGTATTGCCATGGAAGCCGAAGGCAAGGCAATGCTGGAAGCCGCAGGTGTTAAAGATGTACAAACCCATAGCACTAATCCATTCCTGGGCCGTGGTATTCACGAAATGGGTACCGCACGCATGGGTCGCGATCCTAAAACATCCGTACTTAACCAGTGGAATCAGGTTTGGGATGCCAAAAACGTATTTGTTACCGATGGTTCTTGTATGACATCTGCTGCATGCCAAAACCCATCACTTACCTATATGGCGCTAACTGCCCGTGCAGCTAACTATGCGGTTGAAGCTTTAAAGAAAAACGAGATCTAACAAAAACATCATAATACCATACCTATGTCTGAAGAAAAAGATAACGTTACTCCCAATCCATCGAGGCGGGATTTTATTAAAACCACTACGGTAGCTGCAGCAAGCTTCATGATCGTTCCGCGCTTTGTATTGGGCGGAAAAGGTTATATAGCGCCAAGCGACAAGCTTTTGATAGCCGGCGTTGGTGCGGGCGGTAAAGGCCAAAGCGACATTGCCAATTTTTATAAAAGCGGAAAAGCCGAGATAGCTTTTCTATGCGATGTAGACGACAGGCGTGCTGCAAAATCACGTGCCGATTTCCCTAAAGCTAAATATTATAAAGACTGGCGCGAGATGTATGATAAGGAGCACAAACACTTTGATGCTGTATCAATCTCGACTCCAGATCATAATCATGCCATCATAACTTATAAGGCCATGCAAATGGGCAAACACGTTTACGTGCAAAAGCCAATGACGCATGATATTTGGGAAGCCCGTTTATTAACCGAGGCAGCAAAAAAATATAAAGTAGTAACCCAGATGGGTAACCAGGGATCATCAAATGACGGCACCCGTTTATTATCTGAATGGTATGATGCCGATTTGATTGGCGATGTGCATACCGTTTACTGCTGGACAAACCGCCCGGTATGGCCGCAAGGTATTCAGTGGCCGGTAGCTAACCCTAATATCCCTAAAGAATTGGATTGGGATCTGTGGCTGGGTACTGCCCCTAAAAAAGATTACGTTGATAAATTAGTGCCGTTTAACTGGCGCGGATGGTGGGATTACGGAACAGGCGCCCTGGGCGATATGGGCTGCCACCTTGTTGAGGCTCCTTTCAGGGTATTGGGTATCCAGTATGCAAAAGATGTACAAGCCAGTGTTGGCAGTGTATATGTAGATGAGTTTAAAGAAGGCCATTTCCCTGAAAGCTGCCCTCCGTCAAGCCACATTACGTTAACATTCCCTAAAACTGATAAAACCAAGGGCGACGTTAAACTACACTGGATGGACGGTGGTATACAACCCGAAAGACCTGAAGAGTTATTGCCAAGCGAAAAATTTGGCGGCGAAGAAGGCAACGGAACACTATTTATTGGTACAAAAGGAAAAATGTACGCGAGTACCTATTCAGACGCACCAACACTATTACCAACTGCACTTACTAAGGATGCAAAAGCACCTCAGAAATGGGCGCGCGTACAGGGTGGGGCAAATGGTCACTATGCACAATGGGTAGAGGGATGTTTAGCAGGTTATGGTAAAACAGAGTTAAGCTCATCTTTTGATAAGGCTGGTCCGCTTACCGAGGCTTTGTTAATGGCAAACCTTGCAGTGCGTGGTCACGAATTACAAGGTGGCCGTATAAAGCTGGTTTGGGATAACGAGGCTATGAAGGTTACAAATTTTGACCCGGTTAACCAATACATTAAGCGCAATTACCGCGAAGGTTTTGAGCTGAAAGCTTAGTTTAATTATTGAATTATTGATTTACTGAATTATTGATTGAAGAATAGATGAATTCGCCAATAAATAGTTGCATATTCATTAATTCGATCAATTAGGAAAGTAAAAACTTAATAATTCAATAATTCATTAATTCGATAAATCAATAATTATAAAACGATGAATAGAAGAGACGCAATTGGCAGGGTGGGCTTGTTACTTGGAGGAGCGGTTATAGGAGCCGAGTTTTTCATTTCGGGCTGTAAATCATCGATATCCGCTTCGGGTATTGCTGACCTGTCTAAACCTGAAATTATTGCCTTCCTTGATGAGGTTGGCGAAACCATTTTACCAGCCACAACCTCTCCCGGCGCAAAAGCAGCCGAGATAGGTAAATTTATGGGCGTAATGGTAACTGATTGCTATAAACCCGAAGATCAGAAGATATTTTTAAAAGGTATTACTGACCTTGACGGTGCCAGCGATAAAAAGTTCGGCAAAAAATTCATGGAAGCAGATGCTAAACAACGCACAGAATTGCTTACCGAACTTGATGCCGAGCAAAAATCCTACACTAAAACTAAAAAACCTACAGACCCTAACCATTATTTCAGGATGATGAAGGAATTAACCTTGTTAGGTTTCTTTACTTCAAAACCTGGCGCAACCGAGGCTTTGCGTTACATAGCTGTACCAGGCAAATACGATGGTAATTTCCCATACAAAAAAGGCGATAAAGCCTGGGCTACCTAAGGGGTTGGTTTGTAGTTGAATGGGGTTGATTAGGTAAGTGGTTGAATAATAGAGCGGTTGATTGAAGTTGAATAAGAGAATGTTTGATTGAGTTAATGGGTTTTAATCCTATCAACCTGATTACATGATTTAACTCAGTCAACACAATCCAACCTAATCAACCCAATAAACCACTCACTTAATGATAATTGGTTTTTGGTTGGTTAAGTTGAATTGAGTTGATTAAGTTAGTGCAGATTGCCTGAGTTAAATAAATGGTCATTAAGTTGAAATATATAAACAGCAATGTTTTGAAAAATCAACTCAAATAGCCAAATTTACCCCATTCAATCGATTGTATTCTAATTTAATTGATCAACACAATTCAAACTTAATCAAACCAATTAACCACTCAACCAACTACCAAAAAAAAAATGAAACTAAGATTAGGAATGATTGGCGGCGGGCAAGGCGCGTTTATTGGCGCCGTGCACAGGATTGCCGCCCGCATTGATGGCGAATATGAGCTGGTTTGCGGCGCATTTAGCAGCAATGCCGAGAAATCAAAAGCAAGTGGTGTTTTGCTGGGTTTGCCCGAAAACCGCGTTTACAGTTCATATACCGAACTTATTGAAAAAGAAAAACAGCTGCCTGAAAACGAGCGCGTTCAGGTAATTAGCATAGTTACGCCCAACCATGTACACTTTGATCCATCTAAAGCTGCATTGGAAAATGGCTTTCATGTTGTTTTAGATAAACCAATGACATTTTCATTGGCCGAGGCTAAAGAACTGGAAAAAGTAATGAAATCAAGCGGCAAATTATTTTGCTTAACACATACTTACACCGGCTATCCGATGGTAAAGGAAGCTAAGCAACTGATAAAAGCCGGTAAACTGGGCACAATCCGAAAAGTTTATGTAGAGTATCCGCAAGGATGGCTAAGCAGCTTTTTAGAAGGAGATGATAACAAACAAGCTTCGTGGCGTACCGACCCAGGTAAAAGCGGGATAGCCGGCGCCATGGGTGATATTGGTACGCACGCTTTTAACCTTGCCGAATACGTAACCGGGCTGCAGGTAACAAAAATATGTGCCGATATTAACGTTGTTGTACCGGGCCGCAAGCTTGACGATGACGGGGCAGCATTACTAAAATTTGATAACGGGGCAAGTGGCGTGCTTACGGCTACCCAGATTGCCGCTGGCGAAGAAAATAACGTAAAGATTAGGGTTTACGGCGAAAAAGGCGGCCTTGAATGGCACCAGAGCGATGCTAACTCATTAACCCTGATGTATACCGATAAACCGATGGAAGTATGGCGCACCGGAGGTGGATATACCAGCTCATTTGCGCAACATAACACCCGCACACCGGCCGGTCACCCGGAAGGTTACCTGGAAGCTTTTGCCAATTTGTACCGCAATTTCGCCTTAACAGTGAAAGCAGGCCTCGAAGGCAGGGAAGCTACCCCAGAGGAGTTGGATTACCCTGGCATCGAAGAAGGGGTGCGCGGTATGGCGTTCATCGAAAATGTGATCGCTTCAGGCAAATCAGATAAAAAGTGGACTGAGTTTACTATCTAACAAAAAACTATGAAAACCATTAAAGGACCTGCAATATTTATAGCTCAATTTATAGGCGATAACGCCCCTTTTAACAGCCTTGATTCTATTTGCCAATGGGCAGCCGGGCTTGGCTACAAAGGCGTACAATTGCCAACTTTGGATGCCCGTTTCATTGATCTGCAAAAAGCTGCCGAAAGCAAAACGTATGCCGAGGAAGTAAAAGGTGTGGTAAACAGCCACGGCTTAGAGATTACTGAATTATCAACCCACCTGCAAGGGCAGCTGGTAGCGGTAAACCCTGTTTATGACGAACTGTTTGATGGGTTTGCTCCCGAGCAATACCGAAAAAATCCCGCAGAAAGGCAAAAATGGGCCGTACAGCAACTTAAATACGCTGCACAGGCGTCAAAAAATTTAGGCTTGCAGGCATCTGTTACTTTTAGCGGCGCGCTGCTTTGGCCTATGGTATACCCATGGCCGCAACGCCCTGCCGGAATTGTAGAAACCGCTTTTGAAGAATTAGCTAAACGCTGGACACCAATCCTTGATGTTTACGAGGATAATGGCATCGATTTATGCTACGAAGTACACCCTGGCGAAGACCTGCATGATGGTATTACCTTCGAAATGTTTTTGGATAAGGTGAAAGGACATAAACGGGCCAATTTATTGTATGATCCGTCGCATTTTGTTTTGCAATGCCTGGATTATTTAGAATATATCGACCTGTATCACGAACGCATCAAAATGTTTCACGTTAAGGATGCCGAGTTTAACCCGACAGGTAGGCAGGGCGTGTATGGCGGTTACCAGAACTGGGTTGATCGTGCAGGCCGTTTCCGCTCATTAGGCGATGGACAGGTTGATTTTAAAGCGATATTTAGCAAGCTGACGCAATATGATTTCCCCGGATGGGCCGTGTTGGAATGGGAATGCGCGCTTAAACATCCCGAAGACGGTGCCCGTGAAGGTGCGGAATTTATCAAAAATCACATCATCCGTGTAACCGAACGCGCGTTTGATGATTTTGCTGCATCAGGCGCCGACGATGTGCTTAACAGGAAGACACTGGGAATATAAAAATCAGTACATTTGAAATAGCCAATTAACCAATTAATTAAACTTAATATATTTAAATGCAAACCATTAACCGCACACAACTATTCAGGGCCAGTTGCTTATCCCTGTTGGTAACATCATTATCATTCGGTATCCGTGCCGGTATATTGAATGACCAGGGCGTTAGATTTCATCTTAACGCTTCAGAATTAGGCACAATAGCAGCTACAGCCTTTTGGGGCTTTCCCTTAGCCATCATAGTTGGAGGCTTTATCGTAGATATTATTGGTATGAAAAAATTGCTTGTGTCGGCTTTTGTTTTTCATTTGATAGGGATCGTGCTCACAATTTTTGCCGATGGCTATTGGACTTTGTTCCTGTCAACCTTAATGATCGGAATTGCGAACGGTACTGTTGAAGCTTCGTGTAACCCTTTAGTCGCCTCTCTTTATACCGATAATAAAACTACCAAGCTTAACCATTTTCACCTTTGGTTCCCGGCTGGTATAGTTATTGGTACGCTGGTAGTATTTGCATTGGATAATACGCTTGCACATGGTGCATTAGAAAAACCATATTGGATTTCGAAAGTTGAAATAGCTGTTATGCTTATCCCTACTTTAATTTACGGTTATCTTTTCTCTAAGTTAGATTTTCCGGTTACCGAACGCGTTTCGTCCGGTGTCAGTACAAGCGAGATGTACAAAGCCCTTCTCAATCCATTATTCCTGTTTATGATTATTTGTATGTTCGGTACAGCCATTACGGAGCTATTCACGAATCAATGGACGGATGTGCTGTTTAAAACAGTTACCAATAATGCAATCCTGATTTTAACTTTTGTGGCATCCGTGCAAGTATTAGGCAGGGCTTTTGCAAGCCCGATAGTTCATAGGCTGGCACCCCAGGGCGTGTTGCTTATCTCGGCAATTTTGTCAGCATTGGGAATTTATCTCATGATCCATTTACATGGCGATGCGATTTATTTCGCTGCAGTTGTCTTTGGATTAGGTGTTGCTTTTTTCTGGCCTTGTATGATTGGCTTTGTAGCCGAAAATCTACCACGTACCGGGGCAGTAGGCCTAAACCTTATGGGTGGAGCCGGGATGTTTGGCGTGTCAATTTATATGATATTTATGGGCGGATATTATGATGGCATAATGGTTCAGAAACTTCCCTCAGGTGCAAATATAGATGCTTACCGTTCTGCTGCTGCTGGTACCGATATGGCTAAGGCATTTGATGCGGCCAGATCTGCGGCTGGTCCCGAAGTATTAAATACAACTCTTATTATCCCCATTGCTTTAATTGTAGCCTTTACCGGTTTGGTGTTTTACATGCGTGCAAAGAAAAAAACAGCGCCATTAAACCAGGTAACTGTTTAACAAACCATATTTTTTAGGATAAAAATTGTATTTTTCGGCACAATTAATAAAAGAAATTAAAAACAGTATAAAGCGTCAAAATTATAGGTAAAACCTACCGGTGTTGATGCTTTATACTTAACTAAAAAACAAAATCAATGGGGGAAAGCCCTGTTACCCTAAAAACAAATTAACTCAATGAAAAAGGCTTTTTTTATTCTTGGTATCTGTGCGGTAGTATCTGCCTGTGGTGGCAATTCGGCAAGTAAAGGTGGTAGCGATAGTACCGCTGCTGCAAATCAAACTGCTAAGGCAACTAATTCTGATGCTGATACCAATGCTACTAAAACCGGCACCGAAGCTGCTGGTGGCTCGGCAGGCTCAAGCGCCGGCGAGAAACTGTTAGCTGCCAATGATTGCGCAACTTGTCATAAAGTTGACACAAAAGTTATCGGCCCATCCTTCCAGGACATCGCAAAAAAATATGATGCTTCTGAAGCCAACATTGATATGCTGGCCAAAAAAGTAATTTCCGGAGGTAGCGGTAACTGGGGTACAATGGCCATGACCCCGCATGCTGCACTTGCCGAAAACGATGCGAAAGAAATAGTAAAATATATTCTTGCACAAAAAAAATAAGCCGGATAATTTATCAGGGCAATAAGTTTTAAAAAATCAGGCTGATCATTTAATAAACCGGCAAGCAATTGCCGGTTGCTTTTGTTCTGTTTTATAAATTATTAACCGTGTGTAACCAATTATAATCCGGGATCAATACTTCCCGGAACAAACCGATATACAACCATGGAATCAAATCAAAACAGGCGGTCGGCTATAAAAAATATAGTAACCGGTACAGCAGCCATTACCGCGGCCGGCATGTTATCGTCATTTAAACCCGGGGAAAAAGAAATGGTAGTTGATACTGCGCTAAAAGGTAATATTAACCATGCCGTATGCCGCTGGTGCTATGGCGATATGACAGTTGAACAGCTTTGCGCAGCCGCTAAAGATATTGGCATAAAGGGCATCGACCTGGTTGGCCCGGCAGACTGGCCTACACTTCAAAAGTATGGCCTGTACTCATCCATGTGTAACGGCGCCGAAATTAACCTGACCGATGGCTTTGGCGATACACAATTTCATGCACAGTTGCATAAAAACTACAGCGAAATGATACCCAAGGTTGCTGCAGCCGGTTATAAAAACCTGATCTGTTTTAGTGGCAGCCGCCGTGGAAAAGACAATGAAACCGGTTGGAATAATTGCGTTGAGGGTTTAAAACCAATGGTTGAGCTGGCCGAAAAACACAATATTGTGTTGGTAATGGAACTGCTGAACAGCAAAATTGACCATAAAGATTACCAATGCGACAGGGTAGAGTGGGGTGCCGAACTGGCCAAAAGGATAGGATCGGAACATTTTAAACTGTTGTTTGATATTTATCACATGCAGATTGATGAAGGTGATGTGATCCGTAACATCCGTCAATATCACCCATATATTAACCACTATCATACCGGCGGCGTACCCGGCCGTAACGAGATTGACGAAACACAGGAGCTTTATTACCCGGCAATAATGAAAGCTATTGTAGAAACCGGTCATAAAGGTTTTGTTGCGCAGGAATTTATTCCGAAGCAAAAAGACAAGGTGGCATCGTTGCGTAAAGCAGTACATATTTGCGACGTTTAAACCTTATGGTGTCAACACACTCCAATGCTATATTAACCAAACAGAAATACATGACATCCAGAAGAACATTTTTAGCGCAGGCCGGTATACTTTCGGCAGGCGCAATGTTAGCGCCGTCTTTATTATCGGCAAAAGAAAAGAAAGGTGCGGGCCTGCAGTTATATAGCTTGCGCAACGAGTTACCTGCCGATGTAAAAGGTGTAATAGGTAAAGTGGCTAAAGCTGGTTACAAAGAAGTGGAAACCTTTGGCTATAACAAAGAAAAAGGCTATTGGGGACTGCCCAGCAAAGATTTTGGAACGTTGTTAAAAGATAACGGACTCAGCAGCCCAAGTGGTCACTATGGTTTAGACTCGTACTTTGGCGAAGGAAAAACCGATGATTTAAATATGTATATGGAGGTGGCCAACACTATTGGTCAAACTTATATCATAGTGCCTTCATTAAACCATAATTTCATCAAAACGGTTGACGATTGTAAAGGTGTTGCCGAAAAAATGAATAAAGCTGCCGAGATATGCAAGGCGTCGGGTTTAAAATTAGGTTACCACAACCATAACTTTGAATGGGCGCCGGTTGGCGATACCACGTTTTACGACGTAGTGTTAAACAATACCGACCCTAAACTCGTTAATATGGAGATGGATTTATACTGGGTGGTACGTGCCGGCCAGGATCCTTTGGCTATTTTTGAAAAACACCCCGGACGTTTTACTTTTGTACATATTAAAGACCGGGATAAAACTAACGGTAACCTGAATACCGAGATAGGTACGGGCGATATTGATTTTGTGAAGATATTGGGCAAGGCACAACAGGCGGGTATAAAACACTTTATTGTTGAGCAGGAGAATTTTACCAATATTGATCCATATGTAAGCATAGCCAAAAGCGCTGCCTACTTAAAAAGTACGCTTCACATATAATAAACCAAATAACAACATGAGATATTCAATAATATTAACAACCATTTTAGCCGGAAGCTTTTTTATGGCCAACGCGCAAAATGCTAAACCAGAGGATACCGAAATTTGGGAGCCAATTCCTAAAGCAGTAGTGCCGGGTAAGGTTTTGGGCGATGCCCCTTCTGACGCTATTATTTTGTTTGATGGTAAAGGCCTTGATGAGTGGGTTGACGTAGAAACCCAAACACCGGCTAAATGGACGGTAAAGGGCGATGTGCTTACTGTAAATAAAGCTACCGGAAATATAGAAACAAAGAAAAAATTTAATAATTATCAACTACACATTGAGTGGCGTGTGCCTGCGAGCATTACAGGCAGCGGCCAGGCCCGTGGCAATAGTGGCGTGTTTTTAGCATCAATAGGTAAAGGTGATGCCGGCTATGAGCTACAGGTTTTAGATTCGTACAACAACAAAACTTACGTAAACGGCATGGCTGGCAGTTTGTACAAACAGGTTATCCCGTTGGCAAACCCCGGCCGCAAACCGGGCGAGTGGAATGTGTATGATGTTGTTTGGACAGCTCCGGTGTTTAATCAGGACGGTACACTAAAATCTGCCGCAAGGGCAACCGTTTTCTTTAACGGTGTACTTGTTGAAAACAACTTCGAGCTACTTGGTCCAACCCAATACATTGGTAAGCCATCTTACGAAGGTAAAGCCCATGGTGCCTCGCCAATAAAGCTGCAAGCTCATGGCGATAAAAGCGAACCGCTTAGTTTTCGCAATATCTGGGTAAGAGAATTGTAAGTAATTATTAAAAATATTTGAGAAGCCTGTTCCAGATTTATGGAATGGGCTTTTTAAGTTTATAATGGCGTGTAAAACACTTCTATCCGAAAAAATTTCATCTTGCTTTTCAAGGTCTCGGTAAAAAACTCTCCGCTTTATTCTCATAAAAATACTTATATTGAACTTTTTATTCAATACTGACTTATTAGTATCTAAATAAAACCCTAAAGCCCGTTATGATGCCCCCTCATCTTAATGAGTTTTATTTAACCAATTAATTATCAATACGCTATCGATTTGAATATTTACAAGTGTTTATTTTTAAGTGTACTGCTGCAGCTTTTTGCTTTAAAAAGTTTTTCGCAGCAGGGCAACCTTAAATTTGAGCACTTTGGTACACGTGAGGGCCTGTCGCAGGTTAACGTAAGTTGTATTATGCAAGGTAGCCGGGGGTTTATGTGGATAGGCACCCGCGATGGCCTTAACCGTTATGATGGTTACAGCTTTATAAATTATAAATACAGTGCTACCGATAATAATAGCCTGAGCAGCAATGTGGTTACAGACGTGGTTCAGGATAAGCAGGGCAATATTTGGATTGCCACGGCCATTGGGTTAAATAAATACGATTTTAAGACCGGCCGTTTTTCGCGTTACCAACACGATGATAATAACGTTAACAGTTTATCGGGTAATACCATAAATCACCTGGCTATTGATCATGACGGCTATTTATGGATAGGGATGCAAAAGAGCGGGCTCGACCGTTTTGATATCAAACAAAATAAGTTCACGCATTATCGCCATTCTGCAACAAATAGCACATCATTGAGTAATGATAACGTTGCCACTCTGCTTGAAGATTCGAAACACAATCTTTGGGTGGGTACATCGGGCGGGGGATTAAACCTGCTTAATAAAAAGAGCAATTCATTCAGGGTGTTCCTGCATTCAGATGCGGATAATAATTCCATTTCCCAAAATGATGTTACCGCTATTTTTGAAGACGATAAT
Source organism: Mucilaginibacter sp. GW822-FHT03E02 (assembly GCF_058801545.1). NCBI lineage: Bacteria > Pseudomonadati > Bacteroidota > Sphingobacteriia > Sphingobacteriales > Sphingobacteriaceae > Mucilaginibacter > Mucilaginibacter sp. GW822-FHT03E02. The sequence continues at coordinate 882,336 of NZ_JBXANJ010000002.1, read as the reverse complement.
CAAAGAATTTGGGTAGGTACCATGAATGCCGGGCTTAATTTATTTGACAGGGATAAACGCACGTTTAAACACTATCTGCATGGCGACAAGCAGCCTGGTACTATAGCGGGCAATACAATCCTGAGCATAGGGATGGACCTAAACGATAATCTGTGGGTAGGGTCGGAGAATGCCGGGCTTAGCATCTTTAATTTCCGCACGGGATCAATCAGCACCTACGCCCATGACGATATTGACAAAAACAGCATCAACGGCAATACTATTTATAGTATCTGCCGCGATAGGATAGGCAATATGTGGCTTGGCGCTTTTAGCGGCGGCGTTAATTTATATAAGCACAGTACAGGAAGCTTTACCCATTACCGGCATACATCATCATGGGCAAGTTTATCTAACAACTTTGTACTGGCGCTTTATGAGGATAATGATAAAAATCTGTGGGTAGGCAGCGATGGCGGCGGTATAACCGTTTTTAACAAAGATGGCAGCGTGAAACAATACATAAAGCAGCCAGGCAATAAAAATAGTATTTCGGCCAATTATGTACTAACCATTAACCAGGATCATCGGGGCGATTATTGGATAGGCACATGGTCGGGAGGAATTACTGTTTTTAATAAGGGTACAGGCAAATTCATACATTATTTAAATGACCCGGCTAACCCCAATAGTTTAAGCAACAATAATATATACGCGCTAATACATACCCGCGACGGCAATGCCTGGATAGGAACGTATAATGGCGGGCTAAACAGGTATGACAGCAAAACAAAAATGTTTAAAGCCTTCAGGTTTGATGCGCACAATGCAGGCAGCCCGAGCAGCGACAGAATATACTCCTTATTAGAAGATAGTAAAGGAAACCTTTGGATAGGTACTTTTGATGGTGGCTTGAATAAATTTAATCCGGCAACAAATTCTTTCACGCGCTTTATGCACAATGAAAAAACAAACAGCATCAGCAATAACGGCGTTTCGGATATTTTTGAGGATAGCAAAGGGCGGTTATGGATTAGTACTTTGTTGGGTTTGAATCTTTTTGATCCGGTTACTAAACACTTTACCATTTTTGGCGTAAAGGATGGGTTGCCCAGCGATATCATTTACGCGGTAAGGGAGGATAAAAAGGGTACGCTTTGGGTAAGCACCAATAACGGACTCTCTAATTATAATCCTGTTAAGCACACCTTTAAAAACTATACTGTTGAGGATGGTTTACAGGAGGATGAGTTTAAATCGCACTCAGCGTTGCAAACCACCGACGGTAAATTATACTTTGGCGGCATCAACGGCTTTAATGGATTTAGGCCCGAGCAGATTTTGAAGCCTGTTGGGTTTTCTCCAATATTAATTACTGATTTTCAGTTGTTTAATAAATCGTTAGCAGTAGCCCGCAATGCCAATGACCCTTCGCCGCTCAAACAAGATATTGTGGATACAAAGTCCATCACATTATCCTATCGTCAGTCGGTAATAACCATGCGCTATGCGGCGCTTGATTTTGCATCAGCCGACAAAAACCAGTACAGTTATATCCTGGAAAATTTTGATAAGGAATGGAATAACGTAGGTAGCCGCAATACAGCCTCATACACCAACTTACCTCCCGGGCACTATCAGTTCAAATTAAAATACAAAAATACTGCGGGTAACTGGTCGCCGGTTACACTTGGTTTGCAGATCACCATAGTGCCCCCTTTCTGGTTAACATGGTGGTTTAAGCTGCTGGGACTTTTAGCTATCATCGGCCTGGTTGATGCCTTTTTCAGGTACCGTATTATGCTCGAAAAGAAGCAAAAAGTGGTATTGGAACGTTTGGTTGAAGAACGAACCGACAGCCTGACCAAAATGACCATCGACGAAAGGATTTCGCGCGAGGCCGCCGAGAAAGCCCGCGAAGAGGCCGAAAAAGCAAAAGAGGATGCAGAGGCTGCCAACAAGGCAAAAAGTGTTTTCCTGGCTACAATGAGCCATGAAATCCGCACGCCTATGAATGGCGTAATTGGCATGGCATCGCTGCTGGCCAGCACAAGCCTAACTACTGAGCAGGAAGAATATACCGAAACCATAAAAACAAGCGGCGATGCCCTGTTGACAGTGATTAACGACATCCTGGATTTTTCTAAGATCGAATCCGGAAATATGGAAATTGAGCAGGAAGATTTTGATTTGCGAGAATGCATCGAAAGCGTATTAGACGTTTTTGCCGAGAAATCATCGCGTTCCAATCTCGATTTGGTATACCAGGTGCAGCACGATGTACCGGCTCAAATAGTTTCCGATTCGTTACGCTTGCGCCAGATTTTAATAAACCTGGTGGGCAACGCTATCAAATTCACTACGCAGGGCGAAGTATTCATCAGCGTATCAGTTAAAAGCAACCAGGACGAGGTACTTGAACTGCTGTTTAAAGTACGCGATACAGGTATCGGTATCCCCGAGGATAAGATGGAGCGCCTGTTTAAAGCCTTTTCCCAGGTTGATTCAAGCACCACCCGAAAATATGGCGGTTCGGGACTTGGGCTGGCCATTAGCGAAAAGCTTGTTAAAATAATGGGTGGCGAGATTACGGTAAAAAGCGAGGTTGGTATAGGCACAACCTTTGCCTTCAGCATCAAAACAAAAATCGGTAATAAGGCCAAACGCAATTATGTGTACCAGAATCTTGCCGAACTGGAGAATAAGCGCATCATGGTTATTGATGATAATTTAACCAATCGCGAGATTATGGAAACGCTGCTGCGCCAATGGAAATATGAGCCGGTGATGGCATCATCGGGCGCCGAAGCTATTAAAATACTGATGCAGACTGCAGCTGTCGACCTGGTAATAACAGATATGAAAATGCCAGGCATGGACGGCGTACAGGTAGCTAAAGAAATTAAAAAACAATGGCCGGCCTTACCCGTAATCCTGGTAAGCTCGGTAGGTGGCGAGCATCATAAAAACGAAGCAAACCTATTTGACGCCATATTGACCAAGCCCGTAAAACACCATGTGCTGCATAAACTGGTTACAGAACAATTAAAGAAGCTTACGCCTCAAAAAAAAGATGCACAACTTACTCATTCGCAATTTTCGGAAGAATTTGCAAAGCGGTACCCTATGCGTATTTTAATTGCCGAGGATAATGTTATTAACCAGCGGCTGGCAATCCATATTTTAACAAAAATGGGATTTACAGCGGATTTGGCCGAAAACGGGCACGAGGCTGTAAACGCGTTAATGGCTAAAGATTATGATGTGATATTGATGGATGTGCAAATGCCCGGTATGGATGGGCTTGAAACCACCCGCTTTATACGGCAGAATATGACCACACAGCCGGTTATTATAGCTATGACGGCCAATGCCCTGCCCGAAGACAGGGCTGCCTGCCTTGAGGCGGGTATGGATGATTATTTGAGCAAACCTATGAAGCTTTTGGATATTATGGATATGCTTGAAAAATGGGGTAAATACATCAATAAAATATCCGGAAATTAAAAGTTTGAATCTATATTTACGAAATTTTAAGTATTCATGAAAACACAACTTACCCGTATTTTTACCTTGGCTTTTGGCTGCCTGCTTTTGGCTTTTAGCTTATCTGCCTCTCCCAAAAGGTATTATTATGAGCTTAAAGTTTACCACTATAAAACATTGGATCAGGAGGCTAAAATTGAGCATTATTTAAAGGATGCTTATTTACCGGCGCTGCACAGGGCAGGCATACCCAATGTTGGCGTATTTAAACCCGTAAAACAGGACACTGCAGACAGGCGTATTTATGTTTACACCCCGTTTACCAGTTTAGATAAACTTACAGGTATTGACAAAAAATTACAGGGCGATACCCAATATTTTACCGATGGCGAGGATTATATGAACGCCGACTATAAGGAGGCCCCTTATACACGTATCGAAATTATGATATTGCACGCATTCCCTGGGATGCCGGCGCCCTCTGTTCCCCAGCTTACCGGTAATAAAGCAGACAGGGTTTACGAACTCCGAAGCTATGAAAGTCCTACAGAAAAATATAACTACAATAAAGTGCGCATGTTTAATGATGGCGACGAAATAGGCCTGTTTAAACGCCTCGGTTTTAACGCGGTTTTTTACTCGGAGGTAGTATCGGGCTCGCATATGCCCAACCTGATGTACATGACTACCTTTGAAAATAAAGAAGAAAGAGAGAAGCACTGGGCGGCGTTTGGCAACGATGCGTACTGGAAAACCCTTTCGGCAAAAGCCGAGTACCAGCACAATGTATCGAAAGCAGATATTTTCTTTCTTTTTCCGACGGATTATTCTGATTATTAGGCATCCCATTAGTTGTAGTTGCTAAAAATAACAATTGTATGTTTTTGTATCCTATTGTTACAGAAATGCTAATTGCTTATAAAATAGTCATTACAGGTTTGTACGGCTCATCTGTTTAAGCTGGCATCACACACCGTTTTTTTTGGAGATAACCTGAGATTAATATTAAATTGAGTTTTAAGCCAGAATATTCCTAAAACTGCTAACGTAGGCTTGATTTTTGCGGTGGAAATTGCATAAGTGGGAAATTTAAAGAAAATCATGATAGCGGACGATGATCCGGCGATTGTGGACGCGGTAGAGATTATACTGGATTTTGAAGGATACGAGGTTTCGTCGACGGTTAACGGTGCTACGGTGTTGGATATGAAAACAGAATTTCCAGACTTGCTTTTACTTGATATATGGATGTCTGGCTCAGATGGCCGCGATATTTGCCGCGAACTTAAACACCGGTCGGATACCAGGGCAATCCCCATTATTATGATATCTGCCAGTCGCGATATCGAACGCTCGGCGTACGAAGCTGGTGCAGATGATTTCCTGGCCAAACCCTTTGAAATTGATGACCTTTTGGGAAAAATAAAACGATTGTTATAAATAAAAAATCCTCTATTAATAGGCGGTACATCGTACTATTAACAGAGGATACAGGTAGCTGCAATATTATTGGTTAAGTCCAATCAAAATCCACCACTTTTTCGTCGAGTTTCCATTTTTGCGGTAGCATTGTCTCCATCCAATCTAAAGGTTCACCTAATGGTAACACTTTAGCTGCGCTGGCAAAGGCTTTTTTAACGGCAGTCTTTTGTTCGGTGCCCATAGCTTCGGGCTGGCCGGATACAAATAGGGGCGCACCACTTTCTGCCAATAATTCCAGCCACTGCTTATTCCGGCCCCATGCTATTTTGGTAGTTATACCTACACAATCACCATCTACAGCATAGAATTTATTATGCTGCGGCAGGCGGAAAGCAAGCGTGTTTACACCCATTTTGCGTGTGCGTTCCCATTCGTTACCGCTGGTGTCATCGCCTATGCGGCACATCTCAAAAATGCCCGCGCTTAAATGGCTCATGGTGTTACAGCCTATTACATATATCCCATCGCCTGCTGCTTCGCGGATATCGCGGTACAGGTCAAGTATGATTTCGGCTGTGGTTTTACTCCGGTCGTTATAATTCCAGTTGGGCGCTGTAATGCTGTCTTTCATGTCAAAGCCCCAACGGCCCGTGATATCGTAAGTGGTAAAATCGTGTTTAACCATTTCGTACCCCCATTGCTTGTAAAAGGTAAAATTGCGTTTAATACGCTCACGGTTTTCGGGAATGGTAGGGTCGAGCGTTGGATTTTTAGGATCGTCGCGGCCCGGAATTTTTGGAGCAAGCAAGCTCGTCTTTTCATCATGGCGGGCGCATAAGGGGCGCATCCATAAACCGGGGCGCATGCCCAGTTTCTTAATCTCGTCACCCAGCAGGTGCATATCCTTAAATTTATCGTTTGGCTTGCTAAAATCATCGTTCCAGCCGCCATCCCCCGGCAATAGGGGCGAATAGGTTGCCCAGCCCGCATCAATTACCGAAAAAGGTTTGTTATTGGTATCGGTAACCAGCTCGCTCATCATGGCGGTGGTTTGTTTTATCAGGTCGAAATTGTTGTTGCCATAGGCAAAATACCAATCGTTTATGCCGTAAATAGGTTGTTTGGGCAGTCGCGGTTTTTCGCACATCATACCACAAAAGCGATGATCGGTATGAAAAGCGTTTTCGCCCGGTTTGCTGTGTGTGGTTACAATATCTGCTGCATGCAGGGTGCGGTCACCCAACAATACGCCACTACCACCTGAGTGTGTATCCAGGTTAAGGTCAAGGTTGTTTTGGTCCAATCCCCACCAGCAAATACTGCCCGCACCTGTTTTTACACCAAAGCAGGCAGTTTGTTTGCCATCATTTATTAATATATACCATGGGCTTTTACTTCCGTCAAAGCCAGATTTCCATTTTAAATCGCCATAGGAGCGTTCCCAATGGTCGCCAAGGTATTTTGCCGATGATGGCGTATTATGTTTCCAGCGCAGCCTAACGGTGCTTAACTGCTGTGTGGGCGACTGTAGATAGATGGCTTTAGCATTGCCGTTGGTTTTAATCGTTACTTCGATATCCTTATAAGTGAATTTGGTACCGTTGGTGCCTTTTAGCTTAACCCATTCTTCACCGGATTGCGCCCAAACCTCGTCAGGTAAATTCATAGTTGTTGTTTGGGTTGATGTAGCATAAGTTAGGCGGCTAAAAAGTACAGCGGCACCGGTTGTTGCCGTCAGTTTCAGGAAATGTCGTCTTTGCATAGTGATGTTCTAAATTGGATGTACAACATTACTAAAAGCATTTAGTGATTTAAAATGAAATGTTGCAAATTGTTCTTGCTAAAACGACTAAAGCCAATTTTATGAGTGCTAAAACCAAATGGCAAACTCCGTTTGCCCGGCTACTACGGTTTTTAAACTAAATTCAAAACCATGGTTCAGGAGTATCTCGCGTGTTAAAGTAAGCCCTATACCTTGCCCATCTTTTTTTGTACTGAAGAATGGCGAAAACAGGTTGCTGTTTTGTTCGGCGGTGATGCCTTTGCCCGTATCGGCGATGATGAGTTTCCGTTCTTTGGAGAAGAGCGCGAATTTTACCAGGCCTTCATCTTCAATGGCTTCAATGGCATTTTTAACAATATTTATAAGCGCCTGCTCTAATTGTTGTTCATCGGCCATGATGCTTAAGGCTTCATCAGGCAGGTTAAATTCAAATTCAACGCCTTTTCCTTTGGCTTTTGCCTGCATAAGGACGGTTACCGACCTTACAAGCTTTTGAAGTAAAACAGGCTGTTTATTGGCTGGCGGGAGTTTCACCAGGTCGGCAAAGTTGCGCATAAACAGGTTGAGGTTTTGGTTGCGGTCCATTGCTATCTGTAAGGCATCCTTCAGGCTGTCAAACTCATGGCCGGCCCATAGCTGGTCTGTTTTCATGGCCGATTGCATAATGGAATTTACCGGTCCGATGGTGTTATTTACCTCGTGCGCCATCATGCGGATAACTTTGCCGTAAACCTTTTTCTCGGCCGCAAGGATCTCGGCAGTTAAATCCTCTATCATAATAAAATGGCGCGAAAAACCCCGGTCAACAAAATGCGATTTCTGAAGTTTGAAGGAATTGATGCCGTCCGGTTTCACCACTGCTGTTTCGCCGGATTTAAGCGATCTCATCTGTGCAAACAGGGGATGGTCCAGCTCATAAATGGAATTGCCTTGTAACTTATCATCCGATATAGCCAATAACTGCAGGGCCTTTGGGTTTATTTGCTGTATCCTGTCGTCAAAATCTAATATAACGATGCCGGTAGGCGAGGTATAGATCAGTTTTTCCAAAAAGAAATGTTGCTGTTCCTGCCTTGTACGTTCTGTTCTTAACTCGTCCATCATATGATTATATACATCAATTAATGTATCAACTTCGTGCCTGCCGGTTGATAAAAATTTCACGTTAAAATCCTTGTCTTTTATAGCATCAAGCCCCTGCATCAATAATTTTAAAGGGTTTATGAGTTGCCGGTAAAGCTGTACCGATACTACTACAGAAATAAGTACAAATACCTCAGTGGCGATAAATAAAATCTTGTCTTGCTGGAAAATAAAATAAGTGAGCACCAGCGTTACAAGGTGCAGTGTTACAACAAATAAAACATATTTAGTCCTCAGCTTCATCGTATGGTATCTGGTATTTGTCAAGCCGGCGGTAAAGCGCGCTCCGCGTGAGTCCAAGGGCCGCCGCTGCCCGGCTTATTTTGTTTTTGTGGTGGTCCATGGCACGTTTTATCATCTCAACCTCCACCTCTTCCAAAGTTAGGGTACCTACGCCAGGTAATTGCATGTTTCCTTTTTTTACCGGCGATAATTCCAACTGCGACCGGAAATCATCAATACCCAACTCGTCATTCCGGCTTACCAGTATTGATCGCTCTACCAGGTTTTTAAGCTGCCTGATATTGCCGGGCAATGGCAGTTGCTGCAACCATTTCATGGCGGCGGCAGATACCGATAATTGGGGCCGGTTGTAGATATCCTTTAGGTTATTAATAAAAAAGTCGACCAGTAGGGGGATATCCTTCGGCCGTTCGCGCAGGGCGGGTAGGTAAACGGTGATCAGGTTAATGCGGTATAACAAATCCTCACGAAAAGTACCGCGCGATACCATTTCGTTAAGGTTTTTATTGGTGGCACAAACCACCCGCGTATCTAAAGTTTTGGTACGGCTGCTGCCCAGCATTTCGTAAGTCCGGTCCTGCAATACCCTTAACAGCTTCACCTGGCTGCTGGCATCAAGGTCGCCAATTTCATCTAAAAATATGGTGCCCTTGTGCGCCATTTCAAAGCGACCCATCCGGTCAAAACGCGCGTCGGTAAAGGCCCCGCGGATATGGCCAAACATTTCGCTTTCAAAAAGCGAAGTAGAGATACCGCCCAGATTAACTTTGATAAATGGTTTATTGCGGCGCAGGCTGTTTTGGTGGATGGCCTCGGCTATCAGTTCCTTGCCGGTACCGCTTTCGCCCATAATCAGTATCGATGCATCTGTGGTTGCCACCCGGCCTATGGTTTCCAGGATATCCAGCATTTGAGGGTCCTGGCCAATAATGCTTTGAAAATTATAGCTTTTATCTAATTGTTTACGGGTATGGTGCTCTGTTTTTTTATCCTTTAAATCTAACAGTGTTTTAACGGTTTGTATAAGATGCTCGTTATTCCAGGGTTTATTGATAAAATCGTTGGCGCCCAGTTTCATGCCTTGCACCGCAAGCTGGATGCTGCCCCATCCTGTAATTAATATTACCGGAATAGCGCTGTTAAGCTGCTTTATGTTTTCAAGCAGATTCATCCCTTCACGGCCCGATGTATCAATAGAAAAATTAAGGTCGAGAATAATCAGTTCAGGATTTTTTTTCTTTATGATCTTCATGGCCCCGGCGGGTTCTTCGGCGCTCACAGCATCGTAGCCCTCGCTTTTGAGTAATAGCAAAAGCGAGGTGCGTACGGCAATATCATCATCAATAACCAGTATCATAATTGCAGGTCAATATCGTAATTAGTTAAAAGTATTGAGTGGTGAGTTTTTAGTTATTTTTATGATGCTCATATGCTATTCTTCGTGTAAAGCAACGGCAGGGTAAATGGCGGCCGCCTGCCTGCCGGGGTATAACGAACATAGGAATACCAGCAGGTAAATAAATATGATTGAAAACAGGATAGCTACCAGGTAAATCCCGGCCGAAAGATTAAACACGTTGAGCAGCGGGAATTGTATTGCGAAAAATGACCCGATGATAAGCGAAAATGTAGCTAATATCATTGATTCCATAATGAGTTGGTTAGATACCGAGCTACCGGTGGCGCCAACCGCCCGGCGTAAGCCAATTTCGCCACGGCGTTTATTAATGTTGTACCAAAGCACTCCAAACAGGCCAAGCGCCACGTTAATAACTAAAAAACAGCCAACAATACTTAGTACTATCATGGGCACTAAAGTAAAATAGTTGATATCCTTCCGTTTGTTTACCAGGTGCTCAATCTCTACATTGGAATTTTTCATGTAGTTGGCCAGCGTTTTATACAAGCGGGCCTCGAAGGCAGCACTGGCATTAGGGGTAACCTGTACCATGATCTTTCCAAGTGATCTGAAACTACCGGTATCAATCCGATGATACATGGCATCGCCTACAGCCGCGTAATCGCCTTTGGCTTTAACGCTTTGTATTACGCCTACAACCCTTTTTGGATTTTCTTCTTTTTCGCTTTCGAAAATTATTTTACCTACCGCTTCACCTTTCCCAAACAGTTTTTCGCGCAGATCACTATTGATCACTACGGATGGAACGCGGGTTACTATGTCGCCTTTATTAAACCACCTACCTTCAAGCAGTTTTATATTTAAAGTTTTAACGTAACTATCTTCGGCATTGTACATGTTTACATTACTGTAGTAGTGTTTATTATAACCTGCTGATCCTGTCCATGTATTTGCCGAAAAGGGAACATTGTCGCTGCAAAAGCTGATTTCCTTTACCTCGGGCATGGCCTTGACGGAATTGCGCAATGTTTCGTAATAAGTATCCAGCGAGTCGGTGTTTTTTGTTTGCAGGGCGTTGTTGTAACTAACAACCCATACGTTTTGGTAACTCATTCCCATTGGTTTTTTATAATTGTTATAGTAATAAACCAACAGGCTAAATACCGCGAATAACACCAGGAAGGAGAATAGCATCTCGGACATCAATAAAAAGTTTTGTTTCTTTTTATTCCAGATGAGTTTAAATAAATGCTTAAACATAATATCTTGATTTAAAGGATGAATAATTGTTATGAAGCTTTCAAAGCCGTTACTACGTTTAGTTTTGACATGCGCCAGGCGGGGTAAACGCCTGATAGCAAGCCAAAGAAAAAACAGATAAGCAGCCCTATTCCCAGTACTGTAAAATTGAGGGATAGTACAAGGTTTGGAATAAGGTTCATACTGTTTAGCCCCTGGATGGCGATAAAAGACAATACCACACCAATAAGCCCGCCCAACAGCGTGAGTATGATATTTTCGACAATAAACTGGTAAACCAAGGTGCCGGATGATGCCCCAAAAGCCTTGCGCACGCCAATTTCTGACGAGCGTTCCATAATGCGGGTAATATTGATATTTACCAGGTTAAGCGTTGGCAGCATCATTACCAGCAAGGCAAATATGCCAATGGTGGTTAATACAATCGCAACCCCCGATGTATTTTCGTTCCCTGTATCAACATAGCTTACAATATAAGGATCGGCATGGCTGAATATTTTATCAAACTCCTTGCTTTCCATTGGCAACCGGGCAACCATACTTTGGTATTCATCATGCATACGCGGCAAATCTGCTTTTGAATTTGCAAGCAATACACCAAAAAAACCTCCCCTGTACCCTTTATCCTTACGGTAATCAGTTTTTGATACAGTATAGGGCAGGTAGATGTCGCCGTAGGTCATATAGCTGGTTATAGGTACATTTTTTACCACGCCGGTTACCCTGTATTTTACGTTATCGGCCTCGAAATACTTGCCTACAACCGAGGGTACATCGCCGAAATATTGTTGTTTCATATCCTCTGATATGATCACTACTTTATCGGCATTATCAACCTGCTGTTTATTAAAAGCTTTGCCTTCAATAAAATCGTATTCCATAATATCCCAATAGGCATCATTGGTGTATTTATAGTTTACAGCAATCTTTTTATTGTTAACATAAGTATTTGTACCGCTGAATATTGAGGAGATACCCACCTTAACCGGCGTTTTTAAACTACCCGCATAATGGCTCAAAAAATAGTATGATAAAGGTCCCGAGCTTTGCCCGCCGGTTTTGTTTACCTCCTGCATTCTTGAAACGTATAGTGAGCGGTCGCGTTTCCTGTCGGGATAGCTGTCGCCGGCAATTTTATCTATAAAGGCGGTAAGTACAAGCAGTATGGTAAGGGTAAAGCTGATACCAAACAAACTGATAAAGGTGAAAAACTTCCTTCGCCTTAACACCGCTATGGCTATTTTAAAATAATTTTTAAGCATGACTGATTGTTTAAGCGGTTAATTATTGAACTTGCGAACCATCAAACAGGCGTACCAAACGGTGCGTTTTGTGGGCCATATTTTCATCGTGTGTAACCATTACAATGGTGGTGCCCTCGTTACGGTTAAGGTTAATGAGGATGTCCATAATTTCGTTGCCCATGGCGCTATCCAGGTTACCGGTTGGCTCATCGGCCAAAATAATATCCGGCCTGCCCACAATGGCCCTGGCTATGGCTACACGCTGACGTTGCCCGCCCGATAGCTGGGTTGGGAAATGTTTAATGCGGTTGGCCAAACCAACTTTTTCCAGTGCTTCGGTTGCCAATGCGCGGCGTTCTTTTGCGGTTGTATCGCGGTACAGCAGGGGCAGCTCTACGTTGTCAAGCACCTGCAAATCGTTAATCAGGTGGTAGCTTTGAAAAATAAAGCCCAACGTTTTATTGCGGAATTGCGCCAACTGCTTATCGCTCAGCTTTTCAGTTGATTTATCGGCAATTTTGATGTTTCCTTTTGATGGCGCATCCAGCAGCCCTATAATATTTAGCAGCGTGCTTTTGCCGCAGCCGGATGGCCCCATAATTGATAAAAATTCGCCTTTGGCCACGTCAAGGCTTATGCTGTTCAGGGCCAGGGTTTCTATAGTGTCTGTACGGTACACTTTTTCGATGTTTTGTAAACGGATCATATCTTTTTAATTATTGAATTATTGAATGACTGAATTATTGAGTTTTTTAATTATTGAATGACTGAGTTAGTGAATTAGTGATTTGGCTGATTAATTATTGAATTTGTCTTTTTTAATTATTGAAGCGATGGGCTTTTTGAATTTTTACTTTTGAATTTTGACTTTCCCTACTGGTAATTGATTTTCCTGTTGGCCTCGAAATCGTATAACGATAGGTAGCGTAACTGGTAGTAGGCGCCCCAGAAATCGCGGAGCGATGCCACATAGTCGCGTTTGGCCTGGTCGTTTTCGCGGAAGGCTATGCCAAGGTCGGTGATGCTCAGGTCGCCTAAAACATAGCGTTCGCGGGCTATCTGGTACTTTTCTGATGCTATACTGTCGGCTTCGGCGGTGTACACCAGCTGTTCTTTCATTACATTAAAAAGGGAAACCTGTGTTATAATCTGTTGTTTAAAAGTTTGCTTGTCCTGCTCTACTGCATATTCGGTAAACTGCTGGTTGGCCAGGGCCGTTTTGGTGCGCGATTTGGAACGCCCCCAATCCAGTATAGGCACGGCTAACTGCACCTGTAACACCTGCTGGTTTTGCGGGTTTTTGTAAACACCCGGTATGCTGGTTGATGTATTTGAGTAACCCAAATTGGCATTCAATGTGGCTGTTAAACCATTCTGGCCCTTTGCCTTTGCTACATCCCGTTTAGCCTCGGCCACCCGGCGTAAAAACGCGATGGCATCCGAGCGGTTGGAAAATGCCTCGGCCAAAACTTTATCTGCCGATACCTGCATCTGGCTAATTTGTTCGGGTACTACCAGTACAATTTTCTCTTCGCCTTCCTGCCCGGTATAGCTGCGCAGGTTAAGGGTTGCAATTTCCATATCGCGTTTGGCGGTGCCTACAGCTTTTTTGGCGTTTATTTGTTCCAGTTGCAATTGCAGTATCTCGTTTTTTGAAACCTTGCCCAATTCAAATTTGGTATTGGCAATGCTCATGATTTTTTGGGTATTAGCGTAATTGGTTTCGGCAATTTTAAGGTTAACCTGGGCCAGCAGTAAATCGAAAAAGAAACCTTCTACATCTATGGCTATTTTTTCCTGTGCTTCAATGTAGGCCTGTTTACTCTCGTTATATTTTAAAGGCTCAATGCGTTTATCCCACTTTAAACTATTAAACTGGAACAGGGGCTGGGTATACCCAATGCCATACGGGATACCATTGTAAAGCACATTATGCCTGTCGAAATCATCAAAACGCTGCAATTGCGTGGTCCCGTAAATCGTTCCGCCGGTGGCGGTAATGCTCTGGCTAAAATTAAGCGCCAGCGACGAATTATCGTTATGTATCGGCTGGAACTGTATGGTACCATCCGGCTGCTGTACCTGCGTAAACGTTTTGGTGTATCCCGGTAAAATGCTGCTCAGAGATAGCTGCGGCTGGTAGTTTGATTTATAAGTGCGGTATTCCCAGTATTTGGTTTCGCGCACCGTAGCAGCCTGCTTGGCGGCTATGGAGTTGGCCTTGGCCATCTCGACCACCTGTTGCAGGGTAAGCCGAAGCGTATCGCTGCTGCCCGCAGCAAATGCCCCTGAACAAATGGTTAGTAATAATATGGTGTATAAAAATTTCATTTGGTATGTACTTATTAAGCCCCACCCAAACCCTCCCCGGTAGGGAGGGCTTTAAAAGTTCTTTTTAAGTCTCCCCTACCGGGGGAGATTTAGAGGGGGCTGGTTGCTTAGTTTATCGTTACTTCCTTCGAGTTCTTAAACTCCGTCATGTCCGATGTAATCACTACATCCCCGGGCTTAACCCCATCCTCAATCTCCACATAATCAAAATTGGTAAGGCCGATATGAACGGTGCGCCGTTCGGCTTTGCCGTTGTTAATTACAAAAATGTCCTGTACGGTAGGGCCTTTAAATGCAGGGCCGTTGGCCACCCGCAGTATCTTGTTGTGGGTGGCCGTTACCAAAAACACATCCACTTTCATATTTGGCCGAAGTTGTTTGTTGGCGCGGTCATCCAGCTGGATATCGAAGGATATAATGCTGTTTTGTATCGATGGCGAAACATTGGTAACATGCCCGCGCAGTTGCGTATCGTTAATGCGGATAATGACCGGGATACCGCTGTGCAGCTGGTCCATCGAATTATCCGATATACTGCCCGATACCTTAAAACTGCCCAGGTTGGCAATACGGGCAAGGGTTTCGCCCTCGTGCACGTTGGCGCCTATGTTTTTGTTTACATAGGTGATAACACCCGTGCGGGTAGCCACCACATTGGCCAGGGCAAGCTTGCGTTGCAGGCCCTTCAAATCGTTTTCCTGTATGGCGGCAGCAATCTGGGCTTCTTTAATCTCTATCTGCATGGTTTGCTGCTTGTTTTTAATCTCGTTTTCCAGCTGCTTTTTTTCCAATTGGGCAACTTTCAAGTTAAGTTCGGCCTGTTCAATGCCCTCACGGGTACCGCCGCCGGCTTTAAACAAGCGTTTGGCGTTTTCAACGGCATCGGCAAGGCTGCTGATGCGCAGTTGCTTAATGTCGTTGTTTGATTGGATATCGTAAAAGCTTTTAGCAAGGTCAAGTTTTAGTTTAGCAATCTCATTCCGTTTTGATTCGAGGGTGAAGTTTAGCTTATCAAATTCTGTTTGGGTGGCCGATTTATCTAAGGTTAATATAGACTGGCCCGGAGTAATTTTATTTCCCGC
Source organism: Mucilaginibacter sp. GW822-FHT03E02 (assembly GCF_058801545.1). NCBI lineage: Bacteria > Pseudomonadati > Bacteroidota > Sphingobacteriia > Sphingobacteriales > Sphingobacteriaceae > Mucilaginibacter > Mucilaginibacter sp. GW822-FHT03E02. The sequence goes on along the minus strand of NZ_JBXANJ010000002.1, from coordinate 867,003 downwards.
GTCCATCAGCGCACTTTTGATAGATGCATTTATGGGGCTGGTGATGATCTCCTCAAACTCGGGCAAAACCTCGCCGGTAGCGTTAAGGGTATTTTCTATATTGCCAACTTCTATGGTGGCGGTAGTAATCTCTGCTTTTTTTACCGATGATTTGATAAATCCCCGAAGAGCAACAATCAGCAGTACTAATACCGTGATACTGATCACTGCAATCACCGCGCCTTTTCTTCTTTTTTGCGATGTTACCTCGAGCGTAATTTCCTTATCCATTGTGCTATAATTTGCACAGGGTTTTGCAAGAGGTATACCAATGTTAAAGTGCTTGTTATTAGTATTTTATGTAATTTTTATTTTGAAAAAGTGTCCGGTATCGGACAAATGTTTTGAATTTGGACAGTGGGTGTGTCCGAACTGGGATTCTTCGGATTTATCAAATTTTTTTGGATTTTGATTTGCAGGCGGAGGAATAATTGATAGTTAAGTAAAAAAACAAAAAAATCTGATAAATCTGCTTAATCCGAGTTCAGAAAAAAGCGTTAGGGACAAAAGCGGATACCGGCCTCGCGGATAAGGCCTGTGCAGTATGAGCGGTTGGCCCGGGCCGCAGGCAACGCCATGAAAATAGTATCAAGTAGTTAGTATCAAGTAGCAAGATTTTTTGATATGCAGATGATTTTGTCCGGAATTTATCGAATTAGAGGAATTCTTTGAATTAAAATTCTGCTAATTCTCAAATCCTGTAAATTCTGATTCAGACAAACATTCCTTCTGTAAACAATGTAATTATTATCTTGTTCCACATTTACATCGAACCGGATACTTGGCTATGAAGAAAATATTGCTCTATTTACCCCTGTTTTTTATGTTATCATGCGGACATGGACCGGCACAGCTGGACGAGAATAAGAAGCTTAATGCCCTTGCTACTGAGTATGTTAGGCTGGGCCTTAACATTGGCCAGTACGATACTGACTTTGTGGATGCCTACTACGGCCCCGACTCGTTAAAGCCAAAATTGCCGCCCGCAAAAGAGTTTCCGAAGGATAGTTTGCTGGCTAATACCAATATTTTAATGAACGAGTTGAAAATAATTTCGACTAATGCGCAAGTTGACAGCAATAAAATGCGGGCAGACTGGATGATCAATCAACTGGTGGCATTTGGCCGGCGCATCAGGATTTACTCGGGCGAGGAGCGGCCTTTTGACGAAGAGTCGAAGGAGCTTTTTGGCGCATCGGCGCCCGTTTATGACGAGGATCATTTTAAAGCGCAGATAGCTTTGCTGGATAGTATTTTGCCGGGCAAAGGGAGGGTAAGCGAGCGCTTTCAAAAACTGGCCAATAAATTCATTATCCCCAAGGATAAATTAGATCCGGTTATTAAGGCCGCAATTGCCGAAGCCCGCAAGCGTACACTGGCACATTACAGCTTACCGGCCGGTGAGGCATTTACGCTGGAATATGTGACCGACAAACCATGGAGCGGATACAACTGGTATAAAGGTAATTACAAAAGCACGGTGCAAATTAATACCGACCTGAAGATTTTTATTGACCGTGCCATTGATGTGGGCAGCCATGAAAGTTACCCGGGCCATCATGTATACAACATGTTGTTAGAGAAACATTTGTATCGCGATAAGGGCTGGGTGGAGATTTCGCTTTACCCACTATTTAGTCCGCAAAGTTTAATAGCCGAGGGCAGTGCCAATTATGGGATTGAGGTGGCTTTCCCTGGTGACGATAAAGCGAAGTTTGCCAAAAATGTATTGCTGCCGCTGGCCGGCCTGGATACAGCCGGTATCGACCTGTATTTTAAAGCGCTGGCTATCCGGGGCCAGCTGAATTATGCCCGCAACGAGGCTGCAAGGGGGCTGGTAAACAACACCATGTCTAAAGATAAAGCGACCAATTACCTAACCAAATATTGTTTGATGAACGATGAAACGGCGGCAAAATCAATCAGCTTTATCAAAAAGAATCGCAGTTATGTAATTAACTATAATTACGGGCAGGATTTGGTAAAGAATTATATTGAAAGAAATGGCGGCACTGCCAAAAATCCTGCGAAGCAATGGGAACTTTTTGGTAAATTGCTGAGCAATGAGGTCGGCCCCGACCAGTTGCTCCAAAAGTAAACCGCTATGTTTAAAAAAGTTGTCCCTGTTTGCCTTGCGGCTATGTTATTAGCCGGCTGCTGCTATGCGCAAAAACGAATAGTTTGGCTTGATTCTGATACAGCCAATGAAATGGACGACCTGTATGCCATTACTTACCTGCTTAAAGATGCAGGTGTAAATGTAGTTGGCCTAAGTTCGGCCCATTTTAACAATGCCGATATGCTGGTTGGCGAAAAATGGCATTATTACCCCACCAGAAACATCAATACGGTACAGCTAAGCCAGGATTTAAACGAGGAGATGTTGAAACTTATGGGCCGCACCGATATACCACACCCGCTGGGTGGCCGCGGAACCATAGGCCATGCCTGGGGCGGCAAAGAACTGGTGCTTTCGGCAGCAGAAAAGGGTATCATAGCTACCGTACACCAACTTAAAGCAGGCGAAAAGCTGGATGTTTTGTGCATAGGCGCGGCATCAAACCTGGCATCGGCGATACAGGCAGATACCTCCATTATCCCGCACATAAGAGTTTACCTGCTGGCAGCCCGCTATTTTAGCGACCGCAAGGTTTGGGATAAAAGCGAATTTAATGTACGTAACGACCTGAACGCCTTCGACCTGTTGCTAAACTGCAAAGGTTTGGATTTAACTATTATGCCCATTAATACCGCCATTGCCTTAAAATTCGACCGTACCGTTTGCCGCGATAATTTAAAAGACAAGGGTAAATTGGGCCAGCTGTTATATAACCGCTGGGATTTTGTAGAAGCCGGCCAAACCTGGATTATGTGGGACCTTGCCCTTGTAATGGCCTATCTTGATCCTGCCAAAGCCGAAAAGATAAGCGCACCCGTGCCGCCAGAGAATGATGCACGCGAGATATCGGTTTACAAAACCATTGATGCGGCTAAAATGCAGGCCGATTTTTGGAATAGGATGGAAGGGAAGTGACGTGTTGGGGTTTGCGCAAACATTGGCTTTGAACGCTGGCTACGACTCACCCCGGCTACGCTGCGCTGGCCGACCCTCTCTCCGGCTGCGCCGCAAAGAGGGTTGAGCAAATAAAAATAATATTTTAGCCCCTCTATGCGCGAAGCGGAGAGAGGGGCAGACGGGCGTAGCCTCGTCGGGGTGAGTCAACTCGCCGCCCTGCGATACACGTTATTCCCCTCCGGAAATTAGCAAAATTTTACTGCTCAGCATACCCATTATAATAATACCATTAACCCAATACAACAATGAAGTCCCGAGTTTTAATAGCCCTTTTAATTGCAACCGGTATTTATGTGTCATGTAAAAATCCAAAGCCCAGCCATAACTTAAAACCAGGGCCGCCAAACAGTGGCTGGGGGGCCTACGCGGGATCAAAAGAAGGTAACCGGTATTCGTCAAATGAGGAAATCAATTTAAGCAATGTTAGCAAGCTGAAGGAGGTTTGGCGGTACAGCACTAACGATAAAGACACGGCCAACCGCAGCCAAAACCAATGTAACCCCATTATGGTTGATGGTATTTTATATGGCACCAGCCCCAAACTGAAGCTGTTTGCATTGGATGCGGCAACCGGCGAACAAAAATGGCTTTTTGACCCGGCCAAGGCCGATACCACCAACAGCGGCGACCCAATGGCTTACTACAAAGTGAGCAGGGGAGTAATTTACTGGCAAAACAAAAGTGGCGGCGAAAAACGTTTGTTTTACAGCGTTGGCGCCAAAACTTTTGCCATCGACGCCGAAACCGGCAGCCCCATCATGACCTTTGGTAAAAATGGTTACCTGGACTTGACAAAAAATCTCGACAGGGATACCAAATCATTTGTGGCCGGTACAACGCCGGGTGTAGTTTATAAAGATTTGCTGATAGTTGGTACGCGTGTAGCCGAATCGGCAGATGCCGCGCCGGGGCACGTTAGGGCTTACGATGTGCGGACGGGGAAACTGAAATGGATTTTTCATACCATACCACATCCCGGTGAGACTGGTTACGAAACGTGGATGGATACAGCCGCTTATAAAAAGTTTGGTGGCGCTAATAGCTGGGCCGGCATGGCGCTGGATGAAAAGCGGGGGTTGGTTTATATCCCCACGGGTTCCATTGGCGGCGATTTTTATGGTGGTTTCCGCAAGGGGCAAAACCTGTTTGCCAATTCGTTACTGGCTTTAGATGCTGCCACCGGCAAGCTTAAATGGCATTTCCAGGTGGTACATCATGACCTGTGGGACAGGGATTTGCCTGCCAACCCTAATCTGGTGACTATTATGCACGACGGTAGAAAGATTGACGCGGTAGCCCAGATCACCAAGCATGGTTATATTTTTATGTTCGACAGGACAAATGGTAAACCCGTTTTCCCGATAGTGGAAACCCCTGTACCAACCAAAGGATTGCCGGGTGAGGCGCCATGGCCAACACAGCCTATCCCGACTTTGCCGCAGCCCTTTGCCCGGCAAATGTTTAACCCCGAAGATGTTACTGACCGCACACCCGAGGCACACAAAGAAATGCTGGACAAATATAACCAGGTTAAAAATCGCATTATGTTTACGCCACCGAGTAAACAAGGCGGCTGGATATTTCCTGGTTTTGACGGCGGGGGCGAGTGGGGAGGCGCCGCGGTTGATATACAAACCAATATCATGTACATCAGCAGTTCGGAAATGCCCTGGGCGCAGGTGATGATTGATGTGCCTAAAGCGACGAGCGATGGCTCGCTGGCCGGCAATGGGCAGGTTATTTACAATAAAAATTGCATAGGCTGCCATGGCCCCCAACTAAAGGGCAACGGGTCGTCGTATCCGTCATTGGTCAACATTGGTAAAAAATATAAGGAGGACCAGTTGAGCCAGATCATAGCCAGTGGCCGCAATATGATGCCATCTTTTAAACAGATAACACCCGAAGATAAAAAAGCATTGCTGGCGTTCCTGCTTAAACTACCCGATGCCAGGGCAAATAAAACATTGGCCAAAGAACCAACCGCCGACCGCGCCGCCGCCACCAAAACCGAGAAGAAAATGGTTGACGAAATACCGTACACCATGACCGGTTACAACCGCTTTTTGGATAAGGATGGTTACCCGGGCATTAAACCGCCATGGGGTACGCTTAACGCAGTTGACCTTACAACAGGCAAACTGCTTTGGAAAGTACCGGTGGGCGAATATCCGGAACTGAAGAAAAAAGGCATCCCCATTACCGGTACCGAATTATACGGTGGCCCGCTGGTAACCAAAGGCGGGCTTGTATTTGTGGCAGCCACCAAGGACGAAAAAATTCATGCTTTTGATAAAAAAACAGGTAAAATGGTTTGGGAGGCCCAACTGCCCGCCGCAGGGTATGCTACGCCTGCCACATATGCTATAAATGGAAAACAATACGTGGTTATAGCTTGCGGCGGTGGAAAGATCGGCAGTAAATCGGGCGATGAGTATGTTTGTTTTGGGTTGGGGGAGTAAAGGTGAGGATGACTAATCGTTATCATTCAGCTTGTTTTTTTCGGCAGCTTTTACATTTGTCATATATCCTTAAGTAACGGTAAGTTGTTTATCGTGCCTTAAATATTGATATATTAGCGGCACTTATCATGATTATATTAAAAGCTTTTAAAGTAGTCATATGGCTGCTGATATTGCCGGTTTGTGTTTACGCGCAGGTAAAATATCAACAAAGCACCTTGTTTGGCTTTGCTGAAGACTCGGGTGCCGGTATTTTTGATATTGATAACGCGGGGAACGCCTATGTGGTAATGTCAGGCAGGGACGATATAAACTTTGGTGGTAAATTGTTTGACCGGCATGCCGCAAGCGACTACTCGGTAGTTGGCAAATTAAATGCCGCGGGCAAGGTAATGTGGTCAAGAACATTATCGGCTGTTACCGGGTTCGATCAGATTTATGACCTTAAGGTTGATAAAAATGAAAATGTCTACATTTCGGGTGCGGGCGGCGGTATCACGCTTGATGATGGCACGGTTTTGCAATCGGGTTTGTTTTTAATAAAGCTCGACAAAAACGGGAAAACCAGTTGGGGAATCATCTCTGATGGCTACCGTTATCCCGAAATAACGGGCCCGTTGGCGCTGGCTCCCGATGGCGTTTATTGGAGCGCTATATTTTACGATAATTTAAAGATTCAAGGCTACAACATCAACGCTTTTTACCCCAATACAACAACTCCTGAAGGCATTGTTGCCAAAGTAACATCGGCAGGTAAAATAACTGCCTTGTACCATGATCCGGCGCGGGGTTCAATCCCGCAGATAATGGTATCGTCAAACAACGGCTTAGCAACCGTGATCATGAGCAGGGGAGGTATTCCTAAAAGCCAGGTAGTACTTGATGCCAACTGCCAGGTGGTATCTGATAAGCCATGGCTTATTTATGGCGATTTTCCGCTCCCGGTGAGGGCTGCCGGCAGTGGTTATCAAATGCTTACCAATATTTACAATGATACACCCAATGGCCTTGCTTACAACGGTTTTTATGATTACAGTTTCGACGATAAACTAAATACCATTAGCGCAACCAGGGTATTTGCCGATAAAGAAAACCTGGGGCTGATTTACGGCACGTTGAAATACAATGATCAGTACTTTATAACGCTGCCTAAAACATGCTGCTTTGGCTATAATTTCGATTGGTTTTTGGCCGATGGAAAAGGTAACTACAACCTTTTGCCCGATGATAACATCGGCGCCTTCGGCGACGACCCGATAACACGAACTTATGTAAAAATGGTTGGTGATACGCTGAATATGCTGGTGAGGCATTTAAGTTATTATACTACCGATTATACTTTTGATGGCAAACACTATTCAACACCATCCAACCTGGATGGAAGCTATTTTTGGTGTAAATACCTGTACGAAGACGCTGATTCCTGTAAAAAGGTACACGCCTCGGTGCTTAAAAACGGCATAGAGGGTAGCCAGGATGTTATATTGCACCTGGCTTTGCCAAGATCATGCCCGGCGAGCGAAGATATTACGGTGAAATTGTCGCAAAAAGACCCGCCCCTTAATCAAAACGACTTTGTTTTACCCGCTACAGCCGTTATCAAAAAAGGAGATACCAGCACCAATATTATAGTAAAGGTGATTAATGACGCGGTGGTTGAAAATACCGAAACATTTACCGCCAACCTGGACATTGGTGTAAACGCTGCCGGCTATAAGCTTGCAACAGGATCGACTACCAGGGATTTTACCATTGCCAACGACGATAATACGCCGGCTAACAGAATTTATACCATTAGCTATACACCCCAAATAACAGAAGGCGCATCCGGATTGATTACTGTATCGTTACCACCTGGTACCTTGTTATCATTGCCGTTAAGTTTTGATTTTTTACCCCTTGCCGATCCTTTTGCCGCGCTGCCTGGTGCCGATTATACGCCCATTGCCATCACAATACCGGCAGGTCAAAATTCGGTACAGTTTAAGGTTGACGCCAAAACAGATGATTTAATTGAAGGCGACGAATTTATTAACGGACGGTTGAGCCCGGTATTAAATGATCTGGGCACATTTACCACGGCTAATGATGCTATCCGCATAAAAATAAATGATTTGAATAATACTGTTGCCAATAGGGTGATATTGGTTACGCCGGTTACCGATACCCTAAAAGAAGGGGGCGGCATTGCTTATAGTTTTAATCTGCTGCAACCTAATAAACTGGTAAGGCAGCTGCCGGTACAAACGATGCAAACACGATGGTTTACACCATTACAACAATCGCAAAATGATATTTTGATAGATACGCCGTCGGTTGCTGCATCATTCAATATCACTTACCCTAATGATAATATCATCAGCAAAAATCGCCGGGTAAAGCTAACGCTTAGCGCAAATGACGCGCATACGGGCAGCTTTCAGTTTTTGTGGAAGGGACAGCTTACCGATTCGCTCTCTGTTGTGGCAGTTGATAATGACCAGGACTACAAATACCTTGAAGTTTCGCCGCTGAGCCTTATTATTCCCGACGGCAAATCGGCGGATGTAACACTGCAGGTACCGGGTGGGCGTTATTTTGAGGACGATATTGCGATAGCTTATAAATGGGGCGGCACGGATATCAGTACAGATCAGCGGATAATTATGCCACAGGCTGGTGTAACTATCCCTATAGGGCAAAATAAGGTTAGCATCAATATGCCCGTAGCCGATGACCAAAAGATAAACGAATTTAATGATAGGTTAATTGAATTTAACGCTCTTGCCGGCAGCGATGGCAGTACTGTAGCCATCAATCCGCAAAACACGGTGGCAGTGAAAATTATTGACGATGATTTGGGTGTGTTAAAAATCCCTAACATTTTTACGCCCAATGGCGATGGGGCTAATGATACCTGGGTGATACCAAACCTGTCATTTGATGCGCAGTGTAAGGTTACCGTGTACAACCGTTTGGGTGTAGTAGTATTTAGCAGCATCGGTTATGCCACCCCCTGGAATGGCAAAACAAACAGCGGCGATGTACCGGCAGCAACATATTATTATATCATCAACTCGCGCGGCAAAAAGTTTTCAGGTAATGTTACAGTGTTGAGGTGATGCCGGGGGGCGAACGATAGATGCAAATTCAAACTATGCATATTCTTGCCTCAGGTTGGCCCAGCGCAGACCAAAAAGGATAATTTCTATCCATCTTAACCACATTAGCCAAAGCCAATAATTATTATATTGCAGCATATGCAAAATAATAAAACTGTTTCTCCAAATAAACGCCTGGTTCGGTTTTTCATCCCGTTTACTTTAATGGTTTTAGCGGTTTGCCAATCCTTCGGGCAATCGCGATATCAGCCATCGGCATTATTCCCCGCCTTGCCGCTGTTGCCCCCGGGTAATGAATATCGTACTGCCACCGGCGAACCCGGACCTGCTTACTGGCAAAACCAGGCCGATTATGTGATAGATGTAGCCCTGGACGATCAGAAAAATGTGGTTAGCGGAACCGCTACGATAACTTATACCAATAATAGCCCCAAATCGCTATCGTCATTATGGATGCAGCTGGAACAAAATGTTTTTAAAAAAGATTCAAGGGGCATAAAATCAAAATTATTCCTTTATAAAAACCCGGATGAAGAAACCGCCGATGGGGGATACGATATACAGGCAGTAAAGCTTAAGGATGGCGCAATTACAGGCGACATTAAATACAACATTTACGATACCCGGATGGAATTGACCTTGCCGCAGCCCTTAAAAAGCGGGCAGAAAGTATCCTTCAGCGTTCAGTACCGTTACAATTTCCCTCAAAACTATAAAAATGCCGATTTCCTGGTTAACCGTACCGATATCCTGCCAACCAAATACGGCAACATTTACGCGGTTGCCCAATGGTACCCAAGGATGTGCGTATTAGATGATGTGGAAGGCTGGAATACCTTGCCTTACCTGGGTAATGGCGAATTTTACCTGGAATACGGCAATTTTAACGTGAATATTACAGTGCCCGCGGGTTATATTGTAGAGGGCTCGGGCGATCTGCTGAATCCAGAGGAGGTATTAACCCCTGTACAGCTTAAGCGCTGGCTGGCGGCTAAACAAAGCGAGGCTCCGGTATTCATCCGCCAGGCCAAAGAAGTTACAGAAGCTTCGTCGCAACCTGTAAAACCTACCTGTACCTGGAAATACAGGATGGATAATACCCGCGATTTTGCCTGGACGGCCTCGAAGTCCTTTATTTGGGAAGCCTTCAGCTTCCCGGTGGCCGGGGGCAAAAAAGTGTTGGGAAGTTCGCTGTACCCGGTTGAATCCGACAAAAAAGACAGCTGGAAACGGTCATCGGAATATATCAAATTCACGTTGCAGCATTTTTCGGAAAAATGGTTTACTTACCCTTACAATAAGGTGGTAAATGTGGCATCCAACCTGGATGGTATGGAGTACCCGGGAATGGTGTTTTGTTCGGCCAGGGATACCGGTAACGCGTATTTTATGGTGGTAAATCACGAATTGGGCCATACCTGGTTCCCGATGGTAGTAGGCGGCAACGAGCGTAAATACGCCTGGATGGATGAAGGCTTTAATACCTTTATTGATAACCTGGCTGTAAAAGATTTTAACAAAGGCGAGTTCAGGGGTTATGCCGAGATATACAGCCCGCTTGATACGCTTTTTTCAGAGCGGGTTGTCCCCATCATTACCCGGCCCGATGCCATACCCGGCGATATGGTTTTCCCGGTTCAGTACCAAAAGGTAGCCTATGTGTTAACCTTGCTGCGTAACCAGGTAGTTGGCCCCGAAAGGTTTGATAAAGCTTTTCGCAAGTATATTGCCGATTGGGCCTATAAGCACCCTACACCCTGGGATTTTTTCAGGAGTATGGATAACTCGGTAGGCGAGGACCTTAGCTGGTTTTGGAAATCGATGTTTTTAGAAAATTACCGCCTTGACCAGGGGGTAACTAAAGTTGAAAACCTGGCAAATGGCAGGGCGCAGATCACCATCGAAAACCTGGAAAAAGCCGCCATGCCGCTGGTGGTTGAACTGACTTACGCCGATGGCTCGACAGAGCACCGGGAGTTCCCGGTAGAGGTATGGGAGTATACCGGCAGCTACACTTTTACAGGCAACAAAAAAGCGGCGGTAACCAAAGTAACCATCGATCCGGATAGCCTCTATCCCGATGTAAACAGGGCCAATAATGTTTATAAAATTGTTAATTAGCCAACACGGCACGGAAGGTGATTGAAGGGTGCATGGAAGGTCGCCAACGGTGCGGGAAAGGTGCATGAAAGGTATGTGGGAGGATAATGTTTTTTAAAGGTTTTTTTTGTCGCTCAACCCTTTATCAATAACAATAAAATAACATACAGTTAAATTGATGTTGATGCCCGGCCCTTAAATTTAAGGAAGCAAAAAACCAATGGACCGTATCCTTTTCCCCCGCCGTAACTTTGATGATCTTCGTAATTGCCCGATAGATAAACTGGAGGAGGATATCTCCCGCACATCTATCCGCTTAAAACTACAGGGCAACCTGATAACAGATAATGACCGCGAACGCTATAAGCAGGAGCTGGATAAACTAAGCGTTTTTAAATACATCAGCCAGTTGCGTAAAGGGAAACTAAGCTACGAGGATTTTAACCAAAAGGTAGAATTGACATTCTGAGTTTTAAAAACTCTCCTCATATATCTTTGAACCGGGCGTTTCCAGCCTGTAATGTTTTACCTGGCCGGGGCCTTCAAACTCAAAGCGCAGGCCTACAATACGGCCAATGCTGCGTTTTTGTTCAACATCCATGATTTGTTTGTTATTGAGGTAAATTTTTAAGCGATGGTTATTAACACTGCATTTTAAGGTTTGATATTGCCTGAAATCGCAGCCGAAGGCGCTCAGGTCGTGGTCATTGCCGCCAATCCAATATTGGCCGGTTAAAACGCCCATATTGGCAATACATCCTTTGTTTACAATGGGTATCACAATGGCCATCCCATCGCCCAAAATGGTTAAATCAGCTTTACGGCAAACGGATTGTCCCGGCGTTGCTGTATTGCGCAGCGTGCATTCCATCGTGAAATTATCGGCCCGGATGCCCGGAAATTCGCGCACGTTGCAAAATTTTAACCAGGTATCATTAAACACCGGTGTGCCCAGTTTTTGCTGCATCAGGCTATCTGTAATACCCATATAGCCATCACCCTTTATTTCGGCAGATGACAAGTACACCGGTACTGGCTGATGGTCTACAATGCCAACCCATCCTTTGGTTTTGATAAAAACAACAGACTGTTTAACTATCCGGTTGTTTACCACCAGTTTTGCTATAAAATGGCCGGGGGTATAGTAGATGGACGTATGCTGTTTACCATCGCCGGGCACAAGCTCACGTCGGCGTGGGTCCCATGATTGCTGGATGTAAACACTATCTGAATGAAAGGCAGATGCGTCATAACTAAAAACCACAGAATTGGGCAGGTCATCAGATGTCTTTTTACTGCTGAATTTTACGGTTGATAAATCCGGCGTGTCTTTTCTGTTAATGCCGGCAAAATAAAAGGTGGCAACCAATAGCAAGGGGATAGCCATGAACCACAAATATTTGTACCTGTTTCTTGAGATGGTAGTGGCTGCCGGAATTTGTTCAATTGTAATGGGGGGCTCGTTTTGTTCAACCACGCCATTAACCTGGTGGTGTTGCCTGAAATCGCGCCAGCTTTCATAATCCAGGAAACGGGCCAGGGCATTGAGCGTTGCGGCTGTTGGGGAGCTATCATAACGCACTTTGCCCCAAATGCGTTTTAGGGTTGAAATACTAAGCCTGACTTTTGTTTTTTCGAAGATCAGTTTGCTCAATTGCTCAAAATCGGCATTACTCCAAATGCTGTTATCGCCCCAGTTTAACGAGCGTTCAATAAGCTGGCAGCATAATAAAAGCAGTTGTTTTTCTTTTTCCATCAATTTTTAGGCGATGACACGGTATTATAAACCTGCAAAAACGGCTTGAACAAACTTGAACAGGATTGAAACGCCCGTTGTGCTTAATTCTGAATGCTATTTGCAACTTTTGCTAAAGTTAAAATCTATAAGCATGAAGAACAATATTTTATTTAGCCTCTTTTTAATAACTACGTTTTTTTGCGGCGATGCCTGTGCGCAGCAAAAGGGCGCCTATGATTTGAGTAGCCTGTTAAAACAGGATACGCCGATAACATCGTCGGCAAAAAAATTAAACAAAATTACCGATGGCACCAGGAAGGGGATTTCGTTTACAGGTATCGTTTGGCTCAAAGATATAGACTTTACAACCGGGACAATTGACGTTGATCTTAGGGGCAAAGACGTTTTTCAGCAAAGTTTTTTGGGCATTGCTTTTCATGGCGTCGATACGGTTACTTATGATGCCATTTATTTCCGGCCTTTTAATTTTCAATCAACGGACACGCTTAGGCGCAAGCATACCGTGCAGTACATCAGTCAGCCAAATTTTTCCTGGGATAAATTGCGGGCAGATCATCCGCTTGTGTACGAAAATGCCGTTAATCCATTCCCGCTGGCTACCGCCTGGTTCCACGCGCATATTGTGGTAAAAGCTGATGAAATTGTGGTTTATGTAAATCATTCAACCCAACCATCACTCAGAGTTAAAAAGCTGAATAACCGGCAACACGGCCTCATCGGATTGTGGAATGATAGTTTGCCCGGCGATTTTGCCAACCTCGTTATCAAACAGTAAAAATGCTAACCTATAAAAAACAAATCATGAAAAAGCTATTGATACTATTTGCTCTTTTTGCAGTAATTAAGGTAAGTGCCCAGCCAAAGTATAAGGTGCTGAACCTGCCGGCCATCAACCCGAAAGAATGGGATATTCCTAAAAATGATACCCTTGACTATGAATTAGGCAGCTACCAGGGTAAAAAAGCGCTGCTGATAAAACGAAAGATAGATAATTACAAATCGGCGAGCCTGGCCTATCCTAAGAGTTTAATTTTTAAGGATGGTATTATCGAGTTTGATTTGGCATTTGCGGGCAAGGGAAATGGTTATATCGGCCTCGCCTTCAGGATTAAAGATATTCATCATTATGAAACTGTATATTTTAGGCCATTGTCGTCAGGTACCATCAACGCCATTCAATATATGCCCGAAAAAAAGGCTGAATTTAACTGGTGGGATTATGAAGCCGATAAATACCAGGCCAGCGCGATACTGCCTGCTAACGGCTGGTTTCATGTTAAAGTGATAGTTACAGGCCAAAAAATGGAAGTATATGTGAACAATGCCGCTAAACCTGCCATGGTTTACACCTTCCTTGATCCTACATTAAAAAGTGGTTCAGTTGGTTACTGGCATGGTAATTCGTCGTTAGGCGCTTACCGGAATTTAACAATAAAAACACTTGAATAGCGATGAACAGAAGAATAATTCAGCATGCGAACAACGGTAATTTTAAAGTGTAAATAATATTGGCAGGTATTGGTAATTCCGGTATATTTATGGGTAAATCTATATTTTTTGCCTAATCAATGCCGGTTTTTAACCAAAATAAGTTTCTAAAAAACAAATCAACCATTATCATTTGGTCGACCTGTTGTATAGCGATCATTATCTGGTACACCTGGGTTTATGACTGGGGGCCCAGGGGGATTTTACACCTTAAAGACACGCATCCCGAAATGATGTTGGCAAAACTGGATGCCGGTAAGGGCCAACCCAATCCAGACTCGGTACTGCTCATCAAATCATTACTTCAAAAATTGGCCGCTCAATCCGACGAATCCGTGGATACAATCGCCGCTTCGACCAAAGGCGGGCAATATTTGATATTAAAAATGTATGGCAAGCACAGGAGCAGTATTTATATTATGCAGCGGGTAGACATATTGAGTAAAAGCGGAAAGAATAGCAAAGAAAATTTTTGGCTGGGCAAAGTACAATATTTTGATAAGCTTAAAATTGTTTTGATGCTGGAAGGGCTACGAGATAAATTTGGTTCTTAAAATTCCAATCAAAATATGCAACTTTATTGCCAGCCAAATTATATCTATGAAATTCAAAATATTGCCAGCCCCCATCTGTACTGTTTGCTTTATAGCGATTGCTTTTTTTAGTAATGCCCAATCGGTTTTTAAACCGCAAAAAGCGCTTTCAGTTACCATCCAAAAAAACTTTATTGCTGCGGATGCCCAATATAAATTATTAGCAACAAAGATAGGACCGGAGGAGTTCCCGAAAACTTATCATCCCGATAAGGATAAACAGGAAAATAGCAATTCGGGCTGGTGGTGCAGTGGCTTTTATCCCGGCAGCCTGTTGTTTTTATACCAGGAAACAAAAGATAAACTGCTGCTTACCGAGGCTACCCGCATTATGGGGGTATTGGCTAAAGAGCAGTTTAATACCCATACCCATGATTTGGGCTTTATGATGTATTGCAGCTTTGGCAATGCCAACAAAATTGAGCCAAAGCCGGAGTATAAACAAATATTGATCAACAGTGCCAAGTCGCTGTCAACCAGGTTTAACCCGGCGGTGGGCTGTATTAAATCCTGGGATTCAAAACCCGGCGATTACCTGGTGATTATTGACAACATGATGAACCTTGAACTGCTTTTTTGGGCAACGCGGGAAACGGGCGATTCCAGCTATTATAAAATAGCGGTTACCCATGCCAATACAACCATGAAAAACCATTTCAGACCCGATTTTAGCTCGTACCACGTTATAAATTACGATGCCCAAACAGGAGCGGTGAAAGAAAAGAAAACTGCCCAGGGTTTTGCTAATGAATCGGCATGGGCAAGGGGCCAGTCATGGGGTTTGTATGGTTATACTGTTATGTACCGCGAAACGCATGATAAAAAATATCTTGACCAGGCACAAAACATAGCGCATTTTATATTGACTAACCCGAATTTGCCGGCAGATAAAATTCCATATTGGGATTACAATGCCAGCAACATTCCCAACGCATTAAAAGATGCATCGGCTGCGTCGGTTATGGCATCAGCCCTGCTTGAATTATGCAGGTATAGCGATGCCAAAAAGGGGCGGCAGTATTTTGATGTTGCACAAACCATATTAAAAACACTATCGGCACCTCCTTATATGGCTGCTGCGGGTACCAACGGCGGTTTTATTTTGCAGCACAGCGTTGGCCATTTCCCCGCCGGGACAGAAATTGATGTCCCTTTAACTTATGCCGATTACTATTTTATTGAGGCAATGCAGCGTTACCTGGCATTCGGCACAAAAAAATAACTTACTTTTAGCTGTAAAAATATAAAATGGCATTAGGTAAAGGTAGGTTAGAGGCTTTCAGCGATGGTGTTATCGCCATCATTATCACCATTATGGTATTGGAGATGAAGGTGCCCCACGGCGATAGTATTGAGGTGTTAAAGCCGTTTATTCCAGTCTTTATGACTTATGTATTGAGTTTTATTTATGTAGGCATTTATTGGAACAACCATCACCATACCTTGCAGGCGGTAAAATCAATAAATGGCAAAACGCTGTGGGCCAACCTGCATTTGCTGTTTTGGCTATCGTTGATACCATTTGTAACCGGATGGATGGGCGAAAATCACTTTGCCAAATGGCCTGTAATGTGTTACGGTTTTGTACTGCTGATGAATGGTATAGCGTACACAATCCTGGTGAAAAATCTTGTTCGCCATCATGGCGAGCACTCCTTATTGGCACAGGCCTTTGGTGAAGACTGGAAGGGTAAAATATCTGTTATTTTATATGCCGTAGCCATTTGCTTATCCTGGTTTAGCCCTGTTGGGGCACTTGGGTTGTATGTTTTAGTTGCCGGCATCTGGTTTATTCCTGACAAAAGAATTGAAAATAAACTAACTCATCATGATGCTGACAGCCAGCTATAAATAGAAATACCTGGTTGTCTGTTGCTAAATAATATCAACTAAATGCATTTAGTTGATGGAAAAGTATAAACTATTTCGCAATTTCGTAGTTGTAGTAGTGTTTTAACCTAAGTGATTTTTATTGCATTTTAATTAACCAATATTTGCCACTACTATACGTTTACCTATGTTGGATATTGCTTATAACCATGAGCCGGAACTGCTTATCAGGGCAGCGCCACAACATCATGACAAGGATTTGCTATTAAAAGTAGCGGAAGGGGATGAACATGCTTTTCGCTGTTTGTTTATTATGCACCATCAGCAATTAGGTGTTCATATTCATCGTATTACCAACTCAATAGAATTGGCCGAAGAAGTGGTTCAGGATGTTTTTTTGAAAATATGGATGGCGCGCGAAACCCTTGCGCAAGTAGAGGATTTTAAGGCTTACCTGTTTGTTATATCAAAAAACCATGCCCTTAATTGCCTCAAAAAGCTGGCGAAAGAGAAGGTACAGGCAAAGAAACTGGAAGAAAGCAGTCGCGGTTTGATTATGGACGATCAGCAGGATAACTTGTACTACAACTTATTGGATGAAGCAATAGATCACCTGCCATTGCAACAGCAAAAAGTGTATTTGCTAAGCAGGCACAACCGGCTTAAGTATAACGAAATTGCCGATCAGCTTAAACTCTCCCGCGAAACGGTAAAAAAATACCTGCAAATAGCCACCACCTCTATAACCGATTATGTACGCAGCCATTTGGATGTATATTCGTTTGCTTTACTGGCAATAAGTTATTGGTTAAGTAATAAAAAATAAGGTTCTATGACGGTTTGTGTGGGTAATATAGATGCTGTTGCTGATTAGTTTCTAAAGATATATTTTGTTGACACATCGGGGCTTATTAAACACGAATTAGAGGCGTAGCCTCGGCCAATCTATCGAGTAGGAAGTAAGGGAAATAATCCCTTACTTCCTACTCGATAGATGTGTCGGGCCGATGGCCCTTGGGAAGAGAGTTATGTAGAAGCTAATTGAAATCGAACAACCCATACAAAGTGTCATAGAGCCAAAAATAAATAAAAGGAGGACGATGTAATTTTTTTAGTATGAAATCACCTTTTAAATTTTATGATAAAGTATACTGAGCTACTCCTGATTTATATGATCTCGTTCACGAATTTTTCGCGCAAAGATCGCTAAGGCGCAAAAAAATAAGCAAATCACTTTGCGCCTCGGCGTCTTCGCGCGAAATAAATCTTATCAACTTTAAATGCGATTTTCCTTACTACTATCTTAATGGCCATATGCTTTGATGGTTAAAGCACATGTGTATTTCTATGCTATCGTTTAAAAATATTTTTTTATTTTTTTCAAAAGCGATAGCCCCTTTTTTATCGCATTTATTGTCTTGTATGTGAGTTAACCCCAAGCTCGGCATTTACCAATTTATAATATGAATTAACATCTACCTGTATGAGTGCATTTAATGCAAGGCTTAACTGCCTGTTTAATAGCTATTACCACCAAACTGCTACGCAGCAGGAGCGGGATGAATTGTTTGAAATCATCAATTCATCTGCCAACGATGCGGAGCTTACTGCACTTATTCATGAAGCCTGGAATAGCCTTCAGGCAGATGAGCCGCTTTTTGATGCCGCAAAAAGCATGGATATGCTCAACAATATTCTTCAAAATAAATCAAATCCGGATAATATACACCCCATAAGGCCGCCAAATAAAAACCAGTTGTGGTTAAAAGTTGGTGTTGCAGCTGCCATGATGGTGTTTGTTGGTTTTGGTGCTTATGTATTAATTAACCAACACAAAACTGCTGCAAATAAACGGACCCAGGCCAGGCTAAAGCCTGTGCCGGCGCATGATGTTTTGCCCGGTGGTAACAAGGCTGTACTTACCCTGGCCAACGGTAAAACCATAACGCTGGATAGCGCAAAAAATGGTTTGCTGGCTAATGAAGGCAATGCTCATATCAAAAAAACACATGATGGCCAGTTAGTTTACGAAGGGAGTAAAAACGAAGGATCTGATGCGCCCGCTGCTATCAATACTGTATCTACCCCGCGCGGAGGACAGTATCAGCTGGTATTGGATGATGGAAGCAAGGTTTGGTTAAACTCGGCATCATCGTTAAGTTTCCCCGCGACATTTAAAGGCGCTACCAGGGAGGTTGAAATTACTGGCGAGGCTTATTTTGAGGTGGCCAAAAATGCGAAGATGCCATTTAAAGTAAAGGTAAATAATACCGTTGTTGAAGTGCTGGGTACCCATTTTAACATTATGGCTTATAATGATGAAGATGCTATAAAAACAACCTTGTTAGAAGGATCGGTAAAAATCAGCAACAAACAATTTAGCGGCCTTTTAAAACCCGGGCAGCAGGCGTTACTTAAACAAAACGGACCTATAAAAATAACGGATGAAGCAGATGCTGACGATGCCATTGCCTGGAAGGAGGGCATCTTCCAGTTTAGAGACGCAGGTATCGAGGCCATCATGAGGCAGGCCGCGCGCTGGTACGATGTACAGGTGAGCTATACCGGCAAAGTACCGGTAAAAGAATTTACCGGTCGCATTTCGCGCAATGTAAAGGCTTCTGAACTGATGGGGATGCTAAAATATATGGGTGTTAATTTTAAAATTGAAGACAAACATATAACAGTGCTGCCATAAATAACCAGCCCCAATTAATAACCAATTTATATACAACTAATCAACAACCAATTACTCACTTTTTAAAAAAGCTATGATGGAAGAAATACCAAAAATAAGTTAGCCCGGGAGGGACCCGCATGGTAAAATGGCTTACCGCTCATGTAAAAAATAAACATGCCGGTGCTAAAATATAACCAATAAAAAACCGGGAAGTATTCGCAGTACTTTCCCGGCTAAGCATCTGGGCCCCAAAAAAATGCAATCGACGAATTGAAAGTTAATGTTTAACCCAAACTCTACAAACTTATGAATTTTAATTCTAAGGCCACGCCTTTGGTATGGCCCCAATTATCCAAAATAATTTTAGCTATGAAGCTAACAGTTATTATTATGGTGGCGGTACTTACCAACGTAAGTGCCAAAACCTACAGCCAGGTTGTTACCCTGCACCAAAAAAATGCCTCTGTCGAAAAAGTTCTTCGCTCTATTGAAAAACAAACAGGCTATCATTTTATGTATGAGAAACAGGATGTAGCTAAAGCAAGCGCAATTAACATCGAAGTTGCCGGTGTTTCATTGGAGCAGGCGCTCGACCTTGCTTTTAAAGATCAGCCTTTAACCTACAAAATTTTCCAGGAAACCATTGTGGTTAAAAAGAAAGATGAAGTTAGTACGCCAGTCGCTGACATCAAAGTTTCAGGCACGGTGTCTGATTCAAAAGGTCCGCTTCCAGGTGTAAGCATCAGGATCAAGGGGTCTGACCAGGGCACCCAAACCGATGTAAATGGTAAATTCACATTGAACGCACCCGAAAACGGAACATTGGTATTTAGCTTTGTAGGCTATACAACACAAGAAGTTGCTGTTGGTGGCAAAACTACTTTAAACGTGATGCTGGCAGAATCGCCAAAGGCCTTAAGCGAAGTGGTTGTTGTAGGCTATGGTACCCAAAAGCGGGTTGATTTAACAGGATCTGTTGGTAGCGTAAGTGCCAAAGGTTTGCAGGAAAGGCCCCAAACCAACCTGGAGCAGGAATTATCAGGTAAAATTGCCGGTGTAAACGTTTCAACAAACTCCGGCGCCCCAGGTGGTAATACTAAAATCAGGATTCGTGGTTACAGTTCCATCAACACCCGCACAGATCCTTTGTACGTAGTTGACGGGGTGATCTGGACAGAGGGAGGTAACGCTATAAGCCCTAATGATATCGAGTCGGTTGATGTGTTAAAGGATGCATCATCAACTGCTATTTACGGTACACGCGGTGCAAACGGTGTTATTTTAGTTACTACCAAACGTGGCAAAAAAGGAGAAGGCACAGTAAGCTATGATAGCTACGTAAGCGTAGGACACATGGCAAAAGAGTTGCCTGTGTTAAATTCAGCCCAATTTATGGCTGTTGAAGACCTGTCATACGCCAACATTAAAAAATACGACCCTACCGGCTGGGCGTCTGGTAAATATGCTGATCAGGATCCGGTTAAATTGCGCACTGCCTTAATTGGTAAATTATTTGATTCAAATCTTAAACCGTTATATGATGTGGATTGGCAAAAAGCTACCACACGTAATGCAGTAAGTCAAAATCATAACCTGACTTTTACAGGTGGATCAGACAAATTAACCTACGGTTTATTTTTAAACTACGCCAATGATCAGGGTATAATTTTAAATAGTTATTTAAAACGCTACAATGCCAGGTTAACTATCGACAATCAAATTAAATCATGGTTAAAAGTTGGGGCTACTTTAAATTACAATGCCCAGGATCAGCGTACTGCTGATGATGGTACCGGAGGTAACAACATTCCGCGTATGTTAATTGAGATGGTTCCGTTTATCCCAATTAAATATCCCGACGGAACTTATGGTAAACGTACAGATTATCCAAACTTAGAAGGCGGCGATAACCCGGTAGCCCAGGCCAACGAGATTGAAGCACTTTACCGCAAACGTATTTTTAGCGGTAACAGTTACCTAAATATAAACATTATACCAGGCCTTGAATTTCGCAGTACTCTGGGTGTAACAACATCTGCCAATTATAACCCTCACTTTCAAAGTGGCTTAGTTGGTGGTTCTGTAGCAAGCCAAACAAAAAGCTCTGCATCAATTGATGAGCAGAACAATACTTTTTGGCAGTGGGAAAATCACTTTACCTATAATAAAACCTTTAACAAGGTGCATACTATTAACATTGTTGCAGGTACCGAGCAGCAAAATTTTCAACAAACCGGGTTAGGTGCTTCTACCAGTAACCTGTCTGATAATTATTACCAGTACTATAATTTAGGTGCAGGTTCTATCCCTGGTATCCCTTCTTCAAATTATGACGCATGGCAAATGCGCTCTTATTTTGGACGTTTAAATTATAACTACAAAGATAAATACCTGTTAACAGTAACCGGTCGCCAGGATGGCTCTTCCCGTTTTGGTACAAATGTAAAAACCGGGTTTTTCCCATCGGCAGCTTTCGCATGGAGGGCTTCGCAGGAGGATTTTCTGAAGGATAACAAAACTATTTCTGATCTTAAATTCAGGTTGAGTTATGGTTTAACAGGTAACTCCGAAATTGGTGAGTACCGCTCACAAGCGCAAATTGGAACGGTTAACTACGTGTTTAACGGTGCGCAGGCTATAGGTACGCAGCAAACTACCATTGGTAACGAAGATCTTTCATGGGAAAAAACCGCCGAGTTTGATCTTGGTTTCTCTGTAGGCTTATTCAACAACCGTGTTAATATTGAAGCGGATGCTTATTTAAAGAAAACCAAAGCCTTGCTGCTTAACGCGCCATTGCCAGAAACCAGCGGCTTTAACAGTGTTTACAAAAACATTGGCAGGCTGCAAAACAAAGGTTTGGAGTTAACTATCAATACCCAAAATATCAAAACCGAGGACTTCTCCTGGAATACTTCGTTTAATATCTCGTTCTTAAAGAACAAAATATTGGCTTTGGGCGCGTCAAACGATGATATATTTTTGTCGCCAACGTTCCTTTCACAATTTAACCTGATGCGTGTTGGCTTACCTGCAGGTAGCTTTTATGGTTACAAAGTGTTGGGCACATGGGGTACTGCCGAAGCATCGCAAGCTGCAATATTTAACAAACTGCCAGGCGACCTGAAAATACAGGATACTAACGGCGATGGCAAAATTACAGCCGATGATAAAGTGATCCTTGGTAAATCGATACCAGATGGATACGGAACATTAAGTAACACTTTCCGTTATAAAAACATCGATTTAGGTATCGACCTGCAATTTAACTATGGTAACCAAATCATGAACCTAACCCGTCACTCGGGCCAGGATCGTACAGGCCAGGCTAACAGCTATGCCACTGTTTTAAATGCATGGACACCAACCAATCAAAATACAAGCATAGCCGAAGACAGGCCAGCCTATGTGTATTACCAAACAGAAATCTATTCAACCAAAGTTGAAAGCGGCAATTTTATCCGCGGCAGATCGGTAACACTTGGTTACACTTTCCCAACTGCTTCAATAGCTAAAATTAAATTGAGCAGGTTAAGGGTGTATGCGCAGGCTCAAAACTTGTTTGTGATAACCAAGTATACCGGCTATGATCCGGAAGTTTCTACCTATGGTTACGATCCTAAGAATCCTAACAATAACAGCAACTTTAATCAAAGCATCCAGTTTTACGATTATCCAAAACCAAGAACCTTCCTGCTTGGCTTAAATGTTAGTTTCTAATTTAAACGTTAAAACATACTATTATGAAGTTTAATTTAAAAAAATACCGGATTGGTTATTCATTACTGATTCTCACTATAATGCTTGGTAGTTGCAAAAACGAGCTTGTCGAAAAAAATAAAGGCGGTTTTGTAAAAAGTAATTATTTTACCAGTGCAAACCAGGCGCGTATATTTGTTAATGGTATTTACCAAAAGCTTTACCTGTTTCAAAATGGGGATGCCTACGGTGAAAGCCCGTTTATTACCATCGAGCTTTTTGCAGGTCATACTACCTCATTAGGGCAAAGTGTTAATAATAACAACGTTATAAACAACCGTACCGACGCTGTTAACCCGGGTTTTGAAGATGTATGGCAAAATAGCTATGGCGCTATAGCAAATGCCAATGTGGCCATAGCAAATATTCCGCCGATAACTCCTTTTGCCGACGCGGATAAAAAAGCTTTGTTAGGCGAAGCCTATTTCTTAAGGGCGTTCTTTTATTATCACCTGGTTAGGTTATACGGCGATGTACCATTAATTACCGAACCGGTTACTATTACAAGCCCCAATCTTTACCCTGCACGTACAGCTGCCGCTGCTGTGTATGATCAAATCATCAGCGACCTCAAAGCCGCGGAAGCATCGGGCCTGCCTGAATCTGATAAAACAGGTAAGGTATCGTTAGGTGCAGTGCGTACTTTGTTAGCCAGTGTTTATTTAACTACTGCCGGTTTTCCGCTTAAAAAGACTGCGAATTACGCTTTGGCCGCTGCCGAAATATTACCGGTTATAAATGGTACCGCATACACTTTGTTTGATAAGTATGATTATCTGCATGACAACGCACACAAAAACCAGGGCGAATTGATATTCCAGTCCAACTACCTGGTTGGCGTGGCTACAAATGCCATCCCCCAGTTAACTGTTCCATTTAACTTATTGGTTGGTGTATATGGCGATCACCTTGGCGCGATGATACCTACCAATGCCTTCTTTAACAGTTATGAAGCGGGCGACTTACGTGCAAAAGAAAGGCAGTTTTATTTTTCAAGCTACCCATCATCTAAAGATGGTACGATCATCAACTTTGGCGAGCATGCCCTTTACAAATATTTCCACGTAGAGAGTGCAACAGGTAATGGCCAGAGCGATGAAAACTGGACCTTTTTGCGCTTGCCTGAAGCTATGCTGATTTACGCAGAAGCAAGCAACGAAGCAGAAGGAGCACCAAATGCAACAGCAATTGCCCAGCTTAACAAAATACGGGCACGTGCGCAACTGGCCCCCATAGGTGCCTTAAGCCAGGACGCATTCCGCAAAGAGGTTTGGAAAGAGCGCTATCATGAACTGGCATATGAAAACAAAGCTTATTTTGACATACAGCGTACCCACCAGGTTTATGATGTTATCAACAACACTTTTGGTGATGCTACATCAACCAAAAACGAGCAAAATGTAACCATGAAAGCTCAGTATTACTTGTGGCCTATTCCGCAGCGCGAGATTAGCACTAATGCTAAACTAACCCAAAACCCGGGTTGGTAAGCCTCAACCTGCCCTTACTAAAAGGGCCTCACCTAAATCCTCTCCAAAAGAGAGGACTTAAAAAAACATTCAAATCAAGAACCCTCTCCTTTGGAGAGGGTAGGGTGAGGCTAAATATTTAAACATAAAAGACCGGCCAATGCAGCTGGTCTTTTATATTTACAGGTAAATTGAAAAACATTAAATGTCTCCCGGAATGAAGAAAAACATTGTACTCATTGGTTCATTATTAATGGCTGCTACATGTGCCATGGCGCAGCAGGTAAATAAAGTAACCGACCCTGTTGAATACATTAACCCGCTGATGGGTACGGATTCGCATTATGACCTATCCAACGGCAATACTTACCCGGCAATTGCACTGCCCTGGGGCATGAACTTCTGGACACCCCAAACCGGTTTAATGGGCGATGGATGGGCTTACACTTACGATGCCCATAAGATACGTGGCTTTAAGCAAACCCACCAGCCATCGCCCTGGATGAACGATTATGGGCAATTTGCTATAATGCCGGTAACCAAACATTTAAAAGTATCGCAAAACGGCCGGGCAAGCTGGTTTTCGCACAAGGCCGAGATTGCCAAACCATATTACTACAGCGTTTACCTGGCTGATCATGATGTAACTACCGAGATTACACCGACCGAAAGGGCGGCCCAGTTCAGGTTTACTTATCCCAAGACAGACAGTTCTTTTATTGTGATAGACGCGCTGAACAAAGGATCATATGTAAAAATTATTCCCGGCGAGAAAAAGATAGTAGGTTACTCTACCAAATACGCTCGCGGCCCCTTAAAAAACTTTAAAAACTACTTTGTTATTTATGTAGATAAGCCCATCACCATTGCGCAAACCTACAGCGATACTACTCTGAGCAATGGCCTGGAACTGAAAGCCGAGCATGCAAGCGCTTTAATAGGTTTTGCCACTACCCATGGCGAGAAAGTACATCTGCGGGTAGCTTCGTCATTCATCAGCATTGAGCAGGCCGAACTGAATCTGAAAAGGGAAGTAGGTAACGACAGCTTTGACGTAACCAAACAAAAAGCAAAAGACGTTTGGAATAAAACCCTTAGCCGCTTAACTGTTGAGGGCGGTACTATTGACCAGACACGTACTTTTTACTCCTGTATGTACCGTATGGTTTTCTTCCCGAATAAACTGTATGAGATAGACGAGAAAGGAAATATTGTACACTACAGCGCGTCTACAGGTAAAGTATTCCCGGGCTATAAATTTGCCGGTACCGGCTTTTGGGATACCTTCAGGGCGCTGTATCCGTTCCTGAACCTGGTTTATCCTTCGATCAATAAAGAGATGCAGGAAGGCCTTATTAATGATTATAAAGAAGGCGGCTGGCTGCCCGAATGGTCGAGCCCTGGGTATTCTGCGGTGATGATAGGCAACAACTCTGCATCTGTAGTATCCGAAGCGTACTTAAAAGGTGGTAAAGGTTATGATATCGAAAAACTGTACGAGGCCCTGGTACACGGTGCCAATAACAAAGGCCCTGCGGCGACCGGCCGCGAAGGGGTGGAGTACTACAACACATTAGGCTATGTTCCTTACGATGTTAAGATCAACGAAAATGCAGCCCGTACCCTGGAGTATGCTTACGATGATTTTACCATTTATAAGTTAGGTAAAGCCTTAGGCAAGCCTGCATCCGAAACCGATTTATACAAAAAACGGAGCATGAACTACAAAAACCTGTTCGATCCGTCAACCGGGTTAATGCGTGGTAAAAATAAGGATGGTTCATTTGAAACGCCTTTTAGTCCGTTTAAATGGGGCGATGCCTTTACCGAGGGCAACAGCTGGCATTACAGCTGGAGCGTTTTTCATGATATCCAGGGGCTGATAAACCTGATGGGTGGCAAAAAGCAATTTGTAACCAAGCTCGACTCGGTATTTACATTACCACCAGTTTTTGACGATAGTTACTACGGCGAAACTATCCACGAAATCCGCGAAATGCAGATTGTGAATATGGGGCAGTATGCTCATGGCAACCAGCCTATACAGCACATGATTTACCTGTACAACTACGCCGGCGAACCATGGAAAACTCAGCTGCATGTACGCGATGTGATGAACAAGCTGTACAAAGCTACCCCCGATGGTTATTGCGGCGATGAGGATAACGGGCAAACTTCGGCCTGGTACGTATTCTCGGCAATGGGCTTTTACCCGGTTACGCCGGCCAGCGACCAATATGTGCTGGGTGCGCCATTGTTTAAAAAGATCACTTTAAAGCTCGAGAACGGCAAAACCGTAACCATCAATGCCGCCAATAATAATTACGCCAACCGGTACATCAATACCATGAGCGTAAACGGCAAGCCTTATGATTTAAACTGGTTAAGTCACAAGGAGTTACAAAAAGGCGCAACCATCAACTTTAATATGGCCTCAACGCCTAATAAAACAAGAGGGGTGAAGGATAGCGATGTACCTTACTCCTTATCAAACGAAGCCCCCTAACCCCCTGAAGGGGGAACGATGGCGGCTTTAATTATCAAATATCAGCCTTGCGAAGTTTTTAAAACTTCGCAAGGCTTTTTTAATTATTTCATTGTCCACCAGATAGAACCTGAAAAAAAATTATGGCGTACGAGGGATATAGGTTAAACGAATGTTCTAACCCTAACGTCATTGCGAGGCACGAAGCAATCCCCTACAGGCTAAGTCCCACATAGTTCGTTATTGCGAGGTACGAAGCAATAACGGATAATGGATATTGATAATCAATAATCTACAACAATATGGTTTTTGTCATCGTCTTCACTTCAAAATCCGCAAGATTTGGCCATTCATGACCACAATTAGTAGTCGTCTCAAGTAAGCTTAATGCCATTCTTCTCTATAAACAAATTTGGGCATTTGCCAGTTGTATCTGATAGATAGCAGGCGTAACGCCAGGCCAATAATGCAAGCAATTATAATGGCAACCGCATCGCTGGCACCTAAATATTCAACTCCTAAGTAAACAGCCCCGGTAACTATCGATGCGCTTGCATAAATCTCCTTGCGGAATAGTAGTGGCACTTCGTTACAAAGCACATCGCGCAGTACGCCGCCGGCACAGCCCGTTATCATTCCGCTTAATAATACAATAGTAGCCGGCAGGCTTATTTGCTGTGCTATCTGGCAGCCGATAATGGTAAATACCACCAAACCCAGCGCATCCAGGTATAGGAACAGCGTTTTCATTTTAGTCATTAGCCGGGCTATAACGGCTGCCAATATCGCTGCACCGGCGGTTATCAGCAGGTATTCGGGATGCTCAACCCAGCTCATGGGATAGTGGTTAAACAGGATATTGCGTACGGTGCCGCCGCCTAAGGCGGTTACCCAGGCGATGATGCAAACGCCCACCCAATCCATATCCCTGCGTCCGGCAGATAGGGCTGCCGTCATGGCTTCGGCAATAATGGCGATGATATATAATATGTGTAGCATGGCAGGTAGGTGTTTAACAAATATAGCTAATTTGTTTTCTATCAAAAAGCTGAGATTCTTTCTCTCCAGGGCAAACGTATTCAAATAACTAATGGAATAGGCGATATAAGCATCAAACAACACCCTGTTTTTATTGGCTGATCCTGGTTAAATGATCCGGTTACCGAAGAGACTTGTATTGGCCAGCAACAGGCAAAAGTATTAGAATACGCCTAAATTGCACTCAGTTTCGTGTTAACCATGAAAAAATATAAAATATTGGTTATTAAATATTTATGATTATTTATCTGAAATGTGTTAAGTTATGTTAACCCAATCAGATGCGTTTGCCCCGTCTTCCTACCCCTTGAGAGGTTCAGGGCCCATCCAGTTTTTTCCATCTACGAAGCGGGAAATCATCATCGCGGCCACGGTATCGCCGGTCGCATTTAGCAGGGTAGCCATGGGGTCGACCAGTGTACCTATGATCATAGCCGGAGGTAAAGCCTCTGGCGGAAAGCCGTAGGCCGATATAAACAACAATTCGCCTATATAACCGCCATTGGGTATGCCGCCTTCAACCAGGCTTACCAGTACGGTTAAAGCCAGCGCCACTACCACGGTTTCTGCATTATTAAAGCTTTTGCCAAACAAGGCAAATACAACCGCCATTTTTACGATGGATGATATGCTTGATCCATCCTTGTGCAGGGTGCCTCCAAGTGGAATGGTTACATTGGCGATAACATCCCGGATGCCCATTTTTTTTGCGGCATCTAAATTTGCCGGGATGGTTGCAATACTGCTACAGGTGCCTACTGCCGTTGCCGATGGGATAATGTTGTTTTTCCAGTACCTTTTTACTGCGCTCACGCCGCCCGCGATAAAAGCGTAAAGGCTAAATATGGCAACAAAATAAAACGCGCCTACGCCATAGTACAAAGCCATTGAACGGGCGTAACCCCCAAATAGCTGCGGGCCGAACACGCCCACCTGGTAGGCAAAATAAGCCCCTAACCCAATAGGGCCCAGTTTCATGATCAGGATAAAAATATTTTTAAACACTTCGTTACCGCTATGCAAAAAGCGGGTAAAAGCAGCACCTTTTTCGCCGGCATTAAGGGTGGCAAAGCCTATCAGCACCGAAAATATGATCATGGCCATCATGCTTTTGCGCGATAACAACTGGTAAAATTCGCTGGTAGTAAAAAGGTTGGTGAGCTGATCGCCTAACGGTTTTTTGTCGATGGCTTCAGTAATAGGATTGGCCACTAAATGCTGATGGATAGGGAAGATCCAGATGGCTATAATGGTCACCATGGCTGCTACCAGCACCGTACCCACAAATACCAGCGAGGTTATACCCAACAGTTTACCAAGCTTATTTGTGGCATCCAACCCGGCGATCGCCGATGCAATGGCAAAAAACACCAGGGGTACAACAGCGGTGAATAACAGGTTCAGGAAAATATCGCCTATGGGTTTAATAATACTTACCTTATCGCCTAAAAAAATGCCGGCAATACTGCCAACTATAATACCCGCCATCAGCAATATGATGCCCTTGTAGTTTTTGAACCAATCATTCATGTAGCTAATATAGTTTTTTACACGTACAACGGATGCATGTGATACACTACCGGACGAACAAAAACTTAGCGCCATGTATTTATGCCGTTTTGAAATTTGCCTGGTAACACATTTTATTATATTAGCAGCCAATTTATAACCAATGCAGATTGATAAGGCCGGGGAATTTATCCTAGATAAAATAAAAAGCGAACTCCCGGTACATTTTTACTACCACAATGCAACCCATGCGCAGGATGTACACAATGCTGCTAAACGTTTAGCTTTAGGTGAAGGTATCGATTTAGCAGAAACTACTTTACTGCTTACAGCCGCTCTGTTTCATGATTCGGGTTTTTTGTATGGGGTGGATGATCATGAAAGCAACTCCTGTAAAATAGCCCGCGAGCATCTGCCAGCCTTTAATTATTCGGATGCCCAGATAGCCGTTGTTTGCGATATCATTATGGCCACCAAAATACCCCAGAAACCGCATAACAAGCTGGGCGAAATTATTTGTGATGCCGATTTGGATTATTTAGGCCGGAATGATTTTTTTATCCTTAGTAAAAGGTTATTTTCGGAACTTGAAATAACCCATAAACTGAAAACAGAACAGGAGTGGGATAAACAGCAGGTAAGCTTTCTGAAAAGCCACCGCTATTTCACCAAAACAGCCATCAGTTTACGAGAAGCTGAAAAAGAAAAGCACCTGCGTACAATAACTGAAAGATTAATATAAAGTACTATACATGACTAAACCGGAACATAGTTTATCTGAAATAATTAAGGATGTAGTAACCGTAATTGTCGGGATTTTATTTTGCGGATTTGCCCTGAAGGGTTTCCTTGTACCAAACAAGTTTTTTGATGGTGGTGTAACAGGTATGTCCCTGCTTATTCATGAGCTTTACGAAATCAATATCGCGGTAGTTATTGTGATAGCCAATATCCCGTTTATTATTATGGGGATGTTTCAGGTTAATAAAGCCTTCGCGCTGAAAACTTTTGCCTGTGTTATCGCTTTGGGGCTTTGTTTGCAATTTATTGATTATCCGGTTGTCACTTCCGATAAATTATTGGTGTCCATTTTCGGCGGCGTGTTTATGGGTTTGGGGGTAGGCCTGTCCATTCGTGGCGGCTGCGCGTTGGATGGCATAGAGATATTGGCGCTTTATACGCTTAAACGAAGCAGCCTTACCATCAGCGAAATTATTTTAGGGATAAATGTTATCATCTTCCTGATAGCTGCTTACGAGATTAGTTTACAGGCATCCTTATACTCCATATTAACTTACTATACAGCATCCCGCACCATTAGTTTTGTAATTGATGGGCTGGAAGAATATACGGCGGTAAACATCATATCCGGCCAAAGCGAGATCATCAAAGAGAAACTGGTTATGGAATTGGGCCGGGGCATCACCATATACAAAGGCGAGCGCGGCTTTTTAAAAGAAAGTTTTGATGTGCACCAGCCTGTTGATATCATTTTCACCGTAATAACCCGCTTCGAGGTACGCCGCCTAAAAAACCTGGTGCACAGCATTGACCCCAAAGCATTCGTATTCACCAACAGCATCAAAGAAGCTGCAGGTGGGGTATTGAAGAAAAGGGTTAGGGAGCATTGAGATTTTAGTATCAAGTAGTAAGTATCAAGTATCAAGATTTTTTGACGCGGTCTTTTGCTGCTGTCTTGATACTAATTAATTACTTGATACTAATCGTTGCAGCTGTCTTGATACTTACTACTTGATACTTACTACTCAAGAAACTACTTCATAAATCTCCACCGGTTTCGCTTTGTTCTTCAACGTCACTTCGCCAATTTTTTTGAGTTCGAAAGATTCTTTGGCCTTTTGGTAAACTTCTTCGGTTACAACAATCTGGTTGGCCTTGGCTACACCCTGCAGGCGCTGGGCCAGGTTTACGGCATCGCCGATTACGGTATAATCCAGGCGTTTCAGGGAGGCAGAACCAATGTTGCCTGATATCATTTCGCCCGAGTTGATGCCGATGGATACATCGGGTTTAAACGTTTTATCACCGTAAACTATAGTTTCGGTGCTGTGCATTTTTTCGCGCACGGCAAGGGCTGCATCAATGGCACGGTCCAGGTGGTACTCTCCGCGGAAAACGGCCATGACAGCATCACCCATAAATTTATCTATATGACCGGTTTGGGCTATAATTTCCTGCACCATCATATCAAAAAGCTTGTTAATTAAACTAACAACGGCATTGGCCGGTACATGTTCGGATATGGCCGTAAAGCCGCAGATATCGATGAATAAAACAGTGGCATCAACGGTTTCATTGCTTAGCAGGCTTGTTTCAAACTCCTTGTGGGTCATAAAGTTGAGCACATTCTCATCAACATACATTCTCAGAATGTTATTCTCTTTAATGGCCTGCATGGTTTTTTTCAACTCCAGCACATGCATCAACGTTTTTTCGATGGTGATATCCAGGTCGTCGAAATTTACAGGTTTAACCACAAAGTCAAACGCGCCGCGGTTCATGGCAGTCCGGATATTATCCATATCGCTGTAGGCCGATACCATTACAGCTTTTAAAATAGGGTTAGCCTCGGGCAGTTTGGTAAGCAGCGTGAGGCCGTCCATTTCGGGCATATTGATATCACTCAAAATCATATCAATCTCCGGGTCTTCGGCAAGTTTCACCAGTGCTTCAAAACCATTGTGGGCGAATACAAAATCATATACTTTTTCACGGATCTTTTTCCTGAATTTTTGTTTTATCAAAAGCTCCAGGTCCAATTCATCATCAACCACCAGTATTTTGGCCATTATTGTTCTATGTGTTTTAGTTTTTCTTTTAAATTATTAAAGTCAAGGGGCTTGGTTAAAAAGTCATTCGCCCCCAACTCCATCGATTTTTGGTAGTTTTCGTCATCGCCATAAGCAGTAATCATCATGACCACCGGTGGTGGTTTCTCGTAGGTGTGCCTTATTTTGTCGAGCAATTCCAACCCCGTCATGCCGGGCATATTGATGTCGGATAGGATCAGGATCACTTCAGAGTGGTTAACCGCCAAAAACGACATGGCTTCCTCGCCCGATTGAGCGAAGTTGAATTCGATTTCGCCATTTTTTATCTCCTTGCGAAAGCGTTGCAAAAACAACGGTTGTACATCGGCCTCGTCGTCAACAACAAGTATTTTCATAGTTTTATTCTCGTTTCAAATTTAGGTTTTGTATTGATTTAACAGGCAGTTAAAACACGATTGTTACGGCTGTTTTACCATTAATTGGCTTTTACATCGGGAATAGTGATCACAAACTTAGCAAACTCACCTTCGGCCGTTTCTACCTTCAAATCGCCGCCGTGCCCTTTTGTAATGATATCATAACTCATGGATAGGCCAAGGCCCGTTCCCTGCCCGGTTGGTTTGGTGGTAAAAAATGGCTGATATATTTTGTCCAATACCTTTTGCGGGATGCCTGTTCCGTTATCGCTTACGGTAATTTCAACGGCGTTTGGTAATTTTCGGGTAACCACCGTTACAGTTGGCTCATAGCCGGCAATGTTTTGTTTTTTCTTTTCGGCAACCGAGTAAAAGGAGTTGTTAAACAAGTTTAAAAGTACCCTCCCCAAATCCTGCGGAATGGCTTCAATTTTACCAATATTTTCATCAAAGCTGGTTTTCATGCCGGCGTTAAACATCTTGTCTTTGGCCCGCAAGCCATGATAACTCAGGCGCAGGTATTCATCGGCCAGCGCATTAATATCGGTCGGCTCTTTTTTGCCGGTGGTTGTACGCGAATGCTGCAGCATCCCTTTTACTATGGCATCAGCCCGTTTGCCATGCTGGTTTATTTTGGTCAGGTTTTGGGTAATATCGTTTATTATATCATCAGCTTCCTGTTTAATATCGTCGGGCAGCTTGCTTAGCACCTCGTCCTTAAGTTCGTCCAATAGCTCGATGCTCACCTCGCTAAAGTTGTTTACAAAGTTAAGCGGGTTTTGAATTTCATGGGCTATACCTGCGGTAAGCTCGCCCAACGATGCCATTTTTTCCTGCTGTACCAGTTGTGCCTGGGTGCTTCTCAGTTCGGATAAGGCATGTTGCAGTTCTTCCTTTTGGTTGGTTAGTTCGGCGGTACGTTGCTTTACTTCGCTTTCCAGGTTAACTTTCATCGCAGCCATCATGCGGTTCTGTTCCTCTTCGTTACGGCGTTTTATTCGCTCTGTTTCAAGGGCTTTGGCTTGTTTGCGATTTATCCACCACATGGCAAAAACCCAAAGCACAGTGAAGTTTATGAAGTTATCAAAAAGTTCGTTGTGATTTTCATGGAATTGGGGTGCAACCAGTAATATAAGGTCGCTAACAATAACTGCGGCAGCATACGGCAGTACCCAGTTAATGATAGATCTGTTTGCCTTGAATTCATCTTTCGTGAATGGCAGCGAAATTAGCCAGCCTAAAAGAGCGTGTCCAAACCACCTGATTAACCCTTCTTTTTCAAGAAAAATGCTCCCCATCATTATGGCAACCGCGCCATATAATACATACAAAAGGTATTTATCCCATTCGCTGACGATGCCCCGGTCTTTTAAACTTTTGCGCAGTTGGGTTGTAAGAAATATGGTAACAGCAGGTTCTAATCCTATCATAAAGAATCAAATTTTCAATTTGCGCCGGATGTTTAGGCAAACAATTTTAAAACTAATATTTTATTTGCATTAATCAGAATTTAATAGCGAAATGAGCAGGGAAATTGCGTTTAACGTTTATAAGATTTATTTCGCGCAAAGACGCGGAGACGCAAAGTGATTTGCTTATTTTCTCTTTGCGGCTTAGCGTCTTTGGTGCGAAAAATCTAATAACTTGATACCATTGATATCCGCATAGCACAATAAGTTGGCTATGAAATCTTAAACGCGACTTCCCCGGCCAAATCAGCCATATCACTACATCACCAGGCTGTTTTTTTTATATGATCCGGGTGTTTGCCCGGTAATATTCCTGAATATCCTCGAAAAATAAGCAAGGCTCTCAAATCCTGTTTCGGCGGCTATTTCATAAAAAGGCATACTGGTTGTGGTAAGCAACAATTGCGCGCGTTCAATGCGTTTTGATTGAATGTAGGTTAAGGGCCGTTCGCCGGTGTTCTCAAAAAACAGGCGCGAAAAATAATCAGCATTATGGTTGGCGCGTTTGGCCAGCTGGGCAACGGTGATGTTTTGGTGCAGGTTGGTTTGTATATAATTGATAGCATCAGATATTTTGGAGTGGATAATGCTTTTATCTTCCATCAAAAAAACATCCGGCTTTAAAAACATCGATACCAATTGCAAAAGTAAGCCATAAGTTTCCATATAAGCCGAGGCATGCGTCAGCTGGTTCAATTCCTCGAAGTTTTTTTGAACCGGCCGCTTCTCGTAAACTTTTGGATTGTAGGATATATACAAACTCCTGTTGGGGTTTAATTGCAATATGCGTTTAAAACATGCCAGGGCATTATCGGCGGCTTTTAACTTGAATATTTTACGGTTTGATGAAAACACCGAGGCCCCGTCAACAGATTCTTCGGCAAAGCAGATGTAGTACTGGCTTAAATAGTTGTCGCAATAATAATTGCAGGTAGTAAAACTCGGCACCAGGTATATATAGTCTGGCTCCAGTTTAATACTGCTATCGGCATTATACAGCACGCCTTCACCGCCGTCGATATAATACAGCCGGTAAAATGTACTGGTCACGTTTTTATAGTTCCAGTTTTTGTTCAGCTCTACATGATCAATGTTCAGTAAATTGAATGTCGATCTTAAAACGCTTTTGTTCATACCTGTAAGGGAATGCAATTTAATACATTTATCGTCATAATGCCCTGTAAAAGTCGGATTTGTGCAAATTGATGTGGCCTTTGTGAAATTTTTATCCCGCGGCTCCGCGTAGCTTTATCCAGATTATCAAACCGGATAAATTGTATGATGCTGAGATCTTTTTTAGTAACGCTAAGTGCCGTAATGGTAACAGGCGGCGGTTTATTTTTTTATTCATCGGCTGTTGACTTGCCTGCCGATGTGCAAAAAGCATATGATGCCCTGCCGCCAACGGTTGATTATAACATTGATGTAAAGCCCATACTATCCAACAAATGCTTTGCATGCCATGGTCCCGATAAAAACAAACAAAAGGCGGGTTTAAGGTTGGACATAGCTGCAAACGCCTACGCCGAAATACCCGATGATATAGGTGTTGTTGCCATTAAACCCGGTGACCTGCAGCATAGCGAGGTGGTAAAACGCATTTTATCAACCGATTCAACCTACCTGATGCCTGCGCCCGAATCGCACCATACGTTGTCGGCTTATGAAAAAGCTGTCATTATAAAATGGATAAAAACCGGAGCTGTATATAAACCCCATTGGGCCTTTGTAAAACCTGTGAAGGCGGCCGTTCCCGTGGTTGAAGGCGCTGTGAATAACCCTATTGATAACTTTGTGCTGGCCAGGCTTAAGCGGCAAAACCTGCTGCCATCCAAAGAAGCTGATAAAGAATTGCTGTTGCGCAGGCTTTCGCTCGACCTTACCGGCCTGCCGCCAACGCTGAAAGAGATTGATGATTTTTTAAAAGATGCATCGCCTAATGCCTATGAAAAACAGGTAGACCGCCTGTTGGCATCGCCCCATTATGGCGAAAAAATGGCGGTGGACTGGCTGGATGCCGCACGTTTTGCCGATTCGCATGGGTACACGGTAGATAGGATAAGGGATATGTCGCCCTACCGCGATTGGGTGATTAAGGCTTTTAACAGCAACTTTAGCTACGATAAATTTATCCAGTGGCAACTGGCCGGCGATTTAATGCCGCACCCGACGAAAGATATGATCATTGCTACCGCCTTTAACCGCAATCACCAGCAAAATATGGAAGGCGGCGTTGTTGAGGAGGAATACCAAACCGAATATGTGATTGACCGCACCAATACCTTTGGCAGCGCGGTATTAGGCATCACAGTGGGTTGCGCCAAATGCCATGATCACAAATTCGACCCGATATCGCAAAAAAATTATTACCAGCTGTTCAGTTTTTTCAATAACGTAAAAGAGGCGGGGCAAATATCATGGGATGATGCCTTGCCAACGCCAACATTGATGCTGCCAACAGCGCAAAAGGAAAAAATATTACAGTTTATTAATGACAACATCGCGCAGCAAAAAAACACCATTGCCCAAACAGAAAGTAAGGCTATAGCTGAGTTTGATAAATGGCTTGCCAATGGCGAGTATAAAAATCTGGCCACTGAAAAAATTCCGGCTAATGGCTTACAGGCGAGTTTCAATTTTGATAAGGGCGACCTGGCAAGTAGCGTAAACCCTAAAGACATAGGCTCCATGAAACGCGAGGGCGGCCAGGCTGGCGATGCACCTTTATTTGAGGCTAAGGGCGATGGCAAGGCATTGGCCTTAAATGGCGATACCTGGCTGGATTTAAATAAGATTGGCGTCTTCCGCAAATCGCAACCCTTTACTATCGGTATCTGGGTTAACATTCCTAAACAGTTGGGCGAAGGTGTTATTTTCCATAAAGGCAATTCCGAGCGGCTGTACAATTTCAGGGGCTATCATTTATACCTCAAAAACAACAAGTTGGAGCTGAACATGGCCCAGACAGGGCCTTCAAATGCTATAACCCTGGTTACTGTTGATGATGTGCCCCGCGATAAATGGATGCAGCTTACGGCAACCTATGATGGATCGGCAATTGCCGCCGGCTTTAAATTGTACCTGGATGGCAGCGAAATGAAGATGGAAACAACCATGGATCAGCTTACCAAGGATATTTTATTTATGGGCGATAGCCAGCCCGGCTTACAGGTTGGCGCCTGGGAACGCGGGCGTGGTTTTAAAGATGGAAAGGTAGATGATATTGTGGTATATAACCGGGTGCTTACCGGTTTCGAGGTTAAAATACTGGCCCAAAAGGATAGCTGGCAGCAGGTGGCTGCAAAAAGCAAGGATGCCCTGGGTGCCGATGATATTGGTAAGCTAAAAGCCTACTACCTTACCGCCGTTGACCCGCTGATGCTTGCCGAAACAAAAAAGTTAACCTCGTTGCGCACTACTTTATCAGATTCGACCGAAAACGTGGCCGAGTTGATGGTGATGCAGGAAATGGCTAAGCCGAAAAACTCATACCTGCTTAACCGCGGTAACTACGATATGCCCGGCGAACAGGTTTTTCCCAATACTCCTGAAGCCATACTGCCATTCGCGGCCGGTTTGCCTAAAAACAGGTATGGCCTGGCGCAATGGGCTACAAATGCCGATAATCCGTTGGTAGCAAGGGTAGCGGTAAACCGTTTGTGGCAAAACTTTTTTGGAACCGGCCTGGTGAAAACCAGCGAAGATTTTGGCAACCAAGGCGAAATGCCCAGCCACCCCGAGTTGCTGGACTGGCTGGCCACAACATTTGTTGAGCAGGGCTGGGATATGAAAGCTTTGAATAAACTGATTGTGATGTCGGCTACGTACCGTCAGGATTCACGGCCGGCTAAAGAGGCTGCCGAGAAAGATCCCGAAAATCGCTACCTGTCGCACGGCCCGGCGTACCGGATGCCTGCCGAGATGATTCGCGATAATGCCTTATTTGCCAGCGGGTTGTTAAATACTCAAATAGGCGGCAAAAGTATAAAACCATACCAGCCTGCCGGTTTATGGGAAATTAACAATACCACCTACACCCCGGATACAGGCCAGGCGGTGTACAGGCGCAGTTTGTACGTTATTGTAAAACGATCTGTCCCCAATCCAACACTCGCTACTTTTGATGCGCCATCGCGCAGCTATTGTATTGTCCGCAGGCAAAAAACCAATACGCCCTTGCAGGCTTTGGTAACCCTGAATGACCCTACGTTTGTGGAGGCTGCCAAGGTATTGGGCGAGCAAATGACCCGAAACGCTGACGGCAAGGCAGCTATAACTACCGCCTACCGCAAACTAACCAGCCGAAACCCCACAGCCGAAGAAGTAAGCCTGTTAATGGCCCTGCAACAGGTAGAACTCAAGAAGTTTAAAACACACCCTGAGAAACAAAAGGGCTGGCTTACCGCCGGCCAGTACCGGGTAGATAAAAAGCTGGATGGCGCTTTAATAGCAGCCAATACGGTAGTGGCCAGCACCATTTTAAATTCAGATGCATCATTAACCAAAAGATAAAACACCCATGTCAGATTTTCACCATGATGAGGAATTCAGGCTGCATACGCCGGAGTTTAATGAGCTTCACCGGAAGATGGACAGGCGCAATTTTTTAACCAAAACTTCACTGGGTTTGGGTGCGCTGGCCGTTGGATCGTTGTTTGGCAACAGTGTTTTTGGCAGCCCGCTTAAACGCCCGGGTAGCCTGGAGGATGATATTTTGAGCGCCCTGCCGCAGATTGCACCGAAGGCCAAAAGGGTAGTATACCTGTTCCAGGCAGGCGGGCCATCGCAATTTGAAACTTTTGATTATAAGCCCAAACTGGCTACCATGCTTGGCCAAAACCTGCCCGATTCGGTACGGCAGGGGCAAAGGCTTACCGGCATGAGCGCCAACCAGAGCGTGCTGCCGCTGGCGCCATCATTTTGTAAATTTAACCGGCACGGCCAAAGCCAAACCTGGATGAGCGAATTGATGCCCTTTACCGCCCAGGTGGTAGATGAGCTGTGTATTGTGAAATCGCTGTATTCTGAAGCCATAAACCATGATCCGGCTATAACTTTCCTGCAAACGGGTAACCAGCTGCCGGGCAGGCCCTCAATAGGCTCCTGGATTAGTTATGGCTTAGGGTCGGATAATCAAAACCTGCCTACCTTTATTGTGCTGGTTTCAAAAAACGCACCTAAAGACCAGCCTTTGTACGCCCGGCTATGGGGTAACGGTTTCCTGCCATCCAAGTTCCAGGGGGTGCAGTTTGGTTCGGGTAAAGACCCTGTTTTGTTCCTGAATAATCCCGAGGGCTATGATGGCGCCGACCGTAAGGAAATGCTGGAATACCTGTCCAAACTAAACAACCTGCAAAACGCCGCGTATGCAGATCCGGAAGTTGATGCCCGCATAGCCCAGTATGAAATGGCTGCCCGCATGCAAACATCGGTACCCGAGGTAATGAGCACCGCCAACGAACCCAAAGAAATTTTTGACATGTACGGCCCCGATAGTAAAGACCCCGGTACCTACGCCGCCAATTGCCTGCTGGCGCGAAAACTGCTGGAAAAAGATGTGAAGTTTGTGCAGCTATACCACCAGGGCTGGGATCAGCATAGCAACCTGCCATCGGGCATAGCCGGCCAATGTAAGGCCACCGACCAGGCCACCGCTGCGCTGGTCAAAGACCTGAAACAACGCGGTATGCTGGACGATACCCTGGTGATATGGGGCGGCGAATTTGGCCGAACAGCATACTCGCAGGGCAAGCTAAGTGCCGACAACTATGGCCGCGACCATCACCCGCGCTGCTTTACCATGTGGATGGCGGGTGCCGGCGTAAAACACGGCATCAGCTATGGCGAAACAGATGATTTTAGCTACAATATTGTAAAAGATCCGGTGCATGTGCACGATTTTCAGGCAACGCTGCTGCACCTGATGGGTATCAACCACGAGCTGCTTACCTACCAGTTCCAGGGCCGCCGTTTCAGGCTTACCGATGTGGAGGGAAAGGTGGTGAGGGATATATTATCTTAGTATCAAGTAGTAAGTAGCAAGTATCAAGATTTTTTATTGCT
Organism: Mucilaginibacter sp. GW822-FHT03E02; assembly: GCF_058801545.1. Classification (NCBI taxonomy): domain Bacteria; kingdom Pseudomonadati; phylum Bacteroidota; class Sphingobacteriia; order Sphingobacteriales; family Sphingobacteriaceae; genus Mucilaginibacter; species Mucilaginibacter sp. GW822-FHT03E02. The sequence continues at coordinate 826,875 of NZ_JBXANJ010000002.1, read as the reverse complement.
TTTGATTGAAGGTTGAGGACAGTTGTCGCCGCCTGTGATTTGTTGTTTTACACAGAACATAATCAGCAATGCATGGTTATTATGTTATAATAAGCATCAACATGGAACTCAGAATATCACATCCTTTTTGGCAGGTTATGGGGTTGGGCGCTTTGGCCGGCATGCGGTCAGCGTCGGCACCGGTTATTGCCAGTCATATATTAAGCCATCATCAAACCAAAAGACTTGATCACTCCCCATTAAAATTCATGCAATCCAGAAATGTCGCGCTGGCGCTGAAGATACTGGCCGTAGGCGAAATTATCGGCGATAAACTGCCATCGGCTAAAGACCGGGTTAAACCGGTTTCGGTTGTGTTCAGGATGATGTCCGGAGCACTTGCCGGTGCCAGTGTATATAAAGCCACGGGAGGCAATGCGGCTACCGGCGCTTTAATTGGCGGGGCAGCGGCTTTCGCATCAACATTTGGCAGTTTTTGGTTGCGCAAGGATGCTGTAAAAGTCAGTAATATAACTGATCCGTTTGTTGGCGCTATAGAAGATGCCCTGGTAATTGGCAGCGGTATTGAATTTTCAAATGCAGCTTAAGCTTCGGCTTTGGGCTGCATAAATTTTTCGAGATTGCTAACCTCGTTCCTGATTCTTGGCAAGCTGCCTGGGTAGTTTTGCTGGATAAAGCCAACCAGGTTTTCGCGGATGTAGCAGCGCAGGTCAAATGCTTCTGAAGAGTTGCGGGCACTCATAAGTACACGTACCTCGATGTTGTTTTCCTTGGTATCGGTCACCTGTACCACCTGCACTTTTTTATCCCAAAGCGGGCTCAAATTAATCAGCCGCTCAAACTCCTTGCGGATAGCATCCAGCGGAATAGTGTAATCTACATACAAAAACACAGTACCCAAAATTTCGGATGAGGTGCGTGTCCAGTTTTGAAAGGGTTTGGTGATGAAGTAATTGATAGGGAGTATCAGCCTTCGTTTATCCCAAATGTTAAGCACCACATAGGTTAGCGTAATCTCTTCCACGCGGCCCCATTCGCCTTCCACAACCAACACATCATCAATACGGATTGGCTGGGTAAACGCTATCTGGAAGCCGGCCAGCAGGTTACCCAATGAGGTTTGCGCCGCAAAACCAACAATTATACCGCCTATACCAACTCCCGTCAGCAACCCTGTGCCAATTTTGCGCATGCTGTCAAAACTGAGCAGTATGATGGCAATGGTTACAAACACAATAAGTACCACCAAAAACTTGCGGATAAACTGTATTTGCGTGCGCACTTTACGCTCAACCAGGTTATCGGCCTTGTTAAGATCGTATGTGTGGTAAATATAATCTTCAAGCACCCTGATGGAGCGTACCAGGATACCGGCGAATGATATGGTCAGGAAAATTTCGATTGTTTTATCAAGCGGGGTAAGGTAGGCCTTATCCATCCGCATCAGTGGGATAAACAGATTGAACAGGAATAAAGGAATGAAATAGGTTATAGCCTTGCCCAGGTTTATGATAACCGACCTGAAGAAAGAATAATCCGTCTCTTCTTTTTTTGCATATACCCTAAACAAACGCGTAACTGCAAGTTTTATGAGTAAACCTACCAGGATAGCTGTTACTGTTATAATAAGGTTCCATACGAAGGCAGGGATTTGTTTAGAAAATTCAAGCAGATCAGGGGGGAGTCTGTTAACAATATTCATGCTTAATAATGTTAGTTAATTACTATCATAAATACTACGAATGTAAAATTGTTTTAACAACACGTAATCAAAGGGGTGTTGCTACAGTTATGTATAGATTTTTTGATAGATTTGTTTAAAAAGTCAGGAATTTAGTTTTTAAGCTGACTGGAATTTAATAATTGATACGGCAATGGCTACAACCCACGACCATCAGGATATAAAAAGGGAAAAGATATTAGAGGCATCGTACGAGCGTTTTTTACATTATGGCTATTCAAAAACCACGATGAATGAAATTGCCGGCGACCTTTCAATGTCAAAAGCACTGCTGTATTATTACTTTCCGGATAAAAGCCAGCTGTACATGGCCGTAATGCGAAAACTGGCTGTAGACTACTTGAAAAAACTGGAAGAAAAGGCCGATACATTCGGCAGCCTTAAAGAAGCTTTTGTTTTCCAGATCAACACCCATCACGATTTTATTGTAAGTAATTATAACTTTTTTGATTTTTTCAGGCTTAACGAGCAAAATTTGCCAGATACCATTTGGGAAATTGTTGAGCAGGTGCACAAAGCCGAGCTTACTTTGTTAAGCAACGCTGTTAAAAATGAAATGGAAAAAGGCTGCATAAACCCGATTGAAAAGCCCGAAGAATTGGTAGACCTTTTATTGGATGCCATGCACGGCATCAGGGTAGGGGCTGTATCTCAAAAGAAAAGCAGTTTCCCCCGTAAAGAACACCTTGAAGAGATCAGGAGCAAGAAACTTTTGCTTACCGATATATTCATTAAAGGGTTGCTTTATTGTTAATACAATCCATTAAATACCGTTTAGTATTAAATGTCAGTACCCCGTAAAAATGACCGGGTTATCACGCGCTTGCTGTATATTATAGATAACTTTGTTGTAACATTTAATTAATAGTACTTGTTAAAGTATCTATATATAATTTGTTTATACTTCCTATTTAATTAAGAGGTGATTGTTTTAGAGTGATTTAGCCGGATGGAGATTTATTTTCATCCGGCTTTTATAAACCACACCTGCCGCCGGGCTTTATTTTATCGATATTCAACACACAATATTGGTGTTGCTGGTTTTTGCACAGTAAAATTTATCAGTTGTTTTAGGTAATGGTTTTCGATATTTGATACCACCCCCCCCAGCTGTTGCAAATTATGGTTTATTAAGATAGGTCCCGGATGTTTCTGTTAATGATGTTTTGTTTCGCTATTGTGGATCAATTGATGCTGAAGCAGTACAACAGACCGCCCTTCAACCTGTATTGTTTCTTCTGCTTTAAAAGTTCCCGTTGTATCCTCATTTGCTTTTTTGTCGCTGTCAATCAGCAGTTCCCAATTGCTGGCATATTCTGTGGCCGGCAATTTGTAGCTTAAAGGTTCGTCATGGGCGTTAAATATAATATAGAAGCTATCGTCTACTATCTTGTTGCCTTCGGCATTAACGCTGTGCAGGCCCAATCCGTTCAAAAAAACAGCCACCGATTTGGCAAAATCATGGTTCCAGTTATCTTCGCCCATTTCTGAGCCGTTTGGCAAAAACCAGGCAATATCGGCTACGCCGCTTTTTTTCTCAACCTCGCCCTTAAACCAGTTCTTGCGCGAGAATGCCGCATGCTCTTTCCTCAGCTTAATCAGTTTACTGGTAAATACCATCAGGTATTTATCCATGGTTTCCCAATTTATCCAGCTCAGTTCATTATCCTGGCAGTAGGTATTGTTGTTGCCTTTTTGGGTACGGCTCATTTCATCACCGGCCACCAGCATAGGCACCCCTTGCGATAGGAAAAGCGTGGTTAAAAAATTTCTTTTTTGCTTTTCGCGCAGCTCGTTAATGGCTTTGTCGTCGGTTGGGCCTTCAAACCCGCAGTTCCAGGACCGGTTATGGCTTTCGCCATCGTTATTATCCTCGCCATTGGCTTCGTTATGTTTTTCGTTGTAGGTTACCAGGTCGGTCAGTGTAAAGCCATCATGGGCGGTTACAAAGTTAACGCTGGCTGTTGGCCTGCGGTATGATTTGTAAAGATCGGAGCTGCCGGTGATCCTGTCGCCAAATTCGGCCAATGAACTTTCGGTGCCGCTCCAAAAATCGCGGATGCTGTCGCGGTATTTGCCGTTCCATTCGGCCCATCCCGGCGGAAACTTGCCCACCTGGTAGCCGCCTTCGCCAACATCCCATGGTTCGGCAATCAATTTAACCTGCGATATACAAGGATCCTGGTGAATAATATCAAAAAAGGCGCTCAGCCGGTTTACCTCGTGCAACTCGCGCGCCAGGGTAGCAGCAAGGTCAAACCTAAAGCCATCCACATGCATTTCCAATATCCAGTAACGCAGGCTATCCATCATCAGGCGCAATACATTGGGCAAATTGGCATTCAGTGTGTTACCGGTGCCGGTGTAGTCCATATAATACCGGTTATCCTCGGCCAGGCGGTAGTAACAACAGTTATCAATACCGCGGAACGATAGGGTAGGCCCCATCTCGCTGCCTTCGCCGGTATGGTTGTAAACCACATCAAGTATCACTTCAATCCCCGCTTTGTGCAGCTCTTTTACCATGGTTTTAAACTCGGTTACCTGCTCGCCACGCACGCCGCTTGATGAGTAGCGGGCATCGGGTGCAAAAAAGCCAATGGTATTATAGCCCCAATAGTTGGTTAAGCCCTTTTCAATAAGGTGCCTGTCATCTAAAAAATGATGGATGGGCATCAGTTCGATGGCTGTAATGCCCAGTTTCTTTAAATATTTAATAGTTACCGGGTGACCGATGGCGGCGTAGGTGCCCCTGATCTCTTCCGGAATATCGGGGTGCATTTTAGTAAAACCTTTAACGTGGGCCTCATATATTACCGAGTTAAAGTACTCGATACAAGGTGCTTTATCGCCTTCCCAATCAAAATTATGATCAACTACTACCGATTTGGGTACAAAGGCCGCGTTATCGGTTTCGCTAAAACTCAGGTCTTTTTCATCGCTGCCTATCTGGTAGCCAAAAAGGGAATCGTCCCAGTTAATAGTGCCCGATATGGCTTTGGCATACGGGTCAAGCAAAAGCTTATTGGGGTTAAAACGGTGGCCGTTTTCGGGCTCGTAGGGGCCGCTTACCCGGTAACCGTAAAGCTGGCCGGGTTTTAAACCGGGAATATAGATGTGCCAGATGAGTTCGGAATATTCGGTAACCGGGATCCTTTCTGTTTCTATTTCGTCTTCGGGACTGTGAAACAGGCAAAGTTCAACGCCGGTAGCGTTCTCGGAATATAGTGTAAAGTTTACGCCCTTACCATCCCATGTTGCGCCAAGCGGGAATGATTTACCAGGGTATGTTGTTATTTTCATAGGGGATGAGGTCCTTCATTAAAAACTTAAATTGTCAGTTATTTAAGGAAATTGCAATGGATTTGTTTGGCCGATAAAAAATATTTTACCACCTGTTTGTTGATAACTACATTGTAAAAAAATGCTCAAAATGGTTGCTTAGGGTTTAAAATTGTTAATTTATAATTGATGGTTACGAATTAACTTCTGTAGCTTTGTATATCTATTATAATAAACCTATGAGTAAAAAAATATTTGTTGTTGAAGACGATGCAGATCTGTCTGATGCGATACAGATGATCCTGCATGAAGAGGGCTATCGAACCGTTGCCTCGTTTGATAAAAACTCGATAAAGGGCGTTATATTACACATGCCAGATATGGTATTGGTTGATCATAAGCTAAAAGACGGCTTTGGTAGCGAACTTTGCGTCGCTATCAAAAAGCATCCTTTGACTTACCATATTCCTGTTATCCTGATTTCCGGTTATCCAGATTTAGCCGATATTGCCAAGGCGTGTGGTGCCGATGCGTGGTTAAGTAAGCCATTTGAACTTACCGATTTGACCCGCCTGGTTGATCATTATTTGAAACGCGCAGCTTAATTAATAGTTAAATCAATTGGTTTTTTAGAAACCAGCCACTTTAAGGGGCTTTACCTGTTGATGGCAGTTGCGGTAGGTAAAAGGTAAATATTAAATAAATACTGTTTTAAGTTATTGTGCAAACCCTAAATCCCTTATCTGGTTATCCTGTAATTTTGCAAAAAATATAACCATACAGGTTGCGCCTATCATAGCGAAAAGCATATCTGATTGCGTATCCCAGATATCGCCCTGGGTGCCTAAAAATGAATCGCCGGATGAGCCGGAAGCTACGGATACAAACCATTCTATAAACTCATATAATACGCTGATGGTGGTACAAACGCAAACCATTAGCACAGCCAGCCAGCCGCGTTTTTGGATAATATTTTTCCGGATAAATAATTCGCGGGCTATCAAGGCAGGTACAAAGCCCTGGGTAAAATGGCCAACTTTATCGTAGTTATTACGTGCCTGGTGAAAAACATCTTTTACCCAATCAAACAGCGGCACCAGCGCGTAGGTATAATGACCGCCTATAAACAAAACATAGCAATGCGCCAGTATCATGATGTAGGTAAAATAACTGAACCTGAATTTGTTGAATGTTAAAGCCAGGGCGATAAAACCAAAAATTGCCGGAAAAACTTCCAGTATCCAGGTGAAATAATCATGCGGATATATGGCCGAGCCTGTTAAGCCGGTAAAAAACAGGAACACTAACAGGTAGTATTTTTTCATGTTACAATATGGGGATTAATTTCGGGTAGTTGCAACCTGCCCGATAATTTGTTGCGCCGGTACCGCATGATAAAGGGATATGGGTGTTAAATTTGAATAATAAACCTAATGAAGATGAAAGACAAGAACAACGACAACCCATTGCATAAACTTTCGAACCCGGCACAGCGCGCCTTAGCCAACGCCGGAATAACTGATATAAACCAGTTATCTGCCTGGCAGGAAGCTGATTTTATGAAACTACATGGTACGGGCAAAAAGGGCCTGCAAATACTTAAAGCATTAATGGCCGAAAGGAATATTGCGTTTAGGCAAGCGTAAATTCACTATCAGCTTAAATTGACATCGGGTGTTCCGGCTGCTTTTCGTTTTGACCTGATTTTCAATAGCTGGTACAAAACGCCAATTACAAATACGGCAACAAGCGTCATTAAGCCCATTTTAGCTACGGGATCATTAGGATCTGCGGCCAGCGGATGACTGATGGGTAACCTGGTTAAGGTTTCGATAGTAGCCGGTATCATAGAAAAAAACAGGGTGAGCGACATGATAAAAACCTGTACATATTCGGCCGATTTTCCTAAAAAGCTAATGAATTTGGCGTAAATACCCAAAGGTAACACTGCTAAAACGATAACAGCCAGACCATGGCCCGCGGTAAAGTGCCCGGTTTTCATGATGGGCAAGGCTGTAAGGCAACCGATGACGGTGAACAGGATATACAATTTACCGGGACCGCTCTTAGGATCGATTTTTCCCTGGCGAAACAAGGCATAAAGGGCAACAAGTACGGCAAGAATACTGACAGCGGTGTGGAAAATTCCGAGTGGAGACAGGTGATTCGGCATGATGTGATGTTTTTAAAGGTAAGCAGAAATATGTTTAGAACTACCGGTTGTACAACCGGTAGTTCTAAACTACATAAAAGCCTTTGTATTTGCAAGCTATTATAAAACAAGTGTTTATATTAAGATAAGATAAAGGTGCACCAAAGGTGTTGCCAGGGGGCGCCAACGGTATGCGAAAAGGACTATTTTATTTTGATGAAGAACAACGGCTTTAATTCTGCATTTTTAATTAATTAAGTTTGTTTAAAATTAAATTAATTAATAATTATGAAACCTTTGTTTTATTTTCCTGTTATCAGAGTATATCTACCAACATTATGAATACTTTTAACGAACATGAGTCAGTAATTTACACAGATGCCGGGGGTAATGTAATTGATACATTTGTGATATTTGATACCGATAAAACCACCGGCCTTACGCACATCAATCACATGAATTTAAGGGTGCCAACTGATAGTTTACAACTACGCCCTGCGTCCATTGCCAAATGGAATTTACCAATGCAGGACGCGTTTAGCTTCCAGATATTTAAAAAACTGAAAGAGAAATACCAGGAACCTGCTATTCCAATTGTAAAGCGTACATTAACTGCCGAGCCTGGCTACAAGCTGGCGAACGCTTCTTAAATAATTAAACCAAAATATCATTCAATAAAAAACTCCGCCCTCTGATTACGAGGCGGAGTTTTTTTCGGTTTGTGCGGTGGCCTTATTAATTTGTTGCGCCGCCATTTACCAGCAGGTGCTGTCCATTAACAAATGACGACAGATCGCTTGCAAAAAATTCGGCAGCGTTGGCCACATCTTCAACTTCGGCCAGGCGGCCCATGGGGCAGCTATCAAGCAATTGTTTCCTTAATTCGGGGTAGCTGCCCGCTTCGGCAAATATTCCCGAATGGTCAACCGCAAATGGAATGATAGAATTAACAGTAATTCCTTTATGACCTATCTCTTTTGATAATATATCAACCAGGTAACGTGGCGTTGTTTTGCTGCCGCCATAAACAGCCATCCCTGGCACCGGAAATGACGTTGTGCTGGATGCTATGTAAATGATACGGCCGTTATCCTCTACATTTTTGGCTGCCTGTTGCATTGTAAAGTAAGTTCCTTTAGTGTTAATGGAAAATACCCTGTCAAACTGTTCTTCGGTAAAATCAACTACCGGGGTTTCTACAAGCTCGATACCTGCGTTGGCCACTACAATATCTATTTTACCGAATGCCTTTTTAGCTTCGGCAAACAATCTTTCAATATCAGCCACTTTGCTTACATCGGCTTGTACAGCTATAACCTTTGCGCCCATGGCGGCTATATTACTAACCACTTCATCGGCCGATGCCTTGTCTCGCGAATAATTGATTACAATATCGGCCCCTAATGCCGCATAACGCTCGGCTATCGCCTTTCCTAATCCACGTGCCGATCCTGTTATTAATGCCACCTTATTATTTAATGAGTTCATGATTTCTATGTTTTGCTATTTGATATTTTTGTCTTTAATCCTAATCTCTTGACTCTGTTTTAAGCCATAGCGCCATTTGCGCCAATGTTTTGCGCGCTTATCCATTTGGCGTCGTCGCTGGCCAGGAATACTACTATTTTGGCAATATCTTCAGGTTCGCCGATACGGTTAAAGGCCGAGAGCGATGCCAGGCGGTCAATTACTTCCTGTGGTTTGCCCTTGGTAAACAATTCGGTATTGGTAGGGCCCGGAGATACGGAGTTTACATTGATGCCCCTTGCGCCAACCTCTTTGCTAAATACACGGGTTAGTTGCTCAACTGCTGCTTTGGTGGCAACATAAGTACCATAGGTTGGCATTATTACCCGGGTTGTAGTTGACGAGAAATTTATAATGCTGCCGTTATCGGCCAGCTTGGTTGCTGCCTGGCGCATCGTATTAAAAGTGCCGCGTACATTGATGTCAAACTGGCGGGTAAAATCGTCGTCGGTAGTATCTTTCAACAGTTTGGTTATCATGATGCCGGCATTGTTTACCAATACGTCAATTTTGCCATAGTGTGCAATGGCGGCATCAAACATAGCGGCTACTTCATCGGCTTTGCTTACATCGGCTTGCAGGGCTATAGCATCGCCGCCGGCCGCTTTAATGGAGTTTACGGTTTGCACGGCTGCTTCAAGGCCGCCGGCATAGTTAACAATTACTTTTGCACCGGCTTGTGCCAGTTTGTGGGCTACTGCTGCACCAATGCCTCTTGAGGCTCCGGTTACTAAAACTACTTTTTCTGCTAATGTGTTCATGGTTTCCTTTGTTATTGTATGTTGATGTCTTGTTTGTTTCGACATAACAAAGGTGAGGTTTGGGGTTACCTCAAATGATATACATATTATAGCATTACATATAAATATCTAAGATGTGGCGGCTATGTGCTGTTTCCTGAATAAAACCGGCGACAGACCCGTATGTTTTTTAAAGTAATTGCTAAAATGGGTCGACTCGGAAAAGCCCAACCGGTAGGCAATCTCCTTGATAGATATAGTTGAGTTTTGCAGTAATGCCCTGGCCTCCGATATTGTTTTTTCTGTTATCCAGGTGCCAATGGGTTTGCCGGTTTTTATTTTGATAACGTTGCTCAGGTAATTGGGGTGCAGGCTTTGGGCATCGGCATAATCTTGTACCCGGTATGCTTTTTCAAGTAAGCCATTGCCCAGGTCGCGGTAATGTTTTTCCAGCATTCGCTTAAACTCTTTTACAATTTGCGAACTGCGGTTGCCCTCATAAATGGGGTTATAGTCCTTCCAAAAGTATTCTTTTATCTTTAAAAGGAGTACCACAAACAGGTTCCCGATGATACGGTTGCGATAAGCACTGTGATTTTGATATTCCTTATTTATCAGCAGGTACAGCTGCTCAAACTCCGAAAATGCATCTGATGACAAAACGCGGGGCTGAACAGTTTCGGCAAGCAGGAACGGAAACTCTTCAAAAATATCCTTGTGAACATTCTCTTTCAGGAATGATTCGCTAAGCGTAATCAGGTATATTTCTTCTATCTTATGCCAGTTATATGATTTATAATGCCCCGGATTTGTAAAATATATAGTTCCCGGTACAGTATCAAACACCAGTTCATCGGTTGTATATCTGCCATATCCGTTCTTTACAAATACAAACGAGAAAAAGTTAGGCCTGAAAATGAGCGATTGATAGGGGAGGATAGCATGCACATCCTTCAGGTTATGAATAGCAAAATCGGTTTTGTCATCAATGCCATCCGCAGGCAATCCAAAATGGATGTATTGCTCTTTAAGATTGTTAAAAATTAGTTTCTCTTCGTCTTTCATATTTAACTGCCAGCCTCTAAGTTAATGCAATCAAGCTATTTAATAGTTTGTATTTTGTCGCGTATTTTTTTCCTGAACATAATTTAAAGTTTATGTAAAATGATTGTTATAATTCATTACATTGTACTTAAATTCATTTTTTAAAAAGTAGGTGGTTTTAACTTTATTATGTCTGAAAGTATTGTAAGGCTTTATGATGACAATGTTGCAACATGGCTTGCCTTTAAAGAGGGCAACTGGGATGCCTACACGCAACTTTACAACGATCATTTTAAAGTACTCAATAATTACGGTTACAAATTTACCCGCGACGTAAACATTATTGAGGATGCTATACATGACCTGTTTATTAAACTCTGGACAAACAGGGCAACCCTTGGTACCCCGGCATCGGTAAAAAACTACCTTTATAAATCGCTTCGCGGTATTATTTTTCGCAAAATGCAGGGGCAATCGCGTTTTGTCGATTTAGAATCAGAAACCGATTATAATTTTTCTTTCGAGATCTCATTTGATCACCAGATTATTGCCAATGAAGAGGAACGCGAACTTCAGCATAAAATAAAAACGGTAGTAAAAACTTTGCCGGCCAGGCAGCAGGAAATCATTTACCTGCGTTTTTACGAAGGGTTGGGCTATGAAGAGATATCAGATATTATGGAAATCAACATCAACTCTACTTATAAGCTGCTTTACAAAGCGTTCAACAACTTGCAGGGCGCGCTAAAAACTTCAAAACTGGTCATTGTTATTGGTCTTTATGGCTGTTTAGGTACCCATATTCACTCAAATTAAATTTATTTTTATTTAGGAGGGATAATTCCCGTATGCTCATGTATATAAGGTTAAAATCAGAAACTTATATAGCATGGAGATTGCAAAATACGGCACTTATACCCTACAGGACTTTTTAGATGATGACGATTTTCTTCAGTTCGTTATCAGCCCCACTAAAAATGACATCAACTTCTGGCAATCGGTTACAGCTATGTACCCTGCCCAAAAAGAAATTATTGATGAAGCTGCCCAAATTATATTAGCCTACCGCAAGCAGGATGTTTTTACAAACGAAGCAAATCAACAAAAAGTTTGGAACCGTATTGAAGGTACTTTACACGGTAAAAGAACAGTAAAACAAAAAGTATTCCGCTTAAACACCTTCCTGCGGGTAGCAGCGATGATCTTATTGGTATCATCAGTTGGGATAGCGTTCTGGATGCTGAAATATAACTCAAAAAATGAAGTAGTTACCGCTTTTGGCGAATTGCGTACCGTTACCCTGCCCGATAATTCAATAGTGATACTTAACGGTAACTCTAAATTATCATACGCAAACAACTGGGATAATAAATCACGGGAGGTTTGGATCAGCGGTGAAGGTTTTTTCAGTGTAAAACATATCAATAAAGATCCACGCCATATAAAAGCTACCGAAAGATTTATTGTGCATTGCAACGATGTTAATATCGAGGTGTTAGGTACCTCCTTTAACGTACGTAACAGGCACAATAAAACCAATGTGGGCCTGGTAAGCGGTAAAATTATGCTGGAATACCTTGACCAGGCATCGCATAATAACCGGCTGCTGGTGATGAAACCGGGCGATTACGTGGAATACGCCCACCGGAAGGTGGTTACTCAAAAGAAGCTTGCTGTGCCCGAGAAATTAACACAGTGGACAAACCACCAATTATTATTTAACAATGCTACGTTATCACAAATCGGCGAGGTCATGACCGACGATTATGGATATCACATTGATTATACCGACCCGGCTATTGCCAATCTGAAAATTGAAGGAGAGATAAGTGTATCAAACGTTGACGAACTTTTGGAAACTATCTCCACTACATTATCGGTAAAGGTCACCCAATCAGACAAAAACATCACAATCACAAAAAATTAACCCCTAAACAACTCATTTATGCGAAAATTTGACTTTTCAACTTTTTTAAAATGTTGCTGTTTCTTGTTGGTGTTGCTCGGCCAGTCGGTTTACGGCTATGCTCAGTTGGCGCTTACCAGCAATAACAGGTTTCATACAAAAGCCCCGGGCTATACCATGCAGCAGGTGGCCGAAAATAAAGTGCTGTTAAAGGATGCGCTTGAAAATATCAAAAAGCAATTCAATGTGCAGATTGCTTACCAGGAAGGACTACTGGATAATAAATTTATACCGGTAAGCTTATTTAACAATGCTAAGCAGTTTAACCTTGATGACAACCTGAAACAATTATTATCAGCTTTTCAGCTGGAATACCGTAAAATCAGTAACAGCCAGATTTCTATCTACTCAGTAAAAGAAACCGTCGTTAATACGGCGCCCGTAGTTGCCGCTGTGTTAATAGGTAAGGTGGTTGACGAAAAAGACGGCCTGCCGGTTATTGGAGCATCGGTGTATTTAAAGGCCGATCCTAAAATCGGGACTTCGACTGATGTAATGGGTAATTTTAAACTGGTGGTCCCGGATAAATTTACCGGGAAACCATTAACCTTATTGGTGGCTTATATTGGTTATAATAAAGAGGAGATTACTGTAACAGATTTAACATCGCCTGTTCAAATAAAATTGAAACAGAATAACAGCACGCTTAACGAGGTTGTGGTAACCGCACTTGGTATCAGTAAGCAAAGAAAATCATTAGGTTACTCTGTTACCGAAGTTAAAGGGACCGAGTTTACCCAGGCCCGCGAAAATAACGTTGCCAATGCCTTAACAGGTAAAGTAGCGGGTGTAAATGCCGCGGGTTTATCAACCGGCCCTGGTGGTTCAAGCCGTATAGTTATACGGGGTAATGGTGGCCTTGCCGGCGATAACCAACCCCTTTATGTAGTAAACGGTATGCCTATTGATAATAGCGTACCCGGCGGAGCACCAACTGTAAACGGTATTACCAATAACGTTGACCGCGGCGATGGTATAGCCGCTTTAAACCCTGACGACATCGAGTCCATCAGCGTATTAAAGGGAGGTACTGCCGCAGCTTTGTATGGTTCACGGGCAGCAAACGGTGTTATATTGATTACTACCAAAAAAGGAAGGGTTCAAAAAGGGGTAGGGGTTGAATACAATTCAACCGCTACTTATGATAATGTAGCTGTTTTTCCGGATTATCAATATGAATACGGCCAGGGAGATGGCGGCGTAAAACCAACAACGCTGGCAACTGCCCAGGGTACCGGCAGGCGTTCATGGGGTGCAAAAATTGACGGTTCGACAGATTATGTTGCTGTTGATGGCAAAACGCACCCTTATACTGCTCAAAAAGATAACCTTAAAAATTATTATCAAACCGGGAGTACTTACACCAATAGCCTTGCGTTTTTGGGCGGTAATGAGGCAATCACTTACCGTTTTTCTGCAGCCGACCTGAATAGCAAAGGTATTTTGCCGGGTACAACTTATGATCGTAAAACTTTTAACCTGGCTTTAACCAGTAAGTTAACCAGTAAAATATCCATTGAAGCATTAGCGCAGTATAATATCGAAACTGGTCATAACCGCACCGGGGCCGGCGATGCATTGGGAAACCCTAACTGGACTCCGCTTGAGGTTGCCAATACCGTTGATATACGCTGGCTTAAACCAGGCTACGATGCCAACGGTAATGAGCAGGTGTGGAATGATGCCGCCATCGCTTCAAATGGTTACTTTGTGATCAATAAATTTAAAGAAGATGACGTTAAAGACCGTTTTATAGGCCAGGGGTCAGTATCGTACACACCAATAACAAACCTGATTTTCAAAGCAACATTAAGTCGCGACTTTTTTAACTATAATTATTCAAACATACTACCAACAGGTACATTGTACGTTCCCAATGGGCAATATCAGTCTATAAAGTCGGATGTGTCTGAAACCAACGAACTGGTGACCGTATCATACAAAACAAAAATTGTAAACGATTTTAATGGCTCGGTATTAGGTGGTGTAAACAGCCGTAAAAACATCACAAATCAGCAAACCGTAAATGGTTCGCAGTTTGTAATTCCTTATTTTTACAGCTCAACCAACCTTGCCACAACGTCAACTACTCCTTATAATGCCAAAATAGTGACTAACTCGGTATTTGGTTCGGCTGATTTCGACTACAAAAGCCTTGTATTCTTATCGTTCACCGGCCGCAAGGATTGGTTTTCTACATTAAGTTCTAAAAATAACAGCATTTTTTATCCAAGTGTGGGTGGTAGCTTTATATTGTCAGATGCTGTTAAACTACCTCAGTTTTTTACCCTTGCCAAGCTGAGGGCCTCATGGGCGCAGGTAGGCGGTGGTGCTCCTGATCCTTATGTAATTAATCTTACCTATAGCAATGTGCCAAGTGCCGGGCAGCCATTACAAAATGTTACCAGTAATAACATTACCAATAGTGCGCTTAAGCCTTACACCTCTACAACTACCGAAGCCGGTCTGGAACTGCAGATGCTGCAAAATCGCTTAGGCCTTGATGTTACCTTATATGATCGTAAAACCACAAATGATATCGTAAATACGGCTATCTCATCAACTTCGGGTTATAATAATGTAATCCTTAACGTTGGCGAAGTACGTAACAAGGGTATCGAGGTTGCATTAAACGGTTCGCCTGTAAAAACAAAAGAATTTAGCTGGAACGTTAACTATAATGTTGCATATAACGACAACAAGGTAGTAAAACTCGCCCCTGGCCTGTCGACCATTCAAATGGCGACATCTGTAAATGGTTATGCGCTGTTAAATAATACCGAGGGAATGTCATTCGGCACTTTATATGGCACACATATGGTAAAAAACAGCAGCGGGCAAGTGGTATTCAATTCAACCACCGGCTTGCCTGTTCAATCGGGATATGAACCGCTTGGCAAAAGTGTTGCCCCGCTTACCATGGGCTTAACTAACGAATTCAGGTACAAGCGCTTTTCTTTGAACTTCCTGCTCGACGGTAAGTTTGGTAATAAGGTGTTCTCATTAATGGAAGTGTATGCTACCCGTTTAGGTTTAATGAAATCAACGCTGCCTGGCCGTGAAAATGGCCTGGTGTTAAATGGAGTAGACCAAACCGGGGCTGCTTATACGCGCACCGTACCGGTAAGTGGCTTACGTACATATTATGACAACTATAAAATTTATTCAGACCTGTTTACCCATGATGGAAGCTTTGTAAAACTTCGCCAGGTTATTTTGTCATATAATTTACCCGGTCTCGATCTTAAAAAGATTCATATTCAGTCGGCAAGTATTTCATTGGTGTCACGTAACCTGTGGACGCTTTACAAAAAGACAAAGAATTTTGATCCCGAAGAGAGTTTTACCAACAGTAACACGCAGGGTTTTGAATCAATTGGTTTGCCACGTACCCGTTCACTTGGTGTAAACCTGGCAGTTAAATTCTAATATTTAAAGTTGATTAAGATGAAAAGACACATATCAAAATATACTTCGTGTTTGCTGTTAATACTCGGTATTATGGCTACACAATCATGTACTAAAAACTTCGATACGTTGAACGTTAACCCCAACGCATCGTCGAAAGCTGTTCCTCAATATATATTTACGAAGGCCGAGTACGATGGTACGGCCCGCATGCTCGATTTGTTACTGGGAACCATGCAATATACTACCAGCTTTAATGATGTGGCCGGGTTTGGCAGTAAATACGTTTTAGCTCAAAGCCAACAGTCATTTGCTGCATTTAGTAATGCTTATCCTAACGAAATCAATGAGCTGGTTGAAGTAATTAAAGCAGCAGGCACCGATGCATCGCAGGTTAACCTGGTTGCCGAGGCACGCATCTGGCGGGTATATTGTTTTAGCAGGCTTACCGATTTGTATGGAGATATTCCATACTCGCAGGCCGGGCAGGGTTATAACAGCTCTATTTATAAGCCCGCATATGATGCGCAGAAAGATATATATGCAGATATGCTGAAAGAGCTTGACCAGGCTGCTACATCGCTTGACGCCAGTAAAGCAACTTTTGGCGCTGCTGATCTGATTTACGGGGGAAGCACTGATAAATGGAAAAAATTCGCCTACTCGCTGATGTTAAGGTGTGCTATGCGAATGACCAAGGTTGATTTAACTTCGGCGCAGTCATGGGCAACAAAAGCTATAGCCGGCGGTGTGATATTAAACGATGCCGACATTGCCAAAGTGTCGTATGTTGGGTCGGGTCAGGATATCAACAAAAATCCGTTGGCAAATGATCTTTGGAACAATGATTATATTGCTCAGAACGGAACTACCAATACCGAAGGCGGCAAATATCAGGAACCATTTATCACTTACCTGAAAACCAATAAAGACCCGCGTTTAGGTGTTGTGTCTATAGTTTATAACGCAGGCGTTGCCGATACAACTTCATCAATACAAAAAGGCATGTCGGCTTCATTAAATGCCAAGCCGGCCGATTTTGTAACTTACTCTGAACCTAACCCTAAAACTATCCTGCTTTTAAACTCTCCCCGTTTGGTATTTACCGCTGCCGAGAGCTATTTTCTGCTTGCAGAGGCTGCTTCAAGAGGATGGTATAGCGCGGCTACTGCATCGTCATTGTACGAGAGTGGCATTGCGGCATCTATGCGCCAGTGGGCTATTATTGGCGGCAGCGCGGGCGCTATAAGCGATGCCCAGATTAATACCTATATCAATTACCATAAGTTTAATTCGGCAGGTACGCTTGATCAAAAAATGGCGCAGATTTATACCCAGTTTTGGATTGGTATTTTCCCTGATGCACAAGAGGTATTTGCTACTTACAGGCGTACAGGGTATCCCGCTTTGGTGCCTAATAATTATGTAGGTAATGCCACCGGCGGCAAAATATTCCGGAGGATGTTGTACCCTATATCCGAGCAAAATCTTAATGCTGCATCTTACGCAGCTGCAATTGCGCGGCAGGGCGCCGATGAGTTCCTGACAAGGATGTGGTGGGATAAATAATGCATTCGTGTTAATAAATTGATAGATTTGGTTTAAGGAAGGGGTTGGTTGCCCTTCCTTTTTTTATTTTTAGTGATGATGAGATATTTGTGTTTGTTAGTGTTGGTGATATGTTGCAATGGAGCCATTGCCCAAAACGACCTGGTGAAAGACGATAATGCCAGTAATTATAACCTAAACAAGCCCGAACGGGAACTTTGGCTAAAAAATACGGGTTTGGGTTTGTTTATCCATTTTAGTATGGATGGGCAGTTGGGCGTGGTTATCAGCCACTCGCTGGTGGGGGCAAGTGATGATTATGTGAACCGGTATTTTACCGACTTACCTAAAACTTTTGATCCATCCAAATTCGACCCGCACCAAATAGCTGTTTTGGCCAAACTTGCCGGCATGAAGTATATTGTTTTTACCACCAAGCACCATTCGGGCTTTTGCATGTGGGATACCAAAACCACCGGTTTTAATATTACCAATACACCCTATAAAAAAGACCTGTTAAAGGAATTTGTTGATGCCACACGTGAAGTTGGCCTGCAGGTAGGGTTTTATTTTTCGCCCGAGGATTTTAATTTTTTGCGTGACCATCATATTACGATAAGCCGCACCGATGTTAAAATGGATGCTGCTACCCGCAAAGCCTATGATGACTACACACGGCAGCAATGTGAGGAGCTAATGACCAAATACGGCAAAATAGATGTACTTTTTATTGATGGCGACCCCAAAGAAATTGTAAAGCAAACCTGCTGGAGGTTGCAGCCCGATTTGCTGATCACCCGTGGAGCTATCAAAACGCCCGAGCAGATTATGCCGGGGGCAATGATTAACGAACCATGGTTATCATGCATTACCATGGGTACCGCGTGGGGCTATCAGCCAACTAATGAGCGTTATAAATCGGGTAGCCAGCTGATTGGTTTACTGATAGAAGCCAGGGCTAAAGGCGGATCGTTGTTACTGAACGTTGGCCCAAAACCTAACGGCGAACTACCTATAGAGCAGGAAGAACGATTGCGCGAAATGTCGGCATGGTATTTTATAAACCGCGAATGTATTGATGATGTACGGAGTTGGGTGGTGAGCAAAGAAGGTAACATTTGGTTTACCGCGAAGAATGGGCATACCCTTTACGCCATAGTAACCGATGCCGCCGACTGGAAGGAAGGTACGCGTAAAACTTTCTTTATTCGTTCGGCAATTAGTATGCCCGACACCAAAATAAGCGTTTTGGGGCAAAACAGCCAGGTAATTGAATATAAAAGCGATGATGTAAGCTGCAGATATACCCAAACTACCAAAGGCTTGGAAGTATCGGTAGTGAAGGCGCAGCGTATTTATGACGATCATCGCTGGCCAAACCCGGTTGTTATTAAGCTGGATAATATAAACCCGGCATTTAAAGAGGCGGTTGTTGTTGAAACCGGTAGTACTACATTGGCAAAAGGCCGGGTGATATTAAAAGGCAGAATAGTGAACTATAAAGCACCCTCGGTTAAACTTGCCCGCTTTGATTACAGGCCTTATAGTGGCCAGGTAGAAACACTTTACGCCGGCAAATGGACAGCCAGCGCCTGGGTACCTGTTAAACCCGATGGCAGCTTTGAACTTACCTTGCCTTTAAAAGGCAGTTATGAATATAAGGCCGTAGCGCAACAGGCAAACGTGGAAATAGAAGGGGAGAACAAATTGCTGAGATAAGCTAAAGATGTAGCTGTACACTGTGCAACGGTATTAAGTGGCAGTTCCTTTGTAATAAAGTTAACGATTGATAAATAATTTGAATTAAGGTGCTACTTTTATCCGCAAGGAAAAGTAAACCTTCTATAAATTAAGTTATGTTCAAATCGTTATTATTAACCGTGTTTTCATTTTTGGTTACTGCGCAGTTAAGCAGTGCCAAAGTAAGCCTGCCATCTGTTTTTAGCGATAATATGGTTTTGCAACAAAAAACCAAAGCTGCTATATGGGGAAAAGCCGAAGCAGGTAAAACGGTAGTGATAACAACAACATGGTCCGGCAAAAAATACAGTACTATAGCAGATGCCGACGGAAACTGGAAAATAAAAGTTGGAACGCCATCATATGGCGGGCCTTTTACCATCACCATTTCGGATGGAGAGGCGCTGGAATTAAAGAACGTGATGATAGGCGAAGTGTGGTTATGCTCTGGCCAGTCGAACATGGAAATGCCGGTGGCCGGCTGGGGAAAGATTAATAATTATGAAAAAGAAATGGCCGGGGCCAATTACCCCAATATCCGCCTGCTGCAGGTTGAGCATATAACCAGCAGTGTTCCCTTGGCCGATGCAAAAGTGACCAAAGGCGGATGGGTGCCCTGCACACCAGAAAATGTTGCCGAATTTTCGTCGGTAGCTTATTTTTTTGCAAGGGAAATTTATAGCAAAAAAAACATACCCATAGGCTTAATCCATACCTCATGGGGCGGAACTATTGCCGAGGCCTGGACAAGCGGCACTGCATTACGCACTATGCCCGAGTTTATTGATCCTGTAACCACTGTTGAAACAGAGAATAAGGAAGAAGCCCAAAAAGCTTACCTGCTGAAGTCGCAGCAATGGCAAAGCCTTATTGCCCAAAAGGATTCGGGATATAACCAGGGTAAGCCGGTTTGGCTGGCGGCAGATCTGGATGTTTCTAAATGGCACGATATGGTTTTGCCCTCTATTTTGGAAAAAACGTTGCCAAATTTTGATGGCGTTATCTGGTTACATAAAAAAATAGTTGTTCCGGATGATTGGGCGGGCAAGCCGCTTAAATTAAGCCTGGGCGCGATTGATGATGCCGATATTACCTGGTTCAACGGCGAAAAAGTTGGCGAAACCGCTGTTTATAATACGCCAAGGATGTATACCGTACCAGGTAACCTGGTCAAAGCCGGTGAAAATATAATAACCATCCGGGTGTTTGATGGCATGGGCAATGGAGGCCTTTATAGTGATGCCAAATTACTATACCTCGCTAACGATAATGGCCAGCAAATTCCGTTAAACAATGCCTGGCAGTATCGTATAGGTATGAACCTGAAAAACATGCCGCCTTTTCCAACAGATCCAAAGAGCCCAAACAGGCCTTCTGTTTTGTTCAACGCGATGATTAATCCGTTTATCCAATACGCTATTAAAGGTGCCATTTGGTACCAGGGTGAATCAAACTCGGGCAGGGCGTATCAATACCGTCAATTATTCCCCACCATGATCAACGATTGGCGTAGCAGGTGGGGCGAGGGTAACTTTCCTTTTTATTTTGTGCAACTGGCCAATTACTACATCACCGAACCGCAGCCCTCAGCTTCAGATTGGGCCGAATTGCGGGAAGCACAACTTAAAACACTTTCATTGCCCAATACAGGCATGGCCGTTGCTATTGATTTGGGCGGATACGATATCCACCCAAAAAACAAGCAGGAAGTAGGGCATAGGCTGGCATTGGCTGCCCTTGCTAAAACTTATGGTGAAAAAATTGATTATTCGGGGCCTATATTTCAAAAATATACTATCAGCGATGATAAAATAACGCTCTCTTTTAAATTTGGAGACGGCCTTAAAACCACCGACGGGCAGCCGCTAAAAGGGTTTGCCATTGCCGGTGCCGACCAAAAATTTTATTGGGCGGATGCAGTAATTGTTGGCGATAAAGTTATGGTGAGCAGTGCGCAGGTAAGCAACCCGGTAGCTGTTAGGTATGCCTGGGGAATTAACCCGGTATGTAATTTGTACAATGCCGCGGGCCTGCCTGCATCGCCGTTCCGCACAGACGAATGGCCGGGTGTTACTTTAAATAAGAAGTAGTTTAGGAGCAGGGCGATGGGTTAACATAACTTAACATATTTCGGATTTAAGTTTTATAATTATTTGATAATCAGTATTTTGTATTTTATCATGGTTAACACTAAATTGATGTTTTACACAACTTAAGTATACCCAAATGTTTGTCCTGTTGCCGGCCAAAAAAGGTGCCGGAACGAAACTCTGAAGGGAAAATGACATACTAAAGAGCGTTGTCATGCTGAGTGATAAAATTTCGCGAAATTCTGAAGGGGGAATGACATCGTAAAAAGGGCTGTCATGGTGAGTTGTAAAATTTCGCCGAATTCTGAAGTGGGGAAATAACATATATCGCATGGCGGTGACTCGACTCACCCCGAACATCGCTATGCTCGTTCTGCCCCTCTCTCCGCTTCGCGCATAGAGGGGCTAAAAAAAGAAAAATGTAAAAAGATAAAAATAGCTTTCACCCTCTTTGCGGCGCAGCCGGAGAGAGGGTCGGCCAGCGCAGCGTAGCCGGGGTGAGTCGTGACCAGTGTTCATGCGAATGTTTATGTAAATTCCAACATGTCATGGGTAGCTTGCCGAAGGATAGCGGGCAAATAAATATTTAGCTGATTTTGCTACGCCTTTACCCGGCCATGCCATTTATTTTTATAAGCTTCCTGGCATATTTATACATCTTTTTCAAAAGGTACGAAAAATTTATTACCTAAAATTTGTTTCGTACGAAAATATTCCTACCTTTGAATTGTTATGAGTGAAACACAACAAAACAAGCAACTGGAACCTACAAAATCTGAACTGGAAATATTACAGGTTTTATGGGAAAAAGGCCCATCGACAGTTCGTGCGGTTAATGATGAGTTGCTGAAGCAAAAAGAGGTAAATTATACAACCACGCTAAAGCTGATGCAGATTATGGCCGATAAAGGTATCCTTAACCGGGACGAAAGCCAGATGAAGCACATTTACAGCGTGGCCGAAGAGGAGCAAAAAACCAAGTCGCATTTGCTGGATAAGTTTGTTGATTCGATGTACAAAGGATCGGCAAGTAAACTGGTGATGCAGTTGCTGGGCAACAAAAAAACAAGCGACCAGGAATTACAGGAGATCAAAGAAATTTTAAGAAAACTGGAGGAATAAACCATGACTTACGTGAATGAATTACTGCCCCAGGGCTTCACCACAGCTTTAAGCTACACACTGCTGCACTCGTTGTGGCAGGGCGTTATACTTGCTGTAATCACAAGCCTTATATTGGTGTTTACCCGCAGGCAAACAGCGGCAAAACGCTACACGTTAATGGTAGGCGCGCTGGTGTTGTTTGCGTTAACGGCAATGGGTACATTCATTTGGGAAATCAACCAAACAACGGCAGGTACAATATCACCAGCCACCAACTACATCTCGCATAATCAAACGCCGCAGACGGCTGTTTTAGGTGTAGCCGGGTTTACGCCGGGTTCAGCAATTGATAAAGGGATAAACTATGTGAATACCCATGCCCAACTGATAGCATTAATATGGTTTTTGGTGGTTTTTGCGCGCGGTCTTCAGTTATTGGCAGGGCTACAGAGCCTGCATCACTTGCGGCGTAGGTCTGTTTTTACTGTTGATGAATATTGGCAGCAATGCGTTGCCTTGTTGTCGCAGAAACTGGGGATAAAGCAGATGATAGGTATTGCCGAATCTGGCATAGCTAAAGTGCCTATGGTGATAGGCCACTTGAAACCATTGATCCTCATTCCCGTTGGTTTGTTAACTGCCTTGCCGCCTGCCGAAGTAGAAGCTATCCTGGTACACGAGTTGGCCCATATCCGCCGGCGGGATTATTTGATAAACCTGTTACAAAGCTTCATCGAGATCATTTTCTTTTTTAACCCGGCCGTGCTATGGCTGTCGGCCCTGATCCGTACCGAGCGGGAAAACTGCTGCGATGACATAGCTGTACTGGAAACAAGCAGCAAGGTAAACTACATCAGGGCGCTGGTAAGCTGCCAGGAGTTCCAGCTATCGGCACCGGCCTACGCCATGGCTTTTCCCGGCAAGCGCAATCAGTTGATTAACCGGGTTAAACGTATGGCGTCGGGCAATAACCACAGCCTTAATATTCGCGAACGCTCTGTTTTGGCCGTGTTATTATTAAGCGCCGGTTTGCTCACTATGGCTTTTAGTAATGCCAAAAGGATTGATAAAATGTTGGTTACAACCGGCAAAACGGTATCACACGCGGTTGTTTCTGTAAAAAAAGAGCTGTTTCCTATAGATGCTACCTCATCGCATCATGCTGATTTAAAACCGGGTGACGCAAAAAAAGAAGCAAAAACAACACCTGCCGCATCGTTAAGGGCAATTACACCGGCTTCGGCAGATACACCGGCTAAAGCAAAACCATTGGATACCCTAAAAGGTAAATTAGGTAGATTGCATGTCGGTCTTGGAGCACTAAGTGAGAAGCTTGATGAGCAAATAAAATTGGCAAAAGCCGATTCTATTAATCAAAGCAGAACGCAAACTACAAAACCAATCGCGCCGGCAAATAACGCTTATGGTTATGGCAGCAAGCCCTATAATAAACAAGATTATAAGTCAGCTTACAAAGCCGACTATAAACCTTACCATGCACCAACCGAACCAAGCATAGGCGAGGTGGTTACTGCCGAATTGAAAAAGGACGGGCTGATTGATGCTGATGCCCCTAAGGTTTCCTTTAAACTTAGCCAAAGTGAAATGATCATCAACGGTGTGAAACAGCCGGATGATGTTTTTCAGAAATACAAGAAAAAGTATGTGCCCGTTACCGGCAAAAACCAATGGACCTTGTATAATAATTACGATACCGATGCCAAAGTAACTACCACTGACAAGCCATAGTGTCGTGTCATCGATAAATTGACGGATAGTCTTTAGCCAAAAGTCTTAAGTTCCAAGTCAAAGAAGAAAAAAAGCAACTTTAGACTTACGACTTAGTACTGTTGACTTAACACCAAGTTATACTGACTGCATGAATTAACTCGCCCTAAACAGGCGAAGGGGAATTGCCATGCCCAAATTTGAAAAATAGTTAAGATTAAATAACAGATCAACCTAAAAGAAACCTCCTAATACCCATCAATATGAAATTAAAAATTGCAGCTATTTTAGCCGCCTGGCTTTCTATTGCCTCTGCTTCGGTAAACGCCCAAAATTTGATAACGATAACAGGTAAAATAAAAAGCACCGATGCCAAACCGCTGGATGGTGCTACAGTTTACCTATATAAGTTTACGGATTCGGCACTGGTAAAAACCAGCGTAGCTGATGCTATTGGTGTTTATGTTTTTAAGAATGTAAAAGCTGGACAATACAAGATAACTGTTAGTATGATAGGCTATCAAAATTATAAAAGCGCGCTTTTAAGGGTTGAAAAGGACATGGCGCTGCCGGATATTATTTTGCAGCTTGCCGGTAAAGAGTTAAAAGAAGTAGCCGTTGTTGCGCAAAAGCAATTGGTTGAGCACAAGATTGACCGCACGGTTGTAAACGTAGATGCCATGATTGGTAATGGTGGCAATACGGCTATGGATGTGCTTGATAAATCGCCGGGCGTAATCGTCGACCAGAATGGCGGTATCAGCCTTAACGGCAGCGGCAGCGTTAAAATTTATATCGACGATAAGCCTACCTACTTATCGGGAACAGATCTGCAAAACTACCTGCGCTCATTACCTGCATCAACTATCGACCAGGTTGAACTAATGACCAACCCGCCGGCTAAATACGATGCCGCCGGGAATGGCGGAGTAATCAACATCCGCATAAAAAGGAATAAAGCAAAAGGCTTTAACGGTGGCCTTAACATGAATTATACCCAAGGTAAATATGGCAAAACCATCAACAGTTTTAATTTTAATTTCAGGGACAACAAAATCAACATATTTGGCAACCTGGCGTATAGCACCTTTAATTCGTTTAACGACCTGGTTATTAACAGGTACTTTTTAAATGATGATGGCAGCCCGGCTTCCAATTTTTTGCAGCACTCTTTTATCCGCAGGCAAACAAAAAACCTGAACCTGAGGCTGGGGGCCGACTATTACGTGTCTGATAAAACTACAATCGGCATAAATATATTTGGCTTATTAAATCCCGGCGACGTGAATACCCGTAATACCAGCAAATTACTTGATGCCACTAACGTTTTGGATTCGACTATCGTAGCCGATAATAAGGAGCATATTAACTTTAAGAATGGCAACGTAAACCTTAATTACCGCCATCAGTATAACAAAAAAGGGCAGGAGCTTACAGTCGACCTTGATTATTTGAACTACGACAACAGCACAAAGCAATCGTTTTTGAATACAGGCTATTTACCGGATGGAACGGTTATAAGTAACGACCTGCTCACAGGTAACCTGCCCGAAAATATCCACATCTACTCGGCCAAAACAGATTATACGCATCCTTTAAATAATGGCGTTAAACTGGAGGCCGGGCTTAAAATCAGTAATACCCAGACCGATAATATTGCCAACTACTTTTACACCATTAACAATGTAACCAACCCCGATTATGGTAAAACAAATCACTTTATTTACAAGGAGCAAATAAACGCTGCCTATATTAATACAAGTAAAGATTGGAAGCGATTTTCGGCGCAGGCCGGGTTAAGGTTTGAAAATACCACATCAAATGGTCATCAGTTGGGTAATGTGCAGAAATCCGATTCAACGTTTAAGCGAAATTATAATGGACTGTTTCCAACTGTTTACCTGCAATATAAACTGGATACAGCAGGCAGGCAAAGCATAACTCTGAATTATGGACGACGGATTGACAGACCGTATTACGAGGATTTAAACCCATTTTTGTCGCCCCTGGATAAGTTTACTTATTATACCGGTAATCCATTCCTTAAGCCGTCATATACCAACAACATTGAGTTGGCCTATAACTGGAAAAACGTTACAGTAACCCTAAACTATAGCAATACGCAGGACGATGTGAACGAAACTATCGAGATTGTAAATGGTATTTATTATAGCCGGCCAGGCAATTTAGGCAGTATAACGGTAAAGGGTATCGCAGCCGACGCAGGTTTCGACCTTGCCAAATGGCTTAATTTTCACCTATATTCAAGGGTTTCCAATATACACTCCGTAAGCGAGTTTTATACCGGTACGTTAAACACACAGGGAACATATTTTTTTGTAAGGCCGGTATTCAAGTTTAAACTACCGCATGATTGGACAACCCAATTGGATGGTGGTTATCAAAGTAAAATAACAAACGCCCAGTTTGTAACTGTGAGCAGGGGCCGTGTTAATGCGTCGGTATCTAAAAAGTTTTCGCCGTCCTTTACCGTCAGCCTGGTGGCCAATGATATTTTTTATACATTCAATGGCGGCGGCGTTATTAACAACCTGGCAAATACCCGCGCCAACTGGACAAACCTTGGCGACAGCCGCAACTTAGCATTATCGTTAAGTTATCGGTTTGGCAAAACAATTTCCGGCTTGCGTAAACATGATGCAAACGGTGCCGAAAGCGAGCAAAACAGGGTGAAGAACTAAAAGAAGAATTAAACCCCGGCTAATTTGTCGGGGCTTAATTCTTTAATCGATAAATTATTTTTGAAACTGGCTGTTCAGTAAAGCCTCCCAGTCTTTTGCCTGGGTTTCCAGTTGTTTCAGCTTTAATTCGTTGTCAATAAATTGCTGGTAAAATGGTATGCTGCAAAGCTGCCGGTTTGCCTGGTCGGCAATTTGCAAAACGATTGATTTTACCGCAGTGCCATTCATGCTTTTTAAAACATAGCAGCGGGCGGCGTTGTTCAGGTCGTTTACAGTCACGGTTTCCTGCGATCCAAAGAGCAAAGCTTTGCCCGATTGCGCCCAGCCTATGATCTTATTGCCGATAAACTCCGACCGGCTTAAACTGAGTTGATGTTCATTTGCAATTGCCTGCAGGCGCTGGTTTAGCGCGGCAAATCTTTTTTGTTTTGACCGGCGGGTGATAATCGCTACCGGGATAATAAATACAGCTAATAGGGTGCCCGTAACCAGGGCATTTTCCGTTATATGGTTCATGCTCGATAATTAAAATTGAATAAATACGCGCTGTAATAAACGCGAAGAATTAAAAAACTTAGATCAGCATGGGTTTACCAGAAACCATGAAAGGGGAAAAGGATGAGCCGGTAAAACCGGGACGGTGGCACATTTGAAGCCTGGCTAATGTTGAGCCTTACAAGTGTGTAAGCTGCACTCAGATCAACAGCGCTAAAGAAAGCTGCCGGATGCACCGTAACTTGTAATGCAGGCGCATTAATTTCGGTATTCGTCTCGGCAATTAATTGGTCATGGCGGGTGTTTTGTTTAACACTCGCTTTATTGCTGTCATGTTTGCCGGTATAAGCGTGTGCCTGTCCTGGCCCGCTTATATGTAAAGCGAAGAACAAGGTAACCACCAATAAAGATTTCATCAACCTGGACAGCATGGGGCAAAGATAATGTTTTTTGGCAGGATGATGGCGAAGCGCATTTACAGCAGGGAATTGCATTTAAATATTTAACTTTCGTTTCTCATAAACTGTGATTTGAGTTGACACGAATTTAAATGCAGAAAGTTCAGATTTAATCGAATTTCACGAATTTTTCGATTGCGTGTCCTTAAATGGAGGTGCCGAACAATTTTAAAATTCGTGAAATTCGATTGAATTGTAGCCGACTTGACAGGCATTCGTGTCTAAATGTGATTTGAGTTGACACGAATTTAAATGTTGAAGGGGCAGATTTAATCGAATTTCACGAATTTTTCGATTTCATGTCCTTAATTGGAGGTGCCGAACAATTTTAAATTCGTGCAATTCGATTAAATTATAGCCGACTTAACAGGCATTCGTGTTTAAATGTGATTTGAGTTGACACGAATTTAAATGTTGAAGGGGCAGATTTAATCGAATTTCACGAATTTTTCGATTGCGTGTCCTTAAATGGGGGTGCCGAACAATTTTAAAATTCGTGAAATTCGATTGAATTGTAGCCGACTTGACAGGCATTCGTGTCTAAAAAAAATGAAACCTTCGCTGTCGATTTCCCTGATCAATAAATAAAATGCATCCTGTCAAATCAAAAAAATACATAAGTTTAGCCAATGAAATTTAGCGAAGCGGTTGTAAACAATAAAGATCACAACATTGAATGGATAAATAATTTGCGGCTGATCAGCATGTTTGCCGTTATTGTGTTACATACCGCTTCGCCTTTGCTTTTTGGCTATAAAAGTGTGCCGTTGGGTGATTGGCTTACCGGAGATGTTTACAACGCGCTGGTACGTTTTGCGGTGCCGGTTTTTGTGATGATTACCGGGGCATTATTGCTGCATCGTGAGTATAAGTTGGGCGACTTTTTGAAAAAGCGTATCGGCAGGCTCATTCTTCCTTTTTTGTTCTGGAGCCTGGTTTATGTTGCCTACCGGCTGTATAACGAGGAGTTTGCATTTACCGGTCATTTGTGGCCAGATGTAAAATTTGTTTTAAATCAGCTAAAATCGGGAGCATACTATCACTTATGGTATGTGTACCTGTTAATAGGGCTGTACCTGTTTATTCCTGTTTTAAGTAAGTTTGTACAGCACGCTACCGAAAAGGAAATATTGTATTTTTTGGTGATCTGGCTTTTGGCGATGTTGTTGGCCATGCCATATTTAAGCATTTTTAATACCGCTGTCGATCTTCATAATTTTACAGGCTATATTGGCTACCTGGTATTAGGGCATTACCTCACTTATAAGCGGTTCAACTTACGGGCATTGCCATATATTGCCGCCCTTGTGTTCGTCATCCTGGTGGCCTTAATAAGCTGGGGGACTTGCTATCTACAGGTAAAAGATCATGAACTTAAAACATTCTTTTATGAACCGGTTGGGCCTTTTGTTGTTGTGTTGGCCACATGCGCTTTTTTGATAGCTAAATACACCAAAGTGAAGCTTAATACAACCGTGAAACGCGTTTGTAATAATGCCGGTAAATATACCCTGGGCATTTACTTAAGCCACGCCCTGGTGCTAAATATATTTGATTTAAACGATATTAATTTTACCATTTTTAACCCTGTGCTGAGCATTCCGTTAATAGCTTTTGTTTGCTTTTTACTGTCATGGCTATTGGTATATGGCATGAGCAAGGTGCCGGTAATTAAACATTTGGTTGGATAGCAACCAATACAATTATTAATAAGCCGCAAACAATATCTGCTTAAAATCATTATCAAAACAAATATAAAACCGGCCAATGGATTCAGTTACCCATATTACTTTAGGAGCCTGCATTGGCGAACTTGTATTGGGTAAAAAATTGGGCAAACAGGCACTGTTATGGGGAGCGATAGCCCAAAGCCTGCCTGATATTGATAGTGCCGGCGCTTTGTTTCTTTCTCCTGAACAGGCGCTTTTGGCTCATCGTGGTATAACCCATTCCTTCGTTTTTGCGGTTGTTGTTGGCCTGGCCTTAGCTTTTTTGGTTCGACGGATACATCATAAGGTTTACCTGCCGTTTATTATGCTTGCGTTGTTTTTTTGTCTGCAATTAATGCTGCACGATTTGCTGGATACCTGTAATGCCTACGGTACCGGCCTGCTCGAACCTTTTAGCCACCAACGGTTTTCGGTTAACCTGCTTTATGTGGCCGATCCTTTATTTACCGTAGGTTTGCTTGTAGCCTTTGTAGTTTTGGTATTTAAAAATATCAGTTATCATGGCCGGGCGAAATGGGCTTTTGCGGCTATTATGCTCTCCGGGTTATATTTGTGTTTTGCTTGTTTCAGCAAATTGTATATAAGCCGCAAGGTGCAGGCTTCGCTTGAAATAGGCCAGGTTCAACCAGCCTACTTAATTACGCCTGCGCCCTTTACCAGTATGCTTTGGTACATTGTTGCGCCGGTAAACAATGGCTATAACACGGCATACAGTTCGGTATTTGATGGTAATGCCAGCGGTATAGCGTATGAGTTTCATGCTAAAAATGACGGGTTATTAAGCAACATTCAAAATAAAGAATTAGTAAATAGCCTCATCACATTTTCAAACGGGTACTATATCATAACCAAGGCCGGAAACAACACCAATATCAATGTGTTGCGATTTGGGCAGATACAAGGCTGGGTAGTTGTCGATGCACCCTTCGCGTTTAGTTACCCGCTGGTTGCCGGTAAAAACCAGGCCATGTTGCTGCAAAAAGGCCGCCTGAGCGGCTGGGACGGTCATTCGCTTAAAATTTATATAAAGCGGATACTGGGCAAACCAGTTATCGAGAACAAGCCTAATCACAAAATTTAAAAATGAATTGGTATTTACCCGCAATTGGCATTTATCTTATCCTGGTTGTTTTTGTTTGTCTGCGCATTTTGTATGATATAAGGTCGGCAACTAAAACTTTTGCCTATTTGCTTATTACTATCCTTATGCCGGTGATTGGTATGGTTATTTATTTTGCCGTGGGCGCCAATTACCGGAAGAATAAACTCTACTCCAAAAAGATAGTAAGCGATCGTAAATTAGAGGCCGAGATCCGCGAAAAAATTGTAGCCGAATCAGAAAAAACATGGAATATGGGCGATGAAGACTTAATAGGTCGTAAAAAGCTTACCCGGCTGTTGCTGAATGATAATAGTCCTTTAACCAGTAATAACGATGTAAAGCTTTACATTAACGGCGAAGAGAAATTTCCAGATGTAATAACCGCGTTAGAAAATGCCAAACACCACATCCACTTGGAGTATTATATTTACGAGGACGGCGACATAGGTAATCAGATAAAAAATATTCTCATCAAAAAAGCAGCCGAAGGTGTAAAAGTCCGTTTTATTTATGACGATTTTGGCAGCCGATCCATACGCCACACACTGGTGCCCGAATTGATAGCAGGTGGTGTAGAGGCTTACCCGTTTTATAAGATCCTGTTCATCGCGTTCTCCAACCGGACTAATTACCGTGATCATCGAAAGATTATTGTTATAGATGGCTGTACCGGCTTTGTGGGGGGTATTAATGTGAGCGACAGGTACATCAATAATAACGGCAAAAAGCAAGTGTATTGGCGTGATACGCACTTACGCATAAATGGCCCCGGGGTATATTATCTTCAATACCTGTTTATTTGCGACTGGAATTTTAGCGCAGGTAAAAAGCTGAAGCTGGAGAAGGATTTTTTCTGTTCGACGGAAAGTGCCAAAGGCGAAGCCATAGTACAAATTGCCGCCAGCGGGCCCGATTCTGATATACCTACCATCATGTTCTCCCTAATTCAGACCATCGCTATGGCCGAAGAGGAGCTGCTGATAACTTCGCCATATTTTATCCCCGGCGAAAGTATTCTGGATGCACTTAACGTAGCCGCGCGTAGCGGCGTTAAGGTTAAACTCCTGGTTCCGGGCAAGTCCGACTCGGCATTGGTAAACGCCGCCGCCCGGTCGTACTATGGCGAAATTTTAGAGGCCGGTGTCGAAATCTATCTATACCGAAAAGGATTTGTACACGCCAAAACGATAGTAGCCGATGGGCAACTGGCCATTGTTGGCACCGCCAATATGGATCACCGGAGTTTTGAACTTAATTTTGAAGTGAACAGCATGATATATGACGATAAAATAGCCGGCCAATTAAGCGACGCTTTTTACGAGGATATTAAAGATGCCGTTAAAATCAACCCTAAAACCTGGGCCAAACGCACCCTGTTTAAACAACTGCCCGAAAAGCTCATCAGGCTTTTATCGCCGTTGTTGTAGCTATTGCGTTGTCACCCTTAAACTCAATGTATCTGTCTGCATAGCCGTAAAAATGCCCAGGCCGTTGGTAACATTGGTAGGTTCATTAAGCAAAGCCTGCGAATCGCGGGTGATATTGGTTGTCAGTATGTTGATGTATTCCTGGTTTACCCGCATTAATATCACTTTATAATGGCCGTAATAGTTAAATGACGATTGTACCAGGTTGTAATACGATGCACGTTCCGCGTTAATCTGGAAGCTGGGCTTATTATCACTGCGGATGTAAGATATATAGTAGGGGTCGTTGTCAAGGTTTTTGAATACCAGCAGGTGGTACAGCGAATCGGGGTTGCTCCACTTAATAGTGGCTCTTGCCACATCGGCATATAAGGGGTTGATAGTGCTGGGAACATGAAATATACTATCCGACAGGGTAAAATCTGCAGGTTTACCCGGCATAATAGTAGTAGCGCTGACTGCTACACCGGCATAAGTAAACTGCATGGTATATGTTTTACCGGTGGTGATAAACGATTGATCGGCATAGGTATATGTGCCGCTTGCGCTTTCGGTTAGTTTAACGCTTTTGCTGCCATCAGATACGCTGATGCTTAAACCTGTAAGTGCCGCGCCGTAAGTTGTAGTATCGGTAAGTGCCTTTTGCTGGTAAACTTTAATACTCAATACCTGGCCGGGTATAAGGTATGATTCTACCACCGGTTTATTGGTAGCCAATATATCCGATTGATTTTTTTTACACGATGCCAGCAGTATTAAACTACCTATTAAACTTAATGCGATATAGCGTGTATATGTTTTTATTTCCATCTTAAGCTGAGTGTTAGGTTGGGGGTAAAGCCCAGGTAATTTACATTGGTGGTTATCACCTGGTTGTTTTGTACCTGGTACTCTTTATACCAGGTATTGGTATGGTTGTAAACATTGAAGAATGACAGCCCTATCGAGCCTACTTTATGCCCGTCAATCTTCAGCAGGTCATACGATACCGACATATCCAAACGGTGGTATGCAGGCAGGCGTTCGCCGTTTTTGTCGCTGATGTTCAGGTAAGTTTTACTATTACCATCGGCTGTTTGAATAGTATAGGTTGATAGGGGAGCGGTATACGGCCTGCCGGTGCTGAACAGGAATGTAGCTGCAAAGTTAAACCTGTTGTAATGGTACATATTGATGGATTTAAACTCGTGCCTTACATCCTGGTTGGCATCGTAATAATAATCGCCGAAGGCGGCAAATTTATTCTGGGCTTTGGCAAGCGTATAGCTTACCCAGCCGGTGTAGTTGCCCAGCTTTTTTTGTATCAGTAATTCAACACCGGCATCGCGACCGGTACCTGTGTAAAAATCTTCGGTAACGGTTTGTGTTTGCGGCGCAGCCATCCGGAAACCGCCGCCTCCCGTTTGGGTTTGTTTCACCGTGTATTGTGTAAGCCCGGTTAAAGTTTTGTAGTAGCCTTCCACACTAATCAAAAATGCATCATTTTCATAGCTAAGGCCACCAATATAGTGCCTTGCCATACCAACCGGGATATTGCTGCCGTTGGATAACACCCAAAAGTTACGGTCGCCGGCAAGGATGTCTTGCCGTATTACCTGGTTTTCAAACTGGTAAAACTGCCCAGTAGCCCCCTTTATCGTAAAACGATCAGTCAGGTTGTAACTCGCCGATAGCCGGGGTTCAAAATACGGCTTACCCGTAGGGCCGTAATAGCTGGCCCGCAAGCCCGGCTGTATGTGGAAGTTGTTATTCGGGTCCATAGAAAGTTCGGCATAAACGCCTTCCAGCATGGCATTGTTATGCTGGTTAATCAGTTTGCCGGTATCGTTTTGGGTGTATTCGTAATCAATTTTTTTATAGTTAACAAAGCCTCCAAAAAGCAGCTTGTAGGTTTCGCCGGCTTGCCATTCCCATTCAGATTTATAGCCAACATCTTTCAGGTGATTGGTTTCTACCGTGCTGTTGCTAAAGGAGTGGGCAATACCATTGCTATCCAGCAACGAGCCGCCCGAACTGGCGCGTTCCCGGTTGTTGAAATACGAGGAGTAGGTAATGTAATTGTTGGAGTACAGCTTTTTACCCCACTGCCTGAACCATTTTACGCTGCTGCCCAGGTTGCCGTATTTGGTGTAATCGGTAATGCCAATTCCGCTGCCCGATCCGGAAAGGCCCGGAGGCAAGCCAAGGGTACGGCTGTTATCGGTTTTATCGGTTCCGGAGTAATAGCTTACCGAAAGTTTATCCTTATCGCTGATGGTATACGTGTATTTGGCGTTGGCATCGTAAAAATACGAGGCCGGCGTTACCTGGTTGGCAAAGCCGCCACCACCACGGCCGCCAAAACCGCCGCCACCGCCTCCCTGGAATGTTGTTGTCTGGTTAAACTGGTTAAATATCTTGTTATAAAAAGGCCCCTGGTATGATCGCCTGATAGAAAGCAACAGTGTTTCATTTTTGGAAAGCGGCGTCTCCAGGAAGCCGCTCGCGCTTAATAAGCTCAGGTCGACACCCATATTGGTTTCGTTTTTATTGCCTTCTTTGCCGTTAATTTCGGTAACGCTTGATAGCCTGCCGCCGTATTTGGAGGTAAAGCCGCCTTTATAAAGCTGCACATCCTTAACTGCACTGGCGTTGAAGGCGCTAAAAAAGCCGTATAAGTGATCAACCTGGTAAACGGTAAAGCCATCCAGTAAAACCAGGTTTTGATCGGGTGTACCGCCGCGCACATAGGCCCCGGATGATGATTCGTTTGTGCCGCTCACGCCAGGCATCAGCTGGAAGGCACGCAGAATATCCTTATCGCCCATAGTTGGCAGTTTATCTAAATTTGCCGGCGAAAGCTGGAGCACGCCCACCTGCCTGCTATCAGTGTTCATAACTCCGCTTTTTTTGCCGGTAATATTAACTTCATTTAAGGTGTTTAGCGATGCGTACAGCCCACATATAAGCGTGTTGTTGATTTTATCGCTGCTAAGCCTGAAATAGTCTGTTTGGTAGCCCGAGTAGGATACTTCTACCACACAAGTGTCTGAGGGTACCCGTAAAAAAGTAAAGTAACCATCCGAATTACTCATCGCAGTGAGGTCGGAGTTTCGGATCCTTACCGAAGCTGATGGAAGTGACTCGCCGGTTAGCTGATCGATCACCCGCCCGTTTATGCTGAACATAAAGTGCTTGGGGGCTATCTTTGGCGCTATGTCCGGGTCATCATCATCGGTCTTCTTACGTTTTATTTTGGCATTTGCCGCCTGTAACGAAAGTTGGTTTAGTTTTTTCAGCCGGGCCAGGTCGTCGGTATTTTTCAGGATGTAAATGGTGCCGGTCGATTCAATCCAGTACTTCAAATCGTGTTCCTGGCAAACCTGTTTGATGATGTTTTTTAAAGGCTCTTCAAAAAAATGCTCAACCACATCCATACCTTCCAGTTGGGTTTTATCATACACAATGCGGATTTGGTAGGTGGTTGATATGGTATCAAGCATTTTATCAAGCGTGCACAAAAAAAAGTGGTTGACGATAATGTCCTTCAGCTTTTTTTGTGTTTGCTGCGCCTTTGTGGCCGAATGGCCTAAAGCTACGATGGTAAATAACAATAAGGAAAATCTCTTCATCAGGGGGTGTATTTTCTTTGCAACGAAATTGCACCCTATTTTCATCCACATAAAATAAATGCGACATCAGGAGAGCTTGTGTAGATAAATGGGGGGAATGTGTAGTGGGTTTTAGTTCATGGGTAATGGATCATTGTTCATGGCAGCAGCTATAACATGCTACATACCTTGATCTATGAAATGAAGATGTTTTTTTGCACCATGAACAATGATCCATGAACTATGAACCAATCACACCTTCCCAATCATTTTATTAATCACCTCTCTGTAGCTGTCGCTTAGGGGCACTTCGGTGTTGATGAGTTTGATGCGGGCTCTGCGAAGCTGGGATACGTGCTGCAGGTTTACCACGAATGATTTATGCACACGGAAAAACTGTTCGGCCGGCAATTGCAGTTCCACAGCTTTAAGGCTGATGCGGGACAAAACCGGTTTTTGCTGATTGGTGAAATGTACTTTTACATAATCTTTTAGCCCTTCAATATACTCCACCTGGTCAAAACTTATTTTGATGAGGTTATAATCGGCATGCAAAAAGAAATAGTTTTTTACCACAGGCTGGGGCACATAACTTCGGCGAAGTTCAAACAGGTCGATAGCTTTGTGGCAGGCTTTCAAAAAACGGTCAAGCGGTACTGGTTTTACCAGGTAATCAATTACATCCAGTTCAAAACCTTCTAATGCGAATTTTTCATAAGCCGTTACAAATATCACCATAGGGCGCTGGGTGAGGCTTTTAATAAGCTGTAAACCATTGATGCCGGGCATATAGATATCGCAAAATATCAGGTCGATTTGCTCCTTCTGTATGGCCAGGATGGCTTCGCCGGCATTGCGGCAGCGTGCTGCTATTTGTATGCTATGCACATGTTTCAGGTTATCTTCCAGCAGGTCAAGGGCCAGTGGTTCGTCGTCAATAATCAGGCATCGCATCATTTAAGTTCAATTTGCAGCATTACAATATAAGTTTGTTCGTTTTTATTGATGTATAAGTTGTGTTTACCGGGGTAAAGTAGCTCCAGCCGCCGTTTTACGTTGGCTAAACCGATGCCGCTGTCATTATCTTTTTGCTTTTCGGCGGCATTATACACGTTTTGTACCGTAAATCGGAGTGTTTCTTCATCGGCAAAAAGCGTGACTGCTATATCGGGCCGGGCAATATCGCCGGTACCGTGCTTAAAGGCATTCTCCACAAAAGGGATCAGCAGCATGGGCTCGATAGTTTTATCAGGCGCTTTTATATCCGATTTAAAGTAAATTTTTACCTGGTCGCCAAAGCGCAGTTGTTGCAGGTCGATATAACTGCGCAGGTAATCTTCTTTTTTTTGCACTGTTACCATTTCGGCATCAGTAACATACAGCATGTAACGCAATAATTTTGATAATTGTATAAGCGTAGGCTCAACTGCCGCGGGATTTAACCTGGATAAGGCCACAGCGCTGTTTATCACGTTAAATATAAAGTGCGGACTGATCTGCGAACGCAGAAAAGCCAGTTCGGACAGGAGCGAGGCATTGGTGATATCCTTCTTTTTATTCATCGCCCTAAACTGATCGGCAAGGTAATGGTAGGCGAAGCTGCCGGCAGTTATAGATAGTAATGGAAACAGTACAAAGAAAGGCCCGCGTGGTGCCCGGCCTTCCATATCTTTCACATTAGGCAGTGGGAAATGCGGCCTCGCATATAATAACACGATGTTAAAAACTACAAAGGATGCCAGCAAAGCCAAAAAATAAAGCCAGATATTCTTTTTTAAAACCTTGGGGATAAGTAAAAAAGCATTCAGGTAAAACTCGGCGGCAAGTACCAGGTTGAAGGTGATGATACGCCCGGGCGAAAAAAAGTGCTGGGGCATGCCCCGCATGTCCGGGCGGGAAATAATAGGGGTATAAATAATAAGCGCCCAAAATAGCAAGTGGATAAACACCTCGATAACAAGCGCCGGCTTTATGCGGTTAAACATGCGGGCTAAGGTAAACGCATTTATCCATCGTATTAAATACAATAGACGAGCGGCTGAAATGTGCCGACGAAAGGGGTTTTAGTTGTGAGTTGTGAGTTGTGAGTTGTGAGTTGTGAGTTGTGAGTTGTGAGTTGTGAGTTGTGAGTTGTGAGTGCTGAGTGCTGAGTGCTGAGTGCTGAGTGCTGAGTGCTGAGTGCTGAGTGCTGAGTGCTGAGTGCTGAGTGCTGAGTGCTGAGTGCTGAGTGCTGAGTTGGCATTATGTTAAATAGTTAAAACAATCATAAGTCAAGGAGCTTTCCATAATGACCAATGACCAATGACCAATGACCAATGACCAATGACCAATGACCAATGACCAATGACCAATGACCAATGACCAATGACCAATGACCAATGACCAATGCCCAATGCCCAATGCCCAATGACCAATGACCAATGACAAACCGCCCACTGCGTCATTATTACACAATAATAGTGGAGTAATTTCCACAAACTATTACGCAACTTAAAATTAAGTACTGTTTTAAAGCTTTTAACCCACATTTAATAATTGGCATTGCAATTGAATATAACTTAATATCCTTCTCAAAGGATTGTTTTTCATAGGTAGATGTAAAGGCCGATAAAACTGCGAGAGTTTTTCGGCCTTATTTTATTAAATCTCATAGGTACAGAACCCTGATTACTTCAAAAAAACTTCAGGGAAACTACTTTTAGAATTTCGTGGTCAACTACATTGTGCCGCGCGGGATTAATTGTAATAAGTTATTGGATTTCGCGCAAAGCCGCAAAGAAAAAAATAAGCTAATCACTTTGTTTCCCGGATCCTGAAGGTAGCTTCTAAGGAGCAAAAGAGGATTAACTGTTATTTTCTACAAACAGGTAGCCTCTGCGAGCCAGCTTAAAAGTGTTTTAGCTTTTGAATGTTAATCGTTTGGGATGAGAAGTTTAAAGGCAAATCCTATGTTAACACGAATACCCCGCTTGCATCATTCCAATAAATATATCTACATTAGTACAACCAATTATAAACCATTTTAATTCCTGTCTGCCATGATCAAAACGCACTTTCAGCAAGGCCTGTTTGGCTGTTTGTTTTTCGTTATTTTATTTTCTGTAGATGCCAATGCGCAAAATAAAGATGGCTGGCGGCAGCTTTTTAACGGTAAAGACCTTAACGGTTGGAAACAGGTAGGCAAGGGTAGCCGCTATGTAAAGGATGGCTTAACCGGCAGCCACGGGGGGATGGGCTTATTGTACTGGACG
Organism: Mucilaginibacter sp. GW822-FHT03E02; assembly: GCF_058801545.1. NCBI lineage: Bacteria > Pseudomonadati > Bacteroidota > Sphingobacteriia > Sphingobacteriales > Sphingobacteriaceae > Mucilaginibacter > Mucilaginibacter sp. GW822-FHT03E02. The sequence continues at coordinate 788,050 of NZ_JBXANJ010000002.1, read as the reverse complement.
AAGGAAAAATTCAGCAATTGCACCATCCGCGTAGTTTATAAAATGCAAAAGTTTAACAGTAATGCCGGTATATTCATCCGCATACCGCTGGAGCCCCGCGAGGAGTGGATGCCCGTATTTTATGGCTATGAAGTGCAGATAGATAACCATCCGGAAACCTCCAAAGAGGACGACTACCATATTACCGGCACCCTGTACTCACTTACCAAACCATTGGCCAAACCCGGAAAGCCCGGCCCGCAGTGGAATACCATGGAAATTACGCTGGATGGCCCGCGAACTATAGTTGTTGTTAACGGTCAAAAAGTAACCGACTATAAAGAGGGCGACCCAACACCGGCCCGTAAATTTGATTTTGAACCGTTCCGCGGAACCCGCCCTAATGAGGGCTACATAGGCTTGCAAAACCATGGCGATGACGATGTGGTGTTTTTTAAGGAAGTAGCTGTTAAACCATTGCATAAATAATAACCATGGAGCAATCGGATGAAACAAAAAATAACAATGGCATAAGCCGGGCCGACTTTATAAAAAAAGCCGCTATAGCCACCGCAGGTTTTTATATCGTACCCCGTTTTGTGTTGGGTGGCAAAGGTTACACGGCACCAAGCGACAAGCTGTATATTGCTGCAATAGGATGCGGCGGCGAGGCCGAGAACGATATTAAGCATTTTGCTACCGCGCCTAAAAAGAATGCCGTTATAGCCTTTTTATGCGATGTTGACGACAGGCAGGCCGCGCCACGCCGCAAAGAGTTTCCGAAAGCGCCTTATTATCATGACTGGCGCGAGTTGTTTGATAAACAGCATAAAAACTTCGATGCCGTAACCGTGGCCATACCCGATCATAACCACGCTTTGGTTGGGCTGAGCGCTATGCAGCTCAAAAAACATTTGTACCTGCAAAAGCCATTAACACATGATATTTACGAAGCCCGCATATTAACCCAGGCTTCTGAAAAATACCAGGTGGTAACCCAAATGGGCGACCAGGGTGCATCATGCGATGGTATGCGCACCATGCGCGAATGGTTTGAAGCCGGCCTGATAGGCGATATTGAGAAGGTATATTGCTGGACCGACAGGCCGGTTTGGCCGCAAGGTATTTCCTGGCCAAAAACAAGCCCGCCAATTCCTAAAGAACTCAAATGGGATTTGTGGCTGGGTACTGCAAGGCAAACCAGCTATATTGATAACCTGGTGCCCTTTAACTGGCGCGGCTGGTGGGAGTTTGGCACCGGCGCGTTGGGCGATATGGGCTGCCACATTATGGGGCCGCCTTTTAAACTGCTTGGCCTGGGTTACCCAACCGAAGTTTCGGGCAGCGCCAGCACCGTTTACAGCGGCATTTTTAAAGAAGGTATTTATCCCGAAAGCGGGCCGGTATCCAGTTCAATCAAGTTTAAATTTAAGCAGCAAAACGGTAAAAACCTCGATCTGCATTGGATGGATGGCGGCATAACGCCCGAACGCCTTAACGAGCTTGACCCTGCTTTAAACATGAATGAAGCGTTGGGAGATTTTCCCGGCGAAAATGATTTTGAAGGCTGTACATTATTTATAGGCACCAAAGGGAAAGTTTCCTGCGGGTGGGGCGGCAGTCACCCCCGACTGCTGCCGCTGGCGCTAAACAAAGATGTAAACGTGCCCGAAAAATATCCGCGCGTTGCCGGTGGGATGGATGGCCATTGGTGGCAATGGGTTGATGCCAGTATAGCAGGTTACGGAAAAATGGAGGTGGATTCGCCTTTTGTTGGATATGCAGGGCCGCTCACCGAAACGGTACTGATGGGCAACCTGCTGCTACGCACCTTTAACCTGCGCGAGAAAATAAAACGGAACGATCCCGTTTATGGCAATATGGAGGGCTACAAATTCAGCGGCAGGTACACGGGTTTGAATTGGGATGGCGAAAACATGCGTGTAACCAACTTTGAACCCGCCAACCAATACATTCGCCGTACTTACCGGCAGGGTTGGGGCGAACTGAAATTGTAATCAACCTGGAAAATATAAAACCGGACGAGTGATCAATATCACCCGCCCGGTTAAAATGTTTTTTGTCAATTTATAAAGCCACGGTTGTACTGTTGGTTACCTTCCATATGGCACTACCAGGTACCGGGAAGCTTACGCCGTTGGTATTGCCCCGTGTTGCGGCATCCTGTCCAAAATGGTATAGCGGATGCCCTTTATAAACAAGCTGTGTTTTTCCGAATACGTTAATAGTGGTAAACTGGCTTTTGTCAAAAATTGAGGGGATGCTGGCTACCCCGGTAACCTCAAAAACGGGCCATGCAGCGTTGTTGCTAAAATCGGCTTTGGTAAAGTTGTTTTTGCTGGATGCATCTTTGCTAAACATGTACAATGTAAGCCCCCTGTCATCAGTTATAAATTGCGATGCCCCGGTGCCTGCTATACCCTGATCATTGTACTGGGCTTTATCTAAGCCAATAAGCTGGGCGTTGCCAAACATAATGGTGTAATCTGCTTTGGCTATAGCCCAAAGGTTGGCAACCTTGTCGCCATTGGTATCGCCGGCTTTAAGGTCTTTGCTGTAATAATATAAGGGCCAGCCTTTAAACGTACTTTGTTTACTGCCGTCGGGCCTGTCAATCACACCAAAATCTGATGATGTCAGGCCAGCTCCAATGGTCAACCCTGCTTTGTAAAATACTGGCCAGGTTGTGGCGCATCCGTCAACACAGGCCGAGGCGCCGCTTACGTCTTTAGAGAAAAAATAAAGCGAGAATCCGTTGTTATCTGTAAGTAATTTGCCGAAGGTGGCGTTATCGGTCAGCACCACCCCGGTTAATTCCGGTGTTGGTATAATCCGGTTTGAACTTTTACTGCATGAGGAGCCCAACAGCACAATGCTTACAAACACAGCAATGATTGCATGAGGTAACTTGTAATTTTTCATAGGTTTTAATTTAAGATATAGTTGATTTTATTAGTCATTACTCTAAAAAAGGGTAAATGGTTGCTTTTTAAGAAAGGTAAAATTCGAGGTGTAGCTAAATACTCGGGGAGGTTACTGTGCGTACATGGTTTTTAGAGGCGTATCAATAAACGAAAAATTGTCATTTCGAGTTATAAAATTCGCGTATTCTGAAGGGGAAGTGACATTCAAAAAAAGACTGTCATGCTGAGTGTTAAAATTTCGCGAAATTCCGAAGGGGAAAATGACGTTTATCGCATGGCGGCGAGTCGACTCACCCCGACGAGGCTACGCCCGTCTGCCCCTCTCTCCGCTTCGCGCATAGAGGGGCCAAAAAATAAAAAATGAGCTTCACCCTCTATGCGGCGTAAGCCGGAGAGAGGGTCGGCCAGCGTAGCATAGCCGGGGTGAGTCGTAGCCAGCGTTCAAAGCCAATACCCATATTTTAGCTACGTATATTAAAAAAACACATTCGCAGCGTTTAATATGGAACAGATAAAAATAAATATCTATCTTTTCAACTAATATGAGCACGCGTATTTTAACAGCAACAGATATCAACCTTACATATACCCCTGTAATCAATTTCGCCCTTCAACAAAACCATGTGCCGGTAATCCGGTCGCTGGTAATTAACAACACCACAGGTGCCGATTGGAATGCCCTGGAAGTTGAAATTGCTGTTGAACCGGCTTTTGCCCCTTCATGGAAAAGGTTTTACGGGTATGTAAAACAAGGCGATGCCTATGAAACGGGGGCTATCCAACTCAACCTATCGGCTCAATACCTTGCCGAACTGACCGAGAAGGTATCGGGCTTCATAAATATTATTATCCGTAACGGCGAAGAATTATTGTTATCAGAAAATCGCCCGATAGAACTGCTTGCTTACGACCAATGGAACGGGCTGGGCTTGCTGCCCGAGATGCTGGCGGCTTTTGTAACGCCCAATCACCCGGAAATTCCAAAGATCCTTCGCCGGGCGTCTGCTATTTTACAAAGCTGGACGGATAACCCATCATTTGATGATTACCAAAGCCGCAGTCCCGATAGGGTACGTAAGCAAATGGCCGCCATTTACGAGGCCATTGCCGAGCAGCAACTGATATATTGTACCGTACCTGCCAGCTTTGAAGAAAGCGGCCAGCGCATCCGGCTTTGTGATGCCATATTTGCCAACAGGCTGGCCAATTGCCTCGACCTATCATTGTTATATGCTGCCTGTATGGAGGCTGTTGGGATCCATCCGATTATTATTATAGTGAAAGGGCACGCCTTTGCCGGCGGCTGGCTGGTTGACGAATCATTTGCCGATGCTGTGAATGACGATCCATCGTTGATTACCAAACGTACGGCGGATGGTATAAGCGAGATAGCCATTGTAGAAGCTACCTGCATGAATGCCGGCAACAATACCTCGTTTGATTCGGCTGCGGCATCGGCCGGGCAAAAAATGCTGAACGCCAGCGAATTTATATTGTTTATAGATATTAAGCGTGCCCGTTTTAGCGGGATACGACCACTGCCCTTGCGGGTACAAACCGCTGCAGGCTGGGAGATTATTGAAGAAAGCCGCCAGGAGCGGGGCAACGCCCCGCCCGAAGAAATTTACGCCGGGCAAAAACTAAAAAATGTCGATCATATCGAGATTTCCAAGCAACGCCTCTGGGAACGTAAATTACTTGACCTTACGTTGCGTAACAGCCTCCTCAATATACGGATAACCAAAAGTGTAGTACAGTTTATGACCGTGAACGTAGGCAAACTGGAAGATGCCCTGGCCGATGGGCAGGAATTCCAGGTGTTGCCAAGGCCGGCCGATTGGGACAATTCGCTGCGTGATGCCGGCATGTACCAGGCGCTGCATCAATCGGACCCGATTGCCGAGCTGATACAGCACGAGCTGAGTCAAAAACGTATCCGTAGCTTTTTGCCCGAGCCGGAGCTAACCAACGGCCTTACCAGTTTATTCCGTGCCTCGCGGCTATCCATCGAGGAGAATGGAGCTAACACCCTTTATATCGGCCTGGGCTTGTTAAGATGGTACGAAACTGATGCCAGCGAGCGGCCAAGGTATGCCCCTGTTTTACTGATTCCGGTCGAGATCATTCGTAAATCGGCTCAAAAAGGCTATGTAATTCGTAGCCGCGACGAGGAAACCATGGTGAACATTACCTTACTGGAGATGATACGGCAGGATTTTGGCATCACCATTGGCGGCCTGGATACATTGCCTAAGGACGAAAGCGGGGTAGATGTAAAGCTGATATTTAACATTGTACGGCAGGCCATAATGGCCAAATCAAGATGGGATGTAGAGGAACAGGCAGTGCTGGGTACATTTTCGTTCAGTAAGTTTATTCTCTGGAACGATATTCATAACAATGCCGATCATCTTTATCGCAATAAGGTGGTAGCCAGCCTGGTATCGGGTAAGCTGGAGTGGCAGGCACAGGAAAATGCCGATGTATCGCTGATACAGGATAGCCAGCTGCACCCGGCAAATATCGCACTCCCCATCAGTACCGATTCATCGCAGTTGCAGGCCATTGTAAGTTCGGGCCAGGAAAAAAGCTTTGTGCTGCACGGTCCCCCGGGAACGGGAAAATCGCAAACTATTACCAATATTATAGCCAATGCGTTATACGCCGGGAAGCGGGTGCTTTTTGTAGCTGCAAAAAAAGCCGCTCTTGAGGTGGTAGAAGACAGGCTGGAATCAATAGGTATAGGTGATTTTTGCCTCGAGCTGCATTCCAACAAATCAAAAAAAACAGCAGTGTTGGAGCAACTGAAAGCAGCTACCGAGGTAGCCCGCAAAGCCGCCCCCGAAAGCCACCGCGACGAGGCCGACCGCCTGTTTGCCCTGCGAAATGAGTTGAATACTTATGTTGAAGTGCTGCACAAAAAATATCCGTTCGGTTATTCGTTGTTTGATTTGTTTAGCAGCTACAGCCGTTTTGAAAAAGGGGAGGACAAGGTATATTTTGCAGCAGGCGCAATAGCACAGCTAAGCCCCGCAAAGCTAACTGCCTGGCACGATGTGGCCGAAGAATTACAGGTAGCCGGTGCAGTGATAGGGCAACCGGCAAACCATGCCCTGCAATACATGCATTTGCAGCAGTATAATAACCAGGTAAAGCAAGACGCCGGCCAATTGATAGAACAATTGCTTGACCTTTTAAGCAAATACCAAAGCCAGCTTGTTGGTGTAAGCAGGTTGCTGAAAATAAACGGGTTGGTTAAAAGCAAGGAGCAGCAGCAATCATTACATACCCTGGTAAGCTTATTGCTTGACTTGCCCGATATCCCGGCTTCATTGCTGCAGGCCGATTTCCTGGAGCAAACTTTTGCTCAGGTGGTAGGGATTGCGGCCCACGGGCAACAGCGCGATAAACTACGTTCGGCCTTGCTTGGCCGGTACCAAAAGGAGGTTTTAGCTATACCAGCCCAAAGAATTTTATCTGAATGGAATATTGCCGACGGTAAATGGTTTTTACCACGGTGGCTGGGCCAGCGGGCAATTGTTAAAAACATGCGCGCGCTTTCGGCCACAGGGCAAATTGATAAATCGGCTATAGTTCAGGACTTGCAGCAGGTGATAGCCTTCCGGGCAGAACAGGACGTGATTGACAAAGCCTCTTTTTTACCTGGCCTGCTCGGCTTTTTATGGAAAAATGGCGATCCCGACTGGGACGCGTTAATCCGTATAAGCGATGCCGTTATCCATATTAACCGCGCCGCAGGAACGCTTGTAGGTGCAACCCAGTTAAGGGAATGGCGGGCGACATTATCGCGCGAGTTTGCCGAAGGCAGCAGGACGTTTATCATCCAAAACTCCGGCGCGTTGAGCGGCTTGCCGGCTACGGCACAACAAGTGGCCACTACCGAAGAGCAAATTCAACAACTGTTGGGCATAAACTTTGCCACGCTGCCTGTTGTTACCGGCGATTATACTGCCGACCTGATTGATGAGGCCGTTAAGTGGGTGCAACACCTTGACGAATTGAAAGATTGGTATAACTGGACATTGACACGGGACAAAGCCCTGGCAGCAGGATTAGCCCCCTTGCTTACCGCGTACGAAAAAGGCAATATGGCAAATGCCGACCTGGTGAGGCAGTTTCAAAAAGGATTTTACCGCTCGGCCGCCGAATATATATTAAGCCTACACCCCGAGCTGGCCGGTTTTAACAGCGGCCTGTTCGGCGAAAAAATAAGAAAGTTTCGCGAGGTGAGCAGTAAGTTTGAAATGCTTACCCGGCAGGAGTTGTATGCAAGGCTGGCAGCGAACATCCCGTCGTTTACGCAGGAGGCTTCGCAGAGTTCGGAAATTGGTATGTTGCAGCGGGTGATCAGGAATAACGGGCGGGCTATGTCTATCCGCAAAATATTTGATGGCATTCCTAATTTATTGCACCGACTGGCACCTTGCATGCTGATGAGCCCGATATCGGTAGCCCAGTATTTTGATGCCGGGAACCCTAAGTTTGACCTGGTGATATTTGATGAAGCATCACAGTTGCCAACGTGCGAAGCAGTTGGCGCCATTGCCCGCGGTACCAACGTAATAGTAGTTGGCGACCCTAAACAAATGCCGCCGACCAGCTTTTTTGCCACCAATAACTTTGATGAGGACAATGTGGAGAAGGAAGACCTGGAGAGCATCCTGGACGATTGCCTCGCGCTATCCATGCCATCACAACACCTGTTGTGGCACTACAGGAGCAAGCACGAAAGCTTAATTGCGTTTAGCAACGCCAAGTATTATGATAACAAGCTGCTTACCTTTCCATCAACAGATGACATTACCAGCAAAGTAAGTTTTGTGCCTGTAGAGGGGCATTACGATAAAGGCAAGAGCAGGCAAAATAAATACGAAGCCAAAGCAATTGTTGATGAGGTGATTAAGCGATTGTCAGATCCGTTGCTGGCCAAAAGGAGCATTGGTATTGTAACCTTTAGCTCGGTGCAGCAACTGCTGATTGATGATATGCTAACAGAGGTTTTTGTACTTAGGCCCGACCTGGAAAAGATTGCCCTGGAAACCGGCGAACCCCTGTTTATTAAAAACCTGGAGAACGTACAGGGTGATGAACGCGATGTAATCCTGTTTTCTATTGGCTACGGGCCTGACGAGAAAGGAAAAGTAAGCCTGAACTTTGGCCCGGTAAACCGCGATGGCGGCTGGAGGAGGCTGAATGTAGCCGTATCAAGAGCAAGGTACGAGATGAAAGTATTTTCAACTTTAAGGTCAGATCAGATAGACCTTAACCGCACATCCTCTGAGGGCGTAGCAGGCTTAAAAGCTTTTTTAGCCTATGCCGAAAAAGGGAAAGGCGCTTTGCCGCCACGCGCATCGGTAAAACAAAAAGAAGATGGCGGGTTTGAGCTGAGCATAGCCGAATCGGTTCGTAAACATGGTTATGAAGTACACAGCCAGATAGGGTGTTCTGATTTCAGGATTGACCTTGGCATTGTGGATAAGGAAAATCCATCGGCATATATTTTGGGCGTTTTAACCGATGGTAAAAACTATCATGCGGCAACCACCTCGCGCGACAGGGAGATAGTGCAGGTTGACGTGTTAAAGTCATTAGGATGGAATGTGCACAAGATCTGGTCGACAGAATGGTGGGAGAAGCCGGACAAGGTTATCAGCGGCATAATGGATGCCGTTACCAAGGCAGAAGAAAGTAAAAAGAATGCCGCCGAACCGGCTGTAACGGAAAAAGCTAAGCCGGTACCGCCGCGCCCCGAAGATTTAAACAACAAACCATCGTTCAACCAAACTTTCGCGGAAACGCAAGCCCGGCCGGCAGCCCCGGCTGTTTCAAAAGTTGCCGAGGAATATGAGGTTAGCCACTTAGATACTGTTCATACCCTAACGGCCGATGATTTTATTATGCAGCATAACCGTGGCAAGCTAAAAACGCAGGTATTTAATGTGCTGCAAACCGAATCGCCGATTAGCAAGGATCTGCTCATCAGGCGGGTTCTGGCAGCATGGGGAATTAACCGGGTAACAGCACGGTTTGTTAATCACCTTGATGGGGTATTTGACCAGATGAACCTTACCCAAACCAAAACGGCAGGGGGCAATGTTTATTTCTGGAAAGCAGACCAAAGTCCTGAGAAATATAACATCTACCGCATAGCCAAAACCGACGCCGATAAACGGGATGCTGATGACCTGCCGCCTGAAGAGGTAGCAAATGCTATCCGCGAAATTCTTCATAACCAGGTAAGCCTGGCCCGGGCCGACCTGGTAAGGGAAGGAGCGAAGTTGTTTGGTTTTGCCCGGATTGGCGCCAATGTAGAAAGCGCGATGCTAAGTGGCATTGATATTGCCGTGAATAAGGGTTTTGCAACTGTAAATGGCGAGCGTGTAGTTTATAATGGTTGATTTGTGTGCAAAAAATAGCAATGAGTATATAAATATTGCAAACTGCTAACTCAAAACTGCCAACTTTTTAACTACCTTTGTACCCTTAACTGCAAACTGCCACCGGCAAATTGCGAACTCAAAAAATGGGGTCGACCGGAATTGACAGGATGGAGATAAGTAGGTAAGCATGCAGCGCGTTGGGTGAATTAGCGCTTTAATCTGAACGCTCAAACTTACAAATGGCGAAAATAACTACGCCTTAGCTGCCTAATTTAGAATTAGCATAGCTTTTGTCCCGCCGGTTCTGCGTTTCATTGGATCGGCATCAGGGGCATCGACAAATGAAACTGGCCTGCTTGGGGTGTGACAAGCGGGCGAGATAAAGCACCTACGGAACACGGTACAGGTAAGCGACTGACCTTCCTGTTCCCGACAATTAAACAGAAGCTAAGCATGTAGAAAGCTTACCTTATACCATGTTTGGACGAGGGTTCGAATCCCTCCGGCTCCACGAAATTACTTACCGTAAGTTAAACATATGTTTAACTTACGGTTTTTTGTTAATGACAATACTTGAAAAGTGGTTGGAGCTCTTTATCTATGTTTCTTTTTTAGAGATATGAGATGTTGTTTTTTTATATGACCATTTTCATCAATACACCAATGCTCATCTTCATTTTCATATTCAAAGTGCCCCCGCCTTTCTGTTTCAACGCTCCATGAATGATGAAGTACCATTGTAAGGTTCTTATAAATAGTTGTAGTCCGAAATATTTGCCAATGATTATTGCCCGCACCAGTTTGTGTATGTATGGCGTCAATGACCTCAACATTGTAAGATAGGGTTACTAAAATGCCGCCAATATCAATAACAACAAATTTTGGAGTTGTTGCTACTAAAACTCCTTCGGTCTTGTAGGTAACGGTATCGACTAAGTTAAAGGTAACAACAATGCTATCGGGCAAAGTTCCATCATCTCTCAGGTCCTCATAATTATCTAAAAAACCGGCACCAAGTTCTGTTGGTATCAGCTTTAAAGGAATATTAAACAATTTTTTATTTTTAAATGCGGCCAAACTGATAGTAACCGATGGTTGGGAGCTTCCCCCTTCAGATGGATAAGGAAACGAAGGCTTGGGCAGGCTATCCAAATGTAGCATTAACTGGCCGCTATCAGTCAAAGGGTAGATCTTTTTAATGACCGTATCCTTTTTAATTTTAGATATCAACTGGGTTTTGGTGTGCTTAATATTATTTTCTACCGCTTTGTTTGTATGCTGCCTGCATGCAGTTATAGCAACCAAGGCAAAAACGCAAATTATGGTGTATTTCAAAATAATACTATCAGAATAATAACATAAAAAACCTAACGCTTGCCTCTAAATTAGTAATAAATTTATATAGAATGTTCTTTCATCGCTTCAATTGCATCAAGTAAATCATTGATCAAAAGCAAAAACCTCTCATTTTCGGGTAATAGATAACGATTTGGTTCTAATTCATTCCCTCCGGCTCCACGAAACACTTCAGCTTCTGGCTGACGTTATCACCGCACCAGCCAAAGCATGTATTTTACATATGCTTTAGTTGCAAATCTGTATAATACCGGGCTTCCGTAAGGCCAACTGGAAGTGATGCGGTGATAATACCGACTACAGGCTAAACGAACCACCTATATTGGCTTCCATTACGGCAATAGATATTTATCACCACATAATTTTCCATATATCAATATATCGTACATTTGAAATAACCCTTGGGCAACTTGAATCCTGACATATTCCATATTAATCTTTACCATGTGGCCGCCATGGCAACCCTGTTTTCGGGGGTTACACTTGCGCTGCTTTTAGCGTCCGCAAAAAGGGAAGGCCAGGCAGCTAACCAGTTTTTAAGCGGCGCTTTGGTTGTAATTGTACTGAAGACCGGCGGGCTTTCGCCGGTTTTTTTACCGGCGCTGGGGCCGCTGTTGTATTTTTATGTGCGGCTGATGACGTTGCCAAACCTACAATTTGGCCGAAAGGATATGCTGCATTTTTGCCCTTTGCTGGTTACTTATTGGATGCCGGGCTGGCTGGTGTTAATTTCGGTTGTTATTTATTTGTACCTGTCGCACCGGTTGATACAGCATTTTTATAACCGCCTGCAGCCGGTGCTCATGGATAGGCCGCGTTTTGCTTTCCGCCGGTTGGATAAGGCCTTGCACCTGCTCGCCTTGCTTTGCATGTTATGGCTATTTAATGATGTATTGAGTTTTGCCGTTGCTTTTGTGCTTATTGGCGTGGCCGCCGAAGTGATACTAAAATTGGATAGCAGCATACAACTGGCCACGCCGGTAACAGATAGATATGATGCAAAGGAAAAAAGCCGGAGGGTAAAGGAAGCTGTAGCCGCAAACCGTTTTTACGAAGATGCCGAATTGACATTGACAACCCTGGCAGCAAAGCTGAATATCCACCCGCACGATTTATCGCGGATTATTAACGTGGGGTTGGAAAAGAACTTTAACGACTTTATTAATGAGTTCAGGGTTCGTGAAACTGCCCGGAAAATGAGCGACCCCGCCAACGGGCATCTCACACTGCTGGGAATTGCCTACGAGTCGGGGTTTAATTCCCAAAGAACGTTCAATCGCGTTTTTAAAGAGATGACCGGCAAAACCCCGGCAGAATACAAGAACAGTCTGAAAAAAGAGTTGCCAAATGATAAGTTGGCCATCCCAACACACCTATCGTCGGTAATATTGCGTTCAGGAAGCCCGCCAAATTGGGCTCCGGTAAAATTAAACCGCAGTTATATGATTAGGAATTATTTAAAAATCGCCTGGCGCGCATTGGCAAAACAAAAAACGTTGTCTTTCATCAACATATTTGGATTGTCTGTAGGCATTGCCTGTTTCAGCCTGTTCATGTTGTATGCCATTAATGAATTTAGCTTTGATGGTTTCCATAAAAATGCTCCTAACACCTATCTTGTTTTGGACGGAAATGCAAAGCAAAACATAAAAGCGCTTCAGGGAGTGATTTATACCCCGATGCCCCTTGGGCCTGCCATGAAACAGGAGTTACCGGGAGTAGAGCGTTATGTTCGTTATATACAGCCCTATGAAACATTCGTAAAAGTAAAAAACGAGGGGAGGCGGGAAAATATCGCCTATGCCGACACGTCGTTCTTCAATATTTTTTCGTTTAAATTTAAATACGGGAATGCCAAATCGGCCATCAATGGTTTGCACAGCATGGTATTAACTGAAAACACTGCTGAAAAATTGTTTGGTAAAGTAAATGCCATTGGCGAATCGGTACAGGTAAAGATTGGGAATGTGTTTGAAACCTTTATAGTTACAGCAATAGCCGAAAATCTGCCATCCAATTCTTCGTTCCAATACAGCATGCTCATCAACTTTGATTGTTTTGCTAACACTACGTCGGGCAAAATGGCTACCCACGACTGGTGGATGAATTCGTTTATGACCCTTGTTCAGCTAAAACCCGGAAGCACATTGGCGAATGATAACAAGTTGTTGACCAGTTTCTGGCACAGGCATTTTCCAGACGAAAAATTAGGTGGGTATAACCTGGTGCCAATAAGGGATGTGCATACCAGTCCGGAACTGATGGGGGTTAAGATTCCGCCTGTCGACCCAAAATCAATTTGGATGCTACTTAGTATCGCTGCCGGTGTTTTATTAATAGCCTGTATCAATTTCACCACCCTTTCTATAGGCCGTTCGGCAAGCAGGGCAAAGGAAGTCGGCGTCAGGAAAGTTACCGGCGGCACCAGGAAAGCTTTGGTAATTCAGTTTTTGACAGAATCATTATTGCTTTCTTTTTTTTCGACGATGGTAGGCCTGGTACTTGTATACCTGCTTTTACCTTTCTTTAATCAACTATCCGGAAGGGAGCTGAGTTTCTCTTTCGCGCAATTCCCGCAGTTAACTGGCCTCATAGCTGGCTTGGTGCTGGTTGTTGGCCTGCTTTCCGGAAGCTACCCTGCTTTGGTATTGTCGGGCTTTAATACGGTTGACGTATTGAAGGCTAAAATAAAAATAGGCGGGGCCAATTTTTTCACAAAGGCATTGGTAACTTTTCAGTTTGTTCTTTCGGCTACGCTTATTGTTTCGGCAATAATTATTATGCAGCAATTAAATTACATGGAATCAAAAAATCCTGGCTTTGATAAAGCGAATGTGCTTGGTTTAGAGACGTTGTGGGTGTCGGGCTCGAAACACTTAATACCGCTTTTCAAACAGGAACTTTCCGGTCAGCCCGGCATTTCGGGTTTGGCCAGTGCCGACAATGGTCTTGGTGAGCATGAAGGGACGGGTTTCAGAGACTTTAGCTACCAGGGTAAATCGATAAATACAAAGAACTTTCATATCGATCCCGACTACATACCTACCCTGGGGATGCACCTGCTTGCAGGAAGAAATTTCGACCGGGCAATTGCTTCAGATACCGTGAACGCTGTGATCATTAATGAATCTATGATGCACGAATTGGGATGGCAGCCCGAAAACTGCGTTGGCCGCCAATTGGAAGGCTATGGCAAGGACAGCTTTAAAAACCCGACGGTGATAGGCGTTGTACGCGATTTTAATTACGAGGCCCTTACTGATCGGGTGCAACCGGTGTTGTTTCACCAGTTTGCCCGGGGCGGGGAAAGTCCTGGTTTTATTTATGTGCGCCTGCAGCCAGGCGATCCTTCAAAAGCTTTGGCTGCTATACATTCCGCGTGGAAAAAAATTGTGCCCGATTACCCGTTACAATATAATTTTCTGGACGATGATATTAACCGCTTCTATAAAGCCGAAACAAGATTAAGCAGTATCATTGGCTGGGCAGGCGGCATTGCCATTTTCCTGGGATGCCTTGGCCTGCTGGGGCTTTCGGCGCTCGCGATTGTTAACCGCACCAAAGAAATTGGCATACGCAAAGTGTTAGGCGCGTCGGTTTCAACTATCATCAGCCTTATTTCTAAAGATTTTTTAAGGCTTGTTGTAGTAGCTTTTCTCATTTCAACTCCAATAACGTGGTGGTTAATGAATAAATGGCTGCAGGGCTATGCATACAGGATAAATATTGAATGGTGGGTTTTTGGCATATCCTGCGTGGCAATTATAGGTGTAGCGTTGCTGACGGTATGCTTCCAGGCCATCAAAGCAGCCGTCAGTAATCCGGTGAAGAGTTTACGCTCTGAATGAAGTTTTGACGGGCGCATTCTATGTTTAGGTCCCATTTGATGGCGAAGAATACATGATGCAATTTATTCCTAAGGATTTTTAGCAGTTAAACAGCCTGAAAGTTAACAACAAAATAATTGTAAGAAGCCGCAGCGCAGGGTATTCGCCTAATCATCCATATTTGATTATATCGGGCGACTATATTGAGCGAAATAACAAGGTACTTTTTAATCGTGATTTTAGCAAAAATAAACATTGCTGAGGATTAGCTGCAATAGCCATTAAAACCGGCTCTAATGTCCCTCCAAACGCCAATAAGTGTCCGGAGAATCTCCCTTTTTGGCTACTGAGCAGCTTTTTTATTTGATGTACTTATACGCAACTATCCAAAAAACAGTCGAAATCACTAATTCGCCCGACCAATTTCAAAAACGAACCACCTATATTGGCTTCCATTACGGCAATTGATATTTATCACTACATAATTTCCATATATCAATATATCGTACATTTGAAATAACCCTTGGGCAATTTGAATCCTGATATATTCCATATTAACCTGTACCATGTGGCGGCCATGGCAACCCTGTTTTCGGGGTTTACGCTTGCGCTGCTTTTAGCATTTGCAAAAAGGGAAGGCCAGGCAGCTAACCTGTTCTTAAGTGCCGCTTTACTTGTAATTGTACTGAAGACTGGCGGGCTTTCGCCGGTTTTTTTACCGGCGCTGGGGCCGCTGTTGTATTTTTATGTGCGGCGGATGACGTTGCCAAACCTGCGATTTGCCCGAAAGGATATACTACATTTTTGCCCTTTGCTGGTTGCGTATTGGATGCCAGACTGGCTGGTGCTCATTTCGGTTGTCATTTATTTGTACCTGTCGCACTGGTTGATACAGCATTTTTATAACCGCTTGCAGCCGGTGCTCATGGATAGGCCGCGCTTTGCTTTCCGCCGGTTGGATAAGGCCTTACACCTGCTGGCCTTGCTTTGCATGTTATGGCTGTTTAATGATGCCTGGAGTTTTACCGTTGCTTTTGTGCTTATTGGCGTGGCGGCCGAAGTGATGCTAAAATTGGATAGCAGCATACAACCGGCCACGCCAATAACAGATAGATATGATGCAAAGGAAAAAAGCCGCAGGGTAAAGGAAGCCGTAGCCGCAAACCGTTTTTACGAGGATGCCGAACTGACATTGACCACCCTGGCAGTAAAACTTAAGATCCATCCGCACGATTTATCGCGGATTATTAATATGGGGATGGACAAGAACTTCAGCGACTTTATTAATGAGTTCAGGGTTCGTGAAATTGCCCGGAAGATGCGGGAACCGGCTCACAATCGGCTCACATTGCTGGGGATCGCCTACGAGTCGGGGTTTAATTCCCAAAGAACGTTCAACCGCGTTTTTAAAGAGATGACCGGCAAAACCCCGGCGGAATACAAGAACGGCCTGAAAAAAGAGTTGCCAAATGATAAGTTGGCCATCCCATCGCATTTCCCATCGGTATTATTGCGTTCAGGAAGCCCGCCAAATTGGGCTGCCGTAAAATTAAACCGCAATTCTATGATTAGGAATTATTTAAAAATTGCCTGGCGCAACCTTATTAACAATAAAGTATTATCGCTTATTAATATAGGTGGCCTTGCGGTGGGCATAGCAGTGGTTATGCTCATCAGTTTATGGATTTTGGATGAAGTATCATTTAATAAGTATCACGATAATTACCGCCATATAGCCCAGGTAATGCAAAATGTGACCATTAATGGCGAAGTAAAAACCTCATTCCATCAACCGTACCCCCTGGCAGCCGAGCTGCGTAAAAATTATGGCAGCGACCTTAAGTCTGTAGCAATGGCTACACTCCCGAGAGATTATATACTGGCTTTAGGCGACAAAAAACTGACTGAGTCAGGTTGTTTTATGGAGGCTGGTGGACCGGACCTGTTCACATTACATATGCTCGAAGGCCGGGGCGATGCTATAAAAGATCCATCATCTATGTTAATATCCGCATCTACAGCGAAGGTGTTTTTCGGCAATGAGGACCCCATGGGTAAAGTATTGAAGTTAAAATTGAGGTGGACCGGATTAGATAATTTAAAAATAGCCGGCGTTTATGCAGATCTGCCCGGAAATACCACACTTGCCGGTATGGCTTTTATTGGCTCATGGGGCCACTATGAAGCAGGCTTGGGCGGAATGAGGGAGCCATGGGGCCCGGGCATTGTTAACTTATATGTTCAACTGGCTCACAATGCCGACCCTGACAAAGTATCTTTAAAAATCAGAGATGAAATGCTCCGGCATTTAAAACCAGTTGCAGCTTCAGCAAAACAGGCGCTGTTCCTGCAGCCAATGAGTAAATGGCATTTATATAGCGAGTTTAAAGACGGAAAAAACACCGGCGGCGAAATACAATATGTGTGGCTGTTTGGTATTGTAGGTGTGTTTGTACTATTGCTGGCCTGTATTAACTTCATGAACTTAAGTACAGCCAGGTCTGAGAAACGCGCGCGCGAGGTAGGTATCCGCAAGGCTATTGGTTCATCGCGCAGCCAGTTGATATACCAGTTTTATGGCGAATCGTTACTTTGCGTATTGATGGCATTTTTAGCCGCCTTACTACTGGCAAGATTAAGTATCCCGGCCTTCAATGAACTGGCCGGTAAACGGGTAGTTATTCCATGGAATAGCCCTGCCTTTTGGCTCGCCGGCATTGGCCTTAGTTTGGTCACTGCTGTTATCAGCGGCAGTTACCCGGCGCTCTACCTGTCGTCATTTAAGCCTGTGAAGGTATTAAAGGGAGCGTTTCGGGTTGGGCGGCTGGCTGCGGTGCCGCGTAAAGTACTGGTGGTGCTTCAGTTTATAGTTTCTATTGTGCTTATTATCGGTACCATCGTGGTTATCCGGCAGATACTTTTTGCCAAAGACCGCCCGATAGGTTATAGCCAGGATGGATTGGTTGCCATCCCTGTCCGGACTATCGAACTCCATCAACATTTTGACGCGATAAAACACGCCCTTACAAGCAACGGTACAATAACAGAAATGGCCGAAGCAGATGCTCCGCCTAACAAAGTCCCTGGTACTACCGGCGGCATCGCATGGCCCGGAAAAGATACTAATCTGAGTGCCGATTTCGGCCAGGAGGATATTTCATACGATTATGGCAAAACCATTGGCTTGGAATTTAGCGCAGGCCGCGATTTCTCACCGTCATTCCTTTCCGATTCATCAGCGGTGCTCATTAACCAGGCAGCAGCCGATTTTATGTCCATGAAAAAACCGACAGAAAACCACATAACTTTTTTTGGCCAACAGTTTAAGATTGTAGGGGTAACTAAAGACATCATTAACCGGTCGCCTTATGCACAGGTGCAACCTATGGTTTATTTTTTGGCGAAATGGCCGGGAGGCTGTTTACTGCTAAAGATAAGTCCGAAAATGAGCGCCGGCAAAGCCATTCACAACATTGCTTCAGTGTTAAAAACCGAAAACCCGGAACAGCCATTTGAATACCATTTTGTTGACCAGGAATATGAAAAAGAATTCGGTGATGAAGAACGCATAGGTAAGCTGGCTACTGTCTTCGCCGGCCTGGCTATATTTATCAGTTGTCTCGGGCTGTTTGGCATGGCATCATTCATGGCCGAACAGCGTGTTAAGGAAATAGGTATCCGTAAGGTGCTTGGCGCTTCTGTATTCGCCCTGTGGCAATTGCTATCCAAAGACTTTGCCATATTGGTGTTTATCTCTATAATTATAGCCTCGCCTTTAGCTTATTATTTCATGCATAACTGGCTGCGTAATTACCAGTATCATACCGATGTTGCCTGGTGGATATTTATCGTTACAGCTATTGGCGCTATACTCATCACATTAATAACGGTAAGCTTCCAGTCCATAAAATCCGCATTGGCAAACCCGATAAAAAGTTTGAAGACCGAATAGGGGGCTTATTGATCAGTTAACTTATCCTATATTTATTATATTCGTTTCCGCAGCATCCAAGATTTTCAATGACTACAAAGGATATTATAGGCAACCTAATCACCGACATCCGCTTGTTAGTTAAAATAGAAGTTGGCGGACTTGATATTGGCGAGTGTTTTATTGAAATTGACGGTGAAACTTTTTTTAGTTTTCCTTATGGCCCGGAAGACGAGAATTTAAAAACTAATGTATCCGCAACCGCAGAAAGTATATTTAAAGACATATCGGACATCCCCGTTTATTATGTAAACAAGGAAGGAAAGACCATTGGCGAAATTGCTGCGAAGTTTAAGAAGCAGCGGAATAGTTTTACAAATAAATTGCGAAGAGTTTTCTTTGGGAAAGAACTTTCGTCCCCTATAGAATATAAACCCTACAAAGTAGAGTTTCGGGAGAATAAATTAAAGCATATTAAAGACAAACGAATTGTAGATTTCATCTGGTACACTGATGACATAGAAAAGGGCTTTTTACTATTAGAAAATGGGTTTTTAATAACAGAAACACTTTGTGCGCCTCACGGAACTGGAAAGGTGGGGTTAAATATATTCGACAATATTAACCAACTTGATTCGGAACGAGGTAAAGACTATTTGAAACTATCAGATTGTGGAAGGGAATGATTTATTGATTAGATCTTTTTCAGCTTTCGATTTTCCCATTATCTCGATTACTGCATCAGGTTATTTTAACAAATAAGGCAAGTATATAATTATAGCACATAAAACAGCGAAAAAGCATATTATTAACACTGCCCCCGAAGCCAAATCTTTCACCTGTCCAATTAACGGATCCTGCTCCTTTGTAATCCTATCTGCTAACTTTTCAATGGCTGTATTGAAGATCTCCGCCATCCAGACCAGACCAATCAGCATCAGTGTAATGAGCCATTCTATCTGACTGACTTTCAGTAATATGTTTACAGCGAGGACGGCAATACCAGCCGCAAGGTGAAAGATCATGCTATGTTCATATCTAAATGCCATCAATATTCCCCGTATAGAATATACATAGCTTTTCAGATGTTTTTTAATTCTGTTCATGTACGTTGGATATAATTTTTATCCTATTTAAAAACATGTGCCAAATAGACTATGCAATAACTGGCCAGGCAAACAATCGTTTTTGAGTTTGGCCGGGTAAAAATATCCTGTTTTTCGCACTTATCACTCACAATATAACTGCCTAATAACCAAAACACAACAGAAACCCCAATGTCCATAAAGTCAAACCGGCCATTGGCAATATGGAAGAGCTGAAGTATTTCTAAACTAACACAAAATATAAGCGGGACAAACATTCCGTCAATTCGCCAATTATTCCGGGTAATGTAATAGGGTTTCGAAGTAAGCGTAATACAAAATACCCAGAGCCCTTCGGGTAAAGAGTAAATTACCATGTTATTCAATGGTAATACTGTCACGATATAAGCCTTCAACCTTGTGTAGGTTGCGAGTGAAATCACCCGGATGACGATTTCGTTCACAACAGTCCTGTCTGTTCGATAAAACAGGTAAATAAACAAACTGATGAGCAGCGATATGCAAATAAAAATATACTTCTTTCTCAATTTTTCTGATAAATTAAAAGTCTGAAATAGGAGGCTAAGCCCAGATGAACCTCCTTTAAAAGGATAAACTTTTTGATCGCCGCTATTTGATCAATATAAAAAACAGATCTGAAGTGGAGAACCTTTGAAATCATCTCAAATGCACTATCGATATACTTGAACCAGTTATCGGGTGTAAAATGATTAAGAATAAATACCCGTCCCTGCGGTTTCAACACCCTTAATACTTCTTTCAATAATAGCTCCGGATCGTCTACTACCGCAATTACATGGGAGAGCACAACGTAATCGAATTGTTCATTATCAAACAACAGTGATTTACCATCCATCTTAAAAACCGTAATATTTTCATAGGTCCTTTGGCGGGCGATTTCAAGCATTGCTGCTGATGTATCGATACCAACTATCTTATGCTTTTTATAGCGATGGAAATGAGCGCCGTTGCCAACACCAATCTCCAGTAAATTACCCTCGTGCAGCAAGTTGACCTCGTTAAATAAAACTTTCTTTTGTGGTTTCAGGAAAACATCTACCAATGGATATAAGAATGAGAATCTGTTGTAAAAGGAATCAGTTTGCTTACCCATCTGAAATTATCTAAACTTTGTTAACGTTATCATTTAATAATTAAAATGCATTCACTTAACGGTACTCCTCGAGTGAAGACAAAATTATCAATTTACTTTTCATTTCAAAGTACTTTTAAAAAAAATAATCAATATGATTTTTGCCCTGCCTGATAAGTGATTCAGAAGTACCGATCAACGATACAACGCGCTACCACCAGGCAATTAAGGGGTGGGGGCGTATACGGTTCGCAAGCCTGGATGTTTTATTTGAGTAATACCCTAAGCTAAAATTGATTTTTAATCGCTACTTGCCTAATCAAAGGTTTCATTATATTTGCTATCCAGGGTCTCAGATAAAACGCCGCTCCCTAAAAAACACAAGCTTATATTTATGTCACAATCATTTACTGCAAAGGGTAAGGTATCTTCTTTTTTCTCGGTCTTAAAACAGGCTATAAAGGGTCAGGAGGTTGATTTAACATCCATCAGTATAAAAAGGGCAATTGTTTTGCTGGCTATCCCCATGATGCTGGAAATGGCTATGGAATCTGTTTTTGCGCTGGTCGACCTTTATTTTGTGGGCCATTTAAAAAACAGCAGTCATGCAATTCAAACAGTGGGTTTAACCGAATCTGTTTTAACCGTAATATATTCGCTGGCCATAGGTTTAAGTATGGCTGCAACAGCAGTTGTTGCCCGCCGCATAGGCGAAAAAAATCCGGAAGCCGCATCGAAAGCCGGGATGCAAACCATCGTCATAGCGGTGCTTATTAACCTGGGGATAAGTATTTTTGGCTTTTTACATGCCCGGGGCCTGCTTTTGATTATGGGCGCTTCGGCAGAAACCGCAGATCATGGTACTCCCTTCGTTCGCATTATGATGGGGGGCAGTATCATTATTGTACTGCTGTTTTTAATCAACGGCATTTTTAGGGGCGCCGGCAACGCCGCCATCGCCATGCGTAGTTTGTGGATTGCTAATATTGCAAACATTATTTTATGTCCTATTTTTATCAGGGGGCTTGGGCCAATTCCGGCCTTTGGCTTAACGGGCGCAGCCATAGCTACCAGCATTGGCCGTGGTTTGGGTGTTACTTACCAGGTTTATAATTTATTTAATGGCAAAAATGCTTTAAAAATTCGCCTTAGCTATTTTATACCCGATTGGCAGCAAATTAAAGCGATTATTAAAATTGCTGCACCGGGCATTTTACAATTTGTAATAGCCAGTTGCAGCTGGATATTTTTGGCGCAATTGGTTGCAACAACAGGCGGCGACCACGGCTCTGCAGGTTATCAAACTTCGCTACGGTTAATGATGTTTTTCCTTCTGCCAGCGTGGGGGTTGAGCAATGCTGCAGCAACATTGGTTGGCCAAAATTTAGGCGCAGGGCACGTTGACCGCGCGGAACAATCGGTATTTCAAACGATAAAGTATACGGTGGTATTTTTAGGTATCGTAAGCGTCTTGTTTTTAACCTGTGGCCATTTATTTGCTTCGTTTTTTACCGATGATGAGGCCGTAAAAAAAGTGGCTACACGTTCATTACAAATTTTAAGCGGCGGCTTTATTATTTATGGAATAGGCATGGTATTAACCAGCGCGTTTAATGGTGCAGGCGATACCTGGACACCGACTAAAATTAACGTTTTTACATTTTGGTTATTCCAAATCCCTTTCGCTTATCTATTGGCTAAGTATTTTGCCATGGGGCCAACCGGCGTTTTTATATCTATCCCCGTTGCCGAAATTGGATTGACCATAGCCGCTTATATATTGTTTAAGCGTGGAAAATGGAAGAAAACCATGGTGTAGTTCGTCTGCCCCGAAAGTATCTTTCAATTGTATATACAAATACCAAAATAAATCGGATATTAGAACTGTTTTAACCAATTGAACAGCCATTGAAAAGGTAGCCACGTTCCGCAGCTGCCTTGATACTTGATACTGACTACTTGATATTATTATTACATTATGGAAAGAAGAGATTTTATAAAAAACACCGCTGTTGCCTCGGCATTGGTGGCCGCCGCACCGGTAAATAGTTTTGCTATCCTACATAAGGACCTTAAACCCGACGACCAAATTATAGGCCAGGGCGGCTATACCTACAAAGCCGATAAAGGCTGGGCCAAGATCAGTGTAAACAGCCACCCGCTGGCCAATTGCCACGAAATGGTTCAGGATAGTAAAGGCCGGTTAATTATGCTGGGCGATCATACCCAAAACAACATCCTTATTTTTGATAAATCGGGCAAATTGCTTGACTATTGGGGTACTGCTTTGCCGGGCGGCCATGGGCTAACTATCAGCAAGGAAGGCGGCGAAGATTTTCTGCTGCTTACCGATTGCGGCTGGGCGGTTGATAAAACAGGTAACTCGTACGGTCAATCGGGGCAGGTGTTAAAAACCACGGTTGATGGCAAGCTGATATTTGCTATCGGGCACCCACGCACCATTGGTGTTTATAAAGACAATGAGCCTTTTAAACCAACAGAAACCGCGGTAGCACCCAACGGCGATATTTATGTGGCCGATGGCTACGGGTCTGACTATATTATACATTACGATAGCAAGGGGCAGTATATTCGTCATTTTGGCGGGCATAACAACACCAATAAAGATCATAACCTGGTGAATGCTCACGGCATAACGGTAGATACACGGGACAAGAATAACCCAACGCTGGTTTGTACCTCTCGCGAGGAAAACTGCTTTAAGATATTTACAATGGATGGTAAATTCATAAAACGCATTGATATGCCGGGTATGTACGTTTGCCGGGCGGTAATTGATGACCAAAATATTTACGCGGGTGTTTGCTGGAGCAAAGATGCCGGCGGCAACAGGTTTGACTTCTCGGGCTTTGTAACCATATTGGATAAAGAAAATAAAGTGATCTCAAACCCTGGCGGTGCCGCGCCTGTGTACAAGAACGGTGTTTTACAGCCCACTCTACAAGCGCCAGGCCGCATTTTTCAGCACGGGCATGATGTGTGTGTTGATGAGGATAAAAATGTTTATGTATGCCAATGGAATGCTTATCATACGGCTCCGGTTAAATTAACCAGGGTATAGGATGGGCAGGTGTTAATATAGTTGAATAATATGCCAATATGAATTTATTTTTAGTTGGCCGTTTTTCACAAACTTAGCTGTTTACAAACACCTTAATTAATATAACATTCTATCTGCTATGATTAACATTACTATCAAAACAAAACTGTTGCTGGTTTTTTGTTGTGCGCTTATTTTAAGTGTAACCAACGTAAATGCCCAGGGCATTTCAAAAACGCAGCAACCATTGTCGGTATTGCAGCAAAAATTCGTCGACCTGCGCTTCGGTATGTTCATTCACTTTAATATCCCGACTTACGAAAATGCCGACTGGCCCGATCCTGAAACACCTGCATCGGAGTTTAACCCTAAAAAACTAGATTGCGTGCAATGGGCAAAAGCAGCAAAATCGGCTAATATGAGCTATGGTTGCTTAACAACCAAGCACCACAGCGGCTTTTGTATCTGGGATACCAAAAGCACCGATTATAATGTAATGAACAGCCCTTTAAAGCGGGATGTTGTTAAAGAGTATGTTAAGGCTTTTCGCGACCAGGGGTTAAAAGTAATGTTGTATTATTCTATTTTGGATACGCATCACAAACTGCGCCCCAACATGATACAGCCAAGGCATATCGAGATGATCAAAAAACAGATCACTGAGTTGCTTACTAACTACGGCCCAATAGAAGCACTGATTATTGATGGCTGGGATGCACCATGGTCAAGGATCTCTTATGACGATGTTCCTTTCCAGGAAATCTATCAACTGGTAAAATCATTGCAGCCAAACTGCCTGATGATGGATTTGAACGGCGCCAAATACCCGGGAGATGGTTTATATTATACCGACATTAAAACTTATGAAATGGGCGCCGGCCAGCGTTTATCAAAAGAAACCAATAAAATGCCGGCTTTGGCTTGTTTGCCTATCCAGGCTAACTGGTTTTGGAAAACAGATTTCCCAACAACGCCAATCCGCGATGTAAATAAGTTTGTTAACGAAACCTTGATCCCGCTTAATAATGCCAGCTGTAATTTTATCCTGAACGTAGCGCCAAATACCGATGGTTTGATGGACGATAACGCACTCGCCGGTTTAAAGCAAATAGGGCAGCTATGGAAAAATGAAGGCCCGGTAGGCAAATTAGGCGAAACAGGCCCACCCATTGTATCGCATAACCTGGCCAAGCATGCACCAGCCAACTCAAGCTGGAGCGATGACTCCGAAATTATGGATTTTGCCAACGATGATGATTTTGGAAGTGTATGGCAATCAAACCCAAGGGTAAAAAATCCTTGGTATGAAGTTACCTTAAAACCTGGCCAGCCTTTTAATACCGTGGTGATATTTGAACGTAAACCAAACATTAAAAAATACAAACTGGAATACCTTGATGGTACCACCTGGAAAACTTTATTTGAAGGCGAAAACCTTAGCCGCGTTAAAGTAAACCGCTTTGCCCAGGTAAAAGGCGACAAAGTGCGCATGTCTATCCAAACTTACGACGAAGCCCCAAGCATAGCCGAGTTCCAGGTTTATAATGAACCGAAACTGTAAAAGAATTATTTGAGGATTTGAAAATTTGAGGATTTGAAAATGGCAATCTCCCGTGAGGTTAGCGTAGCATAACTCGTGGGAGCGTCTGTTGGAAGCCTTTGGCTTCCGTTCATCTGAAATCATATGGCCCACGGGCCGCAAGCTCACCCCAGCGGCGAAATAAGTAATTGCCTCGGTTTCATAGCCAGAGGCAATTTTTTTGATGCTTTTTTCAAACATTGTATATCTGTAAATCTGCAAAATATCATTTTCAAATATTCAAATTTTCAAATCCTCAAATACTTCCCGCACATTTGTAATCTGAAATCTGCACATTTGTAAATGCACTTCATCTATCCGGCTTTTTTATTTGCATTGCTAACGTTAGCCATCCCGGTAATTATTCACCTGTTTAACTTTCGTAAGTTTCAGAAGGTTAATTTTAGCAATGTTCAGTTTTTAAAGGAGATCCAGGAGCAGCAGTCGTCCCGCCGCAATTTGAAAGAGCGGTTGATATTGGCATCGAGGCTGCTGGCATTAACGTTTTTGGTTTTGGCATTTGCAAGGCCGTTTATCCCCGGGCAAAATTCAGGTATTGCAGGCAGGCAAAATGTGGTAAGTGTTTTTGTAGACAATTCATATTCCATGGAAACCCTTAACCGCGAGGGTTCATTACTGGATGATGCCAGGCAAAAAGCTAAAGAGATAGCATCCGCATATAATATAAATGATCGCTTTCAGCTGCTTACGCAGGATTTTGAGGGCAAGCATCAACGTCTGCTCAGCCGCGATGAGTTTAATGACGCTGTCGACCAGGTAACGATCAGCCCCCAAAGTCGCAGCTTACAGCAAATAGTAAGCAGGCAGCAAAATTTACTGTTAACCCAGCCGGGAGCTGCAAAATCCGCCTATATTATATCCGATCTGCAAAAAAACATGGCCGCTAAGCCACTGAAAACGGATAGCAGCGTTGCGTACAGCTTCGTTCAACTGAAAGCCGGAAACCTACCCAACGTGGCGGTTGATTCTGTTTGGTTGCTCAGCGCTGTTCATCGGCCCGGCGAAAGTGAAAAGTTGGTAGTGCGTCTGCACAATTATGCCAATGAAAATGCGGAGAAAATTCCTTTAAAAGTATTAATTAACGGTTCACAAAAAGCTTTAGGTAGCTACACCTTGGCGGCATGGTCTGCACAAAACGATACCTTATCGTTTATGGGCTTACAGTCCGGCTGGCAACAGGGCGAAGTTCAATTACAGGATAACCCCATCACCTTTGATAACAGGTTTTATTTCAGTTTTAACGTGGCGCAACAGATGCCGGTGTTACTGATTGATGCAGGAACGCCAAACCTATACCTGAAGGCTGTTTTTGCAGCCGATTCCTTTTTCAAAACCGTACATGTGCCCGATGGTAATGTGGATTACGCCGGATTGAGCACTTATCCCATAATTGTTGTAAGCGATGTTAAATCGATATCTACCGGGTTGGCGCAGCAGCTAAAAACTTATGTTTCCAAAGGTGGTACACTGGTTGTTTTCCCCTCAGCCAATGCCGACCTTGCTAATTACCGGTCGTTCCTGCAGGGGATGAACGCGGCCTCCCCGGAAAAACTAATTACCGAAACAAACAAAGTATCCGGCCTTAACCGGCAAAGCCCTGTATTTAAGGGTGTATTCGAAAGTTTTCCTCAAAATCCCGATTTGCCTGTTGCTAAAAAATATTTCCAGCTAAGTGCTGCCCATGGCGTTGCCGATAACCTGATGACGCTAACCGGTGGCCAAACTTTTTGGGCCGGATATAACAGCGGCAGGGGCAAGGTGTATGTAGCTGCAGTGCCGTTGGATGAAGAATTTAGCAACCTGCCACGCCATGCACTTTTTGTACCCGTATTGTTTAGGATTGCATTGCTGAGCGGTCATGGCCTGCCTTTGTTTTACACTTTGGGGCAGGACGAAACTTTAGAAATTCCGCCCGTGCAAATTGCCGAGAAACAATTGCTTAAATTGACCAGGGGCGACCAAAGCACCGTACCTGACGTGAGGCAGCAGGAGGGGAGCACGTTGCTGTACATATCGGATCAATTGCATGAGCCCGGAATTTACACTTTGAAAAAGCAAGATAGCACACTGGCTACACTGGCTTTTAATGATAACAGGAGCGAATCAGATATGAGTTATCTTGACGCCGGGACGTTAAAACAAATTATGCCAAAGTCAAGCGCCTTAATTACAGGCGGTAACGCATCTTTAAAAGGTATTGTTGCCGAAGCAAATTTAGGCACGCAATTATGGAAACTTTGTATAATTTTGGCATTGATTTTTCTGGCTGCCGAAATTGTGCTCATCAGGTATTTTAAACCCGGTGTTCAGGTGGTAAAACAGCCGGTTTAATCAACAAAAATCCCTTAAAGCAGTGCTAATGAATTTGCTTATCAAATCTGCCACTATCCTTGATCCCGGATCACCCTTTCACCAACAAGTTGCCGATATTTTAATTGAAAACGGGCTTATTACCCGCATTGCCGATGATATTGAAGCCGATGCCATGTTGTTTGAAGGCGAAGGCAAATATGTATCACCAGGTTTTTTCGATTTAAACTGCAACATCGGCGAGTTGGGATTGGAAACCAAAGAAGATATTAAATCTGGTACACAGGCCGCCGCCGCAGGTGGCTTTACTGGCCTGGCCATGATGCCTAACACTGCAAACCCGGTACACTCTAAAGCCGAGGTTGAATACCTCATTAACCGGTCGAGAGGGAATTTGGTAGATGTTTATCCCTTAGGCACTATATCGCACAAGCGCGAGGGGAAAGACCTTGCCGAAATGTATGATATGTACCTGAGTGGCGCCAAAGCTTTTACCGACGGTAACCGCCCTGTACAGGACGCCGGTTTGATGGAACGCGCTTTACTGTATGCGCAAGGTTTTGATGCGATGGTGTTTTCATACCCCGAAGATACCGCGATAGCAGGCAAAGCCAAAGTGAATGAAGGCGAAATTAGTACCTTGCTGGGAATGAAAGGGATCCCGTCGCTTGCCGAAGAGCTGATGATTGCCCGCGACCTTTACCTGGCCGAATACACCGTATCTAAAATACACTTCAGTACCATATCGACAGCCCGCTCTGTCGAGCTTATCAGGGAAGCCAAACGTAAAGGCCTTGAAGTTACCTGCGATGTTGCGGCACACCATTTAATACTTACCGATGAAGCTTTATTGGGCTTTGACAGCCAATACAAGGTAAAGCCACCCTTACGTACCAAAGACGATGTAAAAGCCCTTATAAAAGGCTTAAAAGATGGCACCATTGATGCTATCGTATCGCAACACACCCCGCACGAAATTGAATTTAAAGATGTAGAGTTTGAGGTAGCGGCTTATGGTATGGTTGGCTTTCAAACGGCATTGCCACTGGCCCTTAAGGCAGGTGTGCCTGTTGAATTGCTGGTAGAAAAGCTGGCCATCAATCCGCGCGAGATACTTGGTGTTGATGTGCCTGTAATAGCCGAAGGTGAAAAGGCCAACCTGGTGCTGTTTGACATTGATGCGGAGTGGGAGTATAATAGCAAAAGCAACGTATCAAAATCAGTAAACTCGCCTTTTATTGGCGATACTTTAAAAGGAAAAGTGCTGTTAACCTATAACAACAAACAAATATCTAAATAGAAAAACATGATCGATCCAAAAATAGAAACGGCCTTCCAGGCTGCCTTAGAGGCATTTTCTAAATATAACAGCTTTGATGCAACCGTATTAACCGGCGATTTCGGCGATGTTTTTATTTCCGATGAAGATTTCCTGACCAAGGTTGACGCTCTGGACGAAGTATTTGACAATAACCCACAGGTTGAGGTGTTGCGCGAGGTGTTTTTTGATCTGTTGATGATCAACTTTTTTAGCGCCGATGTTAAAAAACTGGAAGAGGATTACCTGGATACCCCGGAGTGGGAAGATATTGAAGAACAAACGCTTGACCGGGGTACCGAGCTGTTAAACCTGCTCTTGTATCTTAACGAGTGTGAAGACGAGGATATTGAGCCCGAACTGGAAGATTATCTGAAGGAGTTTTTATTGGTTGATGAAGACGAGTTTCAGGACGAATACCGTATTTATGAGCCTATTATAGCTAACCAGATATTGATGGAAAGCCCGGTAGAAGAAATAGCAAATGTAGCCAACAGCTTGCCCGAAGATTCTGAACTGGCCGAACTGTTTTACCCGGTAATGTGCTTTTTTCAAAATATCGATCCATCGCCGGAGGCAAAGGCTATTATAGCCGAAAACGCATTGGAAGCTGATTTTGATATGGCTGTTTTAGAGATCCTGATCAATTTTCAATAGGCAGTTCAGTTGCCTGAATTACACATTAACATGAGCGAAGAAATAAACAAGAAAATAAAAGTACAAGGATTAATCAACGGGTTGATATTGGGGGCGGTACTATCGGTTGTAAGTATCATTTATTTTTATTTTATGATACTGGTAGCAAAAACGGCTGTTACAGTAACTGTAGGATCGGTGCTATTTTCGTATGTGTTGCCAATAGGGATAGCCATTTTGTTTTGCATGAGTCTCAGAAAAAAGATAGGAGGGTACTGGAATGTGCGGCAGGCTACTACAGGTGTCTTTATCATGTTTTTTGCTTCCTACCTGGTAGTGTTCATTATTAAAGGCAATGTTTTTGCGAAAATAATAGAGCCCGATATGGTTCAGAAAACTGAAACTGCGATGATAAATGCGCTAAATAAACTTAAGGTAGAAAACCCGACAAACGCCAAGGATGTGGATGCTAAAATAAGCGATATGAAAAAGGCCTTAGAAGGTGAAAAAAGCATCACCATAGGGCAGCAAATTCAGTCATTTGGTATAACTATTATATTTCTGTTTGTGTTAGCCCTGATTTTTGCTGCATTTTTTAAAAATGAACAACAGATTTATAGCACCAGAACAGGCGGCACATCGGTATAATTAATAGGTATATATGACTTTTACTGGCCTTTCCTCACCCGGAAAGGCCTGTTTTAATTTGTACTGTAACCAATACAAAAGGTGAAGTTTCCAGCAGGCACATCAAATAAATTTGGAGGGGCATAGCGGATTTATAAAATATTAGTTAATTTAGGGAAACAAAAAATAAACCTATAATCTCATGGAAGTAAAAAAAGCCAGCCCATCTGCCCCCGGAATAAAATGGGCGTTGATTGGCGTTATCACCTCGATTATTATTACATACGCATTCAAGTTCCTTAATATCGATCCTAATTCAGGTTTAAAATGGATAAGTTTTATCCCTTTTATAGCCTTTTTATGCTTGACCCAAAAAGAGTATCGCGATCAGCTTGGTGGATATTTAACATTTGGCGAGGGATTTATTTCGGGCTTTCTGTATGCTGTTTTCGTCGGGGTATTAGGGGCTATTTTTACTTATTTATATTTAGCCGTACTGAGCCCCGAAGTGATTAATAAAATCCTTGAGGCTTCAGAAGCTGAATTTAATGCACAGGGGTTGTCGCCAGAACAGGTTGAACAGCGTATGTCCATGACACAAAAATTTGTTACTCCGGTTGTCTTAACAATTTTCAGTTTAATACTTACACTCATTATTGGGGTAATTGGAGCTCTTATTGGTGCGGCCATATTTAAAAAAGAACGTTCTCCGTTTGATACTCCCGGATATGATGAACCACAGCCGCTTGACTCAACTGTGTAATATAATACAACTGATCTTATAACAATTCAACAGGCCTTTTCTGAAAAAGAAAGGCCTGTTTTGCTTTCCCGGCTATGTACAATACTATTGTGGTGCATCGCCGATAATGCAAAGGCAACCGGGTTAAGTGTCAGGTTGGTCTTATTTATCTTTCTGGCTTGGTTAACGTTTTGTTATCAACATAAAAGCGCCGGGTATTAATGCGGGCTTTTTTATGGCTATACAGATATAAACAGATGCGTAATTTTAATGTTTTGCCTGCACGACTAAGCGCCATTACAACATTGAGGAAATCTAAAGCCAATCGCTCAACTGTATCCTAATATAGACAGTTTATGTACTTAAAAGAAAAATAATAGTTCAGTAATTTATTATTTTTCGCCGACGGCTTATTTAAATCAACCATATTTCCCCGTATGTTCCTTTATTGATGTATCGGAATTTTGAATTTTAAAGCGCGCCTTTTTGCTTTTTGGCGTCCTTTTTGCAAAACAGCAAAATAACAAAACAAGTAAATTGAAAACGAAGATGGTAAGTGTAATTGGTCAAGTATCTAAAAGAGAATTCAACCAATTGATTCTTTTAATTTCATAACTATAAAACAATTTTCATTTTTCGAAACAATTTGCTTTTTTTTAAGTTATAGGTGATTATAAAGGCTTTTATAAAGCCCTAAAAAACAACAACAAAACAACTATGAATTACTCTACATTAAAGAAAACAGTCGCATTATCATTTGCGTCTTTGATGGTTGTAGGTATGGCTAATGCTCAAACCGATTCCACCAAAACAGCAACTACCACAATGTCTTCTGAGACTTCTACCGCCAAGGTATTTGGTGGTATTGGTCAGTACAACACATTCAGTATTGGCGTTAGCGCCGGTATCACTGATGGGCTTGTTCCGTTTACCATTAACACTACCAACAAATTTAAAGTTGATTTGGGCTATGGTTTGTATTTAAGGCAACAGCTATCGCACACTTTTAGCTTGCAGTTAGATTATTTGGGCGGTAAAGTGCATGGCATTGATAAAGACGGTACCGAGAAATTTGGCATTACCGAATACAAAACCAGCTTTAACTCCGTGGCTTTAAGCGGCGTGTTCAACATTGCAAGTGTTAGCTTTTTACACCGTAAAAACAGTGTTAACTTTTATGGTTCTGCAGGTTTAGGTTTAGATATGTACAAACCTAAAATGTATGTTACAGATGCAGGTGCTACGGTGAATGACCCTTACGGACACACCGTAAAAGAATTATATGCTCCTGTTGGTTTGGGTGTAAAATTCAAACTTAGTGATGCGTTGGCCCTGAACTTAGGCTACACCGTTAGCTTTGTACAAGGTTATAATTTTGCAGGCAAAAACACCTATCCAACCTTTAGTCATTACTCTTATACCTATGGAGGTTTAGAGTACACTTTTGGCCCGAAATCAAAACAGAACTTAACCTGGGTTAACCCGGTTGCACAAATGTATGATGAATTGTACGATGCAGCCTTACGCCAGGAAGTTGAAGCTTTGAAAGGCCGTGTAACCAATGTTGAAACTGCGGTTAGCGACCTGAAAAAAGATTCGGATGGTGACGGTGTTGCCGATCAGTTTGATAAATGTCCCGGTACTGCTGCAGGCAGCGTAGTTGATGGTTCTGGTTGCGTTATTGTATTCCCTAAACCGGATTCTACTTTGCTGGGCACTAAACCGGTTGCCACTCCTTACTCAAACATCCAGTTTGAATTTGACAGTTCGGTATTACGTACTTCATCTTACCCGGTGTTAGATGCCACATCGGCTGATCTGCGTGCTTCTGGTAAAGGTGTTCAGGTTGATGGTTTTGCTTCATCTGAAGGTACTGCTGCCCACAACCTTTCTTTATCAAAAGATCGTGCTAACTCGGTAAAAACTTACCTGGTTAACTCTGGTGTTGATGCCAAGAAGGTAAAAATTAAAGGCTACGGCGAAACCAAGCCAATTGCTGATAACTCAACCGAAGAAGGACGTGTATTAAACCGTCGGGTTCAGTTCAAACAGAAATAACTTTTGATTAGACATTAAATGCAAAAAGCCCCGGATAACCCGGGGCTTTTTGCATTTAAATATTTATTACATACCACTTTGAAGTGCAAATAACACTTTTTATCAACCTATTTACTTACAAGGAAATGATGTTTATTTCAATTTTTGCGACGATAATCTTTCAATTAACTGCGTATCTACGCGCTCGGTTGTAAATTCTTCAACCGGCCATTTGCTTTCAATGGTTTTTATAAGTAGCTCAGTCGCTTTTTGGCCTATCTGAAATGCGGGCTGGCGGACTACCGTGAGCGGAGGATCAAATAAATCAACCACATCCGAATTGGTAAAACCAGCCAGGGCCAAATCGTCCGGGACCTTTACCCCCAGTTTTTTTAATATTGACATGCAATTAATGGTTAGCCTGTCACTGCCAATAAAAATGGCTTCCGGTCTATCGTCCATAGCTAACAAAGCTTTCACGGCAAATTCAATTTCGTCATAGATCATTCCCCCAAGCTCGCAATTTTTTAAATAACCGGCTTTAAATTCAATGCCGTGCTTATCCAATGCTGCTTTAAAGCCGTTGAGTCTTTCAACTGTTATCGATAAGTTATTTGAATTGGTTAGGTGCGCTATTTTTTTAAATCCGGATTTTATCAAAAGCTCCGTGGCATCAAACGCACCCTTAAAATTATCAGCAACTACCCTATGTGTATTAATATCCGTAGCTATTCTATCAAAAAATACAATAGGGAACCCTTTTTCATGAAGATATTTATATTGCGATGTATCGGTTGTTTGGGCAGATAAGGAAACAAGCAACCCATCAACATGCCTCGAAAGCAAATGCTGTACGTTAACTGTTTCCCTGTCAAACGATTCGTGGGTTTGCGTAATAATAACGTGATAACCAAGGTTATATGCAATAGACTCGATGCCATTAATGGCCTGCGAGAAATAGTCGTTCGCCACCTCGCAAACCACAACGCCTATCGAATGGCTTTTTTGATCTTTCAAACTTAAAGCTATAGGGTTAGGCCGGTAGTTCACTTTCTCCGCATATTCCTGGACAAGTTTTTTGGTTTCAGCGCCAATTTCGTAGCTGCCTTTTAATGCCCTTGATACTGTGGATGTTGAAACACCCAATGCCTTTGCGATGTCCTTAATGGTATAAGATTCAAACATAATTTGGTTCTCTGATCGTGCAAATTACAGTAAGATCGAACGTTTTCAAATATTAAGAAATTATTTTACCACTAAGTTATCGTAAAAACCGGCATTTTGTCGTGTTTTCCCATATCTACTAAAATCACGCAAACGTTACTGGGAACGATTGCGTGGTTTTAGTAGGTCAATTCCTTTTTATTATAGTCAGGAGCCATTAATCTTGCTTAAGAATTTTAGATCGCGCCGTCAGCAGCATTGTTCTAAATAGATTCGCAATAAATTATACCGTGTTTAATTTTTACCTACTGTTAAATACGGCAAAGGCGCAGTATTTGCTGTAGGCGACCCTTGGTTTTACAATGAATATGTAGATGGCGGGAAGCAGCCTCCGCAATTTGAAAATTTTAACGCTGCAAATGACCTGGTACGCTGGGTGGCCGATCATACTTTAGCAAAATAAAAATAATTATATACCCCAATCAAACAAAACATGATCCTGTCAAAGTATAACCTTAAAAGAATAAACACACCGGCAATTGAAATACCGGCCGAACATCTTTTTGAACTGCCGGAAAAAGTACTACAATTTGGTACAGGCGTATTATTAAGGGGATTGCCCGATTACTATATTGATAAGGCCAACAGGGCAGGGGTTTTTAATGGAAGGGTAGTGGTAGTCAAGTCGACGGATACCGGAACGGTTGATGATTTTGACAAGCAGGATAATTTATATACCATTTATTCAAAAGGGATTGTTAACGGCCGGCAAGTAAGCGAACAAGTAATTTCGTCGGCTATAAGCAGGGTGCTTTCTGCTGCTAATGAGTGGGACGAGATTTTAGACGTTGCCAGGAAACCCAAATTAAAAGTGATAATATCTAACACCACCGAAGTGGGTATTAAGCTGGTAAAAGAAGATGTACGTAAACACCCGCCAGCTTCATTTCCGGGCAAACTCTTGGCTGTTTTGTATGAGCGTTACCTGGCCTTTAACGGTAGTGCGGATAGCGGCCTGGTAATTATTCCAACCGAGCTTATTGTTGATAACGGTAAAAAACTGGAAGCAATTATATTAGAATTGGCCCATTTGAACAAAATTGAGCCAGACTTTATGGATTGGCTGGAAAGTAGTAATAGCTTCTGTAATTCGTTGGTCGACAGGATTGTGCCTGGCCGCCCCGATAGTGCATCAAAGGATGAATTAGAGCGTCAGAATGGCTATGCCGATAATCTTGGCATTATGGCCGAAACTTATAGTTTGTGGGCTATTGAGGGAGACGATAAAATAAAAGAAGCATTATCATTTGCACAGGTAGATGAAGGTGTGGTAATAACACCAGATATTGAATTGTTCAGGGAGTTAAAGCTAAGGTTGCTAAACGGTACACATACCTTGTGTTGTGCTTATGCTTACTTATCGGGATTTAAAACGGTTAAAGAGGCAATGGACGATGTGGAGTTTACAAAGTTTATCACCCAGCTGGTATTTGATGAGATAAGGCCTGCCATCCCCTATGAAATTGATGATACCGTTGCCGCCGATTTTGCAAACAAGGTGTTGGATAGGTTCCGGAACCCGTACATCAGGCATGAGTGGTTAAGCATTTCGGTGCAATACTCCACCAAAATTAAAATGCGGGTTATTCCGTTATTGTTAAACTATTATAAACTAAAAAATACAGTACCGGCATGTATGGCGCTTGGCTTTGCAGCCTTTATCCGTTTTATGCACATTAAAGCAGTGGATGAAGGGCAATATACCGGCACAATCAACAATGAGGAATATAAAGTTACAGATAGCCAGGCTGCCTGTTTTGCTGCGGCCTGGGAAAACCCGGACAGCGATGCGGTAATCAAAAATATATTAAAAAATAAAGAGCTGTGGGATGCCGATCTGGACATTTTACCAGGTTTTACCGCAGCGGTGACAGAACAGTTTAACCGGATTAACAAAGGATAAACACATCGCCGTACAATTAAAACTAAAACGATGAAACAACGAATTATAAAAGTACATCCTGCCGATAATGTACTGGTAGCCCTGGTTGATTTGAAAGCTGGTGAAAATGTTGGATATAAAGGCGATAGTTATACATTAACTGACTTTATTCCGGCAAAACATAAATTTGCCATTACGGATATTTCAGAAGGCGGCGAAATTATCATGTATGGCGTTTTGGTAGGTAAGGCAAAAAGTCCTATCCCTGTCGGTGGTTTGCTCTCAACCGGCAATGTAGTACACGCGGCCAACAGCTTTTTAACCGGCACCAGTCATACCGACTGGCACAAGCCCGATGTAAGCAAATGGCAAAATCAGACATTTAACGGCTATCACCGGGAGGATGGTAGTGTGGGTACAGCCAATTACTGGCTGGTGGTGCCAATGGTGTTTTGCGAGAACCGCAATATTGAGGTATTGCAGGAAGCGTTGGTAAAGCCTTTGGGCTACGGACGTAAAAAGACATATGAAATAAAAGCGCAGCAGTTGATAGGCATGATTAAAGCAGGTGCAGAGATCAACGAAGTGTTATATACTGAAATTGATGGCGATACGGCCCAGGCAACGGGTAATAAGCTGTTTCCAAATGTTGATGGTATCAAGTTTTTATCGCATACCGGCGGTTGTGGTGGCACCCGCCAGGACTCAACCACCTTGTGCGGCCTACTGGCCGGTTATATTACCCATCCCAATGTAGCAGGAGCTACTGTATTGAGCCTGGGATGCCAGAATGCCGAGGTGAAGACGCTACAGGAAGAGATCAGTAAGCGCTCGCCAAACTTTAATAAGCCATTGTACATACTGGATCAGCAAAAAACAGGAAAAGAGGCCGACCTGATGGAGCTTGCCATTCGGCAAACTTTGGCCGGCTTAATGCAGGCCAATACAAACGTTCGTAAGCCGGCACCATTAAGCAACCTTGTCATTGGATTGGAATGCGGCGGCTCAGATGGTTTTTCGGGTATTTCGGCAAACCCCGCAATTGGTTACACATCAGACCTGCTGGTGGCACTTGGCGGTTCGGTAATCCTGGCCGAGTTTCCTGAACTATGTGGTGTTGAACAAAACCTGATTGACCGGTGTTTGGATAAAAATAAAGCCGAACGTTTCGCCAGTCTGGTTAGCAGCTATAGCCAGCGTGCCGAAGAAGCTGGCTCTGGCTTTTACATGAACCCATCGCCGGGCAATATAAAAGATGGTTTGATAACCGATGCCATCAAATCTGCCGGGGCTGCAAAAAAAGGCGGCACATCACCGGTGGCAGATGTGCTTGATTATCCTGAAAAAGTTACCAAACCCGGTTTGAATTTGCTGTGTACTCCTGGTAATGATGTGGAATCAACCACGGCCGAAGTAGGTTCGGGGGCTAATATAGTTTTATTTACAACCGGTTTGGGTACGCCAACGGGCAACCCGATTGCCCCGGTTGTTAAGATAGCCACAAACACCACCTTATTTAACCGGATGAGCGATATTATCGACATTAATACTGGTACTATAGTAGAAGGCGACGAAACCATTGAACAGGCAGGCGAAAGGATTCTTGACTACGTAATTAAAGTAGCAGGCGGCGAAATAGAAGTAAGCGCCGTAAGGCATGGCCAGGATGATTTTATCCCATGGAAAAGAGGGGTATCCTTATAAATATATTTACAATTATTAACAATATTAAGAGGCAAGAGTTAAGACAGCCCAAAAGCGTGAGCTAATAATTTCACCGGCCAGTTCAATTATTGAATTTTTTCCAATAATAATTTGCCCCGGAAATCTTATCTTTATGTTCCTGAGGGCATTATCTGTTTGTATCATTATATAGATATAGCTGTTGAAAATGGCTAAACACACCCTTGAAAGTACCGGACTGATTGTATACTTGGTATGAAACAAAGATGAGTAAAGGCGCATATGGTTTTATCTATCGGTTATCAGATTGTTGTACGATCTTATCATTATCAAAAGATAATAAGCCTGGTTGATGAATCCGGCTGAAATATTTGAGCTTTAAGTATAAAAGTTATTGATTAACCAGGATTACCCCGGTGTATAGGAATTGGCATTATAGGACTGTGAATGACAGTTGTGCTTTTGTGATCAACTACCTTAGTAAAAAGGTTTTTAGATAATTGTAGCCAATAAACAGCCAATCGGATACTGTTTTATTAAAGTAGCCGGTGCCGCCAATTTTATTTTTTACCTGCGACACAACTTTATACCGGGGCGTGTCTTTATTTTCAAACTAACAAAAAACCATATGAAGACAGTAAAAACATTAGGGCAATTTATTATAGAGAAGCAAGCCGATTTCCCGTACGCCAAAGGCGAACTTTCGAGGCTTTTGCGCGATTTAGGTATAGCGGCAAAAATTGTGAACCGCGAAATTAATAAAGCCGGGCTAATTGACATTATTGGCGAAACAGGTGAAACCAATTCGCACGGCGAGCAGCAGAAAAAAATGGATATCTATGCAAACGAACAATTTATTTCGGCATTGCAAAGCGGTGGCGAATGTTGTATTGTTGTTTCTGAGGAGAATGAGGAACATATTTATATCGACTCTGAGATATCAAAAAATGCCAAATATATTGTAGCTATTGATCCTTTGGATGGCTCATCTAATATTGATGTAAATGTGAGTGTCGGCACCATATTTTCTATATACCGCAGAAAATCAAGCGAAGGTAAGGCAACGCTTCAGGATGTTTTGCAGAATGGTACCGAACAGGTAGCGGCGGGATATGTAATATACGGCTCGTCTACCATGTTGGTATACACCACTGGTAAAGGCGTAAATGGCTTTACGCTTGATCCTTCAATCGGAGAGTTTTGCTTGTCGCACCCCGAAATGAGCATCCCTGCCGAAGGTAATACTTATTCGATAAATGAAGGATATTACACCCATTTGCCCGAAGGTGTCAAAAAATATATTAAATATTGCCAGGTAGAAGACAATATAACCAACCGGCCGTATACATCAAGATACACCGGATCAATGATTGCCGACATTCACCGGAATTTGATAAAAGGGGGCATTTTTATTTACCCAACCACGGCCCAATATAAAAACGGAAAACTTCGCCTGGTTTACGAATGTAACCCAATGGCGTTTATTGTGGAGCAGGCAGGAGGGTTAGCTACTAATGGATATGACCGGATTTTGGATATTGAAGTTGAGCAGCTCCATCAGCGTTCGGCTATATTTATAGGGTCGAAGTTAATGGTAAAAAAGGCGCAGGAGTTTATGAGTTCTTTTTCGCCCAAAAGCGCTGTTGCCTTGGTATAGCCTAAATTGCTTGTTTAGGCGCTGTATTAATGAGCTGTATCATTATAAAAATCATGTGGTCAAGCACTCGTCAGAATAAACTATTTTACCATAGTCAAAAAAGAGGCTGTATCATAAATCAAAATGACCGCCTGAGAATCGCCTGTACGAAAATTGCCTCCATCAGGTACCCGAATAAATCACACAAAAAAGAGGCTGATCATGATTTATGATACAGCCTCTTTTTTGCTTTCGGTTGCTTTAGTAGTCAAAGTTTATGGTGGGGGAGATCTTTCGATACCTGTTACAATGAATTCATCGGCGAAAAAAATCTTTCGAAACTACTTTCCCTTCAGTTGCACCATCACCTGTACTGTTTTTAAAATTATGTTTAAGTCGTTATTTAAGGAAACGTTTTTCAAATAAACTAAATCGTATCTAACTCGGTGACGCATTTGTTCCAGATTTTCTGCGTATCCGTAATTTACCTGCCCCATGGATGTAAGACCAGGTTTTAAGCTGAAAAGCTTCTTATAATTAGGGGATTTTTCTATAAGTTGCTCTATAAAAAATTGCCTTTCCGGCCTTGGGCCAACTATCGACATGTCCCCTTTTATTACATTCCAAAATTGCGGCAATTCGTCAAGCCTTGATTTTCTGATAATGCTTCCCCATCTGGTAATTCGCGGATCGCCATCACTTGACAATTGCGGCCCTAAAGCCTCGGAGTTTACAAACATACTCCTGAATTTATAAATGTAAAACGGTTTAAGATCCTTTCCCATCCTTTCCTGGCGATAAAAAACCGGGCCTTTTGAAGTCAATTTAGTTATAATCATCAACAGTATAAATACCGGGAACCCAATTATCATAACCAAGGCGGAAAATATGATATCAAAACTGCGTTTGAAAACTACAATTTTTAAAGCAAGCTCCGGTTTCGACGTAAGCTGAATAACGGGAAGGTTGTCGTAGTTTATAACGTTTGCAAAATTATTAGTAAGGAACAGGTCGGAAACAAACTTTACTTTAACTTTCTTTTCGTCACCTTTATCTACCAGTTTTTGTAACAAAGACGGCTGGATGCTCTTATAACAGACAAATATCTCGTCGGCCTGTTTTTCAAAAAAAATATCTAGCAATTTTTCTTCAGGAAGATCCTGAGTGGTTTCTTCCTGGATGAAATCTATAAAATGGTAACCATACTCAGGGTGGTTATAGAATGTTCTTTTTAATCTATCAGCTATGTTTTTGTCACCAATTAAAAGAATATGCCTTCTATTGTATCCTTTTTTTCTTATGTAATCAAGAATAAAAAAGATAGCGGCTCTTTGTAACAGTATCAACGAAAGAAACAAGCTATAGGTAAAAAGCATTTCCCAGCGGCTTACCTCAAAAAACTTAAAAAAGTACACAACGCCAAGCACTGCTAACGAATGGTAAATAAGAGAAGATAAAATTCGGTTAACACTATTGCTAAATATTAACGGCCGGTGGATAACGTAATTTTTAGTCAGTGAGGCAATGGAAATCCATGCCATATTAACCAGAAGTAAAAAAACAGAGGAGCTTATCTCGTTAGAAAAATAGTTAAATACCAATAAGTGAGCACATTGTATGCAAATATTTAATAATATTAGATCACTGATAAAGGTGATTATGGGTACGAGTTTTGAGTATCTTATATTCATAAGGTTAAGGATGCACAAATGTAATATTTTTTCATTTAAAACGCATTAATTATGCCAAAATGATAACAATTACTACTATTACGAATGCTAAACCTTAAACGCTACAATAAAGTTTTAATTATTTTTTAT
Source organism: Mucilaginibacter sp. GW822-FHT03E02 (assembly GCF_058801545.1). Lineage (NCBI taxonomy): Bacteria > Pseudomonadati > Bacteroidota > Sphingobacteriia > Sphingobacteriales > Sphingobacteriaceae > Mucilaginibacter > Mucilaginibacter sp. GW822-FHT03E02. The sequence goes on along the minus strand of NZ_JBXANJ010000002.1, from coordinate 746,836 downwards.
TAAAAGAAACGTTAAATTTATGATTTTATGTTGGTTATAAAGTTCGAACCTGTTTTTTGAACTTGTTAATTGAAAATCCATCAGCATATGTAACAGTTTCGTTGTAATTAAAATGAATTTGGAGGGGCAAATCATACCACAGATTTGATTGACGCAACTTATCGTTCGCCAAAAAATATGTCGATTTTATTTTCAAATACCTTTTTAACCTTTTTTTGAAGGCTATCACAGGTGTAACTCAAGCCTGGGGGCTGCCACAGGTGAAATACCGAACGCTTAAAAAAAGAACTCTTTTACCCAGTTATTTATATAACAATCATCCGTTTCATTAAAGACAGGATTACTTAGTGGAGGTAGCTGTTCAATTTTATCTTTAAAACCCAGCACTTCAACCTGGTTAAAATCGTCACAAACAATTATGTAAGATGGATTATAAAAATTTGCCTGTTTTATGTAGGCGTTAGTAGTTACAAGTATCGCTCCGGAGGCAAGCACTTCGAATGTCCTCATAGTTAAACCAGTTTGACCGGTGCGTTGTATATCTAAAACGCATTTAGAAGACTTAAAAATATTTGCGACGTCTTTCCTGGGAATCTTCTTAAAGCTGACCTCGGAAGAATTGATGTTTTTGTGATCTTTTTTTAATATTTTCTCCAAAATAAAAAACCATTTGGCCGGTGAATAAAAAAACACAAAGGTGTCTTCTATTTTGGCAAATAGCGTTTTTACTATCCTATACCTGGCAGAATGCAATGTTCCAACAAATGCGATTGAGTACTTTCGGGGATTGTTTGAGCGATTTAAAAACTCATCGGTAAAAAACAAGTGTTTTAATTTAAATATTGGGTTAAGTTTTACATCTTCAAAGTCAAAGCTGTAACATCGGTCAAAATGCTCAAGGATAAAAAGCGAATTTTGGTTGTTGTTATTAAACGAATCATAAGTGTAATAAATAAGCTTCGCGGCAGGGTTAAACTCCTTAAATGCCTTAATAAACCAAACAGGCACTACTTCACCCTTTATCAAAAAAAAATGGGTGTAACGCTTATACTTAATCTCTTTTAATATTTCTCGGTAGTATCTATTAATTGCGTACAACAGTAAATCTTTCTTGACTCTGAACACACCTTTCATGAATGAATTGTTTGAAGTTCGTTCGTCAAAAAAGTCAACATTGTAGCCATTTTTCTCTATCGCAATGCAGATAGAAATCTCGTACCCAAAAAAAGCCGGTGAAATAAATAAAACAGATCCTTTTTGCATTACTATTAATTAAATATTCTTTTTTCTTTTTATTCAGTTAATGATAAACTTGCTTTTTAATTTACCAAATGAGGGAACTTCGAAAATCTCTCTCAAAGCCTAAAACAAAGACGATGTTATACAGATATCCATAAAGTTGTGTCTTATACTTCTCGGGCGATAATTTCCTGGAATTCTGAACAAAATTTCAGCAGTTTTTTTGACCTCAGTTCGCGATATGCCCCATTCAATTAACTCCAAAACTAAGTCGGATTCTGTAAATGCAGCCCACTTGTTCATGAACATTGTTGCTTCATTAATTCTTACCAAAATATTTGCTTCAATCTACTCTCTCCCATTTCTGAGTTACTTCGTTATACCTTTTAACAATCCGCGCCGGAGCTCCAACAATGACGGAATAATCTGGAAAGACGCCGCGCACTACAGCATTTGCACCCACTATACATTGCTTACCTAATATTGTTCCGGCCTGAATTACGACACCATAACCAATAAAGCAATTTTCGCCAATGTTAGTAGTATTAACAATATACTCCTGCCTCAGAATGTGGACGCCTATGTCTTCGTAATTATGATCTGTATTGGTAATAAAAACATTACCTGATATGGTAGTACGTTTGCCAATTGTTAAACATTCGTTTGAGCTTATCAAGTGAAAGTTTTGCCCAACTGATACATCATCATTAATGAAGATGCTGCCATTGTTGTGTGTTTCCAATCGGGCGTTAGGAAATATCCTTACCTTGTTACCAATACTAATGTTTCGCCCACCATATATAAAAAGCGGGCCACCTACGTATGATAACAACCCGATTTTTTTGACCTGAAGTCTAACAAGAATTGTGGTAAAAAACCACTTTATTTTATAAATCATTATGCTGGTGAAATTTTTGATTGTAGATAATCTTGTAAAATTCAACGGTTTCGCGAAAACATCTATCCCAGCTAAATTTTTCACTTTGTATTATTCCTTTTTTTATCAGCGAGGAACGAAATTCGTGCTGTTTCAATGAATTGAGGCTTTCAAGGATTGCATCGCCCGAAATTTCCGAGATCTTCAGAACAGCATCGCCTCCAACTTCGGGTATTGAAGAAAAATCAGTTGCAATAACCGGACAGCCGGCCCTCATAGCCTCAACCACAGGAAAGCCGAACCCTTCATATATAGACGGATAGATCAATGCGAATGCATAATTATACAGGACATTAAGATCGGCATTACTTAAGCCATCAAACTTTATAAACCTGTTTTGCAAGTTTAAATTTAAATAGCTGATTTCGGCTGCCGTAAGTGGTCCTCCTCCCACAATAACAAGTGTCAAATTTTTATCTTTTGCAATAGCATCGGCTACAATATCAAACTTCTTATAACCATCCCGTTTACCAACAAAAATAACAAAAGGTGTATCCAATGTTAGGCTATCCTCAAACCTGGAGTCGGGCGTTTTAACAATCGGAAAAAATGCCTCATTGACGCCGTGATATATTACCTTTATTTTGTTTGGAGGGATGTTTGGGAAATAATGAACGAGATCTTTCCTTGTATTTTCTGAGATGCAAATAATACCATCAGCATTCCTGAGTCCAAGTGCTGTTAAAGAAATGTGCACCATTTTCCTTGGGAATTTTGATGCAAGCCCCTTTTTATGGGTAAAATCATGGATTGTAAATATGTTTACAACATCTTTCTGCAAACAAGTACGATAATAACTTGCGTGATACAGTGATTTAGCCGCTATGCGTTTTGTTAAAGGCAAATACCGGGTTATCGATGGGGGAAAAAGCGCCTCTATTATATATTTAACACCTTTATTGAAATCACCATTCTGTTTTTTTTGAACCTCTTCCTGCTCCTCACTTTGGACAATTATATTAACATTATCATGCTTTATAAAGCGTATTTGAAGTTCGTTCCAGTAGCTTGAAGCTCCTCCAAATTTTTGAATATTGAAAACTATGTTATCTAAAAATATCTGAAAATCCATTCTACAACTTAATTATCTGCCCGGCTTGGCAACGCCTGTCTTGTTTAAGATAACAGGGCATAAAGTTAACCAAATACGAACGCTGTTCTTTATCAATATTTTTTCAATTAATATTAATTGCGCGCTACAAGTGCAAAACCGTCTTTAACCCCTTTTAACATTGATGCCTTTTGTTCTTTTTTATACAGCAGATATCTGATAACTCTTGTTATTATTGTGTGGCTTAAAGCAATTTGCCTTACTACAAAGGGATAATTTTTCCTGATAAAGTAAATTCTATTCCGGTTAAGGTAATAAATGGAAAACAGTGATTCACCTCCTCCAGTACTAAATGACACCTTATGGAAAACCTCAAGTGAGGGTAGATAGCCAATTTTGAACCCCCCGTGAACAGCGCGGGCAATGTAGTCGGTGTCGTCATAGTACACAAAATATTTTTCATCCATCAGTCCAATTTTGCCTAAAACATCTTTGCTCATAAGCATAAAACACGTGGGGGCGTATTCAAAATGCCTTATGGTATTAAATTTTTCATTGTCATCTTCATTGTAACCCACATGGCTGGCGAAGCCCATATATTTATGGATTTTTCCCCCAGCAAGCCATATTTTTCTTGTTCCGTGGTAAAATATTTTAGGGATCAATAAGTGCTCGTTATTATTAACGGCATAATTGATCATTTCTTCAAACAGGTAAGTTTGAGTGAATTCAATATCATTGTTCAACAATAAAACAAAGTCGCAATCGTCCTTAATACTTAACTCCATACCTTGGTTATTGCCTTTTGCAACACCATTATTGGATTCGTTTTTAAGATGCGTATAATCTGTTAACGGGTACTTTTTTACCAGTGTCTCAATAATTTCATCAGTTTTTGCTGAGGATGAGTTATCCACCAGGTATAAATGGTAGTTTTTAAAAGATTGCTGCGATATACTTTTGAAAAAATCCTCTAAAACATCGTCACTTTTATATAAAACCGTTACTAATCCTACTTTTTTCATAAATACGTCTGCGGTAGCAATATATTGTCTATTTAATATTAGCTATTTGGTTTCGATGATCGCTCTATTTGATAGGGTATTAAAATAGGTAATGCCCAAGTATAAAGAATAAAGCAAAATTATATATAATTCTATGCCGTTAAAAAATAAAAAAACGATCAAAAAAGCGTAATACTTGTTTTCAAATGGCGAGATAACCGATGGGGCGAATTTCCTGGTAAAGTAAAATAGCCAGATTAAAAATATGATCAACCCAAATTCGCAGGTAAAATAAAACCACCGCAAATCTATATTATAAGTTAGGGAGCCTACTTGCTTAAAGTCGTCGTCGTTAAAAATATAGTATTTTGGCGATACGAAGCCTCCATTTTTAAGCCCATAACCTGTTAAATATAGTAAAGGGCGAGTGGCAAAAAAGAGAGCCATCGGCAAATCGGAGTCTTTTTGCAGTGGAATGCCTAAAAAATCTAATGAAACGTTTTCATCCTCATTAGCGCTATATCTATCAACGGCTCTTGATAATAACGTATTCACTATGTAATTATCGCTGTGAGCGGCGTAAAAATCAATGAAAACAGTTTTAAGTAACGAAATTGAATAAAATGATAAGGTGATCAGCAATATTCCCAATACTACATTTAGCCTCAGGTGCTTTATTTTTTTGAGCAGGAAAAAAATAACCCCTGTTATCAAAATACCAACTGTAAATGTTTGCGATGCCGTGAGTATTCCTACTATCAATACCAGGAGGAGCGGAAGAATCTTTTTTTCTTTTAAAAACAAGGGTATTGAAATTACTAAAAAAGCTGCCAGAAATTTAGGTTCAATAAAAAATGCCGAAACCCTGGCGTTGGCCGCATCTTGTCCACCAGCAACGTACGACAGATACACAGGTCGCATCCCGAGCACCCTTAAGATCGTTTCGTCCTTAATCACAAATGATATTACGAGTTGGAATAGGCCTATGTAACAGGAGTAGATGGCTACTTTTCTTATTGTCGAAAAAAAGTAATCGACACCAAATAACCGGCCCTCTTTGTAAATTCTTGTACCTAAAAAAACTAAGGGCAAAAAGTATTTGCCGTAAAAAAACAACCCGTTGTATAAAACCCGGCCAACCGGTGGGTTATTTCCATCGAAAATATCATAGCCCAGTATAATTAAAATTGATATAATTATGGACGATAAAGCTGGTAAAAACAAAACTATCAGGAGCGATAATTTTAGCTTTAGCTTATTTTTAAAAAGTGCAGCACATTCTGAAATAAAAAAGTATGTTGAAATAAAAAATAATGGAGTAGCAGTAATGCTGATAAAAGGAATGTAAAAAGTAGAGCAAGCTGTACCAAACACGATGAATTCGATGGCATTTATTTTTTTTGAATAGTATAGCCAAAATAGTAAAACCGTTAGGCTTACACACTCAACGGAAATCAAAATATCTGATATTATGGAGCTTGTGCCCATGTTTTAACTGTTAGGAGGTACCTGTTTAAATTTGCCAATCCCATCTACTTTTTCCCACCGGCCTGTTATTGCATTGTACTGTTTTAATATACGGGCAGGTGCACCGGCAATAACACAGTAATCGGGGAAAACACCGGAAACTACGGCATTGGCGCCAACAATATTATGGTTACCTAAAATGGTGCCCGGTAAAATAACAGCGTTGTTGTATATTTTGCATGCCGCACCAATCAATACTTTACTAACTTGCAAAGGCTGCTTTTCAGGTGAAAGGTTTATATCTGCGTATGGATGATTAATATCTGTTATCGTGACGTTTGCCGCAATAGCTGTATCACGGCCTATAGTTATACTATTTGCACAAGTTAAATGCAGGTTTTGCTCAATGGTCACGCATTCATCAATAATAATTCGGGGATTGTAAATAGCGCCCATGTGTTCTGAAACTGCCTCGATACGGCAATTATCCCGAATGAGAATATTGCTTTTAAGAAAAATGAATTTAGGCGTTAATAAGATGGGTTTAATAATGGAATTATTTTTTCCGCATTCGCTTAAAAAAATGCCATACCAATACTTGGTTTTTATCTTATAAAATGCCCGGTAACATTTTTGGATTAAGTTATATATCAACATAGCATTTAAATTAGCACCGTTAGGTTAATTGTCGATTAACTTAACGTAATCTTCAATATCCCACAAATAAGGAGCATTGGTCTCCAACCAAAGCAAATCTTTTTCCCACCACTTGCTTTTCATTAAAAAGTCAATTTCATCTTTTTCAAATCTGAATCTCACATGGCTGGCCGGCACCCCGCTTACTATTGAGTACGGCTGAACATCTTTGGTAACAACAGAATTAGCAGCAATAATGGCACCGTCACCAACTGTTACGCCATCTGCAACAACAACATTAGCACATATCCAAACATCATTCCCGATTTTTACTTTACGGTTTGGATTGTGACGGTCAATAATAGAAAAGTTTTTAAGGCAATAAGATGGGTTTGAATAAATTGCCGGATGCGTACTCACAATCTTATGTGTAGGGTGCTTACCTGGCGCTATCCTGACGTTTGGACCTATTGAGCAAAACTTTCCAATCTCGGCTTCCAGAATTACAGAATTATTTGAAACGTACGTAAAATCTCCTAAAGTAGAGTTTTGTATAATTACATCATGTGTCAGCCAGTTATATTTACCGAAGCGGGTATTCGAAGCAATACTTTTATACCCAATGCGCAGATGTTTGCCCCAATATTTGATCTGATAAATAGCTTTTTTAACAAACCATTTAAAATATGCAGTCAAGGGGTTAGCAAAAAAACTTGTATCAATGTAGGCTCTGAACATTTGCTTTAAATTATTGCTTTATAGTGGTTTTTTGGGGTGATAGTTAATTTCTTATTTCGTTTATCTTAAATTTAAAAAAATAAAATGTTCCTATCGATAAAATAACCAACAAAACTATCGGATCGACTATTTTAAAATTCACATTTGAAACAAAGGCATCAAATAAAACAATGAAAACAAGTGCTATAAAATAATAACAATCTGCTCGCTTGCTTACGGCTTTTAAAGATATAGAATGGTCTTTGTGAAAATAAACGATCAAATATAGAGAAGAGACTATAACTGCAAAAAACCAACCGTAAACTACTCCAAAGCCTTTCCATAAATATCCAAACAAGGCCCCCGATAATATATTTGTAAAGCTTAATAATAAATGAGTTTTTATCAGAACATTTAAATTTGCTTTAGCAACATAATAAAAGTAAGAAGCCGAAGTAAGTAAATTTATAAATGTACTAAAAGCCAATAACATCAATGTGTAGTAAAAGACAGTTTGATAATGACCTATCCAATAAACTGAAATTAACCTGCCCGATGGGATGATAAGACAGGTTGCTGTTAAGGAAAAGAAAAACAAGTTGGAAAATATCTTCTTGTAAAACAAACTCATTTCATCTTTAGATACGTTAACCAGCACTGGAACAAGGCTTTGGGTGGCATTTACAATAACCCCCCTGGCTTGCGAAATTAAACGGCTGGCCATTTCATAATATCCGGCAAAAGCCATTCCACCGAATTTACCTAAGAGTATTTTTATTACAGGCTCGTTAAGCATGGTTGCTAAAGAAATAAATTGGAATTTTATCCCGTAACTAAATATCTGTTTAAAAATACTTTTATCCCAGCCCCATTTTAGTGGGTTATATTTTAAACGGATAATGATAACGATTAAGCATGTAATTAATGTAAATATCGACTGGGCTACCTGGGCGAAAGCAACTCCTTTTAAATTATATACAGGTACTAAAACATAAGTGCCTAAAAGCAACAAGATGGACGAAATACTAAAAATTATATTCCGTAAATAGTTTCTTTGCATTCCGTCAAGTACAGATGCGTATATGCCGTTAACTGCATTTATTATCAAACAAGCTAAGGAGAATGGCAAAATAACCAGTGCGTCTTTTATATATTTAGCCGGTAATATCTGAGTTAATATAAAGTTGGCAAAAGGATATATTATTGCTGCTATCAAAATAAACAGCACACTTAGAAATACTGTGGCGGTAAAAATCAACCGCCTTATTTTTTGGTCATTTTTTTCGGCTACAAACAGTGCCACAAACCTTATCACCGAATCCGTAATGCCAAAGTTTGCCAAGTTTGCAAGCGACGATGTAGATAACACTACGGACCAAACTCCCAAAAGTTCAATTCCCAGTTTTGACAGCAGGTATCGGTAAAGTAAAAAATAAGCCAATCCCACAAAAACCACCTGCGCACCCGACGTAATAACATTTAATACAACGAGTTTTTTACTTACCGTCATCAACCTTTCTTGAATAATCTGAAGAGCAATAAACTAAAAACACCAACTATACTGCCGAGTACTAACCCAATTAAAGTCCCCTTAACTTTACCAACTTTGGTGACAAGCAAGGGTAAAACCGGGCTATCGATAATTTGAATAAGCGGTTTTTCCTGTCGTAAAGTAATTTTTGATATTTCAAGGTTCTTTACAATTTCGCTGTAAACGGCTGTGCTTGCCTGAACATCAATCTGTTTTTTTTGAGATGGAACCCGCAAACTGAGCAATTGGGGGTTGGCGTTAGGCGATGCGTCAATCGCTGACGCAACTCCACTGATTGATGTGTTCAATACCTGCCTAACGCTGTCAGCTTGCCGCTGCAATACACGAACATTTTGCTCACTTTTTTTTGTTTTGGTTATTGTGTAAAAATCATTAACATTTTCTACAAGTTTATTGTTAAACTCTTTCGCAAACAGCTCATCCTCAGTAGTAAATATCACTTGTATAATAGCTAACTTTTTGTCAGGCTTTAAAACACTTAAGTACTTTTGATTGAAAATTAGCGCAAGATCAGTTATTATACTATCCTGATGCCTGTTAAATGCTGCCGGATTTCCGTTAAAATTGATACTGTCAATATCATCATCCTTTTTCCATTTTTTCCGTAGCTTTTTAAAATCAATATACCTGTCTATCAATAAAACTTCATGATTATTAAACTTAGCCTTACTTAACAGTGTTTTTTCAATCATTAAGCGCGATTTATACAGCTCTATGATATTATCGCCCTGAAATATTCCCCCGCCTGCTCCACTACCAATATCAATGCCTGCCAATGAAGCCAGACCGGCATATTGGCCTAACCCGCCACTTTTACCGGAATCTTCTAAAACAAAAGTTGATATAGCCGAATAGTTTGCTCTTTTTAATATTGAATAAGCTAAGCCAGCCAATCCTGCTAAAAAAGAAATTAAAACAACAGTTAGCCATTTGGTTTTTACGTAGGAAAGTGCTCTTTTTACCGAAATATAAATGTCACCTATTGATAATTCATCTGCATTATCCACATTACCCTTTCCTGAATTAGCTATATTCATAAACTCAACTTAATGCCCCCTGTTCAGTATTTATTTTTTTAAACTCAAAATCCCCAAAATTATAGCCCCTAAAGAAGCCAATCCTGTGGTATATCCCAAGATCAACTGACCAGTATTGCCTTTACCTTCTGCCTTTTTCGGTACATAAATTTCACTTCCTGGTTTAACAGAAGGATGATTGTTAAAAAACAAAAACTTCCGGGTGCCCTTTACCGTGCCGTTTGGATATACCACATATGCCCCTCGCCTGAGCGCCTCCGGGCCGTAGCCTCCGGCGTTAGATACAAAGTCGTTAAACGATTTTGAACTATCATAAACTACCGCACTTGGATAAAGCACCTGGCCATTAACACGGACGATTTGCTGCTGTTTAGGTACCCGTAAAATGTCGCCATCTTCCAGCAATAAGTCACTTTTTGAGCCTGGAGTTTTTAAAATTGCACCAAGATCAATCCCTACGTAGTTATTGCGTTGCTGCGTATCGGCATTTGTTGTCGAATCTTTATAAGTTCTTTTAAGCCTGTTTGCCATTGCTGCCCGTTCCAGTGTAAGGGCAGCGGTGTCTGCTTTGTTTTTATCAATACCTAATATGGCAATGTTTTCTCTTTTCAATGACCCCCCTTCAACATCTGCCGATGCGGTAAGCCCCCCCGCACGTGCTATCAAATCTGAAATTTTTTCGTTTTTGCTTTTAATGGTGTATGATCCCGGATACAATATCTCACCCTCAATTTTAACTGTTTTCTGTTTTTCGTAACCAGGCAAGCTATATATCGATACAATATCAAACGGTGTTAAAACAAAATTTGCATCATTCGGCTTTAACGGGCCATCAATGTTAACGCTAAAAACCTGGGCTACAGCGCTGCTTTTAGATGATGGATCGGCATTAGATATTCTCCTTGCCACTTCAATTCGCCTGGTGCTGGCGCCCTCGGCAAAGCCCCCCGCTTTTAAAATAAGGTCCTCTACTTTCATGTTTTCAGAGAAGGCAAACTTTCCCGGCTTTCGTACGCTACCGTTAACAGTAACTACATATTTATCATGCAAATCAAAAATTGATGATATGTTAATAATGTCTTCGCGCTGTAACGGAATATTCACTATTTTATTGATTACATCTTTTACACTAAAACCTATCATCTCGGTACTGTTATCAGCCTTTAGCCGTGTAATTGTACCCCTGTCTGTAAATGCATCCTCTTTTAATCCTGCTGCTTTCTCAATTAACTGATATAAAGTTAACCCGTTTTGCAACTCATATTCGCCAGGCTTAAAAACGGCTCCGTAAATAGCAACCCTGTTTTCGAAACGGTTGATAACCGATTCGATAGTGTATTTGTCGCCTCTCAGTGGCACATAGTTTTTATAATCGGCCTCTATAACATCCGTTATTTTCCTCTGCTGGTCACTTATCTGCGAAACCTTTATGCGTGCAGTATAAGCACTGTCGGTAAAACCGCCGGCATAGTTTATAATGTCATCCAGACTTTCGCCCGGTAAAACCTCAAACAATGCCGGAATTTTTACCTGCCCGGTCAGTTCAACCCTGGTTCTGTATGTAGGCACACGCACAATATCCTGATCCTGCAACGCGATGTTGTTTTTTTGATCTCCTTTCACCAGGAAATCATAAACATCAAGATGCCTTATGATGCGGTTGTTTCTGATTATTTCAATTTGCCTTAAAGTACCATTATCAGTTGGGCCACCGGCCATGTAAAGCGCATTGAAAACCGTTGCGAGCGACGACAGCGTGTAAGTACCTGGCTTAACCACCTGCCCAATAATTATTACCTTTATGCTCCTGATGTTTCCCAGGGTAACCTGAACGTTCGTACCACGGCCAACTGCATAATTATTAGCCGCAAGCCTGCTTTTTATGGCTGTTGTAGCTTGCTCAATAGTTTTGCCGCCAATGTTTAAAACACCTACACCGGGTATATTGATATTGCCTTCAGGAGATACCTCAAGTTTCCAGTTTACTAATGAGCTGCCGTAAACATTTATGTTAAGCTGGTCATTAGGGCCAACAATGTAATTTACCGGCGTAGCCAACCTGAGGTTGGGCTCAAATGAATTGTTTTTGTTTTTAAAAATATCTGCCCCAAAAATCTTCGGTTTAAGGTTTTCAAATATATCCCTTTGCGTTGATGATGTATCAACGCTATCGGGTTTGTAGTTTAGTTGCCTTCCTCCCTGTGTAGCGATACTATCTGTAGCACTTGCTTGTGATGCACTTGATTTACTGCGAATATTTTTTATCCTCAACTGTAATTTTTGTGCCTGGCTGGCCGACATGCCTCTGTTTTGCGCCTGCTGTATTAAATCAGCATCGCTTAACCCGGCATTTTGGGCTTGTTGCAGCACCTGGGTCAACTGTTGATCTGAAACATCGTCAATGTTAATTGATGATATATTTTGCAGATTAGTTTGAGCAGAAACATATTTGGCTGAACAACAAAAAATGGTGAAAATAATTAAAAACAGATGAAGACGAAATTTATTCATAAGTAACCATTAAAGGCAATTAATATAATATTGGAATAGGTGATATTATTTTGCAAAAGTAAACTAAATTGAGATTATTAAGAGCGATGATGTTTTTTTTAGTTAAAAGTTAATTCTGTCTCCGAAAACGACAAATAACAACAACTATATCAATCAGTTGAAGTAGTAAGTAGCATTAAGTCTTGCATGTAAATTGAAACTATCGCCATTTTTATATTCGTAGTTCAAGGAGTAAACCGGTGAAATTTCCGCTGAAAACAGGTATCTTTTTAATTTAACATTGCTATAAAAGGTGCTTGACAGATCAACCCAATGCAAGTTATAAATACCGGTTCCGGCGAACGCGCTGTAATACAAATCATCATTATGTAATTGTCTTTCGAGCATAACGCCAAAAGAATTTAGTTTTTTTAAATAACTAATATCCAGTACAAAACTATTTCCTCCGGGGCCAATGCCGGCGCCAACGTATCGTCCGTTGTTTGTATATCCATCCCTCGGACTTAGGGAATGCTCATACCAGATTGGTTCGTCTCTTACCAAAAAGCTTGGTGACCTTTGAAGTGAAGTTATTTCGGTTTTCAATTGCAAATAAGCCTCATTTCCTAACTCAAATAGCTTTCTGCCGCCAAGTGTATATGCAGATGAATGACCCGGGTCCTGAATGAAATCATTGGCATTGGCCGATCTGTCATTTCGTGCCCATTCAAAATAAATCTCGGCCTGGTACAGTGGTAAAAGTTGCCTGATGTTAAAAGCATAAGCAAAGTCTTGTCCATCTCCCTTTGTAGCGTTGTTAATATCATTTGCTGCCATAGACGAGCCTGTAATTACCGGGAATAATTTTCTAACTATGCTTTTTTTATTATACATAGAATCCTTATCCATATAGGTATAGCTGCTTACTCCTAAATACAGTCCCTTTAACCATTTGGGTTGCCAGTTAATGTTATAGGCAGAAACGTATCTGGTAGCTTTAGGTTTTGGAATATATAGGTTGCCGCCATAAATTAACTTGCTTACGTCATCAGGCGCAAAGCCCGATTGTTTTAAGTTTCCACCTATCACTTGCCATTCAAATGACCCTATTATTGTTTTAAGGGGTTTTGCCGAACTGAATGTCCAGTGCAAAAAGCCCGGCGCCGAGTTACTCATCATGATGGAGTTTTTTATACCAGGCCCCCACCATAAATTTTCTGTTGAAACTCCTGCTTCAACGCCTTTATAATTTAGTGTTATTTTAGATTGCCCGGGGTACAAATGTTTTATAGCATTATTCCCAAATCTTTCAGGAGCATCAATGCTGTTTATCGTACCAAAATAAGCACTCATGAGTGCGGGGGAATTATTGGTAGCCTGTTCATCTGCAAATGTGTCAAACCTTTTGTTTTGGGCGTACACTAACTCTGGTTTAACCTGTATGTTTAGGATGCCAGCCTTAAGTAAAAAACCTCCGCTGAGCATACTTTGATACCCGGTGTTGGGATACAACGAGCCATTGTTATATCCATATGGTCTTTTAACATTATATTCATTGAGCCAATTAAAAGGGAGCACCTGTATTCCTGACGGAACACCCATAAAATTGAATTTTGCATATTGAGTACTTCCTGCCAGTTTCTGCACTACGGAGTCTGACCCATCGCTGTTCCATTGACTGTTTACAGGGCGAATAGTGAAAGAAAACGGATTGTCGCTCTTTCCCAAAATTTGCTCCCTGCGTGCAACATCCTCGGTATAAGTACCAACGGAAACGGTTTGCGAGTAACTTCGCAGTGCAGTAATGCAGTATAGGGAAATTATTAATAGTGTTTTTTTTAAAGATAAGGTGTAGGTAGTAAGCGGCATAATATTTATAAATTATTATTTTTTTTCGACGGATCGCAAAGTTCCTTCAATTAACATTATAACATTTTTTTTGATTTAATATTTCATTATCTATTAAAAAAAGATTCTATTGCTAACAGTTTAATATTTAATTGGGCTAAAGTAAACGATATTTTAAATATAACGAACGAATATTGATGTTTAACACGTAATAATTAATACAGGCCCGATACCTGTACGTTTACAGGCAGTATTTTGAAACAAGTGGTTGGTTAAATAAATCCCGAAAATAAAAGGTAAGGCATACACAAAGTCCGTTTTGAAGCGGTTTACCTTGAGGAAGCCATAATCTTTAGGTAGATTTTCAATAACTCACTTAAGCAATATCGTTGCTTGCAGGTGTTTATCATTAGGGCGGTACAAATGATAGCATTAGGAAGGATCAACCTGATCGCAAGGGATCAGCCCTGGAGTTTGGCAGCGAAAAATCTACGCAAAGATATTAGTGAGCCTGTAGCATGCTTAAACCTCTTGATGTGGCGCGCGGGTCTTAATATTGCCGGTGACCGCTTAGGCTGAAACATTGGTGCACCAATGCATTCTTTTTTATAATTTACGCTTGTTATAGTTTATAGCCTGTATATCCTGTTTTGCTAATGAATAATAATGAACTGGCCACCAAGCCGCACTATCCCATATTAGATGGCCTTCGGGGTGTTGCAGCTATTCATGTATCCTTTCTTTGCCGGGCTGTTACTTTCACGTGTAGTGAAACCGACACAGATTAAAAATGCCTTTTTGTGGTGCAGCCTTTTAGTAGCTATCGTACTTTATATGCCAGGCATTGGCGGCGCCGGGCACCTTTGGATGAACGGGATATATGAATCTGTTTGTATTATTATCGTTTTTCCGCTTATCGTATACCTTGGCGCCAGCGGCGTGATACAAACTAAAACTGAGAACAAAATATGCAAATTCTTAAGTGATATATCCTATCCGCTTTACATGGTGCATTATCCGCTTGTCTATTTTTACGTCGCCTGGATCAGTAACCATAAAGGCGTTACAATTGTACAGGCGTGGCCTTATGCCCTGCTTATTTTAACAAGTGCAATAGTTTTGGCCTATGCCGCATTAAAATGGTATGATGAGCCGGTTAGGAAATGGCTACGGAAAAAGCTTGGGTAAGGGCGGAATATTGTACTTATAATGGCCAAAAGTAACTGTTGGCAAATTCGGGAGCTTTGCATGAAAAACTTTTAACCAATCCAGAAGGAGCTAACCTTTGTGGAAATAAAAAAGCCCGCAAAGCTAATATTTACAGGCGTTTTGATGTGTTTGGTTTGCGGAGAGGGAGGGATTTGTACGCATCTCAAACCGAATTGATATTCAATGTGTTATGTGGGTTTTATTTCTTACTCACCGAAATACTCACCACTTTTTTAATACAGATTAATTGCAAATCTTGTAATGTAAAAATAGCAAAAGGAATCTTATTTCAAATACAAAAACATCCTTTATAAGTTTAATTCTACTTCAAAATGTTAATCACGCACAGAATCGCTATTTCTTTAAAGTGTGAGCGTAAAAATTTCAGCGCAGCGGTTATTTGATTCTCAACTGTGCGCCTTGATATATTAAAATGAGCGGCGATTTCATCGTTTGTCATATGCTGCATCCTGCTCAGAATAAAAATCTCGCGACACCGTTTCGGAAGCTGGAGTAAATAATCCTGAATTGAGTTTTCCAGATAAATAGCGTTTAATTTTCCTTCACCCTCATTTTCTTGCTGTACACAAATCTCATCATTGTAGTTTTCAACATATACAATGGATGATGCTTTGCGCTCCTTTAAACATTTATAAACATGGTATCTTGTAGAACTTGTAAGATAATTCTTTAAGGAAATGATTTGAAAGTCTTTTCTTTTTTGCCAGATGTTTAAAAAAACATCGTGTACGATTTCGGCACTTAATTCTGAATCCCGTAAATAATTATATGCACTGGTGTACATGGCAGACCAATACCTTTCAAAAAGCATATCAAAAGCTTTTTTGTCATCCAGCTTTATTGCCTGCCAGAGTTCATTATCTGAAAGTACCGGTTTAATCATTTATAATTGGTTAGTACATAGATACATTTTTAAATGCATTTTTTACTGTAAAAGTGCGACAAAGTGAGCATATAGAAACTGATTTTTTTTATCCTCAAAAAAATAATTTTTTATTTATGTGTGTTACCACTAAAAAATTGCTCTATCACAATAACAACCAATTATAATTTCATGACTACTCAAGAATACATTTCGTTGTACGAGAAATGCAAGTCCGGTGATTGTACCCCTGTCGAAGAGCAATTACTGGAGGAGTATAAGGACAGCTTTGAGCTTACTGAAGGCCCATGGAATGCTGATATGGGTGATAAGGAACAGGTAAGATTAGTTATTTATAACAGATTACAGAAAAACATCAGCGTTGCGCCGGTTAAAAAACTTATCGCAATCAGATATTTGGCGGCAGCAGCCGTGTTGATTCTGGCCATTTCTGTAAGCCTCCTATTATTGACTAACAAAAAGACCGGTGAAAACCTGGTAAAAAACAATCGGGAACATAACCAAAACCCTATCCTGCCGGGCAGTAACAAGGCTATTTTGACACTTTCTAACGGGAGTAAAATCAACCTGGATAATTCTGCTAAGGGCAAATTAACGCAGCAAGGATCGGCAACAATTAATAAATTGAAAAATGGACAACTGGTTTATAGTGTAAATAATAGTTCATCCCCAAGCCCATTATTATATAATACCGCAACCACGCCAAAGGGAGGTCAATATGAAGTTGTGCTATCTGATGGTACAAGGGTATGGCTAAACGCGGCTTCTTCACTTAAATATCCTGTTATGTTTTCGGGTAAAGAGCGGCATGTTGAATTAACGGGAGAAGCTTATTTCGAAGTCGCAAAAAATAAGAACATGCCTTTTTCGGTAGCGGTAAAAGGAACCAGCATAGAGGTTTTGGGAACCCATTTTAATGTAACGGCCTATGATGATGAAAATAGCCTCGTGACTACCTTGCTTGAAGGGTCAGTGAAATTAAAAAATAATGGCGCGGAAGCCTTGTTAATGCCTGGACAAAAAGCTGTGTTGGGCACTGGATGGACGAACTATAAAGTATCAGAAGCCAATACAGATGAAGCAGTAGCCTGGAAAAACGGGCATTTTATGTTTGATAATGAAAATATCCAGAGCATTATGAAAAAAGTTGCGCGCTGGTATGATGTTGACGTAAGCTATACCGGTACAACAAGGGAAATGAATTTTGGTGGAACTGTTTCTCGTTTTTCAGATATCACCGAATTATTGAAAACATTGGAAATAACCGGAACAATTCACTTTAAGATTGAAGGGAGGAAGATTACAGTAATGCCTTAAACCATCAACCCAAGCCCAAAAAAGCCAGGAGCGTTGTCGCGCCCCTGACTTAATACTGCCAGGCAGTATAGGGTAAATACACTAATTGCTATCAACAACCAATTGTAATTTAATCCTTTTAACAAATGTATAAACTTTACACTGCATTCATATGCGGTAATGCACCGCGTGTGAAAAATAAATTATTGCTCATTATGAAGCTCGTTGTAGTTTTATTGATATCGGGCATTCTACAAGTGAGTGCCACTACCAAAGCTCAAAATGTTACCTTATCTGTAAAAGAAACCTCGTTGAAAAAGGTTTTTAAAGTATTAAGGCAGCAAACCGGGTATAATTTTTTGTACAATTCAGGAATGATGGACAAAACCATGCCGGTTAGTTTGTCAGTTAATAACATGCCATTTAATGAGGTGCTTGAAAAGTGTTTTAGAAACCAGCCGGTAACGTACGCAATTGACCACAATACCGTAGTTATTAAAGCAAAACCAATGGTTGTGTCTGTATCGGCCGTGCCGCCTATCCAGATAAAGGGGACTATAACCGACGACAAGGGTGCGCCATTGCCCGGTGCATCAGTTACTATAAAAGGTACATCGAAAGGCGTCATTACCAATAACGACGGAGGATTTTCGATTAATACCCAATCCGGAGACGTATTGGTCGTGTCTTTCATAGGCTTTCAAACCCAGGAGATTAAAATTGGCTCTCAAACAAATATTGTAATCAGGATGACCGCGCTCAACAGCGGATTAAATGAGGTCGTTGTTATAGGATACGGCACGCAAAAGAAAGCTACTCTAACCGGCGCCATTTCGAGTGTTAGCTCAGATGATCTAAAAGGCCAACAGGTCACCCGCGTTGACGATGCGCTGGGAGGCCGTGCAGCGGGCGTTGTGGTTACGCAAAGTTCAGGTGCCCCTGGTTCTGCTCCAAGCATTGTCATAAGAGGTGTTAACTCATTAACCAATAGCAATCCTTTATACGTAGTTGACGGACAGATATGGGATAATGGCGGTTATGACTCTATTAATCCCAATGATATTGAATCGATCCAGGTATTAAAAGATGCTTCGGCGGGTATTTACGGTTCGCGCTCAGCAAATGGCGTTATATTGATCACCACAAAAAAAGGTAAAGCAGGTGAACCAAAGCTTAACTATAATTTTTATTACGGTTCGCAAACAGTTGCTAATAAGCTCAAATTAGCTAATGCTACCCAGTATGCCCAACTAAGAAACCAAGCTGTTACTAATGATGGCGGTACTGCACCATTTGCAAACCCCTCGCAATATGGTACAGGTACAAACTGGGAGAATGAAATATTCGGCACAGCACCTATCATGAGTCAAAACTTGTCAGTAAGCGGCGGTACCGATAAATCAAGTTATTTTACCTCAGTAGCTTATCTTGACCAGAAAGGTATAGTTATGCCAGACTATTCTGATTACAAAAGGGTGAACTTCAGGGTAAACACCAGTTTCCAACCTAAAAAGTATATTAAGTTTGGTGAAAACTTTAACTACAACTATACAAGGACCACAACATTCTTTAATACAAACTACTGGGGCGGCGGCCCGCTGATCGAGGCGATCAACCTCGACCCGATCACCCCTGCAGTTGTTACTGATATAAATTCACAGCCTAACGCTGCACTATATAACAACAACGCAGCCTACCTTGAAAGAAATGCGCAAGGCCTGCCTTACGGTATATCAAACTATGTGGCCCAGCTTAACCCATTGGCAGATGTTCAAACAGTGAAAGGTGATTACGGCTGGTCGCATAACTTATTCGGCGATGCATATTTCGAAATTGACCCGATAAAAGGTTTGTCAATTAAAACAGAAATTGCTGCCAAGCAAGCGTTTTATGGCGTAGAGGCGTTCACACCGCTTTATTATTTAAACTCGACCAACAGCAACCTGGCACAAACCATCCAGTCGCGCACATCGAACCAGAACCTCGAATGGAACTGGGACAATACAGCAACCTATACCCGTTTAGTAGGTAAACATAACTTTACCGTTTTGGTTGGTACAAGCGCTGAACAGGAAAGCGGTACCCAGGTGGGCGCTACCAACTATGGCGAGCCTATTTCTACTTATCAACAGGCTTCATTCAATTTTAACTTGCCCCAGTCACAACGATTTGGTTCTGGCGGCGATAGCCAACCAATTACGCATTCTTCATATTTCGGTCGTGTTACCTATGATTATGATCAGAAATACCTGATCCAGGGTAGTATTCGCCGTGATGGTTCTTCAAAATTCGGCCCCGATAACGTCTATGGTACTTTCCCTTCTGTGTCGGCAGGGTGGGTTGTCACAAAAGAAGACTGGTTCCCTAAAAATACCTTTATTGATTATTTGAAAGTTCGTGCTTCTTATGGTGTGTTAGGTAATGAGCTGGCGTTAGCCCCTTTCCAATACTCCCCAGTAGTAAGCGGTATCGGTAGCTATATTTTTGGCCCCGCAGGCAGCCAGACATTAGTTACCGGTTACGGCCCGCAAACATTGGCTAATCCGAATTTGCAGTGGGAGCGGGACAAATCAACTGATTTAGCAATTGACATTACTATGTTTCATGATCTTACAGCAACGCTTGATTTTTATAAAAAAGTTAGCGATCATTTGTTGATGCAGGTACCACTTCCGGCATACGTAGGTGTTAACAGCGCCCCATATTCAAATGCCGGCGGTATAACTAACAAAGGCGTTGAATTGCAGTTAGGCTACAACCATAATTTTGGTGACCTTACTGTAAAATTAAACGGAAACATCTCCTACAATAAAAACACAGTTACAAACCTGAACGTGCTTCCATTTATCAATACGGGCTACTGGCAAGCAGCTAACCCATCCAACATCCAGCGTATTTCAGTTGGCGAGCCGATCAACTATTTCTACGGTTACAAAGTAACGGGCATATTCCAGTCACAGGCTCAGGTAAACGCGTATAAAGATGCCAGCGGCAACCTGTTCCAGCCTAATGCTAAACCAGGGGACCTGATATATGCTAACACCACAGGCGTAGGCCCGATTGGCCCAAGCGATCGTCAAAACCTGGGCAGCCCGATTCCAACCTGGTATTATGGCTTTAATTTTGCGGTAAATTACAAACAGTTTGACCTTAACGTATTTGGCCAGGGTGTTTGGGGCAACAAAATATTTCAACAATATCGTCGTCTGGATGTAACACCTGCTAACTACCCGGTAGCTGCGCTAAATGCCTGGACACCAAGTAATACCAATACAAGCTATCCAAGGCTGACAGACGCCGATCCGAACGGCAACTTCCATACACCGTCAAGCTTCGACCTGCAAAGCGGTGCTTATCTGCGCATAAAAACATTACAGCTTGGTTATACATTACCAAAATCTCTTACCAGCAAATGGGATGTTAGCCGTATACATGTTTACGTGGGCGGTGATAACCTGTTCACTATAACAAAATATAACGGTTACGATCCTGAAATATCTGGTGGTGTTGACCAGGGCGTGTACCCTAAAGCTAAAATTATTCGCGTTGGTTTAGATGTATCATTATAATTATTGAACCATTAAAAATATTATATCATGAAAAAAATTGATCTTAAATATATGGCTATTTTTTTGCTGGGGTTATTTACATTAGTATCCTGCAAAAAATCTTTCCTGGAAACAACCCCCAAGGGGGAGTTTCTTCAGGCGAACTATTACTCTACGCCCGACGAGGCGTTTGCTGGCCTGACAGCGGCTTATGACCCGCTGGTTACTGAAACAGGTGGTTTGGATGGCACTTATACCGATCCGCGCGGACCATTAAACTCGGCTTCGGATGATTGCTACGCTGGCGGTGGTGGTTCAGGCGACGTTCCAGACTGGCAGTTGTTCAATAATTACCAGTTTACCTCGGGTTCAGGGCCACAGCAGGGTTTCTGGCCAATCAATTTCTTAGGTGTGAGCAGGGCCAACACTATTCTTAACGTACTGCAAACTACTTCTATTGCAGGGTTGAGCGACGCTACTAAAAACAGGTACATTGCCGAAGCTACATTTCTGCGTGCGCACTACAATTTCGATCTGCTAAGGTTATTCAAAAATATTCCGTTGATAACGAAACCGGTGGCTGCTACTGATATTTACACACTAACTCAAGCGGCGCCTGACGCTGTTTTCGCTTCAATTGAGGCTGATTTGCAGGCTGCTATCCCTAACCTGCCGGCAACTGTTAGTGGCAGTGAACTGGGCCGTGTTACACAAGGTGCTGCAATTGCATTGCTTGGTAAAGTTTATTTGTACGATAAAAAATACGCCCAGGCAGCAACTGAACTGGCAAAAGTAAATGGTGCACCAGGTAGTACAACCGCTATTTATGGCTATCATTTACAGGCAAATTTTGGCCAGATATTCAACCCGGATAATAAGTTCAACAGTGAATCGATCTTTGAATGGAATTTTTCACCAAACCAGGCTTATACCTGGAATAACTGGAATACATTCAAAGGCGACATTTACACACAAATGATCGGCCCGAGGGATTATGCCGACGCAGTGTATGCAGGTGGCTGGGGTTTTAATCCCGTTACCAAACTATTGGTAAGCGCATTCACTGCTCCCTATGACGGCAGTGGTGTTAAAGATCCAAGGTATGGTTACACCATACTGAATATGGATAGCCTTGCTGCAGCACGAAGCACAACCTACACACCAAGCTACCAGAACACAGGTTATTTCACTTTAAAATATGCTCCGTTAACCAAATACATTCCAACACAAGGTACTTCTACGCTAAACTTTCCAAACAACTATATTGAAATACGTTTGGCCGATACTTACCTGATGGAAGCTGAGGCTTTATTACAAGGCGGCGGTGATGCTGCAAGGGCCGCTGCTTTATTAAACGCAGTGCGTGCTCGTGTTGGCTTAGCACCAGTAGCAGCAACAATGGCTAACATTAAAGCCGAGCGCCGTTTGGAACTTGCGACCGAAGGCCACCGTTGGTTTGACCTTGTAAGGTGGGGCGATGCAGCGTCGACACTTGCATTTAAAGGTTTTACAGCAAATAAAAATGAACTTTTGCCTATCCCGCTCACTGATCTTGCCAATACCAAGCTTGTTCAGAACCCTGGATATGCTAAGTAGTGATTAATAGACGATTTGTAAATAAAACTACCGGGTAATACCGGTAGTTTTTATGAAGAACTATCGATCACGCAGCTTAATGAGGCTTTAAAAATACGCGCTTTAAAATTTTGTTATGATTTATAGAATTATTACGTCCGGATTTTTTATATTTTTTTTCATAATCATTTCTCTAACGGCACAGGCACAAGACCCCTGGATACTTAAGGCTGATAACGTTAATGGTCGTTATTATGGGGAAACCGTTGCCAATGGCGCAGTAGGCATAGTGACTTCAAATACGCCCTTTAAAATTCAGGATGTGGTACTGGCCGGCGCATACGACTTGTACGGCAGAGGCCGGGTCAGTAATTTCCTGAAAGACTTTAACCTGTTAAATATGCGTTTTCAAATTGACGGGGCATTAAATGTTTCAGGAATGACGCAACAGCTCAACATGCGTAACGGTTCCTTCATTACCACGTTCAATGATACCGATAAGGCAACGGTTACTTATACGTATTATGCCCTAAGACAATTACCCTATACGGTCATGATGGACGTTTCCGTTACCGCAAAAAAAGATATTACCATTGATGTGGCAAATATATTGTCATCACCGGATGCTATGAAGGATGTTCAGAATTATTTCCATCAAATCGACGACCGTCCGCACGCTATGATCAGCTTACTTACCTCTACTGGTAAGAGTCCTACCGGTAAACTGACTATGGTTGCCTCCAACACTTTTTTATTACCTGAACCTGATGGTGAAGGGCCCAGGCTGGTTAATGAAGAATTTGACAGTAACGAGAACATACTGAAGTTTTCAAAAAGAATAAAAGCCGGGGAAACTTATACATTCGCACTGGTAGGCTCCACACTTACATCAGCGCAGCACGACGACCCCTTGAACGAAGCCGAGCGTCTGACCATCTTTGCAAAACTGGAAGGAAGAGAGCGCTTGTTGAAACTCCATAACCAGGCATGGGATGAATTATGGAAAAGCGATATCCAGATTGAAGGGGATCCGCAATCTCAGCAGGATGTTCACGCTATGTTATATCATTTGTATGCTTTTACACGTGAAGGTTCCTCCTCTTCTCCATCTCCTATGGGGCTAAGTGGTCTCGGGTATAATGGCCATGTGTTCTGGGACACCGAATTATGGATGTACCCCGGATTACTGTTGCTGCATCCTGAATTGGGTAAATCACTTTTGGAATACAGGTATCAAAGACTGGAAGCCGCTAAGCGAAACGCGTTTGACAAAGGCTATAAAGGTGCTATGTATCCCTGGGAAAGTGCAGCAAGCGGTGTTGAAGAAACACCGGTATGGGCGCTCACCGGCCCGTTCGAACACCATATAACCGCAGATGTTGCCATAGCTGCCTGGAATTATTATTGTGTAACAAAGGACAAAAACTGGCTGAAAGAAAAAGGTTGGCCCATACTATCGGCAACAGCGGATTTTTGGGCAAGCCGTGTTGAAAGAAACAGGCCGGGAAATTATGAAATCAAGAATGTGGTCGCTGCCGACGAGTGGGCGGAAAATGTAAACAACAACGCGTTTACCAATGCCGCCGCCAAGACAAATTTAAAATACGCCACCGAAGCTGCAAAAATAATTGGTGTTACCCCCGATCCGGACTGGATGGCCGTCGCCAACAATATTCCTATCCCGAAATTCGAAAATGGAGTAACCAGAGAGTATGATAGCTATAATGGCCAAAATATCAAACAGGTTGATGTCAACCTGCTGGCTTATCCACTCCACGAAGTGACCGACCCTGAAGCTATCAAAAAAGACCTTGAGTATTATGAAACCAGGGTGGGTAATGGACCTGCGATGACGCATGCCATCTTTTCAATTTTATATTCGAGGCTTGGCGATGGAGAAAAAGCATTCCAGGTATTTAAAAACGGATACAAACCTAATGAGCTGCCGCCATTTGGCGTGCTTGCTGAATCAGCTGGAGGAACCAATCCATATTTTGCCACTGGAGCCGGTGGACTGATACAGGCGATGCTCAATGGATTTGGAGGGCTTGAGATTACTTCCAACGGTATTATCCAAGTAAAATCGAAATTGCCTGCTCAATGGAAGTCATTAAAACTGATTGGAATAGGTGTTGATAAGAAAATATATTTAGTAAAGTAAACAGCAAATAATATAATGGAACGTTGCTGCATTCTTGGAAGAACATTAATTGTTAGCGAATGGGCTATAGTGCTTGCCGCGATTGTGGGTGGGGAGAGATTCGGGAACATGCCAACAGCGAGTTTGGTAGATTTAAGACTTCCATTTTTGAGAGGTATGGCTGCCAATACAATCAGTTTGCTACATTCTGTTACACGCTTATTGTTCAATAATAGCCTATATACCAATGAGGCTATATAACCGATCATAAATTGATATTTGTAAAACTTGGATGAAGAATAGTAGAAAATTATTTTTAACACTGGTATTTATCATCCCGTTGGTGGCCATTTTTTCGCAATGCCTTACCATCAACAGAGATAAGCCTGACCCCCGCGGAGATATTTTTGCCGGTTCATCAACTTGTATAAAATGCCATAGGGATGTTTATGACAATTACCTGCAAACCGCCCATTTTTCGACCACGCGACTTGCCGATATTCATAGCATAGGCGGCAGTTTTGATCATGGTAAAAACGAATACTATTTTAGTAAAGACGAAAAAGTTGTGATGGAAAAACGCAAGGATGGGTTATACCAGGTTGCGTATGTTAAAGGAAAAGAGATCGCTGCCCAACGCTTTGATATTACCTTCGGTAGTGTAAAAGCCGAAAGCTATTTATCATGGAAAGGGAACCAAACATTTCAGTTGCCATTATCATACTTCAAAGCTTTAGGATGGACAAACAGCCCCGGTTTTGATTCAACCTATGTTGATTATGGCAGGGTGATAGGCAGGCGCTGTTTTGAATGTCATGCTTCGTACATTAAAGATCTGCCAATGCAGAATCAAAGCCTTAGACAAACCGAAAGCTATGATAAAAGCTCGGTCATATTAGGTATTGATTGCGAACGCTGCCACGGCCCATTAGCTAACCATGTTAACTACCAAACAGACTACCCTAATGAAAAGAATCCGAAGTACGTGGCAACTTATCTCTCATTATCGAGGGCGCAACGGGTAGATATGTGTGCAGTCTGTCACTCAGGCAATAAAAGCCGCATTTTAAGGTCTGTTTTTGCTTTTAAGCCGGGCGATACGCTTGCTCACTTTAAGGAAATGCCACTGTTTCCCGAAGCCATTGATTCAACAAAACTGGATGTGCATGGTAACCAGGCTCAGTTGCTCGCCAGTAGCAAATGCTTTATATACAGCAAAATGGATTGCGCCAGCTGCCATAATGTGCATAAGAACGATAGGGGCAACCTGGCTTTATACTCACAAAAATGTATGACCTGCCACAATACCGTCAACCATAACTTTTGCCCAATGGCATCGTCATTAGGTGCGGCAATAAAAAGTAATTGTATTGATTGCCACATGCCTGCACGGTCATCAAACGTAATTACTGTTGAAACTGCCGGAAAAGGAAGGGAAGTGCCCTACCTGGTACGTACCCATCACATAGCTATATATGCCGATGCTTCGCAAAAAGTAATTAACTATTTAAAAGCACATAATAAGTTAACATCAAAATAGAATAAGTACAATTTTTAATATTTAACCTGTTTACACCATGAATATCAACATCAAAAAATACCCGTATGCATTAATGGCTGTAGGGTTCATCATTACACCGTTTGCAGTTAAGACCCAACTGGGCTTCACAGCGGCATGCGGTATAGAAGTTGTGGGGTCCGATGTCAAACCATTTTTAATGCGTGGCACTAATTTAGGAAACTGACTTATACCCGAGGGTTATATGTTTTTGCATAAGGGCGATACCAACTCAATTGCAGTGGAAGCTCTAAAATATTTAATATAAAACCCAACTCAAAAAAAGTATATTAACTAACTGATTTGTTGCTGCTTACGCCTAATAATGTCAAATATCATTTAACTACTATAGAAATTGAACAAATGAAAAAAGCGACCTCAATTCTATCTACTAGCAAATATTTTATTATGGGTAGAGCACAAAAGCAACCATACCAATACCCGAAGCAATGGTGAGCAAGCAAATTCAAACATCTGCCAACAAGGGATTTTGGCAGGATACAAGTAAATCGCCAAAAGGTAAAAAACTACTGCTATTTAAGGCGCTGGCTATTTTGTTCCCGTTTGCGCTTTTGGTAATATTAGAGTTTGCGCTACGCCTTGGGAACTACGGCCACAATACCAACCTGTTTGTTAAATACGCGAAAGACGACCGCTTTATGCAGTTGAATTATTATGCATCGGACAAGTTTTTTTCGGATACTTTAAATGCTACTAAAGGCAATAACGAGCTTTTTACTGTTGATAAAGCACCAAATACCGTCAGGATATTTGTTTTGGGCGAATCGACTACTATCGGGTATCCTTATTTCCATAACGGCTCGTTCCATCGCTGGCTGCAATACCGGCTGATGCAGATGTACCCTGATAAGAATTTTGAGATCATCAACCTGAGTTTAACGGCTGTAAACTCGTACACAGTGCTTGATTTTGGCAGTCAGCTTGCCAAATACCAGCCCGATGCCATAATGATATATACCGGGCATAACGAATATTACGGTGCTTTGGGCATAGGCTCGACCAGTTATGTGGGGAGCAACCGCTTTTTGGTTGAAACCCTGCTTAAGCTGCGCGGGTTAAAACTGGTGCAGTTGCTGAATAATACCATGAAAAAGGTGGCGGGCGTGTTTTCGGGCAAAAAGGTAGACGACCGCGAAACCCTGATGAAACGCATGGCAGCCCGGCAGGAGATAGCCTATGGATCGAAAGATTACCAGGCTGGTATTGACCAGTTTGATAAAAATATGACCGGACTGTGCAGTCTGTTTAATGATGAAAAGATACCTGTATTTTTAAGCACGGTAGTAAGCAATGAAAGAGATCTGCCGCCTTTTATAAGCAATGGTAGCGGGCCGGGTTCGGCAAGTTATATTTATAAAGCGGGGCAGCAGGCTTACGCACAGGGCAACTTTGTCCTTGCCAAGCAGGATTTTGATAAGGCGAAAGAACTGGATGAGCTACGTTTCCGTGCACCGGAGGCTATAAACACCATTATTAAAAAAATAGCCACTGAATATCCTGAAGTCTATTTGGTTGATACAAAAAAGCTGTTCGAGCAATATTCGCCGCATGGCATTATCGGCAGCGAAACTATTTTGGAGCATGTACACCCCAACCTGTATGGGTATGCGATTATGTCGGAGGCATTTTACCAGGCCTTTCAGCAACAACACCTGATAACAGCTACGCCGCAAAAGGTAATGACCTTTGATGAACTGCGGAAGGATATGCCTATAACCCGCCTCGACTCGTTGAACGGGCAGTACCAGATAGCGTCATTAAAAACCGGCTGGCCGTTCAATCAGCCTATGTCCGCTGTATCAGGCACCCCGGATCTGGAAAATACACTGGCCGAAAAGGTAGCAATGGGCCAAATGCAATGGCGCGACGCGATGAACATGATATTTGAGCACGACAAGCAAACTGACAACAAGCAAGGTGCATTAAGGGTTCTTGAGGCTTCATCGTTGGAATACCCCCAGAACGAGCAGTTCTGCGGCTACGCGGCTAATTTGAACGCGATATTAAATAATTACGATAAGGCAATTTTTTACTATAAAAAGCTATATAACCTAAGTCCCGGCGACCAGATACCCCAAAGTATTATTAAACTGTATATTAAAGCCGGTGAACCCCAAAAGGCGCTGGCTTTTGTACCGAATCTGCCGCAGGCACAACAGGCTCCGGTTGAAAATATACTGGGGCAAATTTTGATGGATGAGCGAGCCCTTAAAGCCCAGCCGGATAACAAGCAAGCCGCCGACCGGATGGCAACTAATTATAGATTATTGGGTATTAGTGAAAACCCCGTTAAAGCGCAATAAGTAAATGACAACAAACGAAACCATAAAGCAAAACCGGAAATTTGGATACACAGTAGGCATAGCTTTGTTGGTATTGGCCGTATTACGCGTATTGGTAAAGCATAAATACGGTTGGGTGCTGCCGGGAATTGGGATACTACTGATATTGTTTGCAATCATAATTCCACTATGGCTCAACCCGCTGCGTTTAGTATGGGATAAAATAGGGCATGTGCTGGGCATTATCAACACCTATGTTTTGCTGACAATTTTTTACTTCGTGATACTAACCCCGTTAAGCCTTATCATGCGTTTATTTGGTAAGGATATATTAAAACTGAAACGCAATAGGCACGATACCTATTGGGAAACCACGGTTGAAAAAGCTGGCGGAATGGAAAACCAATTTTAAAATGATATGGAAGTACTGGTAGAATTTTTCAGGTTTTTGAAGCAGCGCAAGCGGTACTGGCTTTGGCCCTTGTGTATTGTACTGCTGCTGCTGGCTACCTTTTTGGCTATAGCCCAGAGCTCGGCGTTGGCACCGTTAATTTACTCATTATTTTAACCCTTGTCGATGTGTATTTTGGGGATATCGGCTTACTACCACGACAGTGCCGCCTGCCTTATTAAAGACGGCGTTATACTGGCGGCGGTGCAGGAAGAGCGTTTCACTCGTGTGAAGAATGACGCGGCTTTCCCTCAAAATAGTATAAAATATTGTTTGGAATATGCCAATATGACCCTAAAAGATGTTCAGTATATTGTTTATTACGAAAAGCCTTTTTTGAAATTCGAGCGTTTGCTGGAAACACATTTGGCATTTGCACCAATGGGCATCAGGTCGTTTTTAAAGGCGATGCCTTTGTGGCTGAAGGAGAAGCTATACTTTAAGCGCATGCTGATAAAGGGCCTACAGCTTATCGACCCAAGTTGGAAATACCAGGATAACAACCTGCTTTTTACCGAGCACCACCAGTCGCACGCGGCATCGGCGTTTTATGCCTCACCGTTTGATAAGGCCGTTATTTTAACGGTTGATGGGGTCGGCGAATGGGCCACGACGTCGGTTGGCAAGGGCGATGGGAATAGCATTGAGGCCATCAGTCATATCAATTTCCCACATTCTATTGGCTTGTTGTATTCTGCATTTACGTATTATTTGGGGTTTAAGGTGAATTGCGACGAGTACAAGGTGATGGGCCTGGCGCCCTATGGTAAGCCTATTTATACCGACCTGATATTACAGGAACTGATAGATGTAAAACCCGATGGCTCCTTCCGCCTGAATTTGAAATACTTTAACTATGCTACGGGATTGACCATGACGGGCAGCAAGTTCAACCGCCTGTTCAAAAATCCGGTTCGTGCGGCCGGGAGCGAGCTTACCTCCTTCCACATGGATATAGCGGCATCGATACAAAAGGCTACGGAATATGTAATGCTGAAACTGGCTACCGGTCTGCATCAAAAATATGGAGAAGATAACCTGTGCCTTGCCGGTGGCGTGGCGCTTAATTGCGTGGTTAATGGCAAGATACTGAAGCAATCGGGCTTTAAAAATATATGGATACAGCCCGCTGCTGGCGATGCAGGCGGCGCTTTGGGTGCGGCATTGGCGGTGTATTATGAGCATTTAAAGCAAAAGCGGATAATTATTCCCAACAATGATGCTATGCAAAATGCCCTGCTTGGCCCGGCATTTGGTGAAGCGGAGATAAAGCAAGCCTTAACCGCCCATAACCTGCAATACGAGCAACTGGCTGATGATGTACTTTACCCAACCATTGCTGCCGATATCGCCGCCGGGAAAGTAATAGGCTACATTAAAGGCAGGATGGAGTTTGGGCCGCGGGCGTTGGGTGCCCGCAGCATTATTGCCGACCCACGCAATAGTGATATGCAGTCCGTGTTGAATAGGAAGATAAAGTTTAGGGAATCGTTCAGGCCATTTGCGCCTGCGGTGATGGAGGAACATGCCGATGAGTATTTCGATTTGGGAACCGCCAGTCCGTACATGCTGTTGGTGGGGCAGGTGCGGAACGAGAAGCGCATCAATACTGAACTAAATACCGAAGAAACCAACGCCTTTGCCCGCATAAACCACGAGCGTTCGGTGATACCTGCTGTAACCCACCTCGACTACTCGGCCCGGTTGCAAACCGTTAACCGCGGGCAGCATCCCGACTTCTACAATCTTATCAACGCGTTTTACCAACTCACAAGCTGCCCCATGGTTATCAATACCTCTTTTAATCGTATGGATGAGCCGATAGTTTGCTCGCCTATGGATGCGGTATTGTGTTTTTTGAATACGGGAATTGACCTGTTAGTTGTGGAGGGATTTGTGGTTAGAAAGAACGTTTAGTGCCAACATCTGCAGAGGAGATTAAAAAATCAGCCAATAGCAAGTTTGGCAGATTTAAGGCCTTCCATCCTTGAGAAAGATGGTAAACAAAAGATCAATAAAACTTAGGTTGATCTGGATTTAGTTGATGGCGTTCCGGGGTGAGATACGGAACGCCTTTTTTGTGCCGTGCTCGAACCACTTATTTATGAAGGGAACGTCTGAATCTTTAAACTAAAGCTATGATAAGTCGTTTATCAAGAAATTTCATTGTTATGACTTCAGACACTTATTTCAAATTTCGCGGCCGCTTTGAGTTAAATCCTCACCAATATGATATCGGCTGGCTGATATTTACAGACAGAATTTTCGGTTTAAATTTCTTTGTCAATAAGATTTATAAGATCAAAAAAGATGAGTACGCTACGTTTTACAATTACCAGTTAAGTCATTACCTTGAGGGAAACGCCGGACAGGAAGAGGCTTTTTTCGATCATGTTTATGATATTGTAAATACCAGGATTAAATTCTACAAAGGGCTTAAGCCGTCTGCCCGGGGATTGAAATTTACCGCCAAACTGGAAGCGTTTCTGGCATACCTGGAAAGTATTGATCAGTGGCACAAAACACAGCCTTTGGAATTAGTTATCGTTGATAAAAATAAACAGATTGACCAGTTAGAAGCAGAAATCAAAGAACTGGAGAGCCAGGTTAAAGAAGCCGCTAAATATGAAGCTGGCGAAAAGATTGTCATTAGCAAGGATGGCCTGTCGGTGTTCATTGACCTGATTGACCAAATAAGGGATTTGAAGTTGCCGAATGGCAATAAGCTGGTGAACAGCCAAACAGCAAGCCCCTGGTATAAATTGATCGCCAAGAATTTTTTGAACGGCGATAAACCCATAGCCATCGGCACCGCCCAGAATTATTTCCCTGCCGACAAGGATAACCCACCGCCGAAATACACGATCATCGCCGAAAAAGACAAACTCTTCAAAATTATTCAAAAGCCTAAGAAATAGGCTTTTGTCTTTTTATTCGTGACCAAACGCCTCCAATGGTCATTCGTTTTGTTGTTTTAGCCCTCACTTTTGAACCATGGTATTCAGTGGCTGGTATTTTATTTTTCCGCTGAACGGGTTTAATAAAGAAAGGAGGGTATCACCGTGCGAAACTAAACAAGATGTAATAAACAAACATTTGGGGTCACCCTATTAAAGTCCCCAATTAATATAATAGGGCTTGCCCAAATTTGGGCAAGAATTATTCACGATAAAAATATATTGACTATGACAGCAATTGAATTGATCACTAAGGAGGATTTAAGGGAGTTTAAAGGGGAGTTATTGAAGGAGATCAAACAACTGATGCAGCCGGGACAGGGGCAATCTAAGAAATGGCTGAAGAGCGTTGAAGTACGGAAGCTATTGTGCATCTCGCCCGGCACACTTCAAAACCTTCGAATTAATGGAACACTGCGTTTTACCAAAGTAGGCAGTATCATGTACTACAAACTGGAAGACATCAACAAGATCCTGGATGGTGAGGGCAAATGAAGTTGCAGAAGGAAATTGTTAAAGAACTGGCTGGCTATGCCAGCCTGCTTAGGCGCATGGAAAAAGATAACCGGCTGCTGCCAACCCATCTTAGTCTGTTCACAGGCCTGTTTGTTTGCTGGCAGCGGAATGGTTTTGTAAGCCCGTTCTGTGTGACCCGGAAAACGCTCATGGCGTTTTCCAAGGTCGCATCTATTGCAACGTATCACAAGTGTATCAAGGAACTCGATGAATATGGTTACATCCGCTATCAGCCGTCATACCATCCCAAACTTGGCAGCCAGGTTTACTGGCCTGCCGGTTGGCAAGTGTAGCCCGATACTTTATATCGGTATAGCTGTATATCGGGCTATACAGATAACCGCATATCGGAATAACTTATTATTCCGATATATGGATAGACAGATATCCAGCTATATAAATCCGGTGCAGCCAATGGCTGCACCGGTAATGATTTGCTTCGCAAATCAGGAAGAAGAGCGGCGGTCGCTTCGCGAAAGCGGAGGGAGCAAGCGGAAGTTGGGCAGAGCCCTACTTTGCTTGCCCTACGCTTCGCTACGGGGGTTTTACGTATCCTCCGGGGATACTTTAGAGCGTTTTCGCCTATGAAATAAAAGAATACAGGATACTCGGCGGTATCCTGCATATAGGAATAAAGGCATAACTGTATAAACAGCTATGCCGTCAATACTAAAAGGTTAACATGGAAGATATCAATGTGAGATCAGTGAGATACCCGGTTACGGTAGATCAGAAGTTTGAAAAGATCGCCCTTAAGCTGGGCCGGACGAAGCGGCAGGTGTTTATCCAGATGGTCGATTACTTTTATAAAAGCAAGAAAGACCCCCTGGACCTGAATGATGAGTTGTTAAAAAATGCGCTGATGAAGAATCACCAGCAGTACATCGGTTTTATCAAAAGCCAGGAGAATATGCTGCTCATTCCGATAAAAACAGAAATGGACAGGGTATCTGTATCACAAGCCAAGATCATCGAACGCTTTAATACGCAAATTCTCAAGGCGAATACGGATTTGTTAAATAACCAGTATGCCCTGGCGCAAAAGTTAACTGGAATAGATGCGCTGATGGAAACGATTTCGAAAAACCAAAAAAGTAAGGAACATCTCAAAAAACAGTTCCTGTTCATCCTTGACGGCTATATCAAATCAAGGGAAGCTTTTGGTATGATGACATCTGGCCGGGAAAAAGATGAGCTGATCGCTGTTACCAGATCACAGGTCAGTTTACTTTAATCAAATATTTAATTTCCCCTTTAGGGGGTTAGGGGGCAATATGTTTATTAATATAACAGACAACAAAGAAGCGGCGAACAAAGGCAGCAGCGCGGGGCTTGTAAATTACCTGGAAAAAGAAAACCGGATTGATCATAAGCAGGAACCTGAATACTGGTTCAATGGGCAGCAGATCAGGATCGAGCCTTATGAGGTCATGCGTAGTATAGATGGTAATGTCGCCAAGTTGGGTAAAGACGATGCTAAGTTTTTCCTGGTCAATATCAGCCCGAGCCAGAAAGAGGTCAGGTTTTTAAAAGAGCAATATGGGGAAGAGAGTGCTAAAGAACAGATGAAAGGCTTTGCGGTCAGGGTGATGGATGCCTACGCAAAAAACTTTAACCGGGATGGTGTGAACGGTGGTGCAGATCTGTTATGGTTCGCTAAGCTGGAAAACTACCGTTATTACAGCTATAATGACCCGGAAGTAAAACAAGGCATGAAACAGCGGGGCGAACGTAAAGAGGGTGAGCAGATGCATGTGCAGATTATTGTGAGCCGTAAGGATATAACCAATAAGATCAAGCTAAGCCCGATGAATACCTCAAGAGGTAAAAATGCAGCGCATTCTAAAAAGATGGGCCAGTTTGACCGGGTAGTATTCAAACAAAGTGGGGAATCTCTTTTTGACAGCTTGTTTGGATTTGACAGGCAGCTTAAAGATACAATGGCATATGCCAATGTGCAGAAGAACGGCGAGCTATCACAGCGGGAGCAGCTGGGCATGTTAGCTGAAGGCGCTTCACAGAATTATGAAAGCAGGTCGGTGGCTAATGAACTTGCCCGGGGAGTTGCGGATGCCCTGTTTACGACAACGGCCGGGATGCTGTCCGCAGCAGGTAAGACGGCGTCAAGCTTTTTGGAAGTGATGCTGGAACCGATGTATACAGGAGGTGCTAATATTGTCCCAGAAAGCGAAGCCGAGGCAAAGAAAAGACGAAAGAAAAAATACCAGGGCCAACAGGTGTCGCGTTGAACAACGATGCTGATGCTATAAATATTTTTTGATAGAGGAAAGCGGCCTTGCGGTTGCGGCAGGCGGTTTCATTTCACCACGCGCTTCGCTCCGGGTTTCATTCCGCCGCCAGCCTCGCCGCCGCACGTGCAGGAGTGTATTCGTGCCTCATACACACCTGCCTTACCCACCCGCGGGTTATCGGTTAGTCACAGCACCGCAGTCACAAAATTAGCTCACGCAGGAAAACCGTCAAGGGTATATAAACCGGCTATCGCCGGCCCTTGACAGTTTTCCTGCTAACAGCTCCGGTTGTTTAAGCGGTGATATGACTGGGTGTGCGCAGATGAATATGGGGTACATAGTGCATATTCCGGTTTCCCAATTAGCCTCGCAAATTACCGCTTCATGCCACCGCTACCCAATGAACGCCCAAAATTCTGATCCTGTTCGGGTTTTATTATACGTTGTTGCTCTTGCGTTTTCTCCATGGATGTTCCCATTTCTTGAGCGATGCGGTCAACCCATTGCGGTAAATTAAGAGCCTGTTCGACAAGTTTGTCGTCCGCATATTTCAGATATACTGAAATATTTTGTCCCTTTTCCTTAAATGCGGCTTTCATCAAGATAACCTGGTCAAAAGCACGGTAATATTTTTGCATGTTAACTAAAGACTGCTCATAATTGGCTTTGATATTATCTGCCGATACATCATGCCCTCCTTTCGCTACTCTTAAACGTACACGCTCAAAAGACATAGCAATTTCATCCAGGCCAAAGAAAAATAATCTGGTACTGTAGCCCTTAAGCTTAAATTCATTGACTGATTTCATGACATCTTCTGTTCGAAAGTTAGTTTCGAAAGCACAGGTTGCATTTTTGGCTTGCATGGTTTCTTTCCAGTCGGAAAATACATGACCGTTAACTGCGTCATATAGATTGCCACTTTCTAAACCTGGAAATTGCCTTTTAAGCAGCACAAATTCTTTATCGCCATCAAATATAGGGGTACCAGGTGGCACCATATAGGATGACAGCGTGCTTTTACCCGCTCCGTTCGGCCCGGCGAAAACAAAAAGTTCCGGCTGTTCCATTAAAATCTACTGCTGACTATCTGGCTGTCACCTGTGGTGGTATTTACTTTAACCAACTCGCGATGATCGGCATATTCACGTATAACGTGATTGTTATGCTCTTGACTACCAGTAGATTCGTAAAGGTTATAAAGACCCAAATGAGTGTTTTCGGCTTCTACGTTTTGGATTTCAGGACGCAACCGTTCTTCCAGTTCTTTTAAAGAACATTCAAAAACTGGTATGTACGTTAGTTGCTCCATTAGAATTTGTAGTTCTGCTGCCTTTGCTGGGTGCCATTGGCTCACAGGAATAAGAACAGCGGTTGCTTTTTGTTGTTCGTCGTAAACAATATTAAATGTATCCTGACTGACGAAGTCCTTCAAATTTAGTGTTTTATACATGATTTTACAAATTATTGTTTAACAATAGCGTGATGCTGACGCGCTTTTTTGTGCTGAATTGCCCCATGGGGAAACCTCATATTATTGGATTGAGATTGGACAGGCGTTGGTTTACTTATGTTGCCTGGTTGTTCTTTTAGTAACCCTGCCAACGCATTGATCTGTATTTTTAAAGCCAATGCAAATCCGAAAGAAATTGCCGCTGTGATAACCAAGCTGAAATAAACAAGTAGCATTTTCAGTGTTATTTGTCTCGGAGCGGATTTAAGCGCTTTATCAAGTTTGTTCTCCAAACGGTCTATGGCAAGCTCTAATTTGTTATCCGGTTGACTGTTAACCAGCTTATCCAGTTTCACGTCGATCTGTTCAAGTTGTGAAGCATGATCCGGCAAATAAACTTTTGGATAGTTCTTAATGTTCTTCTCCGTGTTGGCTATTCGGTCATTATACGTTTTGCTGTGTTCGGTTGACCTGTCGGTAACTTCCTCCAGTGTATCATTTATATCCTTGTTTTGATGGCTCATTTTCGTTAAGTGCTTAATTCTGTGAGATGCTATCGGCCTAGCGAACAAGATTGAACTTGTTTTTTCCTTTTGTGTTAGTTAGAATGTAGTGAATAACCATGAGGCCGCTTGAGACTTCACGGTTACTGAGTAGGTGGCTTTTAATAAAGCTGCCTTAGTTTTGACATATCCTGGCCGACTTTAAGGTATAGAATCTTTGCATAATGCTGGGTCGTTTTGATATTAGTATGCCCCAGCATTTTACTTACGCTTTCGATAGGTACGCCATTGGAAAGTGTCACTGTTGTTGCAAAGGTGTGCCGTGCAATATGGAAGGTTAACTTTTTAGTAATGGCACAGATGTCGGCGATTTCTTTTAAGTAAGCGTTCATCTTTTGGTTGGTGGATACAGGAAGTGCTTTCCCTGAATTTTCGCAAATCGGAGAATCCCTATATTTATTCAGGATAGCAATTGCCGATGGTAAAAGGGGAATACGCGTGGGTGTAGCTGTTTTCTGCCGTTTCGTATTGATCCATTTCTCACCGTCAGGACCTGGGACGACCTCAAACGCTTTAAGCTTATATACGTCAGCGTAAGATAGTCCAGTATAGCAGCTGAAAAGAAAAATGTCCCTGATCTGTCCTAAACGTTCGGTTACGAATTGTTTAACGGCCATCCGCTGCAACTCTTCATCATTCAAAAACACTCTGTCTACTACTTTTACTTTCGCTTTGTAATTCACAAAAGGATCGCTGTTTAACCAACCGCTTGCAATACAGATACGAACGATTTTTTTAAAGTTTTTAAGGTATTTAACAGCTGAATTATTCCCGCATCTTCTTACGGAGCGAAGGTAGAAATCATAGCTTACTATAAAATCATGATCAATGTCCCGGATGTCGATATCGGCGGCGTTATACTTCCATTTGATAAATTCGGAAGTATGCTTTAAAGAGGTTTGATAACGCTCTAATGTCCCTTTTGCAAAATCGGCACCGATCAAAGCTGCCACCTGCCTATTGTGATCCTTAAATATATCAAGGATCATCCTAACGGATTCCGCTTTACCGGTGAGTTTACTTTTCAGGCGCGCAGCTGTAATGGCTGCTTTTTGCTCCGTAAGGCTTTGATGCGCGTCATACACCATAGCTTGTAACTGGTCAAGGTAAGCGTTAAAGGTTCTGGAAGCTTCCTTGGTTCCTTTTAACCGTCCCGCCTTGCTATTCCATTGCAAAGGATCGCAACTTCGTGCTGTGGTAGTTTCGGACCGTTTACCGGCAACGGTAATACGAAGATAGATCGGCACGGGGCCGTCTGTGTAGTTTTTTGGTTTCTTCAAATAGAAGAGTAAGCTGAAATTAGTTTTCATGTTAAATAACATTAAAAAGTGAAACAAAACTAAGCTTGCAGCTGATCATAATCAAGATGTTTGAATATTGAACATCTTGATAGTTAAAAAGATATGACTAATTCGGTGAGTTTAAATATCTCAAAATTTACTCACCTCATTACGCACTGTTTTTATGCGATTCGGTGGATATTTTGAATATTGATATAAAAACAAAAGCCCGCAATCATATGATTTGCAGGCTTTTAGATAATTTGATATCAAATTCAGCGGAGAGGGAGGGATTCAAACCCCCGGTACCTGTAACAGTACACCTGATTTCGAATCAGGCACATTCGATCACTCTGACACCTCTCCGGAGTTATAAAAGCAAAAATCCCGCTTGGGCGGGACTGCTTTTATTAAGCGGAGAGCTAGGGATTCGAACCCCAGGAACCTTTCACAGTTCAACAGTTTTCAAGACTGCCGCAATCGACCACTCTGCCAGCTCTCCGGGGACAAAAGTACAAATCCGGGGCGAATTGGCAAGCCGGGATAACGATTTTTTTTTAATTTCTTAATATATGGAATTAAGCATTTGATTGTCAATAGCTTAATTTTGAAAATCGTCTATTTTTTTCTGCCGGAAGCTGTTGTAACGGGGTTTTACTACCCGTAAACTTCGTTTTGAAAGCTCTACGGACGCGTTTAATTCGAATCCGATGAGCAAAATTAACGAGTTTATGTACATCCAAAGCATCGCGACTATCACAGTTCCTAATGATCCGTACACCTTATTGTATGATGCAAAATTGTTAATATAGTAAGAAAAACCCAACGAGGTTAATACAGCCAGACCAGTGGCTAAAACGGAACCCGGGTTTATAAACTTCCAGCGTTTCTTATGGGCAGGGGCGTAGCGATAAAGGCATGCTATGGTAACAAAAAATATAACGATGATCATTATCCAGCGGAATAACATGATTGGATAGATCCAGAAATGACTCTCACTGTCTACACGTGATCGTATCCAACTTATAACTGCCTGCCCGGCTATCATGATAGCTATGGAAATTAAAAAAGCCATGGAGATAGCCATGGTGATGCCAAGGGCTACAATGCGTCTTTTTAGCCAGCGTCGTCTATCTGTAATTAGCGATGCCTTGTTAAATGCCTTCATTAAATTGATAACGCCATTTGTGGCAAAATAAATAGTCAGCAAAAAACCAAAAGAAAGCAATTTGCCATTCTGGTTCTTGATGATATCTATAATAGTCTCCCTAAAGGCCAGATACGCCTCAGTGGGCATTATCGATGCCAATACACTTAGCAAATTGCCCTGGAAATGATTTATTGGGATATAAGGTATTAATGTGCATAAAAAGATGGTTGCCGGAAAAATAGCCATCATAAAACTATAGGCAAGCGAATATGCCCTGTTTATGAGCGAACTTTTAGAGATTTCTTTAATAAAAAAATCAATAACAGTATACAACGGCAGCGGACGAAAACCTGGCAAAATGATATATTTTGTCCACTCTATAGTATACTGATAAAATTTAAAGCGCAGCAAAAAGTGGTGAAGCCATCTCATCTAACCAAATTTACTCAAAAAAAGGCAATAATTTATCTATAAAATCCTGCGGCGGCAGGCAGGGACGGTTTG
Organism: Mucilaginibacter sp. GW822-FHT03E02; assembly: GCF_058801545.1. Lineage (NCBI taxonomy): Bacteria > Pseudomonadati > Bacteroidota > Sphingobacteriia > Sphingobacteriales > Sphingobacteriaceae > Mucilaginibacter > Mucilaginibacter sp. GW822-FHT03E02. Next base: position 707,199 of record NZ_JBXANJ010000002.1, on the reverse strand, counting down.
TTTTCATGTTGATGAAAACCAGTAAAGTTTCGCCGGTATTAATCAACTCTCCTTTTTCATTACTTAGGTCGTACCGGAAATGGATACGGATGCCGGGCATTTTATCCATAATCACTTTTACGCTTATTTCCTCATCGTACAAAGCCGGCTTCAAGTACTTGCATTTAAGCTCCAGCACAGGCATCATAATGCCCGATTGCTCCATGCCGCTATAAGTTAATCCAAGGCTGCGCAGCATTTCTACGCGTCCAACCTCATAAAATTCGGCATAATTGCCGTAGTACATATAACCCATTTGGTCGGTTTCGCCGTACCGCACCCGTATTTTGGTGGTATGCTCAAACATTACCTTTTGATGTTGCGTTCGTTAAGCGCTTTCTGAAAAGCATGGGCATTCACCAAATGATCGGCCATGTTGTTGGCGAAGGCATGATAGCCCGAAAAATCGGCTTTGGCACACATGTATATATAATCGTTATTTTGATGGTCAAGCACGGCGTTGACAGCATTAACCGATGGCATCATGATAGGGCCAGGGGGCAAACCTGTATGCAGGTAGGTGTTATAAGGCGAATTGTACGACAGGTACCTGTTTAATACCCTTTTAATGGTAAAATCATTTAAAGCGAATATCACGGTTGGATCTGCCTCCAGTTTCATGCCCTTTTTAAGGCGATTAAGGTATAAACCTGCAATAACCGGCATCTCATCGTCATGTAAAGCCTCGGCATCAACTATTGATGCTAACACAGATACCTCCTGTTGCGACAGGTTAAGGGCGGTAGCTTTCTGCTTACGCTCCGGTGTCCAGAACTTTTCGTAGTTGGCATACATCTTTTTAAAGAATTTATCGGGCGATGTATTCCAGTACATTTGGTAGGAGTTGGGCATAAACATGGTATACACATTATCGGTAGTAAAACCATATTTGGCCACGTAGCTTGATGAATCCAGCAGGTTGATGATGGATGCAGAATCTGGTTCGATTTTTTTAGACACAAAACCTGCAAATTGTTCCTTTTGCCTTAAACCATGAAACTCCAGTTGTACAGGCTCCTGTGTGCCGGATGCCAGCATGTTGATGAACTTACGGTTGCTCATGCCTTCGTGCAGGTGGTACCTTCCTGGTTTAACCCGGTGTGTATAGTTCATGTTAACAGCCGCCCAGTTAAAGGTAACAGTATCTTTAACCATACCTTCATTCTGTACGGTTTTAATTACGTCGGCATAGGTTGCGCCGGTATGTATATATAAGTACTCCTGTTTGGCGGTTACATTGGGGCCAAAATATTTATAGTAATAGTTTACACCAACGCCTGCCAGTATGATAATAATCACAATTACAAATGCGATAATAAATTTTTTTAATGGTCCTGATTTTGACTTTTTCTCAGTCATGATAAATTAGCTATAAATGGTAATTATTTAGTTTTTATCACACTAATTTCACTAATGTTGTCAAATTAAATGAATTAGAAAATTAAGGTGATAATTTATTTGATTTTTAAGGGGCAGATTATAACCCATCAGATCTGTATTTTTTTCATTAATTCAATTCGTGCAATTCGCTTTAATTAGTGTCAATTAGTGTTTGATTTTTTGAATGGCAATCAATCCGCCCGTTAAGTTTTTAACGTTGTGATAACCGTTTTGCAGTAATAGTGTTTGAGCGGTTTCGCTGCGTAAGCCAACTTTGCAGATAACGATTAATTCATCGGTTTTGTTGTAACCCAGGTTATTTAGCTTACCTGCAAGAGCGCCCAGCGGAATATTAATCCCACCGATGTTATAGGTGAGATATTCAATAGGTTCGCGTACATCTATTAAATGGAGCTGTTCGCCCTGGTTTATCCGGGCAAGTAATTCGGCTGCATTAATTTGTTGGGGCTGCATTTGTTTTTGCACCTTGTGAAACAGTAATGTTCATGCGTGTACCTATGCTGGTTTTACTCAACGAGTCGGTTCTCATGGGGTATTGCGCGGTTACAACCACATTGGTCGAGTCGGTGATGGACCCCTGGTAAGTTATTGTGCCCATTGTTAATCCTGCGCCTTTAATGGCAAAACGTGCCGCATCCAAATCAAGGTTAATCAGTTCGGGTATGGCTACCTCGCTTGCTCCTGCGCCATCGCCCAAAACCAGGTCTACTTTCGATCCTTTAGGCAGCTTATAGCCCGTTTTAATAATTACGCCACCAAAGCGCACTTCCAGTATACGGTCGCGGGCAATATCCGACCGGTATGTGGTATCGCCAATTTTTAAGCCATAGTTGGATAGGGTAGCCGTTGCTTCGCGGTAACTGGCCTGTTCCAGGTCGGGCAGGGCCACCGGCGGTGCCTGTAATGTAACCATGGTTAAATAAATAACGCGGCCTTCTTTCACATTGGTTCCGGCGTCGGGGTCCTGTTCTACAATGGTTCCCGGCTCAACATCCTCAACATAAACCGAATCTATTTTATAGCCAAAGCCCTGCTCTTTTAATAATGACATAGCGCGATCAATTTTCTCGCCTTTAAGCTTTGGTACAGGTATCCCGGAGCCATGGTTAGTGTAATATCCCAGGCTGTAAAAGGCAATTAAAACAACTACAACTACTGTAACAATTGCACCTAAAAGGTTATAACGGAATGATTTTGTTTTTAAATAAAGACCAAATTTGCTCATTGGTATGCGTAGGGATAATTACCGTCAAATAAGTATCAAACATAGTGATAATTTTGGATTTGAGAGTCGGAAAGTCAGAAAAGTCCGAAAGTCGGGAAGCCGGAGTTTGTTGCAACGATGCGCATTTTAGTCGTTGACAAAGACTAATTAAATTACAGACGCATCATATAATTATTAAATTTGAGCCTTACTTCCGGACTTTACCGACTTCCGGACTTTCTGACTCAAATATGAAAAACATAGCCCTTTTGGCCGGTGGTTTTACCGGTGAGTATGAAGTATCTGTAAACAGCGCCAAAAATATTGCCGCCAGCCTTGATGCCTCAAAATATAAAGTTTATACCATTTATGTAAACCGCGACCGATGGATTCATGAAGCCGGCCACGGTGTGGTTGATGTTGATAAAAACGATTTCAGCATTACCCTGGATGGCGGGAAAATTAAATTTGATTTTGCTTTTATTACAATACACGGCACTCCCGGCGAAGACGGCAAAATACAAGGATACCTGGATATGCTGGGCATACCATATAACACGTGTGATGCCACCACATCGGCTATTACCATGAACAAGGCTTACACTAAAACCATTGTAAATGGCATACATGGCCTGCATACCGCACATTCTATGCGCCTGTTTGAAAAGGATATGCATGACGTGGCTATTATAGCGGCTACGCTTAAGTTTCCGTTGTTTATTAAACCTAACAACGGTGGCAGCAGCGTAGGCATGAGCAAGGTTTATAATGTCGCCGGCTTGCCCGATGCGCTTAAAAAGGCTTTCCACGAAGATGAGCAGATCCTGGTAGAGGAATTTATTAAAGGCCGTGAGTTTAGCATAGGTATAGCCCGGCTAAACGGGAAAATTACCGTACTGCCCGCAACAGAAATATTAACCACTAAAGATTTTTTTGATTACGAAGCCAAATACACATCTGGCGTAACCAAAGAGGTAACCCCGGCTGATTTGCCGCCCGCGCAGGTTGAACTGATAGCCGATATTGTAACCGAAGTTTATATCCGCCTTAATTGCAAAGGCATGGTAAGGGTTGATTTTATTTTGCTGGAAGGAACCAACGACTTCTATTTTATCGAAATAAATACCACGCCAGGCCAGTCGGCAGCCAGCCTTATCCCGCAACAGGTAAGAGCAGCAGGTATGGATCTGGGTAAGTTTTATGGAATGCTGATAAATGAAGTTCTTTAACTATTAAATAACTAAGCGTTCTTTTATTTCAATTATTTTATAGCACCGGACACAATTATGAATAGACTTTTCCTATTAGCAGTTACTATGATTTTTTTTGCCAGTTGCAGTAGTTTTCCGGTTTCCAATGAACAGAAAGCTCATGAGCTTGTTGAAGAATACATGAAACATAACTTAAATGATCCTGATTCGTATGAATCAGTAGATTATACTCAATTGGATTCTCTATTTATAAATCCTGGCGTTAAAAAGATGGCCGATGAGTTACTTGAAATCTCTAACGATCATGACCAATACAATAAAATAATTAGAGCTGAAAAACATAAGTTTTCAGGTTTTAGCCTTATTCACACTTTTAGGGTAAAAAACGGAACTGGCGGTATCGAAACTTACACGTGGCAATTCAATTTCAATAGTACATTGGAAAATATTTATAATATTGAAAAATCGGGTTACCATTAATTTGTAGTTTAAGTGATTAGGGGATCATGATCACAAAAAAAGATGCATCACATGCGTCTTTTTTATTGAGCATGTAACAAAGCCGACCTTTTTTCCATCAAACCAACAATGCTGCAATTCATAAAATTCAAGAAACTCTACGGTGGTTTCCCGGCGCTTAAAATAGATGGGCTTACCATCAACTCCGGCGTTTACTGGATAAAAGGAGTTAACGGATCCGGTAAAAGCACACTGCTAAAGTCCATCGCTGGTATTTTATCTTTTGATGGTGATATTTTGTTGGATAACGCCATCAGCATAAAAAAACAACCGGTAGCTTACCGCAAACTGGTAAACTTTGCCGAAGCTGAGCCCGTTTTCCCCGAATTTTTAACCGGCACAGAAATGATTGCCCTTTTTGCGCAGGCAAAAGATGCCCCGGCAGGGCAGGAGCAGCATTATATAGATACCATGCAGATGCAAAGCTACATTGGCCAACCCGTGGGGACTTACTCCAGCGGTATGCTCAAAAAATTGTCGCTGGTGTTGGCGTTCCTGGGCAATCCTAAACTGATCTTGTTAGACGAGCCGCTTATTACCATTGATACCGCATCCTTGAAAATCTTAAACAACTGGATTGCCAAACGGCATCTTCAGCAAGGTACCAGCTTCCTGCTTTCATCACACCAAACGCTTGAACTTGATGAGTTGCCCAAAGCGGGAGAGTTACTGGTTGAAGAGCAAACCTTAAAGTTCATAGCGTAATGAAGCAGCCGCTAACCAATGTGCTGGTAAAGGTATTTGCTTTTGGTTTCTACCAGGTGCACGCGCCCATATTGTTTTTTACATTTTTTATATTAGTTGGCTGTGTGCCCGGCAATATGCTCATCAGCTATCATGAATCGTTAATGTTAGCTATGTGCAGCAGCCCTGTTATGCTCCTGGTGGTTATTGGCGGCTGGCTGTTATACGTTTTCAAAAGCTGGCATTACGTTTCTGTACAATTGCTTGCACCCGAAAAGCAGTTTTTGTTTTACAGCAGCAACGCGCTAAGTCGCAACCATCAATTAAAAAGCTGGGCCTGTACACAAGCAATCATTTTAAGCCCTATTATCATTTACGCTGTAATGGCTGTTTGCGTAGGTGTGGCGCATCACTACTATCTGTTGCCTGCGGTGATGGTTTTGTTTTTAGCGGCCATAGTTTGGTGTAGCACGCTGATATATACACGGATATTAAACCGGCTGGTTGACGGCAGCAGCCAATCCTTTTTGTTAAAGCTGAGCAGCAAGTGGCGTAAGCCCTACTTCAGCCTTTATATCTATCATGTTTTTGATAAGCTGAAAGTGCAGTGCTTTGTTACCAAAGCATTGTCGTGGTTAATTATAACCGGTGTTTTTTATTTATTTGCCGATGTGAAGAATGATTCACGGCTGGCGGGTATAGCCATCCTGGCCGTGATAACTGCCCACGTGGTATTGATATTTGAGACGCACAGATTTGAAGAAACGAGGCTAAGTTTTTCGCGTAACCTGCCCTATAGCAGGTTCAGGCTGTTCCTGAATTTTGCGGGTGTTTATTTCTTTATGCTGATACCCGAAAGCGTTTGGCTTTTTAGCCGGTTTAGCCCTTTGATGGCTGTGGAATTATTACTGGCAGGGCTAAGTACAGCCATGCTTTTCCATTGCCTGCTTTACTGGTTTGGCTTAAACATGGATAAATATATTCAATGGATACTGGCCTTATTTATTGTGTTGTTTTGGGTAATTATGTTTCACCTGCTTTGGATATTGATACCGCTTAACCTGGTTGTGGCCTACCTGTTTTTTTACTTTAATTACTACAATTACCAGGGCATGGTAGTTAAGGATAAGTAACATGCCATCTGCAACCAATCATCCTGTCGCGGCCGCTCATGTCTTGTCGCAACTCAATATCGGTAAAATGTTTGTCGCTTAATAATTCAACGGTTTCATTACCTAAACTCTCATTAATCTCAAAAAATAAATATCCCCCGGCGGTTAAGTTACCCGAAGCAAAATCTGCAATAGCCCTGTAAAACAACAGCGGATCATCCTGGGGTACAAACAACGCAGTATGGGGCTCAAAATCGGTTACGTTGGTGTGCATTTGTTTTTTGTCATCCAGCGTTACGTAGGGTGGGTTACTAACGATAATTTGGTGGGTGGTGAGCGGTGGCGAGTGGTGAGTAGTGAGTGGTGAGTGGTGAGTGGTTGCCGCGTCTAAAATATCGGTCTGGATAAATTGCACATGAACATCATTTAAGTCAGCATTTTCTTTGGCGGTCTGCAACGCACCTTCAGATATATCAATTGCCGACACCTGTGCCTGTGGTAAATTCTTTTTCAGGCTGATAGCAATACAGCCGCTCCCCGTACCAATATCCAATATACTACCTGCAAACTGCCCATTGCCAATTGCCGACTGGGAACTGCCATCTGCAAACTGCCCACTGCCCACTGCCCACTGAGAACTGCCCACTGAGAACTGCCCACTGCAAACTGCCAATATCCACTCTACCAGTTCTTCTGTTTCCGGGCGGGGGATAAGCACATTGGGATTTACTTTAAACGGTAGTCCATAAAACTCGGTAACTCCTAAAATATATTGAATGGGTTTGCCCGTTTTCAATTCGGTCACAATGCTCTTTAGTTTTTGGGCTTGTTCATCGTTTAGCTCCCGTTCCGGGAACGCTTTAATAGATGCTTTTGATAGGCCGGTTACCTGGCTGATAGTTAATAAAGTAAGGGCCTCCACCTCGTTAGCATCATATACTTTGTTCAGCTGTTTGTAATCTTCAAAAACATCCTTAATGGTAATCATGCAACAAAGTAACATAAAAGCTACTTTTGCAGCATGGTTCAACATGAAAAATTTATGCAGCGTTGCCTTGAGCTTGCCGGGCTTGGCGCGGGGCAAGTGAGCCCGAACCCAATGGTAGGCGCGGTAGTTGTTCATGAAGGCAAAATAATAGGCGAGGGCTATCATCAAAAGTATGGCGAAGCCCATGCGGAAGTAAACGCGATTACGCAGGTATTAACTAAGTTTGATAATGCCGCCGAACTGCTTAAACAAGCAATCATATACGTTTCATTAGAACCATGCGCGCATTATGGTAAAACACCACCCTGTGCCGATTTGATCATCAAGCATCAAATTCCGCTGGTTGTAGTTGGCACCCGCGATCCCTTTGCCCAGGTTGATGGCAAAGGCATCGAAAAATTGAAAGCTGCCGGTATTGAAGTGATAACCGGCGTGTTGGAAAAAGAATGCCAATGGCTTAACCGCAGGTTTTTTACCAAAGTACAAAAGCACCGGCCATACATTATTTTAAAATGGGCGCAAACCAATGACGGATTTTTTGCGCCGGATGATGGTAGCCAGCTTTGGATAACCGGCACCCAATCGCGTAAACTGGTACACAAATGGCGTAGCGAGGAGGATGCTATTTTGGTTGGAAAAAACACCGTTGCTATTGATAACCCACAATTAAACGTACGGTATTGGGAGGGGAGACCGCCCAAACGGGTGGTGATAGACAGGAGGCTGGAACTCAGTAAGGGGGCCAACGTATTTGATCAATCTGTTGAAACACTGATTTTTAATGAAATAGAATTTAATTCCGAAGGAAAAAACAAGTATATTGCATTAGAGGATTTTGACCGCTATGTGCCTCAATACATTTTGTACCAATTATATTTACAAGACATTCAATCAGTGATCATTGAAGGAGGTACGTATACCCTGCAGGTGTTTATTGATGCCGGGCTTTGGGATGAGGCCCGCATTTTTACCGGGAAAACTGTTTTATCAAAAGGGATAAAATCACCACAAATAACAGGTATACTTGCCGGGGAATCATTTATAGAAGAAGACCGTTTACAAACGTTATACAACCAATAAGAATTAAAAATAAGAGTCAAGAATCAAAAGTCAAGAATCAAGACAGAAGAAAATATGGGTGGTTAATAATCAGATTATTGCATCATATTAACATAACATCCGACAAAAAGTCTTAATTCTTGATTCTTAACTCTTGATTCTTCCACCACCACCAATTATGCTATTTGTTTTTTTAAGTATCTGTTGTAGTGTTATTGTGTCGGTTATGCTTAAGCTGGCCAAAAGGTACCACATTGATGTTTACCAGGCGGTAACCTGGAATTATTCGACGGCTATTCTGCTTACCTGGTTTTTTTACAGGCCTTCACTTGCAGGCCTGCAAAATACACCTGTATTTAATTACCTGGCACTTGGAATTTTATTTCCCTCTGTGTTTTTGGCTATGGCTGCATCGGTGCGCAGGGCTGGTATTGTACGTACAGATGTTGCGCAGCGTTTATCTCTGTTTATTCCTATTATAGCTGCATTTTTGATATTTGGCGAGGCTTCAAATACAATAAAGATCATTGGTATCGCACTGGCTTTTATTGCCATATTTTGTTCAATTCCATGGCAAAAAACAACAGGCAGGCCTAATCATAAAAATACTGAAAAAGGTTCGTGGATCTATCTGCTTATTGTTTTCCTGGGGTTTGGAATTATAGATGTATTGCTGAAGCAGATCACCAAGGTTAACAACGTGCCTTTTACTACAGCCATTTTTATTGTCTTTATTCTTGCGTTTACGTTGTCGTTTATCGGCTTGTTATACCAGGTATTCACAAAAAAAATGCGCTTCTCATGGCCGCATATCCTCATTGGCTGGGTATTGGGTTTGTTTAATTTTGGTAATATTCTTTTTTATCTGAAGGCGCACAAAGCATTGGCAAATAATCCCTCATCGGTGTTTTCGTCTATGAACATTGGGGTTATTGTAGTAGGGGCCCTGGTGGGTATGCTGATATTTAAGGAAAAATTAAGCACCCTTAATAAAATAGGATTATTGGTAGCGATATTGGCTATTGTGATTATTTATTTCCCCCAAACATTAGGCTTTTTGCATTTGTAATTTAATATTGTACTCATGAATGGCTTTTCAAGGCTTTCCGCTTTTAAGCCTTCAGTTTTTAGCTCCTAAATAATGCTTTTTGACGATACCTATCAAACCATCGAAAAACCAACCGAAAGTATATTCCGTGATAGGGGCAGCAAGTTTCTGGGTTTTGCTTATCCTATCAGCTCCGATAATGATATCAAAGGTATCGTAGCCAAATTAAAAGCCGAACACCCTAAAGCCAATCACCATTGCTGGGCCATGCGCCTCGGTACCGATAGATCTGTTTACCGGGTGAATGACGACGGAGAACCATCGGGCACTGCCGGCCGGCCAATATTAAATATCCTGTTATCAAAAGATGTTACCAATATCCTGGTGGTTGTGGTGCGGTATTTTGGTGGTACACTGCTTGGTGTACCAGGGTTAATTAACGCTTACAAGGTAGCTACAGAAGAAGCCTTGAAGCTGGCTGTTATCATTCAAAAAACAGTGAATGATATTTACACCATTAAGTTTGATTACCTGCAGATGAATGATGTGATGCGGATTATTAAAGATGAAAATTTGCCGGTGCTTGAACAGCAGTTTGATAATGATTGCAGCATGCAGCTGTCTATCCGCAAAATGCAGGTGGAGCAGGTTTTGGGTAAATTGGGAAAGGTAAGCGGGGTAAAAGTGAGGTATGATTATAGTTTGTAAGGCCTGACGTATTTATGAAACAAGCATCACTTTCAGCTTAATGTTAACCTCGATTTAACCCCATTTTAATTGCTGAATTGCGGCATAAATGTTTATTTTCGTCGGATATGCAATCTTTTGACTTAGATAAAACCGATCTCCTCCGCATCAAAACGGCCCTTGAGGCCGATGATGCTGAATTAGAGAAAGTTCTGAAGGAATATCACGCCTCGGAGATTGCTTTATTGTTTGAACAGCTTGAGCAGGAGGATAAGGAAAGGATCATCAATATCCTGCCGACTGACGTTGCATCTGAAGTTTTATCCGAAATGGATGAGGAGCACAGCCCCGGCGAGCTGCTCCTGAACCTCCACCCTGAAAAAAGAAGCGAGATAGTTGAAGAGCTGGATTATGACGATGCAACCGACATCATATCCCAGCTTGATGAAGATGAGCAGCAGGAAATATTAGAAGATATTGATGCCGATGATGCCAGCAGCATCCGCGCGCTTTTGAACTATGCCGAAGATACTGCCGGCGGTTTGATGAACTCCGAACTCATCAAAGTAAACATCAGGCTGGATAAAAAAGAGGCACTGGACGAGATCATTCGCCAATCGGAAGAGATGGAGGAGTTTTACACCATTTACGTGGTTGACGATGCCGATACCTTGCAAGGCATCCTCTCGATAAAAGATGTTATAAAAGCCCATGCGGATGCCAAAGTGAGCGACCTGGTAAAACGCGACCCTGTATATGTAAGGGCCGAGCTTGACCAGGAAGAGGTTGCCCGCCTGATATCGCAATACAATTTAACAACCATCCCGGTTGTTGATGACCATATGAAGCTGCTTGGCCGGGTTACCGTTGATGATATCATCGACGTAATGGAGCAGGAAAATACGGAAGATATATTAAAGATTTCGGGTGTATCTGAAGACGAGGAATTGAGCGGTAACTGGAAAGATGCCGTAAAAAGTCGTTTGCCATGGCTGGTTATTAACCTGGCCACTGCTTACCTGGCCGCATCGGTGATCAGGCACTTTGATGATACCGTTTCCCAGGTGAAAGGCATAGCCGCTTACATGACCATTATAGCAGGTATGGGCGGCAATGCAGCCACGCAGGCCCTTGCGGTAACAGTCAGGCGTATATCGTTAAGTAACCTTACCGATAGCCAGGCATATAATACAGTATTAAAAGAATTTTTAGTAGGCATGCTTAACGGGGCCGCCAACGGACTGGTTGTTTTTTGCATTGCACTGTTTTATGATGCCAACCCTATGCTTGGCCTGGTTTTGTTTTTAGCCATGACAGGTAACCTCATCATCGCGGGTATTACCGGTGCATCTATACCACTGGTATTAAAAAGGGTAGGGATAGATCCGGCGGTGGCATCGTCTATCATTATTACCACCTTTACCGATTGCGCCGGATTTTTATTGCCTTTATATCTGGCTACCAAGCTGTTGTTGAAGCATTGAGCGTAACTGGCGTTTTATGCGATATTATTATAAATTTGAACCATCAAAATTTGAGATATGACTGAAGTAAGATACGACTGGACAAAAGAAGAAATAGCTGAAATATACCATACCCCATTACTCGACCTGGTTTACCGCGCGGCAACCGTACACCGCGAAAATAAGGATTACGCCGAAGTACAGATCAGTTCGCTGATTTCTATTAAAACCGGCGGCTGTTCTGAAGATTGCGCTTACTGCCCACAGGCTGCCCGTTATAATACCGGGGTAGATGTACATGCCATGATGCCTAAAGATGAAGTTATAGCTGCTGCCGAAAAAGCAAAAGCTGGTGGTGCATCACGTTTATGCATGGGGGCGGCCTGGCGCGAAGTGCGTGATAACCGCGATTTTGATAAAGTGATTGATATGGTAAAGGCTGTTAATAGCCTTGATATGGAAGTATGCTGTACACTGGGTATGCTTACCGAGAGCCAGGCGCAACGATTGGCAGATGCGGGCCTGTATGCCTATAACCATAATCTGGATACATCTGAAGAAGATTATAAACGTATTATCACCACCCGTACTTATGACGACAGGTTAAATACTCTTAAAAACGTTCGTAAAGCAAAAATTACAGTTTGCAGCGGTGGTATAGTTGGTTTAGGCGAAACTGTTGAAGACAGAATCTCGATGCTGAAAACATTGTCAAACCTGCCCAAACACCCCGAATCGGTGCCTATCAATGCTTTGGTGCCCATAGCCGGTACACCACTGGCCGATCAGCCCCGCGTACCTATCTGGGATATGGTAAGGATGATAGCTACCGCCCGTATTATTATGCCACGTTCGGTTGTCCGTCTATCTGCCGGCCGTACCGAAATGAGTACTGTTGAGCAAGCCTTTTGTTTTATGGCAGGTGCCAGTTCTATTTTTGCAGGCGAAAAGCTTTTAACTACACCAAACCCATCCTTTGATACCGATATGGCTATGTTTGAGTTGCTTGGCCTTACACCACGCAAAGCCTTCAAAAACGGCCGCCCAAATGAAGTTAAAGAAATGGAAGCAGCAGGGTAATTAACTTTATATTATAGAACACAAAAGGCGCAGGTACTGCGCTTTTTGTGTTTTATTGAAATTGTTTTATCGTGCATGCTGAATAGTAATGATACCAGCAATAAATACTGTCATCCTGAGGAACGAAGGATCTATTCTACGCCAGGTATAACACTTGCAAAGTTCACGAATAGATGCTTCGTTCCTCAGCATGACAGGGGCGATCCCCCTTAACCTAATCCCTCATATTAATAAATTGCAGCGGCTGACCAAAGTTTTCGCCGCGGCAGAGGCTGATCACCGCTTGCAGGTCGTCAATTTTTTTGCCTTGTACACGTACCTGGTCGTCCATGATAGAGGCTTGTACCTTAAGGCCGCTGTCTTTTATCTTTTTAACCAGCTTTTTGGATGTTTCTTTGTCGATACCTTCTTTAACCTTTATCTCTTTGCGGATCATGTTGCCCGATGCATATTGCTCTTTACCAAAATCAAGCGCGCTTGAATCCAGGTGTTGTTTCACCATGCGGCCGATGATGGAATCCTGGATGGCTTTAAGGCGCATCTCGTTTTCGGTTACAATGGTTATTTCATTGGTTTTTTTATCCAGGTCGATAGTGCTTTTTGAATCGTTAAAATCGTAACGGTTAAGTATTTCTTTTTTAGCGGTATTGATGGCGTTATCAAGCGTTTGCCCATCTATTTTGCTTACTATATCAAATGTTGGCATAAGTAAAAGAGTTTATAATGTTTACAAAACTAATGTATTGTAAACATTTACACAGCTCCATTATCAATTTGTTTACATAGCACACTAAATAATAATCATTAAAAACAGGTTTTATGTAGATGAGTTAATATTAAATTAACAAATAAATAAGCAGTTTTGTACACGTGGCCTAAGGGGCACAAATTTTATGGATAAACAACCACCATTAATTAACAGGGAAATAAGCTGGTTATATTTTAACGACAGGGTTTTGCAGGAAGCTGCCGATCCGACTGTGCCTTTAATAGAGCGGGTGCGCTTTTTGGCTATATTTTCGTCAAACCTTGATGAGTTTTACAGGGTGAGGGTGGCTACGATGACACGGCTTGCCGCTTTAAACGAAAAATCGAAAGAAATATTAGGCTATAATCCTAAAAAGCTTCTTAACCAAATCAAGAACCTTGTTGTAAAGCAGGAGCGTAAGTTTAATAACCTGTATGAAAACATCATTGTAAAGCAGCTTGCCGAAGAAAAGATATTCATCCTGAATGATAAGCAGCTTAACGTAAGTCGGGGCGCGTTCGTTAAAAATTATTTCAGGGAAAAACTGCTGGCCACATTGGTGCCCATCATGCTTGATGACAGCTTGCCGCTACCCGAATTGCGCGACCGGGCGATTTATTTTTTTGTAAAGCTTACTCAAAATAAAAAAACACGCTTCGCACTTATTGAGTTTCCGGATAGCCTCTCGAGGTTTATTGTACTGCCCGAAACCAACAACCTGAAATTTATTATCCTGCTGGATGATATCATCAGGTACAGCCTGGAAGATATATTTTTCATTTTTGAGCATGACAGCATCGAAGCCTACTCGCTGCAGCTTACCCGCGACGCCGAACTTGACCTGGATAAGGAAGTGAGCGGCAAATTCATAGATGCGTTATCAAAAAGCCTTCAAAAACGCAAGAAAGGTACCCCAATGCGCCTGCTTTATGATACCGAGATGCCTATGGATATGTTAAAATACCTGGTAACCAAAATGGGGTTGCATGGCGAAAGTCTTATCCCTGGTAACAGGTATCATAACTTCAAAAATTTTATTTCGTTCCCCAATGTAGGCAGCCCCGATCTGGAGTTTGTTAAATATGCGGCTTTACCGGTAGAAGATCTTTCGTTTGGTAAAAGCCTGCTGGGCCTTATTGCAAAAAAAGATTATATGGTAAGCACGCCATATCAATCATATGATTACATCATCCACTTTTTGCGCGAAGCGGCTATCGATCCAAAAGTTAAAGAGATCAGCATAGCGGTTTACCGGCTTGCCGAAAATTCAAGAATTGTACACGCGTTGGTAAATGCAGCCAAAAATGGCAAAAAGGTAAATTGTTTGGTTGAACTGCGGGCAAGGTTTGATGAGCAAAATAATATATTTTGGAGCAACAGGCTGGAAGAAGAGGGCGTGAACGTTTTGTATGGTATAGCAGGCTACAAAGTACACTCGAAGATATGCCTGGTTAGCCGCCTTGAAAAACAAAAGATTGTGCACTATGCCTGTTTATCAACCGGGAACTTTAACGAGAAGACAGCCAGGATATATGCCGATCATACTTTGTTTACAGTAAACAAGAAAATAACCGACGATTTGGATGTTGTATTTAAATCACTGAAGAGAAATGTATTGCCAAAAGGATTAAAAACCCTGATTGTATCACCTGTTGATTCCAGACCGGCTATTTATAAACTGATAGATAGCGAGATAAAAAACGCGAAGGCAGGTAAAAAGGCTTACATGATTCTGAAGATGAATAGCCTTGCCGATGAAGGACTTATCAGTAAACTTTACCAGGCAAGTAACGCGGGTGTTAAAATAAAAATGATCATCAGGGGTATGTGTTGCCTTGTACCGGGAGTGAAAGGTTTTAGCGAAAATATTGAAGTGATAAGTATCGTGGATAAATACCTGGAGCATGCCCGCGTGCACATTTATTGTAATGGAGGGGATGAGCTGATTTACCTTACTTCGGCCGATTTTATGAGCCGCAATATTGATACCAGGGTTGAAGTTGGTTTCCCGATTTTAGACGAGCGCTTAAAAAAGGAAGTTAAAGACATTATTAATATTCAATTGCAGGATAATACCAAGGCGCGCGAAATAAATAGTGCCAACAGCAATAAATACCACAAAACCAACGCGGCCGAATCGCACCGGGCGCAAATTGAGATATACAATTACCTGAAAACTAAAAACAAATAAAGTTGAGATACGCAGCTATAGATATTGGTTCAAATGCAGTAAGACTGCTTATTGCCGATATTATTGAAAATCACGGTTCCTATTCGTTCAAAAAAAATACGTTGATCCGGGTACCTTTACGCCTGGGCGATGATGCGTTTATCCAACACAGCATCTCAGATAAAAAGGCAGCCGACCTGGTAAAATCAATGAGCGCTTTCCGCAATTTGATGGATGTTTATAAGGTAACCCATTACCTGGCCTATGCCACATCGGCCATGCGCGAGGCTACAAATGGCGAAGATGTGGTTAAATTGATTAAAGACCAGGCTAATATCGACCTCGAGATCATCCACGGTTCCAAAGAAGCCAAGGTTATTTACGCCAGCCATGCCGAGCAAACCATTGATAAAAGTAAAAGTTACTTATATATTGATGTTGGTGGTGGCAGTACTGAGCTTTCCTTGTTTTCGGCCGGAGAGTTAATGGCCTCCAAATCGTTCAATATAGGTACTATCCGTATTCTGGACAACCAGGACACAGAAGAAACATGGGATGAAATGAAGGAGTTCATCCGCGAACATACGCGGGGTTATAAACAGTTACTGGGTATAGGCACAGGTGGCAATATTAATAAACTGCACCGCTTAGCCGAAGAGGGAGACGAGACCCCGATGGCTTTTGTCAAGCTAAAATCGTTGTATACTTACCTTAATTCTTTTTCGCTTAAAGATCGCATTAACGTGCTCGGCTTAAACCAGGACAGGGCGGATGTTATTATTCCGGCTTGCGAAATTTATTTGACGGTTATGAAAAACGCGGGCATAAAACAAATATATGTGCCCCGGGTAGGTATGGTTGACGGTATCATTCAAACTTTGATAGATACTAACTTGCCTTAACAAAAAAATAATGTAAAAATATTTTTACAAATTTGCTTTATAATATAAAAACTGTTAGTACATTTGTAGTGCCCTCTCAAGGGCATGTTTTTCATAGGTAGATGTAGGGTCGGGTACTTGTATTCGACCCTTTTTTGTGCCCGTATTTTTGGATTGTTGGAGAGAAGTAATGAAGAAGAAGATTGTAGTTGCCATCACCGGCGCCAGCGGGGCTATTTATGCCCACCTGTTGTTGAAAAAATTAAACCAGCTAAAAGATCAAATTGCCGAAGTTGCCGTTGTGATGTCGGATAATGCGAAAGATGTTTGGCGCTTTGAGTTGGGGAACGACGATTACAGCAAGCAAAACTATAAGTTTTATGCAAAAAACGATTTTATGGCGCCCTTTGCCTCCGGGTCGGCAAAGTTTGATACCATGGTAATTGTGCCCTGCTCGATGGGTACTCTGGGCCGGATAGCAGGAGGAATATCTGACGATTTGATAAGCCGTGCTGCTGATGTAATATTGAAGGAACGCCGCAAACTTATCCTTGTTGCCCGCGATACGCCTTTAAATCTTATCCACATCCGCAATATGGCCACCGTTACTGAGGCGGGAGGCATTATTTGCCCCGCCATACCATCTTACTATAGCAAGCCTCAAACCATCGAAGAACTGGCTATGACAGTAGTGAACCGGGTTATCGATCTGATGGGATTGCAGAACGAAAGCTACCAGTGGACGGGGATATAATTATTGTTTTATAGTTTATTGGCTGTTATTTAATAGATTCATTATTAGTAACTTACTATTGAAATTAATACTAATGCCCGGAGCCCACACATCCTAAATTATATTGGATGTTTTGTACAGCTTAAGAAATTGTTTACCTTAGTTAACCCCAAATTAAACGCCAGGTTACCCGAACAATGAAATCTAAGTCAACAGCATATATTTTGTGGTTTTTTTTAGGTGTATTTGGTGCACACAAGTTTTATCTCAATAAAGCAGGCATTGGTATACTTTATTTTTTCACACTTGGCCTGGCCGGTATCGGGTGGATTATCGACCTTTTTACCCTGGGCAGCCAGGTTGATGCCTGTAACGCATTGGTAAAACGGAAGCTGGGTGCAAAGAATGTAGTAAATCCCCCCGACTATCATAGTGCTGCAACGCAACGGAGTCTGTCCGAACAATTACACGAACTTCATATGCTAAAAGAAAAAGGTATACTAAGCGAAGAAGAATACGCCCGGCTAAAGAGCAAAGTATTGGCATAAGCTGCTTTTAATCGCATTTTTATTAGTGCATGCTATCGGAAGGATTAGATATAAATAATTAACCCCAAAGTAAAATCACTAATTCAGTAACTCAGTAATTCACTAATTGCTTATCTTTGCGACCTTGCAATGAATAAGAAAGTCGCTTTTTATACACTTGGCTGTAAGCTTAATTACTCGGAAACCTCGTCAATAGGCCGGATGTTTACCCAAGCCGGTTACGATACGGTTGAGTTTTCAAACACGCCCGACGTTTTTGTGATCAATACCTGCTCGGTAACCGAAAACGCCGATAAGAAGTGTAAAAAGATAGTCAAGGAAGCGCTCAAAATCTCCCCGAATGCTTACGTAACCATTGTAGGCTGTTATGCCCAGTTAAAGCCACAGGAAATTGCCGAAATTCCCGGCGTTGACATGGTACTTGGCGCTGCCGAAAAATTCCAGATCATTGAGCATATTACCGACCTTACCAAAAAGCCCAAAGCAGTTGTATACAACCAACCTGTGAGCGAGGCCAACCAGTTTGTACCGGCATATTCATTCGGCGACCGTACCCGAACGTTCCTGAAAGTTCAGGATGGCTGCGATTATTCCTGTACCTTTTGCACCATCCCCCTGGCCCGCGGTGCCAGCAGGAGCGACACCATTGCCAACGCAATTGAACAGGCTAAACAGATAAGTGCTTCGGGCGTAAAGGAAATAGTACTTACAGGTGTTAACCTGGGCGATTTCGGGATCCGCAACGGGCAACGGGAGGATAAGTTTTTTGACCTGGTTAAAGCCCTCGACGAGGTGGAGGGAATAGACCGAATCCGCATTTCCTCTATCGAACCAAACCTGCTTACCGACGAGATAATTGCTTTTGTAGCTACTTCAAAACGATTCGTTCCCCATTTTCACATCCCGCTGCAATCTGGTTCCGACAAGATACTCGGCCTGATGCGCCGTCGCTATAAACGCGATCTGTACGTAAACCGTGTGGCCAAAATAAAAGAACTGATGCCCGGTTGCTGCATCGGGGTTGATGTTATTGTAGGTTTCCCCGGCGAAACACGCGAAGATTTTATTGATACCTATAATTTTTTAAACGATCTGAACGTTTCATACCTGCACGTATTTACTTACTCCGAAAGGGAAAATACCCTGGCCGCCGAAATGAAAGGCGTAGTACCTGGTTCAACCCGGGCGGATAGAAGTAAAATGCTGCACATATTGTCCGACAAAAAACGCCGGGCTTTTTACGAAACCCAGTTAGGTAAAACCGATGAGGTGTTATTTGAAGGTGATATTAAAGACGGCTTTATGCATGGCTTTACCCGCAACTATGTAAAGGTAAAAGCCAAATACGATCCTATATTGGTAAACGAATTGAAAAAGGTTTGCTTAACAAATATTTCACCGGATGGTGATGTCGAAATAACAGAAGGCGAAGAAATATTAGTTCATTAAAACGCTATCTTCGCTTCAAAATACAACCTATGTTTCCAACCATAACATCGCTTCTGCAATATCTTTTCGGTTTTAACTTTCCATTGCCTATACAAACATTTGGTTTTTTTGTGGCTATAGCTTTTATGGCGGCATACTGGGCCTTTGTTCAGGAATTTAAACGTAAAGAGAAACTGGGGATACTTCATTCATCAAAAAGAATGGTACTGGTTGGGCAACCTGCTTCGGCAGCCGAATTGGCCGGTAATGCTGTATTTGGTTTTATTTTGGGTTATAAATTAATCGATTCGGCATTAAATTATCATGCACTTTTAGATGATACACAGGGTTTCCTGCTGTCATTAAGAGGTAATTGGATAGGTGGCATTATAGGCGCTGCAGCTTTTGCTTACTGGGCTTATTACGAAAGCGAAAAGCAAAAATTAGCCAAGCCCGAAAACAGGGAAGTAACCGTGCACCCGTACGAAATGATGGGCAGCATTTTGTTGTGGGCCGCTATATTTGGCTTTGCAGGTGCCAAGTTATTTAATGCCCTTGAAAACTGGGGCGATTTTATGAAAGACCCGGTTGGCATGCTAATAGGTTTTAGCGGCCTTACTTTTTATGGTGGTCTTATTTGCGGTGGCGCGGCCGTGTTATATATAGCCAATAAAAATGGCGTTAAGCCTTTAGATATGCTGGATATTGGCGGGCCGGGCATGATGCTGGCTTATGCGTTAGGGCGTGTTGGCTGCCAGATGTCGGGCGATGGTGATTGGGGAGTGGTAAACCTTGCGCCGAAACCTGGATGGTTGAGCTGGGCGCCTGATTGGGTGTGGTCTTTTAAATTCCCGCACAATGTTAATGACGAGGGCGTTCCCCTTGCAAATTGCATAGGTAAATTTTGTCATGAACTGCAATACCCTGTATACCCAACATCGTTATATGAATGTATCATCTGCCTGTTACTATTTGCATTCCTGTGGAGTATCCGCAAGCAGATAAAAAATTCAGGTGTCCTGTTTGGTATTTATATGATATTAGCCGGTGTTGAACGGTTTTTTATCGAACTGATCCGTGTAAATACAAAATATCAGGTGGCTGGTATTCGCTTTACCCAAGCCGAAATGATCTCGTTGATTATGGTTATTGGTGGTGCTGTGTTAATTGTAAATGGTTTAAAAAATAAAAAAACAGCTACGTTGCAGCATGGCTAATAAAAAACAGGCTCATAAGCTGTTAAATAACCAGGTATTCAGGTTTGTGCTTTCGGCTGGTGCCGGTTTTGTTGTCGATATTTCTGCTTTTTATCTTTTTTATCATAACCTGTTAGCCAGGCATACTTATCTTATCGGTTCATACACTTTCCGTAATTCCACTTTATCGTTAGCCATCTCGTTTTTGCTTGGGGTAATTGTCAATTTTGCCATTACCCGTGCGCTTGTTTTTACCGAGTCAAAATCATCTGCTTATAAACAGTTTTTTCGTTTTATAGCTGTTGCCTGTGTTGGTTTTTTCGCCAATCTTGGGCTAATAAAAATATTGATTCAGTTTTTCGGTATTTACCCTCCCGTAGCCCGTATCGGCGCGGCTTTAAGTTTGTTTTTTGCAAGCTTTTTTATTCACAAGGTATTTTCATTCAGCTTATCATTACGTAAACATGCAACTGCAAAACATAGCGCAACAAGTAATTGAAATTGCCAAACAGGCAGGCGAATTTATCAGGCAGGAACGCAAAGCGTTCGACCCTGATAAAATTGAATACAAAGGTCTTAATGATATGGTGTCATACGTTGACCAAACAGCTGAACGGATCATTGTTGAAGGTTTAAAAAAAGTACTGCCCGAATCTGGTTTCATCACCGAAGAAAAAACTACTACCATAGTGGGTGACCGATATAACTGGATCATCGACCCGCTGGATGGCACCACCAATTTTATTCATGGCGTGCCTGCTTATTCGGTAAGTATAGCACTAAAAGAATATGATGAACTGGTGGCCGGAGTTGTGTACGAGATAAACCAGGATGAATGTTTTTACGCATGGAAAGATGCTCCGGCTTATCTGAATGGCAATGAAATCCATGTAAGCAAAAATACCGCGGTAAGTACAAGTCTTATTGCTACAGGTTTCCCTTATTATGATTTTACCAAGCAGGCCCAATACATCGAACTATTTACCGAATTGATGAAAAGCAGCCACGGCCTGCGCCGCATAGGCTCGGCAGCTGTCGACCTGGTTTACACCGCCTGCGGCAGGTTTGATGCCTTTTACGAGTATAATCTTAATGCCTGGGATGTAGCCGCCGGAATAGTAATTGTTAAACAAGCCGGTGGCGATATCGTGAACTTTAAAGGTGGCAGCGAAGTACTGGAAACAAGGGAGTTACTTGCTACAAACAGTAAAATAACAGGGGAGATGCTGACTGCGATACAAAAATATTTTTAATTTGGATTTCACCGATTATTAAGTGATTTCACCGATTATTTTAGGTGATCGTGCTGATTTGATTTTTTGGATTTGACCGACTGCTTTAAACAAAGAACTCCACTGATTTTAATTGAGAATCAACTTAATCAGTGAAGCTTTGTTATATCGGTGAAATCACCTTGAAAATCGGTAAAATCCAAAAAATTATAGTGCTTCAGATACCACTTCAGTAACTTCGGGAACCATACGTTTAAGCAGGTTTTCGATGCCGGCTTTAAGCGTTATAGTTGACGATGGGCAACCGCTGCATGAACCGCGAAGCTCGACAGTTACCACACCTTCATTAAATGAACGGTAGGAAATAGCGCCGCCATCCTGCTCAACAGCCGGGCGAACATAGTCATGCAATATCTGCTGAATTTTAACCTCTGTTTCAGATCCTTCAAAGTTTGTTTCTTCGGATTGCTCTTCTAATTGGATCTTCAGTTCCGATTCAACCGCGCCCTTTACAAACTCTTTCATAATAGGTTCAACGTCGGCCCAGTCGCTTTCATCGGTTTTGGTGATGGTAACGAAGTTGCTGGCGAAAAAAACACCATTTACAAACGAAAATTTATATAATTCCTTAGCGAAAGGTGATTTATCGGCGCTTTCTTTAGTAGCAAAATCGGCACTGCCATTAATCAGCAACTTGTTCACAATGAACTTCATTGTTGCCGGGTTTGGCGTTGATTCGGTATATACGTTGATATTCATCGAAAATTCTATTTAGATTAATTAAACAAATTTAATCACCTTTTTGATTTAAATACAATACTAAAATTGTTATGACTTCTATATGATTGAATAGTTATTTGAGAATTTGAAGATTTGAGGATTTGAAAATTAGTTTCTCCCTCGTCCCTTCATTTTCAAATCTTCAAATTCTCAAATTAAATCCCAGTATAATTCAAAGGTGTTATCTTTTTCAATTCCTCTTTCACATTATTTGTTACATCCAACCTGTCAACAAACTCTGCAATTGTTTGCGCGTTTATTTGCTGGTTGGTACGGGTAAGGTCTTTCAATGCCTCATATGGGTTGGGGTAGCTCTCGCGCCTTAATATGGTTTGGATCGCCTCGGCAACTACAGGCCAGTTGGCTTCCAGGTCGGCGGTAATAGCATCCTGGTTAAGTAATAGTTTGTTTAAGCCTTTGATGGTAGATTTTATGGCGATTAAAGTATGCGCTACAGGCACACCTATGTTACGTAACACTGTTGAGTCTGTTAAATCGCGCTGTAATCTCGAAATAGGTAGTTTGGCGGCCAGGTGCTCAAACAAAGCATTGGCGATGCCTAAGTTACCTTCCGAGTTCTCAAAATCAATAGGATTAACTTTATGTGGCATGGCCGATGAGCCAACTTCTCCCGCTTTTATTTTCTGCTTAAAGTAGTTCATGGATATGTAAGTCCACATATCGCGATCAAGATCAATCAGGATATTGTTAATGCGTTTTAAAGCATCGCATTGAGCGGCAAAGTTATCGTAATGCTCAATCTGAGTAGTAAACTGCGAGCGGCTCAGTCCTAATATATCATTCACAAAATGATTTCCGAAAGCTTTCCAATCCTTAGTAGGGTAAGCAATATGGTGCGCGTTGAAATTGCCGGTAGCGCCCCCAAATTTGGCCGAGTATTTTACTGATTTCAAAATCTCCAGCTGGCCTTCAAGCCGCTCTACAAAAACCTCAACCTCTTTGCCAAGCCTTGTTGGCGAGGCCGGTTGCCCATGGGTATGCGCCAACAATGGGATATCTTTCCAATCGGCTGCATATCCTTTTAATGTATCAATTAGCTGGCTGATAGCAGGGTAGTAGGTGTTGTTTATCGCAAGCTTAAACGTGTAAGGGATAGCTGTATTGTTGATATCCTGAGATGTTAAACCAAAGTGAATAAACTCCTTAAACGCATCTAAACCACCTAATTTATCAAACTCATTTTTGATAAAATACTCCACGGCTTTTACATCGTGATTGGTTGTTTTCTCAATCTCCTTGATGCTTTGGGCATCCGCCTCGGTAAAGTTTTTATAAATATCGCGTAACTTTTCTACCAGATTGACATCAAAACCCTGTAACTGAGGCAATGGATATTTAACCAATGCGATAAAATATTCAATCTCGACAAATACACGGTATTTGATCAGGGCGTATTCAGAAAAGTAATCGGCAAGTTCGGCGGTGGTATTCCGGTAGCGGCCATCAATTGGCGAAATTGCAGAAAGCGGAGAAAAGTTCATTGAAATATAATTTTTTGCAAAGATAAGCATTTAGATGTGCAGATTTCAGATGTGCAGATGTGCAGATTTCAGATGTGCAGATATGCAGATTTTAGATGTGCAGATTTTTGAAACGGTGTCCTATTTTAAAATTCCCGATAGTCATATTAGATATAGCAATCATCTGTACATATGGAATTTGAAATTTGCACATCTGCAATGTTTGTCTTAAAAAAGTCATTTCGTATGGAAACTTTGAAATCAAAAAATGTTTCCTTAGTTTTGACTCAGAAAGTCAATGAGTCAAATAGAAAGAATAATTGAAGGTGGCGAAGAGCTGTTTTTAAAGGCAGGCATCAAGAGCGTAACCATGGACGATATAGCCAGGCACCTGGGGATGTCGAAAAAAACCATATACCAGTTTTTTAAGGACAAAAACGAATTGGTAACAGCAATGGTTAAAAAAAAGCTGAAAGAGGATGAGGAGCAAATGATTGAGTTCATCAGTAAATCGTCCAATGTGATCGAGGAAATGATCAATATGACCAAATGCTCTGAGGATATGTTTTCACGCATCAACCCGATAGTAATTCATGATATGCAAAAGTATCATCCTGATGCATGGAAGGTTTTTCAGCAGTTTAAAAATGAGGTTTTGATTAGTACACTGGAAGAATTATTGACAAAAGGTATTAAGCAGGGTTACATAAGGCCCGAAATTGACGTAAAGATAGTTGCGCGCATGAGGGTAAACACCGTGGAACTTGGATTTAACACTACCATATTCCCGATAGCGGAGTTTAATACCTGGAAGGTGCAGGTGCAGTTTTTAGACCATTTTAACTATGGCATTTGTACCCTTAAGGGTTACAAACTTTTAAACCAGTACAGGAATATAAAAGAAGATTAATTTAATACTGCTGACATAAGGCTGTCAAAGTCGGCCTGGATATTTGAGGCATAATAGATGAAAAATCACCAAACAACTATATATACAATGAAATATTTACTTTTTACGGCCACATTTTTGGGAGCCATAGCCTTTAAAAGCTACGCCCAGGAAACGCCACCTAATAACCAGACTTTTAACTTCAGCGTGCAGGAGTGTATAAACTACGCTTACGAGCACCAGAATACGGTAGTTAATGCGGGTCTTGATGTTAAAAGCGCCGAGTATAAAATTAAGGAAACAACAGGCACCGGCTTGCCGCAACTGAGTGGTAGCGCATCATTTACTGATTACCTTAAGGTTCCAACAAGTTTATTACCCGGTGAGTTTTTTGGAGCTCCGGGCACCTTTATCCCGGTTAAGTTTGGTGTGAAGTACAATTCAAACTTAGGCTTAAGTTTAACACAAAAAATATTCGACGGTAGCTATTTTGTTGGCTTAAAGGCTTCAAAAACCTACAAAGAGTTATCTGAGCGTAGTTATACACGTACAAAAATTGCTGCCAACATTGCTGTAACAAAAGCCTATTACCAGGTTTTGGTGAGCGATGAGCAAATAAAATTATACGATGCTAATATTGCCCAGTTAAAGCAACAGGTTGATCAAACTGTGGCCCAAAACAAACAAGGGGTGGTTGAACTCATCGATGTTGACCGTATAACCGTTCAGTATAATAACCTGGTAACAAACCGGGAAAATGTGGTACGCTCTCTTGCGCTCAATTATCAGATGCTGAAATTTCAGATGGGTATGCCAATTGAGTTTAGCTTAACACTTAAAGATAAATTAGTTGATATTAAGTTAGATAATAACGTGGCAGAATTGGGCACCGATACCGCCTTTTATCATAAGCGCATTGAATATGCCTTACAGGAAACCGATAAAAAGGTGAATGAACTGCTGCTCCAAAATAAAAAGGCAGCATATTTACCTACGTTGAATTTCAACGGCAATTATGCTGCATCATACCAGGACAATAGCTTTGGAAATTTATATAAAAATTCTTTCCCATCCAGTTATATAGGCCTTTCATTAAACGTACCTATTTTCAGCAGCGGCCAACGCAGTAACCAGGTAAAAGAAGCCAAAATTACGTTGATGCAATCGCAAAACAACCTTGTGGATTTAAAAAATTCACTGAACCTGAATGCCAGGGTGGCCTCGGTTAATTATATTAATGGATTACAATCATTAAACAATCAAAAAGCCAATCAGACACTGGCACAGGAAGTTTTAAGGGTATCGAAAATAAAATATCAGCAAGGGGTAGGCTCAAGTATTGAGGTTACACAAGCACAAACCGCGCTTGAAGATGCCGACAATAAATACATTCAGGGGTTATATGATGCATTGGTTAGCAAAGTTGACCTTGACCAGGCTTACGGACGAATTCAATAAAACACAAACTAAACTCACTATATAAAAACGACATGAAAAAAATATTATACATACCGGCAGCCTTGGTTCTTTTGGTAGCTGCCTGCACAAGCAAACCAAAAGATAAAAAAGCGGAACTTGCCGACCTTAAAAAGCAGCAAGCCGACTTAAACACAAAGATTACTAAGCTGCAAGCCGAGGTTGGCTCAACAGATTCGGCTAAAACTACCGATGTAAGCACTGTAGTTTTAAAATCGGGTACATTTACCAATTATGTACAGCTTCAAGGTAAAATTGATGCACAAGATAACGTAATAGTTTATCCGCAGGCAGCAGCCATTGTTACATCTTTAAATGTAAAACCCGGAGATCATGTAAGCAAAGGGCAGATACTTGCACAATTGGATAATAGCGTATTGCAACAAAATATAGCCCAAAGCGAAGCACAGGTAACCTTAAACCAAACGCTGTATGACCGTCAAAAAAACCTTTGGGATCAAAAAATAGGTACAGAAGTACAGTATTTAACAGCACAAACTACCCTACAAGGCAGCAAAAAGGCATTGGCAGCGCTCAAACAGCAATCGAGCCAGTATCGTATTGTTTCCCCTATTAATGGTACCGTTGACCAGATGGATCTTAAACTGGGGCAATCAGCTACACCCGGCCAAACCTTAGGTATCCGCATTGTTAATGCTGACATGTTAAAAGTTAAAGCGGATGTGCCCGAATCATATTCAGGCAGCGTAAATACAGGAAATGAGGTGAAGATTTTAGTGCCGGATGCAAAAGATTCATTAATTACCAAGGTAACCTTTGCTGCCAAGGTGATCGATCCGACATCCCGTAGTTTTGGTGTGGAAATTAAGCTACCAGTGCGTAAAACTCTACGCCCCAACATGACTGCCATTATACAAATTGCCAATTATACTAATTTAAATACTATAGCGGTACCGGTAAAAGCAATTCAAAAATCAGAATCGGGCGATTATGTTTTTCTTAATAAAAATGGCATTGCTAAAAAAGTAAATGTTAAATCAGGGGCAACTTATGGCGGTCAAACAGAAATATTATCAGGATTAAATTCCGGTGATATATTAGTTACAGAAGGCGCTACCGAAATAGAGGATGGTGATAAAATTAAGGTTTTAGAGTCAGCTAAATAATTTATTAAACACTTGATCTATCAATTATGAAAGATTCAACTAAAGAATTTGGGCCCTCAAGCTGGGCCATCGATAATAAAACAGCCATATATGTACTCATATTTTTGGTTACCGTGTTAGGTTTGGTTAGTTATAACAATCTGCCAAAGGAGAATTTCCCGGATATAGCACAGTCGAAAGTGTTTGTTTCGACAGCGTTTATAGGTCAATCCCCTCAAAATGTGGAAAATCTGGTAACTCGCCAGATTGAAAAAAAATTAAAGTCGTTAAAAGGGCTTAAAAAGGTAACATCCAACTCGGCTCAAAACATTTCTATAATAACCGCCGAGTTTAATGCCAATATCGACATCCGCGATGCCAAAATTGACGTTAAAGAGGCTGTTGATAAAGCAAAACCGGATTTGCCGCAAAATGATAACAATCTAAAGGAATCAACCATAAGTGACATCAATGTTGCCGACCTTCCGATCCTTTATATCAACATATCAGGTAATTACGACCTGAAAAAATTAAAAGAATATGCCGATAACTTAAAAGACGATATTGAAAGTTATAAGGAAATTTCGAAAGTTGATGAGGTAGGTGCGTTAACGCCAGAGATTCAGGTTAATGTGGATATGAATAAGATGACGGCAGCACAAATCGGTTTCAAGGACATTACTGATGCTATCGGCAACGAGAATATCCTGGCTTCGGTAGGTAATGTTACCACTGATGGCGTGCGCCGCAGTATCGATATTAAACAAGACTTTAAAAATGCCGATCAGGTAGCAGCTATGGCTATCCGTAACCCCAAAGGGCAGGCAGTTTATTTGCGTGATATTGCCGAAATCAAGGATTCGTTTTTAGAGCAGGAGAGTTTTGCCCGCTTAAAAACCAATGATAACGCCAACTTTAAAAATGTAATTACATTAAACGTAAGTAAAAGAGCGGGCGAGAACCTGATCCAGGCATCAGATAAGATAAACGAGCTTATCAAACAAAAACAGAAAACAGTTTTCCCTAAGGGATTAAATATCACGGTAACCGGCGATCAGTCTGATAAGACCCGTACAACACTTAACGACCTGATAAATACCATAGTAATTGGTTTTATACTGGTAACAGTTATCCTCATGTTTTTCATGGGCACTACCAATGCCATATTTGTGGCGCTATCTGTCCCACTATCGTGCTTTATAGCTTTCCTGATAATGCCCTGGATAGGTTTTACCCTGAATATGATTGTGCTGTTCTCGTTCCTGTTGGCCTTGGGTATTGTGGTAGATGATGCTATTGTGGTTATTGAAAATACGCACCGCATATTTGCCAATGGAAAAGTACCTATTAAGCAGGCTGCTAAAATAGCTGCCGGCGAGGTGTTTTTGCCAGTATTCTCGGGTACCATGACCACGCTTGCACCGTTTGTGCCATTGGCATTCTGGAACAGTTTGATTGGGCATTTCATGTTCTTTTTACCTATTACGTTAATTATAACCTTGTTAGCATCGTTGGTTGTGGCTTATATAATTAATCCGGTTTTCGCGGTTGATTTTATGAAACCTCATTTTGACGGAGAACACGACCATCCCAAATTTGATCGTAAGGTAAAGCGGGCAATGATATACCTGCTTATTGCTACAGTTGTTGGTTACCTTATAAACTTTGGAATAGGCAACTTTATGGTGCTGATAATAGCGCTGTATCTTTTAAACCACTTTGTGCTGTTAAAGGTTATTGACAGGTTCCAGAAAAATGCCTGGCCTCGTTTTCAGCAATGGTATGCCAAATGGCTCGAAAAAGCTGTGCACTTTCCCAAAACTATGTTATTTGGTACTATGGGCCTGTTTGTGTTTGCCATAGTTTTAATGAACTTAATTGGTAAAACACCCGAGTTCTTCCCATCTGGCGATCCCAATTTTGCTTACGTGTACATTACCATGCCGATAGGTACCGACCAGACTTATACAAACGAAGTGACCAAAAAACTGGAGAAACGTGTTGCTGAGGTAGTTGAACCAGATAAGGATATCGTATCATCGGTTATTTCGAACGTTACCAAAGGGGTTGCCGATCCTTCAGATGAGGACCAGGGTGATTATGAAAACAAAGGTAAAGTAACCGTTGCATTTGTTGAATTTGGCAAGCGTAATGGCAAAGATACCAAAGCAATTTTGAAAAGGATTCGCCAGGCGGTTCAAGGTGTGCCCGGGGCTAAAATATCAGTAACACAAGAAAATAGCGGTCCGCCGGTACAAAAGGATATCAGTATCGAAATAATTGGCGATAACCTTGATTCGTTAGTTAAAACAGGAGATCGTTTAAAAAACTATTTAGTTAAACAAAATATTGCCGGTATCGAGAATTTAACTGCCGACGTTCAAAGTGACAAACCTACCATCGTTTTTGATGTTGACCGCGAGCGTGCCAACCGGGAAGGGATATCTTCTGGTCTCATCACCCAAAATTTGGCTACCGCAATATTAGGTTCCAAAGCCGCTGATTTCAGGAATACCAAGGAAGATGATTACCAGATAAAAGTACGCGCATTGCAAAGCCAGCGCGGCGATATCGACGCCCTTAAAAACCTTAAGGTTACCTATCGTGACATGGCAACAGGCGGCGCTATTCGCCAGGTGCCTATTTCTGCATTTACTGATGTGCGTTATACTACTACCTATAGCAACATAAAACGTAAGCAGCAAAGGCGGGTGCTTACATTAGGATCAAACGTTATAAAGCCATTTAATGCCAATGATGTTAACGCAAACATTAAATTGGCCATCAACAACTTTAAAGCACCTGATAATGTTTCTATAAGAATGGGTGGTGGTCAGGAAGATCAGATGGAAGCAATGACATTTCTGTTATCTGCACTTGGCGTATCATTTGGTTTAATATTGGTTATTTTGATGATCCAATTTAACTCTATTGGTAAAACATTCATAATCATCAGCGAGATTTTTTTTAGTATTATTGGAGTATTACTTGGAGTAACTATATTCCACATGACCATGTCTATTGTAATGACTGGTATTGGTATCATAGCACTTGCTGGTGTGGTAGTTCGAAATGGTATCCTGCTTGTAGAATTTACGGATATGTTGATTGAACAGGGCGCAAGTGTTCACGATGCCGTAGTTGAGGCTGGCCATACCCGTATGACGCCGGTATTGTTAACTGCAACTGCCGCCATATTAGGTTTAATACCATTGGCAGTAGGTTTCAATATCGACTTTGTAGGCCTGTTCACCCATTTTAAACCACACATTCACTTTGGTGGCGATAACGTAGCCTTTTGGGGGCCGTTAGCCTGGACAATGATCTTCGGTTTAGGTTTTGCCACAATCATCACCCTGATCCTGGTGCCATGTATGTACCTTATCCGGTACAACCTTAAAGCAAGGCTTTTTGGTAAAAAAGAAGAAAAACATGTGCCGGTTTTAGAAGTAGAGGAAGTTTAACTTTTTAAACTACAAACAAGAATGGCCGCCCTGGAATTTAACAGGGCGGCTTTTTTATGCTTAATATACGGGCAAGCAAGCCACCAGCAGGCAACTGACAAGCTTATAAACTTATTCACATTCCGTTTACATCCATTCTGCCGCGAAGCGGTTGAATTCATTCCTAAGTTCTATAAACATCTGGTCTTCTGTAAAATAATCTTCCGCAAGCTGGTTGTATGCCATAACGGTTACTTCATCAACATATGTTGTGGTTGCCTTTAACTCATGTTGCAGTAAGGTCATATTGGCGTGGATACGATGCTTTAAATTGTCCAGGTAATCGCGATGGATGATTAGTTGGTTTTGAAAATATTCTACTTTTTCTGAAACCTCTTTCCCTGTGTTATCACCGGCAATTTCTTCTAATCGTTCCTGCAGAAAGCCAAGTTCAAGTTCATAAAAGCCAAGTCCTCTTAACCAGGCATTGTGTGCGAAATTCAAATGTTTGATACTCATATTTTTCATGCATCAAGGTTAGGTATCATTGGCCACATAAAAAATGACCTATGGCACATCATTGTATGAGATTGAACAGTAATTAGTTCCAGCCTTTACAAACTATCTGGTCTTGGATGTATGTGTATTAATTATGTTTATTTTTTAAATAAATAATTTATATTAGCCTTGAACATTAATCATTTTCACAATTATTTATGCCTGAATTAGTTGAAGTTCTTGAGTTTTTAGATAACTCGGGAAGTGTAATGGTAAAGCGGGTTCCGGATAACGGACCGACAGAAATTAAATGGGGCGCGCAACTAACTGTACGCGAGACACAGGAAGCAATATTTTTTAGGGATGGTCAGGTAGTAGACGTTTTTGCGGCGGGACGTTATATGCTGGAAACGCGTAATTTTCCGGTGATCACAAAATGGGTTACGAGTTTTGCTTATGGCCCTAATTCACCGTTCCGCGCCGAGGTTTATTTCACCAATAAAAAACTATTTACCAATCTGAAGTGGGGTACGCAAGAGCCAATTTTGTTTGCTGACCGCGACCTGAAAATGGTACGCTTACGTGCTTTTGGTAATTACACCGTCCAGATATCAGATTCCCGCGTGTTTGTAAATCAAATAGTAGGTACAATGGGCATGTACCAGGATGCCGATATTGCCGATTACTTAAAAAATATTATTGTATCTAAACTAACCGGGATACTTGGAAAACAAGCACAATCGGTGATGGATCTGCCTTCAGCTTATGATTCCATTAACGAAAATGTAAAAACAGCGCTACAGCCCGATTTTCAGGATTTGGGTTTATCATTGCACAATTTTTACGTAGGTTCAATTTCTGTGCCTGAAGAAGTTCAGGAGATGATAGATCAACGATCGGGTATGTCGGCCCTGGGTAATATGGATGAGTTTATGAAATACAAAATGGCCATGTCAATCCAGGATGCGGCAAATAATGTCAACGGCATTGCAGGACAAACCGTAGGAGGTGGGGTAGGGTTGGGCATGGGTTTTATGATGCCGCAGATGGTTCAGCAGGCTATGGCGCCTGCTATACAGCCAAATACTTCGATGCCTGAACAGAAATCCCCTATCGAAAAACTCAAGGATCTTAAAAGTCTTTTGGATTTGGGGATTATCACCCAAGCTGAGTTTGATCAAAAGAAAGCACAATTGTTAAGTCTTATATAACCTTATCCACCTATGACGAATAGTCATCCCTATGAACTTTTCGCTGCAGCAAGCCAACTGGTTCAGCAGCAATTACTATTTGACGCCATGCGGCAGTTCATGGACATTACCCGGCTTTATCCAGACCATGAACTGGCGGATGATGCCTTGTATAATGCCGGGCTTTGTCATTTTCACATGAATTCCTTTAAGTCCGCCATCCTTATCTTTCGCGAGCTCATTCAGAACTATCCGGATGCCACAATTTATCCGGATGATAATACCAGGGAATTCGGCCGTACGGCCGCTAAAGCTCATTATTCTATCATCAACTGTTATCTGGGATTAAACGAGGTTGAAGAAGCAAAAAAGGAACTGGCCATACTCAGTGATTTTGATGATGCATATGTCTTCTCTGCAATGAACGAAACTATCAGCTACAAAAACCTGGGACTGATTGCTATACAAACATTTGAACAGCTTAAATAAATGGAACCGGCTACTATACAACCCCTAAGCGGCAGCAATGCTTGCAGCAATTGCGGAGCAAACCTCGAATACGATTTTACAACAAATACCAATAAATGCCCCTATTGCGGAAGCGCTTTTAAGACGAGCAAATCAACTGAGCATTCAACAACCGGGCCGGC
Organism: Mucilaginibacter sp. GW822-FHT03E02; assembly: GCF_058801545.1. NCBI lineage: Bacteria > Pseudomonadati > Bacteroidota > Sphingobacteriia > Sphingobacteriales > Sphingobacteriaceae > Mucilaginibacter > Mucilaginibacter sp. GW822-FHT03E02. The sequence goes on along the minus strand of NZ_JBXANJ010000002.1, from coordinate 674,255 downwards.
ACCTGATGCAGGCTGCATTCGTTTCAGGAATGACCTTTCAAAATTTAGGGATGCGGTAATTACATTTCTCAGCACCGGTGATAAAACACCCGTCAACCTGTTATTCGAAGCGGAGTTCCTGCCGTCGAGCAGATATATGTTCCGTTTTATCAGTTTAGTGGTACCTATACTGGTTATTATAACACGATTGATAATAACGGAAAAGTACTTAGTCAGAACACTCCGCTTAGTGGCAATTTTTCAGTTTCGGTTTACGGCGGTGAAAGTAAGGCGGAGGGAGAAAACATGGCGGTCTTTGGCAATCGTGTCGACAAAAAGCTAATAATTCCAGTTAATGCTATCCAAACAGACGGTATTAAATTAACTGATAGCCAACCGGAACAAAAAGCCTGGGATAATTTGGGCCAGTTACAAGCGGCTAACCAGGTTTATAGCGAACTTACTCATGCTGATCCGGCGCATAAACATCAACACTATTTAAAATATGACACTAAATCGGCCAGTAAATTTTATTACCCCGGCTGGCGGGCAGTATATTATTACCATGGGAATGACTACGCCATTTACATGGACGATGTGACCGGAGAACTAAACGGCAGAAGACCGGCTGATGCCAGTTTCGAACCTCCTCAACAGTCGACGGTTTATAAAAAATATCTGTTAATCGGCTTAGGGCTTTGGTTTGGTGTCCTGGTTTTACGCGCTGCACTGACAGCATTTGCCGGAGATTATTTTGACTTTAAGAATCACTCTTTAAATAACATCATTTTTAGTGAGCCCGCGGGGTTTTATTGGTTGTTACGCGGCGCGTTTTTTCTGGGCTTGCTCCCGCTATTGATGGTAAAGGTACTGTATAAAAAGACTGTTGCAAACTATTACGCCGCGCTAGCCCGGGTACGGAGCGGTAACCTCGACCTTTTAGCATCAGGGAGGAAATCCATCAAATTTCGCCAAATACGTTAAAGTTCATGGATCCCCGGAAATTAAGTAAATGTAGTAATTGCGGTGCCGAACTGGAACCTGCGACTACTACAACTATAAAATGTGCTTACTGCGGCAGCGTATTTGAAACCGCGATAAGTGAGGTATCGCCTCCCGATCCGCCATTAAGCGAGGATGAAGAAGGTTTTCAGTCCGTTGAAACTTCACGGACGAGTCCTCAAGTTAGTCAAGAAAGAAATAGCAGTTCTGGAGCAATCATCATTACCATCTGCGTATTGGTGTTAATAGGGCTGATAGCCACAATCCATAATTACGCTATTGAAAATACCACTAATAATACAGTCGACTCAGCAGCCATTGACAGTGCAGCTTTGCTCAATACGGCTAAAAGAGACAGCGCCGGTGCAATTAGTAATGAGGTGAAACAAGGTGCTTCGTCGAAATTTGCACTTAAAGAATTGTCTCCAATTGTAGTGAATGCCGCGATGTTCAAAAAACTTTATCGCAATGCGCGCAAAAAGCATGATCAGTTTTCGGGTAATACATTCATCTATGATCAAAACTCCCCACGTTATGTGAATATCAACGGCATATTCGCCTATATTAGTAAGGAGGATAGTAGTTACACACTCCGGTTTACCACTCAATACACCTCAAAGGATTGGTTATTCATAAAAAATATGACCTTCAATGCCGGTGGCGAAAATTTTAATTACGAACCTGATTTTAAAAGAGATAACGGCGACGGGGCAACATGGGAATGGAGCGACGAAGAAGTCCCGGAAGGAAACCTTTCCATGCTGGTCAGGATAGCTCTTTCCAAAAAAGCAAAAGTTAGATATGATGGCGATAAATACTACGATGTGGTAACGGTAACCCACATGCAACAGGCGGCGTTAAAAAGGCAGCTTCAAATTTACAAAGGATTACTTTTGGGCTACGATAGGTCGCCCAAAAAATAAAACATAGCCATCGGCATCTGTTACTTCAAAACCACGCAACCCGTCGCTGTTGTTGTGGATGGGTTTCCGGAAGCTTATCCCGGCCCGACTAAATTCTTCAAATAAAACATCAGGGTCTTCGGTAGAGACATATGCATCCCAGGCAGCCCATTCGTGCCGGGTAGGGTTGGGCATGGGGTGTATGTCGGCTGTAATGGCCTTTAGCATAAGGGAAACGGGGCCACGGCCCACCATAGCAAAAAACGGATCGCCCTCGGGGCCCATGTACCGAACTTCAAACCCAAGTTTAGTTACATAGAAAGCAACCGAATCGGTTACATTGGAAACAATAAAAAAAGGCGAAATGAAGTTAAACTTTGACATCGTTTTAAGTTGTTATGATGGGGAAAAAGCAGCCTTGTTTTTGTTTCCAATATCGATAATTCAAAAAACAGGTACAATACACAACTAAAAAAAGGGCACTCGTATTTATAAAGCCTCATTGGGAGCGTTCATAAACCTGCCCGCTCCATAAAATTGATTACAACCTACTTAAGGCCTCATTGATCAACTCTAACCCATTTTCTGAATAAGGTAATTTTAATGCGAACTGATGCCCGTGCCCGTCCATTTTCAATAATGATTTCCGAAGAATATTAATTATTTTCTCCGGTTCCTGCTCGTATTTTTTCCTGAATTCTTCATATTGTAATTGCAGGAATACCAGGCAAAGCGCATTCTCCATGGTCTGCACATCAGCATCAACCTTAATTCGTTTCTTCAGGATGATTTGTTTAACGCGATCTGATGTTTCGTCGTCATAACCAGCATCTTTCATTAAACGGCCTGCAATGGCAGCATGATGCAAGGCCAGGTCTTTACGCCATTTCAGGTATGGCTCACGTCCTTCCGGGTAATCTTCACGCGGAATTTCCCACCTGCCAATGTGCTGACTCCTGGATGCCAATAATAATTCTTCGGTAGCCTCGGGATCTAATTTTAAAACCCACTCATATAATTTAACAGCAAAAAAGTATTCCTGCGGCTCAGTTACACCTTCCCATGTAAAACTGCGGGGATCTTGCTTATTATAAGCATCAAAAAGCTCGAAGGCCTTGTTTAGTTTACTCATAGGTTGAAAATAAGTTAAATATTTATAATGCCATCATAGTTTTTTTAATTGGCACAAATTCCGGCAGCTTACTAATCCAAATTTAACTACTGAACCTAAATAGTCTTGCTTGAAATCACAAATATCCAATAGATTTGTTTGTTATCCATCTAACCAATAATCTTATGAGTACATCTACAGCAAATTTATTTGAAGCCAGGGCCAATGAGTTTAAAATGCTGCATCAAAGAGCGGGTATTTTTGTAGTTCCTAATCCCTGGGATGCAGGATCGGCGATGATTTTGGAAACGTTGGGGTTTAAGGCGCTTGCCACAACAAGCGCCGGGCTTGCCTTTTCATTGGGTAAGCCTGATGGACATGCGTCAATCACGCGGGAGGAGACCCTGCAGAATGCGAAAAATATTATTGCAGCAACCAGTTTACCCGTATCTGCCGACCTGGAGAATGGCTATGGCAACGACCCTATGGCTTGTGCCGAAACGATTACGCTCGCGGCAAATATCGGTTTAGCAGGTGGTTCTATTGAAGATGCCACCGGAAACCCGGTCGATCCCATTTACCCATTTGAATTGGCGGTAGAACGGGTAAAGGCCGCTGTAAAAGCTGCCCGTGATCAACCTTACCCGTTCACATTAACTGCACGAGCCGAAAATTTAATATACGGCAGGCCCGATTTAAAAGATACCATTGCCCGTCTTGTTGCTTTTGCCGATGCCGGGGCCGACGTATTATTTGCGCCCGGCCTTAAAACTTGCCAGGAAATTGAGGCCGTGGTTAAGGCGGTAGCGCCGCGCCCTGTTAATGTAGTTATGGGCCTTTCGGGTAGCAATTTTTCGTTAAATATGCTCGAAGATATTGGCGTGAAGCGGGTAAGCATCGGGTCATCACTTATTCGGGCCGCTTACGGGGCGGTTTTCAGGGCGGCAGAAGAGATACTTCATAACGGCACTTTTAGCTATGCGGACGATGCAACACCGTATGGCAATTTGAATAAGTTGTTTGGAAAATATTGAAATCATGCAGTGTTTCGTCTTTAAACAACAAAACCCGGCTTTGTCGTCCGGGTTTTGTTGTTTAAAGTGTTGCGTTGCGCAACAGGTGAAACAGAGAAAAATGTCAATTATCTAATAGTCAATAAATTAAGAATTGTCATATTTTAAAAATCGCAACGAAACCGCAACAGCAGGCCGAAAAGTGTTATAAAATACGGCCTTGTAACCGCTAATTTTTAGCAACAAGCTGCTCTGGCACTACTACCTTTCCGGGATACACTTTCAAAGCCTCCTCCAAACAAATCATAGCACTTTTTAAGTCGGTATTATTAAGTACATAAGCCATGCGTACTTCATTTGTGCCGGCGCCCGGTGTGCTGTAAAAGCCCGTTGCAGGTGCCATCATTACGGTTTGGTTGTTGTAACTGAAGGTTTCCAGCATCCATTGGCAAAACCTATCAGCATTGTCAATAGGCAGCTGTGCCACCACATAAAATGCCCCCCCGGGATTAGGGCAGTAAACGCCATCTATATTATTTAAAGCAGTTACCAGGGTATTTCGTCTGCTGGTATACTCTTTATTTACGGCTTCAAAATATTCATCGGGCGTATCAACGGCGGCCTCACCGGCAATTTGTTCAACCATGCCTGCACTCAACCGGGCCTGGGCAAATTTTAATGCTGCTGTGCGTAATTCTGCATTTTTAGTAATCAGGCAGCCTAAACGGGCGCCGCATGCGCTGTAACGCTTGCTTACGGTATCCATAACCACCACGTTATCATCCAACCCGTCTAAATGCATTGGCGAAATAAATTTACGGCCATCGTAGCAAAATTCCCGGTAAGCCTCGTCCGAAAACAGGTAAAGGTCATATTTCAAACACAATTCCTTTAAAGCCTCCAGTTCTTCCTGCGAATACAGGTACCCCGTTGGATTGTTAGGATTGCAAATGATAATAGCTTTGGTTTTATCAGTAATCAGCTTTTCAAATTCGCTGATAGGGGGCAGGGCAAATCCGTTCTCGATGTAAGATAAAATAGGTTTTACCACAATATCGCTCTGGCTGGCAAAACCATTGTAATTGGCATAAAAAGGTTCAGGGATTATTACTTCATCACCTGAATCTAAACAGGCCATCATGGCTATGGTAATGGCTTCAGAACCGCCGGTGGTTACAATGATATTATCCGGAGTAATGTTGTAACCTAATTTATTATAGTATTCTGTTAGTTTTTTACGATAACTCAAAGTACCCTCGGATGGGGTATAGGCCCAAACCTTAAAATCAATATTTTTAATGGCATTTAACATGCCTTCGGGAGTTTCAATATCCGGCTGGCCAATATTTAAATGGTACACTTTTTTGCCGTCCAGCTTAGCCTGATCAGCATAAGGCGTTAATTTACGGATTGGGGATGCGGGCATTCGCAGCCCTTTCTGAGATATTTTTGGCATGTGCAAAATTACAAAAAAATTATCCGGCTCTGAAACCAGTTACCTTGGTTAAACCCCGGATTCATTATAATGATTGTCAAATGAATTTCAAAAAAAAACACCGCGTCGCGGTGTTCAATATTTTATTTAAGCCTCCCTTCCGGGGAGGGTTTGGCTGGAGCTTATTTACTTGAGGCCGGTTTGGCAATAACTTCACCTATAATATTTAAATATTTTTCGGGTGTAACCGCGTTTGATTTAACCACGATCGTTTTGTTAAAAGGGGCAGCTACTGCAGCGTTATAAGTGATTTTAATTAAACCTTTATCACCGCTTTTTACAGGGGTTTTGGTATAATCGGCAATAGTGCAACCGCAGGTTGGCCTTACCTCGGTAAGTATAAGTGGCTCTTTACCAATGTTTGTAAATTCAAAAACAGTAGTAACAGGTGTACCCTGAGGAACTTTCCCAAAGTCGTGCTTCTCTTCGTTGAATTTAAACTCGGCTTTTTGGTTATCTTGTGCCGATGCAGTGAAGGCAAAACCTAAAACAACTGCGCAGATCATTAATATCTTTTTCATATGCTATATTTGATTAATACAAATATAAAAGGTTTAACGTAATAACAAAACTATTAGCAATACTTCATGTTTTAAGTGTTACTATGCCAAATACAGAATAGAATTTCATAATTTTACCGTCTAAACGAAATTTTATATGCCTGGAACTGCAATTCGTGCCACCAGTAAATTTGATACCGCAGAGCTTAGTTTTGATGATTTTAAAAAGATCGTTATTGAAGATTATCGTATTGGTTATGAGAGCAGACAAGCCAGTATTATAGGCCGTAAAGAGGTATTAACGGGCAAGGCCAAGTTTGGTATTTTTGGCGATGGCAAAGAAGTTGCACAGCTGGCCATGGCCAAAGCATTCCGCGCCGGCGATTGGCGTGCAGGCTATTACCGCGACCAAACTTTCATGTTTGCCACTGGTATGAGCAACCTCAGGGAGTTTTTTGCCCAGCTTTATGCCCACCCTGATGTAGAAAAAGATCCGGCCTCGGCTGGCCGTCAAATGAACTGCCACTATGCCACCCGTTTTATTAATGCCGATGGCAGTTGGATAAACCAGGCCGAAACGATGAATTGCTCATCGGATATATCAACCACAGGCGGCCATATGCCGCGATTGCTGGGCCTGGCTTATGCTTCAAAACTATATCGCCAAAACCAGGAACTGGAATATCTTAAACAGTTTTCTGTTAATGGTAACGAGGTTGCCTTTGGAACTATAGGCAATGGCGCTACATCCGAAGGCGTTTTTTTTGAATGCTTTAACGCGGCTGGCGTGTTGCAGGTGCCTATGGCAATTTCTATCTGGGACGATGCCTATGCAATCTCGGTACCGGCTAAGCTGCAAACCACTAAAGAAGATATTTCCGAAATATTAAAAGGTTTTCAGCGCGAAAATGGTTCAAACGGCTTCGAGATTTTTAAGGTAAAAGGATGGGACTATATAGCACTTTGCGAAACCTATGCCCGTGCCATTGCTTTATGCCGTGAAGAACATGTTCCGGTACTTATCCACGTTACCGAGATGACCCAGCCGCAAGGCCACTCAACGTCGGGTTCACACGAACGATATAAATCAAAAGATCGCCTGGCCTGGGAAGATGAGCACGATTGCTTGCTAAAAATGCGCCAATGGATGATTGCTTCCGCCATTTCAACCGAACAAGAGCTGGATGAGTTGGAAGCAGAGGCCAAAAAATATGTACGCGACTGCCAACGTGAAGCAGCAGGGGAATTAGTAACCTTGATTAATGCCGAATTGGAAGAAGCGGCCAAAATGATTGAGCAATACGCCGAAGGTGTTTCTGTTAAGGAGCACCTGACAGAGATAGTAGCCGAATTGCGCAAAAGCTATGATGCCGGCCGTAAAGAAATTGTTTCGGCGGTAAGGAAAACACTAAGGGCTACGGCTAAAGAAGACTCGGCGGAAAGGCAGTTACTGGTAAATTGGTTAAATGCCGAGAAAGTTAAAGCCAATGGGCGGTATAACACAAAGTTATTTTCTGATACACCACAATCGCCTCTTTATGTGCCTGTTGTGCCTGCCATCTACAGTGATAACGCGCGTTCTATAGATGGCCGCGAAGTTTTGAACGCTTGTTTCGATGCTAATTTTGCCAGGGATAAAACCATCGTGGCATTTGGTGAAGATGTGGGCGCCATAGGAGATGTAAACCAGGGATTTGCAGGCCTGCAAAGCAAGTACGGCGATTTGCGGATTACCGATACAGGCATCCGTGAAACTTCCATCATTGGCCAGGGTATGGGGTTGGCTATGCGCGGATTAAAACCAATTGCCGAGATTCAATATCTTGATTACCTGATATACGCAATTACCGTTATCTGCGATGATATCGGCAGCCTTAGTTATCGTACTTTTGGCGGACAAAAAGCGCCGCTGATTATACGCACCCGCGGACACCGCCTTGAAGGCATCTGGCACTCAGGCTCGCCCCTGGGGATGATATTGGGCTCGATGCGCGGTTTTCATATCTGCGTACCCCGAAATATGACGCAGGCTGCAGGCATGTACAATACGCTGCTGCGCGGCGATGAACCGGCATTGGTTATCGAAAGTCTCAATGGCTATCGCCTGAAAGAAAGGCTTCCTGAAAATGTGGGCGAGTTTACTGTGCCACTTGGTAAAGCCGAAATTATGAAGGAAGGTACCGATGTTACCGTTGTATCATATGGTTCAACCTTGCGTATTGTTTTAGAAGCCGCCCAGGAGCTGGAAAAAATGGGCATCGATATTGAAGTTATCGATCCGCAAACATTATATCCGTTTGATAAAGATAACCTATGCGGACTTTCATTAAAGAAAACAAATAAGCTATTGGTTGTTGATGAGGATGTACCCGGCGCTGCGTCAGCTTATATTGTTCAGCAAATAATTGAAGCGCAGAAAGGCTATTATTCGTTGGATAGCCAGCCACGTACATTGACCGCGAAAGAGCACCGCCCGCCATATGGATCAGACGGCGATTACTTTAGCAAACCATCCCTTGATGATATAATTGAAGCCGTTTACGCCATTGTAAGCGAAGCAAACCCGGCTAAGTTTCCGCCGATATATTAGGCATAATCAAGAATTAAGAGTCAAGAATCAAGAGACGCGCAAAGGTGATTTATCTGTTTTTGACTCTTCTTCATATCCAGTTGCTTAAATAGTTTTAATTTTTGTCCTGTTTCTTGACTCTTAATTCTTGACTCTTAATTCTTGATTCTTCCCCCATCATGGATTCTAATTCTTTCGCAACTATTGCCAGTATTATAAAAACACGTCGTTCGGTTAAACCCGGTGTGATGAACGGGCACAAGGCTCCAAATGGTCATGTTGCCGCCCTGCTTGAACTTGCTGATTGGGCGCCAACGCACGGCTTTACCGAACCGTGGCGCTTTATTGTATATGAAGATCCCACTAAGTTTTGCCAGATACATGCCGATGTTTACAAGCAAGGGGTAAACGCCGAAGAATTTAATGAAACTGTTTACAGCAACCTTCAACACCAGGGTGATAAAGCTTCCCATGTTATTATCGCCATTATGGAAAGAGGTAATCTGGCAAAAATTCCTGCGTTTGAAGAGGTGGCGGCTGTTTCCAGTGCTATTCAAAACATCCTGCTCGGCGCTACAGCTTTAAGTATGGCTTCATTCTGGAGTACGGGTGGGGCCATATTAAAACCAGGTTTTAAAGATTTTTTGCAGTTGCGGGAAGAAGATCAGGTAATGGGCGTATTGTACCTGGGTTATGCCGATCAAAACCCCGAAGGAAAAAGAACCGTTCCTCTTGAAAATAAAGTTAAATGGGTTAAATAAATAATCCAAACCTTTCCATTATTTACATCGTATAACCCTGTATTGTAATTTCCTTTATTGAAATAAAATTTCATTATAACTAAAAAAATGTTAAAAATGATTTTTTAATTAGATTGGAATTTATATATTTGTAATTGTCCGGTTCCTAATGCCGGTCAATTATCAATTCTAAGCCTTCACTAATTTAACTTATTGATTAAAAATTAAACTCAACACAAGTATGAGGAAATGTTTTTGGGGCTTAATGTTGGCGATTCTTTTATTTTCTGCAACAGTTATAAGTTGGAGATCGCCGGGTGCTAACAAATCAAATGGAGGGGTAAATTCAAGTCTTGCTGCCAAGGAATTATTTAACCAGTACGTAAATAGCCTGTATATGGCTGCAGGGTTGCAAGGATCGGGGTTAGCTTTTGATGTATTTGAAAAAGCCTTTACCGGTTATACCAACCTAAAATTATCACATAAAATACCAGAAAACAGCGCGGTGCTAACTATAGTCGATTTTAGCAAATCGAGTCGCGAAAAACGCATGTGGATTGTCAATTTATTTAGTAAACAACTGTTGTTAAATACCTGGGTGGCCCATGGATCAGGAAGCGGCATGGAAATGGCCGAGCATTTTTCTGATCGTAACGATTCGCACCAAAGCAGTTTAGGTTTTTACCTTACCGATAATGTTTATATAGGCAAACACGGCCGGTCGTTACATTTGGATGGATTAGATTCTGGTTTTAATGCCAGTGCCCGTTTTCGCGATATTGTAGTTCACGCAGCAAAGTACGTTGGGCAAGGTGCTATTGACCAACAGGGGCGTTTGGGACGCAGTTTTGGCTGCCCGGCAGTAGCGCCCAATGTTGTTGATTTTGTGATCAATACTATTCAGGGTAAATCAGTGATTTTTATCAACGGTAATGACGACACTTACACATCAAAATACCTGGATGAAACAGCGCCCTTAAACCAGGTAGCTGCCGATTCTACATCTTTTGATATCGCAAAGCTATAGAATATAGCCTATCCAATTATAAATCTGATTGCCCGGCCTAACCAGCCGGGCATTTTTTATTTGGTAAGAAATTTTTTAAGGTGATCATATAACACAATATCCAGCCCGTACACATCTTTCCTATATTGTAATGCACCAGTCTCATCAGCCCAACAGGTAACGTAAGTAATATAGATTGGTGTTTTTTTAGGCAGTGCTATGCTGGTGGGGTCAGGATTGTCAGTCGCCATGTCTTTCACAATGGTATCAAAATCTTCGCCTTCGCCAAAAAGGTTTTTGGCAAGGGCCTGTGGGTCTCCAAGGCGCACACAACCATGGCTCACTGCACGCATTGCTTTTCCGAAGGCCAATTTTGCGGGAGTATCGTGCAGGTAAACGCTGCTTTTGTTTTTAAACAGGAATTTGATTTTACCTAAGGAGTTATCCTCGCCGGGCCGTTGTTTAAAATCATAATCCAGGTTATCTTTAGTAACTGTTGTCCAGTCAATTTCTTCCGGATTGTCAATTAGGTTTCCGTCTTTGTAAACATCAATGTTTTTGTTGGATAGGTAATACCTGTCTTTGGCAGCCTCTATAATAATTTCTTTGGTGGCAATGCTTCGCGGAATATTCCATACCGGGTTTACATCCACACTGTGAATTACGCTGTTCAACTGGGGAGTTTCGCGCGGGAAAGGTTTATCAATAGCGCAGGTATCATCGTATTTACCAAGGCTGTTTTGCCCATCCATGTTTCGGCCCTGCCCAACACAAACCTTCATGTTTAGTATGGATTTTCCATTTTCAAAAACATCAAGCCTGTAATCAGGGATGTTTACATATACATATTTGGGCTCATAGGGTTTATTTCGCCAGCGCAAACGTTCCATATTAACCAACAGATAGCGTTGGGTTTCTTCCTTTGATAGCCCATCAAACGTATCACCGTGCAGATATGCCTTTTGCAGCGCAATATATTGCGGGTCTTTAGGTTGTATGCTATCAAGGTATGCTTTAGTATCGACGGCCATTAGTGCGGCTTTCATTGACGCGCTGTCGGGGTGTTTGGTAGCAGTAAAATACCTTGAATAGATTTTTTTGGGATTAACTACGCCAAACTGTATGGCATTGGCATATTTTGTAAGTGTGCTGGTTGCCTGCAATTCCAGTTTAGCCAGGTCATGATAAGCTTCGTCTGTATTACTGATACTGGTTTTGTCATGAAATTTGGCAATCATAGCCTTTAATTCTCCGGGGTGGAATAGTTCAGGATCAATGCCGTGCTCATCAGCTTTATTGCAAAAATCCGGTATAGCATCCAGGTCGCCATTGGCCAGGTGGTTCATTACAAATACAGGCATGTAATTATTGGCCTTGTAATAAGCCTCTATAGCCGGCTCGTTGGATAGCTTTAATTTTTCATCTTCCAACTCTTTTTTAAACACAGCGGTATATGCATCGTCATCAAGATCTTTAAAAACCTTGTTTTGAGTTGTTTTAAAAAGATTAGTGGCTATTTTGTTATGCTTTTCTTTACAGCTTTGAATGATTAACAAAAAAGCAAATAATGAAATCAGTATAAAGGAAAGTGATTGTTTGTTTGTCGTGACGGGAGGCATAAGTATAAATTACTGTTAAATATAGCTCATTAATAGCAATTGCCATACCACAACCGCTGCAAGTTTTTAATTAAATTTGAAATCAGACAATTTATCAGCAATATTTGACTAATCGCTCCATGAGTCGCTAATGAAAAGACAATTATTAATTATAGCAACATGTTTTCTGCCATTTATGGCAACTGCCCAGGATTTTAAACCGGTAAATAAAAATACTTCAGCCGAAGCAGCAAAGTTACTATCCTTTTTATATCAAATAAGGGGAAAGCATATCCTGTCTGGCCAGCAAAATTATAATAGCGATTTGAATACGTTTTCGGATAGTGCTTACGCCATTACCGGAAAATATCCCGCTTTGTGGGGTTCTGATTTTATGCTGTGGGGCGATAAAGACCTTGGGCAAAAGCTTGTTTACGAGGCTCAAAAAAAATGGCACGATGGTTACCTGGTTACCATTATGTGGCACCAGGGCAGGCCAACTGACGATGCGCCGTATGACTGGAAAACAAGTATACAGGGTAAGCTTACCGATGCCGAGTGGACAGAATTGACTACACCAAATACGCCTTTAAATAAAAGATGGCTGGCAGATATAGATAAAAAGGCGGTTTACTTAAAACAGTTGCGAGACTCACATGTACCCGTTTTGTGGCGACCATACCACGAAATGAACGGGGTGTGGTTTTGGTGGGGCGACAAAAAAGGCAAAAATGGTATCCAAAAGCTTTGGAAAATGATGTACGATAGGTACACCAATTATCATAAACTAAATAACCTGATATGGGTATGGGGGGCAAACGGTTTACGCGATATCCCCAAAGATGAAGCATACGATTATAAACTATATTATCCCGGTGCCGATTATGTTGATATCCTGGGATCGGACGTTTATCACTTTGATTACGAACAAAGAGATTACAATGAGTTGCTAAGCCTGGCCAACGGCAAAATTATAGTGCTTGGCGAAACCGGCGAGCTGCCCAAACCTGAAGTATTGGCAGCCCAGCCCCAATGGGCCTGGTTTATGGTATGGACAAGCTGGCTATGGACGGATAATACCCACGATAGGGTAAAGGAAATTTACAACCTGCCACAAACCCTTAACCATGATGAAGTAAAAGCCATGCTGCAAAAATAATAATGGACAAAGTTAAACTACCCGAAGTTTGGTTACGCGGCCCTTTAAGTGATATCCCCGCGTTGCTGCAGCCAGTGGCACATGCTTTATTGCAGGCCAGGGAAGAATTGAATGAACTGATGGCCGGTTTCCCAGACCTATTGTTGTGGAATAAAGTTGCGGGCATGGCATCACCAGGTTTTCATTTACAGCATTTGACCGGTGTGCTCGACAGGCTTTTTACCTATGCAAAAGGAGATATTCTCTCCCAAGAGCAATTAATCTATTTAGCCGCGGAAGGTAAGCCCGATGAAACCATCAGTGCAGCGGCATTAGTTGAGCAATTTAACATGCAGGTTGATAGCGCTGTGAAACAATTGGCCAATACCGATGAATCTACTTTAGCTGATATAAGAGGAGTGGGGCGCGCCCAAGTGCCATCAACTGTAATTGGCTTGTGTGTACATGCTGCAGAGCATACTATGCGCCATTTGGGGCAATTACTGGTTACAGTTAAGGTTTTGAAACAGGGTTTGTAGAATCTGTAGCTTCCTATTTACATAAACATAGCTACTGCATCCTTAAGGCTTTTTGATGAGTGAGTTACTACCGCACCAGCGTGCCTGTCTTCGGGGTCAAATAAAAACGTATCGATACCTAATGAACTTGCCGCCTTTATTTCAGATTCGGGATCATCTCCAATAATCAACAACTCTTCGGGCCGATGATCATTGTCGCTCATAATCATAGCAAAAATGTCTTTTTTTGTTTTTGAGGATACTTGCGGGTCAACAATATAAATCGCTTTGAAATCGGCCTCTATGCCCAATAGCCGTATTTTGCTCCATTGCAGCTTGGTAAAGCCGGTGGTCACCAGGTATTTATCTATTGGAGTCTCCTTAATGCATTTGTACTCCTCATAAGGTTGCATAGGAAGGGCATACTCCAGGTCTTTAAGCAAGTCGAGGCCTTTATTTTTAGCAGCTTCGCTAAAGTTGAATTTTTCGGCCACCTGTTGGTAGGGGCGGCGCTGCATTTCTGCCTTCACCTTCTCTATTTCTTCTGTACCAATTTCTTCGGCCAGGCTGTCTACAAATTCAAACACCACGCCAAAAAGATTTTCAGAAATTGAGCTAACCGGGTATATGGTGTTATCCAGGTCTAAAATAATGGCCTTTTTCATAATATGTTTTCAACAGGGTTCAAGGTGATCGGTTTGCTTGTTGTGCGTTTTCTCATGATGTAATATCCTACCGATACAAACAGGCAGATGCCGGCAAACACCCACCATAAGCTATCAAAACCACCATAGGTAATAATTCGTGCGCCAACGGCGGGAGCAATAATTTGTGCTGCCGACCACGACATGCCATAAATAGCAGCATAAGAGCCCCGGTTACTATTATTGGTTCGGCTTACCCAAAACGAATTCATAAATGGCATGGCGATGATTTCGCCAAAAGTTATCATTACTACTATCAAAACAGCAATCCCGGCATTGTGGGGCAGTATGTTCAATAAAACAAACGTAATGCCGGATAATAGCACACCTATGCTGATGTAAGTTAAGGGATGCTTTTTGCCATCAAGTTTGTGTACAAGTACCATTTCGATAAATACGATCAAAATTCCGTTGAGCGCCATTAAAAAGCCAATAAAACTGGAGTTGAGATGCCACTGTATAACGTAAAATACGGGTTGGGTTATAAAAAACTCGTAGAAGCAGCAGGAAAACAGGGTGTTTAAAATAATAAATATTAAAAATATCCCATCTGTATGGGCTGCCGCCGATTTTACGGCTTTTGCCACACTTTTTACCGATTTCCTGATTTGCGAGCGTGGCATAAGGCTAAGCAAAAGTACCGCGGCCGAGATATTGGTACAGCCATCTACCCAAAAAAGTAAATGATAATTAATTGATGCTAAAACACCGCCCAGGCCGCCACCAACCGCCCAGCCCAGGTTAACTGCCAGCCGGTTTAACGAATAGGAACGTGTTCGGTTAGCCTCATCAGCGTAGTGTGCAATGGCTGCTGAGTTGGCCGGCCTGAACGATTCATTACAAACACTGAGCACAAACGTAAGGATGCAGATGCTAATGAAGGTATGCTGGTATCCTAAAATAATAAACTGGATGCCGCCTAAAAGCAAGGCTCCAACCTGCACATCATAAAAACCTATTTTATCGGTTAGCTTGCCACCTAAAAATGCGCCTCCAAATGCACCAATGCCAAAAAACGCCATTACCCAACCCGACTGTATTACCGTAAAATGCAGTTGCCTGATCATATAAACACTCATAAACGGAACTACCATAGTGCCGCTCCGGTTAATGAGCATTACCAGGCTCAGGTACCAGCTGTTTTTAGATAGTCCGTAGTAGGCGTTTTTGTATGATTGGATAAGAGGACTTAGCATGGTTACGCAAAGATAGTTTTTAAGGCAGAAAGCTTAAGGCCGAATGCTAAAAGCTCAAAGCAACCTTCAATAAATGCTTTCTGCCTTAGGCTTTATGCTTTTAGCTCAGTTTTGAATTACGGTTACGCAACCAATGGTCGGCCAAAACCAGTGCGGCCATAGCCTCAACAATAGGTACCGCGCGTGGCACCACGCAAGGGTCATGGCGGCCTTTGCCCGATATTTGGGCGGCGTTACCTTCGCTATCAATAGTGGCCTGGTTTTTCATGATGGTGGCAACCGGTTTAAAGGCTACTTTAAACTCGATAGGCATGCCATTGCTGATACCGCCCTGGATACCCCCCGAGTAATTGGTAATGGTTGTTATATCGCCTAAATGCGACTTTACAAAAATATCGTTATGCTCAGATCCCCGCATTTCGCTGCCGGCAAAGCCCGATCCAAATTCAAAACCGTGTACGGCGTTGATGCTTAGCATGGCTTTACCTAAATCGGCATGTAATTTGTCAAATACCGGGTCGCCTAAGCCAACGGGACAGTTTTTTATGTAGCAGCTTACCTTACCGCCAACGGTATCACCGTCTTTGCGTACGCTGTCAATAAACTCAATCATTTCTTCGGCTGTTGCTGGGTCGGCACACCTTACAATGTTTTTCTCGCGTTCGTCAATAAATTCCTGAACGTTTTTAATCTCCACATTAGGCGCGTAGATTTTGCCAACGCTGCTTACATGAGCCGCAATCTCGATGCCCTGTGTTTTGAGCAATAGCTTGGCCAATGCGCCTGCTGCAACACGTGCCGCCGTTTCGCGGGCTGATGAACGGCCACCGCCACGGTGGTCGCGAATGCCATATTTGGTTTGGTAAGTATAATCGGCATGGGAGGGGCGGAACACATCCACATTGTGGGTATAATCCTTTGATCGCTGATCTTCATTCGGGATCAGCATAGCGATGGGTGTGCCCGTGGTTTTTCCTTCAAATACGCCGGATAGAATCCGTACCGTATCTGCCTCTTTACGCTGTGTGGTAATCTTCGACTGGCCAGGCTTACGCTTATCCAGCTCGCCTTGTATATAATCGATATCAACTACCAATTGTGCAGGGCAGCCATCTATAATTACCCCAATGGCCTCGCCATGCGATTCGCCAAAAGTGGTTATCCTGAATACTTGCCCGAATGAATTGCCTGCCATTTTTTTAGATGTGAGATGTTAGATATGAGATTTGAGATAGCTCAATCCCGGGAATTTAATTCTAATTAAACCGTCATTGCGAGGTACGAAGCAATCCCCGACATGCTACGTCCCACATAGTTCGGGATTGCTTCGTACCTCGCAATGACGGGTGTGTTGTTTTTTTTCAGGGTTGCAAATTTCACTACGTCATTGCGAGCGTAGCGCGGCAATCTCGTCGGTTGCATGGTTGTCTTGCAAAGTTCGCGATTGCTTCGTGCCTCGCAATGACATATTTAGTGAATGACCTAACCTTTTCCCTTTCACCTTTTCCCTTTAACCTTCTACCGCTTCCACTGCAAACCCTTGCTTCGCCAAATCATTCCAAAATGCTGGGTATGATTTGTCGACTACCGGGCCGTTTTCAAATTCCAGTTGTGGAACAACCAGCGCCAGTGGTGCAAAAGCCATGGCCATACGGTGATCATGGTAGGTGTTGATGAACATACGCTCCGGGATGAATTTTTCGCTGCAATCCAGTTTATAAACCTGGCCTTTTTCAATGAGTTTAACACCCATTTTGGCAAGCTCGGTTTGTAAAGCTAAAACCCTGTCGGTTTCTTTGATCTTCAAAGTTTCTAAACCGGTAAATGTTGCTTCGTGACCTAATGCCGCGCACACTACAATTACGGTTTGTGCCAAATCCGGGCATTCCTTCATGTCGAAGATCTTACGGCTTAGTGGTTTGGCCTCTTTTAGTAAATGTACACCGCCATCTTTAAATTGCGATGTGATACCAAAGTTGGCCATTATCTCGGTTATCACGCTGTCGCCCTGCAGGCTGTATGCAGTTAAACCGGTCAGGAATATTTCTGCTTCATCGGCCAGGGCCGCAATGGCATACCAATATGATGCGGCGCTCCAGTCCGGTTCAATATATAATGATGTTGTTGCAAATTCCTGGTTGGCTATGGCAATCACATTGCCGGTCCAGGTGTGCTGGATGCCGGCTGTTTGTAACATAGCCAGGGTCATTTCTACATATGGGCGCGACGTTAGTTCGCCTTCAATATGTAATTCCAAACCAAGCGGTAACCGGGCTGCAATTAGCAAAAGTGCGGTAATGTACTGACTGCTGATGTTACCTTTGATACTGATTTGACGGCTTAGCTGCTCAAAACCACCTTTTAATTTAATAGGAGGGTAGCCCTCTTGTTCTTCAAAACCTATATGGGCACCAAGCACCGTCAACGCATCCACTAATACACCTATCGGCCTTTCCTTCATGCGCTGGCTGCCGGTTAAAATTACCTCGTCATCCTGTATGGCATAATAAGCCGTTAAAAAACGCATCGCCGTACCGGCCGGGCCGATGTCGACAGTGGTGAGTGGTGAGTGGTGAGTAGTGAGTGGTGAATCGTGAGTGGTGAGTGCTTCCCCGCTGCTAACTGCCAACTGACTACTGCCAACTGACGACCTCAAAATGCCTGCTAACAACACAGAATCGGCCGAATCGGATACATTATCTACCTTAACCTTACCGTTGCTCAGCGCTTCGATAATGAGGGCACGGTTACATTCACTTTTTGAACCGGTGAGGTTAACCGTGCCTTTTATATACTTATTACTTTTACTCAGGATGATGTTTTGCATCGTTTGGATAGTCTTAAGTCCTAAGTCGATAGTCTGAAGTCAAAAGCCAATAGATTAAACCACTTTTGACTTTTGACTTTTAACTTTTGACTTAAAATTACGCGTGTGTTAGTTTTTCTGCTGCCTGGCCTGCTTCGCTGGCGTTCATGATGGCTGTTTGCCTGCTGATAGATTCGGCGTGTAAAAGCTCCAGTAATTTTTCGGTAAACTCGCTGCCTAATTTTAATGCTTTAGCGTAGTTAGTACGTTTTTGCAGAATTTCGTCCCAACGGCCAACCTGTAAAATGGTGATGCCATTATCTTTTTTATGCTGACCAATTTTATCTGCAATAAGCATGCGTTCGGCAATTTTCTGGATAACTAAATCGTCAATTTTATCAATCTGGTTGCGTAGCTCGGCCAGTTTATCGTTAACCTCGGCGTTGCGTACCTCTGGTTTACGTAAAGCCAAATGACTGATGATATCAGCAAGTGCAGCAGGGGTAACCTGTTGTTTAGCATCTGTCCAGGCTACGCTTGGATCGATGTGCGATTCGATCATTAAACCTTGCATATCCAAATCCAAAGCTTTTTGTGAAATGTAACCAATAAGGTCGCGGTTACCCGATATGTGGCTTGGATCATTAATGATAGGCAACTCAGGCGCTAAAGTTTTTAAGGCGATAGCGATATCCCACATTGGCTCGTTACGGAAAGCAGATTTTTCGTAAGATGAAAAACCACGGTGAATAGCAGCAAGTTTAGTAATACCGGCGTTGTTGATACGCTCTAAAGCGCCAATCCATAAAGAAAGATCGGGGTTTACCGGGTTTTTAACCATTACCGGTACATCAACACCACGTAAAGCATCAGCAATTTCCTGTACGGTAAAAGGGTTTACTGTTGAACGGGCGCCAACCCAAAGGATATCAACACCTGCCTTTAAAGCTTCTTCAACATGTTTACCGGTAGCTACTTCAATAGCGGTTGGCAAGCCTGTTTCGGCTTTAGCGCGTTTTAACCACTCCAAACCAATTGAGCCAATACCTTCAAACTCTCCCGGGCGGGTACGTGGTTTCCAGATACCTGCGCGTAAGGCAGAAATTTTACCGGTTTGGGCTAATAAGTGAGCGGTTGCAACCAGCTGATCTTCAGTTTCGGCGCTGCAGGGGCCTGCAATTACCAATGGTTCTTTACCGGTTTTAATCCAGGTATGAAGCGGCTGTATGTTTAAATTTAGTTTCATTGTGTTTGTTATTTGTTCCGGCTACTTGTTTTTTTAACCGGGGTTGTTTTATGTTTTAATTTTTTGATTTCCTGTTTGGTTCGGTGACCTTGCGGGATCGCCTTTATTTGTTTAAACGTTGCGGCGAATGTTGATATATCGCCTGCCGCGGTCAATTCGTTGGGGTTTGGGTGCTACTGATGGTTCGTCATCGTGTCTTTCATATTCGCCAAGTATGTTAAAGTTTTGTGTGTATTTCAGTATCTGCCGTATAGCGCTATCGTAGTGTTTCTGCTCGTCCCACTCCACATCTACATAAAAATTGTATTCGTTACGCTTACCAAGAATAGGCATGGATTGTATTTTGCTCATGTTTAAACCTTCTTCGGCAAAAATGTTAAGCACTTTGGCCAAAGCCCCAACCTTATTACTTACCTGGAAACAAAGCGACGCTTTATTGGCCGGTTTTTTATCCATGTTGTCATGGTGGGTTAGGATCAAAAAGCGGGTAAAGTTCCGTTTGTTTGATTCG
This sequence comes from Mucilaginibacter sp. GW822-FHT03E02, assembly GCF_058801545.1. Lineage (NCBI taxonomy): Bacteria > Pseudomonadati > Bacteroidota > Sphingobacteriia > Sphingobacteriales > Sphingobacteriaceae > Mucilaginibacter > Mucilaginibacter sp. GW822-FHT03E02. Next base: position 654,221 of record NZ_JBXANJ010000002.1, on the reverse strand, counting down.
ATGCGGCGCTCCAAAACATCAAGGCCATAAAGTGTTGCCGCCAATGAATTGGCGATAGCTACCGTATCCGTTAATTGTTCATCGCGGATGCGCTTGGCGCAGGCGGCGGTATCGCTGCTCTCCACAATTTTAAGGTGCGGGTACTCGTCAAAAAAATCAACACACTGGCGCAGGGCAATAGGGTGCGAGGTTACGTATTTTACATCCTCAAACTTTACACCAGGCAAAGCCATCAGGTGCAGTTGAATGGGCAGGTAAATTTCGCCTACAACAGGGAAACCATAATCTAACAGTAAAGTATAGTTAGGTAATATGCTGCCGGCAATGCTGTTTTCAATAGCCATTACCACATAATCGGCCTCGCGGTTTTTTAAACTTTCAAAAGTTTGTTTAAAAGAGTTGCACTCAATCATCTGGGCGTTTTCGCCAAAATAACGCAGGCCGGCTTCTTCGTGGAAGGAGGCGCGGATTCCCTGTATGGCAACTCTTGGTTTTTCTATTTTCATAACCCCTGTTAATGCAAAAAGTCCCGGCATTTTGTGCCGGGACTTTTTAAATTTTTTATGTGTGTTTAGTACATATTAGTCCCGGCTCTTACTGGTAAAGTAAAAGTAGTAACCATAAAAATATGCACTGTTAAATTTCATTTGTTTTTTATTACGTTGTAAATGTACGGTAAAAAATGATTCTGTCAATAGAAAATTTTATTTTTTGATGAAAAAAGTGGGTGAACCAAATTTTATATTGTAAAAATGCGTTTTGACTTCTTTTGTGGTGCCTAATCGTGGTCATAAACAACTGGAATATTCAATTTTTCAGGGAATTTGCTCAAAAGATCATATCTCGATATCAGCAGGTTTGAAAGTTTAAGGCATTGATTATCGTTAAACACAATCCCGGTATCTTCAAATAAACTCGATCGCCGCGAACTTCGGTCACGATAAATAGCTATCTTTTTAATGTCCTTTTTATAGTATACGACAATGCTATTTTTATCTTTTCCGAAAGAAAACCTATCATTACCGCGCGAAATTTGAAGGTATTGCTGCCGCTTTTCAAAAACCTTATAAAATATCAATAAAATAATTGCCCCAATTGCCAGCATAGGCAGAGCAAGACCCACGATATCTTTATTGCTTTGACTGGCATCCAGCATAACTCCGGCAAACAATAACAAATAAATAACCGGAATGCTCATAACCAAGGCAATCCGCAGGGGTTTCATCCTGTACTCAAAGTTATTGGTAATAAAATGTGGCTTGTTCCCGATATTAAAAAAATGCTTCTCGAAAACGCTTGGATCCAATGTTTTATTGAAAAAATCGGCAACAAGTTTTTCTGCGGCCTCAATATCGGCAGCGTGGTATTCGTATAAATGATTATCCCTGTCAAGATAGTAAACACAAAATTTGCCGCCGAAATAAAGCCCCAGTTTTAGATAATTAATATCATCGTCCTGAATAGTTACCGATGGGCCGGTTAGTTGAATATCGGTTAAGGGGCGCTCTAAATCCCAGGGAAAGTCTTTTATCAGTTGAATTGTTTCATCCAAATTTCTTGGCTGCTCGTCAGAGAATTCACCTTTTTCGTAAGTGTTATGTTGTAGTTTGGATATAAGTTGTGGCATAAAGCTGGAATCGGTTAGTCCAAATATAGTATGCAAATTGATTTGGTACCCTTATAAGGACAAATTATTATGCCTAAAAAAATGACGATTGATTTGTATATTTGTTTAAATAGAATGTAAAAACATACATATGCAAACAGCTGGTATAAATAAAAAATTGGTGGATGGTTATCTTGAGCTTTTTAAAAACTTAAGCCCCGATAATAAGCTTGACCTTATTTCTGGCTTGTCCGACTCTTTAAAATCTGACAAGAAACAAGGGTCAGCTACATTAAAATCTATTACGGGCGATTTTATACCAGAAAAATCAGCTGAGATAATAATTGAGGATTTAAAAAAGGCAAGGAAGTTTACGAGAGATACCGAAGCATTTTGAAACAATACCTTCTTGATACCAATATTTGCATCTACCTTTTAAAAGGACTTTATAATCTCGATGAAAAAATTGAGGCAATTGGATTCGACAGATTCTTTCTTTCTGAAATAACAATTGCAGAGCTAAAATTTGGAGCCGAGAATAGTGATTTTCCGGATAAGAATGCTCGAAAGATAGTGCAACTTCAAGAATGGTTTACCACAATACCCATCTTCAATTCATTAGATATTTACGCTAAAGAGAAGGCCAGATTAAAGAAAGCGGGTAAGATATTAGATGATTTTGATTTACTGATTGGCGCAACTGCTATCTACAACAATTTAACTTTGGTTACAAGAAACGTATCTGATTTTGAAAGACTTAATGATATTGAGATAGAAAATTGGGCAATTGCCGAGTAAATACACACTACGCCGCCTTCTCCTCATATTCCCGCTGCATTACCCTTGCAGTTTGCGTACTGCCGTCATGGCTCCAGCCCGGCGGGTTAAATAAATAACCAAGCTTGTTTTTAACGCCTGGCGCATGTTTAACATCGTGTATCAACGCCTTCCACTCGTGGAATATAACGTTTACCGGACCCCTGTCATCGGGTTGTTTTGTAATGCCGTATTTAACAGGTTCGGGCAAATCCTCGTCTCTGAAGGTGCCAAATATCCTGTCCCATAAAATTAATACCATGCCCATGTTTTTATCAAGATAGGGGATGTTTGATGCATGGTGTACGCGGTGATGTGCTGGTGTTACAAAAATCCACCCATACCATTTTGGCAACGGGATTTTATATTGGGTATGTACCAGGTTACCATAAAACTGGGTAACCAGGTAGGCATACAAAATATCTAAAGCGGTAAAGCCAAACAGCGCGAGCGGTAAGTAAAAAAACACCCTGTACAACGGCTCAAACACGGTTGACCTGAAACCGGTAGTGAAGTTGAAGTGTTCTGACGAGTGGTGAGTTACGTGTATAGCCCAAAAAATGCGGCAATAATGGCCAATATAATGCAGCAGCCAATACAAAAAATCCTGCGCAACAATCAGTACAAACCAATATAGCCAAACGTTATGGATTTGAAACAACCTGTACCTGTAAGTGAAACTCAGGATGATAAATGTACTGCCTTTTACTATCAGGTTGGTTACAACGGCAAGCGAGGTGAGATAAATGTTGGTAAAAGTATCGCGTGTTTCGTAGTAATGCCTGTCTTCCCAATAACTTAAACCCATTTCTACAAGGGTTAAAATAACTAAAAGGCAAAGTATTACAATGGCGCTTATTTCCGTTTTATCTAAGTGCTGCATTTACAAGTTAATATAATACAATAAACTATCGCAAAGTTCGGCTTCTGTGCAGATATTATCAATATTACATTGACCAATGTTGGTCAGCAGGGTGCAATTTATATTTCCGCTTTGGTTCTTCTTGTCCTTCTTCATGAACTCGAACAACGTTTCGAAGCTTGATTGTTTGATGGTATAACGCGGATACAGGTTATTCAGTGTATCTGTTATCTGTTTTAACTCTTCGGCCGGCAGACCTGTTTTTTTATAGGCCAGGTACGATTCGCAGATCATGCCTATTGCAATGGCCTCGCCATGTGATAAATGATCTTTATCGTTGATCAATGAATAGGTTTCAACGGCATGGCCAACGGTGTGACCAAAGTTTAAAGCCTTGCGGATCCCTTTTTCATGCGGATCCTCCACGGTAATTTTATTTTTTATGGCGACAGACCGGTGCACCAGCTCGGCAGATGGTTTGCTCAGGTCGCTGGTTTTTAACTGGTTCCAATAAGCGGCGTCCTGGATAAGCCCATGTTTTAACATTTCGGCCAGGCCGGATAGGATTTGTTTTGGGGGCAGGGTATCTAAAAAGCCCAATTCAATAAATACAGCTTTGGGTTGTGTAAAGGTACCTATGATGTTTTTAATGCTATCGATATCGATGCCGGTTTTACCGCCTACTGATGCATCTACCTGCGATAATAGGGTAGTAGGTACGTGTACAAAATCAATCCCGCGTTTAAATGTCGATGCGGCAAAGCCGCCCAGGTCGCTGATAACGCCGCCGCCAAGGTTAATAAGCAGGCTTTTACGGTCGGCCCCAAAATCAATCAGCATTTTCCAGATGCCGATGCAAAAGTCAATGTCCTTGCTTTCTTCGCCGGCGTTTATTTCAATGATGTCAAAATTGTCCTGGTCTTCTATCTTGCTTTTTACAAGGGGCAGGCAATGTTGGGCGGTATTTTCATCAGTTAAAATAAAAAAACGAGAGTAGTTGCCTTGTTTTACAAAATTGGCAAGTTCATCAATACTATTTTCAAAAAAAATGGGGTAATTATCGCTCTGAATGGTGTCCATAATTTAAATAACCATGATTTTATTTCCTCTGAATTCAACCAGGTCGCCTCGTTTTACTTTAAGGCGTTTGCGGTAATCAACCTGTCCGTTATAGCTTACTTCGCCCTCACTTACAACTATTTGCGCCTCGCCTCCGGTGGGTACCAGGCCGGCTGCTTTTAGTAGTTGTATCATCGGGATAAAGTCGCCGTTTAACTTAAATTCAATCATGGTGGGCAAAAATAAACTATTCATGGAATAATGAGTTATCATTTTTATAATTTTGCGCATGCTTTCTAACGAAACTAATAATACTTCCAAACACGGTAAGCCCTCTTTTGAAAATACAGAAATAGCTTTTCGTCATTCATCTAATGCAGATCTTAGCCGTGCTTATTGGTTATTCAGGATCATCAATGTTAACTTTTTGGTAAAGATAGGTCCCCCGGTAACCAACTTTGCCATTAAAATAGGCCTGCCGATTAAGGGTATCATCAAGGCTACCATATTTAAACACTTTTGCGGCGGCGAAACCATTGCCGAATGTGATAATACCATTAAAAACCTGTACAGCGGCGGGGTAGGTACTATTTTAGATTACTCGATAGAAGGAGAGGACGATGAAGCCGTTTTTGATAACACCCGGGACGAGATCATCCGAACGATAGTACGGGCCTCAAAAGATAAAGCAATACCGTTAACCGTATTTAAAATAACCGGAGTTGGTCGTTTTGCTTTGTTAGAGAAGCTTGACGCCCGCCTGCCACTTACGCCCGATGAGGAAAGTGAATGGCAAAGGGTGCAAAGCCGGGTATTAGCCATTTGCGATAAAGCCCATAAAAGCAACGTGCCGGTGATGATTGATGCCGAAGAAAGCTGGATACAGGAAACGATTGACCTGCTGGCTTTAACCATGATGACGCAATTTAACACCAAGCAGCCCATTGTTTATAACACCTACCAAATGTACCGCCACGATAAGCTGGCATCGATATTAAACGACCACGAGATTGCAAAAGGCGAGGGCTTTATATTAGGGGCCAAAATTGTGCGCGGCGCTTACATGGAAAAAGAGCGTAAGCGTGCCCTGGAAATGGGTTACAATTCGCCAATTCAGCCTGATAAAAAATCAACAGACCTGGATTATGACTCGGCATTGGATTATTGTACCAGCCATATTAACGAAATTGCCTTTATTGCCGGCACCCACAACGAGGAAAGCTGCCGCCTGCTGGCCGAGCTTTTGGATACCAAGGGTATCGATCATAAGCACCCGCACGTATATTTTTCGCAGTTACTGGGCATGAGCGACAACCTGAGCTTTAACCTGGCCGATGCGCAGTACAATGTGGCCAAATATGTGCCCTACGGGCCAATAAAAGCCGTGCTGCCATACTTGTTCCGCCGTGCACAGGAAAATACCGCCATTGCGGGCCAAATGAGCCGTGAACTGAGTTTGATAGTGAAAGAACGGAGAAGAAGAGGCAAGAATTAAGAGTCAAGAATCAAGACAGAAAAAATATGGGCCGTTAAATTTTAGCGGCTTTTTTATTGCAGTATTTTGGGCGGGCGCTGTTCGGTACTGTTTTAATTAGGGGGGAGGACTGATCAGTTGCTCACAAATTTGAAGTTGAATTAACGCTAATAAAAAGACATTATTTCCTGATAAACAGCTAAAAATTTTGCATTTTTATATCAGGCATTATCATGTGCCACCCTAAATTATGAAAAATGCATTTGTAACAGGTTTAATCCTGGGTATCCTTAGTGGTACCTGGTTGTTCATCATGCGGTCGTTTGGGTATAACAGCACCGGGAACCATGTAAGTCCGGTTGAATATTTGTCGTTGCTGATACCTTTTTGCGGTGTTTATTTTGGGGTGAAACGCTACCGTGAGGATGATAAGCAGGGCGAGATCGGTTTTTTTGATGCCTTATTTCAAAGCTTTAGGATTTTGCTTATCGGTGGCCTGTTTGCCTGTTTGGCAGGCATCGTTTACATTAACTATTTTGATATGGCGAGCAACCTGTTCGCTTTTTCGGGCAGGCTGTTCGGCGGGTTGGTTATTGGTATATTAATTTGCTTAGGAGTGTCTGCCGCATTAATGAATAAATCGAGCAAGCTGAATTAATAGGAGCGTGACTATAGCCAATGATTTGTAGGACATAAACTATCATCTATAGCTTCGAATAGTATAACGCAAAAGAATATTTAAGGTCAAATGTGCGCTAATGAAGAGGTTATAATTTAACTTGAAATTTAATTAAAAAAAAATTTTGCAACTTGATTAAAAATCCTACTTTTGCCAACCCAATCGGGAACGGGATGTAGCGTAGCCCGGTATCGCGCCACATTTGGGATGTGGAGGCCGCAGGTTCGAATCCTGCCATCCCGACTAAAAGCGATGCCAGATCAAATCAAAACCCTCTGAATTAAAATTTCGGAGGGTTTTTTGTTTGAAAAAACGTCGCAAGGCAAAAAAAATATCTTTTAACCATGTTGGCTGCTGCTTTTGCTGTTAATAGGATGTTAAAAATGAAAAGCGGGATTGTTGTAATCAACAGTCCCGCTTTTGTTATTCGCAAGTGGTGGTACTTTTACTCGGTTTTTTTCACCGTTGTGGTGGTAGTAGTCGTTTTTGTTGCCACCGGTGTTTTTTTATAAACACGACGATATACATGTACAGGCTTTTTTGAAGCAGTTGTTTTATGCGCAACAACATGAGTACTTGAACTGGTTGTAACAATCGGCGTTATTTCCGTTGTAGTTTTAGTAACTTCTGTTGTTTTTGGTGTTGGAGGCGGCGCTGGCGCCGGTGTTGGTTCCGGAGCAACTACAGGTACCGGTACCTGCGATTTTACGGTATCATGCACTACAACTACGGTTGGTGGTGGCGGTGCCGGCGCTAGTTTTGGCGGTTCAGGTAAATGGCCTGTTACAGCGCCATCGGCTGCTCCGCTTATTGCGCTGGCCGTGCCGCTGCCCTCCACTTTGATTTTTGTTATTGTACGGCCGTGGGCGCTTTTTTTTACTTTCTTTTTTATCTCCACTTTGTTATTTGTGGTGTCCTGGACCTGGGCTCCGGTAGTTTGAATGCACCATATAATGCTGGCTGCAAACAATATTAAACATATCTTTTTCATAGAAAAAAGTTTTAGTTAGATGATATTATTGTAACATGTTGATTACAATTTTGTTTTCAATTTTAAAATTGTTTATAAGGACATTCAATTGACGGCTTTAAAAATAGCTTCTCAGATATATGATTTTTTGATGCGATACAAATGCTAATAAGTTTGTTTTGCCGTTATAAACTACTACCATGCCAGGTTTGATGCCGGTCATCTGTAGACCGGGAGACTGACAGCAGTTATTTCTTACCGATGATTTTTTAAGAAGTTTTGATTAATTGAATTATAATATTACCTTTGCAACCCCAACGGGAACGGGATGTAGCGTAGCCCGGTATCGCGCCACATTTGGGATGTGGAGGCCGCAGGTTCGAATCCTGCCATCCCGACAAAAAGCGATACCAACCAGTATCAAAAAGCCTTTAAATCTATGATTTAAGGGCTTTTTGTTTTATTGAACTTTGGTGACCCTTAAACGGGAATACCTTTAACAATTATTCTGCTTGACCCTTTTTTTTAAATTAATAGTGAGTTATAAAATAAAAAAGTCCGTGGTAAAACGAAAATTCGTTCTGTTCACGGACTTGTACCCATCAGCAGGAATACTTTCAATATTTAGAAAGCTTTTTAAGGCTTATAGAACCCATAATCCAGGATTTGAAAGTTAAAGGAATCATAAAATAGTTGTTTTCTCAGGATACTTTATGACGTAAACGGTGAATGATTTTATAGTTACCGCGCTTGAATAGAACCCGGAATTTGCAATTGTCAAAAAGAGCTATTTGGCTGCGTGACTGTACCCCGAACTATTTGCTTGAGGACTTGAGGAAAATAATATTTTGAGTCTTGCAGCCCATACTTAGTCTTCGATAGCCGCTCGCTCGATGCCGTACTTCGGTGCCGCCGCTTTCATGCGGGCGATTTCGGCCTCGTCGACCGGGGGCGCGGGGCCGTCATTGATTGCCGGCTGACCAGATTCGCGGAAGAAATCCTCGATCCCGCCGGGCGTGAAAGTCAGGAGGATCCGGCTTGGGGTAGCCGCGGTGTTGCGGAAGTAGTGCGGCGTACCGCGTGGCCCAAAGGCGAACCCGCCGGGCCCGATGGCATGCACCTCATCGCCGATATGGATTTCGAAGGTTCCATCGAGCACATACCAAAACTCGTCCTCGCTGGTGTGGATGTGCGGCGGAGGCCCGCCGCCAGGGGTAGTCAGGCATTCAACTACTGTATAGCTTTTACCGGTGGTCGCAGCGGTCGCCTTGAGCGTCAACGTATCGGCTACAAACCAGATGCGCTCTCCTTCGCCTGCGGCCATGGCAAAGCCCTTAACGATGTTGGTGTTGTTGTTATTCATAACAGGATTCATTTAATACTTTATGATGATATTCATCCCGGGCTAATTTATTTTTGTGCTGTTAGTTTTATCTTCCCATATTTTCCGTCATGAAAATCCCGGTAAGCAGTTGTTATTTCTGATTGCGAATTCATTACAAACGGACCTTCTGCTACTACAGGTTCTGTATATTCTTCACCGCCAAATAACAGGACATCGATGGTTGTTAAAGAATTGTTTTTTATTTCAATTTCTCCGGCCATTTTGTCAAACTCAATAAATTCACCTGCCTGAAACTCAGTGTCGTTTAGCATCACATTTTGTATGGGTAAAAAGGCCGCAACTTCTGTTTCACTTTCTATTGCTACTGAAAATTGTGCCCCTGCTTTTAATTGAATATGATACAAAAACTGCTTAGAATAATTCGGGATTTTCGAACTCAATTCTTCATAGTTCCCAACAATAACCTTTAACCAACCACCTTCATTCGGCAATTCTTTTTTGGGGACTTCGTTGGCTTGTATAGCGATATGAGCAGGCTTTTCGGCTTTATTTTTTGCAGGTAAATTTATCCAAAACTGAAAACCCTGGATAAATTTGCTCTCTGTTTGGGAATCATAATTTAGATTTTCATCGTGAATTATTCCATTACCGGCTTTCATCCACTGGGCGCCTCCTGAACGAATTATCGCCTCATTTCCCGCACTGTCAAAATGCTCTACTTCGCCCTGAAGAATGTAAGTTAATGTTGCAATGCCCCGGTGCGGATGGGCTCCCATACCATTTTGTGTTATGGTTTCTTTAACAACCGGGCGAACATAATCGAGAAATACAAAGGGACCCACTTTGTTGGCGTACCGATTAGGCAACATTCGTTGGATTGATAGCTGGCCTACTGCGGCACTATTGCCTGTTGTTGAGAAACTCGTTTTCTTTTTCATCAGAATATGATTTGTTTTTTCGTTTTATAATTCGTTTTTTATTGGCACTCAAGAAGGCTTCGCCGTTTTAAATGGAGATGAAGCTATCATGAGCTATACTCATTTTGTTTTTTGAGTGGTAGCTCATGATGGTTTCATTTTCTTAATTGTTTTTACTCAACCATTCCTGCAGGCCAACAAATTCGCCGGTGGCAATTTCTTTTGCCAATTCAATCCGTGATTCCGAACCTGGGCCCATGTACGTGTGTTTTTCAAAATACCCGAACATATCTGCTAACTCCTTTGCTCCTTCAAAAAAAGTTGAAAACACTTCAGCCGGCACTTGCGAAAAGCTATGGTCTTTGCCATTGGTTTTATAGGCTTCTATGATATCATTAAAACTGTACAACCCGGTTGCCAGGGCAAGGTAATTACCGTTTCCAACTTTTTCGGGCTGCAAAAATGCACCGGCGACAACTTTTCCCAGGTCATTAATATCCGACATGTGAATCGCTTTTTTTGTTGGGTCAATCGGTAGTGTCCAGCCGGTTGTGCCATCTTGTTTTGGTTGTGGTCCCAGCATTCCAACAAGGTTTTGAAAATAAAACGGCGGCTGAACAAATGTTATATATTTGAACCCTGCACTTTTTACCAGCTCATCTACCTTGGCTTTGCCACTAAAATGAGGTACTTCAAATCCTGCTTCACTAATAAGCTCAACATCCGGGAGTGTTGACCAAATAAAATGTTGTACACCTGTTGCTTTTGCTGCTTCAATGGCATTTTTACCCTGAGTAATTTCGTCGGCACCTTCCCAAAAGTTGGTTACCACAAATACACCATAAGCATTTGTAAAAGCATCTTTTAAGGATTGCAAATCTTTTAGATCTGCGTAAACTGCTTCATTTGCCTTGCCTGTATATTCTTCCGGATTACGGGTTATTGCTTTCACATTAAAAGAGCCTTCGTTTACAAGGGCATTTACAATACCCTTGCCTTGTGCGCCTGTTGCTCCAATTACTACTATTGTTTGCTTTTTCATCTGTTTTGTTTTATGATGTAAAATTGCAGCAACAGCACGCCCCGAAACGATGAGAAATGATAAAAAAAAGCGTTGATATTTATCAACGCTTTTGTAAAATCAAAAACCAAAATAGAAGTTATTTACTTGCTTGTTTTCTAATTCTGCTTAAAGTTTCTTTGGTTATACCCAAAAAAGAAGCAATGAGATGCTGGGGAAATCGTTGAATAAATTGAGGATGGTTTTCAGCAAATTCTTCATAACGTTTTTCTGCTGTATTACTAATGGCAGAACTCAATCTTCGCTGAGAAACAATGAAACTTCTTTGGTCCATTAATCTTGTCATTTGTCCAAATGAAGGTACTTTTTCTATCAGATCCAGCATATCTGCTACCATGGCAACGAGTAGTTCGGTATCTTCCCAGGCATCAATATAATACTTCGATGGTGTAAGCATGACAGCACTTTCACGGTCGCTTGCCCAATAATTTTCAATGTATAACTGTACAATGTGCTCCACCCCTTTGTCATCTACGCTATATTGCCGCATAGCGCCTTTTACAATAAAACCAACGTATTTACACACATTGCCTTCTTCTAAAAAGTATTGCTTTTTTCTGAGCTTTTTGGGTTGGAAAGCAGCTACAATTAACGCTTCTTCATCACTTGTAAGTGGCAACGTAGCATATCGCCTGATGTAGTCTAAAAGCTTGCTGTGCATTGATTTTGATGATAAATTAAACCGATGCAAAGATATAAAGAATGCTACGTAATGTAGTTCATTGCACAGTGCCCGAAAGTGAATCTCATTACGGAGAATCATCCGCTTGATTTGTACGTGGGGCAATTCTGGAAAAATCAGTAAAAATGTTCCGTACTGATCAGCCGTACTTATGGGTTAACCGGAAATGGCTAATAAATAGTCCAGGTTTGGTTGATGGCGGTTACTATATGGTTTTCCTGCCAGGCGAACCTGCTGACCTCCACGGATTCCCTGCAACTGCACGGTTTGATAATGGGCGATAGCTCCGTCGCTTGCTAATAACTGGTATGCATGCTCTGAAATGATCATATCATTATTCAGCTCTTTAGTTTTTGCCTGTAGCCTGGATGCAAAGTTGACGGGAAGGCCCATTACAGATAATTGTGGAGCGTTATCCAGCCCAAACTCGCCAACAAAAACTTTACCGGCATGCAGACCGACACCAATCTCAAGCGGGCCTCCATAATAAGGTTCGTCATAAGCTTCGTTGTACAGGCTAACTGTTTGGAACATCACTTTGGCGGCCAGGTAAGCATTGTTTACAGATTCTTTCAACCCGGTTTGCAAACCAAATACGGCGTATAAACTATCGCCCGCTATTTCTACCACCTTTACCTTCAAATTTCTTGATGATTTGATTGAATGCGGTGAACAAACGGCGCACAATTTGAATAACGGTTTTACCAGACTGTGCTTCCATTAAGCCGGTGAAATTCCGGAGATCGAGAAACAGGATGGCAAGTTCCTGCTCTTTGTCTGGGGGAGCAGGGGCCGGGTTCATCATGAAATAATTATTTTCCATAGTAGTATAGACGATTGACACTTTAAATCATTTTAAACAAAAGTATATGGATGACTAACCGGAGCCAAAGCAAAAAAGGTAAACCGGGGGAGCTTACCGGTAAAGAAGGGGATATTAGCGGTAAACCGTTTTTTTTTGTGTATAAGCGCCAAAAAAGCTACCCATTTAAATCAGTAATAAAGATATGAATAGTGAAAAGCAGCCCGCTGAAATCTTTTATTTGCAATGCCAAATGGTATTTTATATACTTTGTAAGCGTCATTGGGCAATGGCATTGACTGTTTTCTTAGAATGGCCGGAAATTTGGCCGGCTGATGAGCGGCGAAAACGACCAGGGTATCGAACTTAGTATCACCACCAGGGCTACGGTGAACCAAATTGCCATTGTTTTAAATTTGTGAAGGTCATTAACTTGTCGTTTGCTTCTGGCCGAGCCAATGGTAATGAGTGTTATCCCGATCAACATCATGGTGATGTGTTCCATGCCAAAAAAACGGATGGCGCGTTCATGTACTGCAGTGCCAAAATGGTGTAAAAAGTAAGCAACAATCGGGCTAATGAAGTATAGCCAGATGCCCAATATTAACTGAATATGTGCCGCAGTTGCTGTGGTATGCCTTACAACATTGTCGAATTTTAAATAAGGCTTTTGTGACAACCAGCCACGATAAGCACGAAAAATAGCGAACAGGAGGGTACTAAATACCAACCAGCGGGTGAGTGAGTGTAATGCCAATAAGGTTCCGTACATGTTTATGCAGACGATTAACTGGCAATAATATTTTAAAGTTTTTATTTTTTTATCCTGCGGTTTTTAATTTGATGATAACAGGCATAGAAACAACAAAGCCCTCCTGATTTCTCAGGAAGGCTTTGTATCGATCAACAGGAATACTTTCAATATTTAGAAAGCTTTTTACGGCTTATAGAGCCAATAATCCAAGATTTGAAAGTTAAAAGTTTTATAAAGTAGTATCCATTATGGAAGATGTACAGCTAATATAATAGACGTTTTAAATATTGGGGTTGAACGGATTAGGATTGAATAGAAAACTTGTAAAGGTCAAAATCGTTACTGTACACAAAAGATCGCCCCGCTTTCACATTTATCGTAAACCATTAATAATTCGTATTTTCAATATTAGTTTTAAGGTCAATTAAGCGTTGTTGTACATTTTTTTGTAAATTATTTTTTATTAATTTAGTTATCAAGTTAAATGGGAATCTGAGAGAAAAAGAATATATAAAACTAACCTCGGTTCTATTTTCCTTGAGTTTTTTGAATCCCCATGATCCCAAAAATGATTTAAATAAATAGGGCCCCTTGGTCATTCTGATTGCAGTTACTTTAGGTCGATTGAATGTTATATATTCTGTTGTCATTCCTAATCCATTTTTAGCGACGCAATATGTTTTAACTCCTTTGGCAGCGTTTTCCGCACCTTCAGTTAGATAAGCTTTTTTTAAAAAAGTATCCCAAATTAGCCGTTTATTATAATCTTGCGTATAGTCAAATACCCTTTCAGAAATTTCCTCAATTACTATTGTTTCTGTAAATTTTGTCGTTTCCATTTACCCGGTATTCTTTTTAATTGAAGTTAACAAATACCTCTGAAAAACTTTTAGGATCATTTTCACCGGAAATTTGAATAAATAATAAAACCGGCTGTCGATACTATACGTAGAGTTTAATTTTAAACTGGTTACTTGGTCTTTTTGGGTTAATAAATAAGATCCCGATAAAATTCTAAATACACCAGTAGAAATTTCAAACCAATAAAACACTTTGAAGCCCTTTTCAGGGTTGAAAGAAAAAGAATATTTGAAAAATGGATCCCATTCTAAAATTTCTTGTATAAACCTTTTTCCATTTTTAAAATATGCAATTCGTTTACCGTATTTGCCTTCGGATATTATCTCCGCTCTCAACGGTTTAGGAATATCGAGTATTTTAAAAAGTATTGGATCAGAAAACTGCTCGATTTTTACGTTTGTAATATTTTCCCAAATGACTTCTGGTTGTGCTGTGATGTCAACTGATGTGCTTATTGCCCTAATGATATGGTTGTTGGTATTTGTCAATTTACTTATATCGAATGTTAACATCGTTCCATAACGACCTTATCAAAGTTAAGTTTTATAGTACAATTAGTGGGAATTATTTTTTGTTAAACAAAAACCCCCCTCTACGCAATTGTAAAGAGGGGGTTTGAATTTTAAAGTAAAGTTGTGTAGTACCTAACTTTTCCAGTACCCAGCGCCGGAGTCGAACCGGCACGGTTTCCCACAGGTGTTTGAGACCAGCGCGTCTACCAATTCCGCCAGCTGGGCATACTCTGTAAATCTGATCAGCGATCTTTTACAGGCGGGCTGCAAATGTATCTAAACTCTCTTTAATTCGCAACAGATATTTTTGTTTGTAGTAAATATTTGCAATTTTTATACGCCGTTCTTCCTGTGCAGTATGGTCAAGTTGCGTATAATCAGCTGTTAGTTCGTGCAGGTTTTCGTTAATATCAGCCTCAAAGGCAAGTACTTCCGCCGTTATTGATGCCAGTTCTGTGCTGTTGTCAACCTCCATCAATCTTTCATTAATATCCATCATTTCCATCAAAAAATCGGCCGGTAATTGTGGTTTTGCGCCTTCAGAAACCAGGTCATGGAGCTTTAAAACGTATTCCATTCTGCGTGCCGGGTCATTTAATGTCTGGTAGGCTTTGTTATTCAGGGTAGATAATTCCAGTATTTCCTGTTGTTTTGCTTCATCCTCGCCTGCATAAAAATCGGGATGATATAGTTTACTTAGTTCGTAAAATTTCTTTTTGAGCTTGGCCGGTTCAATATTAAATGATTCGGGTATGCCATAAAATTCAAAATAATTCATAAACACGAATTTCACCAATTATGTCGAATTACACGAATTTTAATTTGTTGCCGTTTTTATATTAGATCTATTAGCAGCGATATCTACTTGCCGGCGTTTTTGTGCCAATCAGTTTCATTCGTGAAATTCGTGCTTATCACTATCTTTGCCGCATAACCTACATAATATGTTATTTGAGCAGATGCGGCAGAAGCCGTTTTTTATATTGGGTCCGTGTGCAATGGAAAACCAGGAGTTGTTATACACAGTTGCCGAAAAGGTTGCCGAAGTTGGCCAAAAATATAACGTGCCCGTGATTTTCAAATCTTCTTTTGATAAAGCCAACCGTACCTCCATCCACTCTTACCGTGGCCCGGGCATAGGGAAAGGGATGGAAATGCTTCAAAATGTCAAAGAGAAATTTGGCTTGCCTGTTATAACCGATATTCACGAACCTTTCCAGGCGGCTATTGCCGCAGAGGTGGTTGATGTACTGCAAATTCCGGCGTTCTTATGTCGCCAAACCGACCTTTTGGTTGCCGCTGCCGAAACAGGTAAAATAGTCAATGTCAAAAAAGCACAATTCCTTTCGGGCGCAGATATGTTTTATCCAGCCCAAAAAGTGCTGGAGGCCGGTAACACCAAAGTGGTACTTACCGAGCGTGGCAATATGTATGGTTACAATAACCTTGCCGTTGATTTCAGGAATATTTACGATATGAAGGCTTTTGGCCATCCCGTTTGTATGGATTGTACCCATTCGGTACAACGGCCGGGCGGAGCAGGTGGTAAAACGGGCGGCGATCGCACTTTTGTGCCCATGATGGCGCTTGCTGCAAAAGCATTTGGGGCCGATGGCTATTTTATTGAAACACACCCCGATCCGGATAATGCCCTGAGCGATGGCCCCAATATGCTGAAGCTTCATGATTTGGATGCCTTGATAAGTTCGCTTGTATAGCGTTGGGTTTTACGTATTACGTTGTAAGTAGTACGTGAATTATCATTAAAAACGTAAAACTTAATACGTATAACATTAATGAAGGATATTGCCAAAAGAGTTTTTGCTATCGAAATAGAGTCGCTGCAACATGTAGCGAAATTAATTGACGATGAATTTACTAAAACCGTCGAGGCTGTATTGAATTGTACGGGTAAGGTAGTAGTTATTGGCATAGGTAAATCCGGATTGATAGGAAAAAAAATTGCAGCCACACTTGCCAGTACCGGTACACCAAGCTTTTTCCTGCATCCCGGCGAGGCATTTCATGGCGATCTTGGGATGGTTGGTACTAATGATGCTGTTATGCTGATCTCGTATTCGGGCGAAACTGATGAAGTACTACGTATAATCCCTTTTTTAAAATGGAACGATAATCTTGTTATAGGCGTTACCGGCAATTCAAACTCTACTGTTGCTAAAAATAGTCATCATCACTTAAATATAAAAATCTCCCGCGAGGCTTGTCCGTTGGAATTGGCGCCAACATCGTCAACTACAGCTGCGCTTGTTATGGGAGATGCGCTTGCAATTGCATTGATGGAGTCGCGTGGATTTAAGCAGCACGATTTTGCCCGTTTTCACCCCGGCGGCAGCCTTGGCCGTAAATTATTGGTTAGGGTAAAAGATGTAATGCGTACAGATAAGTTGCCTTTTATAGATGAAGGTGCGTCGTTTACAGAGTTGTTGCTCAGTATGTCGGCCGGGCGACTGGGAATGGTTATTGTTGGGCAGGCCGATAATATTAAAGGAATTATTACCGACGGCGATTTGCGACGCGCTTTATTAAAGCACCCGGATCCGTCGGCATTAAGTCTTTTGGAAATAATGACAATTAACCCCATTATTATTGATGGTGAGGAATTTGCAGGTTATGCCGAGCAATTGATGATCGACAGGAAAATTACTACTTTACTTGTAGGGTCTGCGGCTCACAGGTCTGTTAATGGCGTATACCAAATCTACAGTCAATAATGTAGTTTATCAACACAAAAAATAACATATATTTGCAAATATCTACCCTTGTTTAAACATGTTTGATCATCCGTCAAATCAAATCCAGCAACAATTTAATGCTCCGGAAACTGCCCGTATTGCAATAATAGGGTTGGGCTACGTTGGATTGCCGTTGGCCGTTGAGTTTGCAAAAAAAATAAAGGTAAAAGGATTTGATATAAAAAAAAGCCGGGTTGATGAGTTAAATAATGCTTTCGATCGTACGTTGGAAACTGATACTGAAGTATTAGAATCGGTTTTATCAGGCAGTGGCAAACTTGTATTTACATCAGATATTAAGGATATAGCAGATTGTAATGTATATATAGTTTCGGTACCAACACCTACCGATCTGTATAACCGTCCCGATCTTGACCTGATAAAAAAAGCAAGTGAATCAGTGGCTTCTGTGCTTAAGTTGGGTGATGTAGTGATTTATGAATCAACAGTTTATCCCGGCGTTACCGAGGACATATGTGTGCCCATACTTGAACAGGTGTCTAAGCTTAAGTTTAACACCGATTTTTTTGCAGGGTATTCGCCCGAGCGGATTAACCCCGGGGATAAAGTGCATACCCTTACCAATATTTTAAAAGTCACCTCTGGCTCAACGCCCGAAGCTGCAGATTTTATTGATAAACTTTATCAAATGATTGTGACTGCGGGGACACACAAAGCCCCAAGTATAAAAGTTGCTGAAGCCTGTAAAGTAATTGAAAACTCTCAGCGCGACATCAATATCGCGTTTGTAAATGAACTGGCCAAAATTTTTCAGATCATGGGTATTGATACGCATGCTGTTTTGGAAGCGGCCGGTACCAAGTGGAATTTCCTGAATTTTAAACCAGGACTTGTTGGTGGCCATTGCACCGGGGTTGATCCGTACTACCTTGCCCAAAAGGCTCAGGAGGTAGGTTACCATCCCGAGATTATATTGGCTGGCCGCAGGCTAAATGATGGCATGGGCACATATGTAGCTCTTGAGGTAATTAAGCTAATGGTTAAAAAAGATATTCCGGTAAAAAACTCAAATGTACTGGTACTTGGTTTTACTTTTAAAGAAAACTGCCCTGATGTACGCAATACCCGGGTAATTGATATTATAAAAGTTTTAAGCGAGTTTGAGGCTTGCTATGAAATTTACGACCCATGGGCAGACCCATTTGAGGTTGAATCAGAGTATAAGGTGAAAACCCTTAAAGCATTTGATGAGTTGAAAGGCGGGTACGATGCTATCATAGTTGCAGTATCGCACAGGGAATTTCTTAACCTTAACTATGATAGATTAAAAAAAGGCCCTTCATCGGTAATTTTTGATATCAAAGGAGTATTGGATAAAAGCATTATTGATGGCAGGTTATAATTAACCCGCATTTGAAATAAGATTGTTGTTAAAGCCAATGGTAGTTTTATATTTGATTTGATATGAATTTCTTAATTTTTAATTTTGTTACCTATGCTATAACACATTTGTAACCAATTGTACTTTCAATTATCACATTGTTATTTATAAATAAATATGCTAATTTTAGCGGGTGTTATATACTTCAACAAGCTCTAATACATGATTCACAGATACGCTACTTTTATTAAAGCAGTGAACCTTACCATTGATTATATTATACTTAATATGAGCATGGTAATTTCTTACTTTATCGAAGATAGGTCATACATTTTTTGGATAAACAACAGGAAATATTTACCAATTGTTTTGGTGTTTAATTTAATCTGGTTATTATCGGCCAATATTACCGGCTTGTATGAACATGTGTTGAATAAAGATTCTATCAAAACATATCGTGGGGTAATAAAAACGTACCTGTTGTTTGTTAGCTTTATTTGCTTTACCATAATTATACTTATAGGTACAAAGGCTTATTTTATTACGCGCGAATACCTGTTTTATTCCCTTGCATTATTTGGATTTTTACTTGGCTTGTGGAAGCTGATATTCCTTACAATACGTAAAAGTGACAGGGCATCATTGATAGATACCCGTGCGGTTATTATTATTGGCGGTGGTAGGATAGGGGCCGATTTGTACGGTTTTTTTAAACAAAACCCCGAGCGTGGCTACAACCTTGTAGGTTTTTTTGACGATAATCCGGAACTTGTAAATGATAAGCACCTTTATTTGGGCGGAACAAATGACTGCATCAGTTATGTGTTAAATAACAAGGTAGACGAGATTTTTTGTACCCTACCCAATTCCGAAGCAGCAACAATTGAGCGGCTAATGCTTGATGCTGATAAAAACCTCATCAGGTTTAAGTTTATTCCGGAGTATTATGATTATGCAAAAAAACCAACTTTTATTCAGAGTTTTGGGCATATCCCCGTTATCTCTGTAAGGCCAGAGCCATTGGAGAATATGCTCAACCGGTTTATAAAACGACTGTTTGACGTTTTGTTCTCATTATTTATTATTCTTTTTGTGTTCAGCTGGCTTTTTCCAATCCTTGCTATTTTGATCAAACTCGAATCACGAGGTCCGGTATTCTTTGTACAGGAACGATCGGGAAGGGATAATAAACCATTTAAGTGTTACAAGTTCCGCAGTATGCGGGTAAACAAGGACTCTGATAAAAAGCAGGCAACCCGTGGCGACTCACGTATTACCAAAACAGGGGCCTTTATCCGCAAAACAAGCCTTGATGAGCTTCCCCAGTTTTTCAACGTAATATTGGGAAACATGTCGGTAGTGGGCCCAAGGCCACACATGATTAGCCATACACAGCAATATTCGCAGCTTATCGATACATTTATGGTTAGGCACTTTTTAAAGCCGGGAATTACAGGATGGGCACAAATAAATGGCTTAAGGGGCGAAACCCAAACAACTCAGGCTATGCTTGAACGTGTTGAGGCGGATGTTTGGTACCTCGAGAATTGGTCATTCCTGTTGGATATGAAGATTGTTTTCTTAACGTTTTGGAATGCTTTAAGAGGAGAGAAGAACGCGTTTTAAAATGGCCAAGTTTCGCGACCAATTAAACCGCGTTATTAAGCTGCCGTCCATACCAAAACGTATTATTTCTGTAGTGCCCTCGCAAACCGAGCTTTTGCTTTATTTAGGTTTAGATGTTGAGATTGTTGGTATTACCAACTTTTGCATTCACCCGAAAGCAAAAGTTAAAGCCATAACCAAAGTAGGGGGCACCAAGCAACTAAATATTGAACTGATAAAATCCCTACGACCCGATTTAATTATCGCTAACAAAGAAGAGAACGATCGCGGCCAGATTGAAGAGCTGATGGATGTTTGCCCTGTTTGGATAAGTGATATAAATGACCTGGAGAGCGCCTTAACCATGATCCAGGGTGTTGGTGATCTTATTGGTAAGAGACGGGAGGCCGACGCTTTAAATCTCGAAATAAGGCGCCGTTTCGATGCAGGTATTTTTCCCCCTTTGAATATTACCGTAACCTACTTTATATGGAAAAATCCGTATATGGTTGCTGGCAGGCAAACATATATTGATAGCTTGCTGCAAAAGTGTGGCTTAACTAACGTTTTCGAATCGCAACGGTATCCTGAAGTATCTCCGGATGAGTTGGTTGCTGCTAACCCTGGTGTGGTGTTTTTATCGTCCGAGCCATATCCGTTCAAACAAAAACATATTCATGAGTTTAAACAATTGCTGCCAAAAGCCAAAGTTGTTTTGGTTGATGGCGAGATGTTTTCATGGTATGGGAGCAGGTTGTTGCAGGTACCGGAGTATTTAAATGAATTGACGACTGAGATAATAGCTTGATTTTTAAGGCACCATTTCATTTCGCTGGTTATCTGGATCTTCATTCCACCAATTTTCGGCTTCCTGCCACAGGCTAATTATTTCCTTTGCTTTTTTTCGATAGATATCACCCCAGAAAATATCTTTGCTGAAATCAAACCAATGGTCTGTTCTGTTTTTAACGCTGCCCAATCTTAATCGCTTATACATATCGTGGGCTGTACAGCTTGAAGGTTTTACAACTTCTCCCCATGGTCTTGCTATTCCTTTAGGTGAGCAGTTTGAGATTTCGACGACAAAACGAGGTGAACTGAGGCTAAATTGAAAAGTTATCAGATTTATTCTGTCTTCTTTCATTCTTCTGAAATGAGGGAATGAACCCTTGAATCCTTGTTCTCTAAAAAATGGTACGGCTATGGTTTTGATAGCCTCATTCATAAGCAGTCGTCTTTCCTTCCCTGTTATCATTTTTTTATCACCGGCAAAATTATCTTCGATTTGCCATGGTAAACATTGATAGTTTCTTTCACAAAATCGCTGTCCTTGGCATGATATATATCCACAAATTGCTGCGGATTTCTGTCGGCTAAAGGAAACCAGCTGCTTTGTACCTGGATCATTATTTTGTGGCCGCTTTTAAAAGTATGAGCAACATCAGGCACCAGGAATTTTACCGGTGTAGGCATTCCCGGTACAAATGCTTCGGGTGCCGAGAAGCTATTGCGGTACCTGCCGCGCATAATTTCGGCCCGTACCAGCATTTGGTAACCGCCCATAGGATATTTGGTAACCAGGTTAGCTGGCGTATTATCGGGGAAAACATCTATAATTTTCACTACAAAATCGGCACCGGTATTTGAAATACTAACCATCAGGTCGGCAGTTACCGGACCGCCAAGCGTAATATCATTAGTTAAAGTATCGGTACTGTAAGTTAAAACATCGGTGCGGCGGGCGGCAAAACGCTGGTCGTCGGTCATGTACTCGCGGGTGCGGTATTCGTGCACTTTTTCGGTATAGGGAACCGGTTTGGCCGGGTCGCTTGTATAGCTGTCAAATGTGTTTTTGGTATTCGTTGGGTTATCAAAGGATAATTTCCCGTTTTCTTCAAAATAAATCGGTGTAGGCACAGCATCAGCAGGTGGCCATTGGGATAACTTGCGCCATTTATTCTCGCCAGAGAAAAAGATTGTAGCTTTACTAAGCGTATCTATCGAGCCTTTTCCTTTTAAATAATAATTGAAGAACGGAATTTCGATGTTTTCCTGGTACCACTCATTGGTTTTGCTACCAAACTGGATGTTACCTAAGTGAGTACCATCTTTGCTTGCCCATTGGCCGTGAAACCAGGGACCTACTACCAAATTGCTTTTGGTTGCCGGGCTTTGCTTCACTAAAGCCTGGTAGGTATTCCACGCCCCGTAGCCGTCCTCGGCATCAAATAACCCGCCTACAACCAGTATGGCAGGCTTTACGTTTTTAATTCCCGAACGCGTATCGCGGGCCTTCCACCAGGCATCAAGGTTAGGATGAACCATCATATCGCTCCAAAATTTAAGGCTGTCGCCCGATGCTTTGGTAAAATTGGGTAAAGCCCCCATTTTTAGGTACCAGGCATAGTTATCAGGGCCACTTATTGGATACGTTTTTGCGGGCAACGTGGTAGGATGGGGGCGTGGCTGGCTAAAACCGTACCCTACGTGAAAATCAAATGCGTCCATTAAAAATAAAACGCCGTTATGGTGGTCGTCATCGCCAAAAAACCTATCGGTAACCGGTGCCTGCGGGCTAACGGCCTTCAAAGCGGGGTGGCCGCTTAAGGCAGCTTCAGTTGCATAAAACCCGGGGAACGAAATCCCGGTTACACCAACATTACCATTGTTATTATCAATGTTTTTAACAAGCCAGTCTATAGTATCATAGGTATCGCTGGCCTCATCAATATCTTTACTTGTTTTTTTATTGGGATTGAAAGGACGTACTACTTCGAAAGCTCCTTCGCTCATCCAGCGCCCCCTGATATCCTGGATCACCATGATATAGCCTTCCTTGCAATATTTGATCATGAAATTTCGCCAGTATCCACGATAATCTTTGCCATACGGCGCACAGGAATACGGGGTGCGGGTTATCAGGATCGGGTGCTTTTCAGCCTGGTCCTTAGGCTGATAAATGG
This sequence comes from Mucilaginibacter sp. GW822-FHT03E02, assembly GCF_058801545.1. Classification (NCBI taxonomy): domain Bacteria; kingdom Pseudomonadati; phylum Bacteroidota; class Sphingobacteriia; order Sphingobacteriales; family Sphingobacteriaceae; genus Mucilaginibacter; species Mucilaginibacter sp. GW822-FHT03E02. Next base: position 631,138 of record NZ_JBXANJ010000002.1, on the reverse strand, counting down.
ATGTAAAAAGCTTTATCCCATCGCGCATCGGGATCTGAACTTCTTTTTTGATGTAATTATTTACAAACCAGGCCGAGTCGGCATTTTGGGCAAATACTATTGCAGGGGCTAAAAGAATAGTAAGCAGTAATAATTTTTTCATAGGGAGTTGCACGTTTAAACGTAAATATATTCTTTTTCAGGAACGTCCAGAAATGAGATAGATTTTACAATCGTACTATCGTTTACAGCCATAAATATTCGTCATCTTTAACATATCAAAACAATATCATCATGAAAATAATCATTGTGGGCGCCAGTGGCACGCTTGGCAAACATGTTACTGCGGCTTTAAAAAGTAATCATAAAGTAATAACTGCCGGTTCCAAAAGCGGCGACATACAGGTTGATATCAACTCGCCCGAATCTATCGAAAAATTTTACGAGCAGACCGGTCGGTTTGATGCCTTGGTAAGTACCACAGGCCAGGGGCATTTTGGACCGCTACCGACTATGACGTACGCCGATTTTATGAAAGGTATTAACAGCAAACTGATGGGGCAGGTAAACCTGGTTTTGATTGGTCAGCATTTCGTTAATCCTAAAGGCTCTTTTACCTTAACATCCGGCATTTTAAGTGAAGATCCTATCGTATTAGGATCTAACTTAAGTGCGGTAAACGGTGCGCTTGAAGCTTTTGTAAAAGCAGCTGCTATTGAGCTGGAAAATGGTGTACGTATAAACACCATAAGCCCGGGCGTTGTAGAAGATTCGCCCGGTTATTTTCCGTACTTCCCCGGCCACATCCCGGTAACTATGCCGCGGGTTACTCAGGCTTATATTAAAAGTGTTTTGGGAGCACAGACGGGACAAGTGTACAAGGTTTTTTGATCACTTGTGTTGATTTGACTTTGAAAGCGGCCAAAAGCGTTAACCATAACACCAAGCGATGAAGATACCCAAACAGATACCAACAATTACCGCAAGAAAAAAGACCGATAATTTGCATTATAGGATAGTGATTGCGTTGATAATAGTCTTTGTGCTATATGATATTTTTATAAAACCGAAAACGATAGGGCATGATAGCCGATATAGTTTATTTGTTTTGGCTTTGCCTACGCTAACGGGAGTTATTGTCCTCGGTATTTATCGGCGCGCTTTTCTGTTGGACGCTTATAGGGGCGGCAAAGGTTTTTTATCTAAGCTGTTTGTTGTTGGTTTTTGCCTGGTTCAGGGTTTACTTTTTTCTTATTTAAGTTTCGGGTTTGTGGCCGATGTTGCTTGGGATTACCTGAATAAGCAGGAAGCTGCTAACAATCCAACAGAAAAAATATATTGCCAGGTAACCCAATTCTGGACCGGCAAAAAACCAAAGGTGTATTTTGAATTTGAAAATAACATTGAAGCTTTGGATATCGGTTATTCAAACCCGTATCGGTATGATAAAGTAAAACCCTCCGATTATAAAATAGAAATTACGTTAAGTAAGGGACTTTGGGGATACTATATCGTAAAATCATGGAATGTTATCAAACGCTAACCATTTAAGCAGCTATACGTTAACAGGCTTTGTTTACACTGTAATAAGCTTCTTACAAACCGGATACCGGTTTTTATCGGATTTCTTCGATATTTGATGATAGCGGTGCCAGGCCGCTGTTTTAAACCAATTTTATCTACACTATAAAAACAAGTAAACCTAACAGCATGGAAAACTCTCGTCGTACGTTTATAAAACAGGCCGCGATAGGCGGGGCAGGTGTATTGATCACTAAAAATGCGTGGAGCGCCAAAAGCTACAAACGCATTATTGGTGCTAATGACCGCGTTCGGGTTGGTGTTGTCGGCTTTTCCGACAGGCATAAAAGCTCGCACATCCCCAGCTTTATGAATCATTGTAAAGAACTGAACTTCGAGGTGGTTGGCGTATCCGACATCTGGAAAAACCGGAGAGAGGAGGGTGCTGCTACCTGGAGGGAAAAAATGCAGAACGATGTAAAGGCGTACCGAAACAACGAGGAGATGTACGATAGTAAAACGGTTGACGCAGTATTCATCAGTACCGCCGATTTTCAGCATGCCCGTCACGCCATTGAGGCGGTAAAAGCAGGCTGTGATGCCTATGTTGAAAAGCCTTTTGCCGAAACGATGGAGGATAACCGCGCGGCGTTAAAAGCCGTTAAGGAATCCGGAAAAATAGTGCAGATAGGATCGCAGCGCAGAAGCGGGGATAATTACCATGCTGCCAATGATTTTATCCGCTCGGGCAAGTTTGGCCCCATTACCATGGTAGAGCTTACCTGGAACGTTAACCAGCCAGGCCGCTGGCGCCGGCCCGAATTGCTGAGTAAGTTAAAAGAGGAAGATACCGATTGGAAACGTTTCATTATGAACCGGCCATACGAGGCCTTCGACCCACGCAAATATTTGGAGTATCGTTTGTTTTGGCCATATTCATCCGGCTTAGCCGGCCAGTGGATGAGCCACCAGATTGATACTGTACATTGGTTTACAGGGCTGAAACACCCGCGCAGCGTGGTTGCCAACGGGGGCATTTATATGTGGAAGGATGGCCGCCGCAATTGGGATACTATTTTGGCTGCCTTTGATTATGGCCCGTTGAACGATCCGTCGACCGGTTTCCAGGTAACATTTGGCTCACGCATGCATAACGGAGATGAACACCCCGCCGAAATATACTACTCCAACGGAGGCGAACTGAACCTTATTACCAATAAGGTATCGCCGAATGGCGGGCTTACAGAAAAAATGGCCGCGGCCATGGGCATGAAAGCCAACCTGCTGCCCGAAATCAGCCTGGCAAATACGCAGCAGGTTGTAGCATCGGCCAACACCGGCGGCGATGTGCTTACCTCGAACCATGTACGCAACTGGATGGAATGCGTGCGCAGCCGTAAGCAACCAAACGCGCCGGTTGAAGCAGGGTACAGTCACTCTATTGCTAATATCATGACCAATGCTGCTGTACACACCGGTGTTAAAGCTACATTTGATGAAAGCACCCAGGAGGTAATGGCAAATGGTAAGATTTTTAAATATTAAAGGCAATTACCATGAATAGCTTCAAAAAAACAGGTTTAATAATAGCCTCGGTTGCTTTTGCCGCAAGCGCGGCCGCCCAGAAAAGCGAGCAGGTAAAGGTCGTAGCTTCAAAAAATGAGCATAAGGTAGACGTGTTTATTGGCGGCAAGCCATTTACAAGTTTCGTGTACCCGGATAGCCTGGAAAAACCAGTGCTGTATCCTTTGCGTGCAGCAAATGGCACTGTTGTAACCCGTGGTTTCCCGCTTGATCCTAAACCAGGCGACCCGACCGATCATCCACATCATATTGGCCTTTGGTTTAATTTCGAAAACCTGAATGGGCTTGATTTTTGGAATAACTCCTACGCCATCCATAAAGACAAAAAGAATTTGTATGGCTGGGTTCGTACCGACAAGGTGTTGGAAACCAAAAGCGGCACAACCGGTGTATTGGCATACCATGCAAACTGGACTAATCAACAAAAAGACGTCATTTTAGAAGAAACCACGCGGTTTGAATTTAGCGGAACAGGTAACCAGCGGATAATTGATCGTATTACAACGTTAAAGGCTAATGTCGACGCAACTTTTACCGATGCTAAAGACGGCCTGCTTGGCCTGCGCCTGGCACATGACCTGCAAATGCCCGCCACCGAAGACCAAAAATTTACCGACGACAAAGGCAACGTAACCATAGTGAAGGCCGGTACCGATAAAGTGGCCAATGGTAATTATCTGACCAGCGCAGGCAAAACCGGTAACGATGCCTGGAGCTCACGCGGTATATGGTGCAAAGTTTACGGTAAAATGGGAGCCGACTCGATAAGTATTGCTATTATAGATCATCCTCAAAACCCCAATTATCCTACTTTTTGGCATGCGAGGGGGTATGGTTTATTTGCCGCCAACCCTTTGGGCGAAAAGATTTTTACCAATGGTAAATCAGCTAAGAATTTGCATTTGAATAAAGGGGAGTCGGTGACTTTTAAGTATAGGGTTGTGATTGAGAATGGCGGGCAGACTATCAGTGCAAAACAGCTTGATACGATAGCTGAGAAATTCGCGAAATAATTCATTCAAAGAAGGAAAGAAAAATTCTCGTTCAGCAAGGTATAGATTGGATTGGTTTGCTGATAAAACACATCGGTTCCTTCGCAACAGCCTTACCCGGAATTTTTAACTTTGCCCGCACCTATGAAAAATAATTGGCTACCTGGTATTGTTGTTTTGGTATTGCTGTGTTGTGCTTTCGGAAAACAGCCACCGTTGCGGCTCTTCGCGATAAAAGGGTATGCGCAGGGCACTACCTACAGCATTGTTTATTATGCACCTGATAGCCTGGTCAGTCAGCAGCAAACGGATAGCTTGCTGCAACGGTTTGATAAATCGGTATCGCTTTACCTGCCTCAATCGTTAATCTGCAGGTTTAACCGCTCGGAAAAAGGCATCTGCGTAGATGATATTTTCCGTGTGCTGGTTAGCCGCGCCCTGCAGATAAGCCACGCTACGGGCGGTCTGGTTGACCCAACTGTAAAACCACTGGTTGACGCCTGGGGCTTTGGCGTTTTTAAACCCGACCATGAGCCCGGCAGGGAAGAGGTAAAAAAAATGCTGCGCCAGGTGGGTGCAAATAAAATAAGGCTGAAGGGTGATTTTTTATATAAGAGGGTGCCAGGTGTACAGCTGGATTTGAATGGAATAGCCCAGGGGTATTCGGTCGATCTGCTGGCCGATTTGCTGGAGCGGCATCATATCCACGACTATTTGATTGAACTGGGTGGCGAACTGCGCATTAAAGGCCATAAACCCGGTAATGAGCCATTCAGGGTTGGCATCGAGGGGATCAGCGGTGATGACCTGGACCCTGCGCCTATGCGACAAGTAATTGAGCCGGGCGACGGCGCCATCACCACTTCGGGCAATTACCGTAAGCACCATGAAGCCGGGGGCAAACAAGTATCGCACCTGATGGATCCGCTCACGGGTTATCCCGTACAAAACGAAATGATCAGTGTGACGGTGTACGCCTGGGACGCTATCACGGCCGATGGGTATGATAATGGTTTTATGGCAATGGGCTTGCAGCGCAGCCTGGCTTTTTTAGCAAAACGGAAAGATATGGGCGCTTACATGGTTTACCGGCGGCCTGATGGTCGTATCGCAGATACTGTAAGTGCTTTTTTTAAGGGATATCAACACAAAACAGAATAGATGGAAAGAAGAACGTTCCTGAAAAATACCGGCCTGCTGAGCGGCGGGCTGTTGATTGGCAATAAACTGAGCGCACTGCAGCCCGCCGGGGTGCCCATTAAAATAGCAGTAATAGGTTGCGGAGATCGCGGTACCGGCATTATGAACATCCTTAACGGGATGCCTGAGCAATTCCGGGTAACCGCTTTGTGCGATGTGCTCGATTTTAGGTTGACAGCTGCGCAAAAGCTGGTTAAAACCGGTACCGTAAAAACTTATATTGACTATAAAAAACTGTTGGATGATAAAGAGGTAGATGCGGTTATTGTAGCCGTACCGCTATACCTGCATTACCCGATAGCGGCAGATGTGGTCCGCTCCGGCAGGCATTTATACCTGGAAAAAACGATGACCTATACAATTGACCAGGCGCTGGATCTGGTGACCCTGATGCATGGCCGTAATGAACAGGTTTTGCAGGTGGGGCACCAGTACCGTTATTCGCCTTTGTATTACCGGGTGAAGGAGATGATCCATAAGGGTTACCTGGGCAAGGTGACCCAGGTAGACTGCCGGTGGGACCGTAACGGCAACTGGCGGCGCCCAGTACCCAATCCGGCGCTGGAACGGGCCATCAACTGGCGGATGTACCGGGAATATTCGGGCGGGCTGGTGGCCGAATTGCTTTCTCACCAGATAGATTTTATCAACTGGGCCTTTGATACCCATCCACAAGAGTTTTTTGCAACAGGAGGGATAGATGTTTTTAAAGACGGCCGGGAAACCTACGATAACGTACAGTTAATGCTACGCTACCCGGAACAGGGCCCGATAGGTAATTTTGGGGCGATGTGCGGCAATGCGCATGATGGATATCTTTTCAAGATTAAGGGCACACTGGGCACCGTATCTCTGCTCACAGACCAGGGAATGTTTTACCCGGAAAAAAAGCTCCTGAGCGAAAAGGGAACGGTTGACGGCGTGACGGGTGCAACACGCATCGTATGGAACAAAGAAGGAGGGACGCCCATTTTACCGGAACCCACAAAGGACGGAACCTGGTACGCCTTTAACGATTTTTACCAGAAAATTAAGCGCAAGGAGTTACCCGACAGTAATGTATTCACCGGTGCCCGTACCGCCATCAGCGTGCACCTGGCCAATCAGGCATTGTACAGTCAGAAGGCTTGTAGCTGGGATAGTAATTACAAAATTGGATGAACTTGAAAAAGCAAATGCTCATGTTTTTGCTGCTTGGCGTAATCAGTACTGCTAACGCGCAAAGCCGGATGGATACCATCAGGCTGGCCGACCCAACTGTATTTTATGACAACCACACATATTACCTCTATGGTACAGGCAGTCCGGATGGCTTTGAGGTTTATACATCAAAGGACCTTGAAAATTGGAAGCGGGAGGATAAACCTGCTTTGTTAAAGGGCGATAGTTATGGTTCTAAAAGCTTCTGGGCTCCGCAAGTATTTAAGTATCGCGGCAAATATTATATGGCGTACGTCGCCGATGAGCACATTGCCATTGCGGTGAGCGACAGCCCTCTCGGGCCTTTTATACAGCGTGTACATCAATCAATCTCTGAACCTGGGAAGCAGATCGACCCGTTTATTTTTAAAGATGCCGATGGAAAGTTGTACCTCTATCATGTCCGGTTAGATAGGGGTAACCGTATCTATGTAGCTCGGTTGAATGAAGATCTGAGCGATATTGAAAGTTCGACGCTGATGGAATGTATTCATGCTGACCAAGGCTGGGAAAATACTGCAGCTACCGGCTGGCCGGTTTCAGAAGGACCGACGGTAACCAAAATCAATAACCTGTATTACTTGTTTTATTCTGCTAACGATTTCAGGAACATCGATTACGCGGTAGGTTATGCTACATCTGCCAGCCCAACCGGACCATGGACTAAATATGGGGGGAACCCGGTACTGAGCAGGAAAAACACCGGGCGGAACGGAAGCGGGCACGGCGACTTGTTTACCACAAAAGATGGAGACCTGTTTTATGTTTTTCATACCCACAGTTCAGAAAACGGCGTTGGTCAGCGAAAAACAGCAGTCGTCAAATTGTCGGTTGCCGGGCAAAACCCGGCTGTTATTTCCGTAGTGCCCGGTACTTTCCGTTACCTGCAAATTAAACATTGATTTTGGAGTGGCATCGGGACATTTTTTTATCACCTTAAAAACCTACACCAAACACCTTTAACACTTCAATAGTTGTCTGGTTATTACATATAAGTCGATCAATAGACACACATTTAGGTGTATTTCTTTCGATAACGTTTACACAGAAATAAGGCTTCTTTTTTTTTTAATAAAAATACTTAATGGTAGTATTGTCCTGCTAACGATCCTGATGGTTTGAATAATGCTCCCCGAATAAATTAATCTCGGTGGATATTTTTTAAACTGGTGAATTATCAACTTCGTATCGTTATCTACAGTAAACCATACTTTAAATGCTTCGTTTAATAATAATATGCTCCCTAATCTGGGGCTAATGTGACTTTCGAGAAGCGATAAGAGTGATGGTTCTTATAAAACAAATATTTTATGATTGAAGAAAAGCATGCGATTCAAATTTTCAGATCAGCCGTATCAGCGGTACAGCCTGGGCAGCTGTTACGGCAACAATTATCTGTAAGTAAAGATTCATTGAGTATCGGAGGCGTGGTCTTTCCCAAAACGTTCATCCATCATATTTATGTGGTTGGGGCCGGAAAAGCAGCTGCGGCAATGGCGGTGGAAACCGAAGGGATTTTGGGGGAGTACATTAGCGAGGGTTTGGTAACAACCAAATATGGTCATGGCTTGCCCACTTCTAAAATAAGAATTATTGAAGGGGCGCACCCCGTTCCGGATGAAAATTGCGTTGATGCTGTTACCCAAACTATGCAGCTGCTTAACAAAGCAACAAAAGATGACGTGGTGATTTGCCTGTTAAGCGGTGGTGCATCGGCCCTATGGTGCGATTTGCCGCCGGGAGCTACACTGAAGGAAGTACAAACAACGTTTGACCAGTTGATAAAATCAGGAGCCGCTATTCATGAAATTAATACGGTCCGCAAACATTTGTCCAACTTCAAAGGCGGTCAACTTGTTAGAGCTTGCGGCGGAGCCTCAGTTTTTTCATTCATTATCAGCGACGTGCCGGGAGATGACCTGCAGGTAATTGCCAGCGGACCCACTGTTCCGGATGCTTCAACCTTTGAGGATGCAAAAGCTATCCTGCAAAAGTATAACCTATTATCCGTATTACCGCAAAGCATCAGGCTGCATATTGAGGATGGCATTAAAGGAATAATTAAGGATACACCTAAACCAGGAGATCCTCTTTTTCTCAATACAGTCAACCAGATTATCGGGAATAATAAAATGGCTGTACTGGAAGCAGCCAAGATGGCAAAAAAATTAGGGTATCATGTACAGGTAGTAGATCATTTGATAACCGGAGATGCAGAGATAGAAGCAAAAACGCTGGTGGAATTTTCCCGTCAATATAAAGGGCCAAAACCGGTTTGTATATTACAAGGCGGCGAAACAACCGTTAAAGTAACCGGCACAGGAAAAGGTGGCCGCAATCAGCATTTTGCATTGGCTGCATTAAATGAGCTGAATAAGCTGCATCAACAAAACATATCTGATGAAATTACCATTTTAAGCGGAGGTACTGATGGAACAGATGGGCCAACCGATGCAACAGGAGCGGTTGTGGGCAATGATACTTTAACCCAGGTTTTGTACCATGGATTGCCGATAGAAGAATATTTAAAGAAACATGATGCGTATCACTTCTTTGAACAAACTGATGGCTTAATTATTACCGGGCCAACACAAACCAATGTAATGGATATTATGATAGCCCTTGTAAAATAAAGTATGATGATAAATACGTACTATCTGCTTTTTCTTCTTATTGCCAGCATTGGTTTTATTATATGGTTTACAGCATATAAAAAAGTAAATGCCTTTTTTGCGCTATTAGTAGCCGCCTTAGGGGTTGGCTTATTCAGCGGCTTACCGCTGGTAGAAATAGTAACTGCGCTTAAAACCGGGTTTGGGCATACCATGGAAAAAATAGGTTTGCTTATTATTCTGGGTACCACTTTGGGGGTAATACTGGAGAAAACCGGCGCGACCATGAGCATGGCTAATTATATTTTACGGGTAGTTAAAGAGGAAAATGCACCAATAGCCATTACACTCACCGGTATTATAATCGGCTTCCCTATTTTTTGTGATAGTGCCTTTATTATTTTAAGCGGTTTAAACCATTCGCTTGTAAAAAAAGCTCATAACAGGATGCCCGTTATGGCTGCCGCCTTAGCAACGTCACTGTACGCGGTGCATTGCCTGGTGCCGCCGCATCCAGGTATTACGGCAGCAGTAGGTACAGCAGGCGGCGATTTAGGCAAAGTGATGCTCTGGGGTATTTTAGTTGCTATACCGGCCGCGATCGTGGGTTATATCTGGAGTGTGTGGCGCGGGAGCAAAGTTGAATATGAATACATCGAGCCCGAAGTTATTCCAGTTGAGCTAAAACAGCTACCGCCGGCAGTATATTCTTTCCTGCCTGTCTTGCTGCCGATTTTCTTAATCGCTTGTAAATCAGTAATGCCAATTTTTGTCGCACCGGCGCTGATTGCGCAAAACGGGTACCTGCAAATCATTTCGTTTGTGGGCGAACCGGTTATGGCGCTGGCTATTGGAATTGTTGCCTCTTTTAAACTTGTTCAAAAAACATTTAAGAAAGATCTGAATCATTGGCTTACAGAGGGGGTAGACAAGGCAGGGATGATTTTGGCCATCATTGCTGCCGGCGGCATGTTCGGCGAAATGTTGCAGGCTACCGGGATGGGAAAAAACCTGGGCGGCATGTTGAGCGGTCTGTCCTTAGGCATTTTCTTTCCATTTCTGATTGCTGCCATTTTAAAAACAGCCCAGGGATCGTCAACAGTGGCTATTATTACTGCATCTTCGCTGGTTACACCACTGCTTTCAAATTTAGGTTTATCGTCGCCAATGGGACTTACACTAACTATATTGAGCATGGGGGCAGGAAGCATGGTGATAAGTCATGCCAACGACGCCTATTTCTGGGTAATCAGCCGTTTTTCTAATCTGGATACTGCTTCCACATTGAAGGTATACAGCGTTGCTACTTTACTTATGGGGCTCACAGTGCAACTTTTAATTTGGGTACTTTTTATTCTATTTAAATAGGAGACATTCCCAAAAGGGCAATATCGTATATACATTATAAATAAGCTGATGAAAACTTTAACAGCGAAAGTTGGCTATCCGGCTGGCAGCATTGATATGAGCAATAGGCAGCTTGAACGCTATCCGACTTTCCGTTGCGGTCTCTAACCGCGATACCACAGCCATTGGGCAACAAGCGCTTCGGGAATTGGTTACTTTCTTGTGCAAAGCAGTATTATTACCGGCTGTAAGTCAGCATATGTTCAATTGGCAGGTCAATTGAGTATATTAATTAGCTTCTTTGTGTGATTAAACCATTAATAATTAAGCCGATGTTAGCACCATCATCTTAATTAAAAACCTATAATAATGGCTAAAAAATATTATCAAGTTTATTTAAAAAGTAACAGGTTGGCTTTTGCATTTGCTTTTTTGTTGTTATTGTCATCAAATGTACTTTTTGCAACTACTGTTACGGTATCTTCTATTGCTGGTTTGCAAAAGGCCATTAATGTAGCTAAGCCTGGCGACTTGATTTTGTTGACCGATGGTGTATATACAACAACGGAAGATATTATTGTGAACAATAAAGGTACTGAGAGGGCCCCAATAACAATTGCCGCACAAAATTTAGGTAAGGCAGAGATTGCGGGAAGCGGTGGCTTTAGCCTAATGAACCCGGCAACATATATTGTTATACGGGGTTTTAAATTTACCCACGCGGCAGGCCGTACTAAAACAGGTATAGGCACAAACCATTGTAGGTTTACACAAAACCTTTTTGAAAACCCGGGTGATGGCGAGGAACTTACAGTGGCTGGCGGCGACCAGGAAATTGATTATAATACCTTTCAAAATAAAAATGCCATGGGACGGTTTATCGCTATCCGTGGCGAGGGTAAGCAAATTGCCGAAAGACTTCACATTCATCATAACTATTTTAACAATTTTGCCAGCCAGGGCGGGAAAAACGGCGCCGAAGCGCTTCAGTTTGGGTTAAGCGGATTCAGTTTATCATCGAGCAACAGCATAGTTGAGTATAATTTATTTGAAAGATGTGAAGGCGAGAATGAATTGATTTCGGTGAAAGCTTCCGCGGTAACGCTTCGGTATAATACCATTCGTGATTGCCCGGCACAGTTTACTTTACGCCATGGCAACAAAAGCTTGGTTTACGGCAATTATTTCTTCAACACGCCAGGGCTTCGCATTTTTGGCGACGACCACCTGATCTTTAGTAATTATTTTGAAAATTGCAGTTCGGCCATGGTAATTGGCAATGGCGACGGTGAAGTAGCTGATGGTGCACAGCTAACTGCCCATGACCGGCCCGACAGGATATTGATTGGCTTTAACACCTTAATTAATAATAAGCAAAATATTATTCAAATGGAACGGAAGAATGGGATGGGGGCCACTTATGTTACCGTAGTAGATAATATTATCCAGGGTGGAGGACCGGCGGCCACCATTTCGGGGCCTTATACCAACCCACAATGGGCAGGCAATATTTTATACGATGTAAAGGATGCCGGTAATATACCGGCTGAGGGGTATAAAACAATTGATCCTAAACTGGTTAAAACATCTTCAGGGACTTATCACCTTCAATCAGGCAGCCCTGCTATTGATCATGCAACGGCATCTTATCCAGGAGTTAACGTTGATATGGACGGCCAGCCCCGTATTGCACCCTTTGATATCGGGGCAGATGAGCTTAGCGCTGCACCTGTTAAAGCACACGTTCTTGATGCTGCAGATGTAGGTTATAACGCTAAGCATTAAGCAAAAAGGAATTATATCAATGAAAAATATTAATGCATTCATCCTATGCTGGTTAATTGCTGTTACCGCATTTGCGCAAAAGGGAACAAGCCAGTGGGTTTATCGTGGCACCAATGGCAAACTGGTTTATAAAACCACACCAACCGGCGATAAGATCATGGATTTTTCGCAAGCCGGTTATATGGGCGGTGGTGTGGCCTTGCCCGTTGTGCCTGTAAAATATTTGGTAAAATCGTCAGGCGGAAACGATGATACTCAATTAATTCAGAACGCCATTGATAAGGTGGCGGCAATGCCATTAAAGAATGGATTCAGGGGAGCGGTGGAGCTTGGCCCTGGGATATTTACTTGTTCAGGCCCAATTATTTTGTCAACATCCGGAATAGTATTGCGGGGTACTGGCAACGGAGCCGGAAGCACTACAATAAAAATGGTTGGTGCCCCTCATACTGCTATAATTATTGGGCGCGGCAACAAGGATGTGCCGTTAGGAAAAACAGAACGATCAGATAGCGATTTAGCAAACACTGGCCAAACCTTAATTACCGATACTTATGTACCATCTGGCGCAATAGCTTTCACTGTGGCGGATGCCTCGGCATTTGCAATTGGAGATACCATAGCCATTAACAAACCAGTGACTGAAAACTGGGTTCATTTTATGGGAATGGATAATATGACCCGTGAAGGTAAACCGCAAACATGGATCAAAACAGGCGCTACGGGCATTAGCAAAAGAAGAATTACAGCCATTTCGGGCAACAAATTAACCGTCAATATCCCGCTTGCTGATTCTTATGATTCCAGGTTTTTAAATCCGCCAGGTATCGAAGTTGCAAAAGTAAAGTCTGTATTGCGTGTTACTCAGGTTGGTATAGAAAATATTCATATCCAATGTCCGCCCCTCGAAATTGACTACGGACATGCCCCCTATGCCGGAATACGGGTTGGTGGTGATGATTGCTGGGTGAAAAACGTGTTCTGCGAAGAAACAATGAATACAACTGTGCTTGCCGGCAGCAGGATCACTATGGAAAAGGTTATTGTTAAGCATACTTATGCAAATCTGGGGGCATCTAAACCGACAGATTTTAGCTTGGAAGGTAGTGAAAACCTCATCGACCGTTGCGAAATAACGGGCGGCAATACTTATTTTGTTTGGACATCATCATTGATCCCGGGGCCGAATGTTTTGCTTAATTGTACTTTTAAGGGTGTAGGCAGCCGCATACAGCCCCACCAACGATGGGCCACCGGGTTATTGGTTGATAACTGCACGGTACCCGATGGCGGTATAGATTTTATGAACCGTGGCGTAGCGGGCTCTGGCCACGGCTGGACCATGGGCTGGGCCGTGGCCTGGAATTGCGTAGCCAAAACATATATAATACAAAACCCGCCGGGCGCGGTAAACTGGGTCATTGGATGTATTGGCAAAAGAGAACAAACCGCAAGGTTATTTGACAGCAGCCCTGTTTTGCCGGAGGGTAATTTTGATTCTCACGGCTTTCCGGTTGCTATACAAAGCCTTTACCTGGCGCAGCTGGCAGATAGGCTGGGAATAACAGGATTAAGAAATATAGGTTATGCGGCAAATACAGTGCAGATGTTTCCTAATAAACAGGTAAAAGTCTCTCCGGTTAAAATAAATCCTGATAAAACGTTCGGTTTAAACCTGGCACTAAACCGCCCGGTAAACACAAGCAGCATTAAACAAAACTCCCGTGAATTTGGCGGCGAAAAGGCAATTGATGGAAACAGCGGTACTTACTGGTGCGCAGGCGATGGCGTAACACAGGCTACGCTCGAGATTGACATGGAAGGCCCGGTTAAGATTGATGCATTTCAATTCAGCGAGGCGCTGGGGCAGCACATAAACAGCTATAAAATTGAAGCGCTGGTAAACAGCGACTGGAAATTATTAGCTGGGGGGAGTGGAGAGGTAGCAAAGAAACAGGTCTTGAAATTTCCTGTAACCATAGCCTGGAAAGTTAAACTGACTATACAAAAAGCCAGTGGACCTATTACAGTAAATAATTTAGGCTTGTTTCTCAGATAGGCCGTTCCGGGGAATAGATATATTCCCTACTACAACGTTTTCGTAGATTGTTATAGTCCGATGTAGTACCAAACATCGTAGCGATTGTATTGTAAAGCAAAAGCAGTACAACACATGCTCATTAACCAATCAGCATAATCGCAGTCATTATAAACCAAGGCGGTAACGCGCCCTAAATAAACCAACATGAAAAAACCTTTTATAGCTTGTTTGCTATTACTTACGCATACTGTTTTTGCTCAAAAAGAGCTCACACGCGACGAACGTATGAAATGGTGGCGCGAAGCCCGTTTCGGAATGTTTATTCACTGGGGCGATTATGCCGGATTGGGAGGTATGTACAAAGGGCATGAAGTAGGTCGTGGCGGGGAATGGATCATGAACAGGGGGAAAATTCCGGTAGCCGAATACCAACAGTACGCCCAAAAGTTTAATCCTGTAAAATATGACCCGGACGCCTGGGTAAAACTGGCTAAAGAGGCCGGTATGAAATACATTGTAATAACTGCAAAGCATCATGATGGTTTTGCCATGTTTAAATCAAACGCCAGTAAATGGAATATTGCCGACGCTACACCTTATGGTAAAGATGTTTTAAAGCCATTAGCCGCAGCTTGCCGAAAATATGGTATTAAACTTGGCTTTTATTATTCACAGGCCCAGGACTGGAATAATCCCGGCGGTGCAGCGGCACGTAAAATAAGCAGCGAAGGCTGGGCAAACCCCGATTCGGCCAGGATTGATGCCTATACCAAAGAAAACAGCGGCCATTGGGACCCTGTTCAAACCTCAAGCACCATGGCGCAATATATTGATAAGGTAGCTGTACCGCAGGTAAAAGAGCTGCTTACTAATTATGGCGATGTTGCTGTAATTTGGTGGGATACACCAACGGCAATGACGGATGAGTTTGCGCAAAAACTTCAGGACGTATTAAAGTTACAACCCAATATTATAACTAACGACCGGCTTAAACGCCCCAACTTTGCCGGTGATTATAAAACACCCGAACAAAAGATCCCCAACCTTAGTGAGCTTGACGGAAAAGACTGGGAAACCTGCATGACAATGAACGGCACCTGGGGTTATAAAAGTTATGATCATAAATGGAAAACGCCCGAAACACTAATCCATAACCTGATTGACATAGCCTCAAAAGGAGGGAATTACCTGTTAAATGTTGGCCCTACTGCCGAAGGTGAGTTTCCGCAGGAAAGTATCACTACATTAAAAAAGATGGGCGAATGGATGAAAGTAAACGGCGAAGCTATTTACGCTACCAAGGCAAGCCCTTTACAACCACTGAGCTGGGGGCGCTGCACATCGAAGCCCGAAGGTAAAAATACTATCCTGTATTTTTCTGTATTTAACTGGCCTGCTGATGGGAAACTGACTATCCCCGGGTTGAGAAATGAAGTTATTAGCGCCAAAATGCTTGATGGCGGCAACAGTTTAAAAACAGAGTCAAGTAATGACGGCATAACTATAAATGTAGCCGATAAACCTACTGATAATATTGCCACAGTGATTAAGGTGGAGGTAAAAGGGCTTATAAATGCACAAGCAGCCAGGCCGGCTGAAAAAATGAAAACAGGTGCGCTGGATTAATAAACTGAACTATCGTTAACGGTAAATCAACATAAATGAGACCACAATTGCTAAAAGTATCATCCGGTCCTGCACGGTCCTTCAGTGTACGGCAGGATCTGGTTCCTTCTATTAATAATAAATGGCACTATCATCCCGAAGTAGAGTTGATCCACTTTGAAAAGGGTAGCGGAACTCAATTTATAGGGGATAACATCCGACAGTTTAACGCTGGCGATATTGTTTTGGTAGGGGCATACTTGCCCCATTACTGGCGTTTTGATGATATCTATTTTTCGCAGGACAAAAAGGCTGAGGTTGATATAAGGGTTGCCCATTTTTGCGAGAATTTTTGGGGAAATGATTTTTTGCAACTACCAGAGAACAAGAACATAAAAACCGTGCTGGAAAAAGCCCGGCGTGGTATTCAAATTACCGGTAAAGTAAAAAAACAAGTTGCCGAAATTATGCAGAAGCTGCTGGTTGCAGAAGGTGCAAAACGAATACTGTTATTGATAGAGGTATTAAATACCATTGCCGAAGGCGACCACACTGATTGTTTATCATCAATTGGCTTTAGCCCTAATGTGGAGGAATCCCGCAATGATGGAATTAATATAATTTATGAGTACTCGCTGGCAAACTTCAAAAACAAAATACCAATTGATGAGCTGGCCGAACTGGCCGGCATTAGTCCCAACTCGTTTTGCAGGTATTTTAAAGCCCGTACACAAAAAACGTATTCGAAATTTTTACTGGAGATTAAAGTTGGCCATGCCTGTAAATTACTTATTGAAAACAGGCTGCCGTTAAAGCAGCTGTGTTACGAAAGCGGCTTCAACAACTTTGCAAACTTTCATAAATACTTTAAACAAATTACCGGCAAAAGCCCTTTAAATTACCAACGTGAGTTTATCCAGGTAAAATCAAAAGTTTCCTATGAATAAATTGGTACTGTTTATTTTCCTGGTCTTTTTTGATGGCTGTGCTGTTTTAAATGCACAAACCAATAGGCAAATAATTATCGCAACAAAAAATGTGAATTTGGTATTTGCGGTGGGTAGTAATAACAGGGTATACCAGGCATACCTGGGCAAACGGTTTTTAAACCAGAACGACGATATCTTAATCCCTAATAGTAAACATGAGGCATATATTACCGGGGGGATGGAAGACTTGTTACAACCCGCCATCCGCTTAATTCATAGCGACGGTAACCCATCGCTCGAACTAAAATATGTAAACAATACAACAAAAAATGTAGATGAAAATACTGTTGAAACCAGCATTCTTTTGCAGGACCCCAGGTATCCGGTTCAGGTAATATTGCATTACCTGGCTTTTAGCAAGGAGGATATCATCAAATCATGGGCCGAAATTAAAAATGACGAAAAAGGTGAAATAACCTTAGAAAATTATGCTTCATCTATGTTGCATTTTGAGGCTAAAGATTATTGGCTTACACAATTTCACGGTGATTGGGCCTCTGAAATGAAAATGCAGGAAAGCAAGCTTACGAGCGGCGTAAAAGAGATTGACAGTAAATTAGGCACCCGTGCCGATATGTATCAAACCCCGGTGTTTTTCCTCGCACTAAATAAACCGGCAGATGAAACAACCGGGGAGTTAATTGCAGGCACATTAGCCTGGACAGGTAATTTTCAATTCCATTTTGAAATAGATGAACGCAGCGCCTTAAGAGTAATATCGGGCATTAACCCTTATGCATCAGCTTATAAATTAAAAAAAGGCGAAACCTTTGTAACCCCTGCATTTATTTTTACTTATTCAACTACAGGAAAGGGGCAGGCGAGCCGGAATCTGCATCAATGGGCACGCAATTATGGTGTACTGGATGGTAATAAACCGCGCCTCACCTTATTAAATAACTGGGAGGCCACACATGTTAATTTTGATGAAAAGGAGTTGGTGGGCTTGTTTGATGATGCCACAAAACTGGGTGTCGATTTGTTTTTACTTGATGATGGATGGTTTGGAAACAAATACCCTCGTGATAACGACAAAGCGGGATTAGGAGATTGGCAGGAGAACAAGGCAAAACTACCAAATGGGATAGGCTATTTGGTTAAACAGGCTGAGACTAAAGGATTAAAATTTGGCATCTGGCTTGAGCCCGAAATGGTAAATCCTAAAAGTGAATTATATGAGCAGCATCCGGATTGGATTTTAAAATTACCCAACCGGGATGAAAATTATCAGCGCAACCAGTTAGTGTTAGATCTTACAAACCCTAAAGTAGCCGACTATGTATACCATACGGTGGTTGATATGCTAACTAAAAATCCCGGCCTGGCTTATATTAAATGGGATTGTAACCGGAGTATGAGTAATACCTGGTCGCCATATTTAAAGGATAGGCAGTCGGCATTGTTTGTCGACTATACCTTAAGTCTTTATAAAATCTTAGATCGTATAAGGCAAAAATATCCGCATTTACCTATTATGCTGTGTTCAGGAGGCGGGGGCCGTACCGACTATGGGGCTTTAAAGTATTTCACCGAGTTTTGGCCCAGTGATGATACCGATCCGCTGGAGCGCGTGTATATACAATGGGGGTATAGTAATTTTTTCCCGGCCTTAACTATCTCAAGTCACGTTACGTCCTGGGGAAAGCAATCTATCAAATTCCGCACAGACGTTGCTATGATGGGTAAGCTGGGCTATGACATTAAGGTGGGTAAAATGACAGATGATGAATTGCAGTTTAGTAAACAGGCGGTTAAAAACTATAGTCGGCTAAACAATACCATCTGGTTTGGCGATCTGTATCGTATTATATCGCCCTATGATGAAAACCGCATGGTGGCTATGTATGTAAATGCCGAAAAGTCAAACGCGGTTTTGTTTAATTACAACCTTAACACAAGGTATAAAGAAGTATTTAACAGGGTACGATTACAGGGACTGGACAGTCAAAAAAAATATAAAGTGGAAGAAACAAACCTTATGCCGGGTGCCAAATCAAACCTTGCAGAAAATGGTCATGTTTTTAGCGGTGATTACTTGATGACTATGGGACTTAATTTAACCCCGGGAAAGTTAATACCATTAACCAGTATGGTAATAGAGATAAATGCAGAGAATTAATAAAATTAATATAAACTACTGATGCAATTTAAACAATACACCATAATAGCGTTGCTTGCCGGATTAATGATACCTGCAGCAAAGGCTCAAACTAAAACGGTTACACTTGATTATTTCTTTAATAATGAATATCGTAAAAGTGCATCGGGCACAATGGAGCGTTTTCATTATACCTGGGAGGATACCAAAAGTTCAGGTTATTCCATTTGGGGAGATATTTTTAAAAAGAATGGCGCAAACCTGAAAAGCCTTACAGACGAACCGACTGCTGTAAGTTTAGCAGGATCAGATATTTATATTATTGTTGATCCTGATACCAGGAAGGAAACGGCCAATCCTAATTATATCGAGCCCAGGCATATTAAGGCGATAACTGATTGGGTAAAAAAAGGTGGTGTGCTGGTAATGCTTGCCAATGACAGCGCTAATGCCGAACTACCTCATTTAAATAACCTGGCAGAAAAATTCGGGATCCATTTTAATGATGATTTATATAAGCACGTTATTGACAAGCAATTTGAAATGGGAGCGATAGCTATTTCGCCCGCTAATCCCATATTAAAAACAGCCCGCAAGGTTTATTTAAAGGATATAGCAACCCTAAAGTTATCATTAAATGCCCAACCTGTGCTTACAGATAGCGGTAAAGTAATTGTGGCCACAGCCCGATATGGTAAGGGGATAGTGTTTGCAGTTGGCGACCCATGGATATATAATGAATACACCAACGGAAGACTCACACCTTCAATGGGGTTCGAAAACGATAAGGCGGCAGAGGATATAACACAATGGCTTTTGTCGCAAATACCTAAAAAGGAATAACTCACTACGTTAAAGCTTTTGCGTTTACACAAAGGTAAAACGCACTAAATAAATGTTTTAACGATTGTGTTTAATGTAAATTTTAAGTTGTTTTTAATTGAATATTTTGTACAGATTTAATTTTTATATACTTTTAGATGACGGCCTGCCGATGCGTCGAAAAAATTATAAACCAGTTAAACTTATTTCAATAATTTACATACTAAAGCCTGCAAATTAACTTTAGTGTAATCAACCAGATAGCAATATAGATGAATAAATTGCTAAATTAATTGCATAAACAAGCCGTAATTATAATTTAATTGCAGTACCAATTATAAAAACCAATTATTAATAATACGAAGTTGCCAAAAGGTGGTTGTATTATTTGATACGTAAAAAATGCTGTCTGAAGTAGAATTAATATCATTAATTAAGCAGGGAGATATCCGGGCTTTTGACGAGTTTTATAAAAGAAACTGGCGCGGCTTATACCAGTCTGCTTATCGCTCAACAGGTTCGTCTGATGACGCCAAAGACCTTGTGCAAACGGTTTTCATCAGTTTATGGAAATGCAGGTTTACCCTTTGCCCCGAGCAATATAATTCATCGTATCTGTTAAGGGCCTTAAAGAATAATATCATTAATTTTCACAAAAAGGATGCGATCAGGAAGAGGGGAGTGGATGAACTGATGCAACTGAGCAGCGGTAGCGAATTTACAAACGAAGATGATTTAATTGCCAAAGAACTCTCCAATACTATTGAAGGCCGCATTAAAGAACTTCCGGGTAAAATGCAGCAGGTATTTGTATTGTCCCGTCAACAAAACTTATCCATCACCGAAATATCTGAAATGCTTGATATAGCGCCGCGCACCGTAAAAAACCAGATCTCTAACGCTCTTAAAATATTACGCACAGGATTGGATGTGTTCCTGTTGATAACTTTTCTTTTTATAAAATAAATCTGGTACCAAAACCAGTTGCGCTTGTATTATAAGTGCCAATGCATAAACTGCCTTGTAAGCAGATATTTAAAAACCAAATACACTTTTACAATAATGATAAAATGGCTGAAGCCTGATCATAAGCCTATTGGCGGTGAAGCACATCTGCATGATGAGGTAGCTATGCAGGCGATAGAAAAGCAGATGTTAAATGCTATTCATAAAGAAATTTATGGCAAATGGTATTTTATCAAAACTACGTCGGGCAAATATGCCGTTGCAGCATCGTTTGTACTTTTATGCTGCTCGATAGCATTGGGCCTTAAACTCTCTTTTAAAAATAAAGTCAATTTTGTTACGGTTGCTGCGGCAAATGGGCATATCAACATTGTTGATCTGCCTGATGGATCAAAGGTGTGGTTAAATTCGGGCTCTACTATCCGTTATCCCGACAGGTTTGACAAAACCCGGGAGATCCAGTTGATTAACGGCGAAGCTTTTTTCGACATAAAGCACGATGATCATAGTCCTTTTATTGTTCATTATGGCAGTTTACATGCGCGTGTTTTAGGTACCGCCTTTAATATCAAATACTTTAAAAAACTTAGTGATGTAAGGGTAACCGTAACAAGGGGACTCGTAGAGGTTGGAAAAAATCGCGAAAGTTTTGGTGTGCTTGCACGTGATAACGAAGTTTCCTATGATCAGTTAAGCAATCAGCATACAGTTCGCAAAGTTGATTCGAGAAAGATTGCAGCCTGGATAACAAATGAAGTTAATTTATATGATGTTTCATTTGCCGAACTGATGCTCAGGCTCGAAAACATCTATAACGTTCACATTGCCTACGATCATGCAAAACTGAACGCACTACCAACAACCATTCATTTTTCAAATAACGACAATCTGCAGCAGGTGCTCGAAATTATTAAAACAATACATCGCGTAAACTATACGATAAAAGGAAAGGAGGTTTTTTTAGAAAAAACACATAACAAATAACAAACAAAAAATGCCAATGTCCATAAGCAAAGCTTTGCGGACATCGGCACCGTAGTTAATGTAAGTTATTGGCAGGTTCCAAGCTAAACCAATGATTTACATAGTTTTTTAAGACAAAAACCTTGTAAAGATGATAAAAAAATTGACTAAATTTTTTACTTTTTTCATGAAAGTATCAATAACTGTAGTAGTATGCTCGCTGGTGTGTTGCCAGTTACTGCTTGCTAAGACAGCAACGAGCCAGATTTCGGCCACGCTTGTCAAAATTTCCTTTGGCAAGGAAAGCCTGCAGAGCTCCATCAGTAAGCTCGAAAAACAAACGGGCATCAAATTCTCCTATAATCCCGAAGATTTGAAGGGTTATTCGGTTAAACCAAACAAATTTAAAGAGGAAAAACTGAGCAATATCCTTAATTACCTGTTTGCTAAAACACAGCTTACGTTTAAAGAAATTAGTGACGGCATTGTAATTTACGACAAAACGGCAACGCTAAAAACGAGTTTGCTGACCGACAAACCCTCCGGACCGGATATAAAAACAGAATCGGCCGATATTACAGTTACGGGTATTGTATCTGATTTAAATGGCCCCTTGCCCGGTGTTTCTGTTGTTATTGATGGCGGCACAAAAGGCGTTATTACGAATACTAATGGTTCCTATTCGCTTAAAGCGGCTCCGGATGCCGTGCTGGTATTTTCTTCTATCGGATATAAAACGCAAAAAATCAATATCAACAACCAAACGGTAATAAATGTAACTATGCTAAGCGATCTAAGATCGTTAAGTGATGTTATAGTGGTTGGTTACGGTGTGCAAAAAAAATCGGATATAACCGGAGCGATAGTTTCTGTTAATGAGCAGGCGCTTCGCGACATTCCGGCCGCAAATATAGGCCAGGCATTGCAGGGGCAGGCTGCCGGTGTTGATATTCAAAAAAGCGCAGGTAACAGCCATCCGGGTGCTACACCTTCTATTTTAATAAGGGGTACCAGGTCAATCAATGCCTCAAATTCACCATTGATCGTTGTTGATGGCCTTCCCTTTAACGGAAGCCTTAACGATATAAACCCGGATGATATCACTTCGTTAGAAGTGTTAAAAGATGCTTCTTCAACCGCCATTTATGGTTCAAGGGGTGCTAATGGTGTTTTGTTGGTATCTACCCGTCGCGGTAAAAAAGGAGGTACATCAATAACCTACAGTGGTTATGCCGGCTTTAACAAGCCAATGGGCAATTATAATGTAATGAATGGTACCCAATTTGAAGACCTTAAAAAATGGGGCCTGATAAACGGCAACCCCGGCAAATATTCGGGGATAGACGATCCTGCTTTTTTAACAGATGGTTCGTTTGCCCCGCAGGAAGTTGCTTCAATTAAAAGCGGGCGCAGTACCGATTGGCAAAACCTTATTTATAAAACAGGTTTTGTTACCGACCACCAATTAGGTGTTTCGGGCGGAAATGAGCTGACCCAGTATGCCATATCAGGCGGGTATTATAACGAAACCGGTATTTATTTTGGCCAGTCATTTGTAAGGTACTCTATGAAGTTAAGTATCGATCAGCAACTGGGCAAAAATGTTAAAATTGGTTTAAGCAGCTTAAATACCTTAAGTTATACCAATGGCGAAAATGCTAACCCACTTGGCCAGGCGCTAAGGGCAAGTCCGCTTTCAACCCCATACGATGACGTTACCGGCAATTTAGTAGGCTTTACAGCCGGCAGCGCCAACCAGGTATGGAATCCCCTTGCCAACTTTGTTCCCGGCGCGGCGGTTGAAACCCGCAAACGGTTTGGCACGTTTACCACTGCTTATGCCGAGATTAACCTGGCCCCTGGCTTAAAATACCGGTTTAATGGTGGTGCCGAAATTCGTCCTGATATATACGGAAATTACTACGCCAGTGCAACCACCAATAACCTGGGCGGCGCATCTACAGCAAATAACCAAAGTACTTACAGTTATAACTACACGCTTGAAAACATTTTAACTTACGACAAAACAATTGCTCAAAAGCACCATATCAATTTTACGGGTCTTTACAGCTTGCAGGAAAGTCAATTGCAATCCAACTCATTCAGCTATAACAATATCCTGTCAGATGGTGTTCAGTATTTTAACCCGCAATATGGGGCCAACCTGAGCGGATCGGGCTCGTATTCAAAATGGGATATAATCTCCTATATGGCAAGGGTAAATTATGGCTTTGCCAACAAATACCTGCTTACATTAACCATGCGTTCAGATGGTTCATCGCGCCTGGCGCCTGGTAACAAATACCATGTATTCCCATCGGCCGCTGCTGCCTGGAATGTTACCCAGGAGCCTATGTTTAAGGATTCGCATATACTATCAAACCTTAAATTGCGCGTAAGCTACGGTACGGTTGGTAATACGGCAATTAACCCGTACCAAACATTGGGCGCGTTAACATCGGTTAACTATAACTTTGGCTCAACAAACTTAACAGGGGCCTATCCAACAAACGTTCCCAACCCCAACCTTACCTGGGAGTATACATCCACGTTAAACGCCGGCGTTGATTTCGGTTTTCTTGACGGGCGTATAACGGGTGCCGTTGATGCTTATCGTCAGTCTACCAGGTCGTTGCTGCTTCCTTTGGCCTTGCCGCCAACTTCCGGTATCCCCAACAGTATTTTAACCAATGTTGGCCAAACGCAAAACAAGGGTGTCGAAATAAGCGTAAGCAGCGTTAACATACAGGGGAATGGCCGAAACACCTTTAGCTGGACCACCAGTGCCAACATTACCTTCAACCGCGGAAAAGTAACCAAGTTAGCAAGCGGTGTTACCCAGGATATCGCAAATAACCTTTTTGTGGGGCAATCTATTAATGCCATTTTCGATTATAAAAAAGTAGGTATCTGGCAAAATACAGCCGCTGATACAGCGCAAGCTAAAAGTCTGGGACTTACCACTACAGGTACCGGCTCGGTTATTGGCACCATAAGGGTAGAAGATGTAAACAAGGACGGAAAGATTAATGCAAGCGACAGGATAGTACTTGGAACAGATCAGCCAAAATATACCGGCGGATTTACCAACCGTATTGCTTACAAAGGTTTTGATTTTACCATAGTTGGAGTTTACAGGGTAGGTGGTTTAATAACTTCAAAATTATTCCAGAGCGGCAGCTTTATCAATACCTTCCAGGGTAACTATAATAATATAAACGAAGATTACTGGACTCCAACCAATCATCAGAATTTTTACCCTAAACCCAATTCCGCATCAACCAATACACCTTATTCATCATTAATGAGCTATTTCGATGGTACTTTCCTTAAGATAAGGAGTGCGACGCTGGGCTATTATATGCCCGAGTCTATTACAAAACGTATCAAAGCAAGGTCATTACGGATATATGCAACAGCGCAAAACCCATTTATACTTTTTTCGCCGTATCGTAATACCTTTCATGGTCTTGATCCCGAAACAGCCGGAAGCTTAAACGTTGATACGCCGCCCACCAAGTCATTTACATTCGGTATTAACATGACACTTTAAATTAAAATAAGATGAAAAGGATATCTATATATTTATACACCTGTTTATTTTTAGGTCTGATGCTTACTGCGTGTAAAAAAACACTGGTAGAAGCTCCTAAATCAACCCTAACCCCTGCCTTTTTTACAACAACCCAGGGTTTCCAGGCAGGTCTTACGGCAGCATATGCCGGGTTTAGAACCATTTGGGGACCTGATACCTATTTTGAAATGACGGTACCTGGTACCGATGAGTTTATTGCCGGTAACGATGGTAATAACGGCCTGGTTAAATACAACAGTAACTTTAATACCGCTGATGGTATAGTAGCCGGGATATGGAAAAACTGTTATACCTATATCAACACCTGCAACGGGCTAATTGATAATGCTCCGTCCGGGCTCGATGCTGCTACCAAAGCAAGCCTGATTGGCGAGGCTAAGTTTCTGCGAGCCAATTATTATTTTATATTAGTTCAGTTTTGGGGCGACGTTACTTTAAACAAAAGCTTTCAGGCAACCCCAACAACTTCTGCTACCCGCGCACCCATGGCCGATGTGTATACTTTTATAATTCAGGATTTAAAAGATGCCATAGCTGGTTTGCCTGTAGGGCCGTTAACCAATGGCGTGCAGCCGGGCAGGGCTACCAAAGCTGCGGCCGAGCATATGCTTGCAAAAGTTTACTTAACAAGGGCAGGCTCATCGGCCAAACAAGCTGATGATTATAAAAACGCCTATACCAACGCTATTGATTTAATTACCAATATTGCCCCTGGTGCCGGTATAAAGCTGCAGCAGGATTTTGGAAAGGTATTTGCCGAAGGTAATGAAAGCAACAGCGAAATATTGTGGACAGTACAGCATACAACTACATTAGCTTACAACGGGTCGGCTACGCAAAACAACAGCGGGCCCGATAACCTGCTTTGCCATTTATTTGCGCCGAAATATGAAGTGCAGCCAGGAATGCAGCGCAGCACGCTTTATGGCCGGCCTTATATACGTGCTGTGCCCACCCATTGGCTTACTGATACCGTGTTTAAAGAAAGGGTAAACGACCAGCGGTATAATAAAACGTTTCAAACCATGTGGTTATGTAACAATGCCGCATCTATACCAAACTGGCCCAATCCTTTACCGGCCGGCGCCCCGGCCGGTGCACAACCAGGCGCCCCTAAATTTACTGTAGGCGATACAGCTATATGGATGCCAGGCTACGCCATGACATCCAGTCAGATTGCAAAGTATCGCTACCAGGTTCTTCCTCCAAATAAATACAGTATTGCCCTGTCGCCCGCCATGATTAAATATTTTGATACCAAGCGGCCCGATCAAAATTCTCCATCCAGCAGGCCTATCATCATATACAGGCTGGCCGAAACCTATCTAATTGCTGCCGAGGCATTATATATGGATGGCCGTGCGGCTGATGCAGTACCGTATATTAATGCGGTGCGCGAAAGGGCTGCTTATCCATCGGGCAACGCTGCCGCAATGGATATCACTGCTGATAAAATTACACTGGATTTTATTTTGGATGAGCGGTCAAGGGAATTATGTGGCGAACTGGTGCGCTGGCTTGACTTGGCCCGCACTGGTAAATTACTGGAAAGGGTAAAGCTGCATAACACCGATGGTAAAAATAATATTAAACCATTCCATGTGCTGCGCCCAATTCCGCAAACACAAATCGATGCCACAATTACCGGTACCCCTTATCCTCAAAACCCTGGTTGGTAAGTTAGTGTCTCGTCATACTTAAATTGTCGGTTAGTCTTAAGTCGAAAGTCTTAAGTTCTGAGTAAGAAACAAGCAAAATACGACTTGAGACTTCCGGCTAAAAACTGTTGGCTTAATAGCAGGGTACTTTAACATCTATTTATAACAAACAGAACGCAATAATTAAAACCATATGAAAAAACATAACCCGGTTCCAGGTATTCTTTTTACTTTTCTTTTGTTTTTTTATGGCCTTACAGCTTATGCAGGCGTTTATACAGCGCCCGAAACATCACCATATAATGTAAAACTTTATGGCGTAAAAGGGGATGGCAAAACCATTGATACCAAAGGGATTAATAAAGCAATAGATGCGGCGGCAACAGCCGGCGGAGGCACTGTTTACTTTCCTGCCGGTAATTATTTGTGCGGTTCTATTCATCTCAAAAGCACTATCTCTTTGTACATAGACCAGGGAGCTACAATAATTGCAGCTCCAATTGCTGATGATTCAGGTTATGATTTACCCGAAAATAAGATCGATAACAAATACCAGGATTTTGGGCACAGGCATTGGCATAACAGTTTGATATGGGGCGAAAACCTGCATGATATTTCCATATTAGGCCCCGGTACCCTTTGGGGAAAAGACCTGGTGCGGAGCAATAAAGGAGAGGATGACAAGCGCCCGAACAAAACAATCAGCCTTTATTTATGCCGCAATGTAATCATTAAAGACATATCTATATTGCATGGCGGCTGGTTTGGCATCCTGGCTACCGGGATAGATAACTTTACTATTGATAATGTGAAGATGGATACCAACCGCGACGGGATGGATATTGACTGTTGCCGTAATGTGCGTATTTCTAACTGCAGCGTTAACTCTCCCTATGATGATGGTATATGTTTGAAAAGCACCTTTGGCCTTGGCTTTGCCCGCGCTACAGAAAACGTTACCATCACCAACTGCCAGGTAAGCGGTTATGATGAAGGTTCGTTTTTAGATGGCACTTTTAAACGGAACGAAAAGAAATACTCCGATGGTAATCCTACAGGACGTATAAAAATGGGCACCGAATCAAATGGCGGATTTAAGAATGTCACCATTTCAAATTGCGTGTTTGATTATTGCCGTGGTTTGGCTCTTGAAACTGTTGATGGTGCACTTTTAGAAGATGTTACCATTACTAACATTACCATGCGTGATATTGTAAACGCACCAATCTTTGTTCGTCTTGGGGCACGCATGCGCGGACCCGAAGGTACACCGGTAGGCGTCCTCAGACGAGTTATCATCAGCAATGTGGTATGTTATAATGCCGATAATAAGCATGGCGCAATCATAAGCGGAATCCCTGGCCATGATATTGAAGACCTACGGTTAAGTAACATCAGGATCTATTACAAAGGCGGTGGCACTAAAGAGCAATCAACGCGTGAAGTACCTGGTTTAGAAAAAGAATATCCAGAACCATACCGCTTTGGTACAATGCCATCCTATGGTTTCTTTATCCGCAATGTTAAAGATCTTAAAATGAACGATGTTGAGGTAAGTTATATTGATGAGGATCTTCGCCCGGCATTTATACTTGACCATGTAACCGGCGCTGATTTTCAGCATATCAAAGCGCAGAAAGCAGCCAATTCACCGGCATTTGTTTTAAATGAAGTAAAAGATTTTAACATATACAACAGCCTACCGGTAGCAAACACCAGGATGGCGGATGTGAATAAAAAGGAACTTTAATAAAATAAATAATTGCATGAAAAGTAAACTATCCAGGTTAATAATAATACTTACAGCGCTTGCAGTAAGCGTAACACTTTATGCCCTAAAACCGGCAGCCGATGTAGTACCCGATGCCGATAATGCCGGTTTAAAATTACCCGCCGGATTTGGCGCCTTAAAAGTTGCCGAGACCGGTGCCAAGGCAAGGCATTTGGTGGTTACGCCACAAGGCGATATTTATGTAAAGCTTGCAAAGGTTAACAAAGAAGGCAAAGGTATTTTAGTATTTCATGAAGCTGTAAATGGCAAGGCCGAACTCAAATCGGGCTTTGGTACTTACGGTGGTACCGAAGTTTATTTGAAAAACGGTTACCTGTATGCTTCATCCAATACTGAGGTGTTCAGGTATAAAGTGAATGATAAAAATGAAGTTATTAACCCCGATCAGCCCGAAAAAATAGTTACCGGTTTAAAGGCGGGCCGCCAGCACGAAACCAAATCGTTTGCATTGGATAACGATGGCAACATTTATGTAAACATAGGCGCCTGGTTTAATTCATGCCAGGAAAAAGACCGCGGGTTACATTCACCCGGAATACCGGGCTGCCCTATTCTTGATTCGATGGGTGGGGTGTGGCAGTTTAAGGCCGACAAATTAAACCAAACCTATGGCGATGGTGTGCGGTATGCAACCGGGCTAAGAAATATGGTAGGTATGGACTGGAACCAGCAGGACAACCAGCTTTTTGTAATGCAGCATGGCAGGGATAACCTCAACAGCTCGTGGCCCGAACTATATACCACCAAACAATCTGCCGAGTTACCAGCCGAATGTTTATACGCCCTTAAAAAGGGAGACAATGCAGGCTGGCCGTATATGTACTATGACCAGATTCAGCATAAGAAGATACAAGCCCCTGAGTATGGCGGCGATGGAAAAAAAGAAGCTGATGCTAAATTTATCGATCCGGCTGCCGCCTATCCTGGCCATATGGCGCCCAATGGTTTGCTGTTTTATACCGGCAATCAATTTCCGGCAAAGTATAAAAACGGTGCTTTTATAGCATTTCATGGCTCATGGAACAGGGCTCCCGAACCACAGGCCGGATACTTCGTAGTTTTTCAGCCATTTAAAAATGGAAAGCCCGACGGTGATTGGGAGGTATTTGCAGATGGTTTTTCGGGCTCACCCGAAAAAACAGCCGCTGGTCGGGCCGATCATCGCCCCTGCGGGCTTGCCCAGGGCACCGATGGTTCTTTGTATGTTACTGATGATTCAAAAGGTACCATATACCGCATTATCTACACTAAAAAGTAATTGCTGCAATGAGAAAATATTTAATGATTATCATCTTCATTTTTAGCTGCTCTCAGTTAATGGCCCAGGTTAAAGCTTCAAC
The DNA here is from genome assembly GCF_058801545.1 of Mucilaginibacter sp. GW822-FHT03E02. Classification (NCBI taxonomy): domain Bacteria; kingdom Pseudomonadati; phylum Bacteroidota; class Sphingobacteriia; order Sphingobacteriales; family Sphingobacteriaceae; genus Mucilaginibacter; species Mucilaginibacter sp. GW822-FHT03E02. Next base: position 601,049 of record NZ_JBXANJ010000002.1, on the reverse strand, counting down.
AAAGAATCGGACTAAACCCCGGCAAAGCTTAGCTGCCTCGATGGTTGACGGTAAAAGTGTATATGTAAAATATTGTTTGACCTGCCACCAGGCCGATGGGGGCGGGGTACCCAACATGAACCCTCCGTTAACTAAAACATCTTATGTGTTGGGCGATAAAACCCGCCTGATTAAGGTTGTGCTTAACGGATTTTCAGAAAACGTTGATATTGATGGTGAATCATACTCCAACGTAATGCCGGCACATGATTTTTTGAAAGACCAGGAAATTGCTGCCGTGTTAACCTATGTCAGGAAAAATTTTACCAATAAAGCGGGTGCAATAAGTACGGCACAGGTAAAAGCTGTAAGAGCCGCTAATAAAAAATAAATCCTTTTTTAAAACAGATACCTCAATATTATGAAATCATTTTTATACTTATTACTAATGGTTTGCCCGGCGATAGCATTTGGGCAGGATACCAACACCGAAGCAGTTGTTCGCAAGGTTGCCGACAATATAGTTCAAAACACCTCTTTTAAATTTATCAATTCCAATACTAAAGAAAAATACGATTCTACCAAAGGATTGGCATCATCAGCTGATATTAAAGCTGACAGCAAATACAATAAGTGGGCCTATGTAAACGGTGTTTTAGCCATTGGCATGGTGCAAACTGCTGATGTGCTTAATGATAAAAAGTACTCGGAATATTCTCAGCACAATTTTACATTCATTTTTGATAACCTTAATTATTTTGAAACGCTTCAAAAAGCTAAAACATCAAGGGTAGAATATGGGTCTGTATTCAATATCACCAACCTTGATGCTTGCGGAGCAATGTCTGCCGGATTGTTTGATGTAAATACGCTGGCACAAAGAAAAGATTACCAGGCGTATTTAGAAAGATCTGCAGCTTATATTTCAACCAAACAGATGCGTTTGGCAGATGGTACGTTTGCCCGCCCGCAGCCTCGTTTTGGTACCCTTTGGGCCGATGATATGTTTATGAGTATCCCGTTTTTGGCACGTATGGGCAAGCTTACAGGCGACAACAAATACTTTGATGACGCGATAAAACAGGTAGAGAATTTTAACAAATATCTTTATGATCCTGCCACCGGCCTTTTCTTTCATAATTATTATTCTGACGATCAAACCAATGGTGTAGGTCATTGGGGGCGCAGCAATGGCTGGATAGCCATGGCACAGGTTGAGCTGTTAAACAATTTGCCGGCAAACCATCCCAAACGCCCCGAACTGATTAAATTACTGTTGAGGCAAATTGTAGGTTACTCCCGCTACCAGGACCCAACCGGTTTATGGCACCAGTTATTGGATAAACCGGATTCATACCTGGAAACATCAGTTACAGCTATGTACACCTATGCCGTAGCCCGTGCAGTAAACCAGGGATGGATCAATGAAAAATATATAGCTATAGCCCAGGAAGGCTGGAAAGGCCTGGCTACCAAAATTACTGCAAACGGCGAATTGCAGGATGTTTGTATTGGTACCAACATGGATACCGACATTAAATTTTACTACACCCGGCCAACCGAGCTAAACGATACACATGGCTTAGGGGCACTGTTACTGGCCGGAACAGAAATGCTTAAAGCAGAAAGGAAAAAATAACCATGTACAAGCTAACCAGGCTATTGCTGGGTATTATTTTTATAGTGGCGTGTAATTTAAGTTTGTTTGCTGCCGATGTAGATATCTCGGCTTACGGTGCCGTAGGCAACGGCACTACATTAAATACCGCGGCTATTCAAAAAGCAATTGACGCTTGTTATAAAAGCGGTGGCGGTAAAGTTGTTATTCCTTCGGGAGTGTTTTTAACAGGTACAATCGCATTGAATGATAATATTACCCTGCAGCTAAACAAAGGCGCTGTTTTATTAGGCAGCACCGATGTTAACGATTATAAAAATCTTGACCCGTTTGTGGATGGACTTGGCATAAGTGTAGGCTGGGCGCTGGTTGTAGCCGTTGATAAAAAAAATATAGGCATAGCTGGCGAAGGTACCATTGATGGCCAGGGATCAAAACTCAAAGCGCAGCAAATATTAACGGATACACGTGCCGAATCACAGCGCTGGGGCAGACGCCCGTTTTTATTGCGTATTGTACGTTGCCAGAACGTTGCTTTGAATGGTGTTACCCTAAATTATGCCGCAGCCTGGACATCGCATTACTTTCAATGCAAACAGGTAAGCATTAAAAATGTAAAAATTGTAAGCAGGGGCGTAGCGCACAATGATGGCATGGATATAGATGGCTGCCAGGATGTTACTATTAAAAATTGTGATGTGGAAAGCGGCGATGACGCTTTGTGTTTTAAAACAACATCAAGCAAAATGGCCTGTAAAGACATTGTTGTTTCGGGCCTGCGGTTAAAAAGCGGCCAGGGAGCCATCAAAATCGGCACTGAATCCATGGCGGCATTTGAGAACATCAACATATCGCAATGTTATATCTACGATACAGCCAATGGCGGTATAAAGCTGCTTTCGGTTGATGGTGCAAATATCAGGAATGTCCAAATCAGCGATATTACCATGGGTGAGGTAAAAACGCCAATACTCATTCGTTTAGGTGCCAGGTTAAGTGTATTCCGTAAAGATCAGGATAGTCAGCAACCTATAGGGACGCTTGAGAACGTAATCATCAAAAATGTAAAAGCAAAAGCGGCCGATAACGCACAGCTTATGCCGCCATCGGGTATCCTGATAACAGGTATCCCTGGGCATAACATTAAAAACCTCGTATTAGAAAACATAGAGATAAACCTTGCAGGCGGCGGAAATAATGAAAATGCCAGGCAGGTTGTACCCGAGGCCATTGATAAATATCCCGAAGTAAAAACATTTGGTCCGCTGGTGCCGGCCTACGGTGTTTGGGCCAGGCATGTGGATGGACTAAAGGTGAGCAATGTAAAATTTACCCTAAGCCATAATGATCTTCGGCCAGCCATTATCTGTGAAGATGGGGAAAATATAGAACTTAATTCCTGCATCATTCCCGAAACTACCGGAGCCCAGGCTGTAATAAGGTTAGAGAATGTTGCGGGGGCCCGCATAAATAATACCACGGTAGCCGGGTCTGCAGATTCATTTGTGCGTGTTGAAGGCAATGCAAGCCGTGATGTACATATCCTGGAAAATAAAATCCCCGGCATACAAAAAAAGGTTGAGCTATCTGCCGATCTGAAAGCCGGAACAGCTGTTTTGGATTAGAATAACACATTGATGATCAATATAAAATGAAGGCAAATATTTGCAAAGTATTTTTAGGCTTAGTTTTTCTACTGCCCTGCAGGCTTTATGCCCAGCAGAGCGCTTTACCAAAACAAACCGACCGTTGGGCCATACAACCAGATGGAAGTATCAAATGGAACATTAACGGCAGGTTACCGCATACAGATCATATAGAAATGTCGGGAGAGAAAGTATCGGTTTGGGTTCAGTATGGGTTAGATAGCGCTGGCAGATCATCTGTTTTGCGAACGGTAGTGTTCCCAACATTCAGGATGCTGCCCGATGGTACCCGTACCCATATTGACTATTCTTTTCAGGATAGCGGACTGCCCCGGTTTTACATTAATAACCGGCAGTTAAAAACTGATTTGGCCAGCGGGAAAAAATCGGGCGATCTTTCGTACAACATCAAAAGTATCAGCCACAAAGGCATTATGCGGATTGAGGCGACAACGAGCAATCCGGCGCTGGTAAAAATTGAACGGAGTATTTTCCCCTCGGTAGATAAACCTATGGTTATTGAAAAGTTTGTGTTTACTAATATTACCGATAAACCGGTCACCATTTCCATGGAGTATTTGCGGCATGAGGTCAGGACGGATAGTCTTAAAAGTAAAGTAAGGCCCCATTCCATCATCATGGGATCTGCGAATAGTGGCAGCCGTATAGTGCAAGCCGGTGAGCATACAACTTTCGCGGTTTATTATTTGGCAACAGATTTTCCTGGTCAGCCAATTACGGTTAACGCAGATGCGGAAGAAAAAGCCCGTGAAAGCCGTGTAAATACAATTTTATCACCACTGCAATTAAAAACACCCGATACTTTATTAAATACTGCGTTCGCCTTTGCCAAAATCAGGGGGACAGAGAGTATTTACAAAACCAAAGCAGGCTATCTGCATGGGCCGGGCGGGCTGGCATACTATGCTGCGATCTGGGCAAATGACCAGGCCGAGTATATTAGTCCCTTCTTTGCGTTTTCCGGAGATAGTATCGGCAACCTGTCGGCCATGACTTGCTACCGCTTATTTGCCAGGTATATGAACCCGGAGTACAAACCCATACCCAGCTCCATAGTTGCCGAAGGCGACGCCGTATGGAAAGGCGCGGGTGACCGTGGCGACCAGGCTATGATTGCCTATGGCGCTTCGCGGTATGCATTAACCTATGGCCGCCCAGATTCTGCAAAAGTATTGTGGCCGCTCATTACCTGGTGCCTGGAATATAGCCACAGGAAGCTAAACGACCAGGGCGTTGTTACTTCAGATCATGATGAGCTGGAAGGTCGCTTTCCATCAGGTAAAGCCAATCTGTCAACCAATAGCCTTTATTATGACGCCTTGATATCGGCGGCTTACCTTGGCAAACAATTGCATCAGCCAAAAGCACAAACAGACGAGTATTTAAAACAAGCTGCAACGCTTAAAAGTAATATCGAAAAATACTTCGGGACAACCATAGAAGGCTTTAAAACCTACAAATACTACGAAACCAATGATGTACTGCGTGCCTGGATCTGCCTGCCACTTACCATGGGCATTTTAGATAGGAGTGAAGGAACCATCAATGCCCTTTTTTCGCCCCGCTTATGGACGGCTGACGGATTAGCTACCGAGGCCGGCAAAGAAACCTTTTGGGACCGCTCAACCCTGTATGCACTTCGCGGTGTATTGCAGGCTGGTAAAACAGAAAAAGCAATGGATTACCTGCGCTATTATTCGCGCAGGCGACTATTGGGAGAGCATGTGCCCTACCCGGTAGAAGCCTATCCCGAAGGTAACCAAAGACATCTATCTGCCGAGAGCGGACTTTACTGCAGAATATTCACCGAAGGCTTATTTGGTATGCGGCCAACAGGCTTTAATAGCTTCAATTGCACACCACGGCTGCCAAATGGTTGGAATGAAATGGCGCTAAATAACATCCATTCATTTGGGCACGTGTTCAACCTTAAAATATCGAGGTTGAATAAGGAGAAGTTAAATATTACCATAACCGAGGGTAGCAAAACCATCAAATACAAAGTAAATGACGGGGGTACACAAGCGGTCACTTTATAAGTATCAATACCAAACAAATAATATAACTATGAAGAGCAAACTTTTTAAATACATATTGCCTGTTTTAATGGTAGTTACTGTTTATGACAGTAATGCACAAACACATCAACTGGAAAAGCTTTGGGAAACGGATACAGTTATAAGGGTTCCCGAATCAGTTTTGCCGGATTTTAAAAAAGGTATATTATATGTATCAGAGATAGATGGAAACCCCAACGCTGTTGATGGTAAAGGTGGCGTAGCCAAAATTACTGTTGACGGAAAGATCATTAACCTTGATTTTACAACCGGTTTAAATGCACCTAAAGGACTGGGGCGGTTTGGTAATGATTTATACGCCGCAGATCTGTCGGAGGTGGTAGTTATTGATATCAATACGGGTAAGGTTAAAAATAAGATTGCTATTGATAGTGCCAAAGCTTTAAATGATATTACTGTTAATGATAAAGGCGTTGTTTATGTATCAGATAGTAAAACAAAAAAAATACACCGTATTGAAAACGGTCATGCAAGCACGTTTTTAACAAACGTAAGCGGTGTAAACGGGCTTAAAGCTATCGGTACTGATCTTTACATACTTGGGGGGCAAAAATTTATGAAAGCAGATAGCCAGGGTAATTTAACACAAATAACCATGCTAAGCTGCGGAGGTGATGGCCTTGAACCTGTTGGTAACGGCGATTTCCTAATCACCTGCTGGTCGGGACATATATTTTATGTAACTGCCGATGGTAAAATAGAAACCCTGCTTGATACACAGGCGCAAAAAGTAAATACTGCCGACCTGGCCTATGATACCGTGAAACACATTTTGTATGTGCCCACCTTTTGGGCTAAAAAGGTAATGGCCTTTAAGTTAACAACAGCTAAATAATATGAGGTTTTGCAAAACACGTTTTCTTAAAAAATATTTGATTGTTGCGGGCTTGGTAAGTACTGAAATTGCAAGCGCACAAACAAATAACAACGACACATATTTAAAACTTTGGTATACTAAACCGGCTGTTGCCTGGGAAGAGGCGCTGCCCCTGGGAAATGCCACCACCGGCGCTATGGTGTTTGGCGGTGTTAACCACGAGCATTACCAGCTTAACGACCATAACCTGTGGTCGGGCTACCCCGAAGCCGGGAATAATCCACAGGCGTCAGCGCATTTGCCCGAAGTACGAAAGGCCGTGTTTGATAACGATTTTGAAAAAGCGGCAGAGATATGGAAAAAGTATTTACAAGGGCCATACACGGCCAGGTATCTGCCCTTGGGCGATCTGCTGCTTAACTTTAACCTGAAGGACAGTGCACATTACTACCGCGACCTGAACTTAAATAACGCGGTTTCGAACTTGCGGTTTGAGGCTGGTGGTGTGCATTATCAACGGGAAACATTTATAAGCTACCCGGATAAGGTAATGATGGTACGTATTACCGCGGATAAAAAAGGCGCTATTAATTTCACAGCCAATTTGCAAAGCAAGTTGCACTTCAGCATCGAAAAGGATGGCAACAATAAGCTGATTTTAAAAGGTAAAGCCCCGAGTTATGTGGCCAACCGGGAATCCGAACCCCGGCAGGTAATTTATGATGAGCCTAAAGGCGAGGGTATGAGTTTCCAGATCAACCTCAAAATAAAAAATAATGGCGGGCGGGTGATAGCCGATAACAACGCATTACAGGTTACAGGCGCCAACCAGGTTATACTTTATTTAACCGAGGCAACCAGCTTTAACGGTTTTAATAAATCGCCGGGGCTGCAGGGTAAAGATCCGGCCATTGAGGCCAATGCCAGCCTGCTTGCCGCATTGCAAAAAACGTACGAACAGCTCAAACAAAGGCACATTGCGGATTATCAACGCCTTTTTAAACGGGTCGATTTTAATTTGGGTGCAGATACGGTGATGGTAAAACAACCTACGGACGAACGGCTCAGGAGTTTCAGTGTAGCTAATCCCGATAAGCAATTACAAACCCTGTATTACCAGTTTGGGCGTTATTTGCTGATTGCCAGCTCAAGGCCTGGCAGCGCGCCTGCCAACCTGCAGGGCATCTGGAACGACCAGGTGATACCGCCATGGGGCAGTAATTATACTACCAACATCAATACCGAAATGAATTACTGGCTGGCCGAAAATACCAATCTTTCGGAGTGCCACCAACCCTTATTTGATTTTCTGAAAGAGCTTGCCGTGAACGGAGCAATTACAGCCAAGGTAAATTATAACATTAATGAAGGCTGGGTACAGCACCATAACAGCGATATCTGGGCTAAAACATCAACCGTTGGTAATTTTGATCACGACCCCAGGAGCGCGGTGCGCTGGACAGCCTGGCCAATGGGCGGCGCCTGGATGAGCCTTCATTTATATGACCATTACCTTTTTACCGGCAACAAGCTTTTTTTGAGCAAAACTGCGTACCCTATTATTAAAGGCGCTGCACAGTTTATGCTGCACTGGCTGGTAGCCGATCCTAAAACAGGCTACCTGGTAACAAATCCCTCCACCTCGCCCGAAAATACTATTAAAATCAGTGGTAAGGAATACCAGGTAAGTATGGCTTCTACTATGGATATGTCTATCATCCGCGAGTTGTTCCAGGATTGTATAAGCAGCGCGGAGATATTGGGTACCGATAAAGTGTTTACAGCCAAGGTAAAAACCGCTTATGATAAGCTTTATCCATTTCATATAGGTAAACATGGCCAGATACAGGAGTGGTTTCAGGATTGGGATGATACCGCAGATACGCACCGGCATATATCGCATTTGTTTAGTTTGTTTCCGGGCAGGCAAATCTCTGTGTTTAATACGCCCCAGTTAGCTGCTGCGGCAAAACAATCAATGATTTACAGGGGTGATGTAAGCACAGGCTGGTCAATGGCCTGGAAAGTGAACTGGTGGTCGCGGATGCACGATGGCAACCATGCCTATAAAATATTGGGCGCAGCATTTAACTATATGAACCCATTGCAAAAAAAAGGACAAATGAGTGGCGGTGGCACTTATCCCAATTTGTTTGACGCCCATCCGCCCTTCCAGATCGACGGAAATTTTGGAGGAACGGCCGGTATGACCGAAATGCTGTTGCAAAGCCAGGATGGTGAAATAGAATTGTTACCCGCCCTGCCCGATGCCTGGGCCGATGGCAGCATTAAAGGCATCAAAGCCCGCGGAAACTTTGAGGTAGCGATTGACTGGAAAAAGGGAAAGTTGAGTAAAGCGCTGATCAAGTCAATTGTTGGGGGCAATTGCCGCTTACGAACCCCGATACCTGTAAAAGTGGTTGAGGTAGGCAGCAAAGCGGCTACAGGTATCAACAAAAATATTTTAGATACGCCACCGGTAACACCGGTTTACAAGAAAGCAGATGACGCCAAACTGCCGGATGTATCCTTTAATAAAGGTTATGTAATTGACTTTGCTACAGAAAAAGGTAAAACCTATACCATTATACCTAACTAACATGATAAAAAATTTGAAATGCTTTTTGCTGATTTGTTTGTTTTGGAGTTTTGCGGCAGAGCTTCACGCGCAATCTATTGCCTGGACGGAAGTAGAACCCGGAATATGGAAAGGCATTATAGGTAAGCCCGAAGAATTTGACTTACTGAAAGTGGCCGGGGTACAACCCTATCATGCCGGTTTAGCGCAAATGCCAAAGACCGCCTTCCCTTTGCCACAGCAGGAGATCACCGGTAGTGTACAGGGTGGTAAAACTTACCTGCGCTTTCCATTGGAAAAAAAAGAGCAGTTGTTTGGTTTCGGTTTAAATTTCCAGACAGTATTTCAGCGCGGCAAAGTGCTTACGCTGCATGTTGACAATTATGCCGGTAAGGATAATGGGCGCACCCATGCACCCACACCTTTTTATGTATCATCAAATGGTTATGGTGTGTTTATCAATTCGGCCAGGTATATCGACGTATATGCCGGTACAGCAGTAAGGCGCGACAGTAAAGTACCTCCCGAAGTAAAAGACAGGAATCTTGATAAAACATGGAGCTCGCATCCATATTCAGATGGTGTGGAAATGCTGGTGCCCGCTTCCGGGGTAGAGATTTATGTATTTGCTGGTCCAACTACTTTAGATGCCGTACGGCGTTATAATTTGCTAAACGGCGGCGGTTGTTTACCACCACGCTGGGGCCTGGGCTTTACACAGCGTATGCAGCGTTTAACCGATGCGCAGGGTGTTGCAGCCGAAGCAAAGGCATTTGAGGAAAAGGGTTATCCGCTTGATTTTATCGGGCTTGAGCCAGGCTGGCAAAGTAAATCATACCCTTGTACTTTTGAGTGGGATGCAAGCCGGTTCCCTGATCCTAAAGGTTTTATACAGGATATGCTGAAAAAGAATATCAGGCTCAATTTATGGACTAATCCTTATGTATCTCCAGAGGCACCTGTTTATAAAAGTATTTTACCTTACAGTGGTTCGCATACGGTTTGGAACGGCATAGTACCCGATATAAGTATGCCCGAAGCACGTAAGATCTTTTTTGGCGAACTGGAAAAAGGCAAAATAGATATTGGCATCAGCGGTTATAAAATGGATGAGGTTGATGGCGGGGATAATTATTTATGGCCCGACGTAGCAACTTTCCCGTCAGGCCACGATGCCGAACAAATGCGTCAGACGTATGGCTTGATGATGCAACGCTACACCAGCCAAATTTACCATGAACGTAATCAACGTACATTTGGCTTGGTTCGTGCTTCAAATGGCGGTGGTTCATCGTTCCCTTATGTTATCTATAACGATTATTACGATCACCGCGATTTTATAACAGCATTGGTAAACAGTGGTTTTGCCGGTGTGTTATGGACGCCCGAGGTACGTTCTTCCAAAACCGGCGAGGAATGGTTACGCCGGTTTCAGTCGAATGTTTTTTCGCCTATGGCGATGATCAATGCCTGGGCCAGCGGTACCAAGCCATGGTCGTTTCCGGAAGTTGCAGAGCAAGTAAAAACAATGGCCAACCTGCGTATGCAGATGATGCCTTACTGGTATAGCGAATTTGCCAAATATCACTTTGAAGGCATCCCGCCTTTCCGGGCCATGTACCTGGAAGATGGCTTTGTTGGAGGGGAAGCTAAAAATGAAAACAAAAAAGTAAACCTGGAGGAAAATCCTTATGAAGAGGCCATAACCAAAGAGGTTAAAGACCAGTATATGGCCGGCGAATATTTGCTGGTAGCACCAATATTTGCCGGGCAAACCAGCAGAAAAGTAATCTTGCCAAAGGGTAAATGGTACGATTTTTACACAGGGAAGTACGCAGGTGACGGAGAAGTCATCAACGTTACACCGGGCCTGGATAAAATACCGGTTTATGTAAAGGACGGCGGTATTATCCCCATGATGCCGGTAATGCTGCACACGCCCAAAGCAAGGCAGAAGGTTGACCTGGAGGTGAGGTATTATGGTAGCAAACCGGGTACTTATTCTTTATATGATGATGACGGAGAAACGTATGATTATGAAAAGGGCAATTACACCTTCCGGAAGATCATGGTGAGCAAAGTAAACGGGAAATTAAAAGGCACAATTACCCCGGCACTAAAGGGGAAACCAGATAATATAGCAAAGGTAAGCCTCAAAGCAATGACGGAATTATAGCTTTAGTATAAAATTCCAATTGTTAAGAAGATTATTTTGAGATAATATCTGGGTCCCCGGTGAAATAAATTTGTTGGTCTCTATTTAATCTTTTGCTGTTCGCCGGCTATTATTCGCCTTCAAAAAAGTCTATCAAACCGCCAAAATAACTATAAGTCCAGCCATCGGTAATATCGTCAAAATCTTCATCCGGGATGTTGGTATGTCTAAGCTCGGCAGATGTACCCTGTTTGTCGGGGTGTAGTTTTATGGTAACTATCGAATCATCCGATTTGCCTTCAAAATACCATTGCTGTACAATTTTTTTACCGGGCTCAAATTCTATGTTTTTGCCAACAATACTGCCATCCCACATTGAGAATTCCGAACCTGGTTCAGTACTCATTTGGGCTGTTTCACCTGTCCATAACTCAATAGTTATGGGGTTGGTTAATGCCATATAAATTTCGTCGGGCGTAGCCGGTATGCTGTAGTATTTTTTAAAATCTTTCACCTGCGCAATTTAGCAAGATTATATTAAACGTTCACCGGGCCTATTGGCAATACAACACGACCGTAAACTTCATTTAATACGTTGGCAATACCTGTGTAAATGGCCGATGCGCCACAAATAATACCCTCATAACCAGCCAGGTGCTTTATGGTGGGGTTGCCGGTAGCATCACCTGCCACTAATAAAAAAAACAATATGGTTAACGAGCCAAAAACAAACTGTAATGCGCGGTTTAACTTTAATGTACCAAAAAACAACAGAAAAGTAAATACCCCCCAAACGGCTAAATAAGCACACATAGCGCCTTCAGATGGTGCAGTGGCCCAACCGAGTTTTGGCATTACAATAAGACCAACCAACGATAGCCAGAAAAAACCATAGGATGTAAATGCGGTTAGCCCAAATGTGTTATTTTTTTTTGCCTCAATAACGCCTGCAATAACCTGGGCCAGGCCGCCGTAAAAAATGCCCATAGCCAGTATCATGCTGTTCATTTCAAAAAAACCGGCGTTATGAATGTTTAATAAAACGGTTGTCATACCGAAGGCGCAAAGCCCAAGCGGAGCCGGATTAGCGATGCCATCCTTTACAGGGGCAGGTGTAGTAGGGATCATATTGGTTTAGAATTATTTGGTTTATAATGCAAGCTAATTGATTTATGAATATTTTACAATTTTATTTACAACTCTACCCTTATTTTTGCGTTAAGCAAGTACCTATGCAAAAAATAGTATTGATACGCCACGGCGAAAGCATTTTTAACCTCGAAAATCGTTTCACAGGTTGGGAGGATGTCGATTTATCCGAAAATGGCTACCAGCAAGCCCACAAAGCAGGGCAGATCCTTAAAAAAAATGGTTATAACTTTGATGTTGGTTTTACCTCGTACTTGAAACGATCCATTAAAACGATGCATTTTATATTGGAGGAGTTGGATCATTTATGGATTCCGGTTGAGAAATCATGGCGACTGAATGAACGTTTTTACGGCGCTTTACAGGGAATGAACAAAGATGAGGCCATAGCCAAATACGGCGCCGAACAGGTTCAAAAATGGCGCCGCGATCCTAACGAGCATCCGCCGGCCGTAACCCGTGACGATCCGCGGTTTCCTGGTCATGATTTACGTTATAAAGATTTAACAGACCGTGAGCTACCACTGACCGAAAACCTCAGTGAGACCATGGATAGGGTATTGCCCTTTTGGAACGAAACGATTGTAAGTGCCATGCGGCGTAACCAAAAGGTAATTGTAGTTGCCCATGGCAACAGCCTGCGGTCGTTAATTAAATATATAGATTGCCTTACCGATGAGCAGGTAACCCAACTTGAAATCCCCACGGCTACACCCTGGGTTTATGAATTGGATCATGGGTTAAACCAGATAAGGCATTATTATTTGGATTGAGGTTTGATTTTCATGGATATGTAGCGCATTTGTTTATCTTAGTCGTCCCGATTAATTATAAACCATACGCTAAATTAAAAAATGAAGAAATCCGATATTTATGAAATAACCATAAAGATACTTGGTGTGTACCTGCTGGTTTCCAACCTATCCAAAGTCCCCGGTTTTTTCACGTTCTTAAAAACATTCAGCGCTATTTCGGGTTCCGATCATGCTACTGAGCAAATGAACCTGTTTTGGCTAAATATCATAAACTTTGTGTTTATGCTGGCCTTATCCATCTTTTTAATAGCCGGCACAAAACTAATTACCAGGCTTATTACAAATAGTGCAGATAAGCAGGAAAATGTAAAACTGTTTGCCGATAGAAAAGTAATATACGAAATAGCGCTTATTATCATTGGCGGTTTGCTTATTGTTAATACCGTTCCTGATTTGCTGTATCGTTTATATAACATCTCCAACGAAAACGATCAAAACGCGGTAATATCATCGATAACAAAGGTATTTGTGGGTATTTTAACAGTTGCCTTTGGCAAGCGCATTGCTGCTTTTTTTGCGAAATAAGAAGTAAGTAGCTATAAAAATCATTTTAAATAAAAAAGGCCCGATTCGGGCCTTTTTTATTATATCATATCACACGAAACTTAGTTTTTCATCATCTTTAAAAACGAAGCCAGTTTCTCTTTCATTTCCCTGCGGTCAACTATAAAATCAAGGAAACCGTGTTCCTGAACAAACTCAGCTGTCTGAAAACCTTTAGGCAAATCTTTTTTAATGGTTTCTTTAATAACCCTGGGGCCGGCAAAGCCAATCAATGAACCAGGCTCGGCAATATTGATGTCGCCCAGCATAGCGTATGATGCTGTAACTCCACCTGTTGTAGGGTCGGTTAATAAAGAGATGTAAGGGATTTTAGCTTGTGACAGTAAAGCCAGCTTTGCAGATGTTTTGGCCATTTGCATTAATGAAAACGCTGCTTCCATCATCCTTGCACCGCCAGATTTAGATATCATCAGGAAAGGAATCCTGTTAGCTATACTGTGATCTATCGAGCGGGCAATTTTTTCGCCTACCACCGAACCCATCGAACCACCGATAAAATTAAAATCCATACAGGCAATCACAATGTCTTGTCCGTCAATTTTACCAACACCTGCACGGATAGCATCTTTTAAACCGGTTTTTGCCTGGGTTTCTGTCAGTCTATCAGTATATTTTTTGGTGTCTTCAAAATGCAGGGGATCGCCTGATGTCAAATCGGCAAATAATTCTGTAAACTCGTTATTATCAAACAAAACAGAAAAATACTCTTTTGAACCTATACGCAGGTGAAAGCCACAGTAATGGCAAACATATTGATTTTCAACCTGCTCTGAATAGTGTAAAGGTTTCTTACAATTAGGGCATTTATTCCAGATACCATCAGGGGTTTCCTTCTTTTCCTCAGTAGTCGTAATTATCCCTTTCAACTCTCGTTTAAACCACGCCATATCTATGTCTAACTCTTTCAATTGACTACAAAGAAACGAAAAATATTAAAACAAGTAGTAACAGTTGTAAAAACTTACAAAGTCAAATTATTTAACAAAAACTTTGATGGGTAGTTTGATGTGAAATTTGTAAAAAATGCGCCTCATCTTTAACAAAATAGCGCACTTTGGCCAGTTTACTCCATTTTTACTATCGTTTTGATATACTTTACCAATTTTGCTGAACAAAATGTTAATATTCAACTATTAATAGTAACATTTCTTATCAAAAACAAAGAAATTTTATAACTTCGAGGCCCAAATAAAAGCTCATGGATTTAAAAAATTATAAAGGTGTTCTGCACGGCGATCAGGTGCAGGAACTGTTTGAAGCAGCTAAAAAGCATCAGTTTGCTTTGCCGGCGGTAAACGTTATAGGTACCAATACTATTAACGCGGTTATGGAAACAGCTAAGCTGGTAAATTCCCCGGTTATTATTCAGCTCTCAAATGGTGGTGCACAATTTTACGCCGGCAAATCATTAGATAATTCAAAACTGCAAGCCTGTATTTTAGGTGGTGTATCGGCTGCAAAGCATGTTCACTTGCTGGCCGAACATTATGGTGTTGCCGTAATTTTGCATACCGACCACGCCGCAAAAAAATTATTACCGTGGATTGACGGCTTGTTAGATCATGGTGAGAAGTTTTTTGCTGAAACAGGCAAACCACTTTTTTCGTCGCATATGCTTGATCTTTCTGAAGAACCAATCGAAGAAAATATCGAGATATCTGCTAAATACCTGGAGCGTATGGCCAAAATGGGCATGACACTTGAAATTGAATTAGGCGTTACCGGTGGCGAAGAAGACGGCGTTGACAACTCTGATGTTGACAGTTCACGTTTATATACCCAGCCAGAAGAGGTTTCTTACTCATATGAGCACTTATTAAAAGTGAGCCCACGTTTTACAGTGGCTGCTGCTTTTGGTAACGTACATGGTGTGTACAAACCAGGCAACGTTAAATTGCAACCTGTTATTTTGCATAACTCACAAGAGTATGTAAAACAAAAATTCAACTTAACCGAAGAAAAACCTATCAACTTTGTGTTCCACGGTGGTTCCGGTTCAAGCCAGGAAGAAATCCGTGAGGCTATTTCATATGGTGCCGTTAAAATGAATATTGATACCGATATGCAATGGGCATACTGGGAAGGTATTAAAGATTATTATAAATCAAAAGAAGGATACCTGCAATCGCAAATTGGTAGCCCTGATGGCGAAGATTCTCCAAACAAAAAATATTATGATCCGCGCGTATGGCTACGTAAAGGCGAAGAAAATTTTGTTAAAAGACTTGCCGCCGCTTTCGAAGACCTTAATTGTATCGACGCGACCAGCAAATTATAATATTCATTAAAAACTAACAAAGCGCCTGTACATTTGTTGTACCGGCGCTTTGTTGTTTAACGAAGTGATCCACCAAATTTAAAAATCTACAAAAAATGGCCAAGGTCGCAAAAAAGAAAAAAAATTTATTTGAACGGTTTGCCAACTGGGCAACTATTGCCACCGGCAGCTCAACAGCATTTATAGGTGCTATTACTATAATTATTGTATGGGGGATAACCGGCCCTATATTCAAATACTCGGATACCTGGCAGTTGATAATTAATACCGGCACAACTGTAGTTACCTTTCTGATGGTTTTTTTGATCCAGAAATCGCAAAATAAAGACTCAAAAGCCATACATTTAAAGCTGAATGAGTTGCTGGCCTCGCACCAGGGCGCAAGTAACCGGATGGTTGATATTGAAGACCTGAATGAGCAGGAACTTGACCAGCTGCACAAGTTTTATGTACAATTATCGGAACTTGCCGAATTGGAAGATGATATTACCTGCACACACTCCATTGATGCTGCCGAAGCAAACCATAATAGTAAATTAGAGCATCTAAAAACCAAGCCACATTACACCAATGCCCTCAAAAACCGAAGTAAAAGAAGCAACTGAACAAGCAGACCTGGACAAGGCATCAGCCATCAGATATGAAGTATTTGTTATTGGCCAGGATTGCCCACCAGAGCTTGAGGTTGAATTTGATGATGAATCCACGCATTTTTTGGCAACGGTGAATGGTGAACCGGCCGGTGCCTGCCGCTTTAGGAAAACCGAAAAAGGCTATAAATTAGAACGATTTGCTGTATTGCAAAAATTCAAGGGACAGGGTATTGGCCAGGCTCTTGTAAATGCGGCGCTGGAAGCCTTACCGGCCGAAGCAGATTACATTTACCTACACTCGCAGGTGCAAGCGGTTTCGCTATATACCAGGTTTGGTTTTGAGCAGTCGGGGCCGGAGTTTGAAGAAGCAGGCATGATGCATTATAAAATGGTTAGGAGATAGATTTCAATTGTTGGTTACAGGTGTTTATCATATAGCCCAAAAAAAGGCTGCTTCCTGTTCTTTATCAATCTGTTTATATAAAGCTTTAAAAAGCATCAATAATTTAAATGGAATTAAGATTTTGTCATGCAACCAATTTGGACATGGTATCGTCTCCTGTTTAAATTATATATAAATACCATGAAAACACCGGTTTATCTATCGTCAAAAACATTTATTTTAAAATCGTTTCTTAGCTGTTTATTCTGTTTGCTTGCAATAAGCAGCTTTGCACAGGATAATACCAAAACAATAGGTAACAAACCCCGCGAAGGATCGGCAAACAACTCCTTTTCGGCAGTAAAAGGCAGGCAGGTTGGAATTCAGACGAACGCCGGCCGCAAACAGGTTCAATTACTAAAGCTTAACTTTCATGCGGCCAACCAATCAGGCGACAGTGTTCCTTTTAAAGTGAATGTGTATAAAATGAACGGCAAGCTGCCAGCAGACACCAATCTTGTTGTTGCAGAAATAAAAGGAACCATACCCAAATATGAAAATGGCGGGCACCAATTGGTAACCGTCGACCTCTCGCCTTATAATGTTGTAGTATCCGGGCAGATCCTGGTTTCCATTGAGTTTTTGACCACTAAAAATGGATCCGAAATAAGTTTTGCCTGCGGGTTGCTAAATGGTGGCACTTTCCACAAAGAGCCCGGAATCGACAAATGGAAGAAGATACCGGTTGTTGGTGCAGATTTTAATGTGTTGGTGAAGAAGTTGAAGTAGAAAACGACAATTAATAATAGTGTTAGCTTGTTACCTTACGCATATAATTGCTCTATCACCTGAGCCTGTAGAAGGGGTTGGGCGATAGAGCCTTTGCCCGCTATGCGTCAACAGGGCTACCCATGACACATTCAAGTTTCCCTGTCATCCTGAGGAACGAAGGATCTATCAGCTTTGCATGACCGATAAAAAAGTTCGCGTATATATCCTTCGTACCTACCCATGACATGTTATAAATAACCCCTTTGTCATTCTGAACAGGGTGAAGAACTACTTCTTGAACGAAGTGAAAAATCTGTTAACCGACAGGCATCGCCGACGGAAAAGTTCGCGAATAGATCTTTCGTACCTACCCGTAACATGTTATAAATAACCCCTTTGTCATTCTGAACGGAGTGAAGAATCTGTTAACCGACAGGCATCGCCGACGGAAAAGTTCGCAAATAGATCCTTCACTACGTTCAGGATGACAATTCTCTTATTGTATGTCATTCCTCGTTCAGAATCCGCGGATTGTACTACTCAGCATTGCTATATTATATTTATCTATTACAACCTATAACTACTCAAACAATTCCTGCTCATCGGTATAATAAGTTTTTCTCGATCCTTCTTTAACCTTGATCTCTGCACCTTTTGGGCTGTGGGTTTTCTTTGAGTTATGAATAAGCATAAAGTCGCGAACTTCCCCGTTGATGATATCCGGATTTGATTTAAGGATCGCCTTTTCCGCATCTTTTAAAACATCGTGAATGGAATGAGTAAGATCTTTAAGCTTGGCTTCGGGTATTTTGTTGCTTGCCGAAAAAGGGGAGATACCCGCATGCCACAATATTTCATCAGCGTAGGCATTGCCAATACCCCGGATGATCTTTTGATCTAATAGAACAGTTTTTATGTTGGTTTTGGTTTTAACTAACCGTGTTTTTAAAAAATCAGTGTCAATTGCCATGGCATCCGGCGATTCTTTTTCTTCCGGGTTTAAAGTGGGATTGGCAATGCCCTGGAAATCAGTTAGCACAAGGCCTGTTCCATTGGTAAAATGTAACTCGATGATGGGGTATTTATTTTCGTTTTTTCCATCAAATAAAAACAATTTTCCGTGCAGCATCAGGTGCAGGGCCAGTATATCACGTTTATTGAATTTAAAATAAAGCTCTTTACCTTCGCGGTACACTTTATCCAGCTTTTGTCCTTCAAGGGTGTCTTTTAGTTGCTGATGGCTTACATTAAGCTTTTTAGCATTAACTATAACGACTTCCTTAACGGTTTTGCCGCCAAGTTTTTTATCAAGGTTGTGGCTGAAGGCCTGCAGGTCGGGTAGTTCGGGCATGGTGGTTGATGTTTTAAAAATCAAACCAAATATAAACGGATTAGTTTTTAATTTACCAGCTGATTGTCACTTGCCCTGCCAAACCCTACTGTATCGCGGTACATTTGTGGCGATACATCGGCATTGGTTTTAAAAAAACGGCTGAAATAGTATTCGTCTTCATATCCTAATTCCCATGCAATTTCTTTCACAGGTTTATTGGTTAAATACAATTCGCGTTTAGCCTCTATGATAATGCGTTCGGCAATCAGGTTACTGATGGTTTTGTTAAAATGGCTTTTGGTGATACGGGCAAGCGCCTTTGCCGAAATGTTAAGCATATCGGCATAATCGCTCGCGCTGTGCTTGGTTTTGTAATGTATTTCGATAGCATCCTGGAGACTTTGTAAAACAAATGGCTCTTTGTTTACTTTGTCGGGATCCCTGTCCAAAGCCTGCTGTTCGGATTTTAGGCGGGAGGCCGTGATTAAAAAAATTTTCAGATACGATACCAGGATATCAAATTGGGCCATACCCTTGTTTTGCATCTCGGCTTTTACCTGGTTTATCACCATATCAAAGGTAGCGGCACTGGTGGCGTCGATTTTTATATATGGCGGATGGTAAATATTATCAAACAAAATACCGCTGCACGATACCTCTTTATGATGCTTATGGATACAAAAAAAATCGGGGTGAAACTGAATAGCTACGCCGTTAATAGCTTGCGCTGTAGAAAGCATAAAGGGCTGATAGGGCGTAAAAGCCAGCAGGTTGTCCTTTTCAAAGCCATATTCCGAAAAATCAGATTTTAACCTGCCCGATCCTTCTTTTACCCAGATAACCGAAAAATAATTATTGCGCTGTAAATGGTCGAAATAACTGTTATCCTCAAATAAAAAAAGTTTAAAGGCAAGATTCCCGGTTAAAGGATCAACCAGGGTAAACGTATTTTGGCTATCGGTCATTTATTTTGATGCTAACTGGGCTTTAAGTGCGTGGTTTTCCGCTCTCAATTTATTGATGTATTCGTGTTGGGTTGCAAACTCGTGTTGAATCTCCTCAAGGGTATACCTTGGGGTAATATGTTGCGGGCAGTTCCAATCGTAGGCTGTCACCTTTAGCAGGATAATTCTTTCGGGCTTGAATTTATAATCCGGCAGGTTTAGCTTATCATACAATTCGGCGTTATTATCGATATCTAAAATACTCGCTTCTGCAAAAATCTTAAGCCGGGCTTTTGCAGCCTGGTCTAACAGGAATAAAGCTACCTTGTTGTGAGTAGCCAAATTACCTGCGGAGATGTATTGCTTGTTGCCTCCAAAATCAATAAAGCCCAGGGTTTCATGATCCAACACCTTTAAAAAGCCTTTTGGTCCGCCGCGAAACTGTATATAAGGATAACCACTTTCGCTAATAGTTGACATGTAAAAATTATCCTGCCGGCTTATAAAATCCTCTTCGCTTTCGGTAAAACCATCGGTGTATTTAAATTCCTGCTGCCGTGCATAACCGGCCCGGCTGCCGTAGCGTTCCTGGAAACCCTTTACGGCATCGGTAAAAGCAATTTGCGCGTAATTCATAACCCTGGTTTTAAAACAGTTTCCTGTCGGTTTCGGCAATAGGCATATCGTTAATGCTGGCAAAACGTTTTTGCATATAGCCGTGCTCGTCAAATTCCCAAAGTTCGTTGCCATAGCTGCGGTACCACTGCCCGGTGTGGTCGTGCCACTCGTATTCAAACCTTACAGCCATGCGGTTTTCGCGGAAACCCCAAAGTTCCTTCTTTAGTTTATAATCCAGTTCTTTTTCCCATTTCCGTGTTAAAAACTGTTTAACTTCTTCGCGGCCATTTATAAAATCGGTGCGGTTGCGCCATTCGGTATCAATGGTATAGGCAAGACTCACCTTTTCAGGGTCGCGGGTGTTCCAGGCATCCTCTGCAGCCTGCACTTTCTGCTGGGCTGTTTCCATATTAAAAGGAGGGAGGGGATAGCGTTTGTTTTCCATGATGACATTGTTTTAAAGTTGATAAAAGTAGTGAAAGAGAGGCGAGAAGTAAGAATCAAGAGGCAAGAATCAAGATGAAAAAAAATGGAGCTGTCTTAATTCTTAATTCTTGCCTCTTGATTCTTTTTATTAGGCTTCAACAGCGTTATAGGCGTTTACAACCGGGAAATCGATGTCGGTTTTGGCGGTATTGTTAAAATAGTTGGTCAGAACATTTAATGCCACGTGGCCAACAATTTCGCCTATCTCGCCATCAGTAAAACCGGCGGCTTTTACCGCTTCAACGTCGGCATCGTTTACCAGACCTTGTTTAGCTGTTAAGATTGTTGCAAATTGCAGGGCCGCAGCTGTTTTAGCATCCTGGCTATTCGCGTTACGGGCATCGGTTAAAGTTGCGGCGTCAATATGTGCCAGCTTTTCACCAATGTAACTATGTGCAGATAAACAGTAATCACAATTGTTTTTTTCTGATACGGCCATGGCCAACAGCTCACCGGTTTTTGCCCCAAGCTTGCCATGTGCCAGTGCGCCGCTAAAGTTCAGGTAACCCTCTAATAAGGCCGACGAATTGCCCATGGTGCGCATCATGTTAGGTACAACACCCAATTTGCTTTGTATAGCAGAAAATAATTCTTTGGTTTTGCCTGTTGCTTCGTCAGGACTTAATGCTTTTAAACGTGCCATTGTAGTATGTTTTTGTTTGTCGTTATTGACAATACAAAAGTGCACACAACAGCAAAGCTATAACATGGATGAATTTCGTTAGTACATGGACAATTTTCCCAAACGCTTTTTTTCGCGCAAAAAGGCTAAGCCGCAAAGATTTTCATTACTTCCTGCTAAATACCGTCTATCATAAAAAATTCTCATACTTTTTTGTAGCAGCCTCTAAAGCCTTATCCTGTGTTTTATTCAGCTTTCCAAACAGATTGTATCTGATATTGAGAGCATTAGGTTTTATCGTCCGTTTCCAATTGCCGACAACCTGGTTGTCGATAACAATAACCGGATCGAAGATTACGTAACGCGCTTGCTCCTTGTATTTGGGCACAACAAGTGCGTCACGATCTTTATAAGCTATCGCAAATTCATCATAAGCTGGCAGTAAGTATGCTTTATTTTTAGCCGGAATGGCTTCTGTATGATGTGACATCCAATAAGTTTTTCCATCTATTACTTCGCTTATCAATAGGGCTTTCACATGCTCCAACCCGGTAGCCGCATCTGTAACAGTAAGCCCAGACCAGTTGGCGAAATCGTGTACGGTAGCTGGCCCCCGCGTATTAAAAAAGCCCGTTGCCAGTTTAGTTAGCGCTTCGTCGTGGGTTAGCAATGGGGTTGTCGGCGCCCGGTTGTCAAGCAAGGCGTAGGTAAATTGTTTACCAATGCGGCCACCACTGCAAATAACGCCGTCAAGTTCGGCATGCATCAGTAAAAGGGTAAAGCGTAAGTCGTCGGTTGGGATATGATTTCTGGTTAGCGCGTCGGTTAATTCTGCCCGGGTGAGTTGTTTATTGCCTTGCATGGCTTTAATAAATACTTTGTTGGCTTTATTAAATACAACACTGTCCAGTTCGAATTTTTTATACATGCCCGCATTAATGGCATGTATACGTGGCGCTGTAAGCGCCAGGATCCAACGGATATCCCCGGGTGCAACAAAATGCCAGGTAGGCCTCAGCAGGTGGGTACGCAATATGCCGCCATCGGTAATTGCTTGTTCAACAACACTTTCTTTTGCCGACGTCATACGTATCCCAACGGCCCATTTTGCCCCGGCATAATCCTGGGCCTGCATGGCTACCATGTTTTTAACAACATCCTCCGGTTTGCTGAAAACAGGGTTGCTGATGTATTGGTTATACATTCGCAACCGGGCTACAGGATTATCTTTCATTGATATTACTTAAGTTATATTGTAAATTTATCAGGCTTTAACGACAAAGGCATGTCAGCAGGAAAAATTTATTATAAGTAAATGAAAATCATTAACTCATCGTATTTAGCAATTGGTATTACTATAGGCCTGGCCCTGGGCATAGCGCTCCACAACATTGCTATAGGTATAGCATTGGCTATTGCAGTTGGCCAGGCATTTAGCGCATAAAAACGGGAAAGATGATTTTAAGATTTACAAACAAAAAACGTGATACTAAATGCATCGCGTTGTAAAAGAGATAAAATCCAGTCAATCCTCCCAATCCTTAATTCCTGTTAAAGATCAGTAGCCCTGGTGTGGGTGCGTTTTACATAACTACGGATATCGAGCACAATGCCTGCGAAGAAATAGAATATAAGGGGGAAGCCTACCGCTAAAAAGGATGAGTAAATAAAAAACAAACGGATCTTTGCTATCGAAACATTAAATTTTTCGCCGAGATAGGTGCATACACCAAAGGAGTAGCGCTCAAAAAAAGTTAATATTCTTTGTATCATGTCAGCTGAGCTTTAATATTTTATTACCAACGCCACATTGCAGGCATTTCTTGTAATTACAATAGTTATTTTTTAGTTCGAGCAGTGCCTGCGATTCAAATGCATTAGTAATTTTCACCCCTAAGTTAACAAAATCTGCGGTAATATTGTTCTTTTCGGCCGGTAAATTTTCTAAAAGTTTTAGTGCGCGGCTGATATAATATTGTTGCTGATGATGTTTGCCATAGCTAAACAAGAACAAGGCAAGGGTATTGATAAGCAATATATCAACCGAAGCCGCTCCCATAACTTTAGGCAATGGTTTTGAAACTACATCAAAACGGTAATGATTGTCCCAATACTCGTTTGTTTTAATGGATGCAAACAGGTTGCGTAAGGCATCGATATCCTTTATCTCCAATATCTTCGAAAACAGGTGATTGGCACTAACAATCAGCGCGGCAAATTGGGCGAGCCTGATGGTTGGGAAATTGGGAGGCCTTAAGCGCATAAATTTCCACAAATGGTTTTCTATTGGTTTAAGGCTGTATTTCTTTCGCAGGTAATCATATTCCTTTTTTAACTTAACGGGATAGTCATCGTTTAGGTCGCCCTCTAAAAAACCTGCCTGGCCAAATATGAGCGCTTCAATTTGCATCGGGTTATTTTTGTTTTTGGCCAGTGTAAGTTGCGGTAACGATTTTGCCAGCAGTTCAAAGGGCAGGGCATTTGTTTTAAATCCAAAATTGGCGGCTAAAAACTGGTAAAACGTTTCTTCCCAATCGCCCCGGTTAATGGCAAGGGCGGCTATTACGGCAGTCGATTTTTTTTCCATCCTTTCCACCAAAACACGGGTAAGCCAGTTGTGCATAATTAAGCCGTCAACTGCGCCAATACTGGCTTCACATGGTATGATAGTTTGGTTGCCGAATATCATCTGGTGATAACGGCCATATAATTCGGCCGGTACCCTGTTATTTAATTGCAGGGTAGGTACTGTTTGCTCGTTATTTAGCTTTAACGGTAAATCGTTGTTATAAACAACATGCAAAATCACATTATTATAAGCTTCATCGGTAGTATGTCCGTGCTTTTGCCAATCGGAAGCCGAAAGATGTACTTCCACATTTCCAGCCCAAAGCGTTTCTCCAATTTTAATCCGGGCGTTATGAAAATCGGGGCCGGAATCGCTGTTGTGAATACCCGTGGAGAATATTTCCAGTGCCTCGCCATCTTCCGTTCGCAAATCTGAGCGGTCAAACAGGCGGAATTTCCATACGTAATGCAAAAAATCTTCGGTAAAAAGCATGCTTTAAATATAGTGAGTAGTTGATTTAGTTAGATTAGGTTGATTAAGTTTTTTGTACGCTAATTTGATTATGGTACATTTATGCGTTTATTTTTTTTAAGCAAAATATGACTAATACATCCCATGTTACCGTTAAAACAACAGGCGGCCGTATCAAATCAATAATTGGCGGATCGTTAGGAAACCTGGTTGAATGGTATGATTGGTATGTATACTCGGCATTTTCGCTTTATTTCTCCAGCTCGTTTTTTCCCAAAGGCGACCAGACAGCCCAACTATTAAATACCGCGGGTGTATTTGCCCTTGGTTTTCTGATGCGGCCGATAGGCGGGTGGCTGATGGGTACATATGCCGATAAACATGGCCGTAAAAAGGCGCTGACCATATCGGTACTGCTCATGAGCCTCGGCTCGCTTATTATTACCATAACGCCGGGTTACAAAACTATTGGTGTTGCTGCGCCGCTGCTGTTGGTGCTGGCCCGTGTTATACAGGGCCTGAGTGTTGGCGGCGAATATGGTACAAGCGCGACTTATTTAAGCGAAATGGCAGGCCGCAAACACAGGGGTTTTTATTCCAGCTTTCAATATGTAACCCTCATTATGGGCCAGCTGCTTGCCCTGGGATTATTAGTTTTATTGCAACGAATATTTTTAACTGAGCAACAGTTACATGACTGGGGTTGGCGCATCGCTTTCGGCATCGGGGCTTTTCTGGCTGTGATTACGATGTATCTGCGCCGTAGTTTGCAGGAATCAGCTTCGTTTGCCAAAGAAAAAACCAGTACGATAAACGGCACTATTGCCGAACTGGCCAAACACCCAAAGGCTGTACTAACAGTTATAGGCCTTACGGCAGGAGGTACATTGGCATTTTACACCTTTACAACGTATATGCAAAAGTTTTTGGTAGATACATCCGGTTTTAGCAAAGCCGAAGCTACCTTAATTTCAAGCCTTACGTTGCTGGTTTTTATGCTGATACAGCCGCTTTTTGGTTTGTTATCTGATAACATCGGGCGCAAACCATTGCTGATAGGCTTTGGGGTTTTAGGTACAATAACAACTATCCCGATACTCACATTATTGGGAGGCACAAAAGACGGCTGGATTGCATTCAGTCTTATTTTGGTAGCACTTATCATTATTAGCGGATATACCTCAATTAATGCTGTTGTGAAGGCCGAACTTTTCCCTGCAAACATACGTGCGCTTGGTGTCGGTTTCCCC
Organism: Mucilaginibacter sp. GW822-FHT03E02; assembly: GCF_058801545.1. Taxonomy (NCBI): domain Bacteria; kingdom Pseudomonadati; phylum Bacteroidota; class Sphingobacteriia; order Sphingobacteriales; family Sphingobacteriaceae; genus Mucilaginibacter; species Mucilaginibacter sp. GW822-FHT03E02. Next base: position 575,312 of record NZ_JBXANJ010000002.1, on the reverse strand, counting down.
TACGCCATAGCGGTATCTATATTTGGCGGCTCGGCCGAATACATTGCATTGGGTTTTAAAACGGCGCACCACGCCCAATGGTTTTACTGGTATGTAACCGTGTGCATCGCTCTATCGCTGGTGCTTTACGTGACCATGAGGGATACCCGGATGCACTCGAAGATGGAGGAGGATTAATTGATTTGAAAATTTTAGAATTTGAAGATTTGAAAATTATTTGTTTGAACTCGAATTTATTGAATTAAGGAATTTTCCAAAATTTAAAAATTCAAATAATTCCTTAATTCAATAAATTCAGTTCAGAAAAAAATTACTTTTCCTTCCGCTGAAAGCTATAATACAAATACCCCAATGCCGGCAATATAAACATACTGCCAACCAATAAGCCAATCCCCAAATCATCTATGGTATTTACGGTTGCATGGTCTGTGAGTAATGACATTGAGCTGCCGCCCTTGAATATCACAAACCTTGGGAAACGTGTCGACCCTACCGATATCAGGATCATACTTACCTGGAAAGCTGCCAATAGTCTTATCCATTGCCTGTTCTTTTGTTCGGAGATAATAAACCAAAGTAGTACGAGTGATAAAGTGGCAGCTATTACGGCTACCAAACTAATGGTATTGCCGAAAATCCATTTGGATAAGCCAACATGCTCAATTTCTGAAGCTATAAAAACCAGCCCCCCGCAAATAACGGCTACCACGTTAAATATCTTTGCTTTTTTGATGTAGCGTTTAATGTCGTCAATACTGTCCGTCTCTCCCACAATATAAATGGCTGCCAGGAAACCACAAAGCGCCACGGTAAACAGGCCTACAGCCACCGAGAACCAATTTAACCAGCTGAAAATATAGGCATGAACAAAATCTTTGGCTGTTGGATCAATCTGACCAGATAATGCGCTACCGGCTATAATACCCAGGAACATTGGTGTAACAAAACTTGAGTATATAAACAGGTGGTTATAAAGGTTTTGTGTTCTTTCGCCTTTAATGGCATCATAGTTTCTGAAAGTAAAAGCAGTACCACGCGCAATGATGCCTAATAACAAAATAAGTAGTGGGATATGCAGGTAGGTACACATCTGGCTGTAAATATCCGGGAAGCCTACAAATAATATTACCACCGTGATAATGAGCCACATGTGGTTAGCTTCCCAGATGGGACCAATGGCCTGGTACATGGTTTTGCGGGTGCGGTGCTTATTATCATCGGATGTAAAAAGCTCGATGATACCGGCGCCAAAATCGGCCCCGCCCAATAAGAAGTACAGGGTAATGGATGCAAATAAAAATAATATAACGATGTATAACATAGTGTCAGCAGGTTATTTGTCGTACAATTTGGGCACCATTTGGATCTGTCTTTTCAGCAGGAAAATAACAAATACGCTCAGGGTGAAGTAAATAAATGTAAACAGGTAAAATGTATACTGGATGCCCGGCATTTTGGTAACCGCCTCGCTGGTACGCATCACACCCTGGATAATCCACGGCTGGCGGCCAACTTCGGTTACTGTCCAGCCGGCCTCTAAGGCTATAAAACCCGTTGGCGTGGCAATAATAAACAGCTTTAAAAACCACGGTTTATTTAACCATTCTTTCTTCTTCCACAGGGCTATAAAGTACAAGATGCCGATAAACATCATCAAAGTACCAATACCCACCATCACCTGGAAAGCATAATGCGTTATTGCAACAGGCGGCTGATCTTTAACCGGGATTTTATCCAGGCCATTTACAACCGTTTTAAAATCATCGTGAACTAAAAAACTCAGCAGGCCGGGTATCTCCAGACCATAATTAACTTTTTTAGTGGCCGTATCCGGTATACCGCCAATAACCAGCGGCGCATATTCCTGTGTATGGAAATAAGCCTCCATAGCGGCCAGTTTAGCAGGTTGCCGTTTAGCTGCTCCTTTGGCAGATATATCGCCGCTTAAGGGCTGTAAAATGGCCGCAACCGCACCAAATACGATGGCTATTTTAAATGATTTGGTGTGGAAGGCCACATTTTGCTTCCGGTAGATCATCAGCGCGTGGATGCCGGCTACAGCGAAACCCGTTGCCGAAAATGCCGCTATCGTCATGTGTAGTGCTTCAGAAAACCAGGCCTCGTTAAACATGGCCTTTAACGGGTCTATATTGAGGTATTTGCCGTTTACGTAATCAAACCCCGATGGGCTGTTCATCCAGGAGTTGGCCGCCACTACCAATATGCCCGATGCTATCCCGCTTACACCCACCACAATACCCGTAACCCAATGAAACCAGGTGTTCAATTTGTTCCACCCGTACAGGAAAAAGCCCAGGGCTATCGCCTCAATAAAAAAGGCTGTTCCTTCTAACGAAAATGGCATCCCGAAAATAGGCCCGGCATGTTTCATAAAACCCGGCCAAAGCAGCCCCAACTCAAACGACAACATAGTGCCCGATACTGCACCAGTAGCAAAAAAAATAGCAACGCCTTTACTCCAGGCGATAGTTACATTTTTGTAAACCGGGTCTTTGGTTTTTATCCATTTATAATGCGATATGGCCATAAAAACAGGCATAACCATACCGATACAGGAGTAGATGATGTGAAACCCTAAGGATAAGGCCATTTGCGACCTTGCTGCTATAAAGTCATCCATAGTTGTGATATAAATTATGGTTGAAAGTTAAAAGCTATATCGCACAAATGTAACAGAAATGTTAATTGATATTGAATATGAATTGAAGGTATTTTAAGGTGGAGTATTGTATTTGTGGAGGAGATTTTGTAAAAAAAACACTCTGTAAATTAATAACTTTCAAAATATTTTAAAGAGGACAGCACAGGACAGTTTTGGAAAATATTAATGATAGTTTAGATTACCCAAATCCGGCAGGTATTTAAATGGATGCTGCCAACCCTTTATAACCTATAAGCAAAAACAAAAGGATGCGCCTAAAAAAAATATTATTCACGCTGTTGTTGGCTGTTTTGTTGATGATGGTAAGTTTTTTTTCATCAACGGCCCAGGTAGCGCCAATATTGCCGCCGGCGCAGCAGCTTAACCGCAGTTTTGGCCAATATGATAAGGCAGCCTTTATGTCGCCGCCAAAAGTTTACTATCCCGAAACCTGGTTTCATTTAATAGGGGGTAATGTTTCAAAAAAAGGCATCACGGCCGATCTGGAAGCTATTGCAAGGTCGGGAATTTCGGGCATCCAGCTTTTTCACGGACAGTTTGGCGGGCCCTGGCCGGGTGTTAGTCCGCAAATTGCATGTTTGAGCCCGTTATGGGAAGATGCTATACGCCATACCGCGCAGGAATGCCGCCGCCTGGGTTTGCGCTTTACCATGCAAAATTGCCCCGGATGGGCAATGGCTGGCGGGCCATGGATAACACCGGCCAACGCTATGCGACATTTAGCCTGGAGCAGAATCGATTTAGCAGGAGGGAGGGGAGTAATAAACATACACCTTGCCCAGCCGCAGCCCAGCAGCGAACCCTGGCGCGATTACAGGGATATCACCGTACTGGCATTTCCAACTCCGTTAGGCGATACCGGCAAGCCGCTTGTAGCCCAATCTGTTAAGGGCAGTAGCAATATTTCTTGGGAGGATTGTTTCCTGAAACAGGCGAAAGAATCTGTGCACCTTAAACCGGCAGCCACAGGCGAACCGTATTGGGCTGAAGTAACCTTTGCCGATACCGTGACCATCCGGACCATCGAATTTCCGAGCGTTAACAGCATGGGACATGCCTGGAATTATGAGCCCGGCGTAAAAATAAAAGCGCAGGCTATCATGGCAAGCGGTAAAGTAACAGATATTTTAAATACCACTATCCCCCAAGGGAACTGGCAGGATACCCGGCCGCTCTCTTTTGCCTGCACTGAAGTAAAAGGTGCTAAAACGATAAAGCTCTATATCGAAAACAAACACGATATGGCCCTTGGCTTCATCCGTTTCTTTTCGGCTGCCCGCAAAAATAGCTGGGAGTCAGAAGCCGGGTGGACCTTGCGCAGCATCGACCGCAACGGCAAAAAGTACGGGCAATCGCCTAAAAGCTATATCGATCCGGCCCAGATTCGCGATATCACCAACATGATGGATGCGCAAGGCAATTTAAAATGGGCTGCCCCACGCGGTAAATGGACGGTTTTGCGCATAGGCCACGTAAACAGCGGCAAGCAAAATGGCCCCGCCCCGGCAGAGGGTACTGGCTGGGAGAGTAATAAACTTTCAGAGGCCGGTGCCAACGCACACTTTGCCGGTTATATCGGCAGGCTATCCGGAGCAAATGGTGTGCTGGGCGATGGCCTGTTAAAAGGCATGCTGATGGACAGCTGGGAATGCGAAACTCAAACCTGGACACAAAATATGGAACAGGAGTTTAACCGTGTGGAGGCCTACCCGCTGCGCAAATGGATCCCTGCTTTGTTTGGCTATGTGCTGAAAGACCAAGAAACCACATTCAAATTCCTGCGCGACTGGCGGTCGACCTTAAACGACTTGTATACCAATAAGTTTTATGGACGCATGGCGCAGCTGGCCAAGCAAAACAACCTGGTTGTATCGTACGAAACTGCCGCCGGGGATGTTTTTCCGGCTGATATTTTAGAATATTACAAGTTTGCCGATGTACCCATGTGCGAATTCTGGCAGCCTTTTACCAATGGCTACGTAGGCTCGTTTAATTTTAAACCCATTAAACCGGCCGCCTCCGCCGCACATATTTACGGCAAACCCCGGTTGGGTGCCGAAGCATTTACATCTTTCGCGCTCACCTGGGACGAGCACTGGCAGGATTTAAAGGAAGTGGCCAACGTGAACATTGTTGAAGGCGTAACACACCTGGTATACCATACCTATACACATAATCCCAAAGCCGATTCGTTGAAGCCCGGTACTTCATTTGGGTCGGGCATAGGTACCCCGTTCCTGAGGCAGCAAACCTGGTGGGACGATATGCCACAGCTGAACGGCTATTTTGCGCGTGTTAGTTATTTACAGGAGCGTGGCAGGCCGGTATCGGATGTGCTTTGGTATCTGGGTGACGAGATAGACCATAAACCCGATCAAAACGCCCCGTTCCCGGAGGGCTTTAAATATGATTATTGCAACCCCGATGTTTTGCTGAACAGGCTTGCCGTGGCAAACGGGATGCTGGTAACGCCTGAAGGGATAAGCTACAGGGTGTTATGGTTGCCATCAACCATCCATATGCTGCCGCAAACATTAGAAAAACTGGAGGCATTAATCCGTGCCGGCGCTACAGTTGTTGGCGATGCCCCACAATACCTGGCAACGCTTAGCGGCGGCCAAAAATCACAACTCCGTTTTAATACCGCTGTAAAAAACATTTGGGGTGATAAACAAACAAAAGGCCTGCGTAAATTGGGCAAAGGCGCTTTAATATCAGGAACTTCCCTGGCCGATGCTTTACAACAAATGCAATTAACCCCTGATGTTACCGGCGGAGACGCCATTTGGACACACCGCAAAGCAGAGGGGGCCGACTGGTATTTCATATGCGCGCCAAAAGGCAAAGCATTTAAAGGCACGCTTGATTTCCGCAATACAGGTGCTGCCGAAATGTGGGATCCCCTTAATGGCACAACCAGGGCTGTAGCAGCCGAACAAAAACAAGGCCGTACATCTGTAACTTTTGATTTACCACAGACAGGCTCATGCTTTGTGGTTTTTAATCATAATCAGGCGCAAAACGCCGCAAATAAACCCGTCCAAACAAAAGTAATTGCCACAACCAACCTCACCGCTCCCTGGGAACTATCTTTCCCGGAAGGATGGGGCGCGCCGCAATCAACCCGGATCAATGAATTAAAACCCTGGAAAGATCTGGATCTATCGCCCGAGGCAAAAGCGTTTTCGGGTACCGCCGCGTATATCACCACGTTTAACATTGATAAAATTGAACCCGGTGCGCATTTTTTGATTAACCTTGGCTCGGTGAATATGATTGCCAAAGTTACGCTAAACGGGAAGTTTATCGGTACTGTATGGTGCAATCCTTACCAGCTGGATTTAACCAATGCAATTGTTGCCGGCAAAAATTCGCTTAAAGTGGAAGTAACCAGCACGTGGTTCAACCACTTGGCCTATGATGCCGGCTTACCCGAAGATAAACGCAAAACCTGGACGATAAGCGGGCCGGAAAAAGGTTCGCCGTTGAGGGAAAGTGGGTTGATTGGGCCGGTGAGGTTGGTGGTGGAGAAGGGGGAATAGATCCGATAATGTTTAGAATATCAATTAAAGATAGTCCACGCAGCCATTAGCGAATGATCACGAAGCATTGTTATACATACGATTAACTAAAAGAAATCTTTGATGAATAACTGGTGTTTACCGATGCAGATCGAAAGAGTGTTTGATGATAATGAAAATTAACGGTTAGTCACAGCATTTTCAATGTCTTCCATTATAAATATCCATTCTTTGTTTTTGAGGCAGATGGGGTCTGGCTCCTCATTGGCAGCGTCGAATGATACAAAATTCTTAAGAATGGTATCCCTGTTGTGTGTCCATTGAAAACGTTTGTTATGCAATTGGATCATGTCATCAATGGTGTATTTGGTAAGCAATTCGTGTAAGTCCCAAAAGTCTTTTTTACGGCCTCCGCGCAGTACCACGTCGATTTTCATGGCCACTATTTCTTCCATAGAGGCAATTCTGACACCATCCTCTAAAATAAACGGCTGGAAAAACGGATCCATCGAATAGTAGATGTCGAGTTTTACGGCATTTTCTGCATTTGTACCGATTCTGTAAGATTTTCCCATTCCAGGGTTGCCTCCAAAATCGCCATTTATAAAAGGGAACTTTTGTGCAAGCATTGATTCAATGCGGTTAAAATCAACAGTTCCATAAGGTTTGTCTGTAAAAAGGTCTATATCCACAGATATCCGGTGGCCGAGATGAAAACTTAGCGCGGTTCCTCCTACTAAGCGGAAGTCTATCAATTCCGGTGCATCCATCAAAGTTAGAAGGCTGTCTCTCAATTTATCTTCAACTGTATTCCAATACATTAGCGAGTGTTTAAATGCGGCATAACAGGACTATTTTTAGCCGATATGCTGGCACTCCCTGTGATCTCCTTTATTTTGGCTGCTCCGTAGAAGCGCAGCAGCTCTTGCTTCTGTTCGTGGGTGCCGCGCTCAAAAACACGCTGAATTACATACCTGGCATGTTTTTCCCAATTGATCTTACCCAGATCAGTATCCCAGAAAAGCGACTTATGAATGATTGAAAAATCAGGATGCTGCTTGTTTTGCCCTTCCTTTTGTTTTTTAATCTCGTAAAAAACCTGTAACATCATCATCGATCCTTCTTCCAGTCCCAGTGCATTTTCAATTTTCAGCGCCAGTGGGGTGTTTAGGTTTCGTATTCCTTTAGTTATCGCGTTGAGGGTTTGCGGATGCTCGGGAAGTGAAAGCGCAAAGGCGCGTTTGCTGAGCTTTCTTTTTTTTAACTCACGCTCCAATACCAGGCCGGGATGAATACCCTTGTATTTTTCAAATTCTTTGATCATATTCAAATGTAAGCAAATTTGCTTACATCAACAAATGCAAAACCTGGACGATAAGCGGTCCGGAGAAAGGTTCGCCGTTGAGGGAAAGTGGATTGATTGGGCCGGTGAGGTTGGTGGTGGAGAAGGAGTTGTAGGGGACAAGAAAACGTTGGTTATGAACGTAGGCGTAGCCCCGCCGGGTGAGTCTTCTCCGTTATGCAATATCGGTATTACATTAGCGCGTGTTTAAATGCGGCACAACAATCGTATTTTTAACAGAACTGTTGGACCACCCGGCGATCTCCTTTATTTTTGTGGCGCCGGTAAAACGTAGTCCCTGCTTTGCATGAATGGGCCGCTTGGGACGCGTACAGTTCTACAGATGAACCCGGCGCATTATTTGAAAAATACAGTGCTGCCAGTGTATTATTTATTTCACAAATCAATCCATAATAATAGCAATTGATTGCGTGGGTTTGAGGTAGCGGATACCGATGGCTACGTTTTATTTTTTTTTGGAGGCCTAACGCATAATTCTAAATTTATCAAAATGAGTACAAATTATCTGAAAATCAAAAGCATGAGTCCGCAGTTTGTCGTAACCGACCTTGAGCGTTCCCTGGATTTTTATACCCGTGAACTGGGATTCGAAATTGATTTCCGTTACGAGGATTTTTATGCCGGGATTATTAAAGGTAGTTACACAATACACCTTAAATTAGGTTACGGAACTATCGAAAAAAAGGCATTCAAAGCTAAAAACGAACACCTTGATCTGTGTTTTGCGGTAGTAGATATTGACAGCCTTTTTGAAGCGATAAAAAAACAGCCGATAAACATTATACAGCCACTAAGGGAAATGCCCTACGGACGCGAATTTTATATTACCGACCCGGATGGTTATATCCTGAGTTTTTTAGAATAATCCGGTTTCGCTGAGGATGTCTATTATTTGTTATAGAAGAGAGAATTGCTTTGAATCGTCATGCCATATAGGCTATTCCCACTTGGGTAAGCTGGCATTATTAAAATATCTAAAGGATAACGTGCTTACTAAAACCAGCTTTTAAGTTCCCCCGTCATTTTATCTTGTTCAGGTAGTTCAGTTTTACCGCATATCAGGTCATCAATTCCCGCAGCAATACTGGTAGCTACAGTTTCGTGTCTTATAAAACTGATAATCCAATTGGCACCGCATAACCACAAAAACGCGGCAATGCCTACCCACCAGGAACCGCCACTTACCAACGAAAAAGCGCCCATAATAGTTGAGGCTATTGTTGTGAAAACAAAAAGCTCACGCATATCGATCTGATAATTCAACCACCATGTATCATTTTTATAAATTAAACTAAAGATCCCATCGTCAACGCTCCCGAATAAAGACCCTCTCCTGGCAGATGTCGAACCTTTATAGCTTACATGGATATCTTCGGCAACAACGTTATTTGCTTTATCGTCCAATATACTCTTCACTATATATTGCAATACCTTATGTTGGTTATTAGGTGTTATTGTTGCTTTTAATCGCCTGTTATAGTTTATGCTGAATGGGAAAATCATAGCCTAATGATCTGTTAAATAAAGATAACAGGATATTTTGACAATAAGATAATCAAAAAACTGGGGCAAGCGTTACAATTTGATCATTGACACCTTCATCTGGTTTGATGAAGAAAATAAATTTACTTTTTACCCTTTCCCATTTCTCGCCGTCGATCCCCTGATAATCAATTCCGGTTTTATGCTGATGATTTTTGGTTTGGATGTGGTATCGGTATTACCTTTTTCCTGGAAATACAGGTTGGCAACCGTATTGCCCATATAAATACTAAACTGGTCTATCGTAGTTATGGATGGGCTGGTAATTTCTGAGAAACCTTCGTTGGCGTAGCCGCAAACGCCTAACTCAGATGGCACCTTTATTTTCATCGCATTGGCAACCTCCAAAACACCCAGGGCCGAGAAATCAGATGTGGAAGCAAATATGGCATCGGGAGGCTGGGGGAGGCTGAGCAGTTTGCGGGTACCTTCGGCACCTAATTCTTTTGTCCAGGCGTTTTCAACTATCAGTTCGTCAATCACATCAATATTGTAGGCTTTTAAGGCCCGCAGGTAGCCGGTTTTGCGCTGTTTAAAAATGCTTAGGTTTTGTGGGCCTTCCAGTAAGGCTATGCGTTTGTAGCCACTTTCTATCAGGTGCGATACGGCTTCGTACGATGCCTGTTCGTTATCGTTTATTACTTTTAGGGTTTCCAGTTCCTCGGCCACACGGTCGAACTGGATGAGCTGGATGCCATGGTCAATCACGTTTTGCAGGTGCTGGTAGTCGCTGCCATCAGCCGATACCGATATTACAATACAATCCACATCTTGGTTTATCAAGGTATTTACACACTGTATCTCTTTATCATGCGATTCGCCCGATTGGCAGATGATGAGATTGTAGCCTTTTTGATAGGTTGCTTCCTCGATACCCGCAATAACGTTGGCAAAAAAGTTTTGATTAATGCGCGGCACCACAATGCCGATAGTTTTGGAATGCCCCTTGCGCAGGTTTGACGCCAGGATGTTACGCTTGTAGTTAAGTTCGTCGGCGGTTTTCATGATCAGCTCCTTGGTTTTTTCGTTTACCTGGTTGCTGTTATTCAATGCGCGAGACACCGACGAAGCGGTTATGCCCAGTTTTTCGGCGATGTCATAAATGGTGGTGCGTTTTCCCTTTTTCATTATAAAGTGCAAGTTGGAAAAAATATTTTACGCAATCGATTGTAATTTTAAATATTTATTTAATTTCGTGAAGTTAAATACCCAAAAATAAACCCGTTTTTACTATTCATGCTAAAACCCAAAACAAATCCATGTTATTATTAGGGATTGATATAGGTACTTCTTCAGTTAAAGTTAGTGTTGTTAACGCTGATACGCAACAAATTATAACGTCGGCACAGTTTCCGGACGAGGAATCGCCTATAAAGGCGGTACATCCCGGTTGGGCCGAGCAGTCGCCACTCATGTGGTGGGACCAGGCGCAACAGGCATTGGCACGCTGCCATGCCAAAGGTGGTTACAACCCGCAGGATATTGCCGCCATAGGGATAGCTTACCAGATGCACGGCTTAGTTTTGGTTGATAAAGACCAGAATGTTTTACGCGACAGCATTATCTGGTGCGATAGCCGCGCCGTTGAAATTGGCGATAAAGCCTTTGCCGCCATAGGTGAAGAAAAATGCTTATCGCACCTGTTAAACTCGCCGGGCAACTTTACCGCATCCAAACTGGCCTGGGTAAAAGAGAACGAGCCCAGGATTTATGCTAAAATAGACAAGATCATGCTGCCAGGCGATTACATCGCCATGAAGCTAACCGGCGAGATCACCACCTCGGTATCGGCATTATCAGAAGGGGTGTTCTTCGATTTTAAAACCAACGGTATCTCTAAAGATGTTATCAATTATTTTGGTTTTGATGAAAGCCTGTTCCCGGTTATCAACCCGGTTTTTTCATCACACGGAGCGTTAAAAAGCGATGTAGCCGGAAAACTTGGCCTTAAAGCAGGTATCCCGGTGACCTATAAATCGGGCGATCAGCCAAATAATGCTTTATCATTAAATGTATTAAACCCAGGCGAGGTAGCTGCCACGGCAGGCACATCAGGCGTAATATACGGTGTAAGCGATCAACTGGCTTATGACCAGCAATCGCGCATCAACACCTTTGCCCACGTAAACTATTCCGAAGAGGAGAAACGATTGGGCGTATTGCTTTGCATTAACGGAACGGGCAGCCTATACCGCTGGGCCAAATACAATTTTGGCGCAGGCTTGGGCTACAATCAACTCAACGAAGAAGCAAAAAGAGCCCCCCTGGGCAGCGATGGCTTGCGCGTGCTGCCCTTTGGCAACGGTGCCGAGCGCATGCTGAACAATAAACAGGTAGGCGCCCATTTTCAAAATATCGACCTTAACCTGCATACCCAGGCGCATATTTTCCGCGCGGTACAGGAGGGCATTGCATGCGCGTTCCGCTATGGTTTTGATATCATGCGCAGCAACGGCATGAACCCAACCGTCATCCGCGCCGGCAAAAGCAACCTGTTTTTAAGCGAGCTGTTTACCGAAACTTTTGTAAACGCCACTGGCGTCCCCGTTGAACTATACAACAACGACGGCAGCGTAGGCGCGGCATTAGGCGCCGGGATAGGTGCAGGCATCTTCAAATCGCCGTCAGAAGCATTCAGCAATACCAAAGCCATCCAATTAATAGAACCAGATCTTTCCGTTGATTTTGAACCTATTTATAATGAGTGGAAAGAACTACTTGAGATTAGGTTAAAGGCGAAAGGATAAAGGCAAAAGGACGGAGCCGCCAATAAAAGCAGACGAAATTCAATAACTCAGTAATTCAATAATTAATAAAATTCAATAAATCACTAATTCACTAACTCAATAATTCACTAATTAAACAATATGAAAATCATCACAGGCGAAAAGGAATTTTTCAAAGGAATAGGGCAGATAGCTTACGAAGGGCAGGAATCAGATAACCCGCTGGCGTTTCGCTGGTACGATGCCAACAGGGTAGTGGCCGGCAAAACCATGGCCGAGCATTTGCGTTTTGCCTGCGCTTACTGGCATTCATTTAATGGTAACGGCGCCGATCCGTTTGGCGGACCAACCCACATTTTTGAATGGGACGAGAAAACCGACGCTGTAGAACGCGCTAAAGACAAAATGGATGCAGCGTTTGAGTTTATCACCAAAATGAATATCCCTTACTACTGTTTTCATGATGTAGACGTGGTAGATTATACCAACGATGTAAACGAAAACGACCGACGCATCCAGGCTTTGGTTGAATATGCCAAACAAAAACAAGCCGAAAGCGGTGTTAAATTGCTTTGGGGAACATCAAACCTGTTTAGCCACCGCAGGTATATGAACGGTGCTGCAACTAATCCCGATTTTCATGTATTAGCCCACGCTGGCGCACAGGTTAAGGCTGCAATTGACGCCACCATCGCTTTAGGCGGCGAAAACTATGTTTTCTGGGGTGGTCGTGAAGGCTATATGAGCCTGCTGAATACCGATATGAAACGCGAGCAGGAGCATTTTGCTAAATTTTTACATACCGCTAAAGATTACGCACGCAAACAAGGCTTTAAAGGAAACTTCTTTATCGAACCAAAACCCTGCGAGCCAACCAAACACCAGTATGATTATGATGCCGCTACCGTTTTAGGCTTTTTGCAGAAATATGATTTGCTGAATGACTTTAAACTGAACCTGGAAGTTAACCACGCTACATTGGCCGGCCATACTTTCCAGCATGAATTGCAGGTAGCTGCAGATTCGGGTTTATTAGGCTCGATAGATGCCAACCGTGGCGATACCCAAAACGGATGGGATACCGATCAGTTTCCGAACGATATCAACGAAATTACCGAATCGATGATGATTATCCTGGAAGCAGGTGGTTTACAAGGCGGCGGTATTAATTTTGATGCCAAAATTCGCCGTAACTCAACAGATCAGGCTGACTTGTTCTACGCTCATATTGGTGGTATGGATATCTTCGCCCGCGCCCTGGTTATAGCCGATAATATTTTGCAAAAATCGGAGTATAAAAAGATCCGTGCCGACAGATATGCCTCATTTGATGCAGGTTCGGGAAAAGATTTTGAGGATGGTAAGTTATCGTTAGAAGATTTGCGTAACTATGCAATAGCCAATGGCGAGCCAAAAACATTAAGTGGCCGACAAGAATATTTAGAAAATTTGATAAATCGCTATATATAGCTTATAATTGTCAATCTAACATTATTAAAACCAACTTAACCAAACAATGAACCTGAAAACCCTCTCGTACGGCGATTATGTCGTGTTTTTTATTTACTTCGTTATAGTATCCAGCTATGGCTATTGGGTATACAAGCGTAAGCATAATGCCGACGCGACCTCGAAAGACTATTTTTTGGCCGAAGGATCGCTTACCTGGTGGGCAATCGGGGCATCATTAATCGCCTCCAATATATCTGCCGAGCAATTTATCGGCACCAGCGGATCGGCGTTCAAGATGGGTTTAGCGATATCAACTTACGAGTGGATGGCGGCAATTACGCTGATTATTGTGGCTGTATTTTTTATACCGGTATATCTTAAAAACAAGATATTCACCATGCCGCAATTTTTGCACCAGCGCTATAACAGCACGGTTGCTATGATAATGGCTATATTTTGGCTGTTGCTATACATTGTAGTTAACTTAATGTCTATCCTTTACCTGGGTGCATTGGCTATCAGTGGTATATCTGGCCTCAACATCTGGTTATGTATTATATTACTCGCAGTTTTCTCGGCATTTATTACTCTTGGGGGCATGAAGGTTATCGGTTACACTGATGTTATTCAGGTTGCTGTGCTTATTTTAGGCGGATTGATGGCTTCTTACCTGGCGTTAACGTTATTAAGTGAGAAGGAGGGCACTACAGGTTTATTAAATGGATTTAAAATATTACATTCAGAAGCTTCAGACCACTTCCACATGATCTTCAAGAAGGATAATCCTAACTACATGGATTTGCCTGGTTTATCAGTTTTAATAGGCGGTATGTGGATCACCAATCTTAATTATTGGGGCTGTAACCAATATATTACACAAAGGGCTTTGGGTGCAAACCTTAAAACCGCCCGTGGTGGTATTCTTTTTGCGGCTTTCCTTAAACTATTAATGCCTGTTATTGTGGTACTACCGGGTATTGCAGCTTATTTATTGTACCAAAAAGGCATGTTCCATCAGGAAATGATGAGCTCAACAGGTGTAACCGATCCTAATAAAGCTTATCCATCTTTATTGAACTTATTGCCAACCGGATTAAAAGGCCTATCGTTTGCGGCACTAACGGCGGCAATTGTAGCTTCTTTAGCAGGTAAAGCCAATAGTATAGCCACTATATTTACATTAGATATCTATAAAAAAGCTATCAATCCCGGGGCTACTGATAAAAAATTGGTAAATCTTGGTAAAATATCTGTTCTCGTTGCTTTGGCATTAGGCGTTATTTTATCGTTTTTTATCGGCAACGCTTTGATGGGCGAAGGTAAACAAGGGTTCCAGTACATCCAGGAGTATACAGGGTTTGTATCTCCTGGTATATTTGCCATGTTCATTCTTGGTTTTTTCTGGAAAAAAGCTACATCAAACGCGGCCTTGTTTGCTACAATTGGTGGTTTCATTATGTCGTGTGTATTTAAAGTTTTACCACGCTTTGCCGATCTTAGCTTCCTGTCGCCATACGGTTTCTCCAAACTGGCTTTACAGGATGATAAAGTAACCAAACTGTACGAAATACCTTTCCTTGACCGTATGGGCTTTGTATTTGTTATTTGTATTATAGGTATGTACATCATATCAAAAATTGAAACTGCCAAAGGTGTTGTTACCAATGGCCTTGAAATTGACGCATCGATGTTTAAAACTTCGAAAGGCTTTTTGGCCGGTGCGGTAATTATTACAGGTATCGTGGTTGCACTTTACTCTGTTTTCTGGTAGCAGACAATTTTGTTGAAATACTTAAAGAGCGGCGGGTTTTACCTGTCGCTCTTTTTTTTACCCACAGCCTCACAGCCGGATTAATTCAATGAATTTAACACCACGCATCGCCTGGATTAAAAATATTAACCGATGGTAGTGTACTACCCTGTGCCAGGGTGTACCACCCCGTGCCAGGGTGTTTCATCCTGTTTCATTTGTTCCGGTACACACAGTTTGTATTTAATCTATGCAGTTTACAACGCCTCTTCCATGCCCATTTCTACTTACCGCAGGTAAAGACATTTATTCTACTTTTTTTGATCGAGATTCACCCTTTTGCAGTTTTCTTAAAACTTGTATACACACAGTAGCCTTTGGAGAGGGCAGGGCGAGGCTTCTCCGCAATCGTTATCGTAGATTGTTGCAAATATCGTTTCCATCCTAAACTAATGATGTGTAATTTGCCCGTTCAAACTACAATACCATTAACCTATAGTGAATAATTTAGAAGAAACATTCCGGTGGTTTGGCCCTGCCGATCCGGTTACACTAACAGCAATTTCGCAATCCGGGGCTACCGGCGTTGTTACAGCACTTTACCACATCCCAGTTGGCGAGGTTTGGAGTTTGGATGAAATCATCCAACGTAAAAATATAATTGAGGCAGCCGGTTTACGGTGGTCGGTTGTAGAGAGCGTGAATATTCACGAAAGCATAAAAACCGCCGGTGCCGATAGGGATACATATATCCAAAACTATGTGGCTACGCTTCAAAATCTGGCGCAGGCAGGCATCAATATTGTATGCTACAACTTTATGCCCGTGCTTGATTGGACACGAACCGACCTGGATTACCTGCTGGCCAACAAGGCAACTGCCTTAAGATACGATGCTAAAGCTTTAGCCGCATTTGATTTGTATATCCTGGAGCGCCTGGGCGCCCGCGATGATTACAGCGCCGCCCAACAGCAGGTTGCCAAACAATACCTTGACAATATTACCGCCGATGAACGTACGCAGCTGATCAATAACCTGATGGCAGGTTTACCAGGCACCAACAAAACATTAACCATTCCCGAATTTAAAGAGCACTTAAAGCGCTACGCGGATATTGATGCCGCTGGTTTAAAGGAAAACCTTGCCTATTTTTTACGTGGAATTATCCCGGCTGCCGAAAAAGCAGGCGTTAAAATGTGCATTCACCCGGACGATCCTCCATTCCCGATATTGGGCCTGCCACGAGTGGTATCTACCGAGCAGGATTTGGCCGACCTGGTTAACTATTGCCCTTCGCCAAGTAACGGCATCACTTTTTGTACCGGGTCATTAGGGGCAAGGGCCGATAATGATTTGCCTGGAATTGTAGAACGATTAGGCGAACACATTCACTTCCTGCACCTGCGCAATGTGCAGCGCGAAGCTGATGGCAGCTTTTACGAGGCCGAGCATTTGGGCGGCAGTACCGATATGTACGCCGTAATGAAGAATATTGTATTGGAGCAGCAAAAACGTGTGGCCGATGGCCGGGATGATATTGCCATACCCATGCGCCCCGATCATGGACATAAACTGCTGGACGATTTTAACCACAAAACTTACCACGGCTACTCGGCCATAGGCAGGCTGAAAGGCCTTGCCGAATTACGGGGGCTTGAAATGGGCGTTAAACGTTCTTTATTGGATAAAGCATAACCTACTATTGATGAAAAACTTTTTAGATAAAGACTTTTTATTAACTACCGATACAGCGCGGCGACTGTACCATGAATATGCCGCGGATTTACCTATTATTGATTACCACAGCCATTTGCCGCCCGACCAGATTGCCGGCGATATTAACTTTGAAAACATAACCCAGGTATGGCTCAACGGCGACCATTATAAATGGCGTGCCATGCGTGCCAACGGCGTTGATGAGGATTACATTACCGGGAAGAAAACCGACCTGGAAAAATTTGAACAATGGGCGGCCACCGTACCCTATACACTGCGCAACCCGCTTTACCATTGGACACACCTCGAACTGCAGCGGTATTTTGATATTCACGACCTGTTATCGCCGGTTACGGCCAGGCAGATTTATGAGGAGAGTAGCAAAAAACTGCAATCTCCGGAGTATAGCATCCGCAATATCATCAAAAGCAAAAATGTTGAGGTAATATGTACTACCGACGACCCGCTTGACGATCTGGCTTATCATCAAAAAATAAAAGCCGATGGCTACGAAGTACAGGTGTTGCCAACCTTCAGGCCGGATAAGGCTATGAATGCCGATGATTTGGTAGGATTAAACTTGTACATTGATAAACTGCAGGTGATAGCAGGCACCGCTATCAATACTATTGATGCCTATTTATTGGCCTTAAAAGGCCGCCACGATTATTTTGCAGCAAACGGAGGCCGGTTATCTGACCATGGTTTGGAGCAGGTATATGCCGAAGATTATACCGATGCCGAAATAGCGGATATATTTATCAAGATAAGGAGCAACCAGTCCCTTGATGTAACCGAAGCTTTGCAATTTAAATCGGCCATGCTGCATAATTTTGCTTTGTGGAACCACGAAAAGGGCTGGGTAATGCAATTGCACCTGGGTGCCTTACGCAATAACAACGCCCGCGGACTAAGCGAGCTTGGGCCGGATACAGGTTGGGATTCGATAGGTGATTTTTCGCAGGGCAGGGCTTTGTCTAAATTCCTGAACCGGTTGGATACAACCAATCAGCTTAGCAAAACCATCCTGTATAACTTAAACCCGGCCGATAACGAACTAATGGCATCCATGACCGGTAATTTTAACGATGGCTCGGTAGCAGGAAAAATCCAGTTTGGTTCGGCCTGGTGGTTTTTGGATCAAAAAGACGGCATGACCAAACAGATGAATGCGCTATCCAACATAGGCTTGTTAAGCAGGCTCGTCGGGATGCTTACCGACTCGCGCAGCTTTTTATCTTTCCCAAGGCACGAGTATTTCCGCAGGCTGGTTTGTAACCTGTTTGGCGATGATATCGAAAACGGCGAGTTACCAAACGATATCGCCTGGACGGGCAAGATCGTTCAGGATATCTGCTACTACAACGCAAAAAATTACTTTAATTTCGATCAGAGCAAATGAGCGCGCCATTTGAAATAACAGCATCAAAAGGCCGCATCCTTTCATTTGGAGAGCTGCTTTTGCGGATTTGCCCCGATGCCGGCGGCCAATGGCTGAACCATAACCAACTGCCATTTTTTATAGGCGGTGCTGAACTGAACGTAGCCAGCGCACTGGCGCTTTGGCAATTACCATCGGCATATTTTACAGCCCTGCCGGACAATGCGCTGTCTGCCCAGATAATTGATCACCTGGAGGCAAAAAAAATTGATACTTCTCCGGTATTTAAGCAGGGCGATAGGATAGGGTTGTATTATTTAACCCAGGGTAAGGATGTTAAAAACAACGCCCTTATTTATGACCGCGAAGGTTCGGCATTTGCCATGTTAAAACCCGGCCAGGTTAATTGGCACGAGGTTTTGGATGGGGTAACCTGGTTCCATTTCAGCGCCATATGCCCGGCCATAAGCCAGGATGTGGCCGATGTTTGCCTGGAGGTGCTGGAAGCTGCTTCGGCAAAAGGGATCGCCATTTCTGTCGATTTAAATTACCGTTCAAGATTGTGGAAATACGGCAAGCAGCCTATAGATGTAATGCCACAACTTGTAAAATATGCCGATTTGGTAATGGGTAATGTTTGGGCGGCCGAATTGATGCTCGGCATCCCGGTAGCACCGGATATTCATGAATCAGGACAAAAAAGCATTTACCTGAAAGAGGCGCTTAAAACGTCAGAAACCATCATGGCCCAATACCCCAAATGCAAGGCTGTAGCCAATACTTTCAGATTTGACGCCGGCGAGGGTATTAACTATTATACGGCTTTATACACCGGGGATAAGTTATACAACTCCAGCCAATATGAAACCGACAAAGTGGTTGACAAAGTTGGCAGCGGCGATTGCTTTATGGCCGGGCTTATTTATGGTTTTTACAATAACCTGGGGCCGCAGCAAACATTGCAGTTTGCAACCGCCGCCGCATACACCAAACTGTTTATTGAGGGCGATGCCACTACTAAAACGGTTGAAGAAATTACTAATGTCGCGTTAACTGCGAACTGACTGATGGTTATTTAGTCGAAAGTCTTAAGTTCTAAGTCAGAAGATGACAAAATTAGACTTGGGACTTAAGACATTCGACTTAAGACTTTGAACTCAAGACTTAACAAAATTATGAGCAAAAAAGATATAGTACTGAATGCGATAGTAACACAGGGCACCTTACCGCTGTTTTTTTATCCCGATGCCGAGGTTAGCCTCGAAATTACCCGCACTTTGTACAAAGCAGGGGTGAGGGTATTTGAATATACCAACCGCGGAACCGCCGCGCTTGCCAATTTTAAAGTGTTAAAACAGGCACAGCAAACTGAAATGCCCGATTTGCACCTGGGGATAGGCACCATTAAAAGTCTTGATGAGGCGACAGCTTTTATTGACGCCGGGGCAGATTTTATCGTATCGCCAATTGTGAACCCGGAAGTGGGTGAATTTACCGCGAAACAGGATTTGCTATGGATTCCGGGATGTATGACGCCTACCGAAATTTATACAGCGCAGCAGCATGGTGCGGCGTTAATAAAAATTTTCCCGGCCAATATTTTAGGGCCGGAATTTGTATCATCAATCCGCGATTTGTTTGCCGGTCAGTTGTTTATACCAACGGGCGGTGTCGACCTGAATATCAACAGCATTAGCGGCTGGTTTAGGGCCGGCGTTTGCGCGGTAGGTATGGGCAGCAAATTGATCAGCAAAAATGTATTGGAAAACAAACTGTACGACCAATTATACAGTGATACCGTAACACTGCTTGACATGGTTAAGGCTGCCCGGTAACTTTTGATTTTAGCGCGAATTGCCCCTTGTTTGCGTTTACAAACCAATAAAATATAAACCAATTATATAATGAGAGAAGCAAAAGTTGGAAATTACAGATGGGTGATATGTTCGCTTGTTTTTTTTGCAACCACCATTAATTACCTTGACAGGGCTGTAATCAGCCTGTTAAAGTCGCCGCTAACGGATGAATTCAAATGGAACGATGGGGACTACGCTAATATTGAAATTGCATTTAAAATAGCATACTCCTTAGGGTTATTGGCTGCCGGCAGTATTATCGACAAAGTAGGGACCAAGCTGGGCTATTTTTTGTCGACTTTTTTTTGGAGCGTAGCCGCAGTGTGCCACGCCTTTGTTGCCAGTACATTTGGTTTTGGCGTTGTTCGTTCGGCATTAGGTATTAGCGAGGCCGGTAACTTCCCGGCTGCTATCAAAACGGTGGCCGAGTGGTTCCCTAAAAAAGAAAGGGCTTTTGCAACGGGCATCTTCAATTCCGGATCAAATATTGGAGCCATTGTTGCTCCTTTAACGGTGCCCTTTATAGCTGTTATGTGGGGCTGGCGCTGGGCGTTTGTTATTACCGGTTCGATAGGTTTTATCTGGCTGGTACTCTGGTTCTTTTTTTACCAAACTCCTGCTAAACATAAGTATGTAACACAAGCAGAACTTGATTATATCAACAGCGACCAGGAAACAGCAACGCCGGACGAAAAATTAATTGAGCGCGAAAAAATATCATGGGGCAAACTGCTCACTTTTAAACAAACCTGGGCATTTGTTATCGGCAAGTTTTTAACTGATCCTATCTGGTGGTTTTACCTGTTTTGGCTACCCGATTTTTTACAAAGCCAATATGGTTTAAAAGGTACCGACGTAGCATTCCCCGTGGCGGCTGTTTATACCATGTCGACAGTTGGAAGTATTTTTGGCGGCTGGTTGCCAATGAGATTGATCAGGAATAACTGGGCGGTTTTTAAAGCCCGGAAAACGTCGATGTTTATTTATGCTTTGTTTGTGATACCTATTGTTTTTGCACAGGTTTTGGGCGGCATTAACATGTGGCTTGCCGTATTGGTTATTGGTATTGCCGCATCGGCACACCAGGCCTGGAGCGCCAATATATTTACAACCGTGTCGGATATGTTCCCTAAAAAATCTATAGGATCAGTTACCGGTATAGGGGGGATGTTTGGGTCGATAGGTGGTGTGTTTTTGTCAATGGCGGTACAAAAAAATCTGTTTGTGCATTACAGGGCTATTCATAAAATAGAAATTGCCTATTACATCATGTTTTTTGTTTGCGGCAGCGCCTACATACTGGCATGGTTAATTATGCATGCGCTTGTTCCTAAAATGAAGCCTATTAAACTTTAACCTTATATAATAAGGGTAAACGCACCTGATTGGGTTAACATAACTTAACACATTTCAGATAAAAAAATTATAAATATTTGATAATCAATATTTTATATTTTAACATGGTTAACATTAAACTGATTGCGAAATTTAGGCGCATCCCAATAATTGTGCCTGTTGTTGGCCAATACAAATCCCTTTCGTACCTGGATTATTTAACCAGGATCAGGCAATAAAAACAAGGTATCGTTTGTTACTTATATCTTACCAACGCTATCGCTGTTAACTATTTAGATGCGTTTGTCCTGCTTATATAATCAAGCACCGGTGTTTGCAGCCGGTGCTTGATTATATGATTTTGTTTAAGTTTTTTAAAGCCGACTATTTTTTGGGGATCAAGTGACTAAGTCGGGTTGATTGCCAATAAATTACTTTCGGCTTTCTGCCTTTCGCCTTCTGCTTTTCGCTATTATATAAATTCAACTCACCTGGGCTGCAAGTTCGTCAATCCAACTTGACAGGTATGGCTCGGTACCGGTTAACCTTATCCATTCGCCATCGGCTTCCTGCGCTATTACCAGGTGCAGTGTGCCATCAACCGACTTAAATTCATATGCTTTTGTAAAATTGCCGTAAGCAATGGGTTCTAATGTGCCATCAATGGTACTGTCGGTGCCGGTTAATGTGGCTTCAATTTGCTGTTCCATAATTTATAATTTTAATACTAACACGCGTTATTGCTTTGTGTTTGCAGTAAATGGGTTAGTATCAGGGTAAATCTTCAATCCCAAAAAACATTATCTTTAACACGTGAAAAACTTACAGCCCGACCCCAAAGTATTGATTGACATTGTACAAACACCAATGCCTTATGGTAAATACAAAGGCACAATAATTGCCGATATACCAATCAGTTACCTGGAGTGGATGAGCGGTAAAGGTTTTACAAAAGATAAGCTTGGGATGATGTTATCTACCGTTTTTGAGATCAAGACCAATGGTTTAGGCGAGATTTTGTTTATGGTGCGCAAGTCACTGAATAAAGGCCAGGGCATTAGCCCGAAATTGAAGTAGTGTTAAGTTAATAGTACTAAGTCTTAAGTCAAAAGTAAAATTATTCTTTTTTGACTTAAAACTTAAGACTTTCGACTAAAGACTATGCGTCATTACACTATTAACATAACGGTAGCTTAAAGTGACCAATTGATGACCATCCGCTTGTAAGGTATCCTGCGTATATCCGACTAACAGTAAAAACATAAATAATTATGAAAAAGTTGATGTTATATATTGCCGGCATATTTTTATTTACAAGCTGTGCAAACGGACAACCTAACCAGGATGCGATGGCCCCGTTGCCAAAACCCAAAACAGGCGAAGCCCTGGCTACCTTTGGCGGCGGATGTTTCTGGAGTATGAGCGAGGCCATGTCTGAGCTTAAAGGGGTAAACAAAGTTATTTCGGGATATGCCGGTGGAAATACCAAAAATCCGACCTATGAAGATGTTAGCACCCGCACCACCAACCATGCCGAAACGGTGCAGATTTATTACGATCCTAAGGTGATTAGCTACGCTACGCTGGCCGAAGCTTTCTTTTTTGCCCACGACCCAACTACGTTAAACCGCCAGGGGCCTGATGAAGGTACAGATTACCGCTCGATAGCTTTTTACCGTACGCCCGAAGAGAAAAATATCCTGCTGGCCACAATCAAAAAAGTAAATGAATCAAAGCATTATAATAATCCGATAGTTACACAGGTTGTTCCGTTCACTGTATTTTACGCCGCCGAAAATTATCACCAGGGCTATTACAAAACTCATTTAAGCCAACCCTATATTGCCTCGGTATCAACACCCAAAGTGCTGAAATTCAGGAAAGCCATGGCTGCAGAGTTGAAGCCGGAGTTTGCGAAGTAAGATACTGTTTAAATTAATCTGCTACTAAGTGTATAAAAGTCTTTCAAATAGCCGAAAGACTTTTTTCTTATTTTACGGCACAAAAATGGAAACTTATTACTGAGATTAAGTATATCGTAACACGATTCCAGAGAATCCGCCTTTGGAATCATAATAGGAATGGACAGTTCCCCATGGAAACTTTCTTTGAGCCCCAAGTTGTTCGGTGAGCCAGCTATCAAAAAAAAGTTGCTCTTTTAATTCTTCTTCTTCGCTCCAGTCGTCCCATGAACCATTTTCGAACTCGTTCATAGAAATAAAAAAAATTGCAAATTCCAGTGCTTCGTTTAAAAAATAGAACCGGAACATGAAATATTTTCCATCAATAAAAAGATTTTTTATAGTATGGTTTTGCCTTTCGCCGTCTTTTGCAACCCAGGCTTCTACCTCATCAGTTTTACAATTGTTCAAAATATCGGAGGGTTTTATTCCGTGGTATATTTTAAAATTATCGGATAACGTTAATTCGCCCGTTTCGGCGTTTAAAATTTTGTGCTGCAGGTTAGGCATTTACGGATGGCAAAGTTTTAGTTTTACTACAATTTATTAAACCACCCTTTTTTCCAGAATATGTACACCAGCGTTACCGCGATAAAAAACATCAGTAATAAAGCGTAGGCGTAACCATTATGCCAGTAAAGCTCGGGCATATTACCTGGGATAAGGTGGCCTTTATCGTCTTGCCGGGCAAAGTTCATCCCGTAAATACCGGCTATAAAGGTAAGGGGGATGAAAATTACCGAGATAATAGTCAGCACCTTCATAATCTCGTTCATGCGGTTGCTCACCATAGATAGGTAAAGGTCGATAATGCTGGATGTTACCTCTTTGTAGTTTTCAATCAAATCCATTGCCTGGATGCAATGGTCATAGGCATCGCGTAAAAATAACTTTACTTCGGGTGTTATCAGCGGACTGTCGGAGCGGATCATGTCGTTTATCTTATCACGCTCAGGCCAGCTTGCCCGGCGGATGATGATAAGCGTACGCTTGAGCTGTTGCGAGTTAAACATGATGCTTTTATCGGCATCGGTATAAACCTTATCTTCAATGGCATCCAGTTTATCGCCTATCTGCGCCAGCAAAATAAAATAGGTGTCAATTATAGTATCTGTAAGGGCATAGCACATATAACCAGGCCCTGCCGTGCGGATAGCTCCTTTACCGGCCTTTAAGCGGGCTTTAACGGCCTCAAAGCACTCCACATGGTCTTCTTCAAAGCTGATGATCAGGTTATCTTTTATAATGGCCGAAAACTGGTGGTTCACCAGTTCGTCTTCACTGTTAAAATGTACGATGCGGCTGGTGCTAAAGGCGTAATCTTCGTACTCATCAAACTTGGGGCGTTGATGAATATTGGCAATATCCTCTAAAACCAAGGGGTTTATTTTCAGGTGCTCACCAATTTGTTCAATCAGCCGGGCATCGCCAAGGCCGTTTATTTTTATCCAGTGGGTATGGTTATCGCATTTTTTTAACTGCGCTAATATCACCTTAATGTCTTTGCCTTCGGATGTTATCAGCTCATCTTTATTATAGCTAAACATAGCTATATGCGGCTTAAGAGCGCCATCAGGCACTCGTATCATCCCGGGGCTGTCGCCAACATTTCCTGCATTGCGGCGGGCATTATACTTAACCCTTTTTATCAGATTATTCATTTACAAATAATTTATGGCCTGCGGGCCCTGGTTAAACAGTAAATCGACAATGCTCAAATTTTGCAGGAAGCCTTGCCGGTCTTCAAAAACCTGAAAATACGGTTTTTGTTGTAACTCTGTTTCTTTTTTTGGGTGGATGGATGTGCGAAAGTCGGGAACCGAAGGATATTCAGCATGATATTCGGAAGTGTGCTGCAGCTCAGTTTTTATTTTGAGGAATTTGAGCAGCATTTGTAAAAGCTCCTGGTTGTAATCAAATAAATAGGTTACCTGTTTTTGCTTGTCATAAAACCGGGCAAAATCTGCCTCGTAATATTCAAAATACGCCGAGCTGCGGTAACACGCGCCCAGGCTAAGCCAGTGCAGGCGCTGCCAGTCAAAATCGTAGCTTATTTTAACATCTTTAACTTTGGTATGTGTTTTTGAACCTTTTACCACCGGCACCACCAATGTAAGGATACCCTCGGGCGAATAGATATTTGCCCGGTTACGGTAAGTTTGTTTGGGGAAATGTTCTTCTCTTTCTATCAGTATATCAGGCTTGTACGTGTTTAACTGTACAAAGTATTCAACCGGCGGAAGATAAAACATAGGTAATACAGCACCTTTTTCAATCATATATTTTATGTTTGTGGTCAAAATTGGTTAAAATAATGGTAAAAAAAGGGTTTATAAGGTTAGGGATTTTATTTTTATACCTTACCTCGTTATTGCCCTTTTGGCTTTTATACATCATATCTGATGTTTTGTTCGTTATTATTTACCACATTGTTCATTACCGCAAGGCAGTGGTCCAGCAAAACCTGGCCAACGCTTTCCCCGAAAAAACTGAAAAGGAACGCCACGATATTGAACGAAAATACTATCATTACCTGGCCGATTTGATTGTAGAAACGGTAAAAATGATTACCGTATCTGAAAAACAAATTCAAAAAAGGGTAGTGGCTACCAATGCCCAATTAGTTCACGAATACTTTGCAAAAGGCAAAAGCATCATAGCGGTGGCAGGTCATTATTGCAACTGGGAAATGGCTGCGCTGAACTTTAACTTCGTAACTGATAAAAGGTTTATGATTGTTTATAAACCCTTGAATAACGAAATTTTTAATGATTTTTTTATCCAGATCCGGTCGCGGTTTGGGGGGCAACCCATTGCCATGAAACAAACCATGCGTAAAATGGTGGAGTACCGTAAAGAATTAACGGTAAGCGTATTGGTGGGCGATCAAACCCCCGGTGTAAACGAGGTAAACTATTTTACTA
Organism: Mucilaginibacter sp. GW822-FHT03E02; assembly: GCF_058801545.1. Taxonomy (NCBI): domain Bacteria; kingdom Pseudomonadati; phylum Bacteroidota; class Sphingobacteriia; order Sphingobacteriales; family Sphingobacteriaceae; genus Mucilaginibacter; species Mucilaginibacter sp. GW822-FHT03E02. The sequence goes on along the minus strand of NZ_JBXANJ010000002.1, from coordinate 549,102 downwards.
CTTTTTTAAACCAGCCTACAGCGGTTTTCCTGGGCATCGAAAAAATATCGAAAACAATTGATGCCGCTGTTGTTTTTTACGATATGAAACGCGTTAAACGCGGTTATTATACTTATACATTGGTTCCGCTGACAGAAAATCCGAAACAGACTGCAGAGCATGAGTTAACCGAAATGCATGTGCAATACCTGGAAGGAATGATCAGGAAGGAGCCTCAATATTGGCTATGGAGTCACCGGAGGTGGAAGTTTAAGCCGGAGGACAAACATAGATGATCAGTGCACCAAAAGTTGCCGTAGTTATTTTAAACTGGAACGGTATTAAATATCTTAAACAATTTCTTCCTTCGGTGATGGCATCAACCTGGCCCGGGCTTGATGTTGTTTTGGGAGATAATGCCTCCACAGATGATTCCGTGGCGTTTGTGAAAGGAAACTATCCCACGATAAAGATCATTCAAAATGATGAAAATTACGGTTTTACCGGTGGTTACAATCGTGTGCTGGCCAAGGTGGATGCCGATTATTATATCCTGTTAAACTCAGATGTTGAGGTGGTGCCCGGTTGGATTGAGCCGGTGATAAGCCTGATGGAAAGCGACGAAAAAATAGCCGCGGCAGCGCCCAAACTATTAGCGTATGCCAATAAAGATACATTTGAACACGCAGGGGCGGCCGGTGGGTTTATTGATGCCTACGGTTACCCATTTTGCCGTGGCCGCATGTTTTATGAAGTTGAAAAAGACCATGGCCAATACCAGCAATCGGGCGAGGTTTTTTGGGCCTCGGGTGCGTCGTTGTTCATCAAAAAGAAATACTGGGACCTGGCAGGCGGTTTTGACGAATACTTTTTTGCCCACATGGAAGAGATTGACCTGTGCTGGCGACTGAAAAATATGGGCTATAAAGTAATGTATTGCGCCGAATCTACCGTTTACCACGTTGGTGGCGGTACGCTAAATACCGAAAACCCTTTTAAAACTTACCTCAATTTCAGGAATAACCTTTTGTTGTTAAAAAAGAACCTTCCTTTCCGGACGGCATTCCGGGTAATCACTATCCGTTTTTTTATGGATCTGCTTGCGCTTATCCGGTTCATGATGGAAGGTAAACGTAAAGATGCCTGGGCCGTAAGCAGGGCGCATCAGGCCTTTGTTTTGGGCTTATTTAAGGCGAAAGGTAAAAGGCAAAAGGCAAAAGGATTATATAACTCACAACTCACAACTCATAACTCAAAAGGCACTTTCCAAGGCAGCATAGTGTGGCAGTTTTTTGTTAAAAAGAAACGAAAGTTTACAGATTTGCCGCAGCAGGAGTTGGTTTAATTTTTGTCTTGACTCTTGACTCTTGACTCTTCTTCTACCCAACCAGGTTTTCTACCCCCAGTCTATATGAGTCCATCCCAAAACCGGCAATAACGCCCTTGCAGCTTGCAGCCAGCATGGAGTGATGCCTGAATTCTTCGCGTTTGTATACGTTGGATATATGCACTTCGATAACCGGCGTATTGATAGCCGCGATAGCATCGGCAATGGCGATAGAGGTATGGGTGTAAGCACCTGCGTTTATCACAATGCCATCATAACTAAAGCCAATTTCATGAAGTTTATTTATAATTTCGCCCTCAACATTACTTTGGTAGTAAGCTATATCTACGGCCGGGTAACGCGCACGCAGTTGTTCAAGGTAACCTTCAAAGCTGGTATCGCCGTAAATGGATTTTTCGCGAACGCCTAACAGGTTTAAATTGGGGCCGTTTATAATTTGTATCTTCATTGCTCCAAACTTAAGTATAAATACATTAAATTAAAATCAAATTGGATTGGCGTTCGGCAATAAAGGGTTTCCAGGCTTATTTGAAATTAGAGAAATCGCTGGCCGATAATTCTGTGGAGGCTTATAGCCGGGATATAGAAAAGCTATATCAGTATGCCGAAACGAAACCATTTAAGCTGAAGCCGGAAACCATTACCTTGACCGATTTGCGGGAGTTTATTACCTGGGCCGCCGAGTTGGGCATGATACCATCATCCCAGGCGCGCATCCTATCGGGCATCAAGGCTTTTTACAAATATATGCTGATGGAGGATCTGATAAAAAGTGATCCGTCGGAGTTATTGGAATCGCCCAAAATTCGGCGTAAACTGCCCGATACACTCAGCTACCAGGATATTAATAAACTGATTGCCGCCATCGACCTATCTAAACCCGAAGGCCCGCGCAACAAAGCGATATTAGAAACCTTGTACGGCAGCGGCCTGCGGGTATCTGAATTAACCGAGCTAAAGCTATCTAACCTGTACCTGGATATTGAATTTATAAAAGTTACCGGGAAGGGCAATAAAGAACGCCTGGTACCCATAGGTGCCGAAGCCATCAAAGCCATTAAAATTTATATCGAAAACCTGCGGGTGCACATTGCAATCAAAAAAGGCGAAGACGATATTGTATTTTTAAACAGGCGGGGAGCAAGGCTAAGTCGCCAAATGATATTTTTGATGATCCAGGGCCTGGCGCAAACTATCGGCCTTAAAAAAACAATCAGCCCGCACACCTTCCGCCATTCCTTTGCCACCCACCTGGTTGAAGGCGGCGCCGACCTGCGCGCCGTACAGGAAATGCTGGGCCACGAAAGCATCACCACTACTGAAATTTATACCCACCTGGATAGGGAATATTTAAAAAGCACGATAAGCCAGTTTCACCCGAGGTCGTGAGTTGCGGGTTGCGGGTTGCGGGTTGCGGGTTGCGGGTTGCGGGTTGCGGGTTGCGGGTTGCGGGTTGCGGGTTGCGGGTTGCGGGTTGCGGGTTGCGGGTAAAATGGCCGTCAAGATAATCAAAATCCGAAAAAATTTGACAAATCTGTTTAATCCGGGTTCAGACAAATTGCTGAGGCGAATTTGCTTTCCTTCGCAAAATATGCTGCCAACTGCAAACTCAAAACCGCCAACTGGCACTAAATGGTATAATGCGCAATCACATCCTCGGGTACCTTGGCGCTTCTTCCGGTAGCCATATCAATCATTACGTAATCAAAATAGCCGTCGCAGCATACTTTGCCGGTGGCTTTGTTGCTTAGGCTGAATTTTACGCGGCAGCCTTTATCGTCGATGCTTTCGATACCGGTTTTTACAATGAAGTAGTCGCCCATGGCGAGGGCACGTTTATAATCTACGTGGGCCGTGCGAACTACCCAGCCGAAACCGCGCTCCATAAATTTTTCCATAGCCATGCCGTAGCAGCGTTCCATCTGATCGTATCGGGCGGCCAATACATAATCAAAATATTTGCTGTTGTGTACGTGCTGAAACATGTCGATATCGTCCGGGCGTACACGAAACTCACTTTCGAAGGTGGAGTAGATGGGAGTATCCATAGGGCAAATATAGTGATTGGGTTGGAGAGTGGTTGATTGGTAGGGCAGTTGATTAAGTTGATTAGGTGAGTGGTTGTATTTTGAGTTATAAAGAGGGTGGACTTAACTCGATGAAATTATATTTGAGCGTTACAAAGTTAGCGGCTGTTTTTCTATATTCGGAAAACTCTTATCTGCCATGAAAATATTATGCAAGGGGTGGTTGATCGCCGCCCTGTTTTTAAGCGCTAACTCCTTTGCCCAGCAGCAACCTGTAAATATGCAATACGCTGTATCGATGGAGAAGGCAGCCGATCATCTTTACCACGTTGAGCTTACCAATAAAACGCCAGGTAAAACACTCGATTTTAAAATGTGTGCCTGGACTCCCGGTTACTACCAGCTTATTGATTTTGCCGCCGCGGTACAAAATTTTAAAGTAACCGATAGCAAAGGCGTAAACCTGAAGTGGCAAAAGGCCTCGGAAAATACCTGGCGCGTTTATCACAACAGCCCTGGCGCGGTAAAAATTTCGTATGACGTTAAAGCCACGGTGCCCTTTGTGGGCAATATTTACCTTGATGAAACCCGGGGATATATTACCCCCGGTGGTTTATTCATGTACCTGGATAATGAACTGCGGCATCCGGTTACCATAAAAATGCAACCCTATAGCAAATGGAATGCGATGGTGGCCACGGGCTTAGATACGGTTGCAGGTAAATATCACCTGTACAAAGCCGATAATTTTGATGTGCTGTATGATAGCCCCTTTTTAATGGGCGAACTGGAAGTGCTGCCTCCGTTTATGGTTAAAAATAAACCACACAATTTTATTGGTTATAAGTTACCTGAATTTGACAGGCGGGCATTTATGGACGATTTGAAAAAGATTGTGGTTACGGGCAGCAACATCATTGGCGAAATACCCTATACGCACTATACCTTTTTATCAATAGGTGCCGGGGGCGGCGGTATCGAACATTTAAACTCATCGTCGTTAAGTTTTAGCGGGGGCGAGGGTTTTAATTCGCCCGAGGCCAAAAAAAGGCTTTACAACTTTATAGCCCACGAGTATTTTCACCATTATAATGTTAAGCGCATAAGGCCAGTTGAATTGGGCCCGTTTGATTATTCGAAAGAGAACCATACCAATATGCTTTGGGTATCTGAAGGGTTTACGGTTTATTACGAATATATGATTACAAGGCGCGCCGGTTTAATGACGGGCGAAGATATGCTGAAAGATTTTGAAGAAAATATTAAAAACTATGAGAATAAGCCGGGCCATTTTTACCAGTCGGCCACCCAGGCCAGTTATAATACCTGGAACGATGGGCCAAACGGCCGCGTAAATGAGGATATTAATAAAACGATATCCTATTATGATAAAGGCCCTGTGCTTGGCTTAATGCTCGATTTTAACATCAGGCATGCCACGCAGAATAAAAAAACACTTGATGATGTAATGCGGCTGCTTTACTACAAGTATTATAAAAAACTTAACCGCGGTTTTACCGAAAAGGAATTTAGGACCGAATGCGAAAAAATGGCCGGCACGCCAATGCCCGAAGTGTTTGAATACGCAGCTACTGTTAAGCCGCCCGATTATCCTAAATACTTTGCATACGGCGGTTTGCTGATTGATACCAACGCTACTGTTACCTATACCTCATGGGCCGGCATAAATTACCGGCAACGACGCGATACATTAACTATTGGCACTGTTGAACCCAATTCGCCTGCCTGGGAAAAAGGCATAAGGGGTGGAACAAAAATTTTAACTATTGAAGGCCAGCCGGCAACGCAAAAATTATTAGACCATACACTGGAAGCAAAAAACACGGGCGATGCTTTAACGCTCACCATACAAAAAGGCACGGAGAAACGCGACGTAACTATTATACTGGGCAGCAAAAAAGAAAAAACTTTTAAGATAAGTCCGCTACCCAATCCCGATCCGTTGCAGGCTGCTATTTATAAGAGCTGGATAGGGGGTTTGTAAAGTCAAAATTCAAAAGTCAAAATTCAAAAATGACTTGCAATTTTAAAGCTATTTGTTTGTAGCATTGTGGGGTAATTAAAGCGCTATGAAAATTACAGATCAAACACACCGGCTTGTTCAGCTTGGCCTTGGTGCGGATATACTAAACCATTACCATGAGCCGCATCGTTTTTACCATACGCAGGAACACCTGGGCGATTTGTGCACGCAATTGGAGCTAAAAGGTTTTGCCGACAATAATGCCTTGCTACTTGCTACAGTATTTCATGATATAATTTATGATCCGCGATCGGCAACAAACGAGGAGGATTCGGCTAAGTATTTTAATGGTGTGTTTAATGGCGACCAAGGTTTAAAGGATGAAGTAACGCAGATTATCCTCGATACCAAAACTCATCAGCCCAAAACAGAACTGTCAAAAGTGTTTTGTGATGCCGATTTAAATATTCTCACGCAGCCATTTGATAAATTGCTGCAATATGAGCAGCAGATATTTAAGGAGTTTCAGTTTGTTGACTATGCCATTTACAGCGAGAAGAGGGTAGAGGTGTTGCGGAGTTTACAGCAAAATGTAAACAACCCCGCGCTGGAGTATTTAATTGATTACGTGCGTACCCGCCAGCCCAGGATAGCAGTTTACCCAGGTAGTTTTAACCCATTCCACAAGGGCCATTTTAACATACTGCAAAAAGCCGAGCAGGTTTTTGATAAGGTAATCATAGCCCGCGGCATTAACCCCGGTAAAGATGCCGCCAGTTATGCTTTACCCGATGTTTTAAAATACAGGCAAATGGCTACTTACGAGGGTTTACTAACTGATTTTACCGGTAACCTGGGCTACCCGGTAACAATAATCCGAGGCCTACGCAATGGATCGGATTTGCAATACGAATTAAACCAGTACCGCTACATGCAAGAACTTGGCGATAAAAGTATCAATGTAATTGCCATATTTTGTGATATGGAGTTTGAACATATCTCCAGCACCGGCATAAGGCAATTGGAAAAATATGGGAAAGCCGGGGAGTATTTGGTTTAGAGGGGTGGTTGATTGGGTTGATTGAGTGGGTGGTTGAGGTTTTATTTGCAAGGACTCTCCGGCTTGCTTCAGCTGAAAGCTGAAACAATGTAACCCACGAGCTGAAAGCTCGAGGGAGCGGCGGGAGCAAACGTGGTCAACCACTCCCCCAATCAACCACCCTCCAAATCTTTTGAATTTTGAATTTTTACTTTTGAATTTAATAACTATCTTTGCACCCACAATTAACAAAAGTATTTAACGCTTTAATATTATTCACGTAATGTATTTAGGTAAAGAGACAAAGGCAGAGATCTTTGCAAAACACGGTAAGGGTGCTACAGACACTGGTTCAACCGAAGGTCAGGTAGCATTATTCACACACCGCATCGCGCACTTAACTGGTCACCTTAAGAAAAACAAACACGATTTTTCTACCCAGTTATCACTGCAAAAATTAGTAGGTAAACGCCGCGGTTTGTTAGCGTACCTGTACAAAAAAGACATTGAAAGATATCGTGCTATCATCAAAGCTTTACAGCTAAGGGATATCATTAAATAATTCTCATACTTTTTATTGAAAAGCCATCCCGATTTTGTGGATGGCTTTTTTACTTTTGAAAAAATTATACACACACATAAAAAACCGGTGCGCTCCGAAAGATGAAAAGTGCACCACAACAAAAAGAAGATGAGTTTAAACGTAATTAAAAAAGTTATTGATTTAGGTGACGGCCGCACCATTGAGATCGAAACAGGTAAACTGGCCAAACAGGCAGATGGCTCTGTGGTTATTAAAATGGGTGATACCATGTTATTGGCTACCGTAGTATCGTCGCCGGAAGCGAAAGAGGGAGTTGATTTTTTACCCCTTTCTGTTGATTATCAGGAAAAATACGCTGCCACCGGCCGTATCCCGGGTGGCTTTTTACGCCGCGAGGCACGTTTGTCAGACTATGAGGTTTTAATCTCGCGTTTGGTTGACCGCGCTTTACGCCCGTTATTCCCTTCAGATTATCACGCTGATACCCAAGTGATGATCTCTTTAATTTCTGCAGATAAAGATATTATGCCCGATTGCCTTGCCGGTTTGGCAGCATCAGCAGCATTAGCTGTATCTGATATTCCTTTTAACGGCCCTATTTCTGAAGTACGTGTCGCTAAAATTGATGGCCAGTTGGTAATTAACCCTACTTTAAGCCAGCTTGAGCGTGCTACTTTAGAATTTATTGTTGCAGGTAGCGAGCATGACATCAACATGGTTGAAGGTGAATCGAAAGAGATTCAGGAAGCCGAACTGGTTGAAGCCATTAAATTTGCACACACAGCTATCAAAATTCAATGTTTAGCTCAAAAAGAGTTGACTATTGAAGTTGGCAAAACCGAAAAACGTGTTTACAGCCATGAAAACAGCAACGAAGATTTGAAGAAAGCCATCTACGCTGCTACTTATGAGCAGGTTTATGCTATCGCTTCATCTGCGTCGGCAAAAGATGAGCGCTCGGCAAAATTCAAAGAAGTTCGTGATGCTTATATCGCTACTTTAGGCGAGATTGATGATGTTACTAAGTTTTTAGCTAAAAAATACTACCACGATGTGGAGTATGATGCTATCCGTAACCTGGTATTAGATGAAGGCAAGCGTTTAGATGGCCGTTCAACTACCCAGATTCGTCCTATCTGGAGCGAAGTTGGTTATTTGCCGTCTGCCCATGGTTCTGCCGTATTTACACGTGGCGAAACACAATCATTAACTACTGTTACTTTGGGTGCAAAAGATGATGAGCAAATGATTGATGGCGCGTTCATCAACGGTTACCAAAAATTCTTGTTGCACTACAATTTCCCTGGTTTTTCAACCGGCGAAGTTCGTCCTAACAGGGGTGCTGGTCGCCGCGAAATTGGTCACGGTAACCTGGCTATGCGTTCATTAAAACAAGTATTACCATCTGAAGATGAGAATCCATACACCATCCGTATTGTTTCTGATATTTTAGAATCTAACGGTTCATCGTCAATGGCTACGGTTTGTGCCGGTACATTGGCTTTGATGGATGCTGGTATCAAAATCAAATCGCCGGTATCTGGTATCGCGATGGGATTGATCACCAACGAAATGGGTACTAAATATGCTATCTTATCTGACATCCTGGGCGACGAAGATCATTTGGGTGATATGGACTTTAAAGTAACCGGTACCGCCAACGGTATTGTTGCTGTACAAATGGACTTGAAAATTAATGGCCTATCGTACGAAGTGTTAACCAACGCTTTAAACCAGGCTAAAGATGGCCGTTTACATATCCTTGGCGAAATGGCTAAAACCATTACAGCCCCTCGTGTTGATTTGAAACCACACGCTCCGCGTATTGTTACCATTAAAATTGATAAAGAATTTATTGGTGCAGTTATCGGGCCCGGTGGTAAAATCATCCAGGAAATGCAACGCGAAACCGGTGCAACTATTTCTATCGAAGAAAAAGACAACCAGGGTATCGTTCAGATTTTTGCCGACAACAAAGCATCTATCGACCAGGCTTTATCGCGTATCCGCAACATTGCTTCTAAACCAGAAGTAGGCGAGATATACGAAGGTAAAGTGAAATCAATTATGCCGTTTGGTGCATTTGTTGAGATTATGCCAGGTAAAGATGGCTTGTTACACATCTCTGAAATCGACCACCGTCGTATCGAAAAAATGGACGGTATATTTGAGGTTGGCGACGAGGTAAGGGTTAAATTGCTCGATGTAGATAAACAAGGTAAACTTAAGTTATCGCGCAAAGCGTTACTACCGAGGCCGGAAGCCCCGAAATCAGAAAAATAACTGTAAATATTACACATGCAAAACCCTCTTTATGAGGGTTTTGTTATTTTATTTGGTTTTTTTATACTTTTTTTGAGAAAAATTAAAACAAAAGTTGGATGTTTAAACTTTGTATTAGTTGATAGATAGTTGAATAAACCATAAAATCCGAGCCTGCTTGTAAAAACGATGACCCCTGCTACAAACGATCCTTTAGATTTTCTTAACAGTAATCCGCAGGGAATGCAACCGGCCACGCAAACCGATTTGGTTCAGCTGTTGCTCTATGAGATCATCCGGGTTAAAGAATTAATATTGTATTATGACTCCATTCCCAATGGAGGAGGGCAACTTGGTTCATCAATTTTGAATGAACTGGTATCAGAAGCCTATCAATCGCTGGTAAATTACGATACGGTACTGATGAAGAAGTACTATGACTTGTTGCTGAACTGTGATTAAGGAGCCCCCTAACCCCCTGAAGGGGGAACGATTTAGCATATCTTTATACTGTTTAGTCCAACACTTACGTGGCATTTAATTCTTGGTTATATTATTAACGTAAAATAAACTTAGGAATTAACCCGATAAAACTTTACAAATAATTGCCAATTGCAATGTTGGGGATTTATATATTTGCACATGAACCATCTGATAGCGCCATCTATTTTAGCAGCCGACTTTGCCAACCTGCAACGCGATATTGAAATGATCAATAACAGCGAGGCTGATTGGGTGCATGTTGATATTATGGATGGTATGTTTGTGCCAAATATCTCTTTTGGTTTCCCGGTTGTTGCTGCCACAAAAAGGCATGCCACCAAACCGCTGGATGTGCACCTGATGATTGTTGATCCTGATAGGTACCTTAAGGCGTTTAAAGATGCAGGTGCCAATGGTATCACTGTTCATTACGAAGCCTGTCCCCATTTACACCGCACTGTACAAGCTATTAAAGAGCTTGGCTGCAGGGCAGGAGTAGCCCTTAACCCGCATACGCCTGTTGCTTTGCTTGAGGATGTAATCGCCGATTTGGATATGGTGCTTATTATGTCTGTAAATCCTGGTTTTGGCGGACAAAAATTTATTGCCAATACTTACAAGAAACTTAACGATTTGAAAACGCTGAGTGAAAAGAAAAACCCGGGCTTATACATCGAGGTTGATGGCGGCGTAGACCAAAACAATGTTAAAGAATTATTGCAAGCTGGTGCAAATGTGCTTGTTGCCGGCAGTTCGGTATTCTCATCGGCCAGTCCGGCCGATGCAATTTCACACCTCAAACGTCCCTAAAAGTTATTACAATTGTAATAATTACTACCAACCTAATAGGATTAATTTAATATTTGCAATCAAAGAGGCTTTTGTTGATTAATTGTATATTTTTTCAAAAAACGTAAATAAATCCTATGAATTTTGTCAAATTGATTAACTTCGGCCCAACTAAATACAAAGTTCCTAATCAAGTATTCAGAACCTACAATTCGTTAATTATATGAAACATAATTTTGGTGCCGGACCAGGCATTTTACCTCAGGAGGTTTTAAAACAAGCTTCCGAGGCGGTTATTGATTTTAATGGTACAGGATTATCATTGCTGGAGATCTCTCACCGGTCGAAAGAATTTGAAGCAGTTTTGAATGAAGCTGTTGCATTGGTAAAAGAATTATTTGCTGTGCCAGAGGGTTATTCGGTACTATTTTTACAAGGCGGCGCCAGCACGCAGTTTGCCATGGCCCCTTACAATTTATTGCCATCAACGGGCAAAGCCGCTTACCTGGAAACAGGTGTTTGGGCTAATAAAGCCTTAAAAGAAGCCAAGTTTTTTGGCGAAGTAGAGATTGTTGCCTCTTCAAAAGCCGATAATTTTACTTATATCCCTAAAGATTATACTATTCCTGCTGATGCGGCTTATTTCCACATCACTTCAAACAATACCATTTATGGTACACAGTTACAGGAATTCCCAAAATCGCCGGTACCGGTTGTTTGCGATATGTCGTCAGATATTTTCAGCCGTAAAATTAACGTTGCCGACTTTGGTTTAATTTACGCCGGCGCTCAAAAAAACATGGGCCCTGCAGGTGTTACCTTAGTTATTGTTAAAGACGATATTTTAGGTAAAGTTGACCGTAAAATCCCGGCTATGTTTAACTACCAGGTACAAATTGAAGGCGGATCGATGTATAACACCCCTCCATGTTTTGCTATCTACGTATCGATGCTTACGCTGCAATGGTTAAAAGCCAAAGGCGGCGTTGAAGTTATTGAACAGGAAAACATCACCAAAGCACGCGTATTATATGACGAGATTGAACGCAACCCGTTATTTAAGCCCGTTTGCGCTACAGAAGATCGCTCGCACATGAACGTAACCTTTGTAATGGAAAATCCTGAACTGGAAAAACCATTCCTGAAACTATGCGACGAAAGAGGTATAGTGGGTATCAAAGGCCACAGAAGCGTTGGTGGTTTCCGCGCATCAATTTACAACGCGTTGCCAATAACCAGCGTTTACGCCTTGATTGACGTAATGCAGGAGTTTGCTGAAGGAAATAAATAATTTTTAATCATTAAGTCATTGGGTCATTAAGTCATTTTTTATGGCAATGACTCAATGACAAAATGACTCAATGACAAATCAAGATGATCAAAATATTAGCTAATGACGGTATCGACCCAATTGGAAAACAGCTTTTAGAAGAGGCTGGTTTTATTGTTGATACCAATAACATTCCGCAGGATGAATTGCCTGTAAGATTACAAGAGTACGATGCCATTACTGTACGAAGTGCAACTAAAGTGCGTAAAGCGCTTATTGATGCCTGCCCAAATCTTAAAGTGATTGGCCGCGGTGGCGTTGGTATGGATAACATTGATGTAGAATACGCAAGGGAAAAAGGCCTGAGCGTTTATAATACGCCTGCATCTTCTTCACTATCTGTTGCCGAACTTGTTTTTGCCAGTTTATTTGGCGCGGTTAGGTTTTTACCAGATAGCAACCGCAAAATGCCGGTTGAAGGTGGCACCAAATTTAACGACCTGAAAAAGGCCTACGCAAAAGGTATTGAACTGCGCGGTAAAACTTTAGGTATTGTTGGCTTTGGCCGTATCGGCCGCGAGGTGGCTAAAATAGCTATCGGCGTTGGTATGGAAGTTTTGGCTTATGATTTATTTCCGTTTAACCCCGAATTGGATATTGTTTTAGGTGGTGGCGCTACTGTTAAGGTAAGTGTAAAAACTTCAACTTTAGAAGAGGTAACCAAAACGGCTGATTTCATTACCTTGCACACGCCATTTATTGATAAGGCCTTGTTTGGTGCCGAAGAATTGGCCTTAACCAAAAAAGGTGTTGGCTTTGTAAATATTTCACGCGGTGGTTTAATTGACGAATTAGCTTTAGTTGACGCGTTAAACAGCGGCCAGGTTTCATTTGCAGCCTTAGATGTATTTGATAACGAGCCTACCCCTCGCGAAGAGATCCTGAAACACCCTAAAATTTCTTTAACTCCGCACATTGGTGCTGCCACCAACGAGGCTCAGGAAAGGATAGGAGTGGAGTTAGCTAATTTGATCATAGATCACTTCAAAAAATAATTTTAGAAAGGATTTCACGAATAAACTAATGGCACGAATTCTTAAAGAGTTCGTGCCATTTTGTTTTAAATTATACTATGCGTAAGTAGAAGAATAAATAAGATTATTGTTTTTCAACTCCTATATATTTTATAAATTCAACGGGATATTTTCTTGAAACAAGTAACCTTATTTTAGTATTTATCTTTAAACTGTCGATGTGATTTAGAGAAAACTTATTGTCTATCATCTTCCCGTTATAAACATATTGTACATCTACTTCAGTTCTATCAAGCTTAGGGTGTCGAAATCCCGTTACTTTAGCAATTACAACTAATGCGTTTTTTAGTGCTTTTTCTCTTCTTAAATAACCGTAAGTAACTATAAGAAAACCACAGCAAAAAATTGCCCAGCTAAGGTGCTTGCGATATTTAAAATTCATCAATACAGCCATGGTATTATTGACCAGGATTCTTTTTTATAAAGATAAATTAATATTTATAAAAAAGAATATGCGTATCCTCGTTTTAAAGCATGTACGTTACATCCTTTTCCGGAATGGTAACCGTATACCCTTCATCTTCCAGGGAAGTAGCCAGCAGTTGCATACTCTCTCCCTCGCCGTGTACAAGGAATACGTTCTGTAGCTTGGTTTTATCCTGCTGTTTTACATTATCTAAAAGGTCCTGGTGATCGCCGTGAGCACTTAGTACATCGGTTTGTTTAATGGTGGCGTAAACGGCTAATTCACGGTCTTTAATGTGAACGATAGGATCGCCCCGTAGTAAACGGTGCCCCAGGGTTCCTTTGGCGCAATAGCCAATGAACAGGATAGTGCAATAGTAATTTTGAATATTGTAAAACAGGTGGTCCTGGATGCGGCCACCTTCAAGCATTCCTGCCGACGAGATGATGATGCAAGGCTCCCAGTAATTAGAAATCTGGCGGCTATCCTTCAGGGTTTCTACATACGTAAGGTTATCAAATTCAAACTCATCGCCCTTATCTTTATAAAAGTTCTGGGCCTCCTGGTTTACCAGGCTATGGTATTTGCGGAAGATGCCGGTTGCCATGGTAGCCATCGGGCTATCAACAAAAACTTTTACAGCTGGCAATAATCCTTCAGTGAAAATTTTGTTTAACGAATATACCAACGATTGTGTGCGCCCGATACTGAAAGCCGGGATAATTAAACGGCCTTGTTCTTTAATACATGCCTTTTCAATCACTTCAACAAGGGTTTCTTCTACCGATTTTCCTTTGGTATGATAACGGCCGCCGTAGGTTGACTCTGATACCAGGAAGTCAACAGGAGGCAATTCCTGCGGATCATTTAATACCGGGTAATTTTTTCGGCCGATATCGCCGGTAAAGGCAATTGATTTTTCTTCACCGTTTTCGGTTACTTTTAAAACAGCAGATGCTGCACCCAGCAAGTGGCCAACCGGGATAAAAGTAAGCTCGATATCACCGTTAATCCTGAACGGGCGGTTAAAGCCAATGGTAACAAAACGTTCTACCGTATCCATCACGTGCTTTTGCAAATACAGGGGCTGTGGGCCGCCGCCCGAATTGAATTTGCCTTTGCCGCGTTTACGGTTACCCTTGCCTGCCTTGTTCATGAAGATGCTTACAGAATCAAGCAATAATAGCTCGGTCAAATCGGCAGTAGGGGGAGTGCACAAGATCTGGCCGTTAAAGCCAAGCCTTACCAATGTGGGTAAATTACCAGAGTGATCGATGTGGGCATGTGTAAGTATTACCACGTCGATCTCTTCCGGCCGAAAAGGAAAGTTTTCATTTGATTGTATACTGCGGTCCTTCTCATAATCTAACCCGCAATCCACTAATATTTTGTATTGGCCTACCTGCAGCAAATGCATGCTGCCGGTTACCTGTCGGGCCGCCCCGTGTATGGTTAATTTCATTTGTTACGTTGAACGTTGTACGTATTACGTTATACGTTTTATATGTTGCGCTGTGATGTTATACGTGTTACGTTGTACGTATATTAAAGCAATATTATTGTTTTTTTATTATAGTTTACGGGCTATCTATCCGTTAATCCACCGTTCGGGTACGTATAACGTAAAACGTTCAACGTATAACCTAACTCGTTTCAAACTGCAGCTGGCTTAAATAACGGTAAAGCCCTTGTTCGTTACCAATGAGCTCCTGGTGACTACCGCTCTCGATGATCTCGCCTTTTTCCAGAACGATGATCTTATCAGCCTCGCGGATGGTTGATAAACGGTGGGCGATAATGATAGATGTGCGGTCTTTCATCAACTCTTCCAAAGCTTCCTGTACCAGGCGTTCCGATTCTGAATCTAAGGACGACGTTGCCTCATCCAATATCAATATGGATGGATTTTTAAGCAATGCCCTTGCTATAGCAATGCGCTGGCGCTGCCCGCCCGATAGTTTTACCCCACGCTCGCCAACAATGGTTTCATAACCCTCGGGGAACGATAGTATAAACTGGTGCGCGTTTGCCCGTTTGGCAGCTTGTATAATATCTTCTTTTGATGCATTTAGGCGGCCGTAAGCAATGTTCTCTAATATCGATCCGCCAAAAAGTAACACGTCCTGCGGCACTATGGCCACCTGGTTACGGATATCGGTTATTGAGTATTCATCAGCCGCACGGCCATCAAATAAAATAGTACCGTTTTGCGGATGGTAAAATTGTAATATCAGCGACGCCATTGTGGATTTGCCCGAACCGCTTGGCCCAACAATGGCCACTTTTTGGCCTGCTGCGGCATTAAAAGAAATGCCTTTTAAAACGGTAAGCTCTGCGCGGGATGGGTAGGCAAAAACGACGTTGTTAAAAGATAAATTACCTTGAATGTGCTGCTCTATTTTGTTGTTGCTTTCAATCATGGAAATATCTTCGCCGGTTTCGGCCAATATCTCTAAAACACGCTCACTCGCTCCTACAGCCTTTTGCAGGTTGGCGTACAAGTCAGGAAAACTTCCCATTGCCGCGCCTACAAACACAGCGTAAAGCGAAAACGTGAACAATGCGCCTATTGTAAGATCGCCATGGCTCACCATTACCGTGCCGTACCATATTACAGCAACCACGGCACCAAAAAAACAAAATACTATAAAAGATGCAAAAATGCCCCGATACTTAGCGCCCTTAACTGCAATGCCAACCACATCGCGCAGTATTTTATCGTAACGTGTTGCTTCATAAGCTTCATTTACAAACGCCTTTACATTAGCAATGCCTTGCAAAGTTTCCTCAACAATGGTATTTGATTCAGCAAGCTTATCCTGTGCTTGTCTTGAAATTTTTCTGATAAAGCGGCCAAAAAATATTGCTACGACTATTAAAACAGGTAGCATAAGTAACAATGCAAGTGTTAATTTTATAGATACAATAGCCAAAAAAACAATACCACCCACTAATAAAACCAGTTGTCTTATCATTTCGGCAAGGGTAGTTGTTAGGGTATCTTGAATTTGTGAAAGATCAGCTGAAATTCTACTGTTTAATTCACCCACTCTGCGATTGGCAAAAAAATTCATCGGCAGTGTGATTAACTTAAAATAGGTATCACGCCTTATATCGGCAAGTGATTTCTCGGCTACCTGTACAAACCATAAGATTCTGAAAAAAGAAACGAATGCCTGACCAAACAAAACAATAAAGGCAAGTAAGCCAATGTCTTGTAATGTTGCAGGTAATAATTTGTTGGTGTGTTTGCCTTGAGCGGTATCAACTAAAGCCCCTAAAAAGGAAGGAAATGCTAATGCAACCAGGCTGGAAACAAAAAGGCACAGCATACCCGCTATAAATTTCCATCTGTAAGGTTGTATGTATGAAAGCAGTTTACGAATATTCTGGATGCTCTGCCTGTTAATTTTTGCTTTGGGTAGTTCGGCTTCTGCTTTAGCGCCACTGTTCAGTCTTCCTCGTGCCATTTATAGTTTTAAGTAGTTTCGGGCGCGAAATTACGCCTTCCCTTTGTTTTTTTGGTAAAGCAAATACAAAATTGACGCAAGCATGAGCACAATAACCGTAATATAGATAGGGTTGGTATTACTTTTTTCATGTGCAGCTGCTTTTAACTGCGCATTCTGCTGCCTTAACTTGCTTATTGTAAGCAAAAAATTGTGATTAATTGTCTCGGCCTCTTTGCTGTGGCTTTGAATTAGCCTTTGTTGGAAGGCGCTGTATTCAAATAGTATTTTTAATTCTTTGAAGATGGCATCATCTGTGCGGGCAATGTCCATCAGGATGCTGTTTGATCTGCGGATATCGTCTTTTGTTTGCAAACCGAAAATGCCGGTATGCTGGCTTAAGCTTTGATCATACTGGCCAAATTTGGCTTTGCGGGCGGCCAGCATGGTATTTATCTTTTTGCGTTGAAGCTGATATGCAACAGAATCGGAGTTAGCCTGCGATTGCGCAAGCACGCCGCCTGTGGCAAAAAAATACAAAAAGCCAAACAGTAACAGTTTTTTCATATCCTAAATTTACTGAAATTCGATGATAACCTTGTCATTAAGGTTTAACCCCAGCAGGCCGCTGGCATTGCCTTTATTAATGGCAATTTCCAAATGGTCGCTTATGCCAAACAGGCAAAGTTTTTCGCCAACGGGTACTTCGTTATAATGCCAGCTCAGGTGATTGATGGTTTCATTACGTTTAAAATTAAGTACAAACTTGCGGCCCTGCTGCACACTGTTAAAAAATTCCTTGGTAATATTGGTTATCACATTTTGAAACGAATCGATATAGATCACTACGCCTTTGATCAGATTTTTTTCGATAACAGGCTGCAGGTTCATTTTGTTTTCAATATCGTATACCGGCAGGCCAATTTCGCTCAGTTTGCCGCCTTTGGCCAGGTGGCAGGCGGCTTTAACAAAAATATCTGCAAGTGGGAAATGCAGGAACTTTAAATCCTGCATAATGTTTATCTCTACAATTTCTTCCGGGTCGGTATCAAACATCAATGAAAAAATTCCATTATCGGCACCCACAAAATAATGTTTTTTGTACCTTACCGCCAGGTACTTGGTATGGTCGCTGTAAACGGTATCTATACCTATAAGGTGTACGGTATCTTCGGGGAAGTAGTAAAAACTGTTCTTTAATATAAAAGCGGCCTGTTGCACGTTAAAGGCCGCCACACTGTTGGTAATATCAACAATATTAACTGTTGGCAACGATTTGTATATGCTGCCCTTAAGCGCAGCCTGGTAAATGTCCTTATCGCCCAAATCAGTAGTTAATGTTATTATTGCCATTAATTTTATAAATATTTATTGCTAATCTTGTAATAGCATTTGAAGCTACAAATATTCAATTTTTAATTCATAAAAATCCGTAACTAAAAAATCAATTAGTATTGAACGAACTTAAGCTATCAATTGAAAACGTAAATCCAGCCGTATTGTGGGGGCCAAATAATGATCATTTTGAGATCATTAAGAAACAATATCCCAAGCTTAAAATTGTTGCACGAGGCAGCGAAGTAAAAGTTTTGGGTGATGATCACGAACTCAATGTTTTCCAGGAAAAATTCTCGCACCTGCTTGCTCATGTTGAAAAATTCGAGAACCTGAACATTACCGATCTTGAACGTATTTTAGGATCAAAAGTATCTTCAAATTCATCGTCGGAACCTGTAACTGATAAATTTGCCAGTGGCGAAGTTATCGTTTTTGGCCCGAATGGTGTAATGGTGAAAGCCCGTACCGCCAACCAGCGCAAGATGGTTGATAGCATAAACCAAAGCGACATTTTGTTTGCTATTGGCCCTGCAGGTACCGGTAAAACCTATACCGCGGTTGCATTGGCAGTACGTGCGTTAAAGAACAAAGAAATTAAACGCATTATTTTAACCCGCCCGGCGGTTGAAGCGGGGGAGAACCTTGGCTTTTTGCCCGGCGATTTAAAAGAAAAGATTGACCCGTACCTGAGGCCATTGTACGATGCGCTTGACGACATGATCCCGGCAGAGAAATTGAAATTTTACCTGGAGAACCGTACCATCGAGATTGCACCGCTGGCATTTATGCGTGGCCGTACTCTGGATAATTGCTTTGTAATATTGGACGAGGCCCAAAACGCTACCGATATGCAGTTAAAGATGTTCCTGACGCGTATGGGACCATCGGCAAAATTTATTGTTACCGGCGACGTAACGCAGATAGATTTGCCAAAAAAACAGCAATCTGGCCTGCACACCGCCCTGCGCATATTAACAGATATAAAAGGAATAGAAATAGTATACCTAAGCGGTGAAGACGTTGTACGCCATAAACTGGTACGCAAAATTTTGGCAGCCTACGGGGATATACAGTAAGACGGTAGTAGTAAGTATCAAGTAGTAAGTATCAAGATGCATTGCATATTTGATACTGTTGTATTCTCTTAATTTAAGCAAATACTTACTACTTGATACTTACTACTTGATACTAAAATTATGAATGCAATAAAAGAAACACATTTTAACTTTCCGGGCCAGACGGGCTTTTATAAGGGAAAGGTACGTGATGTATATACGATAGATAATAAGTACCTGGCCATGGTGGTATCCGACAGGATCTCGGCCTTTGACGTGGTATTACCCGAGGCTATCCCTTACAAGGGGCAGGTGCTTAACCAGATAGCCGCCCGTTTTTTAAAGGCTACCAGCGATATTGTACCCAACTGGGTTATATCCGTGCCCGATCCAAGCGTTACCATTGGCCGCATTTGCGAGCCTTTTAAGGTGGAGATGGTGATAAGGGGATATTTGGCAGGCCACGCTGCACGTGAATACGCGGCCGGCCGCAGGCAGGTTTGCGGTGAAGCGCTGCCCGAAGGTTTAAAGGAAAACGATATCCTGCCCGAGCCAATAATTACACCCACTACCAAAGCATCGGTAGGGCATGATGAAGATATTTCAAAAGGAGATATCCTGGCGAAAGGCATTGTACCTGCCGAAGACTACGCACAACTGGAGGCATATACCAAAGCCTTATTTGAACGAGGTACCGAAATTGCTGCCGGGCAAGGCCTGATATTGGTTGATACCAAATATGAATTTGGTAAGGTTGATGGCGTTATTTATTTAATAGATGAAATTCATACCCCCGATTCATCAAGGTATTTTTATAAAGATGGGTATGAGGAGCGCCAGCAAAAAGGCGAGCCACAAAAACAGCTCTCGAAAGAGTTTGTACGCAAATGGCTGATTGAAAACGGTTTCCAGGGAAAGGAAGGACAGGTTGTTCCTTTAATGACAGAAGAGATAGTTACATCGATATCTGAACGGTATATTGAACTTTATGAAAAGATTATAGGTGAACCGTTTGTAAAATCGGATACCGAAAGTGTGTTAAACAGGGTTGAAACCGCTATAAAGAATGCGCTTAGTATTATGTAATTTTTAATTACACATAAATTAATCATATCTTAGCTTATTAATTTTTATAAGAATGAAATTTGCTGTCGATAAACACGAGAAATACATTTTAGTGAAGCTTAACGAATCAAAATTGAATTCGTTAGTAACGCCTCAATTAAAATCTGAACTGATATTGATCAATACGGAAGGACAAAGAAACATCATTCTTGACCTTTCACAAGTGAAATTTGCCGATTCATCCGGCTTAAGTAGTTTGTTGGTTGGTCACCGTTTGTGCAAAAACGCATCTGGCGTATTTATATTGTGTGGATTAAACGATGCCGTGGCGCGTTTAATCACGATCTCGCAACTGGATAACGTACTTACAGTTGTACCTACTGCCGAAGAAGGTGTCGATCTTATTTTTATGGAAGAGATTGAGAAAGAATTGAAAAAAGAATCAAGATAATCCTTACATTGTTATCCCATTATGAAATTTGAGGTAACAATACTTGGAAGCAGTTCGGCAACACCCATTTTTAACAGAAATCCTACAGCACAAGTGCTCAATATCAACGAGCACTTGTACTTAATTGACTGCGGCGAGGGTACCCAGCAGCAAATGCTGCGTTTTGACATTAAAGCCAGCCGGATAGATTATATTTTTATCAGCCACCTGCACGGCGATCATTACCTTGGCCTGGTAGGCCTGCTATCGTCAATGCACCTTAACGGGCGAAAAAAAACGCTTTATCTTTTTGGGCCGCCACATTTAATGGAGATCATTGATCTGCAGTTAAAATATTCAGAAACTACCCTGCATTTTCCCTTAGAGTTTAAACAAACCCATACCCAGCACCCCGAAGTAATTGTAAGCAACAATGATATTATTGTTGAAACAATCCCCCTCAACCACAGGATTGATACCACCGGGTTTATCTTCCGCGAAAAAAAGCGCCTGCGTAAACTACGCAAGGAAGTGATTGAGCAACTGCAAATCCCGGTGCCTTACTTTACGGCGTTAAAAAAAGGGGCCGATTATATCGCGCCAAACGGGCAGGTTTACAAAAATGACGATTTGACTATCGATTCGGATCAGCCTAAATCATATGCCTACTGCTCTGATACGCTTTACGGCGAGCAGTATTTTGAACAAATAGCCAATGCCACGCTGCTTTACCACGAAGCCACATTTTTAAATGAAATGCTTGACAGGGCTAACGATACCTTCCATACAACGGCATTACAGGCCGGGGATGTGGCGCTAAAAACAAACGCGAAAAGATTACTGATTGGCCACTTTTCTGCCCGTTATAAAACCCTCAACGAGTTGCTGGATGAAGCTAAAAGTGTATTCCCTGCAACTGAACTGGCTGTTGAGGGGCGGACTTTTTATATTGAATAATGCCTGTGGATGTGCAGATTTCAAATGTGCAGATTTTAGATGTTTGATGACTTTTTAATGTTTTTAGAATTCAGAATCAAGGTATTCAGAATGAAAGAAGCCGGTGACTATTAATGATCGCCGGCTTTTTTGCGCTTGTCTTAATTCTTGATTCTTAACTCTTGATTCTTCCCCTTAGTCTTTTTTACCACCAAATACCGAGAAGCTTACATAGCGTTTAGGATGTGCTTTTAAATCGAGCAACAGGTTGTTGAGGCTGTTGGTGGCTGCATCCATGTTTTTGTATACTTTATCGTCATTCATTAATAAGCCTAAAGTTCCTTTGGTGGAGTTGATATTGGCAATGGTAGCCTGTAAATCGGCCATGGCTTTGTTGGCATTATCCAACGTGTTTTTGATGTTTGATGCCGCTATGTCGTTACTGACTTTTTCGAAATTGACAGCCATGCCGTTGATGTGCCCTGTACTGGTTTTTAAGTTAGACGATACTACTTCAGCATTTGATAGTATTACGTCGATATGCTTGGTTTGCGTGCCTACAAGGTTATCTATCTTTTTGGTAACACCCTCCAGGGTTTGCAACGAATTGGCAATGCTCATAAAACTGCGGTCAACATTCTTCTGAAAGTTTGGGTTCAGGATCTTGTTAATGGCAGCTAATGACGAATCGAGTTTGTTGATCAGCATTTCTGCTTTCTTTTGTATGGGTTGCAGGCTTTCGGCCAGGCTTCCCTGAATATCGGCCTTCAAAGTATCTTTGTTTTCGGCAAGTATTTTACTATTGCCCAGTTCAAAAACAATGGCTTTACTACCTAACAGATCGGTACTTTCCAGTTTGGCCAGGGTGTTGTTAGGTACATCGTATTTCTCTTCAATCTTAAATTCAACAATAGTGCGGCCATCCGGTTGAAGCTCCATTTTAGATATACGGCCAATCTGGAAACCATTTACCAGTACTGGCTTTGATACCCCCAATCCTTCAACGCTATTATAAACGGCGTAAAACTTATTCGACCCCGAAAATACATCGTTACCTTTTAAAAAGCTGTATCCTAAAACAAGTATGGTGATTGCAATTACTGTAAGGGCGCCTATTTTTGTTTCGTTTGAAATTTTCATTCAGTAGTGTGATTATGTTTAAATGTTTTTTTGCAGGCAATGGCTGCGGCACAGGTGATGTTATATGCAATATACGTTTGAAAGATCGATTAAGTTTTGGCAGTAAACGTGAAGAATGTCATTTTATTACTTGCTTGTTACTGCGATACATGTTCAACCTCGTTTTTATAATTTAATAGCGCACGAACTATTGAACTTACAATTTCATTTTGCCCCTCTTCCGAGTTCAGGTAAGCTTCATCTGTTGGGTTATTAATATAACCGGTTTCAACCAAAACAGAAGGCATTGCTGTATGGCATAATACGTAAATACCTTGTTCCCGTAAACCTTCGCTCGTCCGCCCGTCGGTTTCAGTAAATTCATTGTTAATTAACGTAGCCAGCTTAATGCTCTGCTGTCTGAATTTTCTTTTATACTCGTTGGTCAAAATAATAGTAATCGGGTCATCCGGGTCTAAACCGGCGTCCATTCCAGAGTCTTCTTCTACCTGGTTGTGTACTATGGTTCGTTCCTCTTCCTTTGACCGGTGCAACCCGTAAACCAATAACAATACACCCTTGCCCGAACGATCGGGTACGGTTACCGTACGATAAACCGGCTTGTGGTGTTTTGTGCCTACTTGTTCTCGCACACGTCTGTCAGATAGTGAGTTGCAGTGGATGGATACAAAAACATTGCCTTTGTTTTCGTTGGCTATTTCTGCACGGCGTTCAAAGGATACGTCATCCTCTGTCGACCGGGTTAAAACAGCCTTTACTCCGGCCATATCTTTTTCTATAGCGGCCTGCAATTTTAAAGCAATGGCAAGCGTTACATTTCTTTCTGAAGAAAAACTTCCTGATGCACCATGCGAAAAATGCCCCGTCCCGGTGGGCTTACCGCCATGACCTGCGTCAACGATAATAGTTTTTATTTTGAAACCCGAATTAACAACCGTATCTGTTTTGATTAGGCCGTAAGAAATAAGTGGGAACGATGAAAGGAGTACCAACAATACCGATAAACTATAAATCAATCTTTTCAATGCCCTATTTTTCATTATTTTTGAACGCTGTTAACTATATCTGCAAAAATACTATTCATAATCAATTTTGAAATTCATAACTCTTTTTTTTCTGCTTGCAATTATTTTAACGGTAAATGTACTGGTTGCCGAAAGCAAAGGTACATATAACAGGCATAGCCGCAAGGCCGTCGCAGATACGATCATTAAACTCGATACCACTAAGGCAAGAGACAGGAAACTTCTTAAAGTTAAGAAATCTAAGCAAAATAAGCCAAATCTAAATGCAGATGGGCAGGGTGTAAGCAGTACTTATAACATTACGCCCGCTGTGGATACTGTTATTAAGACAGATACTAACAAAAATAGAACGATCCAGGCTAAGCCAACTATTCCGGGGAAACCCCAAACCAAGTTGCCCGAAACAGATACAACAAAAAAGAAAGAGGGCATTCAATCTGAAGTTAAAGCGGTGGCCGAGGACTCGACCGTTGTTGATAATGAGCATAATATTTTATACCTGTATGGGCGCGCCAGGGTAACTTATGAGGATTTTGAGTTAGATGCCGATTATATCCGGGTCGACCAAAAAAATCACCTCATATTTGCCAGCGGCAGTATCGACCCGCGCACCAAACGGTATATCGGGAGGCCCTTATCAAAATCAAAAAGCGAAAAACCAATAGCATCCGACTCGCTGCTGTTTAATTATACTACCAAAAAAGGAAAGCTCTATAACCCGGCATCTGAGCAGGAAGGCAATTTTATATCGGGCGGCCAGGCAAAAAAACTTAACGAAACAGAAGTAGCTTACCGCAACGTAATTTTTAGCACCTGCGATTTGCCTTATCCCGATACGCACTTTGGTATAGTAATTACCAAAGGTATCGGCGAAAAAAACAGGATTATTTCTGGCCCGGCGTATCTCGAAATTGAAGGGGTTCCATTACCGCTTGCTATTCCATTCGGCTTTTTTCCCAAGCCCGATTCGCGAACATCGGGGGTTATACTGCCAACTTTTGGCGAAGATGCAAAGTTGGGCTTTAAATTAGCCGGCTTTGGTTATTACCTGGGGTTAAGCGATTATGTGGATTTAACTACCACCGGTACCATATACTCCAAAGGGTCATACGAGATAAATTCTACGGCACGTTATCTTGTGCGTTATAAATATACGGGCAACCTGTCCTTAAGTTACGGATCGCATAATTACGGTTTGCCGGGCGATCCTGCAGTAAAAGATATCCATATCGACTGGACACACTCACAGGACCCGAGTGCAAATCCAGGCTCAACATTTAGTGCGTCGGTAAATGCCGGTACCTCCGGTTATTTTTCGCGTAATCCATCAACATCAAATTATAACGTGGTTACCGCTGCGCAGAGTAGTTTACGGTCAAGTATCTCTTATGGTAAAACCTGGGCCGGTACACCATTTAATTTAAGTGTGGGTATTGGCCACAGCCAGGATATAGCTAATAAAACAATTACCATTGAGTTGCCAACCATTGCTTTTGGTATGTCGTCAATTAATCCTTTTGATTCAAAAGACAGGGTTGGCGAGCAAAAATGGTATCAAAAAATAACGGTGAGTTATAACCTGAATGCTACCAATAAAGTAAACAGCATTCCCGAATCTGAACTTTTTAAAAGTACGATTACCCGCCGCCTTCAAAACGGTTTTCAACACCAGATACCGGTAAGTTTGGGTTTAAATGTGCTCAAGTACTTTCAGTTTAATAGCAGCGTGAATTATACGGAGCGCTGGTATTTTCAATCGGTAAACAAACATTTTGAGCGCGGAAGTATCAGCAGTTCTGATCAATTATTGGTTGATACTTTGCAAGGTTTTAAACGTGCCGGTAATTATAGTTTAAGTACGGGCCTATCAACCAAATTATACGGTACGTTAAATTTTAAAGGGAATTTAAAAGCTATAAGGCACGTAATGACCCCGTCTATCGGGTTTGGCTACACACCAGATTTTAGCGATCCCAGCTACGGGTATTATAAAACCGCGGTAAGCCAGGCAAGTGTACCTTATCCTTATACCTACCAAAAGTATTCAATTTTCGAAAACGGGGTATATGGCTATCCGTCGGCAGGCAAGCAGGCCGGTATCAGTTTTGCGCTGGATAATACCATCGAAGCTAAGCTAAAACCCAAAAGTACCGATACATCGGCTACCGAGAGGAAGATCACCTTATTGCAGGGTTTATCGTTTTCGAGCTTCTACAATTTTGCTGCCGACTCCATGAAACTGGCTAATATTCAGTTTTCGGGGCACACGGCTATTTTTAAGCAAAAGGTAAATATCAGTTTCAGCGGCTCGTTTGACCCTTACGTTACCGCTGTGCATGATTCTATCGCCAATAACACTATTGTACGTACCAGCCAGCGGATTAACAAGTTCAGGTGGTCAAACGGGCAGTTTCCACTGCTGAACCAACTGAGTATATCCATGAGCGGAAGTTTAAATTCTACATCAGCCAAAGCGCCGGGCACGCCTAATGTAAATACCTTGCAAGGGGCGGGAGCCCCACAGCTGCAACGCCTGGCACTGGTAAACAGCGACCCTAATTCATATGTGGATTTTAATGTGCCCTGGAATATCTCTTTAAATTATAGCTACAGTTACAGCAATTATCTTAACCAGGTATCTACCAGTAATACACTCATGATAAGCGGGGATTTGAGCATTACCCAGAAATGGAAAATACAATATTCAACCAACTACGATTTTAAGGCGATGAAACTGGCCAGTGCTACTTCATTTTCCATTTATCGCGACCTGCATTGCTGGGATCTCTCGTTTCAATGGGTACCCTTTGGCTATTTAAAATCATATAATGTTACATTAAAGGTAAAATCGACTATTTTGCAGGACTTAAAACTGAGTAAAAGAAACGATTATTCAAGTAGCAGAACTTTTTATTAATTACTATGCTGGCAGAGATCATAACCATTGGCGACGAAATACTGATAGGACAAATTGTTGATACCAATTCGGCCTGGATGGCTAAGGAGCTAAATAAAATAGGGGTAAGGGTAAAACAAATCTCGTCTGTATCTGATGACAGGGAACATATCCTGAAGGCATTGGCCGAAGCCGCGGGCCGCGCTAAGGTTATTTTTATAACCGGGGGATTGGGCCCGACAAAAGACGATATCACCAAAAAAACATTAGCCGAATACTTTGGCGTTGGTATGATGGAAGATAAAGACGCATTGGAAAATGTGGCGCGTATTTTTGCTAAATATAACCGGCCATTACTTGAAGTAAACAGGTTACAGGCACAAGTACCGGCAAATTGCGAGATCATATTAAACAAAAACGGTACAGCGCCAGGTATGTGGTTTAATCATGATGGGGTGATATATGTATCGATGCCGGGGGTTCCGTTCGAGATGATGTATATGATGGAAGATGGCGTAATACCGAAGTTGAAAAATACACTTAAGCTGCCATCCATCATTCATAAAACACTTTTAACAGTTGGAGAAGGCGAATCGTTTTTGGCCGAAAGAATTGCAGATATTGAAGATGCCTTGCCATCGTATATTAAGCTGGCTTATTTACCTAAATTGGGCCAGGTTAGGCTGCGGCTGAGTGCTTTTGGCGACGATGTTGCTTTGATGCAAAAAGGCGTTGATGAATTTGCCGGAAAAATAATTGAGCGTATAGGCCGTGTTTTTGTTGTTGCCGAAGACATCCCTTTAGAAAAAGCGATCCTGAACAAAATGGCCGAAAAAGGGCTTACTTTATCGGTGGCCGAAAGTTGCACTGGTGGGTATCTTTCTCATCTTTTTACCCAGCACGCCGGGTCGTCAAAAGTGTTTTTTGGCGGAGGAATTGTGTATTCGTACGAGTTGAAGGAGCATATTCTTGGGGTAAAACCAGAAACTTTGGCAACTTTTGGCGCCGTAAGCGAGCAAACTGTGAAAGAAATGGTGGAAGGCGCACTATTAAATTTCAAGTCGGATTTTGCCATATCCATAACGGGCATAGCAGGCCCCGATGGGGGCACCGAAGATAAACCTGTTGGTACTGTGTGGATTGCGGTTTCGGGTAAGGGGAAATTGTTAGTAAAGAAATACACATTTGGCAATAAAAGGCAGCAAAACATCGAAAGGAGCGCTGTAACGGCATTGTCGATGTTGAATACTTTACTAACAGATGTTGCAGATTAACCTTCAAAATGCATAATTTTGTGCCTAAAGTATAATTTGTATCTATGGCCAAATATCAACTATTATTGCCAAAAATGGGTGAAAGTGTTGCGGAGGCAACCGTAATCAAATGGAACAAAAATCCAGGAGATCGCGTTGATGCCGACGAAGCAGTAATGGAGATTGCGACTGATAAAGTTGATTCTGATGTACCATCACCCGTTGCCGGTAAATTAATAGAGCAGTTATACCAGGAAAATGATGTAGTGCAGGTAGGGGCGATAATTGCCATTATTGAAACTGATGAACCGGAACAGGCAGCTGCCGGATCTGAGGTAAGCTCAGCGCCCGAAGTTGAAACAACAATTCCTGCTATTGAAGTACCTCACGTAGCAGAATCTGCTCCCATTGAAGAAAGTCAAACTGATTTTAAGGAATATACCCCGTTTAACGAGGTTCGGTATGATGCACCAGCACCTGTGATTGAAAATCACAAGGTTACAGAATATCAACCTGATATTGCGGCACCTGTTGATATCCCGGGAATTTCACAGCTTGAACCTCAGGCACCTTCGCCTTACGATCAGAATTTTAAAGGTGAGGGACGTTTTTACTCGCCTTTGGTCCGTAACATCGCCAGCCAGGAGAATATCAGCATTGACGAACTTGACCGTATCCCCGGTACCGGGTCTGAAGGCCGTTTAACCAAAGATGATCTGTTAAGTTATATTCAATATAAGAATTTGCCACCTGCAGCGCAGAAAGCAGAAGCTCCCGCGCAATCTTTTGCTCCCGCTGAAAGCAATACCCAAAGTGTAATACAACCCGCTGCTGAAGCTTCGGAAACAACCGTTGAGCCAACAAACGCTGTGTTACCTGAAGAAAGTGCGGTAAGCCAACCAGATACTTTAAATGATGTAGTAACTTCCGGCGAGCCGGACACAGTAATTCCAGAGCCTGAACCGGTTAAAGAACATGAAGTAACAGCACCGCCCAAAACAGAACCGGTAGTGGAGCCTGCAAAAGCACCTGAGCCCAAAGCAGAAGCTGCACCGGCAAAACCGACGCCGCCATTAAGCTCGGTTTCGGGTGCCGATGAGATTATAGAAATGGATAGGATGCGCCGCCTGATTGCCGACCATATGGTGATGAGCAAGCAAACCTCGCCGCACGTTACCTCATTTGTTGAGGCTGATGTAACGGGACTGGTTTTATGGCGCGAAAAGGTGAAAGGTAGTTTTGAAAAACGCGAGAACGAAAAAATAACATTTACACCGATATTTATCGAGGCCGTAGTTAAGGCGATCAAAGATTTCCCGATGATCAATGTAACTGTTAATGGTACACAAATTATAAAGAAAGCAGCTATCAATATCAGCATGGCAACCGCCTTGCCAAGTGGTAACCTGATAGTGCCGGTGATTAAAAAAGCCGATGAGTTAAACCTGTTGGGGATTACCAAAGCAGTTAATGACCTGGCCAATCGTGCCCGTACCGGTAAATTATTACCGGACGATGTAAGAGATGGTACATTTACAATAACTAACGTGGGGTCGTTTGGCAATGTGATGGGCACGCCAATTATTAACCAGCCACAGGTAGCTATATTGGCAGTTGGCGCCATTAAGAAAAAACCGGCTGTAATAGAAACTCCACAGGGAGATGTAATAGCCATCCGTCACATGATGTTCCTGTCATTATCATATGACCACAGGGTTGTGGACGGTGCTTTGGGAGGCTCATTTGTGCGCCGCGTAGCAGACTACCTGGAGAAATGGGACGCAAACAGAGAGATATAAACAACTCTTTATATAAAACAACAAAGCCGGACTAAATAGTAATCCGGCTTTATTGTTTATAGTAGCATAGCTCAATTTTTTCAGTTTCGTAAATGAACAGTCACTGTTCGTTTTTAATACAAGGTTATTGTTTGTTGTGTTTGTAATGTATTGATTGTAAGTTAATTGTGTAGCTGGCATAATGATTGGCCTGTTACAGGTATGAAAAAAATATGGCTTTCGCTATCCTTAGCAATCTTCGTATTCACTATTGCCACCGCACAAGACATTGGTTCCATTGCGACTAAGGCTGCCAATAAGTTGTTTGCCGACACCTCGCGGGTTGGACTTTCCATTGGGATTATTAAGGATGCCAGGGTATATACCTATCATTTCGGCACAACCGAAAAGAATAGGGGCTTATTGCCAGCCGGCGAAACGATTTATGAGATAGGCTCGCTAACTAAAACATTTACCGGCCGGCTGCTGGCACAGGCGGTATTGGAAAAACGGGTGAAACTAACTGACGATATCCGGAAGTACCTGCACGGAACTTATCCTAACCTGCAATTTAAGGATAAACCAATTCAATTGATCCACCTGGCGAATTTGACATCCGGTTTGCCCGACAATCTACCCGAGGTGATGCCCCCGTTCGCAACTAAAGATGACAGCGCCCGGCTTTTTGAAGTTCAGCGGTTTCATAATAGTTATACCAAAACGCAATTTTTAGCTGATTTACACGGCGTTAAGTTAAAACGAACTCCTGGCATGTCGCCTGCTCATTCCAACACCGCCGCCGAACTAATGGGCTTCCTGCTGGAAAATATTTATGGGATGAGCTATGAGGTTTTACTGAAAAAGTATATCACAATTCCGCTACAAATGAGCAGTACTTATGTAACAGTACCGAGTGCTAAAACTGGGCTCAGGGCTAAAGGATATAACCGAAAGGGAATTTTAATGCCGATAATTCCGAAGGATGCCGGCAGTGCAGGTGTACTAACTTCGAGTTTGAACGATATGGTGAAATACCTGGGTTACCAATTGGAAGAAAACGACAGCGAGTTGAAATTAAGCCATCAGGTGAGCTGGGGCGATACCGATACTTATGGAATTGCCCTAAACTGGCAAACTAAAACAAATTTTGACGGTGAACGGATGCTTTGGGGATCGGGTGGTACATTCGGGTTCGCGAGTTATATGTTATTTTATCCGGAAAGAAAATTTGGAGTTGTATTGCTGAGCAACGAAAATGACAACAGTGCCGAAGACGCACTATCGGGCCTGGCGCATGATATTTACGATGCTGTTTATTTTACCCAGGTACAACGCGCCGAAGTTGGCTTTGGGTTTTCAAAGTCGTTGAATACATTGTTGGCAGAACTGGACAAAAGAGGATTTGCAAATGCTGTAGAGGTATCCGGAAATCTGAAACAAAACAATACAAGTTTTAAACTCACAGAGGATGAATTGAACAATTTTGGTTACCGCCTGATTGGGCTTGGGCGAAAGCAGGACGCGCTTGAATTATTTAAGCTGAATGTGGCATTGTTTCCGAAAAGTGCGAATACGTACGATAGTCTGGCAGAAACTTATGATGCTTTAGGCGATACAGCTAATGCAGTTAAATATTATAAAAAAGTATTAGAATTAGATCCGGGAAGCCAGAACGCCGCAGCTTACCTGAAAAAGGTGTTTTAATAGCACGATAAATCAATGGGAGGTTATACTATTTGCAGCGGAACACTTTATAAACTAATAAAAGGCTCCCCTTCAGTGGCGATTATTCGCGATTTGTTTTTTAATGGTGCTATTAGGGCTGCGCTGTTTAGAGGGGTCCGAGCTCCCTATTTCACCAGCTCAAAGCCCCAGTCTTTACCTTTATCCACAGCGGGTACACCTTTGGCCATCCAGACAGGCATCGGTGCGCCTTTCAAAAAATGGTCAAAATATTGTTGCTCGCGTATGGTAATATCCTTGCGGTTTTGCCGCTGAACCAGGTTATGTGCTTCGCCGTTATATTGCAGCAGCCAAACCGGTTTGCCCAGGCGGCGCAGGGCTGTAAACATTTCTATCCCCTGGTACCAGGGGACCGCGCCGTCAGCATCGTTACTCATGATCATTACCGGGGTTTGTACTTTGGGTAATTGGAATAATGGCGAGTTCTCGATATACAACTCTGGCTTTTCCCATAATGTAGCACCAATGCGGCTTTGTGTTTTCTCGTATTGAAATTGCCTGTTAACACCCGACTCCCAGCGAATACCGCCGTATGCCGAAGTCATGTTGGCAACCGGGGCACCGGCCCAGGCAGCGGCATACATATTGGTTTGGGTAACCAGGTAAGCCACCTGGTAGCCGCCCCAGCTTTGCCCCTGGATACCTATATGCGCGCCATCAACCCATAAATTCTTTTTCAATGACTCTACCCCCGAGTTGATGAATTCAACTGCCGAAGCGCCGGGACGGCCGGTTTCATAACTGATATCAGGTGCAAAAACCAAATAGCCGTTACTTACAAAAAATGAAATGGGCAGGCGCGACGGTGTAGGCGCTGGAGGCAGGTAATTATACAATCCCTCGGACAGCCTCTCGTAAAAATATACTATCATGGGGTATTTTTTATTAGCGTCGAAATCCTCGGGCTTATATAAAATACCGGTCGACTTATAACCCTTAGGAGTAGTCCAGTGCACCAGTTCGGCCGTTCCCCAGTTGTATTGGGCCTGCTGGGGGTTGATGCTGCTTAGCTTAGCCTCTTTTTTCAGGTCGGTTGACACGTATAAATCAGGCGAAGATTCGTAATTGGCTTTGGTGTAGATGTAAATTGCCGCCTTTTTAGCCCGGGTTAAATCGCCATAGCTGTATTTGCCCCAGGTTACCTTCTCGGGCGGCACTTTACTATCGGGCATTTTTGTAAAGTATCCCCATTGCTTTGTTTCTTCATCTTGTGCCGATAACCACATTGGCTGTTTTGCAGGAATGAATTTTTGTTCTGGATCGGTAATATCGTACCTGATAATGAGTTTATTTTTGCGTCCTATACCATTGGTGAAGTTGGTGGCTTCGCCGGTTGCAGGATCAATGCTCCATATATCGTACCTGTCGTAAATTAATACAGCCTTATCGTCTTTCGTCCAGCCTGCTAAGCCGTAATCCTGGGCATAGTTGGGTACATCATTCAATTCGTCGCCCATTTTTGTGCCGATTGATTTAGTCAGGTTGGTTTTGGCGCCGGTCATAATCTGGTAGCTGTACCACTGCTGATCGGCAAAATTGAACCATACCACAAATTGGCCGTCCGGCGAGATACGATAGCTCGCTTTTACACCTTGGTTTATCAGCCGTTTGTTGCCGCTTTTGGTATCAATTAAAATGGCCTGTTGTTTGGTGTCGCCTTCCCATTGGGATTGTACGCGTGCGCCGGTATCTGTAACCCCTAAAACATAACGCGCGTCCTTATTCTCGGCCACAAAAACTTCGGGGATTGCCTTGCTACCCAATTGCAGCTGTTTGGACGTTGGGTCTTCGGGCCTGATTACAGCCAAATAGCTTCTTTTGAGTTCCTTTTGCAGGTTTTTGAGCTGTTGGGGCTGCAGGTAATCATCTTTATAATTCCAGATATCAAGCCTGGCTACTTCAAAATCAACAATGGTAGTATCGGCCGGTTTGGGGATAGGGGCAGTGCCAAAAAATAGGTTTGTGCCGCTCTTGCTGAAATATATTTTACCATCGCCGCTCACGGTCCATTTATCGGGCATAGTTTCTAATCCTTCGGCGGCTATCACCGTAGCACTGTCGCGGGTTAGGTTGTAATAATAAAGTTTAAACGGTTTTACCAGGGCTTTCTCAGGGCTCTTTTCAGCGGCAAAAGCAATCTGCCTGCCGGCGTCATCAATGGTTATATTGTGGTAATTGCCCCTGCCTTTGCTGATAGCTTTTACAGCATTTTTTTCTACATCAAAAACATAGAGACCAGAGGTAACTTGCTTTTGCTTTGTCGGCGCTGTAACCGCAAAAGCCACCAGCTTACCATTCTTGCTTACCTGGTAATCGGTAACGTATTTAAATGTATGGGTTATAGTACCCGCCAATTGTTTTACTGTAAGGTCGGCACCGTCTTGTGTTGACGGTGCGGTAGTTTCTTTAATAGCTTTTTTGGAGGTGTCGCCGGGCAATGGCTTTTTTATAGTATCAGCAACAGACAGATAGGCGATTACATTGGCGCTCTCGGCTATTTTAAAGTTTCTGACTGAGGGTATTTTGATGATGTTTTGTGTGGAAAGCGAAATAAATCCTAAAGTGTCCTTAGGGAATTCCGACTGTTTTTTCTTCTTGATCTTAGCCTGCCTGATATCTTTAAAAAAAGGCCTAATCTGGAATACAGCGAATTTACCATCGCTGCTGAAACGCGCAGTATCGGCGCGTGGTATTTGCAATTTGGCAGTGTTTTTCGAATCAGTTATCACCATCTGGGCATCGCCTTCCTGCGGTTTCACAACATACATAATCCATTTACCATCATTACTTATCCGCTGGCCAGTTATGCTTTGCCACCCGTCAAAAACAGAATGGTCTAACGGTTTTTTTGAGATTGTTTGAGCGGATAGGCTAACATAGATAGCCGATAAAAGGGTTATTAGTAAAAGTTTACGCATATCAACTTTGTTAACCATTAAATATGCTCAAAATAGCCCGCTTATAAAAATTAGCCACGGGAAAGTTACAATGTAAAGGGAACAAGAGAGGGCTAATCCGAAAAGTAAAAGCTTAGTTACTTTAGGGTAATTTGTTACATTTGATGAAGGATGAAATACTATTTTAAATACGGAAGAACCTTAAAATATAACAGTTTTAGCGTGTTAGTGTGGTTATTCATCTGTTGGAGTCATGTGTTTTGGCCGCGAAGTAGTGAGCATGGGCACTTTTATTTATGGGCCGGTATTTTTTGTGTCATGGGGGCATTCCTGATCATTAAAAGAAATTATAATTTAATCAAACTTGCACTAACTAAACAGGCAATTTTAGAGGTTGATGAGACTTGCATTTTTGATAGGGTAAATAACATGAAATATTATTGGGATGATATCGAAGAAGTAACCGCAATCGACGATATACTTCTTTTATTAATGTACCAACCCCAGGAATACACAGCGAAAATAAGTGCTATAAAGCGATTTCGCATTTACTCTAAAAAGAAAAAGGCCTTTAGGATTGACTTAGATTGTGTTAAGTCGACTCGTAAAGACCTTGTAAATACGCTTGATGATTTTAGCTTAAGGGCTATTGAAATTCAGCAAGCCAAAATATAATCGCTATATCATTGCCTTATTTAGTGCCTTAATAGCTTCGGCGAAATCTTCTCTTGCAACTAAAAATTGGATGTTTACTTTACGCAGCGCAAAGCCGCAGCTTTTAATATTGATGCCTTTTTGCGCCAGTGCCGTTGCCGATTTGGCCAATAAACCAGGTTGATCCATATTGGAACCGATGAGGCATACCATGGCCATTTTTTCGACAGTTACTTTCTCGTAATCATCTTCCAGTTCCTGTATCAGTTTTTTATTGAAATCCTTATCCCATATCACAATAGAGATACTGTTGGCGCTGGTAGCCTTAAAAGTATAGCTTACGCCATATTTATAAAACAGTTGCATGATATGAAAATCGGTACCTACGTTGCCCACCATCGATGGGTCGTATATATCAATCATCATTACGTGCTCGGTGCCGGTAATTACTTCAACCCTTTTTTTATCGCATATGTACTCGCGTGTGATTAGTGTGCCCGGGTGTTCGGGCTGGAAAGTGTTTTTTATTCTCAGATCGATATCATTGATCTCTAATGGTTTGGATGCTTTTGGGTGGATAGCCTCCATGCCCACATCGGCCAATTGGTCGGCCACATCGTAGTTGGTATTGCCCACGGGGAAACAATTTTCAACACCTACCAATTGCGGGTCGGCGGTACATAAATGGTATTCTTTATGGATTATGGCTTCCTGTGGTTTTACTTCAACGGCTATTTTACTAAAAGTAACTTCAGAATAGCCGCGGTCAAACTCGCGCATAATACCTTCGGTGCCTTTGGCATAACCGGTTACGATGGTGATGGTGCCGGCAAAATCTATATGCTGCAGATCCTTCCGGATGCGCTGATCGATAGTTAAGGACCGGTGATCATGGAAGCCGCTCAAATCTACAAAAGTGGCATTGATGCCCATATTTTGTAGGATATTGGCAAAAACAAAGGCCGAATGACTTTCGCCTATCGATGCCAGAATTTCGCGCGCCGCAAGTAAAACATCAGCTTTATTTACATAGCCAGAGGCAAGGATGTTGGCAATATTTTCCAGGTAAGTTTGTGCGTCTTTAAGGCGTTGCTCAATAAAAGCATCGGCCAAGGCAAGGTTTAAGCCAAGCCCTTCATAGTTTTTATTGAGTTGTTTTAGTTTAACAATAAGTTCTTTAAGGGGCTTGTGGAAATCCTTATAAGTTGCCAAACGGTGATAAACACCAGGGGCCTTGGTTTTCTTATTTTCGAGCAGAAGGTTGGTTACCCCCGAAAATGCCGATACTACAAAGATGCGGTTGTAAAGCTGGTCGCCGCTGCGCTCAAACAGGATAATGTTTTTGATCACATCACCCAATGCGGTCATGGATGTACCGCCGATTTTTTCTACTGTTAACATTATTTTAAAACACGAATAGACACGAATTTTGTCGAATTACACGAATAAAAAACAAATTTCTGTCTATTTAGATATGAAAACTTTATATGATATAACTGCCTTTACGCTAATCAAATTCGTAAAATTCGAAAGAACTGGCACTAATTAGTGTATTGCAGGATTGTCTTGAAACCAATCTAATTCGTGTAATTAGAAAAGATTTGTGACAATTTGTGTGTCAAAATTAATGCTCTTCTTTTTTATAAAGGTCGCCGGCCTTCTCTGCAGATAACTTGATGCCCTTTATCATGGCCGAACTAAAGCCATTGTGTTCCATTTCGTTAAGGCCGGCAATGGTACAACCGCTTGGCGATGTTACCTTATCAATCTCCTGTTCGGGGTGCGATGATAGCTGCAGCAACAAATCGGCAGCGCCTTTAGCAGTTTGCGCTGCCATTTTTAAGGCATCACCCGCGTGAAAACCAATCTCGGTACCGCCTTGCGACGCAGCGCGGATAGAGCGTAAAAAGAAAGCAATACCACAGGCACAAAGTGCGGTAGCTGATGTCATTAATTCTTCATTAATCTGGATACTTACGCCAACGGTATCAAAAAGTGATTTTACCAGGTTAATGTTTTTATTGGTTCCGTTATCAGTGGCAATACAAGTCATGGAGTGGCCAATGGCTATTGCTGTATTGGGCATAGCACGCACCACCTGCACGTTTAATTCCAGTTGCTGGCGAATGTCGCTGCAACTAACGCCGGATATTACTGATATCAGAAGTTGTTTTTCGGGCTTAATTGCAGGCCTTATCTCGTCAAGTAACTTATTCAATTGCTGCGGCAAAACTGCCAAGACTATGATATCCGACTTTTTAACGGCTTTTAAATTGTTATCGGTGGTATGGTAGCCCAAAGCGGCATAATCTGCCAATGCGCCTACATTTCTGCGTGTTAGAGTAATTTGCTGAGGTTTGCAAATACCTGCTTTAACCAACCCTTTGGCTAACGAAAGCCCGATGTTTCCAGAGCCTAAAATGGCTATTTGCTGTGATGCGTTCATGTGGTTTTACTTAAACGAGTTCCAAATGGTTTGTTGTTCTTTATATTTCCTAAATCGTCGCTTTTGCCAATTATTACAGCTTTTACGCCGCAGGCTATCGCTGTAAATGCATTATCGAGTTTAGGCAGCATACCGCTGTGTATAATCCGTTCTTTTTTTAATTCTTCGTAATGCTCCGGGTTTATCTCCCGTATTAATGAGTCATCATCATCAATATCCTGCAAAACCCCTTTTTTTTCAAAGCAATATATCAGGGTTGTATCATATAACGATGCCAAATTCACCGCTAATGCCGATGCAATGGTATCGGCATTGGTATTTAATAACTGCCCTTCGCCATCATGCGTTATCGCGCAAAAAACAGGGGTAAAGCCCGCTTCCATCAGCTTGCTTATATTACCCGGGTTGATTGAATTTTCGTCGATATCGCCCACAAAACCATAATCAATAGTTTTTACCGGGCGTTTTTTTGCTTTAATAAAATTACCATCTGCGCCGGTAAGCCCTATAGCGTTATTGCCAAAACGTTGTAACTGTGCCACTATATTTTTATTGATGAGGCCGCCATATACCATGGTAACCACCTTTAGCGTTTCTATATCGGTTATGCGCCGGCCATCAACAAGCTTTGCTTCAATGCCTAAATCCCCTGCTATTTGCGTTGCTATCTTTCCTCCGCCGTGCACCAATATTTTATATCCATCCAGCGTTTCAAAATCTTTCAGGAAATGATATAAGTTTTCGGAGTTATCTATTACATTTCCGCCGATTTTGATAACATGCAGACTTTTTTTGCCCGCTATTTCGGTGGATTTAATAGAAACTGTATCACTTTTGTTCATTCTTCACAATAATTTAACACGGCGCTTGTTAATTTGACCGCATTTTAAATAGAAATCTGTTAAAAATAAGAAATTATAGTCTATTTCTTGTAAAAATGATTCAAAAATGATTGTTTGGTTACAGTTATGTAAGTTTACAATTTGATTATGAAATAATTAGTATACATCAATTTAAGGCATTAAACTTGCTGTAAATTTTTCCTATGGATAAAAAGAAAGGTACAAAGCCACGTGTCGTGATCATCGGCGGCGGTTTTGGAGGACTTGAATTAGCTAAGAACCTTAAAAATGCACCGGTAGATGTACTGCTGCTTGATAAACATAATTACCATACATTTCAGCCTTTGCTGTACCAGGTAGCGGCCGGTTCTATCGCCGCCGATTCTATCGGTTTCCCAATCCGGAGGATTTTTACCAAGCAGGATAATTTCAGGTTTGCACTTGCCGAGGTTGAACAGATACACCCTGAAACCAATACCCTTACCAGCAATATAGGCACGATATATTACGATTACCTGATTATTGCAACTGGTTCAAATACCAATTTTTTTGGCAACAAAGAAATTGAACACTTTGCTATGCCGATGAAGAATATCCCGGAGGCTTTAAACCTGCGTAGTTTGATATTACAAAACCTCGAGATGTCGTTAGTAACCAAAGACCCGGAAGAGAAAGCAGCTTTAATGACTTTTGTTGTAGTAGGCGGAGGCCCAACCGGCGTGGAGCTATCCGGCGCGCTTGCCGAAATGCGCCAGCTGATTTTGATGAAAGATTATCATGGTTTGCGTAAGCATAATATGAAAGTTTACCTGGTTGAGGGTAAGGATGTTGTGCTTGGCGCCTTCTCGCCGGCAGCATCGGCAAAAGCAAAAAAGTTTTTAGAAGATATGGACGTCACCATTTATAATAGTGTGCACGTACAGAGTTACGATGGCGTCTTGCTTAAAATAGATGACGGCACAACTATACTTACCCGCAATGTTTTATGGGCTGCCGGCGTAAAAGGCGAGGTGCCTGCCGGTTTACCATCAACTAATATCACAAGGGGCAACCGCATACAAGTTGATGAAATTAATAAAGTAAATGGCTACAGTAATATTTTTGCCATTGGCGATGTGTCGGCCATGATTACTACTGAAACACCAAATGGGCATCCGGGAGTGGCTCCTGCGGCTATCCAACAGGGAGAGTGGCTTGCCAAAAACCTGGTGAGGATATTGAATAACCAGGCTACAGTTCCATTTAAATATAAAGACAAAGGATCGTTAGCTACAATTGGGCGTAATAAAGCGGTGGCCGATTTGGGTAAACTGCATTTCCAGGGGTTTTTTGCCTGGTTATTGTGGGGATTTGTGCATTTAATGTCGTTAGCGGGTTTTACCAATAAGGGAATTATATTTTTTAGCTGGGCTATTAACTACTTTAATAAAAACAGCGACAACCGCCTGATTGTACGTTATTTTGATACGGAAACCCGGATGACCGATCCTGAATCTAAATAATAGCGCTTGTTTTAAAACATTGCGACGTTTATTTTATTAGTCAAAAAGTAAACGCCTATGGATTTATTTATTGTAATTGCTTTATTGGTTATTGTAAGCGCATTTTTCTCCTATTTAAATGCACGCTTTATAAAGCTTCCGGGTACCATCGGAATTGTTTTGATAGCTACCATAGTTTCTATCGGAATATTAATTGTTGATAAACTGGACCCAACAACGGCCAGGTATTTAACTACCCTGGCAAAAAATATCGATTTTTCCAAGGTGGTGCTTAATATTATGCTGGGTTTCCTGTTGTTTTCGAGCGCTTTTAATCTCGACGGAAAAAAGCTAAAAAAAGAAATGCGGCCTGTGTTGGTACTAAGCACGTTAGGCGTGATATTATCTACAGCTATTTTTGGTTTTCTCTTATACTACCTGGCTCCATTTTTTCATATCCACATGCCTCTTATTTATTGTTTACTGTTCGGCGCGTTGGTATCACCTACCGACCCGGTAGCGGTTTCGGCAATTGTTAAAAATTCAAAATTGCCTGCGCACCTGGAAACCATTATTTCGGGCGAATCGCTGTTTAACGATGGCGTAGGTTTGGTGTTATTTGTGATTTTACTTGAAATAACCAATGTAGGCGAAAAAAATATAGAGGCTTCGAAAGTAGTTGTACTCATTTTAAAGGAAGTTTTGCTGGGGATTATAGCAGGAGCTGTTTTTGGGTACCTTGCGCAACGACTGATGAAATCGGTAAAGGATTTTCAAACCATTGTGCTTATCTCGTTGGCATTGGTGATGGGCTTATCGGTATTGGCCACCATTTTTGAATTTTCGATACCGTTAGCAGTGGTGACCGCAGGTCTGTTTGCCGGGAGCCATTCCATCAACCAGGATAATAAAGAGCGGTCGCATGAATCGTTGGAAAAATTTTGGCAATTGGTTGATGAAATGCTGAATACTATTTTGTTTGTAATGATCGGGTTACAGCTTATCAATTTACCATTCGTCAACAACTATTGGGTTACCGGGAGCATATCTATTGTGTTTATCTTGATAGCGCGCTGGCTGAGTATTATGCTGCCGCTTACTTTTTTAAGGCGATCATTAAAGGTAAATTACAGCAATATTAACGTAATGACCTGGGCTGGCTTAAGGGGAGGTATCTCCATAGCACTGGCGCTAACTCTGCCAAATACGCCTTACCGTCATCTTATTCTCTCTGGAAGTTATTTTATAGTGATATTCTCGGTAATAGTTCAGGGACTTACACTTAATGCTATGATAAACAGGGCATCTAAGTATATCGAATAAATGCTATTTTAATTTCGACATATATTTGGCGATCTCGCTTTCAACGGAATCCTCGCTTTTACTTAGCGTGTTGATGATGTTTTCACGCTCAAGTACTGATCTGTTCTGACTTAGCTTTTGTTTGCCTTGCAAATCGTCGACGACGATTTCAAATGCCACAATGCCTTTCATCATCTTTTGTTTGTAATCATCGGGCAGGTTATTCCATTGTTGCAGATAGCCCGCTTCATAGTTGTTTATCATTTTAGCTAACAATTCGGCAGTTTCATTTCCTTCGGCTAATAAACTTGCTTTTCCGTAGGCGTGTACAGCTAAATAATTCCAGGTAGGTACATTGGTTTCCTTTTCGTAATTAGCAGGGGATATGTAAGCATGTGGTTCGGTGAATATCACCAATACCGGTTTATTAATTATAGCGAATGCTTGTGGGTTTGCTTTGGCAAAATGAGATAACAGCACCAGTTTACCATTAAGCTGCTCAATCAAAAAGGGGAGGTGGGTAGCAACCGGCACATCATGATCAGCAGTAATAATAGTGGCAAAGCTGTAGCGTTGCATAAAACTTACGGCCTCTTGCTGGTCGGGAAACTTATTGAAAGCCGGTATGTACATAGTTCTCGAGAATCAAGAGTTAAGTTTTTGCTAAATATGTGCATCTATAAAAGCTAACTACAAGCTTTCCAGCATTTGCTTTAGCACAGCCTGCGCCGCCCAAACGCGGTTACCAGCCTCATGTACAACAATGCTGTTAGGCCCGTCCAAAATTTCGTCAGACAGCTCTAAATTGCGGCGAACAGGTAAGCAATGCATCACCTTGGCATCATTGGTTAATTTCAGTTTTTCGTTGGTCAGCATCCATTCCTCATTTTTACCCAATATATTACCGTACGGCTCATAGGCCGACCAGTTTTTTACATAGATAAAATCGGCGCCAGCCAAGGCCTCATCCTGGTTATAACTGATGGTTGCACCTTGGGTAAAATCGGCACAAAGCTCATATCCTTTAGGCTGCACGATGGTAAAATCAACATCGGCCTTGCACATCCACTCAGAAAATGAATTTGGTACGGCTTGCGGCAGCGGTTTAATATGCGGTGCCCAGGTTAATACAACTTTAGGGCGGGCAGTGGTTTTTAATTCTGTTATGGTAACCAAATCTGCAAGGCTTTGCAAAGGATGGCGGGTAGCCGATTCCAGGCTCACTACCGGTACTTTGCAAAACTCTACAAACTTGTTGAATATCATTTCG
Source organism: Mucilaginibacter sp. GW822-FHT03E02 (assembly GCF_058801545.1). Lineage (NCBI taxonomy): Bacteria > Pseudomonadati > Bacteroidota > Sphingobacteriia > Sphingobacteriales > Sphingobacteriaceae > Mucilaginibacter > Mucilaginibacter sp. GW822-FHT03E02. The sequence goes on along the minus strand of NZ_JBXANJ010000002.1, from coordinate 506,877 downwards.
CTATAATCTTCCTCCCTGTTACGCAGGCCCGGGAATGAACGTACGCCGATAATATCGGCATATTGGCCCATAACACCCGCTGCTTCGCGGATATGTTCAACCGTTGTTCCGTCCATTACAACGCCATCGCGAAGCTCCAGTGCCCAGCCTTCTTTATCGATATTGAGCACCATTACGTTCATGCCCAGGTTAAGGGCCGCTTTTTGGGTGCTCATGCGGGTACGCAGGCTTGGGTTTAAAAACACCAATGCAAGGGTTTTATTTTTGCCCAATTCCTGGTTGGCATAAGGGTTTTGCTTAAGCGCCAATGCCTCTTTTACAAGGGCATCAATATCAGTAACGTCGTTTACAGAAGAAAATAGTTTCATCGGTCGGGATTATTATATATTGCGATCTATTGATTTAAAACATCTACAAAAGCTTCCAAAAATCTATCGGCATGCGCCTTTGTAAGGTTCAGCGCGGGCAACAACCTTACCACGTTTGGCTTAGCCTCGCCTGTAAAAATATGGTGTTTAAATAAAAGCTCTTTACGTGCATGCGCCAATTCTTCTGGTAATTCAATGCCAATCATCAGGCCACGGCCTCTTACTTCTTTTACCTGCTCCAGTTTTTTAAGTTCCTTTATCAGGTACTCGCCAACGGTGGCAGCATTTTGCATTAGGTTATCCTGCTCCATTACTTCCAACACGGCTAAGCCGGCGGCGCAAGCCAAATGGTTGCCACCAAATGTAGTGCCCAGCATACCATAAGCTGGCTGTATTTTTGGCGAAATGATGATGCCGCCAACAGGGAAACCATTGCCCATTCCTTTTGCCATGCTGTATATATCGGCATCAACTCCGGCAAAATCCTGCGAGAAGAATTTACCGGTACGGCCGTAACCGCATTGAACAGAATCAGCTATAAAAACAGCGTTATACTCATCGCATAACGACCGGATTTTTTGCAGAAAACTTTCTGGTGCTACCTGGATACCGCCAACGCCCTGGATGCCCTCGATAATTACAGACGATATTTCGTTATCGGCAAAAGCCTGTGCCAAAGCAGCCTCATCAGCCCAGGGTAAAAATATTACATTGTTGGTTTCGTTAATAGGGGCAACAATCTTTGGGTTATCGGTAACCGCAACTGCTAAAGATGTACGGCCGTGAAATGCCTTGGTAAATGCGATAACCTTCTTTTTGCCATTATAAAACGATGCCAGTTTTAAAGCATTTTCGTTTGCTTCAGCACCCGAATTGCAAAGGAATAGTTGATAATCTTCTTTGCCTGATACCTTACCTAATTTGGTTGCAAGCTCTTTTTGGATAGGGATTTCGATAGAGTTGGAATAAAAACCCAGTTTGTGCAATTGATCTTCTAAGCGCTTCACATAGTGGGGATGTGTGTGCCCGATAGATATTACAGCGTGACCGCCGTACATGTCAAGGTATTCGTTGTCCTGGGCATCGTACACAAGGCTACCCTGGCCCCTTACTATATTTATTGGATTGATAGGATATACGTCGAATAATTTCATTTTCGTTGAGCTTAAAGGTAAAAGCTTAAGGCAGAAAGCCTTTGTTTTCTTAGCGTTTGATAAGGCCAATCAGCATGGCTTTAACGTTGTTAGTTGACTTATTTGTTTGCTGAAACAGATCTTTTTATCGTTGGCAACTGCCTTTAGCCCTAAGCTTAAAAAGCAGCCGCCTTAAGTCGTAGTCCCGTGCGCTCGTCCAGTCCGAACATTAAGTTCATGTTTTGTACTGCCTGGCCCGAGGCACCCTTAAGTAAATTATCCATAATACTGACAATGAATATTTTATTGCCATGTTTTTGTACTTGAATAAAGCATTTGTTGGTGTTTACAATTTGCTTTAAATCGATATTTCTGTTGGTTACATGCGTAAACGGATGTCCGTCATAATAACTTTGGTAAAGTGCTAAAGCCTCACTCTCTGTAAGGTCGCTTTCGGTATATATTGATGCGATAATACCGCGTGTAAAATCGCCACGATAAGGCACAAAGTTGATGGCTTTATCGAAACCAGACTGTAGCTGCTTTAACGATTGCCCTATCTCATTCAAATGCTGGTGATTAAACACCTTGTAAACAGATAAGTTATCGTTACGCCATGTAAAGTGCGAAGTGGCTGCCAGGCTTTGGCCTGCGCCTGTTGAACCGGTAGTCGCGGTAATGTGTACTTCGTTGTTTAACAATCCTTTTGATGCAAGGGGCAATAATCCTAATTGCAAACAAGTAGCAAAACAACCCGGGTTGGCTATGTTTTCTGCCGTTTTAATCGTTTCCCTGTTTAACTCAGGCAAACCGTATGTGAAGTTTTTACTTTTTAATTTTGAATTTTGACTTAAACGAAAGTCCTGGCTAAGGTCAATAATCTTTACTTCGTCTGGAATTTCGTTTGCATCCAAAAACTTTTTAGCATCACCATGGCCAACACAAAGGAATAACACATCTATATCGGTATTAAACTCCGCGGCGAATTTCAGGTCGGTATCACCAAACAAATCGGTATGTACCTCGTAAACATAATTGCCCGCATTGCTGTTGCTATGTACAAACGCAATATCAACGTTAGGGTGGTTAATGAGGATACGCAGCATTTCGCCGCCGGTATATCCCGCGCCGCCAATAATGCCTGCACGTATTTTATTTAATGTTGATCCTGTCATTATTTGTTGATGGATATGAATATAAAATAAACTCCAGGTCACTTTGATCATTGTTGCTGATGAAGTGTTTTTGCCCCGGTAATATTTCGATGCCCTGCTCGGGTTTTAAAACGGTTGTTTCTCCATCAATGGAGAAAGTTGCCCGCCCCTTCAAAATGAAGAACAACTGAGTTGCCTTTTCATGATAGTGCAATTGTTCGGCCGTGTCTGGCGGCATTAGCTCCTGTTTTACAGATAATGCTTCGGTATCAATAAAAGTCCAGCCGTGGCAGTCATCGCCCCAGTTATAATGCTTCAGGCATTCTCCTTTTGAAAAGGTTACGTTCATCATTTGCCTTCGCCGTTTACTTTATGATAGATCATTACCTGGTTACCAAATATTTTGGAGAAACCTTTAACGTCTTCGCCGCTCCAGGAGTTATTCATTTCGCCGTAGCTGCCAAATTTATTCGACATCAAATCATGATCCGATTCAATACCTACAACCTGGAAACGGTATGGATTTAATTGTACAAATACTTTGCCACTTACATTTAACTGTGTATCGGCTAAAAAAGCCTCCATATTGCGCATAATAGGATCATGGAACTGCCCTTCATGCAGCCAGTTACCGTAGAATGCAGAAAGCTGATCTTTCCATGATAACTGCCATTTGGTTAGCACGTGTTTCTCTAAAGTATGGTGAGCCTTTATAATTACCATTGGTGCAGCGGCCTCAAAGCCCACCCGGCCTTTAATACCAATAATGGTATCGCCAACGTGAATATCCCTGCCAATGCCATATGGTTGCGCTATAGCCTGCAAAGCCTGGATGGCTTTGGTTGGGTGATCATATTTTTCACCGTTAATACCAACTAATTCACCTTTTTCAAATTCAAGTACAAGATCTTTCACTTCAGATTCGGTTACCTGGGTTGGCCATGCTTCTTCAGGTAAGCCTAAGTTTGATGTTAAAGTTTCCTTACCACCAACTGATGTTCCCCAGATGCCTTTGTTAATTGAATACTTTGCTTTCTCGAAGTTCATTTCCACACCATGATCTTTCAGGTATTGAATTTCCTCTTCGCGACTTAATTTTAAATCGCGGATAGGAGTGATGATCTTAACTTCCGGAACCAGGATATTGAAAATCATATCGAAACGTACCTGGTCGTTACCTGCGCCGGTGCTGCCGTGGGCAACAAACTCGGCGCCAATTTCTTTGGCGTAGTTAGCAATAGCAGTTGCCTGGCTAACACGCTCGGCACTTACCGAAAGCGGATAAGTGTTATTTTTTAGCACATTACCATAAATCAAAAAGCGAACGCAGGTGTCGTAAAAGTTTTTAGTCTCATCAACCACATGGTGCGATGTAACGCCCATTTTATAAGCGCGTTCTTCAACCCCTTTTAGTTCTTCGTCGCTAAAGCCGCCGGTATTTACAATTACCGAATGAACTTCATAACCAAGGTCCTGTGTTAAATATATACAGCAAAATGAGGTGTCTAATCCGCCGCTGTATGCTAATACTACTTTTTTCTTCATTCTTTTTAGAGGTAAAAGGTTAAAGGCGAAAGGTTAAAGGTTCTCGCCTCGTAATTTTTTGGTAAAAGGTTAAAGGCGAAAGGTTAAAGGTTTTCGCCCCGTAAAAATTTTATGAAGCCAATTAACATGGCTTTTATCTCGTTTATTGCTGTATTAGTATTTTCATAAATTTCTTTTGATATAAATCCCAGGTCATAAATCAGGTAACATGTATATTCTACTTCATGCGCAGATCCTAAAGCATTGTCAAGATAATGAACAAAATCACGATCCGTATTTTTTCCACAACCTTCTACAATATTCAAAGGAATGGAGTATGTTGATCTGCGCAATTGGTTGGTTAAAGCAAAACGTTCTTCCATAGGCATTATAGGTAAAATGTCAGCATACACCTGCTTCGTAAGCAAATGTGATTTTTTCCAAACATCTAACTTTTTATAATCCCTCATTTAATTCTTCTTTTCTACCTTTCGCCCTTAACCTTTCGCCTTTTACCTAAAAAGTTAATCGTGGTGAATTCGTTTCTTAATCGCATTTTCTATCCTTTCAAGCAGCGTCGCCTTATGCGTAATGCGTTTCATTTTTTCCTCGTCCTGCTTCATTTTTTCGGCCGGATCGAATAGCATGGCGGTGCACATACAGTTTTTGCGGCCCTTGCTCATCAGGATATCGTAATTAACGCAGCTTTTGCAGCCTGCCCAAAAGTTTTCGTCCTGCGTAAGCTCGGAGTAGGTTACTGGTTCGTACCCAATTTCTGAGTTTATCTTCATTACCGCCAGCCCGGTGGTTAGTCCGAATATTTTGGCTTCGGGATATTTTTTACGCGAAAGCTGGAAAATAGCATGCTTAATCGCCTTTGCCAAACCCACTTTGCGGAAATTGGGGTTAACAATTAAGCCTGAATTGGCAACAAAATCGCCGTGGCTCCAGGTTTCAATGTAGCAGAAGCCGGCCCAGGTACCGTCTTTATGAAGAGCGATAACTGCTTTGCCTTCCAGCATTTTGTTGGCAACATATTCTGGCGAGCGTTGTGCAATACCCGTTCCGCGCGCTTTAGCCGACTCGGCCATTTCATCGCAAATCATTGTGGCATAATCTACATGCTGAGCTGTAGCAACCTGAATATCAAAATCTTGTATGGTCATTTAAATAGATAATTACCGTTAAATTAATTGGCTTTTGATCGCCTTAATAATTAGATGGCTTTTTTACAAAGAAGTTTAATAAGATCTTTGAGGGGTTTAGTACGGGAAATTAATTCAAACCCTTGGCATATAGGGCCTTCGTCGGGAAGGGCAGGATAAAAAAACAGTTGAACCCAAAGCAGCGGCAATGGGAGCAAATGTTGCTCTTGTTGCGGGCTTATTTAAGCTTGGTTGATTCATTTTTTTTGAGGTATTACTGTGTTTTTAATTTGGGTGCAAATTAGGCCATAAATTTTTACTTATCCAAGAAAAAACTTACATTATAACATTTAAATAGAATTGAGGTAGCCTGGCCGCTATCATCCATTTGAAAAACAGTTAAATAACGTTATCGCTATTTAATTCTGGTGTGCCATGAAATACTGTAAAAACGATATACAAATACTCAAAATTATGCCAAAAAGACGGCACAAAAGTCCAATTAATTTCAACTTTTGTGCAACTAATTGACACTTTTACGCAACTGCCAATAAATCGAATAATTTGGGGACGGGGCACGACGCCGGATGACTTTATTTTCCCTGCGCGATAAGCCCGATAGCGTCTTCGCGCGATTTATTTTCAATTGCCATCACAAATTCTATCGGGCCGCCGCCTTTGCCGCAGCCAAAACATTGAAACATATTTTTTTCTTCGTAAACCATTAATGAGGTAGCCTGGTCTTTGTGGAAGGGGCATTTACCTTTAAGGGCTTTCCGGCTTACTTCGAGCAGGATATATTTGGAGACGATTTCTACGAGGTTGGGTTGGACAGGGGTGGAGATAGATTCTGACATAGACATATAAGATGGGCGAAAATAAGAATTAATATGTGGGAGGTTAAAACTTTTCGTTAGTTAATCAGGATGCTTCGGGATTGTTAACTGAAGAAAGAATACTTATTTTGGCAAAGCGCAAGTCTGGTTAAATATATAGGCCATTTTTAGACGAAGCGTACATCAACAACCAATTGCCGTACTTAACCTTTTAACATTTACCTATGGATCGCGTAGCATTTAAAATGAAACTTTTTCCCGGCTTCGAGCAGGAATACAAAAAACGGCATGATGAAATATGGCCCGAATTATCGGCGCTGCTAAAAGATGCGGGGATAAGCGATTATGCCATCTTCCTTGATGAGGAAACCAACAGCCTGATAGGTGTTTTGAAAGTAGCCGACAAGACTTTACTGGATAACTTACCAGCAGAGGCCGTTATGCAAAAATGGTGGGCCTATATGGGCGATATTATGGAAAGCAATCCTGATAACTCACCGGTAAGCATCCCGTTAAAAGAAGTTTTTTATCTGCCATAAGTATTTAGATATTTTGAAGCTCCTGGCGTTTACGCGTCGAAATTGCCCAATAAATAAATCTACATGTCAGTATTCAACAAAAACTTCAAAATAGCCCTTGTTTTAGTACTTTTAATAAGTGCCGAGGCCGCAACCGCGCAGGTAACATGGCCTGTAGTTACCAGGCAAACCAAACCCTGGGCCCGCTGGTGGTGGGAAGGCAGCGCGGTAAATAAAAAGGACCTTGCTTGGAATATGCAAAGCTACCATGACGCCGGTTTAGGCGGAATGGAAATAACGCCTATTTACGGCGTTAAAGGACACGAGCGTGAGTTTATACCTTATTTGTCGCCACAATGGGTTGATATGCTGAAATATACACTGCAGGAGGCTAAACGTTTGGATATGGGTATTGACCTGGCCAACGCCACAGGCTGGCCTTTCGGCGGCCCCTGGGTAACAGATCAGGATGCGAGTAAGGAACTCTTCTGGAAAAATTATGACCTGAAGGGCGGGGATAAATTAAATGAACCTGTTGTGTTTGTACAACAGCCCCTGGTACGGGCCGACGGCCAGGCGCCAAAGATCACCGACCTAATTGAGCCCATCAGCAGTAATAAAAACCTGCAATTGATGGGCCTTGACCAGGTGCGATTTGAAAAACGCATACCACTCACTGTTTTAATGGCCTACGATGGCAAAGGGCAGGCCCTGAACCTGACCGATAAAGTTGAGGCCGATGGCAAACTGAACTGGACCGCACCTGCCGGTAACTGGAAGCTATATGCGCTTTTTATGGGATGGCATGGTAAAATGGTGGAGCGGGCCGCTCCCGGTGGCGAAGGTTATGTGATTGATCATTTTTCGAAACCGGCACTGGATCATTACATGGATAGGTTTAACCAGGCATTCAAAGGCCAGGATGTAAGTGCTATCCGCGCGTTTTTTAACGACTCGTACGAGGTAGACGACGCCCGCGGGCAATCAAATTTTACCCCACAGTTTTTTGATGAGTTTATTAAGCGCCGTGGCTATGATCTTCGGGATCATTTACCGGCCTTATTTGGTAGTGACGACAAAGAAAACAATAACAGGATATTGTGCGATTACCGCCAAACTATATCCGATTTGTTGCTTGACAATTTTACCAAACCCTGGCATGAGTGGGGTAAATCAAAAGGTGCTTTAATCCGTAATCAATCGCACGGTTCGCCATCCAATATACTGGATCTTTACGCGGCTATTGATATTCCTGAAACCGAGGGGAATGATATCCTGCGATTCAAGTTTGCTACCTCGGCGGCACACGTTACAGGTAAACCGCTGGCTTCATCCGAGTCGGCAACCTGGCTTAATGATCATTTTTTGTCGTCATTAGGCGATGTTAAACAGGCTATTGATGAATATTTTGTAGGCGGCGTTAACCATATTTTTTATCATGGTATCAGCTATTCACCAAAGGATGCCCCCTGGCCCGGTTGGTTGTTTTATGCCGAAGTACATTTTAACCAGACCAATCCATTCTGGAACGACTTTTCAACTCTTAACCAATACATAACCAATTGCCAGTCGTTTCTGCAACAGGGCAAGCCGGATAATGATGTGCTGGTTTATTATCCTTTGTTCGATAGCTTTTCGGAACGCGGCGAAAAAGGTTTACTTAAGCATTATGATGCCATGAAACCCGATTTTAGCGGTACAGGTTTTGAAAACTCAACCCAGGAGATGCTGAAAAAGGGCTACACTTTTGATTTTATATCAGACAAGCAGATAATGGCACTGCAAGCCACCGGCGCCCACATCGCCACCGGTGGAATCAGTTACAAAACCATTTTGCTGCCCGATTGCAGGTATATCCCGCTGGAAACATTCGGTAAAATAATGGATCTGGCAAAGGCAGGAGCAACAGTGGTGGTGTATAAGAACCTGCCGTTAGATGTGCCTGGATATGCCCGTTTAAATGAGCGCGAAAAAGCATTTAAGGATTTACAGGCCGGGTTAAACTTTACCCCGGGGGCCAATGGGGTTAAAACGGCTGCTATAGGCAAAGGAAGGTTTTTAATTGCCGATGATATAATGCCCCTGCTGGATGCCGCGGGAATAAACAGGGAGCGAATGACCGATGATGGCCTTCAATTTGTACGCAGAACCTACAAAAATGGCAACAGCTATTTCATCGCCAATAATAGCGATAAAGCGGTAGATGGCTGGGTAGAGTTATCCGTTGATGCAGCATCAGTAGTGGTATTTGATCCGATGACCAAAATTTACGGGTTGGCCGGCAGCCGGAAACAAGGCAAAGGCCAAACCGGTGTTTACCTGCAACTACAGCCCGGGCAAAGCTGCATTTTGCAAACGTTACCTTCAAAAGTTAATATCGCAAATTATAAATATTACCAGCTTGCAGGTAAACCGGTAAATGTAAATGGCATATGGGCGCTTGCGTTTACCCAGGGCGGCCCAACCTTGCCGCAACCGGTAAAAACCGGTGACCTTAAATCATGGACGGCATTAGGGGGCGATGAATTTAAAGCGTTCTCGGGAACAGGGAGTTATTCAATCACTTTTAAAAAGCCAACCCTAAATGCGGTAGCCTGGCAGCTGGATCTGGGCAAGGTGCATGAAAGTGCCGAAGTTTATCTCAACGGTAAAAAGTTAGTTACACTTATAGGTCCGCAATACACGGTTACTATACCTTCTGTACAGTTAAGGTCGGTCAATCAGTTACAGGTAAAAGTAGCCAACCTGATGGTGAACCGCATTATAGATATGGATAAAAGGAATATCCCCTACAGGATCTTCTATAATACTAATTTTCAGTCACATAGCCCCGGATCCAAAGGCCCGGATGGGCTTTTTACCGCAATAAACTGGCAGCCAAAGCCATCTGGTTTGGCTGGGCCGGTTACCCTTAGGCCGGTTAAATATTTGCTTATTAAATAGTTATATCATGATAAAACCATTAAAATCCATTTTTATCCTGTTAATTGTAGCTTTCGCAGCCCTGGCGTTTGTTAATCAGCAAAAACCAACACTGTACCTCACCGGGGATTCCACAACCCGCAACAGCGATAAGGAAACATGGGGTTGGGGCAGTATTATTCCAAACTATTTTAACCTGGCGAAGATCAATATTGAGAACCATGCGATGGCCGGCCGCAGTACGCACGGGACCATCAAAGGCATTGGCGCCGAGGAACAGGAAATATACAACCCGGTAAGGAAAATACAGGAGGTGGTACATACCTGCGGCTGGTATATGCGCAAGTACATTGCTGATATAAAGGCCAAAGGCGCTACGCCGATTATTTGTTCGCCTGTACCGCGCAATTTTTGGAAGGAGGGCAAGTTTGCCGGCCACAGGAATAAAGACAGCTACGGCCAATGGGCCAGTGAAATAGGCGAAGAAACGGGTACTTATTTCATCGATCTAAATAAAATGATAGCCGATGATTACGAAACGGAGGGCAAAGCAAAGTAAAGGCGACCTATTTGGGAACTGATGTTACCCACACTTTTGAACTGGGTGCATAGTTAAATGCAAAAACCGATCCAGGGAATCAGGTCGTTCAATACTTTGGCGTTGAACAAATATTTGAAGCAGTAACTGTTATGACATTGTTGCAAATGGGGCTGTAGAGACGCATAATTGCGTCTCCCCCAGGACATTCAGGCTTTGCAAGGCCGATTTGCATGTGTGATTTGCATGCGGGAGACACAATTATGTGTCTCTACATTGATTGAAAAAATAACCTTGATAAACAGTAACTGATAATTTGTTACCCCTCCAGCTACCTTGCCGGTACAAAAAGCACGGCATCTGCAACTGTGGCCCCGTTGGCATCTTTGTTGGAGATTTCTACGTAAGCCTGCTTGCTTTTTGATAAATTGTATGGTCCCAAAGCAACCCATTCGCCAGATGTTTGCCCTTCAACCCGGATAGCTGCCTGATCAATTATTTTTTCAGTTGTACTTGTTCCGTCAAAAATGGTGATGTGTGTTTTTGCTGAACCGTTTTTAGTTTTTGGGAAATAAACGTAAACATTATAGCCGCCGCTTTTAACAATATCCGGCCTGAACTTAACCGAGCTGAACGCGCTTGTATTGGCCGTATCAATAAAATAAGTTGGGCCGTAACCGCCAGATTGTGCAACCTTCCAATCCCCGGTGATTTGAACGTGAGCGGTATCATCATTATCAACCAATACCTCGGGCGTGCTGCCATCTGCAAGCGGATTGCTTTTCAATAGCTTCTGCACCGCTGTAACATCCACCAGTTGCACGGGTATTTTTCTGTCAATAGCCTGGCAGGCGGCAACGGCAGCCGATTGACCTAATACCATAAACACGGGTTCCATGCGGATGGAACCGTAAGCAATGTGCGAAGCCGAAAGGCAAACCGGCACTAAAATATTTGAAGCCTCTGCCGGTTTGGGAACAATGGCCCGGTACGAAACCGGGTAGGGGCCAAAACCTCCCACTTCAACGTTGCCTTCGTTTTTAACCATGCCATCAACCACCTGCCTGTCGCAATTATGCGAGTCCATGGTATAGGCCGCCATGCCAACACCATCATTGGCGACCTCTTTTCCCTGGCAGTATTGCTGGGTCATCACCAGTTGTCCTGTCATCCTGCGGGCTTCCCTGATATAAAGCTGGGGAGTCCAGTTTCCATTATCTGTATATTCATCTTTTGGGTAGCCCCATTGTTTCATTTCATTACGGATGTTAGCCGGTATCCGCGGATCGTTACCAAGGAAATATAGAAAGCCTTTGGTATAGGTTTCATGCTCTTTCTGGATTTTTAGCCGTTTTTGATAATCAGCTTCGGGGTAATCCCAGTTCATGCCTATCATATCGGTAGAAAAACCACCCTTATTATTAATGTCAGTCTTCCCATTAGGCATTTTGCTTATGATAAGCACATCGTTAATTGATTTCCACGGGGCTTTTTCCTTCAAGCGAAGCAGCAATTCATATTTTTGAGGATCGTAGTTTTTCGGTTTTGCAATGTCTATCCGATTTTCAGGTGCGTTTGTTAACGTAATGCGAAAGTTATAAGCCTGTACTTTTTTATCGCCCGAGCCGGTTGCCTGTAAACTTGTTTCAGATATCCCCCATAATAAACCGCTTTTCGGGTCGCCGGGTATTTTATATGGGTCGATGCCGTCGGGAAACTGGTGCCCATCCATTAATTCAACGCCGTTGATGGTTTCATGGTACTGGCTGTTTGCTTCCCGCCCAACGGTGTAAGAAACGCCCGAACGGGCCATCAAATCACCTTCATAGGTGCAGTCAATAAATTCTTTTGCTCTAATTGTTATATTGGTTGCCGTTGTAGGTTTCAATGAATTTTCAACTACCATTCCGGTTATCACGTTGCCGCTCTTATTTACTTTGATAAGGCGATTTTGCAATAAAACGGTAAATCCTGCTGTTTTGGCGTATTGGTTAAAAATGGCTTCGGCCACCTTTGGTTCAAATATCCATTGCTCGAATTTTCCGTAATGTTGCCCAATTTTCCGGTAAAAATCCCTGGCCAGGCCGGTAACCACATATTTGTTGCCGATATCGGTATAGCCTAAGCCGCCTGATGTCATGCCGCCCAAATGATTTCCCGGCTCAACCAATACCACAGTTTTGCCCATTTTTTTTGCTGTGTACGCCGCTATTACACCGGCACAGGTGCCGCCATATACACAAACATCTGTTTCAATTGCTTTGACGCCTTGTGCATAAGGCGAAAAAATCGCGCAAAAGTTAATTAGTATGATCAGCAGGATGATTGCCTTAAAGTTTTTCATGGGTGATTGTTTAACATGGTCCAATAATCAGGTATTGCCGGGTATATTTAATCCGGCACCTGTACTGCACTGTCATTAATTACAAAAGGATGCTTTTGCAGCATACGGTAAATTTCGGCCCCTGCCAGTAAAACCGGGCCATAACCGTGTGCTGCATAGTTATTAACAGGTCGGTAGTAATAAAAAGCAGGATCGAACCCCATACCAGTGCCCACGCAGGTGCCTTCTACCTGGCCTTTGTCATTTACTTTTGTACCCACCGCGTTCCAGGCGAGCAGCGCCGCAGGACCGTAAGCTTTGGCATCCAGCCATCCTTTGTTAATAGCTCTTGCAAAGCAATAGGCATAAATTGCCGTTGCCGAAGTTTCAAGATACGAATCGTTCCGGTCAAGCAGCTGGTGCCAAAAACCGGTTGCGTCCTGGCGCTGCGCAAGGCCTGCTGCATGTTTTTTTAGCATTTCTAATAAAATCGCTCGTCCGGGATGGTCCTGCGGCAGGGCATCAAGTAATTCAATAGTTGTTAAAATAGCCCAGCCATTTGCCCTGGCCCAATGAAACTGGGGGTGCGGGTCCATATCCTGCACCCAACCGTGCATATATAATCCGCGTTCGGGGTTAAACATTCGTTTACTGAATAATTGGTATTGCTTCACAACTTCGTCAAAATACTTTCTGTCGCCGGTAAGCGCGCCCATTTGTACCAATGCCGGAAGGCTCATGTACATATCGTCAAGCCATAAGGTATTTGGGTGTGGCCTGTTGCGGGCCAGCGTTCCATCGGCCAGGCGAAATTGTTTTGTGAGGATATAATTGATGTAGTTGTCAATTATCGGCCGTAAATCTGTCTTTACGGCCCCGGTTTTTACAGCTTTGATCATCGCCGCGGCCATTGATCCTGCATCGTCAAGCGCTTCGGGTGTAATGGTTGATTTTACAGGTGTTACTGCCTGAGGGGATGTTTTGACGTAAGCTTTAAACGCGGCAACGGCGGTACCAATATAACTCAACCGGTTTACGGTGTATTCTGTAAATTTTTTATCCCCGGTTGCTGCGCCGGCTTCCAGCATTCCTGTATAAGTTACACCCCATTCATAGCTGATTAGCCTGAAATCGCCGGCTGCAAAAACACTATTGGCGTTTACATTGGCGAAATTATTAATTGCCTGCCCGCCCGGTTTGTCAATGAGCTGATAGGGGGTAACCTCATCCAGGTAATGGTATACTTTATCCAGCACGGCTTTAACGTCGGCTTGCTTGGTTTCTCCGTATGGCGTTATGTAGGCCGGCTTAAGCAGATGTAAGGGTGTGGTTGCATCGTTGTTTTTCGAAACCGAAGTTTGACCATAGGATGCAAATGATATTGTTTGTATTAAAAGCGTAATAACAAAGCAGTTTATAACAAATTGTAAAAGCAGGCAATTGCCGGGTGTACTGTTAGATTGGCTCATGAAATAATGTAATTGGTGGCTGGTTGATGTATTCGGTTATAAAGTTATGATATTAGATGTTCTTCGGGGAAACATTAAGTCAAAATTCAAAAATCAAAATTCAAAAATGATTTTTGGTTTATAGTGGGAAGCTATTAAAAAACGTGAGTGCTGCGGATCTACTCATCATGTAATGGTATTTACACAAATATTCGTTTGAACGCTGGCTACGACTCACCCCGACGAGGCTACGCCCGTCTGCCCCTCTCTCCGCTTCGCGCATAGAGGGGCTAAAAGATCATTTTTATTTTCTCGACCCTCTTTGCGGCGCCAGCCGGAGAGAGGGTCGGCCAGCGTAGCGTAGCCGGGGTGAGTCTTCGCCGCCATGCGATATACGCCAATACCCCTTTCAGAGCGTTTCACGTGATAATCAGCAAGATAGAGTAAGGGCATTGTGCCCGTATTTATAGCCTTTCGTGCGGCGAAAAAATTGCGTCAAAAAAAACAAATTTTAAAACAATTTCTTGAATATTTGTTTTATTTGCTGTCTAATTGCCGATGCTTTATTATACCTGAAAAATATTTTCTTTTTAAATATTTTAGCCTTAACCGTTTAGAAATTTACTGTCGCTTTTTTATCTTTACTATGCCGGATTTAACCATGCGTTGTTTCCTGTTGTTTATGTAACAGCTATTTTAATTAAACTGATCACAATTTAACTCTTCTCATGAAGGACGACATTTTAGAAAACATCTTGAATGAAGCCGGCGTTACACAGGCTGACACCGAGACCCTTGACCTTAAAGAATTACTTAAAGTACTGTCACTTGTTAAAGGGGGCAGGCTTAATGTGCGCATGCCGGTAACCCAGGCCGGCATCAACGGCCGCATTTGCGAAGTGCTCAACGATATTATCGACATGAATGAGCGGTTTGTGGCCGAGATATCTGCTGCCGAGAAAACCATCGGAAAAAGGGGTAACCTGGGCAAACGTATCGAACTATCGGATGCCAAAGGTGAATGGGCCAGCGGTGTAAATTCATTAAACAACCTTATAGAAGATCTTACTTCGCCTACGCTGGAAATTGCGGGGATGATTAATTCCGTAGCCAACGGAGATTTATCTAAACATATCCCATTAGAGATCAAAGGCCATCCGCTAAAAGGGGAGTTTTTGCGCATAGCTAAGGAATCAAACCAGATGCTTTCTAAACTACAGCTGTTCTCCATGGAAGTAACCCGTGTAGCCCGGCAGGTAGGTTCGGAAGGTAAGCTGGGCGAGCAGGCCAAAATTAAAGGTGTAGCAGGCGTTTGGGCCGAACTTACCGATTCGGTGAACCAGATGGCCGGTAACTTAACGGCCCAGGTGCGTAACGTAGCGGCAGTAACCACGGCTGTGGCCAAGGGCGACCTTTCGCGCAAGATCACGGTAGAGGCTAAAGGCGAGATCTTGGAGCTCAAAAATACCATCAATACCATGGTAGATCAGCTCAACTCTTTTTCATCTGAGGTAACCCGTGTGGCGCTTGAGGTAGGTACCGAAGGTAAGCTGGGCGGGCAGGCCAAGGTGCCTGGTGTTGCCGGTACCTGGAAAGATTTAACAGATTCTGTAAACCGTATGGCGGGTAACCTTACCTCGCAGGTACGTAATATAGCCGGTGTAACCACCGCGGTGGCCAATGGCGACCTTTCTAAAAAAATTACGGTAGACGTAAAAGGCGAAATGCTCGAGCTGAAAAAAACCATCAACACGATGGTGGATCAGCTCAACTCCTTCGCATCCGAAGTAACGCGTGTGGCGCTCGAGGTAGGTACCGAGGGTAAACTGGGCGGCCAGGCAAGGGTGAAAGGAGTAGGTGGTGTTTGGAAAGACCTGACTGACTCGGTAAACCAGATGGGAAGTAACCTTACCGACCAGGTGCGTAATATTGCGGGTGTAACCACGGCCGTGGCCAAGGGCGACCTTTCACGAAAAATTACGGTGGACGCCAAAGGCGAGTTGCTGGAATTGAAAAATACCATCAATACGATGGTGGATCAGCTTAACTCTTTCTCTTCGGAGGTAACCCGTGTGGCCCGTGAGGTGGGTTCCGAAGGTCAGTTAGGTGGCCAGGCCAATGTGCCGGGCGTAGGTGGTACCTGGAAGGATTTGACCGACTCGGTAAACCAGATGGCCGGTAACTTAACCGGGCAGGTACGTAACATTGCCGAAGTAACCACCGCGGTGGCCAAAGGCGACTTATCCAAAAAAATTACGGTTGACGTACAGGGAGAAATGCTGGAACTGAAGATCACCATCAATACCATGGTGGATCAGCTGAACTCCTTCGGTTCGGAAGTAACGCGTGTAGCCCGTGAGGTAGGTTCGGAGGGACAGTTGGGTGGCCAGGCCAATGTGCCGGGTGTAGGCGGTACCTGGAAGGATTTAACCGACTCGGTAAATAAAATGGCCGATAACCTTACCTCGCAGGTACGTAATATAGCCGAGGTAACCACGGCAGTGGCCAAGGGTGACCTTTCCCGGAAAATTACGGTAAATGCTAAGGGCGAGTTGTTGGAACTGAAGGATACGATCAATACCATGGTTGACCAGTTGCGCGGTTTTGCATCCGAAGTAACCCGCGTGGCGCGCGAGGTAGGCTCGGAAGGTCAGCTTGGCGGCCAGGCCAATGTGCCGGGTGTGGATGGTACCTGGAAAGATTTAACCGACTCGGTAAATAAAATGGCCGGTAACCTTACCGCGCAATTAAGAAATATTGCCGACGTATCGATTGCGATTGCAAACGGCGACTTATCTAAAAAAATTACGGTTGACGTTCGGGGCGAGATTCTGCAGTTGAAAGAAACCATCAACACGATGGTTGACCAGCTGCGTGGTTTTGCGTCCGAAGTAACGCGTGTGGCGCGGGAGGTGGGTACCGATGGTAACCTTGGCGGCCAGGCCTTTGTGCCGGGCGTTGCCGGTACCTGGAAGGATTTGACCGACTCGGTAAACCAGATGTCGAGTAACTTAACATCGCAGGTGCGCAACATTGCCGAGGTAACCAAGGCGGTGGCCAGCGGCGACCTTTCCAAAACGGTTATCATCGACGTAAAAGGCGAGATCATGGACCTTAAAAACACCATCAACACCATGGTGGATCAGCTCAACTCTTTTGCATCCGAAGTAACGCGTGTTGCCCGTGAGGTAGGTACCGAAGGTAAACTGGGTGGCCAGGCGCACGTAAAAGGTGTGGCCGGTACCTGGAAAGATTTAACTGACTCGGTAAACCAGATGGCATCCAACTTAACCGGGCAAATCCGGGGTATTGCCAAGGTGGCTACCGGTATTGCCAAAGGAAACCTGAAACAACGCCTCTCGATCAACGCTTTGGGTGAGGTGGCCCAGCTTACAGATACCATAAACGAAATGATTGATACCCTGGCGGTATTTGCCGATGAGGTAACCACCGTAGCCCGTGAAGTAGGTGTGCAGGGCCGTTTGGGCGGACAGGCCAGCGTGCCTGGTGCTTCGGGTACCTGGAAGGATTTGACCGAAAACGTAAACCAGCTGGCACAAAACCTTACCGTACAGGTGCGCTCCATATCTGAAGTAGCATCGGCAGTAACCAAGGGTGACCTTACCCGTACCATACGTGTGGAAGCCAAAGGCGAGCTGGAAGCTTTGAAGGATACCATTAACCAGATGATTGCCAACCTGAAAGGGACAACCTTACGTAACCACGAACAGGATTGGCTAAAATCAAATTTAGCCAAATTCGCGCAAATGCTTCAGGGACAGCGCGACCGGAACGCAGTGGCCAACAAAGTACTATCGGAGCTTGCCGAACTGGTGAATGCCCGTTATGGCGCGTTTTATATACTGGAGCAGCCCGAAGCCGCGGACGAGCCCAAACTGAAACTTTTTGCAGGTTATGCCCAAAAGAGCCGCAAACTCATCAACCAGGAGTTTTCGCTGAGCGAGGGGCTGGTTGGGCAGTGCGCTACGGACAAGGAAAGGATCAGGCTTGCCAATGTACCAAATGAATATTTACAAATTAGTTCGGGCATAGGCAATGCGGCGCCTATCGACCTGGTGATATTACCGGTACTGTTTGAAAATAATGTAAAAGCAGTTATCGAGTTGGCTTCGTTTGAAAACTTCAGCGATACCCATATCGACTTCCTCGATCAGCTTACCGAAAGTATCGGTATCGTGTTGAACAACATTGAAACCAATACCCGTACCGAGGAATTATTGAGCCAATCGCAGTCATTAGCCAGCGAGCTTTCGGCACAGCAGGAAGAGTTAAGACGGGCGAACGACGAATTGCATGATAAAGGCCGATCATTGGAGGAAAAGGCCGAGCAGCTTACGCTTACCTCTAAGTACAAGTCGGAATTCCTTGCCAATATGTCGCACGAGTTGCGCACGCCGCTTAACAGCTTATTGATATTGGCCCAGCAGTTGTTTGAAAACCCCGAAGGTAACCTTACCGAAAAGCAGCGGATGTTTGCCAAAACCATCCATTCATGCGGGGACGACCTTATCCAGCTGATTAATGATATCCTCGATCTGTCGAAGATTGAATCGGGCGTAATAGCAGCCGATGTGATGCCGGTTAGCTTTAAAGAAATAGCCTCGTTTGCTGAGTCAACCTTTAAACCGATATCAGAAGCTAAAAACCTGAAGTTTGAGATCGAAGTAGAGGAAACCCTGCCCGAAATGATGGAGACCGATATGCAGCGCCTTAACCAGATCCTCAAAAATCTGCTCTCCAACGCGTTTAAGTTCACCGAAAAAGGACGGGTTAAACTTCATATTTTCCGCCCTGCGGCGGGTCATGAAAACCCAATTGGCTTGCCTGGCGAAGTAATCGCCTTTTCTATCGAGGATTCGGGGATCGGGATCTCTAAAAATACGCAGGGGATCATTTTTGAAGCATTTCAGCAGGCCGAAGGTTCAACCAGCCGTAAATATGGCGGTACCGGCCTTGGCTTATCCATCAGTAAAGGCTTTGCTGAACTGTTAGGCGGAACGATTACCGTGGGCAGCGAATTGGGCAAAGGGAGTACATTTACCCTTTACCTGCCGTTAAAATATCAGGAAGAGAAAACGCCGGTATTAAAAATTAAGGAAAACCTTTCGGTATCGCACCTGCGTACCAACCTTGCCGAAACCGCCGACATGGTAATAGATGATGACCGCCACAACATTGTAGCCGAAGACAGGGTATTATTGGTTGTTGAGGACGACCTTCGCTTTACCAAGATCCTGATAGACAAAGCCCATGATATGGGTATAAAAGTACTGGTAGCAATAAGCTACCTCGAGATTTTTGATAACATCCTCAAATACAATCCGATTGCCATCACGCTTGATGTGAACATGCCCGAATCAAACGGTTGGAAGATCCTGAAATTGCTTAAGAGCGACATTACTTTAAGGCACATCCCGGTACACGTAATATCGGGAGAGGATAACAGGGTAATGGCGCATAAGCTGGGCGCTAAATCATTCAGCCTGAAACCACTGTCAAATACATCGTTACAGGATTTAATTACCGGTATCGTAAGCTTCCACGAGCATACCAAAAAACGGGTGCTGGTGATAGAAGATAACGAAAGCGAGCTTAACAGGCTTTCTGAACTGTTATCAAGCGACAGGGTAGAGGTTGTGGGCGCCGGTACGGCTAAAAGGGCATTGTCGGTACTTAAAAAAGAGATGTTTGATTGTATCATCATGGATTTTGTACTGCCCGATGCTAACGGGCTCGACCTGATCAATAAGATAAACCTGTTAAAGCAGCAGCAAACCACCATCCTCCTGCATTCTGCACGTGATTTTACCCAGGATGAACTGATTCAGCTTAAACGCCTTAATCATAAGATCATCGCTAAAACATCTTCGTCGCACGTTTACCTTTTAGAAGAGATATTGGTGCTGCTGCATGTTGATAAAAAATACATCAGCGAGAGCAAACTGAAAATGATTGACAGTGTGCGCAACCAGGCCGATATACTTGACGGTAAAAAAGTACTGGTTGTTGATGACGACGTGCGCAACCTTTTTGCATTGACGGCCGTATTTGAAAGATCAAAAATAGAGGCAATAACTGCCGAAAGCGGACGCGAGGCACTGGAAATATTAAATAAGGATAAAACCATTGATATAGTACTGATGGATATCATGATGCCGGAAATGGATGGGTACGAAACGATACAGATCATCCGCAAAGAGGCGCGCAATAAAAACCTGCCGATAATAGCGGTTACGGCCAAGGCCATGATTGGCGACAGGCAGAAATGTATCGCCTCGGGCGCATCAGATTATATCACCAAACCGGTAAAAACAGATCAGCTGCTGTCCCTGATGCGGGTGTGGCTGATTAAATAATTATATCTGTAACAAAGTACTTATAAGCACAAAATGGACGACACCAGTATCATTAAGATCCTGTTGGTGGATGATAACGAAAATAATTTGCTATCGATGAGGGTAGTGCTGGAAAAAGATCAGTATGCTTTTTCCACCGCTACCTCAGGGCGTGAGGCGCTCCGGATCCTGCTGAAGGAGGATGACTTTTCGCTTATCCTGCTGGATGTGAAGATGCCTATGATGGATGGGTACGAAACCGCCGAACTTATCTATCAGCGGGATAAGCTGCGGCGGATTCCCATTATTTTTATAACGGCGCATGATTATGAAGAAGCCGCCGTTTTTAAGGGCTACAAAGCCGGAGCGGTAGATTTTGTAAGGAAGCCTTTCAACCCGGATATTCTGCGGTCAAAAGTGGCGGTATTTACCGAATTATACCAAAAAAACCGGTTGCTGAAACAGCAGGAAGAAAAACTGCAGCTGATTAATAACGACCTCATCCTGCTTAACCAGGAACTGGAACAGCGCGTACTTGAACGCACCATCGCACTGGAGAACCTAAACCATGAGCTAAAGGCCCTTAACTTATCAAAAGATAAGTTCCTGTCGGTAATCTCGCATGACCTGCGCAACCCTTTAACATCGCTGCTGGCCTCGTCGGAAAACTTAAAAAGGGACGCCGATAAGCTAAAACCAGAGCAGATTAAACTGTTATCGGGCATCATTAACCGCACTTCGAACAAAATACTTAGCCAGCTGAATGAGCTGGTTGAATGGGCCAAAAATCAGCGCGAGAAAACAAGTTTCCAGCCCGTAAAGCTGCACCTGGCCCATGGCATTAATGAATCGCTTGACCTGTTGCGCGAAACAGCTAATCAAAAAGAAATCAGCCTTGAAAATGAGGTTACCGATGATATTTATATTATGGCTGATACCCTGATGTTTCGCTCCGTGTTGCAAAACCTGGTAACCAATGCTATAAAATACACACCTCATGGCGGCGGCGCTGTAAAGGTTGCTGCCTGTATGGAGGCCGGCATGGTAGAGATTTGCATTCGCGATAACGGCATAGGGATGTCTGAAGACACCAAAGCGATGCTTTTTGGCAATGGCGGCCGGACCTCCATTTTAGGCACCAATATGGAAAAAGGCAGCGGATTGGGCCTTTTACTGGTAAAGGATTTTATAACCGCTCATGGAGGTACAATCAACGTAGATACCGAGGTAGACAAAGGCACCTGTTTCCGGTTTACGTTGCCACATTTTACAGAACAGGCTGAGTTGTAAAGTGGGGGATAATTAGTTACGCTCCGCCGGAAAAGATCAATGAACATGAACCAATAAACCAACACACAAACGTTTGTGTAAGGCCGATCAAAAAACATTTGTTATTTTAAATTTGTGGCACGGCAGGCTTGCTATAAATTTATTTTACATCACACATGAAAAAAACTCTCCTTTTATTTCTTTTCATCATATCTGCAGGTATTGCCGGTGCGCAGCAAAAGCATGTTTTCTCGTTAAGCAAAACTGATTTTTTGCTTGATGGCAAACCATTCCAAATCATCAGTGGCGAAATGCACCCGGCAAGGATTCCCAAAATGTACTGGCGCCAGCGCATCCAAATGGCAAAGGCCATGGGTTGTAATACCATTGCTGCTTACGTTTTCTGGAACTACCTGGAACATCAGCCGGGTGTATTCGATTTTACAACCGAAAACAGGAATATTGCCGAATTTATCAGCATGTGCAAACAGGAGGGGATGTGGGTACTATTGCGCCCCGGCCCGTACGTTTGCGCCGAGTGGGATTTTGGCGGCCTGCCACCTTACCTATTAAAAATTCCCGATATTAAAATACGATGCATGGATCCACGCTATATGGCGGCGGTAACCAAATACGTAAATGCCCTGTCGCAACAGGTAAAGGGCCTGCAATGCACCAGCGGCGGCCCGATACTGATGGTACAGGTTGAAAACGAATACGGCAGCTATGCTAACGACCGGGATTATATTAAAGCACTTAAAAAACTTTGGGTTACTAATGGCATCAATGTGCCATTTTACACTGCCGACGGCCCAACTGCCTTTATGCTGGAGGCCGGCGGTGTTGATGGTGCAGCTATTGGCTTAGATAGCGGCAGCAGTGATGCCGATTTTGACCAGGCCGCCAAACAAAACCCCAATGTGCCTGCCTTTAGCAGCGAATCCTATCCTGGCTGGTTAACGCACTGGACAGAAAAATGGCAAAAGCCTGGTACCGATGGCATTGTGAAAGAGGTAACCTATTTGCTCGAACATAAACGTTCTTTCAACTTATATGTAGTACATGGCGGTACCAACTTTGGCTATAATGCGGGAGCAAACGCGTTTAGCCCCACCCAGTTTCAGCCCGATGTTACCAGTTATGATTATGATGCCCCTATAAATGAGCAGGGAGCACCAACGCCCAAATACTTTGCACTGCGCAATTTGATTGCTAAATATGTAAAGTACAAAATACCGGAGGTTCCAAAATTGATACCAACTGCAGAAATACCGGCATTTGATATGGCGCCTTTTACCACCGTTTGGAAAGAATTGCCTGCGGCCGTTAAATCGCCGCAACCGGTACCCATGGAAGCCCTTGGCCAGTATAGCGGCTTTATATTGTACCGTACAAAACTTATTGGCCATAAAAGCGGCAGCCTTACCATTACCGAGCCTCACGATTACGCGCTTGTTTTATTAAATGGCAAATTGGTTGATACCGTTTATCGCGATGGTGGCAAGTGGACTATCAAATTGCCAAAATCGGATGTGAAAGATCCTCAACTGGATATCCTGGTAGAGAATATGGGCCACATAAACTTCGCCCAATACATGATTGACCGTAAGGGTATTACCGACCGCGTTACCCTTAATGGCATGACCCTTACCAACTGGCAGATTTTTAAACTTCCTATGGACGAAAAATTCATAACCCTTTTAACCAGTAAGTATCCCGAAGGATTTCACGACGGTGTATACTTTAAAGGTAACTTTGAATTAAACAAAGTGGCTGATACCTACCTTGACCTTAGTAACTTTAAAAAAGGAGTTATCTGGGTAAACGGCCACAACCTGGGCCGCTACTGGAATGTTGGGCCTCAGTTCCACTTGTATTGCCCGGCAAACTGGCTGCTTAAAGGAAAAAACAGTGTAACTGTATTTGATATGCACCAGGAAACCAAAACCACCATTAAAGGAGTAAACACCCTGGAGTAACAGTAACCCCATATCGGTATTTTGTGCAGCCTGCCCTTTAAGTTTGAATAGGGGCAGGCTGTTTTATTTGCGGGTACGTTAGGTATGGTAAGTTTATCGTTTTAGCACTTAAGCAAAATGTTTTTGCTGCTTACAACCGCCAGGTGTAAACTATCTTTTAAACGCACTGTAACAATATAACACCTTAAAGCATCTATATTGAAACTATATCCGAATTTAGCGGCTGCTTTGCCGTGCGCGGTAGTGTTGATGATTTAATTTTTAATAATGTTCGTTATCCTGTCTTCAAGAAAAAAACAATCAAAACGTTTTTCTATAGCTTTTGCTATGTTGCCTGTTATCGTTTTAGCAACGGCATCCTGTGGTAATAAAAACAAGCAGGCCGCCAGCCAGGCACAACAGGTGTTGGATTACAAAGTAGTGCAGGTTCAACCACGCCAGGCCACATTGAATGTTGATTATCCCGCCAGTATACAGGGGCAACAAAATATCGAAATAAGGCCGAAGGTGGATGGATATGTTGAAAAAATTTATGTCGACGAAGGCTCCATTGTAACCAAAGGGCAATTGCTGTTTAAAATTAACGCCCCACAATACGAGCAGGAGGTGCGTACCGCCGAGGCGGGTATTAAAACCGCCGAAGCTGATCTGGCACTGGCTAAAATGCAATTGAATAAGGTAAAGCCACTGGTAGAGAAAGATATCATCAGCCACTATGAACTGGAATCGGCCGAGTATACGCAGCAGTCAAAAGCCGCAGCGCTGGCCCAGGCTAAGGCCGCATTAGTAAATGCAAAAGTGAATTTAGGGTACACCACCATTACCAGCCCCGTGAATGGCGTTATAGGCGCGTTACCCTACAAATTGGGCAGCCTGGTAACCAGCAGCACAACCGATCCGCTAACCACGGTTTACAATACCTCAAATGTTTACGTATACTTTGCTCTAAACGAGAAGCAACTGCTTGGTTTTAGTCGCGACAGCACAAATAAAACATCTTTTAAAACCAAATTAAGTCAATTGCCGCCGGTTTCGCTCATATTGCCCGATGGCAGTACTTATGAGCATGCCGGTAAAGTTGAAACCGTGAATGGTTTAATTAACACCGCAACCGGCGCCGCCAATGTACGTGCCGATTTTGCAAACCCGCGCGGGCTTATCCGTAGTGGCAGCAGTGCGGTAGTACGCATCCCTAATGTTGTAAAATCGGCTTTATTGGTGCCCGAAAGCGCCACTTATGAATTACAGGATAAACGTTTTGTTTACGTGGTTGATGATCAGCATAAAATAAAAAATGTAGCCATTAAAGTGATGGATAATACGGCCGGCCAGTTTTATGTAGTTACCGATGGCTTAAAGGCCGGCGATAAAATTGTGCTGGAAAGCTCGGGTAACCTGCAGGATGGTACCGAAATTAAACCAAACGAGGTTAGTGCCGGTTCGGTTTACGGCGGCGTTAAATAATACCGTTTCTTATCCCTCAATTCATTTACAACAGCAATACTATGCTTAAAAGATTTATAGAACGCCCGGTACTATCCACCGTAATTTCGGTTTTGCTGGTAATACTGGGTATTTTAGGGTTAATAAATTTACCTATTTCGCAATATCCGGATATCGCGCCGCCTACCGTTCAGGTGCAGGCCTATTACAGCGGGGCCAATGCCGATGTAGTGCTCAAAAGCGTGATTATTCCCATGGAGGAACAGATTAACGGGGTGGAGAACATGACCTACATGACTTCATCTGCCAGTAATGATGGTTCGGCATCTATCACTGTATATTTCAAAGTGGGCACCAACCCCGATTTGGCGGCGGTAAACGTGCAGAACAGGGTATCAAGGGCCACAAGCCTGCTGCCATTGGTGGTAACACAATCGGGGGTTACCGTTGCTAAAAGCCAGAGCAGTAACCTCATCATTTTCTCACTATACAGTGAGAACCAAACTTACGACGAAACCTTTTTACAAAATTATGCCAAAATAAACCTGGTGCCACAAATTCAGCGGGTAACAGGGGTTGGTAACGCCGAGGTATTTGGTTCAAGGGATTATTCGATGCGTATCTGGTTAAAACCCGATGTGATGTCGCGCTATAACCTCATCCCTGATGATATTACAGATGCGCTTAATGAACAAAATATTGAAGCCGCGCCCGGTAAGTTTGGCGAAAACAGCAATCAATCGTTTCAATATGTTATCCGGTATAAAGGCAGGCTTAAAACAGCTGCCGAATTTGGCGATATCATCATAAAATCGGTTGGGCAGGGGCAATTACTCCGGCTGAATGATGTGGCGCGGGTTGAATTGGGATCATTGGATTACTCTTTTGATATCCAAACCAACGGATTGCCATCTGTAGGTGTGGCTATCAGCCAGACAGCCGGCTCCAACGCACGCGATGTAATCAACGAATCGAAAAAAATATTGAATGCCGCTGCCGAGAAATTCCCCAAGGGGATGAAGATAGCTTACCTGGTTGATGCCAATAACTTTCTTGATGCCTCTATCGAAAAGGTGATTAGTACGTTGATAGAAGCCTTTATCCTGGTGTTTATAGTCGTATTCGTTTTTTTACAGGATTTCAGGTCGACGTTAATCCCTGCCATAGCGGTGCCGGTTGCTATCTTAGGTACCTTCTTTTTTCTTAACCTGTTTGGCTTTACTATCAATTTGCTTACGCTTTTTGCATTGGTACTGGCCATTGGTATTGTGGTGGATGACGCCATTGTGGTGGTAGAAGCTGTACACGCCAAGCTCGACCAGGGATACAAATCGGCAAGGAAAGCATCTATTGACGCGATGAGCGAGATTTCGGGCGCCATAGTTTCTATTACCTTGGTTATGTCGGCGGTATTTTTACCGGTAACATTTATATCGGGCTCAACCGGGGTATTTTACAAGCAGTTTGGTATTACGCTGGCCGTTGCCATCTTGCTTTCGGCAGTTAACGCTTTAACGCTAAGCCCCGCACTGTGCGCGTTGTTTTTAAAGCCACATGAAAAAGGCACCAAAAAGCACGGTTTTATCAATCACTTTTATGTGGTGTTTAATACGGCCTTTGATGCTGTAACCGGTAAGTATAAAAAATCGGTTAACTTTTTGGCGCACAGAAAATGGATAGCCCTTGCCGCCGTAGCGGTATTTGCTACCATATTGATTTACCTGGTAAAAACTACGCCATCCAGCTTTGTACCCAATGAAGACCAGGGGACTGTGTTTGCTGCCATCAGCCTGCCACCGGCATCGTCAATGGAGCGTACCGAGGCTGTTGCCAGCAAAATAGATAGCATAGGCCGTACGTTCCCCGAGGTAGTAAACAGCCTTAAACTGGTTGGATTTAACTTTATTGCCGGATCGGGCAGCGCTTACGCCATGGTAATCATGAAGCTGAAAAACTGGGATGAGCGTAAAGATGAAAGCCAGAGCCTGCAAAGTATCATATCCAGGCTTACCGTTAAAACAGCCGGGCTTCGTGAAGCCAGTGTATTTTACTTTTCGCCGCCAACGCTGCAGGGTTTTGGTAATAGTGATGGTTTTGAATTTCAGCTGCAGGATAAAGGCGGCCACACAGTAGATGAGTTGTTTAAAGTAAGCAACGATTTCCAGACGGCGCTTAAAAAACGAAAAGAGATCCAGAACCTGAATTCGTCATTTAATCCTAATTTTCCGCAATTCCAGGTTGATGTAAATGTGGCTAAGTGTAAAGAGGCCGGTGTAACCGTTAATTCGGTATTGAATACCTTGCAGGGTTATTATGGCGGTTTATACGCATCCAACTTTAACCAGTTTGGCAAGCAGTACCGCGTAATGGTACAGGCCGATTATGACTACCGCGCCAACGAAACCGGCCTGAGTAAAATATTTGTACGTAACAGCGCAGGCACAATGGCGCCAATAACATCATTTATTACACTGAGGAGGGTATTTGGCCCGGAATCTATTTCGAGGTTTAATCTTTTTACGGCAATATCTGTTTCCGGTTCTCCAAACCCGGGGTATAGTACAGGTAACGCCATACAGGCCATTAAAGAAGTGGCCAAACAAACACTGCCTGCCGGGTACGATTTTGAATTTTCGGGCCTAACCCGCGAGGAATTGAGCACCGGCACGCAATCGGCCTATATATTTATGCTTTGCCTGGTGTTTGTATATTTTTTACTTAGCGCGCAGTATGAAAGCTATATCCTGCCGTTCGCGGTATTATTATCGCTGCCTGTTGGGTTAGCGGGTACGTACCTTTTTGCCTGGATTTTTGATATAGGCAGTAACATTTACCTGCAAATTTCGCTCATCATGCTCATCGGTTTGCTGGCGAAAAATGCTATCCTGATTGTAGAGTTTGCTTTAGAGAGGCGCCGGGGAGGGATGGATTTAATACCCGCTGCCATAGCAGGGGCCGAAGCCCGTTTGCGGCCTATCCTGATGACATCTTTTGCCTTCATATTTGGTATTATGCCGTTGATGTTTTCGACAGGGGCCGGTGCAAATGGCAATAAATCCATAGGTACAGGTGCTGTAGGGGGGATGTTTGTGGGGACGGTATTTGGGGTATTTGTAATTCCGATACTATTTATCATTTTCCAATCCCTGCAGGAAAAAGTTGGCCGTAAACCAAAACCCGAAGATGAAGATGATGAGGCAGAAGTGGTAACCGCCCGTTAATTTAGTAAAAGACATTAGAATGAACAGACGGAGTTTTAAATATATATTGCCCTTTACGCTACTATTTGGCGTTGTGCTATCGTGCAAAGTAACCAAAACGTATAACCGGCCGGATATAGGCACAACCGGGCTTTACCGCGATGGGCAAACTACAGATACTGCTACCATAGCGGCTATGCCCTGGCAAAAACTTTTTGCAGATACTGTACTTAAATCACTGATACAGGAAGGGCTGAGTAATAACCTTGATCTTAAAACCGCCGTTCAGCGGATATTGGAGGCGCAGGCCACATTGCAGCAAAGCAAGGCCGCGTTTTATCCATCGTTAAGCGGCAATGCCACTGTAACCCGGTCAAAACAATCATCAGCAGGCTTAAATTATCCTGCCGGTACAATTGTTAATACTTTAACTACCACTTACCAGGCTGGTTTAACAACCTCATGGGAAGCCGATGTTTGGGGGAAGCTAAGCAGTACCAAACGTGCAGCGTTGGCTGGTTTTTTACAAACCGATGCCGCTAAGCGGGCTGTGCAAACGCAATTGATTGCCGATATAGCCAATAATTATTTTACCCTGCTGGCATTGGACAGGCAGTTGGAAATTACCCTTGAAACGCTTAAAAACCGCATTAAAGATGTGGAAACCATGAAGGAG
This sequence comes from Mucilaginibacter sp. GW822-FHT03E02, assembly GCF_058801545.1. Classification (NCBI taxonomy): domain Bacteria; kingdom Pseudomonadati; phylum Bacteroidota; class Sphingobacteriia; order Sphingobacteriales; family Sphingobacteriaceae; genus Mucilaginibacter; species Mucilaginibacter sp. GW822-FHT03E02. Next base: position 478,045 of record NZ_JBXANJ010000002.1, on the reverse strand, counting down.
CTTAAGGCCGGCGCAGTGGTAACCGGTGCCGCTGTGGTGCAAAGCGAAGCCAACCGCTATGCCGCCGAAGTATCCATTCCCGATTTAAAGCGCAGTATCCGTGAAACCGAAAATGCTTTGGATATCCTGTTGTCAAGGCCGCCTGGCCCGGTTAACCGCGGCAGTTTGGCCACCCAGAACATGGCCACCGAATTACAGGCGGGCATCCCAACGCAATTACTCACTAACCGCCCGGATGTACAACAAAGCGAGTACGCTTTCCGTGCCGCGTTTGAGAATACCAACGTGGCTAAAACGTATTTTTATCCCTCGTTTACCATCACAGCCTCGGGAGGTTTATCAACCTTACAGCTTAAAGACTTTTTTGTCAATTCCATATTTTACAATATTGCCGCGGGCCTTACCCAACCCATTTTTAACCAGGGTTTGAATAAAGCCCGTTTACGTACCGCGCAGGCGCAGCAGCAGGAAGCACTTAACAGCTTCCAGAAAACATTGCTGGTAGCAGGGCAGGAGGTATCCAATGCATTATATGCACACCAAACCGCCCTTGAAAAACAGGATGCCCGCGGCAAGCAGATCATCGCTTTGCAAAAATCGGTTGAGTATACACAGGAGTTGTTGCGGTACAGTTCAGCCACCAATTATACCGATGTATTAACATCCGAACAAAACCTGCTGGCCGCACAACTGAGTGGCGTTAACGACAGGCTACAGGAGTTACAGGCGGTAGTAAATTTATACCGTGCCTTAGGTGGCGGCTGGCGGTAATAGCGGCTTTGGCGTTTTGCTATACGGTATGGCTGTAAAAAGATACGATGTGCGACCGGGATTCTTGTAGAGACGCATCACATGCGTCTCCCGCCAGACCAGTTTCGATTTGCATGTGGGAGACGCATGTGATGCGTCTCTACAAAAAACAACCATTAATAATCAATATGTTATAATCATGTCATTATAAGGTACGAAGCAATCCCGAACTATGTGGGGCTTAGCATGTCGGGGATTGCTTCGTACCTCGCAATGCCGGTTGTTTAGGGCATTGATTTCTGCATCCCCCCCAAACAAAAAAAGCTTCTTAAAAAGAAGCTCGTTTCCATAGGTAGATGGTATATATTGGTCAGGCAATAAAGCCCGTGAATTGCGATGTGTCAACCTGTTTATTACCAAGCAATTGATTGTGAATGGCCTTAAGTGTTATCACTTCCCTGGTAAATAAATCAACAATTGAATTCTTGATCTTTTTAACTTTTTTTCCGGTATTGATGTGTACTATCTGCATGATTCAATTAATACCAATTCCGTGCCAAAGTATGTTGGTTTTTCTTTATGGTTTAAATTCTATCCGGCGGCCTTCGGTATGGGCATTAAATTCGGGTGCATACATACTTTGCAGGCTGGTAACGCCGGTTGCGTAATTGCCCGGCTGTACTACACGCAGTGTATATTCAAATACATAGTTTCCTTTTTTTAGTGCACTTATAAAAAAGTTGGTGGCCACATCCTTACTTACCTGGTAATAGTGCAAGCCGTCCTGGTATTTATAGGCCGATAGAGTTTCCATCGGCTCGGTACCGGCAGGACGCATGTCTTTTAGCTGGATATAGTCAAAATCACGATCTGCTTTAAGGTAAACTACCACTTTGAGTACATCACCTGTTTTAGGCAGGTGGGCGGCATCAAGCGCAGTAAGTATTGGTCCGGCATCAGTTTGTTTCTGTATAAAGTACTTGCGCTCCAATTGAACGTTGGTGTTTGATGCCGTTATCTTATCCAGCTTTTCGGTGTATTGCCAGTACATAGCCCCCCAGTTAATGGTTTTACTGCTGTTACTTACCTGCACATGGCCCAATGCAGGTTTTACCTGCTCATCAACCCAGGTGGTTTTCAAGTAACCGGTGCCGGCTTCGGCTTTAATGCCGGGCTTTAATGCGGCCAACGGTTTGTTGTTTAAGCTGATGTTTATTTGGGTAGCATCGGCAAGTATATTATCGCCTTTAATCAGCAATGCGTAGCAGGCTGCTGCCGTAGCTTTGGTGGTGCGCCAGTTGGTGGTTTGCTTGTTGCGCAACAGCCATATTTTCATTTCCTCCACTGCTTTTGTATTATTACCCGCTTCGCTAAACAATTCGATCATCAGCGATTGTGTTTCAACCGGCGACTGGTACCAATAATATCCCGGCTTGTTAGCAGCCCAATACATGCCCAATTCGTCAGATTGTTGGGCGGTTTCCAGTAACGATTTCATGATCTCTGCCGCTGTTTCCTTTTTATCAAAACGAAATAGGGTAAGCGCTATCATGGCCTTTTCAAATTCTGGTTGCTGTACCCATTGCCGACTTGCCCGGGCCAGGTAATTAGCCCGGATGATGTTTATCTCTGTACTTGTTTCTCGGTTTTTAAAGTAGCTTAATGCATACCAGGCATGAATTTCGGTGGAATTGATATCCCGGACCATATAATTTTTGATGTACCTTTTTGCGACAACTTCATCAGCTTTAATTTCATTATCAATATACCGGGAAGCATTGATGCTTATGCGCGCCAATGATGCGTCGTTTTTATCCGCAATGTTAAGTTTAACAAGCTGACCAATGCCTGCCAGGATATGCTGGGTGATATACCGGTCAGAGAAATCGCCGCCAAACCAGGGGAAGCCGCCGTTTTGCAATTGTTTTTGTTGCAGTTTGTTTAAATTGGCATTCAATTCATAGCTCATTTTATTCAGGTCGAAGAGAAGCGCGATTCGTTTTTTCTGTTCGGTTTCGTCAACAGCATCCTGCAGCCAAGGGGTTTCTTCCACCAATACTGATTTCAGTTCCGGATTTTTTTCGAGGTTGGATAGCAGGGCTTTTGAATCTGCTGTTTTCCACTGTTCAAATACCTTTTTTATCTGCGGGTAATGGCTCACGATATTCACCGCGAAGCTATTGGCATAAAACCGGCTAAAAATTTGTTCCGAACATTCGTAAGGGAATTCCATCAGGTAGGGTAGTGCCTGCACAGCCGTCCATACGGGGTTTTGGGTATATTCCAGCGTCAACGTTTTATTGGTTAGGGTACTGCTGGTTTGATTAACCAGTTTATCAAACGTAAAGTTTTTGGTTTGGCCGGGGCGTACCATCATGGGCATGGTTTCGGTAACCAGCATGCTGTTGGGGAGCACAGGCAGCGTGTTTTCTTCGCCATCGGTATAATTGCCCGCCGAGGCTGTTAAACGATAGGTGAGGGCCTCCAAACCGGCGGGGATAACCAGTTTAAAAGATACGGCCCCGGTTGATGTGCTATCCAGCTCGAAAGGTTGCTCGGCATATTTTGATTTGCCAAACAGTGCTACAGGCTGTAAGGTAACTGCATTGGTAAATTCAAGTTTAGCCTGCCCTTTCAAATGTTGGTTTGATAGATTCACAACCCGTGCCGAAACCACCAATGTATCGCCCTCCCGCAAAAAGCGCGGCATATTGGCGCTGATCATCATTTTTTTCTGCGTGATAATCTCCTGTTCGATGTAGCCGCTTTGCAAATCCTTATTATGCGCAAATCCCCGGAATTTCCAGCGGGTTAATGATTCTGGCACCGTAAAATCAATCAGCACCTGTCCGCTATTGTCAGTATGCAATTGGGGATAAAAGAAGGCAGTTTCATTAAAGTTTTTGCGGGTAACTATAGGTGCCGCACCAATTTCTTTTGCTCTGCCGGCAAGAAGTTCCTTATCAAATTTTTGGCCGGGCTTGGCTTTTATTTCTCTTAAAACTACTGTATCATCGTATAATTCATCATACATCATAGGAACAGTACTCCGCTGGGTTTTGAATTTAGGCGCCGCACCGACGAGGCCATATGCTTTTTCTTCTTCCACCTCCTGTTTGATATCAGCATTTCCAACTGGCTCATCTATCCTCACATCTACGTTAGGGTCGCCTTTCTGGCTTTTCGCTTCTCCTCTGCCAACTTTGAAATTTGCCTGCATTTCCATTAGGGTTTTCATAATCACGGTTAGCTTGATACCTTTGGTGGGGCGTATTTTGCCGGTTACATAACCCTTGCCGCTGAACGTTAAAACAGACCCTGCAGGCACCTTAATCCTGAAATACCCGTAAGAGTTGGTAATTGTACTTATAGCTAAATTATTAATGCTAACTTTTATACCGGACACCGTGGCGCGTATTCCTGTTACTTTTCCTATAACATCATAACCATTTTTGATAAGCCGGGCGTTGGTGGTATATCGTTTCGCTATTTGTTTATTGCTCCATACTTCCTTTTTATCGGCTACGGTATTGGCATTATAATTAAGATTTTCACTGCCATCATAATCAAAACCTAAATTATCTATGGATTCATAATTTCGGTCAGTTTCTTCATAATACGGCTGGTGTGGCTCATCGCCGGTAGTGTTATCATTGGCCGACGGCGGGATGGTTTCCCACTCAAAATAACGGGCCATATACTGGTATTCGCTAAAATCGGCTTGCCAGCTTAATGGTCGGGCAATATCATCCAGCGAGGCATCATATAAACCTGCCAGTAATTCGGATGTTTGTTTGTTGTCGCCTCCGCTTATCTGTAGTTTCCATTGCTCTTTTTCGCCGGGTTGTAGTTTGTCACGCATGGTTAAAAAACGGATGTTTAACGGTTTAGCCGTGTCTTTTACCATAATGCGCTGGTAATATTGGTATTGCCTGTTGCCGTTTACCAATTCAAATTGTACGGTAAACGCATTTTTGCCAGTTGGCGCTACAGGTACGCTTATTTTTTGCGGCGCACCTGCCTGTAGTTGCAATAGTTGCGATGATAGCAGTGTGGGGCCATCATACGTTTCAAAAAGTACCTTGCAGGCTTTTCCAATTCCTATATAAAAAATTGCAGGTTCCCTGGCTGCAACGATGGTAGTTTGGGCTGTTACCCAATCTTCGGGTTTTTGAATAGGGGCTTTATTTCCAATGTAATTAATGTACTTAATTACAGATGTAGTGTCACCATTTTCGTTTTTAACGCTGATAACCAATGCATATACGCCGCCTGCTGATTTAAAGAGTTTGTTTAGGTCGATATTATTGCCGCTTTTTTGGATATCGATATCCAGGTCGGCTGTTTTTTCCTGGCGCTGCCAGTTTGGGTATTCATCCTGATGGTTATAGGCAAAGTTGGGGAAGTATTTTTCGTAATCGATTTTGCTCATCAACCATTGATCGGGTACATCCCAAAGCCTGTTTTTAAAGAATGCATCGGGACCTTTCAATTCGTATACTTTAATGTTGGCCTTGCCATTTTGTTTTTCATCGTTGCCGTTAAAAATGGTTAAAGCGGCATTGGCGCGTTCGCTGTCAATAGCTTTTTCGGGTACGTCGGCCTCCAGCCGGATTGGATTATCGCTGATGGTGATCTCACTGGTTGCAAAATGCGTTTCGCTATTGGCATCGGTAACGTTGGCCTGTATGCTAAACCGGCAGGTTTGTCCCTTATTTTCGTTATCCGGCCCGTTGGCCAAAAACTTAAACCTGAAGTTACCTTGCTCATCAGTTTTAATGGTATCAACAGCAATTATTGCCTGCTGATTATCATTGTTATATACAGATCTTTTACCACCATATGCAGCGTTAACGTATGGCCGCATTTGCGGCACTCTTGTTACATTATAAGCTACCCTGGCACCAGATAGCCCATATCCCGAAAATGCATTTACCTTACCCTTAACTGTAATGCTGTCGCCAAGTTTGTAAATCTGTGTAAAAGGCTCAAAATCAACTTTAAAAGTAGGGCGTTTGTATTCTTCAACAATAACCGTTATCCGGCCGTTGTCGGTAGATAGGGATAGCCAGCCATTCAGTACATTTTGAGGAATGACAAAAGAAGAAGCCGCGGTTCCAAATTCGTTGGTTTGTAATTGGGTGGTGCCCAGCTGCTTATTGTTTTGGTCATTTAGGGTGATATCCAGGTTCGCTTTCGGCATAATGCTGCTTTTGCCGTTTACACTTTGCAGCTCCATGGCTTTAAAGTAAATGGTTTGGCCGGGGCGATAGATTTGCCTATCGGAAAAAAATACTGTTCTGATAACGGGTGCGCTATTTAAGATGGGCTGTGGCGAGTATGGCTCATCCTTTTCATTATCTGTTAAATGGTCACCCCGGTAGTTTATGGCCACTGTGTATTGATTGCCTTTTGAATCAAAAATAAACGTGCCGTTAGTATCCGTTACTCCGGTGATAACCACCGGCTTCTTTTTTGTATTTCCATACCTCTCCGGGCTGTAAGTGATGGCTATAGTAGCGCCTGCCAGCATATCGCCTGTTTCGCGGTTAGTTACTTTAATCTCCCGTTTTCTGTCGAGCCTTGTCCTCATGACATACGCCAGCCCGCTTACTTTAAACATACCCAGCTGGATAAGGCTATCTTTGCCGCTTTGTTCAGTTGCTAATAAAAGATACTTGCCTGGTTTTAGCGCGTCAATTTTAAACTCGGTAGTATGTTCCTTTAAATCGGTGGTTGCAGGCAGGTTTAGTTGTTGGTTTTGTAATACTTTTAAGGTTTTAATAAAAGCCAAAGTGCTTTTACCTGTCCCGATAGAACCATAATTCTCGTCCAGCTTTCCGATATAGGTTAGCTGTACATCTGTAACCTTATAAATACGGTAGTGCGCTTTGGTAATATTACGGTATTTTAAACCCGCAAGGATGGGTACATCCGGCGAATTCACGTCCTCAAAACTAACCTGCAATTCTTTTTGGGTAATTTCATTTATCTGGCTACCTGCGCGTTGTGCACCCGGGCTTTTAGGGTAACCGGCCATTGCCTTTTGCAGGTAAATCATGGCGGTGGTTAAGCTATCCGCATCACCGCAATACTTGCCAATAGCACATAATGCATCTGCACAAATAACGCCTGCCGAAGTATCGGCAGCAATATTTTTAAGAGCAGCGAGGTACAGGATGTTTTTTTTGCCCAGCGTAGCTTTATCGTACAAAAAAGTGAGCCTTTTCATATCAAGGTCGGCCAAAGCCTTCCTGTCATTTTTTTGCAGATGGAACGCCAATCCCTGTTGCAGCAGGCGGATGCCGCGGTAAAAAGTTGACGCCGTGTCGGTGGTTTTGACATCCAGTGAGGTAAAGGTTTTACTATCGCCAAAAAAACGCGGGTCGTTTATCGAAAACGGCATTTTGGGTTTGGTAAGTGCAGGCTCGTCTGCCAGGAAAAAGTCAAATGCGCGGTGCAAAAGCAGGTCGTATAGCGTAGGCCTTAAAAAACGGGTGTTCTTATCGCCTTGCAAAATACCGTCTAAAATATCAAGCGGGGTGTTTTGTTCCTTATCAGCGTCCTGTAACGACAGTTGATAAAGTTTTGTGGTTTCATTAATAATAGTTGCCAGGTCCCATTTTCTGAAATCTATGTCAGGAACTTCCAGTTTGCTCCGGCCGGCAAATGTGTACCGGTTTTGCTGATAATAATTCCAATACATATCGGCTAAAAAGGATTGTAAAACCGGCTTAACCGGGTAAGATGACCGGCCAATATCGGCTTTCAATGTAGTAATAACACTCACAAGTGCGTCTTCCTGCAAATAAGTTTGGAATTTGGCATGGTAAATAACCGCGCGCACCATCTGCGGTACGTTATTTTCTTTTCGCGCCAGTGCATCAAGTTTGTCAACCTCCATCAATGCCGATTTTGGCAGGCCAACCTCTGTCAATGAGTCGATAGTAAATATGATGTTATGATAGCTGGTTTGAGCCGATGATGGCCGGGCTATGAATAAAAAACAGGCAATAAAAAGGAACTTCAGGGTTTTGCAGGTTTGTGATGGCATAAGGAATGAGGATATGATGGATAACGGTAATAATACCAAAATATGATTGTTAAAATTTGTTAATTATTTACCGGATGCAAAATGCACAGTAAATTCATAAATAATTAAATCAAATGGTAATTAGGTAGGCAGTAGTTATGCCTTGGCGTTATAAATTGTATTTTAAACAATTAAATTTCTTTTTGGGGATTTATTAATTATATCTTTAAGATTATTTTTCCGGGATTATAAACCAATATTTACGCCGAATATCGCCATGAAGCTCAGGGCTTTGTTATTATTTTTATTGATGCAGTTTACATGGAGGCAGGTAAACGCGCAAAATACCCAGTTCCGGTTTTCGCATCTCGATATCAAGGCAGGCCTGTCGCACAACCAGGTAAACTGTATTTATAAGGATAAAAAAGGCTTTATGTGGTTTGGTACACTATCGGGCTTAAACAAGTACGATGGTTATAGTTTTAAAAGCTTTAAACACGTTGCCGGCGATACCACTACATTAGATGATGATTACATTGTAAGCATAAACCCCGGGCCCGAAAATAAACTGTGGATTGAAACCCGTACAGGCTTTAATATTTACGACCCTGCTACCGAAAAGTTCAGCAAAAACCTGATGGGTTTTATGTACAAAATTAAGGTGTACGATACGTACATTTTAGCCATAAAAAAAGACAGGGTGGGCAATTTTTGGTTTTTGGAACATAACGCTACCCAGGGCATCTTTAAGTACGATCCGGTAACAAAACAAACCATCAATCTACGTCATAAACAGGGAGATACCACATCTATTTATTCAAACCTGGTTACCGATCTGTCGGTTGATTCAAAAGGGAACATTTGGCTCATATCAAGTGCCGGCGTATTGGAGCGACTTGACCCTAAGAGCTACAAGGTTAATTACCGCCTAAAGCTTGAGCAGCTGCCCGCAGCATTAAGTACCACTTATAAAATTTTTATTGATAAGCAGGATGATATCTGGGCGTTTGTACCCAGTTATTCAAAAGGTGTGTTTTTCATTAGCCCTAAAAACAAAGTAATTAAACATATTTTAAAAGCCACGGGCACTATAAATACCGATGTTATATCAGATGTTATACAGGATCAGAAAAACAGGATTTGGATTGCCACAGATCATGGGGGGATTAATTTACTTAACAAACAGGATTTTACCACTCAATACCTGCTTAATCGCGAAGATGACGATAAAACAGTAGGCCAAAATAGCATCACCTGCGTTTATGTGGATGATATAGGCATTATCTGGTGCGGCAGCTATAAACGGGGGATAAGTTATTATCACCAAAACATTATAAAATTTGCCAGCTACACGCATCACCTTTCTGATAAAAATAGCCTGCCTTTTAGTGATGTAAACAGTTTTGCTGAAGACAAACAGGGCAATATATGGATAGGCACCAACGGCGGAGGGCTGATTTACTGGGACAGGAAGACAGGCAGCTTTAAACAATACCTGCACAACGCCGCCGATAAAAACAGCCTTACCAATAATGTTGTAGTAAAGCTGTTTATTGATCACGAGCAAAAGCTATGGATAGGTACCTATTATGGCGGCCTTGATTGTTTTGACGGTAAGGTATTTAAGCATTACCGGCACAACGATGCCAATGCAAACAGCATATCTGAAGACAGGGTTTGCGCCATAACCGAGGATAGCGACCATAACCTATTGGTGGGCACTCTATCGGCAGGTTTGAATGTTCTTGATAAAAACAGGAAAATGGTTGCCATATACAGGTTTGACGGAGACATCAACAAAAGTTCTATCCACTCCAATTACATCAGTTCGGTAATTGAAGACAGGCGCAAAAATTTATGGATTGTTACCGCGTACGGCTTAGATCTGTTGGTAAAAAAAGATCACCAGTTTTTGCATTACTTACATGATGATAAAGACCCCAACAGCCTCATTAACAACAATACCAATAATATATTAGAGGATAGGGACGGCTTGATTTGGATAAGTACCCGGGAAGGCATCAGCATATTTGATTACAAAACCGGAAAATTCACCAATATTAATAAGCTTGATGGCTTGCCCGATAATACAGTGATTGATATGCAGGAGTTTAGCCGTAATAATATATGGGTAAGTACCCCTAATGGTTTATCAAGCATCTATATTGATCGTTCGGCAGGCAAGCTTAAGTTTCGTTTTGTTAATTATAATGAAACAGAAGGGCTACAGGGGCGCGAGTTTACCGAAAACTCGTCGTACAAGACCAGGGCAGGGGAGTTGCTGTTTGGTGGCGGTAACGGGTTTAATATTTTTAAACCTTCAAATATCCTGAATAGTACCAATCCGCCTAATTTGGTTTTTACGGATTTGCAAATCTTTAACCAGTCGGTAAAGGTAGGTGATAAGGTGAACGGCTCGGTGATATTAACACAGTCTATCGTGGATTTAAAAGACCTTAAGCTAAAATATAACGACAATGTATTTGCTATAGAATTCGCGGCGCTTAATTATTTTAACCCCGATAAAATAAATTACCAATACCGGATGGACGGCTTTGATAAGCGGTGGATAAACGCCGATAACAAAGTGCGCAAAGCCACTTATACCAACCTTGACCCGGGCAACTATGTGTTTAGGGTTCGCGCCGGCAGCAACGAAAGCTGGAAGGGGAAGGAGCTTACGTTAAATATCAACATATCGCCGCCATTTTGGAAAACCACATGGGCTTACATCTTATATACATTGTTGGCAGTAGGCTCATTGTTATTTCTGAGAAGAAGGGGTATCCAGAAAATACGTACGCAATTTTCTATCGAGAAGGAGCGGGAAGAGGCTCAGCGCATGCACGAGCTGGATTTAATGAAGATTAAGTTTTTTACAAATGTAAGCCATGAGTTTCGCACGCCGCTATCGCTCATTATGGCCCCGGTGGATAAGATTCTGAAACAAATTGCCGAACCTGAGGTGCAACGGCAGCTGATGCTGGTAAACCGTAATGCCAAACGCCTGCTAAACCTGGTAAATCAATTGCTTGATTTCAGGAAGATGGAGTACCAGGAATTAAAGCTGCATAAAATGAACGGCGACATTATTGGCTTTATAAAAGACCTTTCGTTTGCATTTACCGATGTGGCCGATCAAAAAAGTATCCGCTTTATTTTCGACTCAGAAATAGAAACGTACTATACAAGTTTTGATCATGATAAAACAGAACGGATCATGTTCAACCTGTTATCAAATGCCTATAAGTTTACACATGAGGGGGGCCAGGTAAGCGTTTTAATTAACGTGATTGACAAAAAAGATACCGCCGAACATCTGTTAGAAATCAGGGTTATTGATACAGGTATTGGAATTGCCGCCGATAAGCTGAACCGGATTTTCGATCCCTTTTTTCAGAACGATTTACCCGGATCAATGCTTAACCAGGGTAGCGGCATAGGCCTATCTATAACCAAAGAATTTGTTAAGCTGCACGAAGGGGAGATATGTGTTGAGAGCGAATTTAACCAGGGTAGTTGCTTTACGGTTTTATTGCCCCTGGTGCAATTGGATATCAGTGTTTTAACAGATACGATGATGCCGTTTGATCACGACACTGAGCTTGCGCCGTTATATAATCTGCCCAAAAACGATTCCCATAAAGAGAGCAGGGATGGCAAAAGGCCAACAGTATTATTGGTTGAAGACAACGACGATTTCAGGTTTTACATTAAAGACAATTTAAAGTCGGCATTCAATGTGATTGAGGCCGAAAACGGAAAAAAAGGCTGGCAAAAGGCCCTGGCGCAACACCCTAATCTGATAGTAAGCGACATCAGTATGCCCGAGATGAACGGCATCGACCTTTGTTTAAAAATAAAAAATGATAAGCGTACCTCGCATATCCCGGTAATACTATTAACCGCCTTAACAGGCGAAGACCAGCAATTAAAGGGATTGGAAACCGGTGCAACAGATTACCTTACCAAGCCTTTTAACTTCGAGATACTACAATCAAAAATCAGGAATATATTGAGCCAGCAGGAAAGCATGCGTAAAACCTATACCAAACAGGTAGAGGTAAGCCCGACTGAAATGCATATCGATTCGCCGGACGAGCAGTTTATGAAAAAGGTACTAATTTTGATTGATAGTAATATCTCCAACCCCAATTTCTCGGTCGAGGAATTGAGCAACGAAGTTTTTGTAAGCAGATATACCCTCTACAAGAAAATCCTGGCCATGACGGGCAAAACACCCAACGAGTTGGTTCGGTCGATGAGATTGAAACGCGCCGCCCAGCTATTGGAAACAGGCCATTTAACCATCTCGCAAATTTGCCATAAAGTAGGCTTCAAGAGCCAGAAGTATTTTGTGAAGATGTTTAAAGCCGAGTATAATACCATCCCCTCAAAGTACGCCGACGCTGCCGAAGAGATTGAATCTTAGCGTGGTGTAAACTATCGTCATTGCGAGGCACGAAGCAATCCCGAACTATGTGGGACTTAGCACGGCGGGGATTGCTTCGTGCCTCGCAATGACGGTCATAAGCTTCTAAATGATTAGTGTGCGAACTATCCACAAGTTCAAATAATCAAACCATAAACCCTCTCCAAAAGCCGATAGTGTATATCAAAGTACAATGCTTTTGAGAAGGTACTGTTACGCATCAGCTACAAAGCGTCATCCCGAAAGCCCCGTAAAATAGCCTGTTGACCTCGTCAAAGTGATACTATTTTTTCAGTTCAAAATATAATGCTAAACCGTTATGGGGATACATTTGTAACTTTTTTACGCCATTTTTTAACGGATATTTTCAATTATTTTAATTAAATATCTGATAATGAGTACTTTAATACAAGTTGACATTTGTACCCCTATTTATCCACAACCGGGTTTGGTTTCACATATAATTTTACCCTCATTATAAACATGTATTAATGCCCGGCAATAATATTGCCGGTTTAGTATAAACCTGATAAGCGTATATAACCAATTTTATTAAAGCAATTGTTTGCCATTTATTGATGGGAACAACAGGCGCATAAACATTGATGATTGTCATCAATAATTATGTACGTGTTAAAAAAGACGATGGCAGCTATAGTAACGGAACCAATAAATCAAATAAAAACCAAATAAACTAAGTAAATCAATTATGCGAAAAATTCTACGAATGGCATTGCTGTTTTTGTCTCTTTTTGTATGCTTCCGGGCAGGGGCGCAAAACCAGGCGACAGTAATCAAAGGAACAGTAACAGACGACAAAGGCATAACCTTGCCCGGGGCTTCTGTCAGGGTAAAAAATAGCCAGGCTTCGGCTATAACAGATAAAGATGGTAATTACAGCATCAGCGTACCCAATGGCGGTACCGAACTTACTTTCTCGTTTATCGGGATGAAGCCGCAAGACGTTGTTATAGGTAAGAAAACTATTATCAATGTTGTATTGGTCAACATGTCTACCACTTTAACAGATGTGGTAGTTATTGGTTACGGCCAGCAAAAGCGCCAGGACGTAAATGGCGCCATATCATCGGTAACCGCCAAGGATATTCAGAATATCCCACAAACAAGCGTTGACCAATTACTGCAGGGTAAAGCCGCAGGTGTTACCGTTACCAACGGTACAGGCGCGCCGGGTAGTTCGGCCTCAGTGCACATTAGGGGTATAACATCTCTTTCGGGTTCAAATGAGCCTTTATATGTAGTTGATGGTGTATATATTGATGGTTCTGCCTACACCACCCAAAATCAAAACAATGGCGAAAATACAGTTAGCCCGCTAAGCTACATTAACCCAAATGATATCGCATCTATTGATATATTGAAAGATGCGTCGGCGACAGCTATATATGGCAGCCGTGGCTCAAATGGTGTAGTCATTATTACCACAAAAAAAGGTAAAAATAGTTCGGCTCATTTAAATTATGATGGTTATTACGGTATTCAGCAACAAGGGCATTTTCTTAAAATGATGAACCTGCCTCAATACGCCGCTATACAAAACGAGATAGCCGATATTACCGGCATAGGCCGCAGGGGTGAGTTTGCAGACCCCACCTTACTTGGCCCGGGTACCGATTGGCAAAAAGCAGTGTTCAGAACAGCGCCAATGCAAAGCCATAACCTTTCGATGAACGGTGGTAACGAAAACGTGAATTACTATATTTCAGGAGGTTTCCTTAAACAAAATGGTACTATCATAGCGTCAAATTTTAAACGCTACTCCTTTCGTACAAATGTTGAGGGAAAATTGAAGGATTGGTTTAAACTTGGTTCAAACATGACATTGAACCGTACCGATCAAAATATCGGCGCGAGTGATAATGGCGGTATTGTTTACCAGGCGTTATTGAATGCTCCCGATCAGGCAGCCAGCAATCCCGACGGCAGCTATACGGTTTCCACTGCATCTTATGGCGGCGGCGCATTTATAAGCCCTTTAGCTTTGGCAAAATTAAATACTAATAACCTGGTGCGTAGTCAAATAAACGCAAATTTTTATGCTGATATACGTTTCACTAAAGATTTGACTTTGAGATCAGAAATTGGAGGTTATGATAACTTTTCAAAAAGTGTATTATTTTTCCCGTCGTTCACGGTAACTTCTCCAACTAATCCCTCATTTATATATGGCAATCCCGTAGCAAGTTTAAGTGAATATTCGGATCAGGCTTTAGGCTGGAACTGGAAAGAGTACCTTACCTACAATCATACGTTTGCCAAAAAACATACTATAACCGCGGCTGCGGGTTATGAACTAAATGAAGGTATGTACAACAGTATGAGTGCCGGAACTAATACGTTTTTAAGTAACGATTTGCCTACGCTTAATCTTGGTGGTGCCAAAATACCTACAATTGGCGAAAACAAGTCGTCAAACACTTTAGAATCTTTTTACGCTCGTGCTATTTATGATTACGATAACAGGTATAGCTTAACCGCTACAATCCGTTCAGATAGGTCTTCAAATTTTGCACAAGGCCATCAAACCGGTTATTTTCCATCTGCTGCTATTGGATGGACGCTCTCAAATGAATCATTTATGAGCGGCATTAAAAGCGTTGCCGATAATGTTAAGCTACGGATAGGTTATGGCCAGGTAGGTAACCAGAATATTCCGGGCTACCAGTACGGATCGGCACTTAATCCTACTATTACCGGCTTGGGTACAGGTTTTAACGTATCAAATTACAATAATCCAAATCTAACCTGGCAAACATCTATACAAACTGATATAGGTTTGGATTTTACTTTATTCGGCAGGGTTAACGCGGCTGTAGACTGGTATAATAAAACTTCGAAGAACTTCCTTTTCCAGGCACCTTTACCTGAGTTTTTAACAGGTGGCCCAAATTACCTTGGCGGAATCAGCGCGCCTTATGTAAATGGCGGTGAGGTTAGTAATAAGGGTATTGAGTTCAGCATAAATTCAAAAAACATTGTTTCAAAAGACTTTAACTGGAATACCACAGTAACGTTTTCCCATTACGTTAATAAAGTTGTTTCTACCTATAACAATAGTGTAATTAATGCAAGTATCACTAATACATATTTGCAAATTCCTGTTACTCAAACTAAAGTTGGCGGCCCTATAGGTGAGTTTTATGGCTATACAGTTAAAGGCATATTTAAAACTGCTGATCAGTTGGCAAACGCGCCAGTACAATTTGGACAGCCTACCAGTACTACATTAGGTGCCACAGGTGCAACAACTTTAGGCGATATACAGTATGTTGATACCAATCATGATGGTAAGATAGATGCAAGTGATATTAGCGCTATCGGAAATCCCAATCCTACCTTCACCTATAGTTTTACCAATAATTTCAGCTATAAAGACTTTGATCTGTCTATATTTTTGTATGGCTCATATGGCGGTAAAATACTCAATGCGCTGAATTACAATCTTGAGGGATTGAACGGATTATATACCAATCAATTGGCCGAAGCTGCAAATTACTGGAGCCCATCTAACCCTAATGCAACCATTCCTGCTCCCAAGGGCGGTGTTAACCCTAATCTAAATATGTCTACAAGATTTTTGCAAAGCGCCTCTTTCTTAAGGTTTCAAAATGTGCGTTTAGGGTACAGTCTACCTTCAAATTGGGCTAAACATATCGCGCTTAACCGTTTAAAACTGTATTGTAGTGCACAAAATCTCTTTGTAATAACAGGTTATAAGGGGTTAGACCCAGAGATTGGCCAGCAAAACCAAAACGTGTTTTTAACCAACGTTGATTTAGGAAGGTACCCTTCCCCAAGGGTATTTACGTTTGGAGTAAACGCAGAATTTTAATTTGACCATAAAAGATTTAAAATGAAAGCAAATATTAAATATATACTCAGCGCTACAGTTATTGGCTTAGTTACCATAACAGGCTGTAAAAAAGACTTTTTCAACAGGCCGCCCGAAAACGCGATTGCAATTGATAATTTTTATAAAACCGATGCCCAGGTATCATCAAGTACAATTAACCTTTACAATTCACTTTGGTTTAATTATTGCGCTAAACCAGGTTGGGCTGTATGCGAGATGACAGGCGGTAATGGCCGTAGTTATTCGTCAGATGTTACCGATTTTGGTAACCTGAATAGTGCCGTGACCAACCTCAATTCGCAGAATGATGCCGCATGGTCGTCATTGTGGACTGTTGTTGCGCAGGCTAACGCCCTGATCAATTTAATGCCCCCAAGAGCAGGCGCGGGCGTAACCCCGGCTGTTTTAAATAACGCCCTGGGCGAAGCCCATTTTATGCGCGCTATGGCTTATTTCCATATCGTCAGGTTATGGGGCGCGGTGCCGATTATTGAGGATGCCAGTAACTTTTTAACCAATTTCCAGGTAAATAGCAACAGGATAGAAGACATATATACCTTCATGGTTAAGGATATGAAGTTTGCCGAGGCAAATTGTACTAAAATGATCAGGACTGGTTCTATCACACAAGGCCATGTATCCAGTGGTTCCGCTTCGGCTATGCTGGCCAAATTATACCTGTATATGCAGGATTACCCTAACGCACTTGCAGAGGCACAAAAAGTGATCAACAGCGGAGAGTTTAAATTATATGGTATAGATCTGCCCAATAAAACTTACAACGATCTGTTTAAAACAGCCAACAATAATAACGAAGAAAGCATTTGCCAGATACAATGGGCGGGTGGTGCATCGTATGGCCACGGCAATCCGGCGCAGGCATCTTTAGCCGCCAACGGTATTATTACGGGTACGGGTGATGGTTACAGCGTATTAGGCCCCACTATCGACTTGCAAAATTCTTATGAAGGTGGAGATTTACGCCTGCATGCTACTATTATGCAAGCTAAGGATTTTTATCCTGAAATTACAGCAGCGGCCGGCGGTTACACCGTGCCTGACAATATTAATTCACAGGGAACCGATGCTGCTATCAAAAAATATGTGGTTGGTACACCTGCCGATAATGGCGGCATAGGTGCGGCACAATCTGCGGCAAACAACACGTACTTAATGCGTTATGCCGAAGTTTATTTAATTGCAGCAGAAGCAATTGTTGGCAAAAACGCAACATCTACAGATGCACAGGCTTTAGCTTACATCAATGCCATCAGGAAAAGGGCAAACCTGGCACCGTTAACAGTTATAAAACGTAACTACACAGTTGCTAACCCTAACTACGACGCCACCTATAACAATGCTGTGCCTAAAACTATTATCAAGGATGATATTTTGGCCGAAAGAAGGCATGAATTTGCTATCGAAAACGACTACTGGTTTGACCTTTGCCGCATTGATGGATGGAATGGTATATTAAATAACAGCCACCCACTGGCTACGCAGTTTATAAGCCAGCAGGAAAGGGGTACTTACGCCAATGACCGCAAAACTGTTTACCATAGCGCGGTTACACCAAAAAGCACCGACTTTTTATTGCCTATACCAATTAATGAAACAACCGCCGATCCTAAATTATTAGAACCAGCAGTACCATACACTTTTAAATAAATACAGCTATGAAAAATTTAAAATCGATATTTTCTTACTGCATACTTTCGCTCGTGGTGGTATTCAGTATCAGCTCCTGTAAAAAACATGATAGCGGTGGTGACGGCCCTCCGGTTATAACCAGGATACGCACCGTATATAAAAGCACCCAAACATCGCAAACCGTTACTGCTTTTGATTCAACTACAACCGATGGGAGTATAGGGACCTTATATGCAGTGATAGGTAATAATTTAAGCACAACTAAAGCTATTTATATTAATGGTGTTTCTATATACTTTAACATAGCATATTCATCAAACACCACGCTTCAGTTTTCAGTACCTACAACGGTGCCGTTTAGTAACGACACTACCAGTAATGTACTTACCGTTGTTACCGCCCATGGAAAAGTTAGTACCCCTTTTATAATTGAACAGCCTGTCCCTGGCATAACAACAGTTAGCCAGTTGGCGGGTAACGCCGGCGATGTTATTACCATAACAGGTACAACATTCAATGGCCTCACAGGTGTGTCATTTGGTACAGTACCGGCTACGGTACTTACCAAATCGCCTACGGTGATAACCGTAAAAGTACCATCGGGTTTAACTGCAGCACATTTACTGGTTACCACATCGGCTACTAAAGGCGGCGGCGTAGGTACAGGACCGGTTGTAACTTCGGGCACAAGTTTATTGTCTAACAACGTTTCGTCAGCAAAACAAACTAATTCAATATTTGGGTTTAGCTCGGCCATTTATGAAGATACATTCGAAAACGGCTGGTACGATTATGGTTGGGGTGGCGGAGCGAAAACTGATAACACAAATATCAGGAGAGGAACCACATCCAGAACATATAGTTACACTGGCGGTTATGACGGGTATGCAATGCAACCAGGTAGCAGCGTCAATGTTGGTGCTAATACGGCTCTTAAGTTCTCAATATTTGGCGGTAAGGGAACTACCGGTAAAAATATCCATCTGACACTAAATTATAATTTTAACACCGCCGTTCAGATAACACTTACCGAAGGCAAATGGACAGATTATCAGATTCCAATCGCTAACTGGGCAGACGCCGGTAATCCAGTTCCATCAAGCATCTTCGCTCTGGTTTTCCAGGAATTTAGTGGCAATTCATCTACTTTTAGTATTGATGATGTTGGAATTGTAGATATTAAATAACAGAATTAACAGGCCTGATTAATATCGCCGCCGGGATAAACCTGGTGGCGATATTTTAAATTCATTTGACTGATGAAAGCGATTAAAATAATATTCAGCATGGGTTTGATATTGCTGATGTTAAAAGCCAACGCGCAAAAAAATCTGTTAACCAATGGTGGTTTTGAGGACGATTTTTATGGCTGGAATGATGGCGGTGGGCAAATTACCCCCTGGAATATTAAAACCGGCAAAAACAGTTGCGCCATTGTAACCACCAGCACCGATAAGTGGGTGGGGATTGATCAAACCGTCGGGATTCCTAAAAAAGCTACGGCCATCGAATTTAGTGCCTGGTTAAAAACCTTAAATGTTGTTAAAGGCAAAAATGATTGGGAAGGTGCCCTGTTTAGCGTTGCTTTTTTGGATGGCAGTGATAAAGAAATAAATGGCGGCGACAATATTGCCCGCCTAACCGGCGACCAGCAATGGACGCTTTATACCAAAGTGATTAAAATACCCCAAAAGGCCGTAAGTTTTAAAGTTTTGATTGCTATGGGCAACGCCTCGGGGACAATGATAGCAGACGATGTTACAGCTAAAGAGGTAATTGAGCAACCTGCCGTAAAGTAAACATCTTATACAGCTACTTAGCCTAACTAACTTGTTTTTGAATTTTGTGATACTGATTATTTTATGACGACAAGCAATGTAATGCGCGAAAATACCCCGCTGACAGCAGGCGATTGCTTTACTGTTTTTGCGAAGGTTGATAATAATTTTGAAGGACCGCTTCATTACCATGACGATTATGAGTTGCATTTGGTTTTAAACGCCAAAGGGGCCAAACGCGTTGTTGGCGGACATATTGATGTAATTGATGATTTGGAACTGGTGCTGGTAGGTCCGGGCCTTTATCATGGCTGGTTTACCAACGAGTGTAAAAGCCAGCAGATAACCGAGATTGTCATCCAGTTTCATAAAGACCTTTTTGACGAGAAATTTTTACAACGTAACCAGCTGAGTTTTTTGAAGGGAATGCTGCAGCGTGCGCCAATGGGGGTTCTTTTCTCGCCCGAAACAATTCTGGCGGTTAAAGACCGGCTCCTGGCGCTAAATAAGCAGAGCGGCTTTACATCGGTTTTAGAATTGCTATCCATATTGCACGAATTGTCAACATCGGCAGATATGAAAACCCTGTCGGATCCCAGCTTTATTAACGAGAAATTTTACCATAACAGCCGCCGTATCGAAAAAGTATTTGAGCATATGAATATCAACTACAACCGGAAGGTGTCCCTTGCTGAGGCTGCCCGTGTTGTTCACATGCCCGAGGCCTCTTTCAGTAGGTTTATAAAAAAGCGCACCGGCAAAACTTTTACCGATAGTTTAAACGAAATAAGGTTAGGACACGCCTCTCGGATGCTTATTGACTCGACAACTACGGTCGCCGAGATAGCTTATGAGTGCGGTTTTAACAACATATCCAATTTCAACAGGATTTTTAAACGCAAAAAACAATTTACACCCAACGAGTTTAGGTCAACCTATATGGTTGCAGGTTTTATGCATGGCCCGCACGTTGGCTTAAAAGCATCAGTAGCTTAATTTATACAAAAAAGGCAAAGAAAAAGGCCCGATAAATACCGTTACGGTAAAAAACAGGAAAATGAAAGTGATAATAAATAGTGTATTTACAATATTATTGGCCCTTATAACTTTAACGGCATGCAAAAAGGATAAAAAGACCGATACAACGGTTGTTGATACAGGAAACGGGGGGGCAACAGGCCCAATTACTTCGCCAACCGACCCCGGCGTCGCGGTTTCGCAAGGTTTTTTTTTAGATAGCTGGACAGCTAAAACATTTACAAAGCCAGCTACAACAAGTGCAACAAAGCCAGCGGCATCGTCAGTTACCGTAACTGCAGATTTTGCCCAGGTAGTCTCGAAGGTGTCAAACAACCTGTTTGGCAATAATATCAATCCTTTTACCAGTCAATATACCGACGCAGGCCTGGTAAAAAACATTACCAATCTATCGCCCAATATTATCAGGGCACCGGGAGGCAGTTTATCTGATGTTTACTTTTATGATCTGCCTGCGGGCGGCAGACCAGCTGATGTGCCTGCTCAATTATTAAAGGCCGATGGCAGCGCCGATCCTACTTCAGGATATTGGAGCGGAATGGTGACCGATAGCTGGTCTATAAGCCTTAGCAATTACTATTCGCTGTTACAAAAAACCAATAGTACCGGTATTATCACGGTAAATTATGGCTATGCCCGTTATGGGTTAAGCGATCATCCGGTTGAAACTGCCGCGCATTATGCTGCGCAGTGGGTAAGGAACGATAAGGGCCGAACTAAATTATGGGAGGTGGGCAATGAAAATTTCGGCAACTGGGAGGCCGGGTATCGTATTGACGTATCGAAAAATAAGGATGGCCAGCCCGAAATTATAACGGGCCAGCTATACGGAACACATTTTAAGGTTTTTGCCGATTCGATGCGCAAGGCTGCCAGCGACATAGGCGTTTCCATAAAAATAGGTATTGTACTTACCGAAACAGACGACCAAAATAATACTACAGGTGGGCAAAACTGGAATGCAGGTGTACTATCTGCTGCCGGCTCATCACCCGATTTTTTTGTAGTACATAATTATTACACGCCTTATAACCAAAATTCAACACCCGAAGTTATCCTGGCAACGCCATCGGCAGCTACTGCTCCGATGGTAAGTTGGGTAAACAATTCTGTTCAAAAGGCTGGTTTGGCTCAAAAGCCCATTGCGCTTGACGAGTGGAATATATTTGCTTCCGGGTCAAGGCAGCAAGTGTCTTATGTGAGTGGTGTGCATGCTGTTTTAGTACTGGGCGAGTTAATTAAAAACCAGGTAAGCATGGCCTGCCGCTGGGATTTGGCCAATGGAGGCAGCGATGGTAACGACCATGGTTTATTTACTTTCGGCCAGGATGGCACTGCAAATTTTACCCCGCGGCCGGCATTCTACTACCTATATTATTTTCAAAAATACTTTGGCGACAGGATGATCAGTTCGACAGTTAGCGGAAGTACCGATATTGTTAGTTATGCATCTTCGTTCACATCGGGCGAAGCTGGTATTACTCTTGTAAATAAAAGTAGTGCCGATAAGGTAGTTAGCATCAATTTCAAAAATTACTACACCGGGTCTAATTATTACTATTATACCTTGAAGGGTGGCACCGACAACGGCTCGTATTCGGGCAAAGTAACCGTTAACAACAACGGCCCCGCCGGCGATGTTGGTGGTCCGGCTGGTTATGCCACGCTTGCTGCAAATTCATCTGGCACCAGCGGAGGGATAACTGTGAACGTACCTGCAAGGGGTGTGGTGTTTTTGGTTTGCGATAAAAAATAAATACCGTGTTTAACGGGTAGTCCATAGGGGAACGTATTAAGTTCTGAGCCCTAAGCCAATTTATTCTTTTTTGACTTAGAACTTGGTACTTTCAACTTAACAGTGGTTTCACTTAAAATATGAAGCCGCATTCTTAAAAGATAGTTTTTGGTGCAATTACCTTTGTTATAGGTAGTGTAAAACGTGTTTGTTACGGCACCGGTTGTCGTAGCAGGCCGTTTTATTTTTTATCCCAAAGCCTGTTGGTAACTACCTGGCCAATTACCTGCTCACGGTAATTTCGGCTTATAGGAATTTTGCTGGCCTGGATAAATATCTCATTACCTTCGATCCCATCAATTTTATTGACGGCCACAATGTATGATTTATGCACCCTGATAAATGACTTGCCAGCCAGGTTCTCCTCCAGGTTTTTAAGGGATAGCATGGTTACATATTTACCTTTCAGGGTAAAAATGTTCACGTAATTCTGCATTCCCTCTACATAAAGAATTTCTTCCAACGGCACCTTTTCATATTTGCTTCCGCATTTAATAAAAAAGTAATCATCCTGCCTTTCGGCTTTATTGATGTCTGCCGATGTTGTTTTGGTTAGCAGCCGGTGATAATCCCGGGCTTTGCTGGCCGCCTTAAAAAAACGTTCGAAGGTAATGGGTTTAAGCAGGTAATCCAGCACATCCAGCTGAAAGCTTTCCAACGCATAGGTAGGGTAGGCGGTAGTAATAACCACCATAGGCGGTTTTTGCATAATCTTCAAAAACTCTATCCCGTTCATTTTAGGCATCTGGATATCCAGGAAAATCAAATCGGCAGGTTGCCGGTCAAGCAGTTTCATAAGTTCGAGCGGGTTTTCGCAGGTACCGGCCAATTGTAAAAAATCTACTTCGCGTACGTAGTTCCCAAGCCCTTCGCGGGCCAATGGCTCATCGTCAACAATTATACAATTGATATTCATATTAAGCCATTTGCATTGTTGGTGATATTTGGAGCACAGCAAGTGTTAGCTGTAGTTTTACCGTAAAAGTATCGGGTTGACTGTCAATATCCAATTCATAAATGCCGGGGTACATTAAATCGAGCCTCCGTTTAACGTTGGCCAGCCCTATGCCTCCATATTTTATAGCCTGGTTTGCTTCGCCGGCTGCTGTACTGTTGCTTACAAACAGGCTAAGTCGTTGCCCCCGCAGCTCAAGTTTTATGCTGATCCAATTACCGCCGTTTACATGGGCAGATACGTGCTTGAAAGCATTTTCTACAAACGTCATCAAAATAAAGGGGGCAATGCCCAGTTGGCCTGCAAAAGGATCATGCAGCTGTATATCAGCTTGTACTTCGGTATCGTGCCGCAGTTTTTCCAGTTCTATAAAATTTTCAAGATAGGCTATTTCTTTTTGAAGGGGGATTTGCTGATCGTTGCATTCATACAACTGGTGCCGTAGCAATTCAGAAAATTTGGCCAGCGAAGCCGATGCCATATTGGGGTTTTTGTGGATAAGGAAAAATATGGAATTGATGCTGTTAAACAAAAAATGAGGGTTAAACTGGTATTTTAAAAATTTAAGCTCGGTTTCCAGCTTTTCTTTTTCCAGCATTTGTTGCCTTTTTTGCGTTTGTGCCCAGGTTTTAGTAAGCTTAATACTCATGGCAAGGGTGCTGCTGGCCACGATTGAAGGCAGCGGATTGGCCAGGAAAAGTGTGAAGAAGTTATGCGGGCCGTTACCATATAAATCATCCATTGTTTTGCCCGATAGGATGGCGCTTAAAAAATACCCCGGAACAATCAGCATGGCAGCGCTGATAATCGTTAGTAACTCGTAAGTTATGTATTGCGCAAATTTGCCCTTTTCCATATAGCGTGGCATCAGGAAATACAGGTTAAAATACGCAGCCAAAGCCTGGAATACCAGGTAAAAACTAAACTTTACCGTATAGGGTGAAAAAAAGATGCTGCGCGCCACGCCAATAGGATCGCCCTGGGAAAATACCCACCACAGGTAATTGTATAAAAACCAAAAAGGAAGATGGTACAATTTATACCTGATAAGCCAGTTTTGTTGGGATTGAATTTGAGGCATAAGCTAAAGATACAGCTAAATGAATTATTTTTTTATGGCCACAATCTCAATGGGGCTAATTAATTGACCAAATGCACCTGTTGGTGTATAACCGGTAAATTATAATAAAAGCAGGCTGTTTTAATAAACTTCGGCGCTTTTAATGTATTTCGTCAATCGGCGTAGTACGCTGGTCAATCGGTTTTTTGTGGTATGCAGAGTTTGTATTCCTTTGGATATACAATCATCGTAACCGGCCTATGAAATACTTACTCGTCAGCTTCCTGTCGTTTTTTTGCCAGGCATCGTTTGCCCAGGTATCAGGTAAATTTGTGGATGCCGGCGGGCAGCCCGTATCATTTGCAACGGTAATATTATTAGATAGTACCGATAACGCGCTCATAAAATCGTCGCTTACTGATGATAAAGGCAGCTTCAGGTTAGATCCTGTCGGCCAGGGCCGGTACATTGTTAAAGTAAGTGATATGACTCATGAAACCTGGGCGTCGCCCGTATTTGAGCTTACAGGCGCAAAGCCATCAAAAAACCTTGGTATTATTGGGCTAAAAGCGGCCTCCAAACAATTAAGTGAGGTTACCATTGTGGCCAACAAACCTTTGGTACAACAGGAGCCGGGCGGGATGGTAGTAAATGTACAAAGCAGCATATTAACAAAAGGAAGTTCGGTGTTACAAGTTCTGCAGCGCTCGCCCGGTGTTATCGTCAATCCCCAAAACACGGGCATCACTCTGAATGGAAAGGCAGGTGTAATGGTTATGCTGGATGGCAAGCTGATGCGGATGTCGATGCCGCAGGTGCTTACTTTGCTAAACGGCATAAGCGCCGATGACATTGAAAAAATAGAACTGTTAAATACCCCGCCCGCCAAATACGACGCCGACGGCAATGCCGGGCTTATTAACATTGTTACCAAAAAAAATAAACAGCAAGGCACAAACGGGTCTGCTACTGTTACGGCTGGGTATAGCCGGGGCGAAAAGGGTTCAGTAAATGCCTCAATCAACCACAATACCGGTAAAGTGGGCCTGCGGGCTTCTTATTCGTACGCCCATGATCGCGGCCGTAGTGAATTATTTGCAAGCGGGACAGAAATCGTCCCGGCTATAGGCGGGCAAACCGAGTTTTTATACACAGGCCAGGGAAAACCGGTGGCCAAGTATCAGGATGCTGAAATTGGCGCCGATATCCGGCCCAATCAAAAGACAACCGTTGGCGCCAGTATCTATTTTGCGGCCGGGAGCAACCACAACAATAATTACAACCATGGGCACTATGCCCTTAAGCCCGATTCTGTTTTGCTCTTTAATTCCTACCTCGATGGTATTAATCACACTTACAATACCATTGGCAGCATTTACCTTGAACGGGAACTCAGTAAAGGCGAAAAAATCAATTTTGACGCCGATTATATTTATTACAAAAACAACGGGCAAACTAATGTTGAAAGCACCTTTGTTGATAATTATGGCAACCTGGCCGGTGCCGGCGACAGCCTGTATGCCCCCCGCCAACGCGACCTGGCCAGTACCGCTATAAAAGTATCGGTACTTAAAGTAGGTTACTCAAAACAAATAAACCCAAACCTGAAATTAGAAGCAGGGGTAAAAGGCACCTTTACCCGCAGCAACAGTGTATCCGGGATAGAAAACATGCAAAACGGCCAGTGGATGTTGAGTAGCGTAGGGGTATCCAATAACCTGGTTACAAAGGAGATGATTGGCGCGGGGTACGCAACTTTGAATGTGAAGCTGGATACGGCTACCAGCCTTACTATTGGCGCACGCTATGAATACTCGCACAACAGTACCGATAACGCCAGCAATGCGCAATATAACATCGACCGGAAATTGAAGAAGCTGTTTCCGAGTGTATTTCTGACGCGGAAACTTAATGATCAATCCGAATTACAGTTATCCTATACCAAACGCGTCAGCCGCCCATCGTACAGCGACCTGGCTTCGTATGTAACCTATAATGACCCGGTATCTGTTTTTACGGGAAACCCTTTGTTAAAACCTACCATTACCGATAATATTAAACTGGCTTACAATTACCATGATTACCTGTTTTCAATTTTATTCAGCCGCGATAAAGATGTGATATTGCAAACACAAATTTCTACCGGGCCATCTAAAGGGCTGGTTTACCTCGCCCCGCAAAACGCGCCTTATCAAAATAATATCACCCTGCAAACAAGCATCCCGGTAAAATTAACAAGCTGGTGGGATGGGCGTTATGGTTTTGTTGGCGGCTGGCGGCAATACAAAGTGGACTACACGCCGCAAACTTTTATCAAAACCTACTTTGCCGGATCGGTTGATTTTAGCGAAACATTTAAACTTCCTAAAAGCATTTCGGTGGAGGTTTCCGGTTATGCCTATTCACCGGCGTATTATGCTACCTCAAGAAGCAACGGAAACGGGATGCTTAACTTTGGGATAAAAAAGGAACTGAATAACAATAAAGGCAGTTTCCAGCTATCAGTTACCGATTTGTTATCATCGGCAAGTTATTACAGTTACATTGGCCACCTAACCCGCGATGCTTTTAATTCACAGGTAGATGTTCGCTACAACGGCGAATCAAGGAGTTTCCCCATTATCAAACTTACCTATTATCGGTCATTTGGCTCAAAAAACAAGGTTCAACGAAAAGGTGATAATGCCTCCAAAGATGAAAGAGGACGGTTATAAATTATATAAAAAATTGTGTCCTATATTAGGGCATGAAAAACATTATAAAAATCTGCCTTTTATTAATGGTTGTGGCCCAATCGGGCTTTGCCCAGCAAAAAACTTTCATGAATCCATTGCTGCCTTCCGGTGCCGATCCCTGGGTTATTTACAAAGATGGCTTTTACTATTATACCAATTCAACGGGCAATCACCTGGCTATCTGGAAAACAAAAGATATTACGCAGCTGAAAACTGCTGTTAAAAAAACAATCTGGGTGCCGCCGGCAGGCACCAGCTATTCAAAAGAACTTTGGGCACCCGAACTTCATTTTATAAAAGGTAAATGGTATATGTATTTTGCTGCCGATGATGGTAATAACAACAACCATCGGATTTATGTGCTCGAAAACCCGGCTGCCGACCCGACAGAAGGTACCTGGACATTTAAAGGCAAAGTAGGCGACGATACCAATAAATGGGCCATAGATGTATCGGTATTTGAAAACAAGGGACAATTATACATGATCTGGGCGGGCTGGGAAGGCGATGTTAATGTGCAGCAAAACATCTACATAGCCAAAATGAAAGATGCCTGCACCATTGACGGCCCGCGGGTAAAAATATCAAGCCCTGAGTTTGACTGGGAAAAGTATGGCGACCTTGGGGCACAATCAAACCCGCCGCATGTTAACGTAAACGAAGGTCCCGAGATTTTAAAACATAACGATAAGCTGTTCCTGGTATACTCGGCCAGCGGCTGCTGGACGGATTATTATGCCCTTGGTATGCTCACGACATCAAAAAACAGTAACTTAATGGATGCCGCATCATGGAGAAAGTCGGTCCAACCGGTGTTTAAGCAATCGCCGGAAAATGGTGTTTATGCACCCGGCCACAATTCATTCTTTAAATCTCCTGACGGAACGGAGGATTGGATATTGTACCACGCCAACTCCAAACCAGGCCAGGGCTGTGGTAATGACCGGTCGCCCAGGGCGCAAAAATTTGGTTGGAAAAAAGATGGCTCACCTAATTTTGGCATACCGTTAAAAGAGGGAGTGGTTATGGCTGCACCATCGGGTAATTAGCAGCAGATATATTTTAGTAAAATTTAGCAGAATTAAAACTGTTAACGTAATATTAAATATTGTAACAAATTGATTATATTGAGCGCAAATAGCTGTCAAATTAATAAGAATTTGGTTTGATGATTAAAAATGACTTAATTACAGAATAAATATTAACTGATGCCTACTCGTTATCCAATCAAAATAATATGTTATTTTGTTATGGCCCTGCTGTATAAAACAGCATCGGCACAATCTGCCGATAGTTCAAGCTATGATGCTGCTGTTGGTAACGTAACAAACCGGTTTTACCAGGGCGTTGGCGAACAATCGCGCCTGTATAATGGCCTGGTTTATGATTCTTACGATTCATCCATTAAAGGCAGCCCTTACCTTGACGATGTTGATGCCTGGCGCCCTGGCTCGGTTGAGTACGATGGGCAAAGCTTTGAAAATGTATCCATGATTTATGACCTGTACACCGATCAGCTGGTGGTGCTGCTCTACAATCATGCCTCGCCAATTGCGCTGATAGCCGATAAAGTTTCCAGTTTTGATTTACACGAGCGGCATTTTGTTAGGGTACCCAACAGCAATGGTGGTATAAAAACCGGTTTTTACGAACAGCTTTATGGCGGCAAATCGCAATTAATAAAACGATCCGAAAAATTGCTTAAATCCACATCCGGGCCCAACGGCCGGGAGCGGTTTTTTGTGCCCTTTAAAGAGGTGCCCGATTATTATATCAAAAAGGGATTGGTCTATTACAAAGTGAGCAGCCAAAGCTCGGTGCTTGACCTGTTTGCCGATAAGAAGAAAGAGCTTAAGCAATACATAAAAGACAAACATCTACAGTTTGATGACCTGCGCGAACTGGCGCTGACTTCGGTAACGGCCTATTATGATAGTATAACCAAATAATATGAAAAAAATTTACCTGGCTATTATTCTTTTATTGGCGGTTAAACTATTGCATGCGCAGGTTACTTCAAAAAGCATCAGTGTTAATTTTCAACAGGCAGGCATTGATCAGTTTGCCGGCGATCTTGAGGTTAAAACAGGCTATCGGTTTTATTATGATCGTACCCAATTTGATAGCTTAAAAATTACCTTACAGGTAAATAACCAGCCGCTGGAAGATGTGCTTAGGCAGGCTTTTCATAATTCGGGCTTTCTGTATACCGTTGTTGCATCAAAATTGCAGGTTTTTTTAACGCTTGGTAAAGAAATTCAGATACAACCGGCCGAAGGTTATTTTAACTTAAAGCCAGGGCAAAGCAAACCGGTCATGCCATCGCCGGTAATTGATTTTACAACAGCGCCTGTTAAAAAGCCGGTAATTGAATCAACCATCGAAAATAAACTGTACGAGATTGGCATAAAAAGCAATGAGCTGAAACCCGGCAAAGCTACTTTATCGGGTTATGTTAAAAGTGCTAAATCGGGCGTGGCCATAGCGGGCGCAAGCATTTATGTAAGCAATACCAGTATTGGGGTTACAACAGATCAGTTTGGTTATTTTACATTGGCGCTGCCCCGTGGCAAGCAGTTATTGATAGTAAAAGGTATAGGCATGAAGGATGCGCACCGGCAAATTATGCTTTATACCGATGGCGAACTGAATATTGAATTGCAGGACCAGGT
Organism: Mucilaginibacter sp. GW822-FHT03E02; assembly: GCF_058801545.1. Classification (NCBI taxonomy): domain Bacteria; kingdom Pseudomonadati; phylum Bacteroidota; class Sphingobacteriia; order Sphingobacteriales; family Sphingobacteriaceae; genus Mucilaginibacter; species Mucilaginibacter sp. GW822-FHT03E02. Next base: position 448,273 of record NZ_JBXANJ010000002.1, on the reverse strand, counting down.
AACAACGCTTAAAGAAGTAAAGATATCGGCAGATAAAGTGGCCAATGTGCGCAGTACCGAAATGGCTGTAAGCAGGTTGGATATTAAAAGTATAAAGCAGGTACCCGCTGTTTTTGGCGAGGCCGATGTTTTACGTATTGTATTAACCTTGCCCGGTGTGCAAACCGTTGGCGAGGCTACAACCGGCTTTAACGTAAGGGGAGGCGCTGCAGACCAAAACCTGATATTGCTTGATGACAAAACAATTTATAACCCAGCCCACTTTTTTGGTTTCTTCTCGGCCTTTAACCCCGATATTGTAAAAGGGATTGAACTTTACAAAAGTACCATCCCCGAAAAATTTGGCGGCCGTTTATCATCGGTGTTGGAAGTTACCGACCGCGAGGGCAACAAAAAAAACTTTACAGGTTCGGCAGGCATAGGGCTGCTTACCAGCAGGCTTAATGTTGAAGGGCCTATAGTGAAAGATAAAACATCGTTTATTTTTGGCGGCCGCACCAGCTATTCAGATTGGTTGTTAAAATTATTGCCCGAGGAATATAAACACAGCCACGCATCGTTTTATGATTTTAACCTCGATTTAAGTCACCAGGTTAATAAGGACAATAATATTTATATCACTACCTATTTAAGCAACGATAATTTCAGGTTAAACAGCGATACCACTTATAACTACAGTAATAAGAACGCCAACATTAAGTGGAAGCACAATTTTAGCAGTAAGTTATACAGCCTGTTGAGCGTTGGTTACGATGGGTATAAATATGATATTGCCAGTACAGCAAACCCGGTTAACGCCTACAAACTGAAATTTGGTATTAATCAAACCAATTTAAAGGCCGATTTTACCTACTACCTTAACCCTAATAACACCATCGACTTTGGTTTAAGCTCTATTTATTATAAACTAAACCCAGGCAGCGAAACGCCCAATAGCTCATCGTCATTAATAATTCCCGATAAAGTGGCTGATGAACAGGCTTTGGAAAGTGCCTTATACCTGGGCGATAAAATTGACATTACGCCCGATTTTACCATTAGCGCGGGTATCAGGTATTCGTTGTTCAATTATCTTGGCGCACAAACTGTGCGTAATTACGCTCCCGGCTTACCGCGCACTCCGCTCAATGTTGTCGATAGTACCAACTATGGCGGAGGCAAAGTAATAAAAACGTATTCCAGGCCCGAAATCAGGGTATCTGCCCGTTACAATATCCAGGATGACCTTTCATTAAAGGCCAGTTACAATACCCTTGCACAATACATCCACCAGTTGTCAAACACTACCGCTATATCGCCCATTGATATTTACAAATTGAGCGATCCCAACATCAAACCACAATACGGCAGCCAGGTATCGTTCGGCATATTTAAAAACGCCCAGCAAAACACCATCGAAACATCCGTAGAGGTTTATTACAAACACATTGACAATTACCTGGATTATAAAAGCGGGGCAAAACTGGTAATGAGCCACGCTATTGAGCAGGAAGTTTTAAATACCCAGGGCAAGGCCTACGGGGTTGAACTTTCGGTTCGTAAAACAACGGGCAAGCTTAACGGCTGGGTTAATTACACTTACTCGCGCACATTTTTAAAGCAGGACGATGCCATTGCAGGCCAGCTCATTAATGGCGGTGCATACTACCCGGCCAATTACGATAAACCGCACAGCTTTAATTTTACCGGTAATTACCGGATAACCCATCGTTACAGTGTTTCGCTGGATGTTACCTACAGCACCGGCAGGCCTATAACATTGCCTATTGCCAAATATTATTCAAACGGTGCCGAACGGGTGTTTTATTCTGGACGGAACGAATACAGGATCCCGGATTATTTCAGGTCCGATTTTTCTATCAATATAGATGGGAACCATAAAATACACCAAACCTTCCATAATTCATGGACGGTTGGGGTTTACAATTTAACAGGAAGGCAAAATGCTTATTCAACGTTTTTTCAGCAGCAGGGCGGAGCAATCAACTCGTACCAGCTGTCCATTTTTGCCAGGCCGATACCTTTTATAAATTATAATATCAAATTTTAATGTTGATAGCGGGGAAAAATGATAGCACGGTTGATTTATTTAACAAGGTTTTTGGGGAATTAAGATGATGAAAAGGATACTATACATACTGTTTGTATTGATGGGCGCAATGGCCTGTAAAAAGCAGATTACCATTGCGCCTTCGGCCAAAGTAACCAGCTATTTGGTTGTTGATGGTAATATCTCATTAGGCGATTCTACCACCATAACCTTACGCCGTACAGTTAACCTGGATAGTAACGCAAAAGCCAACCCCGAATTGGGCGCTGTAGTAACCGTTGAAAGCGCCGGTGGCACGAGTTATAAACTGACCGGTAAAAGTAACGGAACTTATGTATCAGCGCCTTTAAACTTATCTGCAAACGACAAATACAGCCTTAAAATTACTACGCAAAATGGCGGTAAATATGCTTCGGATTTTGTGCCGGTGAAAAACTCGCCGCCAATTGACAGTGTAAGGACTGCAATAACCGGCAACGGCTTACAAATTGGGGTTGATACACATGACGCAACTAACAGCAGTAAATATTACAGATGGGAGTATACTGAAACCTACCAGATCCAAAGCGCGTTTGAATCATTAATTACGGTGGTTCAAAATCCATCGGCGCCACCACCTGATTTTCAGTATATCCGGCCACCTGCACAAAGAGTATATAATTGTTGGATGAGCGATACCTCCAACACCATAATTACCACCACAACGGCGAAGCTTTCCGCTGATAAGGTAAGTAATGCGCCCCTGACGTTGATTCGTGCGAACTCAGAAAAATTTAGGTTTAGGTATAGCATCCTGGTAAAACAATATGCAATTACCGCCGACGCATTTAATTATTTTGAGCTGCTAAAGAAAAATACTGAACAGATTGGCGGGATTTTTGATCCGCAACCATCGGAGTTAACAGGCAATTTACATTGCATCAGTAACCCTAACGAACCGGTTATTGGTTTTGTTACAGTAGGACAAGTAACACAAAAACGAATTTTTGTTGATAAAGCCAGCCTTCCGGCAAACTGGGGGGCTGAGACGCCTTATGGTAGCTGCCACCTGGATACGTTATTATATGCGCGAAAAGTTACCAGTACCATTCCAACTATCCCGCCTATATATGTTAATGAAGTATATAACCTCATTTATTCGGGTTCAGCGTTAACGGTTGATTATGCGCCAGGAGGCTACACAGCATCAACACCGATATGCGTGGATTGCACCTTGCGAGGAACAAATAAAAAACCATCATTTTGGAAATAAAACAATACCAAACCATGAAAAAAATTACCAGCATTTTTTTCGCAGTAGCGATCATGTCAATAACCAGGTTGTTTGGGCAGGTATTACCCGAAGTGCAGGCCAATTTTAATGATTACACATCAAACGCGCTGCAGGAGAAGTTATTTGTACATACCGATAAAAACGGCTACACCGCAGGAGAAGTGCTTTGGTTTAAAGTATTTAATGTGGATGGTATTTTTATGAAACCCATTGGGTTAAGTAAGGTGGTATATGTTGAAGTACTTGATGATAAGCAAACGCCGGTATTGCAAACAAAAATTGCCATGAAGGATGGCAGGGGAAATGGTTCATTGTATATCCCGGTTAATTTGCCAACAGGTAATTTTGTATTGCGGGCTTATACCAGTTGGATGAAAAACTTTAGCGCCGATTGCTATTTTTCAAAAAAACTGGTCATCATAAATCCGCTGAAAAGTCCGGTAAAGGCAGAGAAAGCACCGTTAGCAGCCTATGATATCCAGTTTTTTCCGGAAGGCGGGCACCTGGTTAGTGGAATAGCAAGTGTAGTAGGGGTAAAAGCTGCCGATAAATGGGGTAAAGGCGTAAATTTTAAGGGCGCTATTGTTAGTCAGAACAATGATACGGTAGCCAGGTTTGAGCCATTGAAATTCGGAATCGGCAGGTTTGTTTTTAAGCCTCAAAGTAATACCACCTACCGTGCAGTCATTAAAATTGACGGTAAATTGATACAAAAGGATATTCCTGCTATAAGCGATAAAGGCTATGTAGTGAGCTTAAAAGATAATGGCAACGGCCAGCTTTCGGTTAGTGTAAATACAAACCTGCCCGATGGCAACGTTTTCCTTTTTGCTCAAAGCCATCAAGTGGTTAAAGCAGTGCAATCATCTGCTGTAACCAATGGTATCGCCAGTTTTATTGTAGATAAAAGCAGGCTTGGCGAAGGAATATCGCAAATAACCATTTTTAGCGCCGATAAAAAGCCGGTTTGCGAACGCCTTTATTTTAAACGTCCAACAAAAAAACTATCTATAAGCGCCGGTACAGGCGCTACGCAGTACGCCATGCGTAAAAAGGCCGATGTTACTGTAGCCACGCAAGGTGCAGGTAATAAGCCTGTTGCCGCCAGCCTGTCGGTATCTGTTTACAGGGTGGATTCGTTGCAGCACAACCAACAGGAAGATATCTTGAGTTACTTATGGTTAAAATCGGATTTAAGAGGGGAAATTGAATCGCCAGGTTATTATTTTAACGATAAAAACACCGTAACTACCGAGGCTGCAGACAACCTAATGCTTACCCAGGGTTGGCGAAGCTTTGCGTGGGACGATGTTTTAAATAAAAAAACACCGGCTTTTAATTTTTTACCCGAGCTAAGCGGCCCGGTTATTACTGCTACCCTGGTTAATAAACTTAATAACCAGCCCGAAAAAGATATCCAGGCCTACCTTGGGATACCGGGTAAACATATCCAACTGTATGCCGCTAAAAGCGACGCCCGTGGTAAACTGGTATTTAACATGCGGGAGTTTTACGGGCCAAATGAAATTGTGGTTGAAACCAACACCGTTGTTGATACCAATTACCGTATAGATGTTTTGACGCCATTTTCTGACCAGTTTGCTAAGACGACAACGCCGCATTTTGACGTTACACCTGGCCTGCAAGCAACTTTTGAAGATGCTGCATTAACAATGCAGGTCCAAAATATTTACAATGGCCCAAAAATGAGGCAGTTTACCGATCCCCGCCCGGATACCACGGCATTTTATGGAGCACCCTACAAAACTTACCTGTTAGATAACTATACCCGCTTTACTACAATGGAAGAAGTAATGCGCGAATACATTAGGGAGGCAAACGTTTTTCATACCGGCAATCAATTTCATGTAAAAGTGGTTACCGGTATTGGCATAGGCTTCCTGGCCGATGATGACCCGATGATGCTGATAGATGGGGTGCCATTTTTTGATATGAATAAAGTGTTTAAGGTTGATCCGCTCAAAATTCGTAAACTCGAGGACGTGCCATTTAACTACTCGCTGGGGCCATCATATGAACATGGGATATTTAGTTTTACCAGCTACAAAGGCGACCTGGGCGGTGCCGAAATAGACCCGCATGCGGTGGTGCTTGATTATGAAGGCTTACAGCAAGAACGGCAGTTTTATTCGCCGGCTTACGATACCGATACCCAAGCTGCCAGCCACATGCCCGATTTCAGGAACGTACTTTACTGGTCGCCATCTGTAAACACGGGTGCCGATGGTAAGCAACAATTGTCATTTTATACATCCGATCAGCCTGGAACTTATATCGGCGTAATACAAGGGATAACCCAAAGCGGCGAGGCAGGCAGCCAAACCTTCAGTTTTGAAGTAAAACCGAGTTATTCATCGCAGGTAAAGTGAAAGCACTTCTATACAAAAACAAATGGCGGGTTGTTTTTAAGCGACCCGCCATTGTTTTTTAATTGGCTATTTCTCTCTTCTTTCCGGCATACCCGGTAATGGTGATCTTACTTACATCCGCGTCAACCTGCAGGTTACGCGATGATTGCGACAGGTAAGTAGAGCCGTAGTAAAACTCTACCCGTTTTTTACTGCCGTTTTTATAAGTGATATCTGCAAAAAAATCATCAGCCTTTAGTTTGATGTACTTTTTAGGCTTCATACCAATGCCGGTTTGCCTATATACTTTCAGGCTGTCCTGGTTTTGGGTGGCTACTAAAATATCACCTCCCTTAGCTGATTGTATGGCGGCCAGCGCTTTGGCATCTCCATTAATAAACAGCCCGCTTTTAGCTACAGATAGGGGAGCGAAGCCGCCTTTACCATTACCTTTTAGGTACAAGCCCATAAAGGCATCATGCCGCCCGGTAAAAGGCTCCATTCCAAAATCGTTACCTGCCATTACCAGGTCAAGGTTGCCGTCCTGGTCAATATCTTTAGCAACCATACCGTACACGGGCGCCATTTGTGTGGCTAATGGCATAGGGCTTATTGTAAATTTGCCGTTTCCTTTATTGGTAATAAAGCTGGTGTTCATGTCCGTGGCTTTCATGATCACCGCGTTTTCTTTGTCCTTGTCGCTCCATAAATCATCCATAGTAGCTTTGCCGAAGCCCCTGTAGCTTGGGTATTTTTTGCGGATAGAGATCAGCTGGCTTATTAAATCGTCGCGGGTGTGCATCGGGAAGGGTTTTTGCAATCCATCCTCGGCTTTCATGTAGCAAAATATCATAGCGTCGAATGAGCCGTTGCCATCAAGGTCTTTGCCCATAATGGTCATTGGTTGTTCAAAAGTTGCTTTGTAATTTGAGTTTTGGCCCAGGTTACCGGCTACATAATCCACCTGGCCATCGTTATTAAAATCACCGGCAACAATACTGTTCCACCAGCCAACATGGTTGTCAACTCCCGTTTTAATTTTGGCAAAACCATTACCGGTATTTTTGTAAAAGGTTACCGGCATCCACTCGCCAACAACAACCAGGTCAGCAAGCCCGTCGTTATCAAAATCAGACCATAGCGCATCGGTAATCATCCCGCCGTGAACCAGTTCGGGGCAAAGCTGTGTGGTTACGTCGGTAAATTTGCCGCCGTCGTTCCTGAAAATATGGCTCACCGGCGATGATGGGTAAGCACCCGAAACAGACCGCCCGCCTACAAACAGGTCAAGGTCGCCATCGCGGTCAAAATCGGCTGCGCGTACACAGGAGCCATTATCATACTCAACCGGCACAGTACCAAAGCTTTTGGTAAACTGGCCCTTACCATTGTTTATATATAGGCGGTCTTGCGCGGTGGTATGGTCTTTCGGGAACTCGTAGCTGCCGCTAACTACATATAAGTCAAGGAAGCCATCGCCATTGGCATCAAACAACAGTGCGCCCATATCTTCTTCTTCCTTGAAATTATCGTTTAAAAAACGATTATTGTCCAAGGTAAACTTACCGTCGGCACCTTGCATAAAAAACACGCCTTTATTGCCTGCAGCCCCGCTAACATAAAAATCGTCGTAGCCGTTGTTATCTATATCACCCACAGCAATAGATGGCCCATACTGGCTTAGTTTATGAGGTAAGGTTGGTTGGATGTTGTAATCAATGGCATCTTTTTCCTGGTGCACATATTTGATGCCCAATTGGTTTGCTGCTGATTGGAATATTGGTGCGCGCTCCAGCGGAAGCTGCGGACTGTAATTGCCCGAACTATTTTTGTATTGCAGGTTGATAGTTTGATTTGCCTTAATATTTTTTACCAATTCGGTCTTGCCATCTGCCCAGCGGATGCGCATTGAATCAATTTCATTAGCAGTGTCGATACCGAAATGTGCTTTAGCATCATCGGTGCTCATGTAGCCGCGGCAGGGCTGCTGGTCGTAAAGTTGTTGCTTGCCCTGGTAGTAAATACGCATGGTTGCACCAATGCCGCCAAGGTTTTTACTATCGCCCGTTAACTTAACGGTGAGGTAATGGTGCATTTTATTTACCTGTGTTTTGCTATTCAGCGTATTCTCGTAAATGAAGGCATCGTCATCAATATTGTTGATCACCAGGTCAAGGTCGCCATCGTTATCAAGGTCGACATAAACGCCGCCGGTCGAAAAAGTTGGCTTAACAATACCCCAGTTTTTCGACTGATCGGCAAACATATAACCGCCCTGGTTTTTAAAAGCATAACTGGCCGTTTTAACAACCGGGAACGAATCGGCTGCGGCCAACGTGCGGTTTTCCTTTACCGTACGGCCCTGGTCGTTACTGTATAGGGCATGGTCAAGGTCGGTTACATCGCGGGGGTAGCCGTTGGTAATTACCATATCGCGGTAACCATCGTTATCAAAATCGGCCACTAACGGTGTCCAGCTCCAGTCGGTTTGGTAAATGCCGGCCATGTAGGCTATATCACTAAACTGGGTGTGCCCCAGCGGCGTTTTTCCCTGGTTTAACTGCAATACGTTACGGATATATTGATGCTCGTAATTGAATTTTTTGTTATTGATGTAGGTAATGTAGTTATCGCCCATCAGCATAGTTTTTTTACGCACATTTTCTTCGGGCAGCATCTCTAACGATACCAGGTCGGGCAGGCCGTCGTTGTTGATGTCTACCAAATCCGACCCCATTACCGACCAGCCGGTGTGCTTAAAATAGTCGCCCGCGCGGTTGGTAAATGTTCCGTTTTTGTTGTTGATGTATAGCACATCGTTTGATATAAAGTCATTGCCCACATAAATATCAGGCCAGCCGTCGTTGTTAATATCTGTTACCGATACCGAGTTGCCAAAGCCCTCAATTAAAATCCCTGCCTCTTTAGTAACATTGCTAAAAGTACCGTTACCATTGTTGCGGTACAGTCTGTCGTTATTTTCGGCGCTTCCATCAGTCAGTTTAGGGCGGTACGCTACCGGGGTGGTTTTGCCTAAAAAGTTGGTCAGCAGATACATATCCAGGTCGCCATCATGGTCGTAATCAAAAAATATGGCTTGTGTGCTGTAGCCGTTATCATCTAATCCGTAGGCCTTTGCTTCGTCTTTAAAAGTGGGGATGCCATCTTTATTGTTGCCCTGGTTAATGTAAAGCATGTTACGGCGCTGTTCGGCATTTGATTTAAACGACGCGCAAACGTAAATGTCCATTTTGCCATCGTTATTAATATCCACAACAGATACACCCGCGCTCCATTTGCCTTCGCCATCAACGCCGGCAGTACTGGTTATATCGGTAAATTTTAAGTCGCCTTTGTTGAGGAATAGCTTGTTGGCCACCATGTTGCCTGCAAAGTAAACGTCGGGCAGGCCATCGTTATTAAAATCGCCTATGCCGACGCCTGCGCCGTTGTACAAATAAGGATGGTTAAGAATGTTGATGCTGTCGCTTGGGCTTAGGGTGTTCTTAAAATCGATGCCGGTTTGCGATGCATCCAAGAGTTTAAAAAGGGTAGGGCCGTCCTGCCTGCGCGAGCAGCCGGCGGCCAAAAAAAGCAATAGTATAAGCGCGGGTTTAAACTTAATGAGTAAAGGTTTTATCATGTAATTACAGTAAAAATTTAATAATGGTTTATGCTTTGGTCGAGCTTTAACTTATTGAAGGCTATACAGTAAGCGTACGTAAAGAAAATGGATTTTGATATAAAGGATTCTGCAAATCATCTCAATATTTCGTCAAATTGTATCGCTCAATACATGTTTATGGATTTCCTGTTAGCTTTGATGGATAGCCTATCCGGGCCAATTAACCTTTATTAATTTTATCGGAACCCATACATGAATAAACTTTACTTTACTGTGTTTTCTGTTGTCTTGTTGTTTGCCTGTAATAAAAATAACGGGTGGAAAAAATCAGCCGAAAACCCCAATTACATCCATCGTTCGGTACGCGAGGTTAGCGAGGTAATGCTGCATGATATTTATTCGCCGCCGGTGGCAAGCCGTATTTATGCTTATATTACCGTTGCAGGATACGAGGCCGCACGTAACGGCAACACAAAATATCTGTCGCTTGCGGGCCAGGTAAAAGGCTTGGATTCAATCCCCAAACCCGAAGCCGGCAAAACATACTGTTACAATTTAGCTGCCGCGCATGCCATTTTAACGGTTGGGAAAATCCTGGTGATGTCGGAAGGCCGGATAGAGGCTTTCCACAGCGGGCTGATGGATGAATTTAAAAATACCGGCATGCCCGACGATGTATACCAAAACTCGATAGCTTATGGAAAGTTGATTGCCGACCGGATCATTAAATGGGCGGGCAAGGATAATTACAAGCATACCCGTTCGTTATCAAAATACGATGTGCAAACAGACGATGCCACCTGGAAGCCGACACCACCGGCCTATATGAAAGGGGTGGAGCCGCACTGGAACGAAATACGTCCTTTTTTACTGGATTCGGCACAGCAGTTTAAGCCTGCAAAAGCTGTAGATTTTTCAAAGGAACCCACCAGTTATTTTTATAAACTGGCTGTTGCTGTCAGGGATGCGGGCCAACACTTAACACCAGAGCAAAGCACGATAGCCAAATATTGGGATGATAACCCGTTTAAAGTTAATACCAATGGGCATACCATGTTTGCCACAAAAAAAATATCTCCCGGGGGCCATTGGATAAACATTGCCGGGTTGGTTTGCCGCCAGGCAAAAGCCGACTACGTCCGTTCGGCGGAGACTTATGCCTGCCTTGCTGTTGTAATTGCCGATAGCTTTATTAATTGTTGGGACGAAAAATATAAAAGCAAAGTTATTCGCCCCGAAACCTATATTAACCAATATATTGATCAAAACTGGATGCCGTTGCTGCAAACCCCACCATTCCCCGAGTATACCAGTGGGCATAGCGTAGTTTCAAATGCATCGGCAGTGGTGCTCGGCAAGTTATTTGGCGATAATTTTACCTTTACCGACTCTACCGAAGTGGAGTTTAGCATCCCCACCCGTAAGTTCAAATCATTTAAAGCAGCGGCCGATGAGGCAGCCATCAGCCGGTTTTACGGCGGTATTCATTATATGCCATCCATTGTAAATGGCGTTGACGAAGGCATGCGCATTGGCCGGTTTGCATTAACTAAACTAAAAACACATAAATAGTAGTATCGACCAGTACCAGGCGACAAATATTTGAATGCGCCTAAATTTGGCTATCCATTTAGTGTTAACCATGATAAAATATAGAATGCTGATTATCAAATATTTAAATTTTTTATCTGAAAAGTGTTAAGTTGTGTTAACCCAATTAGATGCGTTTGCCCATTATCAAGTATCAAGATTTTTTGACTTCCGGACTTTCGGACAAAAAACTTCCGGACTCAATACTAATAAGTTTTAATCTTCTGATTCTTTTTATTTTGTTGATACTCGGTAGGGGTGGTGCCAAATTGTTTCAAAAAGTTACGGCCCAGGTGCGATTGTGAGCTGTAACCTACCATATTGGCAACTTCATAAATCTTATAATCGCCATCTTCAAGCAGTTTTGCAGCTGCCTTAAGGCGGGTTATATTAATCAGTTCGTTAATGGTTAGGTTTGATATAGCCTTAATTTTACGGTACAACGTAGGCTTACTCATGTTCATCAGGCTGGCAATCTGCTCCACATCAAGGTCGGGATTTTGGATGTTGTGGTTAATTACCGCGTTAAGCTTATCCAAAAAGCTTTCGTCCGGTTTGGAGTAGGCCATGGTTTTAATATTCGCCAACGGCGAACTTGCAAAATGGTCTTTGATTTTATTGCGGTTAATAAGCAGATTGGCTATTTGCACCTGTAAATGCTCGGGCGAAAACGGTTTTTCGATATAGGCGTCTGCGCCTACTTCCAGGCCTTCTATTTTGCTTTGCAGGGTATTTTTGGCCGTGAGTAATATAATAGGGATGTGACTATAATCAAATGTGGTTTTGATGCGTTTGCATAATTCAAAGCCATCAATTCCCGGCATCATTACGTCGCTGATGATAAGCTGGATGTTTTCAATTTCTATCATATCCAGCGCTTCCTGGCCGTTTAATGCTTTTATTACAGCATATTTATCGCTCAGGTCATCCGAAATAAAATCAAGGATCTCGGGATTGTCATCTACCAAAAGTATAATCGGTTTCATAAAGTCAAAATTTTCTTCTTTAATAATATCGGTTAGTTCATAATCGCCGGGAGTAGTATGCAGGTCAAATTCCTTTTCCTGGTGAATGGGCAAGGTCAGGTTAAAAATGTTAAAATCGTTGATTGATTTATTCAACACCAATAATCCTTTGTGCAATTCGGCAAGTGAGCGCGATAGGGAAAGGCCTATCCCTGTACCAATTTGCTTTTCTGATTCCTTCATCCTGAAAAATGGCTCAAATATTTTTTCGCGCATTTCATAGGGTACAATGTAGCCGTTGTTCCTTATTTCAATGGTAAAAGTATTATCGCCTGGTTCGGGTTTTAACAGTTCAACTTCTATCACGTTTTCGCCATATTTAATGGCGTTATTGATCAGGTTACTTATTATTTTGGTAAAAGCTTCAATATCAACGTAAGCATACAGTGTTTTATCTGCACATATTAGTGTGTATCGTTGCCCTTTTTGCTCGGTTAGCGGTTTAAACCTCAAAAATATATCGGCCAGTAAATCAGCTATGTTTGTTTTTACAAAACTCAGGCTAAAGCCATTGGTTTCTGTTTTCCTGAAATCAAGCAGTTGATTGGTAAGATCGAGCAGCCTGTTGGTGTTTTTCTCCATGATCTTCAGGTTGTTTTGAATCTCGGGCACATGCTCCGATCTTTTGATCACTTTTTCCATTGGCCCTTTAATAAGGGTTAGCGGCGTACGTATTTCATGCGCTACGTTGGTGAAAAATTCAATTTTGGCATTATATATCTGTTTTTCCTTGTCGCTCTCCAGTATTTCAATCAGCCGCTTATTGCGCTGTTTGTTGCGATTGTGATACTGCTTCAGCAGATAGTAGCAAATAAAAATAACCAACATAGCATATAGGATATAAGCCCATATACTTTTCCAAAAGGGTGGTGCTATGTTAATTACAAGCGTGGTTTCTTTGGTGGTCCAAACACCATTGTTATTGGCGGCCTTCACTATAAAAGTATAATGACCGGGCTGCAGCTGTGTAAAGTATACTTTCCGGTTTCGTTTTAAATCTGTCCAGCCTTTATCAAGCCCCTTCATGGTGTACTTATACTGGGTCATTTCGGGCGATGGGTAGCTTAAAGCGGCAAAATCAATACTAAACGACGACTGGTTGTAATTTAAATTGATGTGTTTGGTGTAGATGATTGATTGGCTAAGCAGGGAATCGGCCCCTTTTACCATAATCTCTTTATTATGCACCTGGAAACCAGTTATATATACCGGGGCTATGTAGTTGTTATTATTAAAGCCGGCCGGGTTAAAACTTACCATACCCTTAACGCAACCAAAATACAGGGTGCCGTCGGTATCCTTAAACGCCGAGTTATAGTTAAACTGGTCGCTGAGCAATCCATTGGCTTTTGTATACACCTTAATGCTGTTGGTATTTATATTAAGGCACACCAGGCCACGGGAGGTGCTTACCCATAGGTTTTTATGATCATCCTCCAGCATCCGGAACACATAATTGCTGGGGAAGCCATTATCCAGATCATAAAACTTAAAGTCGTTTTTTACAGGGTCGTGCCGCCATAAGCCAAGGCCATCGGTTGCAAACCATAAAATGTGGTTGCTATCTTCAAATACTCCGTTTACTGTTATGCCGTTTAGCGCATTTTTTACCGGGTAATTGTAGGGTACATGATAGCTGGTATCTTTTACCGGATCATACCGGTAAATACCATCACGCACAGTGCCAATCCAAAGCATCCCCGTATGGTCTTCAAAAATGTCATAAATAAAATCCTGAACGGGTATCTTATCAATAAGTGTAAAATCTTTTTCCTTGCGGTTATACAGGTAAAAACCCCTGGTTGCACCAATATATATATTGCCGTTGCGCGTTTTGCGAAAACATATAACAAAATTGCTTTTTAACGTTTTACTGTCTTTTCCGGCAATATAAACTTTAACTACTTTCCCGCTGGGGATATCCATGATATCCAGGCCGTGCTCAAATGTGCCTATAAAAAGACTTTTCCCATCGGCAATCAGTCCATGGATATTGGTATTAGTGATATCTGTATTGCCGCCGGGCAGGTAATGTGTCCAGGTATGTTTATCGGCGCTCAGTTTGTTCAGGCCATTATCCTCGGTCCCCATCCAAAGGTTACCGTAATCGTCTTTGCAAATTTCGCGTACAACATTGCCTTTGAGTGAGTTTTTCTCGTCGCCGGGATAGAATTTATTAAAAGCCGAATATTGTTTAGGATAATAGTTTACCCCACCAAAATAAGTACCTGCCCAAATGCCTCCTTCCGAGTCGTGACACAAGGTATAAACCGCGTTATCTGATATGGAATAAGGATCATTGTATTTTTTTCGCAGGTTTAAAAAAGTGCCATGCACGTCGTCGTAAATAAATATGCCCGATTCTGTAGCCAGCCAAAACTCGTGTTCGGCATATTTGGCAAAATCTCTTACATATATCTCTGTTTTGTTGTCGTTATAAGTTAGTAAGTCGCGGTAAGTGCCTGTTGCACAGTCAAAATCTTTAAAGCCCTGGCTTGTAGTAGCTATAAAAATTTTGTTATTGCCTGCACTTATAATTTTTTCGATGAAATTTGATGGCGCCCATTTGGAGTGGCTGGTTATGCTATAGCTTTTAAACAAATTGTGTACAGTATCCATCCGTTCGATACTGCCCCGGCTGGTGGATACCCACAAGTACCCATCATTATTTTGCGCTATGCCGGTTGCCTCAAAATGTTGCTGCGGAAAGTAATCGGTAATTTGTTTTGTTTTGGTGTTAAATTTGATGAGCGAAGCGCCCGCCACGTACCAGCAGTTATTGTAATTGTCGAAAACAATATTGCGCACACCGTTGGTATTGGAGGGGTTTACGCGGGTAAAGCTTTCTGTTTTACTGTCAAATTTATCAATCCCTTCATCTGTACCGGCCCATAGGTTGCCATCATGATCAAGTGCCAGTGCATGCACCATATTGCTGCAGATACTCTTGTTGTTTTTGGGGTTATGCCTGAAAACCCTGAAGCTATAACCATCAAAACGGTTTAAACCATCGCGCGTGCCAAACCATAAAAATCCCTGTTTATCCTGCAGGCTGCAGTAAACTGTGTTGTTTGACAAGCCCTGCTCAACCTGGTAATGCCTGAAGTAATAAGGCTGTGCATTACAGATACTGAAGGATAGTATAAATAGTAAAAAAAATAAATATGCAGGTTTCAAAATCGATCTCTTGAACAAATATAGCCATTCTGAACAAGGGTTTTCGTCTGAATAAAAATTGATACTTTTTGACTAATTATTGAGATGATTTGGTTAATAAGGAGCCCCCCTAAATCTTTTTCTTTACATCGTGATTTTAGATATGTCAACATTACATTTTTTAAAATCAACAATTAACCAATAACAAATCAATTTATGAGAAAATTTTTACTACTCAGGCATGGGGGGCCCTCCCGCGTGCAATGGCCGCCCAGTAAATGGGGCCAAAAAGTAACATTAGTTGTATTCTCTATCATGAGCTGCCTGCTTTTTTCGCTTGGTGCATCTGCACAGGTGAAGGTAACGGGAACGGTAACTGATACCACGGGCGAAGCGCTAACAGGCGTTGCCGTACGTATTAAAGGCGCCCAGGGTGGATCAACAACTGATGTAAAGGGACAGTTTAGCTTAACTGTACCTGATGCCAACAGCGTGCTGGTATTAAGCTATATTGGCTTCGCCACAATGGAATTTCCGTTAAACGGGCAAACAAGTATCAGAGTGCGGCTAAAAGCAACTAACTCATCACTGCAAGAAGTTGTAGTAACAGGTTACGGTTCACAAAAAAAGGAATCCATTACGGGCGCTATCTCCAGCGTAACCAGTAAAGATCTTGATCGCGTGCATGCCGGTTCAACGGTGAGCACGGGTTTGGCAGGTAAAATTCCAGGTGTAACTTTCAGAATGTCTGAAGGCAGGCCGGGAGCAAGCGCCAGCATACAAATCCGTAACATGGGTTCGCCTTTGTATGTAATTGACGGTATCCAACAGGATGAAGGCCAGTTTAACAACCTTGCGCCAAACGATGTGGAAAGCATTACTGTATTGAAAGACGGCTCGGCAGCTATTTACGGTGTACGCGCGGCAAACGGTGTTGTGGTGGTAACCACTAAAAAAGGTAGTGGCGATGCGCGCATTAATATTGATGCCTATACCGGTTACCAAAACTGGTACAGGTTCCCGAATGTATTAACCAACTCGTACGATTACATGCGTTACCGTGCCGAAGCAGAGGTAAACAGCAATGGATCAACCCAGATAACCCCGGCCGAGCTTGAAAAATACAAGACCGGTACCGAAAAAGGTTATCAAAGCTTTAACTGGCGCGATTATGTGTTAAAGGCAAATAACAATGCCCCTCAAAACTCCGTGAACGCCAACTTTACGGGTGGTACTGATAGGGTTAACTATTATGTATCGGCAACCAACCTGTATCAAAACTCGCAGTTAGGTAAAGAGTATAAATTTAACCGTTCCAACATCCAGTCGAATGTTTCGGTAAAAGTTGCTGCTGGCTTAAAAGTAAGCCTTGATATTAACGGCCGTATTGAAACCCGCGAAAATCCTGGTGTACCTGGAGGTGACGATTACTTTTTGGCCCGCTTTGCGGTGTTAAGAAATACACCTTTAGAGCGTCCGTATGCTAATGACAATCCAGCCTATTTGAACGATATTGGCCATACCGAATCAAATTACGCGTTCCTTAATGATAAACTTTCGGGTTTATACCACAGCGACTGGCGGGTTTTGCAAACCAACTTTGGTGCAGAGTATCAAATTCCGGGCATAAAAGGCTTAACTGTTAAAGGTTTATATTCATATTACCTTGCCGATTATTTGCTGAATAACCAGGAGTATACCTATAATGCTTACACCTACAGGCCGGCTACCGACACTTACGATGTAACCGGTGGCAGTACCAACCCCTGGAGAGAGCGCGAACAGCGTAAAGAGTTTGCCAAAACTTACCAATGGCAAATTAACTACAACAATACTTTCGGCAAGCATACTATAGGTGCAACATTTGTTTCCGAACGCATCGAATTGCAGCACTTACGGAACTGGCTGCATGCTTCACCTGTATCCAATAACTTACCGCTTATTTATTTCCCTATCATGGATAGGTATGACGACAGCGATGATAAAGAAGCACGTACAGGCTACATCGGTCGTTTTAACTACAATTACGACAATAAATATTACTTTGAAGCTTCGGCAAGACGCGATGCATCATACCTGTTTGCACCCGATAAACGTGTGGGTTATTTCCCCGGCGCATCTGTTGGCTGGAGAATTACCCAGGAAAGTTTTGTTAAAAGCTTATTAGGCGAAACCAGTGTACTTAACGACCTAAAATTAAGGGCATCATATGGTGTATTAGGAGACGACAGAAACCTTATCGGTGCTTATTCCTACATTCCTGGTTACAACTATAATCAAGGTACGGCTATCATAGGCGGCAACCCGCTGGTAACCTCAAGAGATAAAGGTATCGTAACCAAAAATATATCATGGCTAAAAAGTAAAATATTTGACATTGGCGCCGATTTTAGTTTGCTGAACAGCCATTTAAACGGTACGGTAGATTATTTTTACCGCAAGCGCACAGGCCTGCTTGCTCGTAAGTATGACGTGGTACTGCCATCGGAAGTAGGGTACGATTTGCCGCAGGAAAATTTAAACAGCGATGCGCAGTTTGGCGAGGAAATATCGCTTAACTACACTAACAGAATAGGCGCCTTTACTTACAACGTTGGAGGTAACTTTTCTTATTCGCGATCTAAGGATCTGCAACAATACAAGCCACTGTTTAACAACTCGCTCGATCAATACCGTAACTCGGCAGCAAACAGGTATTCTCATATCGATTGGGGCTACCAGGTTATTGGCCAGTTTACCTCACAGGAACAAATCAATAATTATAAAATCAACAACGATGGCAAGGGTAATATATCCTTATTGCCAGGCGATTTGATGTATAAAGATCAAAACAACGATGGACGGATTGATCAGTACGATGAACGGCCGATTGGTTTTGGTTACGGCACACAACCCAATATTAACTTTGGATTTACCTTAGGCGGCGCTTATAAAGGCTTCGATTTTCATGCTGATTTTTCGGGAGGCGCGGGTTATACCTGGTTCCAGAACTGGGAAACACGCTGGGCTTTCCAAAACAACGGTAACCTAAATGCCATTTTTACCGATAGGTACCACCATTCGGATCCATTTGATGTAAACAGCCCGTGGGTTCCGGGTAAATATCCGGCAAACAGGGTTAATCCCGGATTTGGCCATTCCGATTATGAGTTGAATGGTCAGCGTAACTCTACTTACTGGTTGCATAATGTAAAATACCTGCGTGCCAGAACGCTTGAGTTAGGTTATTCGCTACCGGTTAATATGTTAACAAAGGTGAAGATCAGGAAAGCAAGATTTTATGTTAACGCATACAACATGTTTTCATTTGATAACCTGAAACAATACGCGGTTGATCCGGAAGTAACGGATGATAACGGGCTTCAATTTCCTCAAAGCAAGGTACTTAACTTCGGTGTTAATTTAACCTTTTAATTATCCCTTAAGTTTAAATTCAATGAAAAAAATAACTATAACAACCATGTTTGCAGCACTGTTAATTACAGGTGCATGTAAAAAAGATAGCGAGTTCCTGGATGTGCCGCCAAAGCAGATCATATCTGCTGATGTCGCGTTTTCAGATCCGGCGCTTGTACTGTCTATCTTAGGCGATCTTTACAACAGGCAGGTAGATTTTTCTGGTCTGGACAATGGCTGGTCATCTTTTACCGATTTTAGCGAGTCGTTCCCATCAGAAAACGGGAGCTATTTCTTTGTACAAAGAACCGGTTGGGGCTTTGGTGAGTGGGGTTTATACGATTACACCTACATCAGGGACCTTAACCTGTTCATTGAGCGTGCTACGGCCGCTACCAAACTTACAGACGATGTTAAAAATGGCTTTATTGCCGAAGGCAGGTTTTTGCGTGCCAACTTTTACTTCGAGATGGTAAAAAGGATGGGCGGCGTACCACTTATCACCAAATCATTAGATTACGATTTTTCGGGCAACGTAACACCGCTGCAAATACCGCGCGCCAAAGAATCGGAAGTATATGATTTTATTATCAGCGAAGCCGAAGCGATTAAAGATCTGGCCACCAACGTTACCGATAAATCAAGGGCCTCAAAAGGCGCTATCCTGGCCATGGAGGCAAGGGCAGCTTTATATGCCGCTTCAATTGCTAAATATGGCGCTACAACGCCAGTGGTTACTTTACCAGGTAACGAAGTAGGTATACCTGCAAGCATGGCAACCGGCTACTATACCAAAGCACTTACGGCTGCAAAGGCTATTATTAGTGGCAGCGCAGGCAACTATCAGTTATACAAATCATTACCAGACGCAAGCGACAACTTTGCCAACCTTTTCCTGGATAAAACCAGCCCCGAATCAATCTTTGTGGAAGACTTTAAAGCAAACGGTGGTAAAACACACGGCTTTACCACCAACGATCAGCCTTTTTCTATCTCTGACGAAGGTTTAGATGCGGGCAGGTTAAACCCATCATTAAACCTGGTAGAAGCGTTTGAAAAGCTGGATAATACTTATGCGCCTATGGCTACTAAGGATGGCTCAGGTGATCCTGTTTATTATACCAGCCAGTTAGACATATTTGCGGGCAGAGATGCGAGGCTTGCCGGCACTGTGCTGTTGCCAAACGGCTTGTTTAAAGGAAAACGTACCGATGTAATGGCTGGGTATCAGTTAGCCAACGGAACGATCATCAGCAGTGGCGATGCCACACAATTACAGGAAGTGCCAGGTTTAGGCCGTGTGCAGGTTGTAGGAAAAGACGGCCCCGTTAATGGCGCCGAGTTTCGCACGCAAACAGGCTTTTATATCCGTAAATATCTTGACCCTACTGTAGGATCGGGTCGTCGCGGCCGTGGCAGCGATGTCAATTTCATCCGCTACCGTTATGCCGAAGTTTTGTTAAATGCGGCTGAGGCATCTGCCGAATTGGGCGATTATGCTACAGCTTCAACCTATATTAACCAGGTACGTGCAAGGGCAGGCCTTAACACGCCGCTTGTATTAACACCGGCTAATTATTTTGACAGGATAGTACATGAACGCCGTGTAGAGCTTGCTTTTGAAGGACATACTTTGTTTGATATGAAGCGCTGGAGGCTGGCTCACATTGTTTGGGATGGTAATACAATGGATGTTGCCGATTTGGTAAGCAATATTGGCAATGCTAAAAAACATAATACCCAGCCTTTTGGTTTGTGGCCATATAAATATTACAACCCGGGCAATGCCAATAACGGCAAGTGGATTTTTAAAGAGGTAAAACCAAGTCCGGTTACGGGCTCAAACAGGTTTCAGTTTGGTAATTATTATTCGCAAATTTCGGATGATATTATTTCCAAAAACCCTAAAATTATTAAGCAACCAAATCAATAGGTATTAATTAAAATAAGATCATGAAAATAAAATTTCATCATATCATAATAGCGCTCTTACTTGCAACCACGGGCTGTAAGAAAGATAACTACGACGCGCCGTCGGTAACGCTAAAAGGGCATTTAACTTACAAGGGAGACAATATTAATGTTGAAACCAACCAGGTGCCTTTCGATATTTATCAGCCTGGATTCGGCAAGTCCGGATCAATCAGGGGATTTTTTGACCAGGAAGGCGCTTACTCGTTGTTGCTGTTCAATGGTAATTATAAATTTACCATGCCCGCCAACCAGGGTCCGTTTTTGTGGAAGGAACTTAGCCCCGGAAAACGTGATACTGTTGCCATAAACTTAAGTGGCAATCAAACTGTAGATATTGAAGTAACACCATATTACATGTTACGTGAGGCCAAGTTTACTGCAGCCAGTAAAAAGGTAACAGCGGTATTTAATATCGAGAAGGTAATTACCGGCGTTAACGCAAAGGATATCGAACGTGTTACTTTATACCTTGGTAAAACCCAGTTTGTATCCGAAAACGGCGATAACCGTATCGCCAGGACTGATTTGGCGGGTTCGGCGATTGGTGGCCTTAACAATGTTTCGTTAACTGTTAATATACCAACTATTACGCCTACCCAAAACTATGTTTTTGCCCGGGTTGGGCTAAAAATTGCAGGGGTTGAAGATATGATCTATACTCCTGTAACAAAAGTGTCTTTCTAAGTTAATAATTGGTTGGGGTCGTACTGTGCGGTGCGGCCCCTTTTTAGTAGTAAGTATCAAGTAGTAAGTATCAAGACAACTGTTTTTTAGTATCAAGTAGTAAGTATCAAGACAACTGTTTTTTAGTATCAAGTAGTAAGTATCAAGATAGCTGCATTTTTTTAGTATCAAGTAGCTACGGCAAATACATGAAGTGAAACCGCAAGTAAAAATCTTACTACTTACTACTTACTACTTACTACTTACTACTAATATTCCCCATCAAACGAATGAAAAAACTAAATTTATGCCTTGCGGTTTTTACTGCGGCCTTTTTATCGGCTAATGCGCAGCAAAGCAGCTGGCACCTTATCAAAACAAAAATTACAACACCCTGGGCCGACAAGGTTGACCCAAATGCACCGCTGCCCGAGTATCCGCGTCCGCAGCTGGTAAGGGGTAACTGGCAAAATCTGAATGGATTGTGGGATTACGCCATAGTGCAAAAAAGTATCGCAGGCCCTGCCAGGTATGAAGGTAAGATATTGGTTCCTTTCGCCGTCGAGTCTGCCCTTTCGGGCGTTGGCAAAACGGTAGGGAAGGATAGCATGTTATGGTATAAAACTACCGTCACACTTAATAAAACATTAAAAGGCAAAGATGTATTGCTACACTTTGGCGCTGTTGACTGGCGTGCCGAAGTTTTTGTAAACGGCGTAAGCGCCGGTAAGCATGAAGGCGGCTTCGATCCCTTTACATTCAATATCACCCCTTATTTAAAAGGCGGTGCAAAACAAGAAATTAAAGTGAGCGTGTGGGACCCAACTAATGACGGCCCGCAACCACGCGGTAAACAGGTTAAAAGTCCCGAGGGGATCTGGTACACGCCCGTAACCGGCATATGGCAAACAGTTTGGCTGGAAGGCGTTGTCAAAACGCATATCGAGGCCACCAAACAAACCCCCGATATTGATAACCACACATTAACGGTTTCGGCCGAAGTAACCGATAGCCAACCCGGCGACCAACTGAAAATAACTGCCTGGGATGGCAAGACCAAAGTTGACGAAAAAATAGTTGATGCAGGCGCCGCCGCCGTATTAGATATAAAGGACGAAAAATTATGGTCGACAACAGATCCTTTCCTGTACGATTTACAGGTAGCCGTTATCCGCAAGGGCAAGCCTGTTGATGAAGTAAAAAGCTACTTTGCCATGCGCAAAATTTCGCTTGGTGCCGATGCCAAGGGTGTACAACGCATGTTGCTGAACAATAAGTTTGTTTTTGAATACGGCCCGCTTGACCAGGGCTGGTGGCCCGATGGCCTGTATACCCCGCCAACTTACGAGGCCATGAGCTACGATATTGACCAGTTAAAAGCCATGGGCTTTAACATGATCCGTAAGCACATTAAGGTTGAACCTGCCCGCTACTATAACTATTGCGATAAAACAGGTATGCTGCTTTGGCAGGATATGCCAAGCGGCGATTTGGGTAACCACTGGGAAAACCGCCCCGGCGTGTTAGACGGGCAAACCGATCAGCAACGTACGCCCGAATCGGAAGGTTATTACCGCAAGGAATGGAACGCCATCATCAACTCATTATACAACTACCCTTGTATTGTGGTTTGGACGCCGTTTAACGAAGCCTGGGGGCAATTTAAAACGGTTGAAATTACAGAATGGACAATGAAAAAAGACCCATCGCGCCTGGTGAACAGTGCCAGCGGGGGTAATTTTTACGATACCGGAAATATGGTTGATTTGCACAATTACCCGCACCCTGCAATGCCGCGCCCCGAGATTTTTGGTAAAACCAAAGCCGTGGTACTGGGCGAGTTTGGCGGCTTGGGCTGGCCTGTTGACGGGCATACCTGGCAAGCCAACAAAAACTGGGGCTACCAGAACTTTAAAAATGGCGACGACCTGCTAAAACGTTATATCACCTTTACCGATAGATTGCAGGAACTTATAAAACTTGGCCTTTCGGCAGCGGTATATACGCAAACAACCGACGTAGAAGGAGAGGTTAACGGTTTCATGACTTACGACCGTAAAGTGATTAAAATGCCTGTGGAATTGTTACGCAAAGAAAACGTGAAACTTTACAATCCGGCGTTGGTGAAATAAATGATAGGAACGATTTAGCGGCGACTGAACTGCGTAGCTATCACGAGCACAAACAACAACAAAAAGCGTGAATAATTCTCTTAGAACGGAGAGAACTTAATTCGCAGAAATGAAATTTAGAACCCTCTCCTTTGGAGAGGGCAGGGTAAGGCTAATATATTTATATATGAACAATTTGAATAAGACAGGGAAAAGCATCTGCTTAATTGTTTTAGCATTATGCAGCAGTGTTTATACAGCATCGGCACAAGCAGTAAAGGCATCGGTAGTAGCAAAGGTTAATAACCAGCAGGTGAATGCCAATTACGTTGATAACCGGGCTCCACTGCAGCACGAATATTTTACCAAACTGCCGGTAGGCAGCATAAAAGCTGGTGGCTGGCTAAAAAAAGCATTGGAATTACAGCGCGATGGCCTTACCGGTAACCTTGGCGAAATAAGCGTTTGGCTATCAAAAACTAATAATGCCTGGTTAAATAAAGAAGGCAAAGGCGAATATGGCTGGGAAGAATTACCTTACTGGTTAAAAGGCTACGCCAACATTGGCTATATGCTGGGCGATCAAAAGATTATTAAAGAAGCCAAATTCTGGATTGATGCGGTATTGAATAACCAGCGCGACAACGGCGATTTTGGCCCGGCCCGTACCAATAAAGGTAACCGCGACCTGTGGACAAATATGCCTATGCTTTGGTGCCTGCAATCGTATTATGAGTACACCAAAGATCCGCGGGTTATCCCCTTCATGACCAAATATTTCAGGTACGAATTATCGGTACCGGACGACCAGTTTTTGGAAGATTACTGGGAAAACAGCCGTGGCGGCGATAATATGCTGAGCGTTTATTGGTTGTACAACCGCACCGGCGATAAATTTCTGCTGGATTTAGCTGCCAAGCTGGATAAAAATACCGCTAACTGGCGCCAGGCCAATAACCTGCCCAACTGGCATAATGTAAACGTAGCACAATGCTTTCGCGAACCGGCAACTTTTTACCTGCAGCGCCATGATCCAAAGGATCTGGCTGCTACCTACAACGATTTTAACCTCATCCGCAAAATATATGGCCAGGTACCCGGCGGCATGTTTGGCGCCGATGAAAATGCCCGCAAAGGTTATGACGACCCACGCCAGGCCGTGGAAACCTGTGGCATGGTTGAGCAAATGACATCAGATCAAATGCTGTTAGGATCAACCGGCGATACCTTTTGGGCATCCAACTGCGAGGATGTGGCATTCAACACGTTTTCGGCAGCCTTTATGCCCGATTATCGTTCGTTGAGGTATTTAACCGCGCCTAACATGGTGCTTAGCGATGGCAAAAACCACAGCCCCGGCATTGCCAATGAAGGTCCGTTTTTGATGATGAATCCTTTTAGCAGCCGCTGCTGCCAGCACAACCACGCGGCGGGCTGGGTATACTATGCCGAAAACAGTTGGATGGCTACACCCGATAATGGTATTGCAGCGCAACTGTATACACAAGGGAAGGTATCGGCAAAAGTTGGCAAGGAGGTAAATGTAAATATTGTAGAAACCACTAAATATCCTTTTGAAGATGAGGTGAGCTTTACGGTAAATGCGTCAAAAACGGTTGCTTTTCCACTTTACCTGCGGATACCAGAGTGGTGTAAGGCTGCATCGGTAAAGGTAAACGGTATCCCCGTAAAATTGAGTTCGGCCACCGGCGATTATATTAAAATAGCTAAAACCTGGAAAAACGGCGATAAAATAACCCTGCATTTACCTATGCAATTAAAAGTACGCCGGTGGGAGCAAAATAAGAATAGCGTGAGCGTAAACTACGGTCCGCTAACTTATTCGCTCAAAATTGATGAGCAATACACCAAGGAAGATAGCCGTACCACAACCCAGGGCGATTCGCACTGGCAGCCTACGGCCGATCCGCAAAAATGGCCCTCGTATGAAATTCATGCAGCATCTGATTGGAATTATGGTTTGGTAATTGACCAGGAACATCCTGAGAAATCAATTGAAATTATTCATCGTGCATGGCCAAAGGATAATAATCCATTTACAAATGCCAACGCGCCCATTGAGTTAAGAACAAAAGGTAAACAAATTCCCGGCTGGGCAATTGATCAATATGGCCTTTGTGGTGTGCTGCCACAAAGCCCGGTTAAAACCGGCCAGCCAACAGTCAATTTAACATTGGTGCCCATGGGCGGCGCAAGGTTAAGAATTTCGTCGTTCCCGGTAGTTGAATAGGCATTTATTAAAGCGATGTAGCACTCACTGTTGCGATTTTTAAAATATGACAATTGTTAATTTGTTGATTATTAGATAATTGATATTTTTCTCTGTTTCACCTGTTGCGAACGCAACAGTTTTTTAGTCCAATAAAAAACAGGTTTAAATATACCTGATTATAAATAATAATGAAGCGAATATACTGTTGGCTAATCTTTTTTTTCACCCCGCAATTGTCATGCGGGCAGGAAAAAACGCCTGTAAAAGCAAGTGATCAGGTGGATATCGCCTGGGATCAGTCGACGCTAAAACGGGTATCTGCCCATGGTGGCAACTATGCCCGTGCCATACAACTTAGTAATGGTCATCTGCTTTGTGTTTATGAAGGCGACGGAGGGATACAAAGTACAGTGAGTACCGACCTGGGCGAAACCTGGCTTGCCCCTGTAAAGGTAGCCTCATCAGTTCCGGGTGTTAATATGGCCGTCCCTGATATTTTGGAACTGAAAGACCACTCGCTGCTTATATCCTATAATCCCCGGCCGCATCAAGTAAATGGTGTGGCAGATACTACCAAACATTTTGCCATTATCACCAAAAAAAGCTATGATGAAGGTAAAACCTGGACAGATGAGCGCTTGATATACCAGGCCGGCTACCGGTTTGAGGATGGCTGCTGGGAGCCATCGCAATTGCAGTTGCCTTCCGGCGAAATTCAGCTATTTTACTCTGACGAGGGCATCTTTACGCAATCGAATGAGCAAAATATTTCGCTCTTCAGATCGTACGATGACGGCCTTACCTGGACAAAGAAACCCGAAATAGTATCATTTACACCCGGCCACCGCGACGGGATGCCTGTACCTGTTTTGTTAAAAGCAACAAGTGAGATGGTGTTTTCCATCGAAGATAATGGCGGCGGCCAGTTTAAACCCTCCATCATTCGCAACAGCATTGCGCAAAACTGGCAAAAAACCGTTGGCCCTGGCGATGCGGAACGTACTTACCCACTTACACCCAGGTTGCCACAGGCGGTTTATGCCGGCGCACCTTATCTGCGGCAGTTGCACAGCGGGCAAACTATTCTATCGTACCAAAGCACACAAAACCGGGATAATAATGGCGATTTGGCCTGTATGCAGGTGGCCGTTAGTGATGATAATGCAAAAAACTTTAAGAATGTAAGCACACCATTTAACGTACCTTTAAACAAGCATGGCTTGTGGAACTCACTGTGTGTGCTTAGCGACGATGCTATTATCGCCTTGACATCAACAGATGCTTATGGCAGCAACGCCATCTGGATGATAAAGGGACATTTGACCAATAAAAAATTGAATTAAACTATTAAACACTTATAGATGCAAACTAAACTAAAATTATTGGCCATCGCTTTAATAATGCCATTGAGCATGAAGCTATCGGCCCAGCAAAAAGCAACAGCACCCGTTTGGAGCCCGCAAAAAGCCAGCGCCTGGTACGCCAAAAACCAGTGGCTTGTAGGCAGCGATTTTATAACCAGCAACGCCATTAACCAATTGGAAATGTGGCAGGCCGATACCTTCGACCCGAAGACTATTGATAAAGAACTGGGCTATGCGCAAGGTATTGGCATGAATGTAATGCGGGTGTTTTTGCATCACCTGGCCTGGCAGCAAGATCCAGCCGGCTTTAAAAAGCGGGTGGACGAATACCTGGCCATATCCAGCAAACACGGCATTAAAACCATGTTTGTTTTTTTTGACGATTGCTGGAACAAAGTGCCAAAAACAGGTAAACAGCCCGAGCCAAAACCTGGCATCCACAATTCGGGCTGGGCGCAGGACCCCGGCCAGCCGGCATCCGAAGAGATGGCCAATTCGCCGGTGTTGGAAAAATATGTGAAGGATGTATTAACCACTTTTAAGGCAGACAAGCGCATATTACTTTGGGATTTATATAACGAGCCAGGTAACTCCGGTAAAGGGAACAAAAGTTTGCCGTTGCTTAAAAACGTATTTAAATGGGCCCGCCAGGTAAACCCAAGCCAGCCGGTAAGTGCAGGTGTATGGTCATGGGGATTAGAGGATTTAAACAAGTTCCAGGTAGCTAACTCGGATGTAACCACTTATCACGATTATTCGCCGGTTGATGATCACCTAAAAACTGTTCAATTCCTGAAAATGATAGGACGGCCCTTAATTTGCACCGAATATATGGCCCGCCCGCGTAACAGCACATTTGCAACCGTATTGCCTATGCTGAAAAAAGAAAACGTAGGCGCCATAAACTGGGGCTTTGTAACCGGCAAAACCAATACCATTTATGCCTGGGATACCCCAATGCCCGATGGCGCCGAACCAAAACTGTGGTTCCATGATATTTTTCACAAAGATGGCACGCCATATAAAACTGAAGAAACAGAACTGATTAAAAGCCTGACAGGACGGGGAAAATAGATTTCAGATGTGCAGATGTCAAATGTGCAGATTAGGAGGGAGCCGTGACATGTTTGAAAATCAAAAGAGGCTGTATCTAAATCAAAATGACCGTCTGAGAATCGCCTGAACGAAAATTGCCTCCATCAGGTACCCGAATAAATCACACAAATAAGAGGCTGATCGTGATTTATGATACAGCCTCTTTTGCGGATTTGTCATTTTTTCTGTAATAGCCACCAGTCTTGTTAAATAAATAGCGATGAGGGTTAAAAAGACCAGTTACTTAATTGCCGCGTGCCTTGCTTTAATGGGCTTGTTGCTTGTTGATGATGTCGCATCAGCGCAGATCATCAGGCAAAAAAAGTTTAAAACCAGCCCGGGAGTATTCGTAAGCGCCTCCGGCGCCCGATTTACCATAACCTGGCCCACGGGCCAAGGCAACAACGGCCGACTGGTATTGAATCTGAAAAATGACGAACCATTATTCAACAGCATCGGATTAAGTAAAGACGGCGTATACCAAACCATTATCCAAAACGTCGATCCGCAGTTCATTATCTCCGAAGGCAAGCGCGACCTGGTGTCCCAAAACGGATGGAATATATTTTTTGATAAGGTTCCCCTAAAACTGCATCAATCCTATAAAGTTGACTTTCATAAAAGGGATATCAACGTAAATAGCTCGGGTTCACGAACTGTAATTACGATGAGTGGGGCAGAAGCCCCCAATTTTAAGGGCGACCTGCAGATAACACTCTATAACGGGCAGCCCCTGTTAAACATAGCCGCCGTTGTATCAACCCAAAAAGATTCGACAGCGATATTGTATGATGCCGGTTTGGTGGGGAAGGAGCGGCCTGTAAAAAACATCAGCTACAGCGATGTTTACGAAAAACTGCAAACAGCAGTTATTAATCAGCCTGATACCGCTAAAAACATAGCCGTAAAGTATCGTGCAATCATCGGCACAAATGATAAAGGGAGCATTGCGGTTTTCCCGGCGCCGCACCAATACTTTTACCCATTAGATGAAGCTTTTAACCTCAAATTTGTGTGGTACGGCAACAATTACCGCCAAATGCTCGACGGCTTTGGCATTGGTATACGGCAGGAATTAAATGGTGATAAACGTTATGTACCCTGGTTTAACGCACCGCCGGGAACAAAACAGCGGCTTAACTTTTTTTGCCTGTTAGGTATTAATGGCGCACCGGCATTGTTAGCCCATGTGAAGGAATTTACGCATAATGACAGCTATAAACCCTTGCCGGGCTACAAAACCATGGCCAGCCATTTCCATAATGAGTTTATTATGAGTGTGGTGCTTAAAGGTAAGCCCGTACCCGATAGCCCAGGTTTTGTAAAAGTATTTAAACGGTTGGGCGTAAACATTGTGCACCTGGCCGAGTTTCACTATACAGCCCACCCTAAAGGTCCCGACGAACAACGTTTACAGGAGTTGAAAACTTTGTTTGAGCAAAGCGCCCGCTTATCCTCGTCAAACTTTTTGTTGTTGCCCGGCGAAGAGCCGAATGAGTTTTTTGGAGGCCACTGGCTGGAGTTTTTCCCGAAACCGGTTTACTGGATCATGGACAGAAAAGAGGGTATGCCGTTTGAAACTACCGATGCTGAACATGGCAAGGTTTACCACATTGGGGATAAAAACGATATGCTGAGGCTGCTGCAAGCCGAAAATGGACTGGCCTGGACCGCCCATGCCCGCACCAAAGGCTCAACAGGGTTTCCGGATGCCTATAAAAAGGAAGATTTTTTCCTGTCGGACAGGTTTTTAGGTGCTGCCTGGAAGGCGATGCCAGCCGATTTGTCGCAACTCAGGTTGGGGAAACGGGTGCTGGATTTGATGGACGATATGAATAACTGGGGCCTGCATAAAAAAGTGCTCTCGGAAGCCGACTTGTTCAGCATTGAATCGGAAAATGAAATGTATGCCCACATGAATATCAATTACCTGAAACTGGATAAACAACCGGAATATAAACAAGGCTGGCAGCAGGTTTTGAATGTGTTGCAGCAGGGTAAGTTCTTCTCCACCACCGGCGAAGTTTTGATTGAAGATTTTAAAATAAATGGCCGGTCATCTGGCGAAACTGTTGCCCTGCCTGCCAATGGGCAATGTCACATCTCGTTTAAAACCAGCTGGACATTCCCGCTTAATTTTGCCGAAATCATATCTGGCGATGGTAAGCAGGTTTATCGCAAGCGCGTTAATCTTGATGCAACCAAAGCATTTGACAGCAGGTTATTTACCTTAACAGAAAACCTTAAAGGCCGCAAATGGGCACGTTTGGAAATATGGGATGCCGCCGCTGATGGCGCTTTTACACAATCCATTTGGTTTAAATAAAGCGCCTTGTTACTTTTTTAATCAGAGCAAACAAATCTAAATGGTTAACTGCAAAAAGTTGTTATTTAATAATAGCTAACGGAATAAGCTTATGGCGCGGGAAGATATGAGCATTACAGTTCAGTGTTAACCATGGTTAAATATAAATAGTTGATTGTAAGGTATTTGTAAGCGTTTTGTCTGAAATGTGTTAAGTTATGTTAACCCAACTTGATGCGTTTGCCCTGCTTTTTTAATGCTTATACTCTAAGTTTCGCCAAATCAGCTTAACTTGTAGGCCTATCAGCAAATGAACAAGCAAGTAAAAATCACAAATGGCCGTATCATTACGCCCGCGGGTATCATTAACGGTACCGTACTCATCAACCAAACAAAAATAACGGCTATATCCCAGCGCGATATCGACGCGCCGGACGCGCTGGTAATTGATGCTCATGGTAATTATGTTTCGCCGGGATTTATTGATATTCATGTACATGGCGGTGGTGGCCACGATTTTATGGATGGTAACGAGGAAGCTTTCCTGGAGATAGCCCGTACGCATGCACGTTATGGTACCACAGCCATGGTACCCACAACGCTAACTGCGGAGAAGGCCGATCTGCTCAAAACACTCGATTTGTATGCCAGTGCCGATGCTAAAAATACCATGGGTGCGCAATTTTTAGGTATGCACCTGGAAGGGCCATATTTTGCCATGAACCAGCGCGGCGCGCAGGACCCGCGCTATATTCGCAATCCCGATGAGGAGGAGTATAAAGAGATTATTGCTTACTCCAAAGCAATCAAACGCTGGAGTGCTGCGCCGGAATTACCAGGCGCAATTAAGTTTGCCAAATACCTACAGGCCAACGGTATAATGCCGGCTTTGGCGCATACCGATGCTATTTACGAAGAAGTTGCCGCAGCTTTTGAAAACGGTTACAGGCTGGCAACGCATTTATATTCTGGCATGTCGGGTGTAACAAGGCGCAATGCTTACCGTTACGCCGGGGTTATTGAAGCAGCTTTTTTGATTGATGCGATGGATGTGGAGGTTATTGCCGATGGTATTCATTTGCCTGCGCCGTTATTAAAACTGGTTTACAAAATTAAAGGGCCGGATAGGATTGCGCTCATTACCGATGCCATGCGGTCGGCG
The DNA here is from genome assembly GCF_058801545.1 of Mucilaginibacter sp. GW822-FHT03E02. Lineage (NCBI taxonomy): Bacteria > Pseudomonadati > Bacteroidota > Sphingobacteriia > Sphingobacteriales > Sphingobacteriaceae > Mucilaginibacter > Mucilaginibacter sp. GW822-FHT03E02. The sequence goes on along the minus strand of NZ_JBXANJ010000002.1, from coordinate 416,882 downwards.
GGTATGCCCGAGGGGGATAGCATACTGGGCAATAAGGATACCGGTTTAAAAGTGATTGTGGAAGATGGCGTTGCCAAACTGCCCGACCGCAGTTCATTTGCCGGCAGTGTGGCCACCTGCGACAGGCTGGTACGTACAATGATGACAATGGCCGATGTGCCGCTGCCCGAAGCCGTAAAAATGATGACCAAAAACCCGGCAACAATTATGGGGGTAGATGACCGTAAAGGCGCTTTGATTGAAGGCCTTGATGCCGACATTGCCATATTTGATGAGCAGGTAAATATCCAGGCAACTATTGTGAACGGGAAGGTGGTGTATGGTTGTGAGTTGTGAGTTGTGAGTTGTGAGTTGTGAGTTGTGAGTTGTGAGTTGTGAGTTGTGAGTTGTGAGTTGTGAGTTGTGAGTTGTGAGTTGTGAGTTGTGAGTTGTGAGTTGTGAGTTGTGAGTAAAATGGCCGCCAAGATAATCAAAATCCAAAAAATCAGACAAATCTGTTCAATCCCGGTTCAGACAATGCGATAGGGATGGGCGTGGATACCTGCCCGTGTGTAAGGCCTTGAAGGCGTATGAACAGACAGCCCGGGCCGCAGGTATCGCCCAATTTTTGGGGTGAATTCAATTTAAGTGGTATTCTTGATTTTATTCGGTTCTCCCAATCTGAAAAAATCAATAATTCGCTAATTCAATAATTCACTAATTGAAGATTCCCTTATCACAAGCGTTGATGGTAAAACTATCTCTTTATTGTTTTCAGCCGCTTTACCGGCCAGATGGTCAAATAATAATTGCGCGGCTTTTTTGCCCATATCAAATGCGGGCTGCAAAATGGTTGTGAGCGGCGGGTTCAGGATGGGGGCCGTTATCTGGTTGGTAAAGCAAACCACTTTAACGCCCCGCGGAATGTTTAGCTTTAATTCATTACAGGCCAGGTAGGTTGATGTGGCCAGGTGTTCAACCGTAGCAATAATACCATCCGGCTTTTGAAGTGTAAGATGTTCTTTTATTACTTCAACATTTTCGTTGTTATATTTATTTGAACAGGTAACCATGCCCGATTCCTTTGGCTGGATGCCCCGTTCGGCCAAAGCCTTTTTATAGCCTTGTTCCCTGGCCGATAGGATGGAGGGGTAACCTTTGATGGTAACGAGGGAGATGTTTTTACAACCGGCATCCAACAAATGATTGGTAGCTATGTATGCGCTGTTCAGGTCGTCGGTAGTGATTTTTACCGAATTCAGGTCATCAAAAACCCGGTCGAAAAACACGATGGGCACGCCTGCCTGTTGCAGGGTTTTAATATGGCTGGTATCTTCGGTATTGCTGGCTACCGACATGATTACCCCGTCAACCCGGCCGCTGGCCAGTTCGCCAAACATGTAGGCTTCGCGCTCGTAACTGTCATGAGTAAGGTAAATCAGTGTATGGTATTTTTTTATGGCTACTATGCTTTCAATACCGTTGATGGCCTGGCTAAAAAAGCTGTCGGCAATCTCGGGGATAATAATGGCAATAGTGTTGCTGGCTTTTTTACGGAGACTGCTGGCATAGGGGTTGGGCACGTAATTGAGCTTACGGGCGGCTTCAATTACTTTCAGCTTGGTTTCGGGACCGATGTCATGGCTATCCCTAAGGGCTTTTGATACAGTGGCGATAGATACATTGAGCACTTTGGCCAGTGTCTTCATGTCTACTTTGTCGCTTTTGGGTGTATCAGCCATAATGGTGTAATGTAAATTATCTGATATAATAAGGGCGCTAATTTAGTTAAACGTTTAAGCAAATAAATAATATGATTTTGCTAAATGTATAGTAGTAATTAAGCATGTTTGGATTTTATAGCCATAAGGAACTGTTTACCAATTGCATTTCCTTTAATAAAATTATAAACTTATGAGCAAGTTAAAAGAAACATCCGGCCGGGGCGTATCAAGGGATACTATAGCGGTAAAGAAATTACTAAAGCTGTATCATTGACATTTGATAAACGTACACCATTGCCAGTCCATTTTATTTTATAGATTTGAGAATTGAACCGGGTATAACCTAATTCCCATTGCAAAAACAAACATGCTGAAGTACATTTCCATAGGCGATCTTATCGTATTTTTTACTTATTTCGTTTTGGTATCCGTATACGGTTACCTGGTTTATCGCCGTAAAAAAGCAGAAACTAATTCCAGTTCGCATAGCTTTTTCCTGGCCGAAGGGTCACTTACCTGGTGGGCTATAGGCGCGTCTATCATCGCGTCCAATATCTCGGCCGAGCAATTTATAGGCATGAGCGGCGATGGTTTTTTTGCAGGCATTGCCGTAGCCGTTTACGAATGGCTGGGCGCGGCCACGCTGATTATTGTAGCGGTGTTTTTTATGCCGGTGTATATCAAAAACAAAATTTACACCATGCCGCAGTTCCTGAAAGACAGGTATAACAGCGGCGTGGCGCTGGTAATGTCGATATTTTGGCTGGCGCTGTACATATTTATTAACCTTACCGCCATTTTATATCTTGGCGCGTTGGCCATTAACGGTTTGCTTGGCGGCGATTATCTGCATCCGATCATGATCGGCTTGGCAGTATTCGGTGTAATCATCGCCCTTGGTGGTATGCAGGTAGTTGGTTATACCGATGTGGTACAGGTTGCAGTGCTCATTATTGGCGGGCTTGCCATTACGTATTTATCGCTGACTATTGTAAGCGACAAATTTGGTTTCGGTCAAAACGCGCTTACCGGTTTAAAACTCATCCTGAAAGATTCGCCCGATCATTTCCACCTCATCTTTAAAAAGCCTGCTCATGGCGCGTCTGTTGAAACAATAAGTAAATACTTGATTCTGCCAGGCTTTGCCATGTACGCTGGTGGCCAGTGGATAAGCAACCTCAACTATTGGGGCTGTAACCAGTATATAACTCAGCGTGCACTGGGTGCCAATTTGCATACTGCCCGTACGGGTATCCTGTTTGCCAGCTTGCTTAAAATCCTGATGCCGGTTATTGTAATGTTGCCGGGTATTGTAGCCTTTGTATTGTACAAACACGGCGATTTGCCAATGCTTGTTGGTGGCAAAAAAGACGGCGCTTACTCGGCCATATTATCCTTTTTGCCTTCGGGCTTAAAAGGTTTATCACTTGCCGTTTTAACTGCGGCAATTGTGGCATCAATAGCGGGCAAAGTAAATAGTATATCTACCATTTTTACGCTGGACGTTTATAAAAACTATATGAGTACCAAAGCTACCGAGCGTAATATGGTTTGGGTAGGCAGGATAGCGATTGTGTGCAGCCTTGTAATTGCCGTGGCCTTTACCTGGAACGATATGCTGGGCATCAGTGGCGAGGGCGGTTATACCTTTGTTCAAAAATACAGCAGCTTTGTGAGCCCGGGCGTGTTAGCTACATTCCTGTTGGGTATGTTCTGGAAACGCACCACCGGCGAGGCCGCCATTATAGGCATCCTGACTGGTTTTGCAGCTTCGGTATTTTTCAACCAGTTTGCGGTTAAGGTATTCGGACCCGAAACATGGTTGTACTCGGCGTTTATAAACCCAGCCGGTGTTTACGAAATTCCTTTTTTCATATGCCTTGGCTGGTCGTTCCTCACAACTTTTGGGGTGATGGTTTTAGTAAGCTTATTTGGGCCTGCGGTTAATGCAAAATCTATCGAGGTTGATAAAGGTATGTTTAAATTGAAGTCGTCATCGATAGTGCTTATTGCGGTAATATTGCTGTTTCTATCGGCCATTTACGTGCGGTTTTGGTAGTTATAAAAATATGACACAACCGTATGCCACGGGTTGCTAAACAATGATATTCCAGTTTTTATAATCAATGCTTTATTTACACCGCGTCTGATAGCGAAGTAAAAGTAAAATCACGGATCCTCATAGGAGGGATCAGCGCGTTTTGGCCCGATTCGCCACTTACCGTACGTTCGGATTTACCCAAAGCATCCAGGTTATTAAGCATAATAACCGGGCTTTCGTTAAACCTTAAGTTCTTGATCGGAAATTTGATTTGTCCATTCTCGATATAAAATGTACCGTCACGGGTAAGGCCGGTAAACAATAGCGTTTGCGGATCAACCGGGCGAATATACCACAGGCGGGTAACCAAAATTCCTTTTTCAGTTCCTTTTATCAATTCTTCTAAAGTGGCGTTGCCTCCCTCCATAATTATGCCATCGGGATTTGGAATCGGTTTCACGCCTTGTTTTTGAGCCCAGTAACGCGAGTATGTGAAGTTTTTAACTACTCCTTTTTCAATCCAGCTTCTTTTCACCTGCGGTTGGCCATCGCCGGCCCAACTGCCGGTTGGCAAATCGGGGTGCGATGGATCGGAGTAAATGTTTACCCTTTCATCAACCATCTTTTCGCCAAGTTTGGTTTTGCCACCTGGTTTGCTCAAAAAGCTGCGGCCTTCATCGGCACTGCGTGCATCAAGGCCGCCGTACAATTGCTCAAGTAATACAATACCGGCGGCGGGCTCTAAAATTACCGTGTATTTTCCCGGTTCAATAGCTTTGGCACCTTTGGAGCCGGTTGCCTTTTGGGCAGCTATCTTGGTAAACGCCAGTGTATCCAGTTTGCTTACATCGTTATAGCCCTTGGTAGAGTATCCCGAGCCCGTACCATCTTCTGAACGTAAGGTTACCGAGAAATTTACATCTGTAGAGGTATTGTAGGCAAACAAGCCATGCGAATTCATCATCGAGCTAAAACCCGCGCTGTTTTGCAAAAAGCCTGCTGCTATTAATTTATTTTCTTTTGCTGTATCCAGGCTTTTGCCCACCATATCTGTCCGTAATGCAGGGGTGATAGCCGCTGTTTCGGGGACAAACGTTTTTGAACGTGGGGCGTAAGTTTGCGGGCCTAAAAAGGATACAAACTCCGGGTTTTCGGGTGCCAGTTGTGCCAGCTCTTCCGATAAGCGAACGGCTTTTTCAACCGAGGCATCATCATATTCGTTGGTGGTTACCACACCCAGTTTTTTACCAAATGCTGATGAAATAACCATACTGGTTTGGCTTAACGAACCACTGGTAGATACTGTATTACGGGCGTACCTGATGTTGCCCGAGTCTGATCCGCCAAAGTTGATCTCGCATTCATCGGCTTTTGAATAGCCCAGCGCCTTTTTTAATATCGCGCGGCATTCATCTTCTGTTAAAATTGCCATATATTAAATTTTTCTTGCTGTATTAATTACGTTAACTCCTTTAAATAATGCTGTTGATGACCCGTGAGATACGGCGCTGGCCTGCATAGGCTGGCCTTTACCATCAAAAAATGATCCGCCTAAGCGATAATCATTGGCATCGCAAACTGCGGCGCAGGAGTTCCAAAACTCCTGGGTGTTTGACTGGTAAGCCACATCATTCAGCATACCTACAATTTTGCCATTTTTGATCTCGTAATAAAGCTGGCCGCTAAACTGGAAGTTATACCGTTGCTGATCTATCGAGAACGAACTATCGCCAATGATGTAAATGCCTTTTTCTACGTTTTTGATCATATCATTTACGCCCATAGGCACCTTACCGGGTTGTAAGGATATGTTGGCCATACGCTGGAATTGCACATCCTGCCAGCTTTGCGAATAACAACAGCCCTGTGATTCTTTTAAACCAATGATATGCGCCTGATCGCGGATGGCCTGGTAGTTAACCAAAATACCGTCTTTAATAATATCCCATTTTTTGGCCTCAACACCTTCATCATCATAACCAACGGCGCCAAGCGAACCAACCTGGGTTTTATCGGCCACTATGTTTACATTTTTGCTGCCGAAGTTGAATTTTTTTGATTCCCATTTATCCAGCGTAAGGAAACTGGTACCTGCAAAGTTGGCTTCGTAACCTAACACACGATCAAGCTCGGTAGGGTGGCCAACAGATTCGTGGATGGTTAACCAAAGGTGACTTGGATCTAAAACCAGATCGTATTTACCTGCTTCAACAGATTTTGCTTTCAGCTTTTGATCGGCCTGGGTAGCTGCCGCGCGGGCATCTTCCAGCATATCATACCTATCTTTATAAAGAGTTGTCACGCCTTTTATCTTGTCGCTTTCGCGTGGGGTCATATATTCATAACCCATGCCGCGTGGTGCGCTTAACGACTGGCGCGTTTCAAATTTGCCGGTTTTGGAGTCTATTTTAGTAACCGCAAATAAAGGCCAGATGCGGTGGATATCCTGGTCGATATACGAACCATCGGTGGATGCAAAGTATTTTTGCTCATTTACTAAAAACAGGATGGAGTTTACATAATTGGCGCCGCCTTTCATGGCTGCGTCATTTACGGATAGCAGTAAATCTGTTTTTTCTTTCATCGGCACTTCAAACGCGTTGCGCTCAATCGGCGTTTTCCAGCTTACTTCGCCGTGGCCCTTTTGAGGCACCAGCTGCACCGGGTCGGTTTGGATGCGGGCGTTTTCTTTGGCTATAGCTACAGCAAGCTCGGCTGCTTTGGCTATGCTGTCGTTATCCAGCTTATCTGTAGCGGCAAAACCCCAGCAACCGTTGGCAATAACGCGGATACCCATACCGTACGATTGGGTATCAACTATATTTTCAACCTTGTTTTCGCGGGTTACCACAAACTGGTTAAGGTAGCGGCCTATACGCACATCGGTATAAGTGGCACCTTTTGACCGGGCAGCATTTAAAACCACATCGGCCATTCGTTTTTTAAGGGCCACATCTACCGGGCTCATAGCATGGCCGGGCAAAACGGGCGAACCGAAAACGGGGATCCTGCTAAGCATGGATGCACTAATGCCCATTCCGGTTAGGTAAAGGAAATCTTTTCTTTTCAAGGTCAGTCAGTTTTAAGTCCTAAATATAACGAGCGAAGTTTGAATATTTAAGTGTTTGAAGCAAGATCGTGTGATTTGTTACGGATTATCTTAAGATTTTCTGACGGTATAGGCTTTTTGCAAGCTGATGGTGTACTCCTGGGGGTCGGGTAAATCTGCAGCTTGTTGTCAGTCATCGGCAATAGACGATAATGCTAATTAGCCGGGCCTTAATCCCACATCCATTAACTCAGTATGTATATAAGGGCCATCTTGTTGCCCCTGCTTCAGTACATAGTATTCGTTTATCATTAATTTACAGCTTAGGTTTAAGTAAATTAACTGAAATTGCAGGCAGATATTCCCGATCAATAATTTAGCGCGTACATAATAATATTTACCCCAAACATGGTATTATCCTCGGCCAGGAAGCGTTTGTTCCTGTAATCATAGTCCCATTCGCAGCCATAATCTTTACTGCTATACAATACGGCTATACGCCCGTTAATTTCAATGGCCTTCAAATAGTCATGCACAAGGTCGTCGCCCCAGCCATTTAATTCAAAGCTGGTGGTAGGGGGGCCCTTATCGAAGGAGAAAAAGGAGTGGTATATTTTATGGTTGTTAGGGATTTTTTTTAACGCCGTTGCGCCAAACAAAGCAGCCATTTGCGCTTCGAACGATTTTGCAAATAACCCATCGATATCGTGGTTGCAATCGTCCACAAAAATAAAACCGCCATTCTCGGCATACTTTTTAAAATTCGCCCGTTCTTTGGTGTCAAACTGCACAAGCTTGTGGCCGCTCAGGTAGCAAAATGGATATAAGAAAATATCGTCGCTGCTCAGGGGGATCACTTTTTCCTGCTGATCGATGGGGATGGTGGTATACTCCAGCAGGGAATTAAGCAGGTTTGATGGCATGCGCTGATCTGTATCCCAATCGCCGGAGTGATAACTTAACCTGGTAAACGTAAATTTTCCGCTGAATGCCATCGTGTTTTAAAACCTTAAAAGTAGTACAATATTTTATGCTGATGCTACATTTGTTTGCATTGCTTGTAAAGTTTTGGATACTTTATTTAATTTTTAATAAAAAATACTGGTTATTAATCAAAAGGGTGATATATTGGGAGAGTACATTAAAAACGTATTAAGTTGGAACTGACCGAAAATAATATAAAAGCGCTGCTTGCCAAATTGCCCGCTTTAAAAGGCGAAATTCAAAAGGTAATAGTAGGGCAGGATGCCATATTGGACGAATTGCTGGTAGCATTTTTAGCCGGAGGCCATTGCCTGTTGGAAGGTGTGCCCGGCCTGGCCAAAACACTCATCGTAAAAACCATGTCGCAGGCGCTGCACCTGGCCTTCAGGCGCATCCAGTTTACTCCCGATTTGATGCCTACGGATATTATAGGCACCGAGATACTGGAGGAAGACCATGCTACAGGCAAACGTTTTTTTAAATTTAATAAAGGTCCGCTGTTTGCCAACATTATCCTGGCCGATGAAATTAACCGAACGCCACCCAAAACGCAATCGGCGTTGTTGGAAGCGATGCAGGAGTTTGAGGTAACATACGGCGGACAAACATACCCGTTAGATAAGCCGTTTTTTATCCTGGCTACCCAAAACCCTATTGAACAAGCCGGCACTTACCCATTGCCCGAAGCCCAGTTAGACCGTTTTTTATTGCTGATAAAAATTGGATACCCAACCGAGCAGGAAGAGTTTGAAGTACTGAACCGTACTACCGGTACCAAAAAAGCCGATGTTAAAGCAGTAATAACCGCCGAAGAGATTATCCAGGCCCAGGCACTGGTAAGGCAGGTTACTATAAGCGAGGACCTGGTGAAATACGTGAGCCAGGTAATCCGCTCAACCCGCCCCGATACCACCACTGTAAGCTATGTAAAAGAATGGGTGCGCTGGGGTGCAGGCCCGCGGGCAGGGCAGGCCTTAATATTGACGGCCAAAGCTCGAGCCTTATTAAAAGGCAGGTATGCTGTTTTGATGGAAGATATTCACGCTATGGCCCCGGCTGTGTTAAGGCATAGGATATTGATGAATTTTAAAGCCGAGGCTGAAGGCATAACATCTGATAAAGTGACGGTGGAGTTGATAAAAACAATAACAAGACCTAAAACGATTTAATACCCGTCATTGCGAGGAACGAAGCAATCCCATACATGCAAATCTACTTGCTAAATCGAGGATTGCTTCGTTCCTCGCAATGACGCTTTTTAGAAAATCCGAAATCAAAAATGCAGCTTGATCCAAAAGTATTAATGACCATTAAGGATTTGCCATTGCTGGCGAAAACGGTTATTGATGGCTTTATGAATGGGTTTAACAAAAGCAAGGTGAAGGGACCCGGGCTTGAGTTTAGCCAGTACCGCAGCTATCAGCCCGGCGATGATTTGCGCTGGCTGGATTGGCGCATGTTTGCCCGGAGCGACCGGTATTATATCCGCGAATCGGAAGTAGAAACCAGTATTTCGGTAAAGTTTTTGGTTGATGGCAGCGCTTCTATGGATCATGACGATAACGGAATTAAAAAGATAGACTATGCCCGTTTCCTGGTGGCATCGCTGGCCTGGCTATCCAATTTGCAGGGCGATTCGGTAGGGTTGTATGTTTTTCAGGATGGAGGTTTGTTTTCGTTAGCATCCAAACCCGATCCGCAACATTTGCAGCGGTTGTTTTATCACCTGCAACAGGTTAAGCCCAATGGCAGGTTTACGCAGCCTGTTCATTACAAAGAGCTGTTTGCCGGCGACGGACGTAAGGAGTTGTTGGTATTTGTCACCGATATGTACCAGGCCAATGGCGAGATCAACAAACTACTGGATTCACTAACAGCTTTAAAGCATGAAGTGGTAGTATTTCACCTGATGGGCAAAAACGAGCTTGATTTTGACTTTGACGGATATGCTTCATTAGAAGACCTGGAAACCGGCGAGACCATCGAAATAAATACCCAACAGGCAGCCGACTACCAGCAAAAGCTGAAAAGTCATTTAGAGGCTATCAGAATGCAATTACTCGGTAAGCATATATATTACAGGATGCTCAGCACCGCCCAGCCACTGGATGAAGCCCTGCGGGATTTTTTAACACAACGAAACAAAAGTAAATTTTAACTCAATACTCACCCACTCAAAACTTATAACCCCAATAATGCAGTTTTTAACTCCCATCTGGTTGTTTGCCATTGCCGCGATAAGTATCCCGGTAATAATACACCTATGGAACATCAGGCCGGGCAAAACCCTAAAGGTTGGCAGCATTGCCCTGATAACCGCAGCGGCGCAAAAAAGCAGCCGGAGTTTTAAGCTGAACGATGTGTTGCTATTAATTTTACGATGCCTATTTTTATTGATCCTGGCCTTATTATTAGCCGCGCCTTTTTGGCAGCGCAGACAGACAACAGCCAAAACAAAGGGCTGGGTGCTCATCCCCAAAGCCAACCTGAAAGAGACCTATAAAAATTTGAAATTTACTGTAGATTCTTTGGCTAAAATTGGCTACGAATTTCATTTTTTTGATGAAAATTTTAAGAAGTTTGAACTAAATAAAACACTGAATGATAGTTTATTAAAAGATAAGCCTGAAGTAAAAAATTACTGGAATATGGTGGCAAAATTAAACGAAAAGCTACCGCCAACCCTGCCGGTTTTTGTACTTACCCCAAACCAGGCAAAGTACTTTAACGGCAGCAAACCATCAGTGTCGCTCAACCTGCATTGGCAAACCTATACCCCAGCCGATTCGGTGAGCACATGGGTTGAAAATGCCTGGTTCACCAGTAATAATTCAATAAAAGTTATCGAAGGAAATAGCAGGTCATCGGGTACCTATTTTACGAATTATGTTATCCAATCAGAAGGCGATCCAAAATCACCATTCATATTAAATGTTGACCATGGCAACCCGGTTATCAGCTTGAAAACGGCCCCGGAAAAACACACGCCGATTGATACAGGCGCTTTACGGGTAGTTATCTATAGCGACAAATACAGTGTTGATGAAAGATATTTAGGCGCTGCTTTACAGTCGATTATCGACTTTACCCAACGTAAGGTTGTAGTCAAAAAATATGCTGATGCGGCGCAAATACCGGCAAAACAGGACTGGTTATTTTGGCTGTCTGATAAACCTGTTGACGCCAATGTCCTCAGTAAAGCTGCCCATGTGTTAAACTATCAACAGGGGAAGATCTGGGCGGAATCATCGTCAATAAAAACCAGCAGCGCTTTTGCTTTAGTCGAAAAGGAAGAGCCCACAGCGATTTATAAACTGGTTAAAAATGAAATTTCGGGCGGTAAATCTATTTGGGTTGATGGCTATGGCAACCCTGTTTTAACGCAGGAGCAAAGCCCACAAACTACTCAGTATCACTTTTATTCCCGTTTCAATCCCGCCTGGAATGACTTGGTTTGGAGTAATAATTTCGCAAAGCTATTATTGAAGTTGGTTTTGTATGATACTGATTATAAAGTGATAAACGATTTTTATTTAACTAAAATTGACCACCGGCAAATGATGCCAAATATAATTTGGTCGGCAAAAAACATAGATAATAGTAAAATAATTACGCAAACAGATCTATCGCGCTATTTCTGGCTGATACTGGTTGCCGTGTTTATTGTTGAAAGATGGATTGCCCATAAAAATAAGCCTGTATTAAAATGATTGAACAGACAGGTATAAATAAAATAAACGCGATACGCAGGTGGTATATCAGTTATCAGCTGCTTGCCGATTTGCTTTTTGCCGCTGCTATATCGCTGCTTTCAATTGCTTTGCTGAGGTATTTATTTAAAGTGCCGGTGCTTTGGGCGTTACCGTTATTTGTATTATGCCTGGTAATTTTTCTGTTCATTCATCGGATCTGGAAAACCAGCGACCTTTTAATAGCCAATTTCCTTGATCAACAATATTCCGAACTGGAAGAAAGCAGCGGGCTAATATTAAAACCAGCATCAGAATTAAACCTGCTGGAAACATTGCAGTTACAAAAGGTAGAAACTCAGTTGCAGACTGTTCCGCAGTGGCATAATTCGTTTTTAAAGCGGGCAAAACTTGCGCTACTGTTGCTGTTGTTTGCAGTCGGATTGACCTGGGTACTAAACAAACAGACGACGGCAAATCAACCTATAACAAGAAAGGCCTCATCAACTGAAAATAATGCCATTCCCGAAAAGGTACTGCCTCAAATATCCTCGATTGAGATAGCTGTACATCCTCCGGCCTACACGGGTAAACAGCCACGTAGCCAGGATAAATTTACTTTAAATGTAGAGGATGGCTCGACCGTGAGCTGGAAAATCGCCACCAATATCGCGGTTAAACAGGTGGCACTGCTGTTTAATGATAAGGAAACTATTAACATTAAAAATATAAACCCCGATAAAACCGCCTGGCAAATTCAAAAACTGATTAACAAGCCTGGTTTTTACCAGGTTAATGTAGACGGCAAACTTTCGGACTTATACCAGGTACAGGTAATAACGGACCAGCCGCCGGTTATTCATATCAAATCGCCTAAACAATATACCTATATTGATGCCGGCGAGGCGCAAAGGGTAAATATTGACGCAACCGTTAATGATGATTATGGTGTAGCAAACGCGCTTGTTTTCGCGACGGTAGCTAAGGGCAGCGGCGAGGCCGTAAAATTTAAAGAGTATAAACTCGATTTTTCTACCTCGTTCAGTTCGCACCAGCCGCAGTATAGCCTGCAAAAGTTAATTAGTTTGCCGGCTTTAAACATGGAGCCTGGCGACGAACTTTACTTTTACATACAGGCAACCGATACCCGTCAACAGCAAAGCCGCACGGATGTTTATACCGTATCTATACAGGATACTGCTCAATTGTTAAGCATGGATGGTATGCTAAGCGGTGTAAACCAAAAGCCGGAGTTTTTCCGTAGTGAGCGGCAGATCATCCTTGATACCGAAAAATTGCTGAAGGATAAAGACAGCATCACAGCCGTGAAGTTTAATGACCGGAGCAATGACCTGGGTGTTGATCAAAAGCTGCTCCGCCTGCGCTATGGTAAGTTTTTGGGCGAAGAGTCAGAATCGGACATTAATCCAGCGGATGTGAAAGATGATCCGGTTGGGGATATCAAAAATTACGGTAATGCGGCGGTAATATTGGATAAATACACTGATAAACATGATAATGCCGAAGATGCCCAGTTTTTTGACCCCGAACTTAAAAAACAACTCAAAGCTACGCTTACAGAAATGTGGAAGGCCGAATTGCAATTAAGGCTTTACAAACCACAGGACGCATTGCCATTTGAGTATAAAGCACTGCGATTGCTAAAAGATTTGCAGCAAAAATCAAGGATGTATGTAGCTAAAACCTCTTATAACCCACCGGCACTGAAGTCAGAGAAACGTTTAAGCGGCGATCTGTCGAAGATCAATCAACCTATCGATAAATCGGATATTAAGCCCGGTGCAGATCAATTTGAAAATTTAAAAAAGGCGGTTCAGGTTTTAGCGCAGCTTAGGATCACGCCGAAAATGAGCATAGCAGATGAACACGTGCTTGCTTTAGCCAACCAGCAGCTCAGTTCAAAGGCTTCGGCTCAACCAGGTGCTTACTTGCCGGCTTTAAGTGCCATGCGCCGGATATTATCGAAACCAGATAAAATTAAGCCAGGCGATATCCCGTTGGTAGAAAGAGCTATTCAAAAAACACTGATTCCAGCTGACAAAGTGCCGGTTGCAGCGAAAAACCCCGCAGATTTAGGTTTATCGCAGCAGTATTATAAAAACCTTAATCGCTTAAACCGCTAAATACAAATGAACTGGAACGCCATTGTTATCATCATTTGCATTTTAATTGCTGCTTTCGCGGTTTGGAGGGAATATGTTCGGGCAAATAAATCGCGTTTGGTTTTACGACTGCTTGCAACTATTACGGCCATAGTTGCCTTAGCCTGTATCGCCTTACCTTTAACTTACCAGGTTGATGTAGACCGGCAGGAAAAAAGGGAAGCGCTATTATTAACCGAAGGATTTAGTGCTGATAGTGTGAGCAGGTACAACACGGAAAAGATATTCACCCTGAATAGCGCAGTCAGCAAAAAGATTCCAAAGGCAGTGCTGATCTATGATTTAGCAGATCTGAAATCCGATTCAACAATTACACAAATACGGATACTGGGTGGTGGTTTGGACAAGGAAGAACTGCAGCGATTGGATCATGTACCGGTAATATTCCATCCTGCGGCTTTTAAACAAGGGATAACCGCAGTTAGTTGGAATGAACACCTGAAAGCAGGAGATGAGATTAACATTGCCGGAACTTATAAAAACAGTTTGCCTCAAAAAATAAAGCTGTTACTGAAGGGATTAGGTACAGGGTTGGATTCGGTAATCATTGCATCGGGCGAGGCGGTGCCGTTTAATTTAAGGAACACGCCAAAAAATCAAGGTAAAAACGTTTATAAGTTACTGGCCATAACCGGGACAGATACGCTCGAAAACCAAAATATTCCTGTACAAATTGAGCCGGCCAAGCCTTTGAATGTTTTAATGCTAACAGCATCGCCCGATTTTGAGAGCCGTTTTTTAAAGAATTGGCTTTCCGAAAACGGATACGCAGTGGCAGTCCGCTCGGCAATCAGTAAAGATAAATTCAATAAAGAGTTCATTAACCTGGCGCAATTTCCGATTGATCATTTATCGGCTTCGGTTTTTAACAAGTTTGATGTTTTAATTGCCGACCTCTCCGTTTTGAAAACGCTAAATGGGGCCGAGGCTGCGGCGTTACAACAGGAAGTAACCCAAAAAGGCCTGGGAGTAGTTATCCGGGCTGATAGTAGCTTAAAATCAAATTCGTGGCTGCAACGTGATTTTCCTGCTGATAGGCTGGCAGTGAAAGATCCGGCACCGGTATCGCTCAGCATCCAAGGCAAAACCGGTAATACAGCCAAATTGAATGCCGGAATGGTTTACCTGGCAAACCAGGCTAATATACAACCATTGGTTAGTGACGAGCACGGACATGTTTTAGCAGCCAATGCATTGGCCGGTGCCGGTAAATTGGTATTCACACCCTTGAATAATACGTTCAGTTGGGTATTGGGCGGTGATAAAGCCGACTATTCAGCTTTATGGTCGTTATTGATTGCTAAGGCAACACGAAAGGTTGCCACACCAGAATTGTGGACGGTAAAATCGGCCATCCCAACAGTATCAAATCCGGTTGAGTTGCAGTTGGAGAGCGCGGTAGCGCCATCGGCAATACAAATTGACAGCGCGGTTATCGCCCCCATACAAAATAGTAAGCTCCCTTTTCAGTGGACGGTTAATTATTGGCCACAGACGGTTGGCTGGCAAGCTGTAAAACAAAGTAACGGGCCTTTAAACTGGTTTTATGTTTATAGTTACGATGACTGGAAAAATATAAAGGCGCTAAAAAAGCAGGCCGACACCAAAGCCTACGTCGCCAACAACACGATTAATAGCAATGTAACGAAACAGATACACGAAAAAGCCACGATTGCTGTAAGTAAAATTTATTTTTATGTTTTGCTATTGATGGCTTGTGCTTTTTTGTGGTTAGAGGCCAGGTTTCGGTAGTTATATAAGTAATAAAAGGAGGAAATATACTTTGAGAAGACGTGACTTTATCTATTTAACGGGTATGGGTGCCGGCGCTTTGATGCTGCCCGGTATGAATGCCCTCGGTAAAACAATCGATCCTATACAGGCGCTGGAAGGCGTTGATGTAAAGATCAAAAAAGAGCTGGCCGATGTGGCTTTAAACGCTGCAAAATCAAACGGTGCTACCTATGCCGATGTTAGGATTGGCCGCTACCTTAACCAGTTTGTGGTTACCCGCGAAAACAAGGTACTTAATGTGGCCAATACCGAATCATATGGTATCGGTATCCGTGTTATCGCTAATGGTTGCTGGGGATTTGCGGCAACCAACGATGTAACTAAAGAGGGCATGGCTAAAACTGCCCTGAAAGCGGTGGCTGTTGCCAAAGCCAATGCCAAAATTGGAGGCGCCCCCGTTGAGCTTGCCCCTCAAAAAGGTTACGGCGAAGTAAGCTGGAAAACACCGCTTACCAAAAACGCGTTTGAAGTGCCGATCAAAGAAAAGGTCGATCTGTTGCTTAACGCTAACGGCGTGGCTATGGCGGGCGGCGCCAACTTTGTAAACTCGATAATGTTTGCTGTAAACGAGCAAAAATACTTTGCATCTACCGATGGTTCGTATATCGACCAGGATGTACATCGCTTATTCCCAAGTTTTACGGTAACCAAAATTGATCCTGCAGCCGGCTCATTTGAAACCCGCAGGTCATTAAGCTCGCCGGTTGGCATGGGATACGAGTACCTTGATCCGCTGGATAGCGAGAAAGTGGCTGGTATAACTACCCGCTACAAAAAGCGTTATGACATGATTGAAGATATGAAGTTTGCTACCCAGCAGGCTGCCGATAAAATAAAAGCAAAATCGGTTGAGCCGGGCAAATATGACCTGGTGCTTGACCCTTCGCACTTATGGTTAACCATTCACGAATCTGTTGGTCACCCTACGGAGCTTGACCGTGTGCTGGGCTACGAAGCTAACTTTGCTGGTACCAGCTTCCTGACTTTGGATAAATGGAAATCTGGCAAGTTTAACTTTGGCAGTAAGGCTGTAAATATTGTGGCCGATAAAACCCAGGTTGGTTCGTTAGGTGCTGTAGGATACGACGATGAAGGTGTTAAGTGTAAAAAATGGGATATCATAAAAGAGGGCACCTTAGTTAACTACCAGGCCATCCGCGACCAGGCGCATATTATCGGGCTTACCGAATCACAAGGCTGCTGTTACTCCCAAAGCTGGCAGGACGTGCAATTTCAGCGTATGCCAAATATATCTTTGCAACCGGGCAAAACCCCATTAAGTGTTGATGAGATGATTAAAAACGTCGAGAAAGGCGTTTACATCATTGGCGATGGCTCCTTCTCTATCGATCAGCAGCGCTATAACTTCCAGTTTGGCGGGCAGCTGTTTTATGAGATCAAAAATGGCAAGATAGCCGGCATGCTTAACGATGTTGCCTACCAGGCCAACACACAGGAGTTTTGGAATTCCTGTAGCCAGGTTTGCGACGAGCGCGACTACCGTTTAGGCGGAGCCTTTAATGACGGTAAGGGTCAGCCAGGCCAGTCAAGTGCCGTATCGCACGGCTCATCAACCGCATTATTTAAGGGAGTTAATGTAATCAACACTAAAAGAAAGATCGGATAACTGAATTATGCCTATATTAAATAAAGAAGAAGCCCAGGCTTTACTAAAAAAGGTACTTGCCTATTCAAAAGCCGAGGAGTGTGAGGTAAGTTTAAACGGCAGCGAAGGTGGTAACATCCGCACAGCATTAAACGCGGTATCAACTGCCGGCGATATCAGTACTATTGGATTGGCCGTAACATCGGTATTTGGCAAAAAGGCCGGTACCGCCACCATTGATGAATTTGACGATGCCGCCCTGGAAAGGGTAGTGCGCCGGTCGGAGGAACTGGCCCAGTTAGCGCCGGCCAACCCCGAATATATGCCGATGTTAGGTCCGCAAACTTTTGCAGAGGCTATCACCTTTAATGCCAACACTGCAGCCATAACGCCGGATACCCGCGCCGAAATGGTAGCCAAAAGTCTATCGGTTACCAAAGAAGCAAAATTAACAGCCGCCGGGTTCCTTGAGAATTCTACCAGTTTTAACGCTGTTATGAATTCCAAAGGGTTGTTTGCTTACAACAAAGGTAGCGATGTTACTTTCTCGGTTACCACCCGTAATCAGGAAGGCACAGCATCTGGCTATGCTGCCAGGGGATTTACCGATGCAAGTAAGATGGATACCTTTTCGGCAACCAAATACGCCGCAGGTAAATGTTTAAGCTCGTCAGGTGCAAAAGCCATAGAGCCAGGTAAATATACTGTGATATTGGAACCCGTTGCGGCTACCTACCTATTGGAAAACATGTTCCGTTTTGATGCCCGGAGTGCTGAGGAAGGCCGCAGCTTTTTGAGCAAGAAGGGTGGAGGTACCCGCCTGGGCGAGCAGCTAATGGACCCTAAAGTAAATATCTACTCTGATCCTTTTAACCCCGACCTGCCATCAACCACATGGAGCGGTGAAGGCTTGCCGCGCGAAAAAACCAGCTGGATTGAAAAAGGCGTGGTTAAAAATTTAAGCTATACCCGCTACTGGGCTGATAAAAAAGGTGTTAAGCCTTTGCCAGGCCCCGGTAATATTATTATGGATGGCGGCGATGCCAGCCTGGAAGACCTCATTAAAAGCACAGAACGGGGCATCCTGGTATCACGCCTGTGGTATATCCGCATGGTTGATCCGCAATCGTTATTGTTGACCGGCCTTACCCGGGATGGTACTTTTTATATCGAGAATGGCAAAATCAAGTTCCCGGTAAAAAACTTCAGGTTTAACGAGAGCCCGGTTATTATGCTAAACAACCTGGAAGCCCTTGGTAAGCAGGAGCGAAGCATCAGTGTAGAAAGTTATCGCAGCTACCTCATCCCAACTTTGAAGGTTAGGGACTTTACTTTTAGCTCACTATCAGATGCTGTTTAAATTCAAATAGTGACAAAAACAGGAGCGGCGATAAAGCTGCTCCTGTTTGAATATTGATCCAGCTAAAAGCAGCGATGGTGCCGCACTGGTGCAAAGATCGGTAACTCTTTCCTCAACAGATACTGCTTTAACCAGGGCAGCGCGGTTTAGTCGTTATTCAGCCACATACTGATGGCGGCAGGCCATACTTTATCCACTAAGTAAATTGTTATTGAATATATTTACCGGCGTAACATGATCTAAAAGCATCGCCGGCAAAATCAATAATGTCTTTTTATTATTAAATATGAATTGTATAAAGTATAGTTACAGTTTTATGTTTTTTCTTTGCGGTTTGTCCGCCGTATCAACAGAGGCCTTTGCCCAAACGAAAAAGGCAATTTCAAATCCAGATGAAAAAGTAATTTTTTTTGACGATTTCTCTGAAAAAAAACTGGATCGCAATAAATGGGGTGCCGAAATAACTGGTCAGCATAACAATAACGAATTACAAGCTTACATAGATACCAATGCTACGGCCTTCCTGGTAAACGGCGCAGCTGCCGAAGGGGCTAACAATGGCGCTTTGGTAATAAGGCCGCAATCGATGCCGGGCTTTGAAACAAAGGACGGGCAAAGTTTCGATTTTACATCGGCGCGCTTAACTACCGAGAACAAGTTTGAATTTACGTATGGCAAAGCCGAAGCAAGGATTAAACTGACAGATGGTGCCGGACTTTGGCCCGCCTGGTGGATGCTGGGCAAGGGCGCCTGGCCCGAGTGCGGCGAAATTGACATTATGGAATACGTGGGCGAGAAGGATTGGGTAAGTGCTGCGGTGCACGGACCTGGCTACTTTGGCGAAACCCCGTTTGTAAACCGCCAATACTTTGCGGCCGGAAACGATGTTACCCAGTGGCATATCTATGCTGTTGAATGGACCCCTGACGCCTTGAATTTTATTTATGATGGCAAACTAATGTTCAGGGTAAATAAAAAAATGACCAGCCATTACGGCAAGTGGGCTTTTGATAACAAAAAGTACCTTATCCTGAACTATGCTTTAGGAGGCGCTTATCCTATAAAAATAAACGGAATAAACGCGCCTTATAATGGCCTGCCGGCATCGTCAGTGAATCTTATTAAAAAAAATCGAGCAAAAATGCTGGTTGATTGGGTTAGGGTAACTCAAAAAAAATAACATTTAACAATTTTTTTGAATTTAAAATCGGCCCCTAATAGCCGTTTTTTTTTGTTATTTTAAATTTAAAAGGCTGTTCGGCTATAAAAAATGAAAAATTAAGCAGAAAATTTTACGATATACCAAACCATTTTACTTATTTTACGTATAAAGGTTGAGATTTGATTTCTATAAAGACAGTGTTGTTGGCTATGTTATTGGTTGTAAATAATTTACCGGTTTGAGGATTTATTCAAACGGAACCTTATTATCATAAAGCTGAAACGAATAGATATTGAGGTTAATGAAGATCCGTCTACTTTTTTTTATTTTTTTACTTATTTCTCTGCGTGGCCTTGGCCAGTCATGTTCGCTAACGGCAGCTATATCTTCTTCCGAGCCGGGAATATGTGCAGGCAGTACCATTGATTTGACAGCTACGCCCACTGGCGGTACCGGTAGTTATGATTATGCCTGGAGTACCGGCGAAACTGTTAACCCAATTCACGTCAATAAAGCGGGCAATTATACGGTAACCGTTACCGACAAAACTTCTGGTTGTACAGCCAGTAAAACAATTACGGTAAGCATTACGCCAACGCCTACTGCACCCGTAATAACAGGCGGGGGCACAGTTTGTCAGGGTACAAGCGCCCATCTTCAAATTACTTCTGCGGGCGATAGTTTTCAATGGTATACGCAGGCGGCAGGCGGCACCCCGTTTCATACGGGCGTTAGTTATGATACGCCCCCGGTTAACGGTTATACTGCATACTTTGTTGAAGCTACCACTGCCGGCTGTACAAGTGCCCGGGTTACTATTTCTGTTAACGTTTTAGGTAAACCGGTAGCCCACAATGTTAAAGCCTGTGCAGGCAGCCCGGTTACCCTATCGGTAAGCAACGGTGATAATTATAGCTGGTATACCTCAAGCACATCTGCAAATGCGGTTAATACCGGCTCAACGCTTACCATAGCATCATTAAATCAATCGGTAACTTATTATGTATCTTCAACTGTTAACGGTTGCACAAGCCAGCGTACTGCTGTATCAGCAACGGTAACCTCGGCGCCGCAATCGCCTACGGTGACCAATAACAATCCGGTATGTTCAGGTTCTGTAATCACTTTACATGCTGATGCACCATCTGGCGTTGTTGATTGGTTTGATACACCAACCGGCGGCACTCCATTAATATCAAGTCCGGATTATACAACCCCGGCGCTTACTGCCAATACCACCTACTACGTACAAAATACGCTTAATGATTGCCAGAGCTCCCGTGTACCGGTTACAGTTACTGTAACGCCTATACCCGCAGCACCTCCGCAGCAAACCGTAAATAGTTGTTATAACAGCAGCGCGCACCTAACAGCGGGCACAACAGGCACCTACCAATGGTATGCTGATGCAGATGGTAAACATTTTTTAAAGCAGGGGCTTACCTATGATACGCCGCCATTAACGCACGATATTACTTATTATATCATGGCAGTTAATTCGGGCTGTAATAGTACACTAAGCCCAATAAACGTTGTAATCGCACCACTTGTGCCGGCGCCATCGGTATTAGACCCACCTATTACCTGTTACGGTTCCACAGCCGTGCTTACTGCTACGGCACCGGGAGGCACTTATCAGTGGTTTGCAACTGCTACAGATAATAACCCTTTGCCGGTTACCGAGAACGGAAAATTCACAACCCCGGCGTTAACCACCACTACTACTTATTATGTGCAAACCACGGTAGGGCAATGTACAAGTGCGCGTACCGCAGTAAAGGTTGCTGTATTAAGCCAGGTGGCCCCGCCTGTAGTGCGTGATACCAGTACCTGCTCAGGAACCCCGGTTACCTTAACGGCAAGCGGGCCCGCCGGAAATTATGCATGGTATGATAGTAACAACACGCTTTTACAGCTTGGGCAAACATTTACTACCCCGGCATTAACCGCTACAACAACATATACCGTGCAAGTTACCGTTAATGGTTGCAGCAGTGCCGCAGCTCCGGTAAAAGTGGTTGTTACGCCATTGCCGCAATCGCCGGTAGCGGGGCCATCGCCTACAATTTGCCCCGGTACTACTGCTAATCTTACAGCCAGTGTTCCAGCAGGTGAAAGTATCGATTGGTACGCTGCGTCCTCGGGAGGTGTGTCTCTGCATACAGGAAACAGTTATACAACGCCCCCTTTATCTGCCAATACAACCTATTATCTTCAGAGTACATCTGGGGCTTGTACCAGCACGCGTACCCCAATTACAGTTACTGTTGATAACAGCGGCACCACGTTTACATATTCATCGTCAACATTTGCAACAACAGGTGCAAATCCAACGCCAACCATTATCAATCCATCGGGCGGTGGTACCTTCAGCGCGCCTTCGGGCATAGTATTTATAAGTACAACCACAGGGCAAATTAATATGGGCGCAAGCACTCCCGGAACCTATAATATTGTTTATACCAGTAGCGGTACTTGTTCGGGCACTTATTCGGTTCAAATAACTATTACCGATAATCCCCTTACTACTTTTACATATAATACCCCGGTTTGTAAAAACGGAGCCAACCCTAAACCCCAATTTGCCGCGGGCGCCAGTGCTGGCGTTTTCACGGCATCGCCCGTCGGATTAACCTTTGTGAATAAGTTCACCGGAGAAATAGATTTAAAAAATACCACCAAGGGAACATATACTGTACAGAACACCATACCGCCCAGCGGTGGTTTTGCAGGCGACTCCTCAACTTTTAAAATTACCATTGATGACGCAGTTGTAATTAGTGCGGGGAGCAATCAGAGTGTGCCGCTAAATACGTCCGTAACTTTAAATGGCAGCATAACCGGTGCATCCGGTGGCACGTGGTCTGGCGGGGCAGGCCAATTTTCAAATGTTAATGACCTCCACGCCGTTTATACTCCTGCAAATAACGAAAGCAAGGCTGTGCTCACCTTACTTTCAAATAAGCCTGCCGGGGGGTGTAACGCTGCGTCGGCAACGGTAACCATTTTTTTTAACACGCCTCCGCCTGCGCCTACTGCCAAAGATGCTCAAATTTGTACTGGCAGCAGCGCTACGCTAACGGCTACGGCACCCGGGGGAACCTATAATTGGTTTACCGTAGCTAATGGTGGCTCATCAATAAAACAAGGCGCAAGTTATACTACTCCCGCCCTTACAGCTACTACTACTTATTATGTGCAGACCACTGTAAACGGGCTTACAAGTCCGCGTACAGCTGTAACGGTAAGTATTTTTGAACAACCGCCAACGCCCACAACCTCGGCAGATACGGTTGTTATTTGCGCAGGCGGCACTGCAAAATTTGTTGCAAGCGGCTCGGTCGGCAACTACCAATGGTTTAACGAAAGCGGGCAAACCGTAGCTACGGGAGCTACCCTTACAACATCACCATTAAACACCAGCACATTTTACAATGTACAAAGTACAGTAGGACAATGCCTAAGCGCAATGAAAAAGGTAGTTGTTATAGTTAATTCAATACCTTATATCACCAGTACCTCAAGTGGTTTTATATGTAGCGGCAATCCTTTAGATTATACTATAACAGCCAATTTGCCAAATGCTACATTTAATTGGGGCCGTGCTGCTGTGGCAGGTATCAGTAACCCGGCGGTGTCAAACCAAACCAGTGCTTTAATTTCTGAAACGTTAATAAATACCACGGCCAATCCAATAAATGTAACATACGTAATCACCCCAGCAGGTGGCACGTGTTCAGGTACGCCTATTAATTATGTTGTTACAGTTTACCCTACACCGGTGATAACCAGTTCGGCAAAGGATACAATTTGCAATGGTACCTCTGCCAATTACACTATAAAATTTAATACGGCTAATACAACATTTAGCTGGAGCAGAGCGGCCGTGCCCGGCATTACCAATAATGCGGTAAGCGGACAGGCTTCAAATGTTATCAGGGAGGTTTTATACAATACCAATACCACGCCGGTTGATGTTGTATACACCATTAACTACAAAACTAATGATTGTGATGGGGCGCCCTTCAGTTGGGTGGTTACCGTAAATCCTGCGCTTAATATTACCAGCGATACTACATCCCTGGCATGTAACAAAACACCACAAAATTATACCATTACATCCAATGTACCCATCGCAACGTTTACCTGGAGCAGGGCGGCAGTACCGGGTATCAGCAATCCGGCGACTACCGGTAACACTGCGTTGATTGATGAGGCGTTAACAAACACTACAACATCGGCTGTGACCGTTAATTATATTTTAACACCGATAGCCTATGGTTGCACCGGCCTCCCATTTACGCATCCGGTAACCGTTAACCCTAAGCCCAACGTGCCGCAGGCCAACAGTAATTCTCCGGTGTGCCTGGGTAATACAATTAATTTACGTACCCCATCATTGGCCGGCGCCACATATATGTGGACTGGACCTAACGGTTATTCCTCTACATCACAAAACCCGGATATTCCGGCTACTGCGGCAAGTGCTGGTACATATAATTTATTTGTTACTGTAGCAGGTTGTACAAGCGATGCCGGTATTACCACGGTGCAGGTAAATCAACCGCCGGTTGCTACGGCTACAGGCCCGCAGTTGGTATGTGTTAATGTAACTTCTATAGCTCTTAAAGGTTCGGTAACGGGTGGTACTACAACAGGTATCTGGTCGTCAAGTAATCCAAAAGGGAAATTTTTACCATCGTCAACAACTATCGGTAATGTACAATATATCCCGTCGCCCGAGGAGAAGACGGCGGGTAGCGTTATTATAACCCTGTCATCTACCAGTAAAGACGATTGTACCATTTCTACATCCACCCTTAATATCAGGTACGGGCAGGAGCCGGGTGCGGATGCAGGTAAAGACCAGAATGTTTGTTCGCAAGATCAGCTTGTACAATTGGCAGGCAAAATTCTTGTGCCCGTCAGCACCGGTTTCTGGAGCACAACCCAGGGCGATGGTCATTTTAATTCAGGCAATCAACCCAATGCGTCATATTCACCGGGCGCTAACGACAGGAAGAATGGCTCCGTTATGTTAACTTTTAATGTAGATAATTCCGGCCAGTGCTATACGCCTTCTGATTCGGTTAAAATAACATTTTTTGGCCCCCCCGCGCTCACTACCGAAAAAACAAGATATGTGTTAAAAGATAAAACAATCACGCTGCATCCGTCGGTAAATGATAATACCGTTGCATATTTATGGTCGCCCAATTACAATATCAGCGATATTCATATAAAAGAGCCAGTCATAACCGGAAGCGTAGATACCACCTATACCTTAACCATCACCGATAGTTTGGGTTGCGTAACTACGGGTAAAACTCATATAGTAGTCTCGCCAACACTTTCGGTATCCAACGCTTTCTCGCCTAATGGCGATGGCAGCAATGATACCTGGGAAATAACCGGCCTTGTGGCCTACGAAAATTCGACAGTGGACGTATTTAACCGTTACGGTACCCTGATATTCCATTCCAAAGGCTACGGTGTGCCATGGGACGGTAAATCAAACGGCCAACCGGTACCAGTCGGCGTTTATTACTTTATTGTAGATACCAAGCTTAACGGGCAACGGTTTACAGGATATGTTACGGTTTTGCGTTAGTCATTTGCTTCGCGTCATTGGTCATTCGTCATTGGTCAATAGTTATAACGGCGTAAAACCGGCAACTCGCAACTCGCCACCGAATTACCCCAAAATTCCCAACAGATCCGTTTTCGACATGGATTGTAAAAACGAGCCATCGGTATTAACCAAATTATCGGCCAGGCTACGTTTAAAGTCCTGCATCTGCATTATTTTTTCTTCCACAGTATCGGGGCAAATCATCCTTACGGCTACCACGTGCTTGTTTTGGCCTATGCGGTGCGATCTGTCGATCGCCTGGTTTTCAACGGCGGGGTTCCACCAGGGGTCTACCAGGTATACGTAATCGGCTTCGGTTAAATTAAGGCCTGTACCACCTGCTTTCAGGCTGATGAGGAATACGCTGATCTTCGGGTTGTTTTGAAATTCATTCACGGCAGCTTCGCGGTTACGGGTGCTGCCGGTGAGCCAGCTGAATTCAATTTTACGACTCACCAATTCTTTTTTGATGAGTTCCAGCATCGATACAAATTGCGAGAATACCAGTATTTTATGCTGATGCTGTTTACTCTCAATCTGCTCAATCAGCATATCAATCTTTGCCGATTCATTACCCGGCAATTTCTCGCCCTCAATAAGTAATGGCGAATCACAGATCTGCCTCAATTTGGTTAACCCTTTAAGTACATTCATCGGCGTTTTTCGCAACTCGTCGCTGGTTGTAGCCGAGATGTATTCGCGGAATTCCTTTTCGTACGCATCGTAAATTTTGCGTTGCTGATCCTTCATTTCGCAATACAAAACCATTTCGGTTTTTTCGGGCAGTTCGGCGGCTACCTGTTGCTTGGTGCGGCGCAAAACAAAGGGTTTTATTTTATGCTGCAGTTCGGCGGCGCGTTTGTGGCTTTTAAATTTATCTATCGGCACAGCGTAGATATCTTTAAAATATTGCTTTGTTCCCAGTAAACCCGGGCAGGCGAATGATAGCTGTCCGTAAATATCGAAAGTGTTATTTTCGATGGGAGTGCCTGTAATGGTGATCCGGTTGCGCGATTTTAACAGGCGTGCCGCTTTGTACCGCTGCGAATCGGGATTTTTTATCTGTTGCGATTCGTCTAAAAAAACGTAGTTAAATTGGTAATGCTTTAAAAAGTTAATATCGGCCAGCAGGGTGCCGTACGATGTCAGGATAATTTCGTAGCCATCAAAATCGGCCGTGCTTTTTATCCTGTCGGCTCCGTAAATGGTGTGCATCCTGATGGATGGGGCAAACTTTTTAACCTCGGCCTGCCAGTTAAAAATGATGGACGTAGGCACCACCAGCAAATTGGTATTGCGTTCGCTTTTTTTGCGTTGCGATAATATGAACGCGATGATCTGCATGGTTTTACCCAGGCCCATATCATCGGCAAGGCATCCGCCAAAATTAAAATCATCCAAAAAGTTGAGCCAATTTAATCCCTGCTGCTGGTAAGGACGAAGCGTAGCCTTCAAATCTGCCGAAACCTCTACATGCGCTATCTTGTCAAAATTGGCTAACTTTTCACGGTAGGTGTATAACTCGGCTTTTACTTCTTCGTCCATTACCTGCTGGTCAAACAGTTCGGCAATGGCGGTATAATTTATTTTGTGGATGCTTAAAATGTCCTCGTCGGTTACTTCGCCGGCGTTAAAGTATTTGGTAAATTTTTCTATCCAATCCAAAGGCAAAATGCCCAGGGTGCCATCGTCAAGCTGGATGTATTTACTTTTGTTGCGTACCGCTTTTTGTACCCGTTTTAGGCTGGTTTTTGTTTTGCCAAAGCGGATGCCTATTTCGGTATTAAACCAGTTGATGCCGCTTAATACCCTGATGGTGATGTTTACCTTGTTAGGGTTTAGCTTATTCCCCTCCAGTTCGTTAAAGCCTAAAACGGTAATGCCATGCTGCCGCCAGTCTTCAAATACGTTTAAAAACCATTCCTCCTGTAAAAAATGCCTTTTGTGCAGGTAAAAATAATGCAGGTCGTTATCCAGTTGTTCTTCAAAATAGGGGTGCTGCCTTACCAGTAAGGCGGTTAGGGCTACCTCGGCATCGTCGTCGCGTTTTACAATAAATTCGTTGCCTTTATGGTCAAGCCCGTGAATGGTGCGTTTGGTACGCACCGGAATTTCGGCCTCGCCATAGCGCATTACGGGGATGATCATCACATGGCTGCCAAAATCCGACAGGTAAATGATCTGTTCTGTTTCGGCGTCAAAGCCTTGTTGCATTAGCTGGGCCTGCGTGGCCGGTTTTATATGCTGATAGGCAATGCTGATCCTGTCTTCCAGTTTGGTGAGCAGCTGTGTTTTAAACTCCTTGTATTTGGAGTGATGGATAAGCAGGTTCTCGGGCCGTTTGCGCATCAGGTCGATAATGCCCAGTAGTTGAAGGTTATCTGCCAGGTAAAGCTTATCCTTGGCCAAAATAAAATAACCGAACCGGATGCCCAGGTCTTTAAGCTGATGCACCTCGCCATCAATTTTAAGCTGGCCCGAAAATTCATAAAAAGGCCCCCGCGGTTTAATATCCAGGTTTACATTTTGCGGCAGCAAACCCACCTCAACGGGCACAATAGATGATGCCGTAATATTATCAGATACCTCGGTGTTGTGGTAATAAAAATCATATTGCAGCGGGTTTTTGATAATTGCCTTTAAAGCTAATATATCGGCTGCCGACCGTTTACTGTTAATATGGTTTTGAAACTTATTTATCCCCGTAAAAAATTTGATCTGCTCATGGTCGTCCGTACTCCATATCTGGTCTAAAGGGTTTATCAGCGTAAGCGGGTTTTTAATTTTGCCCTCTTTGGTAATTTGCGCGCTGTACAGCTCCACAAACAGGTATTTATAATATTTGTGCTGCTTTAAAACAATACACATTGATTGGCCTGTATCGCCATCGGCCTTATCGGTAATTGCCGCATCAGGGGGCAGCAGCATTTCGCCGTACTGGGCCAGGCTATCTTTGGTAACCGGAATGAGCGATGGCAGGTGCGGAACAATCACCGACTGTTTATCGGTATACATCACCTTCAAAAAAGCATCCAGGTCGGGCTCATTTTCCAGGCCGTAATCAAGGGCAACTTTCCGTAGTTTTTCGTGGCGCAGGCGGGCATCAAAATAAATGCGCAGCTCGTTCTTTTTAACAAGTGCGCAAAGTACTGCAGTTTGGTGTGCGCAAAGCCTGCCGTGGCTGGCATTACAGCCACAGGTTAACAGCAGCTGGCTGTTGTTTTGCACTACGGTAACCTCCGGAAAGTTATCGCCATCAAACTCATGGTAAAACACACCGCTGTCAATATCTATAACCTCGGGCACGATCTGTTTATAATAGGAGGGATGATTGTCAAAACCACCGCCCGACCGTTGGAGAATAGCGGTATCGGTAATGGCCGCAAAAGGCAAATCTAAAATATAAGTATGGCCCTCATGCTCATCATCCTCATAAATAGCTACGGTATCCAATATAATTCCCCCGGTGTGTTTTGGGTAAATATCTTAACAATTGCCGAAAGTAGGGGTATGCGTGTGATGAATTTTTGATAACAAGACTGTCATAAATATTGCGTGTGCTGAACGTCCTGTCCGGAAATCGAACAGCGGGCGAAAACAGGCAGAGATATCGCCGCCCAGCTATCTGACGCTATTTTTCAACCGTCGCGATTTCATCTTGATTCTTGACTCTAATCTCTTGACTCTCCTCCTGGGCGTTCCCCCCGCTGGTAGAAGCGGCGGTCAGGCTTTCTGTTACAAGTCCTCGCAGGCCATTGGCCCCACGGCCAACACGTGCTCCGGGCTTTCCACGTCAATCCTTAACGCAAGCTGCGGGTATGCTAAACCGATTTTTCTGAAGTGTTAAATCCTTTCTGGTAAATAATTTGCTAAATCGGTTTATTTGTTGGTATTGACAAAAATTTAAGCGTTGCGTATTATTAATTTTAGCGCAAGCCCTGTGCGTTTGGATTTGGGTGGCTGCCATGTGATATATGGGAGCTTTTTAAGTACTAATGTATAACCAACAAAGTGTGTGTACCGGTTTTGGTGGTACACCTTGGTACGGGGTGGTACACTACCCGTAGTTAATATTTTTAACCTAAACAGAGCTTGGCTTTTTCGTAAGCGACGATAATTGTGCTAAACAATCTGGACACGCGGCACGCGTACGCCAGCTTAGGTGAAATATAATTTAGAAACTGCCCCGTTTTATTCATCTTTGAGCACCTAACGAAAAGATTGCCTATTTTTTATTGAAGGTCGTAGTTATGCTGTTGGCGAATTATATGGTAGATTTAAAAATCGATTACTGTTGTTGGCGTCTAATTGCTTATAGCATAAAGAGTTGAGCAGAGATATAGTGCAAGATGTTTTCGAGAAATTATTGATTTTACCTGTCGGAAAACGGAAGGAATATTTTGGCACGCCGGATGTCCATATTCTCGCTCATGTAACTGTTGTCGTAGAAAAAATTAATAATTTCCAACGTTATAATATTAATTAGTTTATTTTTTATAGATTTCGAGTCTAAACCTAAATGGCGATGGCGAATAACCCTGCACAAATGCAACTTAAGCTTGAAGTAAGCGGAGATCCTACTAAGGATTTTTTCATTACGATGCTCATCAAAGATATCTCCTTGAAAGATGCCATAGGCGATTTAGTCGATAATTCTGTTGACGCAATCAAGTCTAAAGCAAGTAACGATAGCTTAATCGGTTATAAAATTAATATCGTTTGCGATGGAAAAAGTTT
This sequence comes from Mucilaginibacter sp. GW822-FHT03E02, assembly GCF_058801545.1. Classification (NCBI taxonomy): domain Bacteria; kingdom Pseudomonadati; phylum Bacteroidota; class Sphingobacteriia; order Sphingobacteriales; family Sphingobacteriaceae; genus Mucilaginibacter; species Mucilaginibacter sp. GW822-FHT03E02. The sequence continues at coordinate 386,942 of NZ_JBXANJ010000002.1, read as the reverse complement.
CGAAATAACGGATAATGGAAGTGGTATTGAAGAGGAAATTGCAAGAAAATATGCTTTTAAATTGGGCAAGCCCAAAGAACACAAACTTCTAAAACATTCAATTGGCAGATTTGGAATTGGAATGAAGAGGGCATTTTTTAAGTTAGGCAACGAAATACACGTCGAATCTATTGCCCCGAAGTCAAGATTTTCAATTGACATCCCCGTCAACACATGGCGAAAAAATGAGAGCGAATGGAATTTTAAATTTACGTCTGTTGTTGCCAACGAAAAAAACGCAGCAGATATAACAGGTACAAAAATTCTAATAAAAGATTTAGCTGAAGATGCTAAAGAAAGTTTCAAAAAAGTCCAATTTGAGAATGATTTGATCGATGAAATCGCAAGAGAACAGGTCCTGAATATAAGCCGGGGGTTAATTATAAGCATCAACGAGAATGATTTGAAACCTGAATCCATCACTCTTAAATACGATGAAGAAGTTGTACCCGCATTTTGGAAGCATACTTTTAAGCATGTCAATGCTGAAACTAAAAAAAGTGAGGATTTAAACGTCGAAATTTTAGCAGGTGTTGGTGAGGAGTTAGAAGAGGAAGGTGGTTGGAATATATTTTGCAACGACCGATTAATAATAGATAGAGATACCACGGATGTTAGCGGTTGGACAGGATCCGGAGGCGATGGTGTTGCAAAATATCATCAACAGTTTTGGGGTTTTAGAGGGTATGTATTTTTTAGTGCTAATGATTCAGCGCTGCTTCCCTGGAATACTACGAAAACAGGGATAGACCCAGAATCGGCGGATTATATTGCCGTCAGGAAAAAGATGATAGAGATCATGAAGGACGTTTTCCTACTTTTAAACCGACAAAAAAAGGAGCGTGAAAAGGATAATCCACAGAAAGAACAAATATTAAACAATAAAATAATTGCTGCGGTAAGTGTTCCGATTTTAAATATTATAAAGGAGAAAGCGAAGTTAACCCCTAAATTCCAGTTTCCGAATGTCATAAATGCAGTGAAGGAATCTGACCTACAAGTTATCCGTTACAAGGTACCTACAGTGAAATTTAATAAAGCTAAGAAAGCAATTGGGGGGACTTCACCAAGCGATGTTGGTAGCAAATCATTTGATTATTTTTATGATAATGAAGTAGGCGATTAATCATGAATAATCAAAAAACTCCCAAAGAAAGAGCTCGTAATGACGAGGTTATTGACTTATTCAATTCGTCGTGCAAAAAATATAGAGCGGAAAATGATTTGCGAAGCGTTAAGTCGGTTATCTATCTTGGCACCACTGCGGGACTATCAGTATGTTGGTTTCGGGTCAACCTATTTTGTTGATTTTTCTTTGTTTCATAAATTATTAGGTATCCAAAAGCTAATAAGTATTGAAGGCGACGATACAGCCGAAACGCGGGTCAAATTCAATTCTCCTTATTCCTGTATTGAGATTTTAATTGGAAAGTCAACAGATAAACTGCCAGAAATTCCTTTGGAAAAACAGCGTTCGATCCTTTGGTTGGATTATACATCCTCTTTAACAGGATATATGTTTTCTGATTTGGCTACTTTTTTTAATCGTGCCATTTCAGGTAGTGTTTTTTTAATCTCCATTAATGTTGAAATTAAGGACGAGGTTGGTGCAAAAACGACTGACGACAGAATAAAGAGTAAATTAAATAAGGATTCCGATGTTAAAAATAGAATTAGAAGAAATACTTTTGCACGTGATTTGAAAAAGGATGATTATTATGAAATTATAAGAAATGTCATTCAGCAGGAAATTGAAAGCGTATTAGAAAGTCGCAATCGTTTAGAGGCTAAATCCAAGTTTAAGTATAAACAAATATTCAATTTCTTATATCATGATGGTCAAGCTATGCTGACTATTGGCGGCATCCTTTTTGATGAAATTGACGAGCCAAAAATTGATACGATGAATTTTAAAAATTTGGATTTTATGAAGGACGCCGGTGGTAGTTTTGAAATAATTGTCCCTCATTTGACTAATCGTGAAATTCAAGTTATTGATAAATTTTTACCAGGATTTCATTCTGATCCTGAAATAAAAGAAAAAGCATTTTCAGCGTTAAAAGGTATAGTTAGTGAAAGTGCAATAGAAAAGTACGCAAATGTTTACAGGTATTTCCCGGTGTATAAAGAGATAGCGATATGAGCAAAATTATTGCTAAAAAAAAAATAAAAATAATTGATCTATTCGCTGGTGCTGGTGGCTTTGGTTTAGGCTTTGAAATGGCCAATGAGAATTATGATTTAATTTGTTCTTTAGAGGCCGATAAATGGGCCGTTGAAACTCTCGCAGCTAATAATAAAAATAGCCATCAAATTATTCATAGTGATATACGAGAATTTGATAGTGCCGAAAAAATAAAAGATGCTATACACCATGGTAGCCCGAATATTATTATCGGCGGACCACCTTGTCAAGGATTTAGTTTAGCCGGTCCGGCAAAGGACCCAAAAGACCCAAGAAATTCATTGTTTAGGAACTTTGTGCAATGGGTTGAAGTTCTTAAGCCTGAAATTTTTGTGATGGAAAATGTACGGGGGATACTTACTGGAAAAAATGATAAGGGGGAGAAAGTTGTTGATATTATAAAAAGCAATTTTGAAGCCATTGGATATTCAGTTAATATTTGGGAATTAAATGCCGCTAATTTCGGTGTAGCACAAAGCCGTGAAAGAGTGTTTTTTGTTGGGAGTTCGAAAGGTGTAGAAATCCCATCACCTTCAATTTCGCATTATTTACCCGAGCAAAAATTAAAATTAAATGGGTCGGCTAAAAATTTAAAATGCGCGATTAACGTGATTGATGCAATTGGGGACTTGCCGCATTTGCGTGCTGGTGAGGGGGTTGAACAATGTGAACTTAATCAGCCAGAACATATAACTGATTACCAAGCGCAGTTGAGAGGAAACGAAATTTTTATTCACAACCATGTTACCATGGCTCACACTCCAAGAATTGTGAAGCGGTATGAACAAATACTGCAAGGTGTAAAGATAGATCAGCTCAATGATGACTTGAAGGTTCGTAAAAGGAATGGAAATGGCGTAATTTCAGATACTGAATATAATTCAAATTACCGTCATCTTAAACCGGATATGATATCTTACACTATCCCAGCATCATTTTATTCCAATTTTGTTCATCCTTTTCAACCTAGGAATATAACTTCAAGAGAGGCTGCGAGGTTACAGTCATTTCCGGATAGCTATGTATTCAAAGGTAAGCGTACTCAAATCTCATCCAAATTATTAAAGCAACTTGGTAAAGAAAGTGAGAATCATCTATCTCAATACAATCAAATAGGAAATGCCGTACCGCCGTTATTGGCGAAAGCAATTGCGAACCATTTATTACAGTATTTAGATTTATCGTGATAAGTTCATTTGTTATACTTCAAAGATTTGCAGAAGTCATAACGCAATTACGACCCCAGCCCCGCAAGAGTTTTTCGCTGCCGCTCCAGCCTTGTGGCCCGCTGATAGGTAAACGCCATGCTAAGTAATGAATATGCAACACCCGGATGTTTAATTTAATCCGGGTATTTTTGTATACCCGCAGCTCGCGTAAAGGATAGAAACGGATACCGGCCCGTGAATAAGGCCTCGTGCAGTATGAGTGAATAGCCTGGCGCCGCTTCTACCGGCGGCGTACGCCAAAATAGATTTGAGATTTGAGATCTCCCGTTCTGTCCGAAGTCAGAGGCTTCGGACGACTATGCCTGTAGTATCCAGATACAGGATAATAGATTGTACGAATGCATAATTAAAAACAATAAAACTACCTTGCAAAAAGTATTGCAATACCATAGTTGCAAACTACAGACATAATGGTTCTAACCTCGAACAGCAGGCTCAATTACCTGCGGCTTGCTTAACAAAATAATAATCGATGCTTTTTCCATCACCAGAAATGGTGGCTTTTAACTTTCCATCTGTAAGTGTGTACGCTATCTTTTTAGGGAAATCATGTTCAGGGTTTTCGCACACAAAACTATGATCGGTTATGTTGCTGATTTTAAAATAGACAGGTGCGGCATTCTCGGCTACATCGCCTACGTAAAAAATAGCATTGTCTTTAATCACCAGTTGCAGTTTTTCTACCACCGCAGTATCCGTGCCCTTTAAGGTAACACCTTTGCCTATAAGCCTTGTAGATGAGGCTATGCTCCAGGTTTCGGTACCCGTTTTTCCGGGTTTCATTCCGGTGCGTATCCAGGTGCCAATAATCCAGTTAAGTTTTTTAAAATCATGGTTTACATCCTGGCAAAAAGCGGTGTTGACAAAAAAGATCAGCAGCAATACTAACAACGATGGTTTCATGATGGCGAGGGTTTGAACAAATATAGGTACTGCCAGCGTATTTTGGTAATAACTGATATAACCACATACTCGAGAATTTAATATTATCAATGTATTATTAAAAAGCATTTCACTTGCCAATAATTTAATTTTCTTCCTATTTTTAAAACCTAAACATTCACAATAAATAACACCGTTTTGCAGCTAACAGAAGACCAGATATACGCCCTTGCGCCCGACGAAGCTTCAAAAAAGGCGGGGCGCGATTTGGCCGGTCCGGCTAAATGGGTTACCAAAGGCATTAATGAACTGGCGCTTTGGGGCGAATGCCAGGGCAGCGGCAGCAAACCCTATCAAACCCAGGTTGATTTAACTTCAATAGCATTTAAATGTTCGTGTCCAAGCCGCAAGTTTCCGTGTAAACATGGTTTGGGGCTGTTGCTTTTATGCGCCCGGCAGCCGGCCTTATTTACCAATGGCGATATGCCGGCCTGGGTAAGCGACTGGATTAGCAAACGATCTGAAAAAGAAGAAAAGAAGGTTGAGAAAGCCGAAAAGCCCGTTGACGAAAATGCACAGGCCAAACGGCAGCAGGTGCGGGAGCAAAAAGTAAGCGGCGGCATTGCCGAATTACTGGTTTGGATAAAAGATATTGTGCGCGGCGGCATTTTAACCATGCCCGAAAAAGGGGCCAACTTTTGGGAAAACATGGCCCGCCGCATGGTTGATGCCCAGGCCGGCGGCTTAGCCGGGATGGTGAGGGCTTTAGCTACCACTAATTTTTGGAACGAAGGCTGGCAAAGCAGCTTTATGGATAGGCTACTGCAACTATACCTGGTGGCCGAAAGTTACCAGCATCTGCCCAATATCAATCCCTTGTTGCAACAAGACATCCGCACGGCTATTGGGTTTACTACAAGCCAGGAGGAGATTAAACAGCAAACGGGCGTTACCGATACCTGGCTGGTAATTGGCAAGGATAGCCGCGATGAACAGCAGCTTACTGTTGAACAAAACTGGCTGTATGGCATCAAAACCAATCAATACGCGTTGGTGCTGCAGTTTATAGCAAGGGGGCAGTTTGGGCAGCTGGCGTTAAGCCCCGGCATGTATTTAGATGCCGAGTTGGCTTATTTCCCGTCGGCGGTGCATTACCGGGCAATTATTAAAAATTACAATGCCGTAAGGCCGGTTGATTTGGCCGCGATACAAAGTTATAGCGGCTGGCAGCAGGTGGCAGGGCAGGAGTCGGACCTAAACGCCCGTTTGCCTTTCAGGAGCGAGATGCCTTTTGTAGTGGCCGGGCTAAAGCCGGTGCTGTATCAAAAACAATGGTGGTTGCAGGACCAGGAGGGCGGCCTATGCAAAATAGCGCCGGATTATCAAAATATATGGCAGCTAATGGCCATAAGCGGCGGCGAGGCACTCACCATGACCGTTATTGGTAAAGAGAATGAGTATCGCCCGCTTGGGGTTTGGTATCAAAACAATTATAAAGCTATCTGATGAAGGCCTGGGAACACGTTATAAATGCCGCCATGCTGGGCACCGATAAACCCATGCCGGGCAATGCCGATTTACCGGAGGAGATAGCCATTGTTGCTAACGCGATTGATAGCGCCGAAACTTTAGATAAGGAAGCAAAATACCTGCAAAAGGCAGCTTTAATATACAATTACAGGCAATGCGGCTTTACGCCCTTGCAAAAACAAGACCTGCCGCAAAACATAGCTCAACCGGAAACAAAACCCTATTGTACTGAAAAAGCGGCCAAGGTTTTAAACGCCATACTCGACGAAAACAATGATGCCTTATTGGAACTTTGGCTAACCTTATGCCACAAAGCCGGGCAATTATTTTTGCCGGATGTTTTGCCTGCATTGTTGGAGAAGGCCGAAAAAGATAAATCATTAAGACCGTTAATAACCGGGTGCAGCGGCAACCGCGGCCTTTGGCTGAGCAGGCTGAACCCCGCCTGGGATTATTTTAGCGTATTGCCCGATGAAGATATCTGGCAAACCGGCAACCCGGCCGAAAGGGCGGAGGTACTCAGGAAGGTTAGACAAAGCGACCCTCAAAAAGCACTGGAATGGTTACAGCAAACCTGGGAGCAGGAAAACGCGGCAAGCAAAGTGGAGCTGTTAAAAGTTTTGAAAACAAACTGCGGCCCGGCCGATTTCCCCTGGCTGGAAAGTTTGCTGGCCGAGAAAGCGCAGAAGGTTAAAGATGAGGCTTTGATTTTGCTAAAGCATATTCCCGGCTCGTCCATCGTAAAACAATATGAAGATTTACTAGCGCAATCCGTGACCCTGAAAAAGGAAAAGGCTATGCTGGGGATGATGACCAAAATCTCTATCCGGCAGGAATTACCGGCAACGGTTGATGAAAGCATTTTTAAATCGGGGATAGAAAAACTGGCCGGGCAAAAAAGTTCGGTAAATGATGAAGGTTATATCATTTACCAATTGATGGCTTCGGTACCGCCTTCGTTTTGGGAAAAACAGTTTGATGCTACGCCCGAGCATGTGGTGGGCTATTTTGAAAAATATGCTGTATCGCAAATTGGCGCTTTGGCAAAGGCCGTTATCAGGTTTAACGCTGATAGCTGGATCCCATATTTTTTTTACAAAGCCGAGATTCATCCCGAATTTGTGAATAAACTACCCGTGCAGCAGCGCGATAAATATCTTTTCATGTTTATGGACAATGATGCCCCTAATACCGTGCAGATAGCCTTACGTTGCCGGCAGGAATGGGGAATTGAATTTACAAACGCAGCGCTGGTACATATGGTAGCCTATTCTTATCAATATAACCGTGGCGATTTTAGCCGGATGATCAGGCTGATCCCGGTGGGCATGCTGGGCCACCTGGAAAGGATAGTGCCCAAAGATTTGAACCACCAGGCTCCCTGGGATAAAAACAAAAATTACTTAATTAAATTACTCGGCTTAAAGCAACAAACGCTGCAGGCCTTTAACGCATAAAATAATTTAACATGTCACAGATTTTACGTCAGCATGCAGAGCAATTATTTGCACAGGAACTGGAAGAAATTAAAAAGCAGGACTCGGAGAAGCGCCCCGTAAACTGGGTGTTATCGCCGCAAGCCGTGGTTACCTACCTGATGGGCGGCAAACTGAAAAACGGTTTTGAGGTATCGCCAAAATACATCGGCAACCGCCGCCTAATGGAAATTGCCGTAGCAACCCTAACTACCGACCGCGCCCTGCTGCTTTACGGCCTGCCCGGAACGGCCAAAAGTTGGGTAAGCGAACATTTGGCGGCAGGCGTAAGCGGCGATTCGACCCTTATAATACAGGGAACTGCCGGTACCAGCGAAGAATCTGTACGTTACGGCTGGAATTATGCCCGCCTGATAGCGCAAGGCCCTACTGAAGAAGCATTGGTTGAAACACCCGTAATGCGTGCCATGAAAGACGGTAAAATAGTGCGTTTGGAAGAGCTGACGCGCATTGGCGCCGATGTACAGGATACCCTCATCACCATCCTGTCCGAAAAAACATTGCCCGTACCCGAACTGAACATGGAAGTACAGGCGGTGAAAGGTTTTAATGTGATTGCCACGGCCAACAACCGCGATAAAGGCGTGAACGAATTATCAAGCGCGCTAAAACGTCGCTTCAATACAGTGATTTTGCCCTTGCCCGATACCATTGAAGAAGAAATTGACATTGTGCGCCGCCGGGTTGAGAGTTTTGAAAAAGTAATGGAAATGCCTGCCGAGCCACCGGCCTTGCAGGAGATCCGCAGGATAGTGACCATTTTCCGCGAATTGCGCAGCGGGGTTACTTTGGATGGTAAAACAAAAATTAAAGTGCCATCGGGCACGTTAAGCACAGCCGAAGCAATTTCGGTAGTGAACAGTGGTTTATCCATGGCCGCCTATTTTGGCGACGGGCAAATCAAAGCCGCCGATTTGGCTGCCAGCATCATCGGTTCGGTGATTAAAGACCCGGTGCAGGATAAGTTGGTTTGGCAGGAGTATCTGGAAACCGTTGTAAAACCACGCAACGACTGGAGCGATATTTACCGCGCCTGCCGGGACTTATAAGCCGAAGGCCAAAAGAGATATAACAAAATGAGGAATGTAAATAATATCGAATAATGAATGTCCAACACCGAAGTTTTTCATTCATTATTCAATATTGGACATTCGGTGTTCGATATTAATTATTGATTTAATATCATTGATTTGATAGCTCAAAGATGGGAGTAAGTATTTTAGGTATCAGGCACCATGGCCCCGGTTCGGCACGGAATGTAAAGGCGTTCCTGGAATCGGTTAAGCCGGATATTGTGTTGGTTGAAGGTCCGCCGGAAGCTGATGCCTTGCTGCAATGGGTAGGGCACGAGGGTTTAAAGCCTCCCGTGGCTTTGCTATGCTTTCAGCCAGACGATTCGCGGCGGTCGGTATTTTATCCCTTTGCCAGTTTTTCGCCGGAGTGGCAGGCTATACTTTACGCTAAAAAGAATAATATCCACGTACGGTTTATGGATTTGCCTGCGGGGAACCAGATGCTGATAGAGAAGGAGCGTGCCGTTGCCCGGCAGGATATTGAACCGGATGCGGTTAACTCCGATGCGCAGTCCTTGGAAAATATATATAAAGCGCCGATTAGTTATTTATCGGATGCCGCCGGCTTTGCCGACGATGAAAAATGGTGGGAGCAGATGTTTGAGTACCGCGCAAACAACGATGAAGTATTTGATGCCGTAGCCGAAGCCATGCAGGCCCTGCGTGAAGGCCTGCCCCAAAAAGATAAGAAACTGGAGCAACTGCGCGAAGCTTATATGCGCCGCACCATCCGCCAGGCCGAAAAGGAGATGTTCCATACCATCGCCGTTATCTGTGGAGCATGGCATGTGCCCGCGCTGCAAGACAAATCGTCGCAAAAAGAAGATAACGAACTATTAAAAGGCCTGCCCAAAGTAAAAACCGAATGCACCTGGATCCCCTGGACATTTAACCGGCTGAGCTTCAACAGCGGTTATGGCGCGGGCATCAACTCGCCGGGATGGTACAACCACGTTTGGCACCACCCTAAGGATGACGGTACGTTGTGGATGGCCCATGTGGCGCAATTGTTCCGCAAACAGCAGATGGACACCTCGGTTGCCCATATTATTGAAGCGGTGCGTTTAGCAGGCTCCTTAGCCTCCCTACGTGGCCTGCCGAAGGTAGGGTTGGAAGAACTAAACGAGGCAACCCTGAGCGTATTATGTAACGGCGAAAGTATCTTACTGAAACTGGTGCACGAAGAACTGATTGTTGGCCACCAGATAGGCGAAGTGCCCGTGGATATCCCCAAGCCACCGCTGCAGTTAGATATCGAAAAACTGCAAAAGAAACTCCGGCTTCCGGCCACTGCCGATTATAAAGACTATACCCTGGATCTGCGTAAGGATACCGACCTGGAACGCAGTGTATTTTTACACCGCCTGTTGTTGTTAGGGATTGACTGGGGCCGCCAGCAATATATCACCGGCAAGGGCACCTTTAAAGAACAATGGCGCCTGCAATGGGATCCCGGTTATTCGGTAGATATCATCGAGCGGGGCAACCTGGGCAACACCGTTGCCGAAGCCACCGCTGCCAGTGTACTTAACCGCGCCACCGAAGCCAAAGAACTCAACGAAATCAGCGACCTGCTTGAAAAAAGCATCCCCGCCGAATTGCCTGAGGCGATTGAGGCGCTGATTGCCCGGCTCAACAACCTGGCAGCCGCATCGGCAGATGTGATCGAACTGATGGAGGTAGTACCGGGGCTTATCACCGTAGCCCGTTACGGCAACGTGCGTAAAACGGATGCTACGATGGTGTTAAATATCATCAGCAGTATTATTACCCGCATTTGCATCAGCCTGCCCAGTGCCTGCGTAGCCATTGACGAGGATGCTGCGCAAAAACTGCTCGAACTATTTTATAAACTGAACGACGGTATCAACCTGTTGCAGGATGGCGAGATCACCGCGCTTTGGCAGCAAACCTTGCGGGTGATAGCCGGTAATAAAAACACTTCGCCGGTTATAGGCGGCTATAATACCCGCCTGCTCAACGATGGCAAGTTACTGGAGGGCGAACAACTGATGCAATACTTCGGTTACGCCATGTCATCGGCAACTGCGCCCGATATAGCCGCCGCCTGGCTTGAAGGTTTTTTGAAAGGCAGCGGAACTTTGTTGCTGCTTGACCAGGACCTTTGGCAGGTGATAGACAACTGGGTATCGGGCTTAACGGATGATGTATTTATGCAGGTGCTGCCGCTGCTCCGCCGAACATTTTCCAACTTTACGAGCCCCGAGCGGAGGAAGCTGGGAGAAAAGGTGAAGTTTGGTGCATCAACGGTGCAACAACGGATAACCAACGATGCCGGATTGGATACCCAACGGGCATTGAAAGGTATTCCGGTGGTTATGGAATTATTAGGTTTATCCATCAGCAATAACAACACCCAAAATGGAAACTGAACCACAACATTTACGCAAATGGCGGCTCATTTTGGGCGGCCACCAACAGGAGGGTACCGGCTTTGAACTGGAAGAAGCCGACCTGAAAGTCGACCGTACCTTAGAGGCATTATACGATAGTGACAAGACCGGCGGACTGGGGGCTTCTTCGCCAAACGTAAGCCGCTGGCTGGGCGATATCCGTACATTCTTCCCTTCCAGTGTTGTACAAGTAATGCAGCAGGATGCGCTTAAACGACTGAACCTCACCCAGATGTTGTTTGAAAAAGAGATGCTCGAAAACATCGAGCCCGATGTTCACCTCGTAGCAACCCTGATGACACTGAGCCGGGTTATCCCCGATAAAACCAAAGATACCGCCCGCCAGGTGGTACGCAAAGTGGTTGACGAACTGGTAAAAAAACTGGCCGAACCAACCCGCCAGGCCATCAGCGGTAGCCTTAGCCGGAGTGTACGCAACACCCGCCCAAGGCACAGCGAAATTAACTGGGGCGCCACAATCCTCAAAAACTTAAAACACTATCAACCTGAATATAAGACTATTGTGCCCGAAAATAGGGTAGGATACGGGCGTAAAAGATCGTCGTTAAAAGATGTTATCCTGTGCCTGGATCAAAGCGGATCAATGGGTTCATCCGTTGTATATTCCGGGATTTTTGGTAGTGTAATGGCCTCGATACCCGCCATCAAAACCAAAATGGTAGTGTTTGATACCGCCGTTGCCGACCTCACCGAAGAACTGACCGACCCGGTTGAACTATTGTTCGGCGTACAGTTGGGTGGCGGTACCGATATCAACGCTGCACTAACTTATTGCCAGCAAATAGTAACCAAACCCGCCGATACCGTAATGGTTTTAATAACAGACCTTTACGAAGGCGGCAATGTGAACGAAATGCGCCGCCGAGCTGTAGAAATTGTGGCTTCGGGAGTTCAGCTGGTTGTCCTGCTGGCTTTGAGCGATGATGGCGCACCATCTTATGACCACCGGAACGCTCAATTCCTGGCCGATTTGGGTGTACCCGTTTTTGCCTGCACGCCTGATAAATTCCCCGATTTAATGGCGGCGGCGCTTACTAAGCAGGATGTAGCTTTGTGGGCTGCTAAAGAAGACCTGGTGTTAAAGAAATGATTTGTTAATGCTGTTCGATGATACCGGCTATTTTTATCAGCGGTAAGCAAAGTTTTATTTTAAATATTGTTTGCCATAAATCAAATCTTTAGTTACCTTAGATACTGAATGTAAAATATTGATTTTTAAATATTTATATAGTATTTGAAAGTCAACTCCTGCGTGTTCATTATTACTTAAACCTTAATTTTATGTCAAAGAAATCAAGTATCACCCCCGATCAGGCTAAAAATATAGCCTGGTATCTGCAACCTGTTGATTTACATACCTTGCTCCCTATTAATGTTGGGTTGCGCTCGGCACAGGAAGCAACTATGATATCGGTTCTCGGTTCGCCCCAATTACCCCTTACCACGGTTGATCAGCCGAGTAAAGCGAGTCCACTGGTAAAAAAACTTGCGTCTACCCTAAATATCAGCCCCTTAATAATTGCAAATGGCATTAAGCCTTCTGTTCAAAGCCTTGATACTATACTTAAAAAAGCCTTTAGTCAGGAACAAGCTGCGGGCCATGATCTTAAAAGTGTTCTTAGCTCGGCATATAATATGTTAAATGTTCGTTACCGCAAGCCGCCAAAGGGCCCGCCGTCAACACAAATCAGTAATCATGCCTGGGGTACTGCTATTGATTTCAAGATAATTACCCAGGACTTTTTGGGCGATACCCATTCAACCATACCTAAATATATTGAAGTATTACTGCCTCTTTTTAACGAAGCAGGCTGGTATTCGGGAATAAGTTTCCACGATACAATGCATTTCGAAGTTTCCGACGGAACTATTCATCAGTGGTCGGTAGAGGAAAAATTTAAGATTTAAAAAAAACTTTACCGGCAGGTGGCAAGCATTGGTTCAAATTTTAGGCGTAACCGCTTTAAACGGTTTATCAAACGAATTAGCCCCATGTACACCCACTTTGCGACGGTAAACTTTATCCTGACAGGTAACATACAATACATCAAAATTGGGCCCGCCAAAGCAAATATTGGCGGGGGTATTTCCTAAGGGTACGGGTATTATCGAAATTACCCGGCCTATCTCGTCCATAACCTGGATGCCCATTTTGGTGACGGCATAAATACGGTTGTTACGGTCGCATTTTAAACCATCGGCCCAGGCGTTTTCGGCATTATCGGGTACATGCAGCCAGCCAAAACGCTGCTTGGCCGTTAATGTACCATCGGCTTTAACCTGGTAAGCGTATACCCAATGGCTTGCACTCTCGGCAACATATAACTCTTTTTGATCGGGGCTTAGGGCCAGTCCGTTAGGGAATTTGAGGCCTTCATCAACTACCACCTTTTCCCCGTTGGTTTTTACCAGGTAAATTTTGCCTGGCTTTTCGGCGCCGTTAGGGGCGGTAACATAAATATTGCCGTTATTAGCTACCGTAAGGTCGTTTACATTAATGCCATCAGCCACCACGCTTTCAACATTATTAGCATCGTATTTTAAAATTTGATTGGTAGCGGTTGCCGAATTATAACGCGATCCATCGTGGCCAAAGGCTGTGCCGCTGGCTTTTTTTGAATCTATTTTTAGTTGGGTTAAGTGCCCCTGCAAATCTACTTTGTAGGTTTTAGCATTGGGGATATCCTGGTAAAATACCTCTCCCGCGGCATTAACGCCGGTTCCTTCGGCAAAACCATAACCTTCGCCAACCAGTTCCCAGTCTTGGCCCGGTATGATGATTGTGTTGGTGAATGCATTTTTTGACTGACCTTTTGCAACCGGTTTTGGGTAATCTTTCCATAAAAAACGCATGGCTTGCGGAAATATGGCCGTAGCATGGATTCCATTGTGTCCGCCATCGCCCCAGGCGTGCTCAACCTCGTAACCAGCAAACTGCAACGCTCTTTCCATCATCTGGGCAGTTATCCACCAGTCGCCAACGTAGTTATTCAAATCGTTTGTTCCGTCCTGCAAAAATACCCTGATTGGTTTAGGCTCAAATTTGCGAATGAGGGTAGGGAACCGCTCGGCACCACGAAAACCTACATAAGTACCAATCGAGCTAAATACCCGGCTAAACTGGTCTGGTCTTTCCCAGGCTGCGTTAAAGGCGGCTATCGCACCGCTGCTTGATCCGCCTATAGCCCGGTCATTGGCCTTTTTTGAAAGCAGGATGGGTTTTCCGTCTTTGGTTTTTTGCTTCTCAACTTCGGGGAGTAATTCCTGTATTAAAAATTTAATATAATTATCGCCCAAGCCATCATATTCGTAGCTGCGGTTGTTACGATTTAATGCGTTGTCGGCGTCTTCGGCTGGTATACTGCCGGGTTGTATAAACACCGCGATAGTTACCGGCATTTCTTTTTTGTAAATAAGGTTATCAAAAACAACCGGGGCTTTAAACTGGATACCATCCTGGTTTACATACAGGCAGGCCGGTTTTTTGCCGTCATACGCGGCGGGCACATAAACCCAATATTTACGCGTGGTGCCGGGGAATATCTTTGAGCTATCGAATTTAAATTCCATCATATCGCCCTTGGGTACGCCAGTTTGATCAATTGATGCCGGATCAACAGGATAATTTTCGGCCGGCGACTGTGCGGAAACGGTGAGGCTGGATATAAAACACACAAAAAGAAGTAATACTTTTATTGGTTTCATGGCGGGCTTATTTCAGGTTTATGTAATTGGTTTTCAAATATATAAAATTGATATTGAAAATGAAGGGAGGCTGATTGAGGAGATTGTCCAATCCGAATAAAATATATTTCCTATGGGAATAGTAGTTTAATGAAATAATTTTATATTTGCGACGTAAAAACACCACCATGAATGCTTTTTTAAATCCTGGAATAGGGTTCAATAAATTCTCTCCTGCTACTCCGCGACAATTCATGTGCGGTTATTGTTGTTGTTGCTGATCCCGCAACAGATCCTGTTATTTTTTTGATGCTGATTTTCTTTCGTTGGAAGAGGTGTGCAGCCCCCAAAATATTCATTTGAAATAAAATTTACAGGTATTGTTTGATGGCAGCCCCAAAAGATAATACATCACCTACTGATGATCTGAATAATGTGTTTAGCAAAAATTACATAAAACCAAGCGTAGCGTAGCCAAACTAACAATTTATGAATAGGTACCATATCACCATCAAATTAACCATATAAGTGAAAAAACTAAGTGTTGCTTTTATAGTATTTTTTTTAACTGGCCTGAGCATCTGGCGGGTACAAGCGCAGCAGAAAAAGCCAAATATCATCCTTATTGTGGTTGACGATATGGGGTATGCCGATCTGGGCAGCTATGGCTCTGAAATTCATACGCCCAACCTGGATAAGCTGGCTTCGCAGGGTCTTCGCTTAAAGGAGTTTTACAATAACGCCATCTGTGCGCCAACCCGGGCATCCATATTAACGGGCCAGGATCAGCATAAGGCAGGAATTGGTTATTTTGATCAAAACCTGGGTTTGCCGGCTTACCAGGGCTACCTGAATAAGGAATCGTTAACGTTGGCCGAAGTACTCAAACAAAATGGATACAGTACTTTAATGTCGGGCAAGTGGCACGTGGGCAACGATAGTACCAGTTGGCCAAATCAAAGAGGATTCGACCATTTCTTCGGTATTATAGGCGGAGCCGCGAATTATTTTAATGCCGGCTATATGCCACTTGCCGGGGCTAAATACCCGGTTATAATTGAAGAAGATAACAAACGCTGGCACAAACCCGACGATAGTTATTATATGACGGATGAAATTGGCGATCATGCCACTAAATTTTTGGATGAGCAAAGCAAAACCAAAAAACCGTTCTTTTTATACCTTACTTTTAACGCACCACACTGGCCATTGCAAGCTTTGCCTGAGGACATTGCCAAATACAAGGGACGGTATAACATTGGCTGGGATTCGCTGCGTAAAGAACGTCTTGCCCGCCAGGTAGCTTTAGGATTGCGCGATGCTAACCAGCCGATTGCCGTGCGGGATGCCGAAGTACCCAACTGGGATAATCTCACTTATGATGAGCAGCAGCTGTGGAAAGCCAAAATGGAGGTTTACGCCGCCATGGTTGACCGTATGGATCAAAACGTTGGTAAAGTAATTGAGAAGCTAAGACAGTTGAAAAAAGACGATAATACGCTCATTGTATTTATATCAGATAATGGCGCGCCAGCCGAGGATGTGGCACATGGCAAGGTACACGCGGCCCGTAATATTGGCCCGGTAGGTACATCCGGCTCGTTTGAATCGCAGGGGAAAAATTGGTCGTTTGTATCTAACTCGCCGTTACGCTCATTTAAGGGTGCCCTTTATGAAGGTGGTATGAGTTCGCCGCTTATTGCCTGGTTTCCCGGTAAAATAAAGGCAAATACAATTGAAAGAGGCACCGCCCACCTTATTGATCTGGCACCTACATTTTACGATGTGGCAGGGGCAAAATACCCGGTGGTTTATAACGGCACCAAAACCAACCCGTTGATTGGTAAAAGTCTTGCCGGGTTGTTTTTTAAGGGCGAGGAACTGAACCGGGACAAACCCCTGTTTTGGGAGTTATGGGGTAATCGCGCCATCCGCGAAGGTAAGTGGAAATTGGTATCAGTGTTCCCGGTGAATCAATGGGAGTTGTACGATATTGATAACGATCGCGGAGAAACTAATAACCTGGCAGCAAAGAACCCCGATGTGGTACGAAAGCTTTCATTGGAATACCTGCAGTGGGTAAACGCAAATAATGTGGTTTTGGATTTTAATTTGATAAAACCCAAAGCGATACTGGATATTAAAGCAAATTAAAAGTGCATAAAATAACTGAGCCTGTAATGAAGGAATTAAGAATAAAAACCAGGCAAATATATAGCGCAGGCTTAGGCCTGATGATATTAGGAATTGGCATTTCGGCATCATCGTGCAAACCAAAACCGGTTGCCGCAGCCGTTGTTGTTAAGCCGGCATTACCGGCAAAAAAAGCCATCTGCTGCGAGTCAAATATCCCGGCGCGTTTTCCTTCGCTTGCCGGTCACCAGGCCGCATTACTGGATAAGCCCGGTGCAAGCGCAGGTCACGAAGGCATGGTTTTTATTAAGGCAGGTACATTTCAGATGGGGGGCGATAATAAACAGGCAATGCCCGACGAATATCCAAAACACCAGGTAAACGTAAATGGTTTCTGGATGGATGCAACCGAAGTAACCAACGCGCGGTTTACCAAATTTGTAAAAGCTACGCATTACGTTACTACTGCCGAAAAAAAGCCAGATTGGAACGAACTGAAAAAGCAATTGCCTCCCGGAACAGCCAAGCCAGCCGATAGCCTGCTGGTAGCGGCATCGCTGGTGTTTAGCGCGCCAACTCATCCTGTTGACCTGAATGATTACAGCCAGTGGTGGGTTTGGAAAACGGGAGCAGATTGGAAACATCCGCATGGCCCCAAAAGTAATATCAAGGGGAAAGATAATTACCCCGTGGTACACGTCTCCTGGTACGATGCCGTAGCTTATTGCAAATGGGCCGGAAAACGTTTACCTACCGAGGCCGAGTGGGAGTGGGCCGCGCGTGGCGGCTTATCAAACAATGTTTACCCCTGGGGTAACGAGCCCGTTGATGCCGGTAAAGCTAAAGCCAATACCTGGCAAGGGCATTTTCCGGATAAAAACACCGTTAAAGATAAATTTTACGGTTTAGCTCCTGTTTCGAGCTTTGCACCCAATGGTTATGGCATATATGATATGGCGGGAAACGCCTGGGAATGGTGTGCCGACTATTATAACAACGATTACTACAAAACAATTAACAGGCCAGGGGGCGTTAAAAACCCAACAGGAGCAGCAAAAAGTTTTGATCCCGATGAGCCTTATGCAATTAAGAGAGTAATCCGTGGCGGATCATTCCTGTGCAACGATAGCTACTGTTCGGGTTACCGTGTTGCCCGCCGTATGAAAAGTACCGAAGATAGTGGTATGGAGCACCTGGGCTTTCGTTGCGTAGCTGATAAATAAATTTAAGCTGCAGACAGCGCCAATAACCTATCTGCTAAAACGATAAACCTGAATGGAATTAGTTTTCATTTGGGCTTTTCCGGTTAACGGAATAAGCTTATGGCGTCGGGAAGATATAAGCATCAAACGACACCTTGTTTTTGTTGCGTGATCCTGGTTATCCAAAGTCTCTTTGGCACCAGTAGGGGGCAACAACAGGCACAAATATTGGATGCACCTGAATTGCGGGATACATCAGTTTAGTGTTAACCATGATAAAATATAAGATATTGATTATTAAATATTTATAAATATTTTTTCTGAAATGTGTTAAGTTATGTTAACCCAATTAGATGCGTTTTCCCGAGTGTAAATCAAATAATTTAGATAAAGAAAAATAAAAAAACTAACTTTCAAGCATCATCGCAAGCAAGCGAAAATTTTAAACCTATAAATAGCTAAAGTAAAGTATGAAAAACCGTACAATGTTAGGCACTAAGTTAATTGGGCATTTTTTTCAGATGCAAATTATGCTTTTGTTATTAGTTTTTTCGGCGTTTAATGCATCGGCAGGAGACACTGAGCCGACAAAAGACCCTGATGTAATTGGCAGATGGGATATCACTATAACCAAAGCAGGTAAAAGTTTACCCTCCTGGCTGGAGGTGCAAAAATCCGGAACCCATACCTTAATCGGCCGTTTCGTGTATGCTTTTGGAAGCGCGCGCCCGATTTCGGAAGTTAAGCCCGATAATGGTAAATACAGCTTTTCTATTCCACCACAATGGGAAGAAGGAACCCGCAACATGGATTTTCAATTTGAAGTGAGCGGCGATAAACTAAAAGGCACCATGATTTATACCGATGGCGTTAGCTATGAATTTACCGGTGTGCGTGCTCCGGTGCTCATCAGGGCCAAAAGCCCTGTTTGGGCTGCGCCTGTGAAATTATTTAACGGAAAAGATACCAAGGGCTGGCATGCCGACGGCAAAAATCAGTGGATAGCCGAGGGTGGAATTTTAAGAAGCCCGCATTCGGGAGCTAACCTGATCACTGATAAAACTTTTACTGATTTTAAACTCCATATTGAATTTAGATATCCGCAGGGAAGCAACAGCGGCGTTTACCTGAGGGGCAGGTATGAATTGCAGGTTATCGATACAAAAAGCGGCGATCCTGAGCCTATAAACAACCAGTTCAGTTCAATTTATGGTTTCCTGCCGCCAAATAAAATGATGGCGAAAAATCCAGGCGAGTGGCAGTCTTATGATGTTACATTGGTTGGAAGAATGGTAACAATTGTGGCCAACGGAAAAACGGTAATATGCGACCAGGTGATACCCGGAATAACAGGCGGAGCAATTAACAGCCAGGAAGGAGAACCCGGCCCAATTTTGATACAAGGCGATCATGGGCCGATAGATTACAGGAATATTATTATAACACCTGTCAAATAAGAAATCCAAATAAACTACAAAGCCTTTCCGCGAAACCGGGAAGGCTTTGTAGTTTCAATCCCAACTTTATTTGTACTATTTGATATCGGCCTTGGTCTATGAAAAGCAACCAACAGTCGGTAGTCTTAGGCCCATCGTCGATTCATCAGCCAATAACACAGAAAGCTTAGTTGAGGTTAAGTATATTTGTTTTCTGGCCGATCATTGCTTATGATCGGCTTTGATAAACCACGTATAAACGAACTCTAATTTTTATCTAATCTGTGAATCGTATGAACAATCCTCGGTATAAGCAAATTCTTAAAGTTATAAAGTTTAACCCGGTCAAGTTATTTTCTGCAGGTCTTTTATTCATTACGTTAGTTTTTGCCGCAATGGAATGCTTAGCGCAGGCTACGCCGCAGCGTTCACTCCTCGCATTATCAAAATCCGATCATATCCTGGCGATCATCGACCCGGTTACCCTGAAGGTTATCGCACGTGTTCCCGTTGGTTCAGATCCGCACGAGGTTGTAGCATCGGCCGACGGCAAGACAGCTTATGTTTCAATCTACGGCGGCGGAAGCTTGCACGAACTGAGTGTGGTCGATCTGGTGTCACAAAAGCCCTTGCCAGCCATTGATACCAGGCCATTCATGGGGCCGCACGGCCTCACGTTTGCCGATGGCAAGGTTTGGTTTACGGCAGAGGGAACTAAGGCTGTTGGGCGCTATGACCCCGCGACAGCTAAATTCGATTGGGCTATGGGAACGGGACAGGATAGAACACATATGATTTACGTAACCAGCAACGGAAAACAAGTTTATACTACAAACGTTTCGGCGGGAACCGTCAGTATTTTGATAGATAGCCTGCTCAAACCTGCTCCTTCTCCAATGGGATTCACGCCGCCGGCTCACCAGGACTGGGTACAAACGGTTATTCCGGTGGCTAAAGGCTCCGAGGGATTTGATGTGTCTCCCGATGGCCGTGAAATTTGGACCGCCGGTGCCGATGATGGCATCATTTCCATCATCGATATTGCTGCAAAAAAACTAATAGGTAAAATTGACGCGAAAGTTTTGGGGGCCAACCGGCTTAAGTTTACACCAGATGGCAAGCGGGTGCTCATTACAAGCCTGCGAACCGGTGACTTGTTTATTTATGACGCGGCATCACACCAGGAACTAAAGCGCTTGAATACCGGTCACGGTGCAGCAGGCATCCTGGTAGACGATGACGGATCCCGCGCGTTTATCGGCTGCACCGGTGATAATTATGTGGCGGTAATAAACCTGAAAACGTTGGCAGTAAGCAGGAATATCGACATACGTGGGGCGGATGGACTTGCCTGGGCGGTAAGGCCGTAGTAGCTATTACGGTGGCCTTTTCCAACTGTTTATTACAATCTGAATGTCAGCATCAAAAACTGACCGTGCTGACTTATTTTTACTGATGGGCAATCTGGATAAGCCAGGCATTCATTGTTAATGCTTTTTTAATGGTTTATTAAGTTATGTAGCTTTATTTGTATTGATAATTGATAATCAATGAATAAGAAGGCCTTCATACTAACTAATATACTCCTGATTTTTACGATAGCTATAGGGTTTGCCAAACCGAAATTTCCTGCTGATACGTTGCTTGATAAATATAATGTGAGTTGGGATACACCAGGGCCGGGTTCGGCCCAATCGATGCCTTTGGGAAACGGGGATATTGGATTGAACCTTTGGGTCGAAAAGAATGGCGACCTTGTTTTCTACATCAGCAAAACCGATGCCTGGGGAGGCGAGTTAGATGCCCAAAAAGATGAGTGGATGAAACAGGGCGGTGTGTTGATGAAACTGGGTGCCATTAGGGTATCTGTAACCCCCAATCCATTAGCCAATATCTCCATTTTTAAGCAAATGCTTAAGCTAAAAACAGGAGAAATAGTAATACAGGAAGGAAAAGGCGGCTCGGCCGTAACCTTGCGCGTTTGGGTTGACGCTAATAACCCGGTAATAAGAGTGGAGACGCAAAGCGCCGGATTAACAACACTAAAAGTGAAACTCGAAAACTGGCGGGCGGGTTTAACCGATACCATCTTAAGCAATCAAAAAAGCCGAATTGCGTGGTATCATCATAATTCATCAACTGCTGATGCTCATTTGGCCAACCTTACCTTTGGAGCGATTATTAAAGGTAAAGGCCTCGCGAATATTGACAACGTAACGCTACAGTCAGGGAAAAAGGTTAAATCACAACTGATCTCTATTTATCCCTTAACATCGGTTTCAACCAGCGGCCATCAGTGGCTATCTGATCTTGAAGAGAAAGTGAGCCAGGTTGAAAAATTAAAGATTGAACAGACGCGGCAGGCTCACCAGCAATGGTGGCAGCAATTTTGGCAACGCAGCTGGGTATTTATCAGTGGTGATGCACAAGCATACGATGTTACACAAGGCTATGTTTTGCAGCGTTTTGTTACCGCATGCGCGGGTAGGGGAGCCTATCCGATAAAATTCAATGGGTCTATTTTCGTGGTAGACAATCCTGCTAAAAATGAGAATGCCGATTTCCGTGCGTGGGGCGGACAATATTGGTTTCAAAACACCAGGCCCATGTACTGGCCAAGGCTTATGGCTGGCGACTTTGACATGATGCGACCATTTTTTAAAATGTATGCCAATATTTTGCCAGCGAATGCGGCTCAAGTTCAGCAATATTATCATCATGGAGGCGCATATTTTGCAGAAACCTCACCTTTTTGGGGTGGCCTGAATTTTATGGGACCTGATGTGAAAGCAAATTATACCAATCATTACTTTACGCCCATATTGGAGTTAAGCATGATGATGCTTGACTACTATGAATACACAGGCGATGCTAAATTCGCCAGGGAAACTTTATTGCCCATTGCCACTGCCGGGTTGCAATTTTTTGATCAGCATTTTGGCCGCGATAGCACAGGGAAATTGCTGCTTGATCCCGACAACGCAATAGAAATGTTTTGGAAGGTGCATAACCCGGCACCTGATATTGCCGGCCTGCATGCTGTACTTAGCCGTATCATAAAATTACCTGGCGGTATGGTAGATGAAAAGACACTTTCGCAATGGGAAAAACTCTATGATGAGCTACCGCTACTACCAATATCAAATAATAACGACAAAAAGGTATTGCTGCCTTACACGGGGCCTCAAACGGCAAAATCATTTAACAGTGAAAATCCAGAATTATACGCCATATACCCGTTTCGTATTTATGGCTTAGGAAAGCCGGATCTTGATGTTGCCGTAAATACGTTTAATACACGCAAACAGCGCTCAAAAGGTTGCTGGGTGCAAGACCCAATACAGGCCGCCATGATAGGCGATGCCAATGTGGCCAAAGAATATGTGAGTTTTGCCCTAACACGTAAAGACCCCACCCTTAAATTTCCGGCATTTTGGGATAAAGCCAATGATTATATGCCCGATGAAGATAATGGCGGCAATGCTGAAAACGGATTACAGCAAATGTTAATGCAGGTTGATGGAAAAAAAATAATGCTTTTACCTGCCTGGCCGCTTGGTTGGGATGCCAATTTTAAGCTCAATGCGCCATATAACACAACTGTAGAAGGAAAGGTTGTAAATGGAAAGCTCAGTAACCTGAAAGTTACCCCTGAAAGCCGCATGACCGATGTAATTGATATGACGAAACAATAATAAAACAGGATGAAATTTATTGTAAGTGTGCATAAACCTCGGTTTAAACACCTCCCGCATAGTCTGCCAAATCCCACCCTTATTGTTGAATTTATTTTACAGACAACCGGGTACCGACTGCCTTGAATAGCCGACAAATAATGATGTTAAATTAGTATTGCTATTTGTTAAATTTATGCCAGTTATCTGGCCCAAATTTCAATGGTATTATAGCCTTATATAAAGTTATATTCCTTGAATCTGTATGGTTTTTATTGTAATTTAGCCGGTGCATCACATGTAACTTAACTATACTGCATGTTTTATAACCTGAATTATAAACTATACGCCGGGTACATAAGTTTTAATGCTTAATGTGTACTTACCAACATGAGATTTTTTTTATCGGGAACTATAACGGTTATTATATTAAATATCCTATCTGTATTGCCAGTTAATGCGCAATCGTATGGGCTTGGGTTTTATAGCCACGAAGTGGTGCAGGATAAACGTACTACATTAGATTTAAGCCTGAGTAATGTTTCGCCAAAAGAAAACCTCGAAATTTCATTCGACTTGTCTTTCATGCCCAATCATGAAATATATTTTGGTTATATATTAAGGATAGTTGACGATCATAAACAAAATATCGATTTAGTTTATGATAATCAGGCTAACACCCGGCATTTTAAGATCATCATTGGCGACCGGCTTTCAAAAATCTCCTTTAATATTGACGACAAACTGCTGTTTGAGCGTTGGAATAAATTGCGTTTACTGATAGATTACAAGAACGATAAGATAATCATATTCTCCGGGCGGGAATCATTTTCGGAGTCGGGCGTTCACTTGCAGCAAAGTAGAAATTACAAACTACTTTTTGGCGCCAATGCTTACCGCCAATACCAAACAACTGATCTTCCCCCGTTAAAATTAAGGGATGTTAACGTAACTCAAAGCGGTACGCTATTGGCTAACTGGCCACTTAACGAATGGGAGGGTTGTGTGGCCAATGAAAGCGTAAGCCAAAATAACGGAACAATAACAAACCCCTTGTGGATAAAAGCACGCCATCGTAATTGGCAAATGGAGAAGGAGTTTACAGTGCCGGGCGATGCCAGTGTTGCCTTTGACGTGGCCAATGAGGCTGTTAACATAATCTCACAGGATTCAATAGTCACATTTTCGGTAAATAAAACACCGCAGTTAAAAAGTGTGGCTTATCGTTCGGGCAGGCAATTGCTGGTGCCCGGCGATCAGGCGCTGTTTGGTAATGACAAACTATATTATTTGTATATCGATCAGATGGCCGTTGCTACCTATGATTTTAAAACCGGACGGTGGAACAAAGGTTTCAAAAGCCTTGCAACCAATAATGGGCATCTGAATAAGTTTTACAATAAAAAGGATAGTTGCATTTATACCATTGGCGGCTACGGCCAGCTGGTATATAAGGATAGCGTGAAATGTTACAATGTAGTTACCAATAGCTGGCAAAAAGTAGCAGTGAAAGGCGAAACCTTTACCCCGCGTTACCTGGCGGGTCTGGGCGTCAATAAAACCGGCGATACCGCTTATGTAATAGGCGGGTACGGCAGTGCTTCGGGGCAGCAGATAGTGAACCCGCGCAATTTGTACGATATGATGCGGTTTTCGGTTAAGGACAAATCCTTTAAAAAGCTGTTTACTATCGATGTTAAAGATGAAGATTTTGTATTTGCAAACTCATTGGTCATCAACGAAAAAAGCCGGTCGTACTATGGGCTCATTTTTCCTCAGCACAAATTTAATTCAAGTATTCAGCTTATCCAGGGATCGTTGGATAAGGCAAGCTATCATTTGGTAGGTGATACCATCCCTTTTCTTTTTCATGATATTCACTCCTATGCCGATTTGGGCTATTTTCCACACAGCGGTAAGTTTTTGGCTATAACGCTTTTCAGAGAAAACGATCGGACAAGGATTAAGAT
The DNA here is from genome assembly GCF_058801545.1 of Mucilaginibacter sp. GW822-FHT03E02. Taxonomy (NCBI): domain Bacteria; kingdom Pseudomonadati; phylum Bacteroidota; class Sphingobacteriia; order Sphingobacteriales; family Sphingobacteriaceae; genus Mucilaginibacter; species Mucilaginibacter sp. GW822-FHT03E02. The sequence goes on along the minus strand of NZ_JBXANJ010000002.1, from coordinate 361,974 downwards.
ATATTCTCTGTTAAGCCCGCCAGAGCCGTTGGCGGATAAAGTGGTTGAGATTAGCCATGTCAATTATTTCTTATGGATAGGCGGCGTATGTGTTGTAGGCTTAGTTTTAACTTTGGCTACTGTCATTGCCCGTCGGCGTAAAAAAGTAATCATCCCGGTACCGTCTAAGGTAGTTAACGATTTAACTGTAGTTGCTCACAACACCGAACCGGAATTCATAGAGGAAGGTGATCATACGCGTACCAGCAACAGTAATGCTATATTTTTATTTGGCGACCTTCAACTTTTTACTCCCGATGGGAACGAGATAACCAAGTATTTTACACCTTTATTAAAAGAGTTGTTCCTGGTTATATTACTGTACTCGGTAAAACTGGATAGGGGAGTAAGCTCCGAAAAGTTGAACGAGATCCTTTGGTTTGATAAATCAGAAAAAAGCGCACGTAACAATCGCTCTGTAAATATTGCCAAACTCAAATCACTGCTGGATAAAATGGGGCATTGTCATTTATCAAAAGATACCGGTTATTGGAAGATAGAGATTGATTACGCCAATATATTGGTTGATTATCACAATTACCTGAATATCGTATGCAACAAAACCAGACTGAATAAGCAAAAAATAATCCAGCTTACCCATATCACCCAAAGAGGCAACTTTTTATCGAACATTGAATATGAGTGGCTTGATGCTTTTAAATCTGAAGTGTCTAACGAAATCATCGACTCCTACATTCAATTTGCAAACAGTGTCCAAATTGCCGATGATCCCGAGTTTTTAATAAAACTGGCCAATGATATTTTCTACTTCGACCCTGTAAACGAGGAAGCCATGATATTGAAATGTAAAGCTCTTGCACATATTGGTAAACATTCGCTGGCAAAAAATACTTTCGAGAGTTTTAATAAAGAGTATAAAACAATTTATGGCGAAGCTTTTGACCGTGATTTTAATTCAATTCTTGAATAAATCTGTTACAAAAGCTATTTTTCCTCCTGATTAATCAATTATTAATAGTTCATTAAGCATTATGGGCAATTTTGGCACTATAAACCAAATATAAATTTTCTGAGATGGTTAATCATTTTTCCCGCTTGTTAAAGTCGGTTCCGTTATTTGCGTTATTGAGTGTTACACTCGCTGGTACAGGTTACGCGCAAAGCGCCGATGGTAATTTAGAATACATCGACCCACGCATTGGCAATGTGGGCCAACTTTTAGAGCCCACGCGGCCTACCATGCACCTACCCAACCAGATGATCAGGATGTACCCCAAACGGGCCGATTATATTGACGATCAGATTTCAAGCTTTCCGCTCAATATGGTTTCGCACAGGCTGGGCGAGGTTTTTGCCATAAAGCCAGATGATAAACCGCTCACTGCCGACTCCTGGAACGAGCAAATGCCTTATGATCATGATCTGGAAATAACGCGGCCGTGGTATTATTCAACTTACCTTATTGATAAGGAGATTACCGTGCTGTTTACCCCAGGAAAAAAAGTAGGTATATACAGGTTCTCCTTTCCTGCAAAAACAGCAGCTAAGAGCATCCTGTTTAGTGTATATAATGAGGGGGCGGCCAGTTGGAATTTTACCGGCGGTAATGAAGTAACGGGCACAGAAACTTATCACGATGATATTAAAGTATATGTTTATGGTCAGTTTAGCGCAAAAGGAATAGCAGGGGTTATTAAGGATGGTGTTTTAACCAAACAAACATCAATTGAAGGTAAAGATGCCCGATCTTTTATTACTTTTTCAGACGGGACTCCTGATAATATCGAGTTTAAATATGCCATATCATATATAAGCGCCCAGCAAGCAAAGCAGAATTTTAACGATGAATTTACCGGTGTCGATTTTACTACTTTGATGGCAGCTGCAAAAGGCGCATGGGCAAAGGTAGCCAACCAGATACAGGTTGAAGGCGGTACTGTGGCACAACGTCGGTCGTTTTACACGGCGTTATACCGTAGTAATGAGCGTATGGTAAACATTAATGAAGATGGCCATTATTATAGCGGTTATGATAAAAAAGTGCATGACAGTAACAGGCCTTTTTATGTAGATGACTGGGTGTGGGACACTTACCTGGCATTGCATCCGCTCAGGTCAATATTAAATCCGGCCATGGAATCGGATATGTTAAACTCCTATGTGAATATGTACCACCAAAGCGGCTGGATGCCTACCTTCCCGGTGTTGTTTGGCGATAACCCCTGCATGAATGGTTTTCACTCTACAGTGATGTTTTTAGATGATTACCGTAAAGGCATTCGTGGTTTTGATGTAGAAAAGGCATATGAAGGGATTGTGAAAAATGCAACCCAGGCCACCATGCTGCCCTGGGAAAACGGTGCTAAATGTGAGCTTGATGATTTTTACTATGCTAAAGGATATTTCCCTGCTCTGCAAAAAGGCGAAAAGGAAACCGTAAGCCTGGTGCATTCATTCGAGAAAAGACAGGCCGTTGCGGTTACATTGGGAGGTAGCTATGATGATTGGGCTGTTGGTGAATTGGCTACCGAGCTGAATAAGACAAACGATCAATCAATATTTGCAAAGCGGGCATCTAACTATAAAAATTTATGGAACCAGGATAAAAAGATGTTTATTCCAAAGGATAAGGACGGCAACTGGATCAACATCGACCCTAAATTTGATGGTGGCCTTGGCGGGCGCGACTTTTATGATGAAAACAACGGATGGACTTACCTATGGCAGGTACAGCACGATATACCAGGTTTAATCGGCTTAATGGGCGGCAAGGATAATTTTGTGGCTAAGCTTGATCAAACATTTCGCGAAAGCCTTGATCGCAGCAAGTACCAGTTTTGGGCCAAATTCCCCGATGCTACAGGTCTGGTTGGACAATATTCCATGGGCAATGAGCCAAGTTTCCATATTCCGTACTTGTATAATTATGCAGGAGCGCCCTGGAAAACCCAGAAACGAATCCGTTTTTTATTGGATGTATGGTATAAGGATAACATCTTCGGTATCCCTGGCGACGAAGATGGCGGTGGCATGTCGGCGTTCGTCGTGTTCTCCTCTATGGGTTTTTACCCAATTACCCCCGGCAAACCTGTATATACTATTGGTAGCCCTGTATTTAGTAAGGTTACCATTAGTTTGCAAAATGGCAAGCTGTTTAAGATGATAGCAAATAACTGCTCGGTCATTAATAAGTATATCCAGAGTGCAAAATTTAACGGCGAAGTTTTAAATAAACCATGGTTTACGCACGAGCAACTAACTGCCGGTGGGACTCTCGAACTGGAAATGGGGCCAAAGCCAAATAAAAACTGGGGTATCTGATCTAATCAATAAACAAATATTAACCAATATCCTGATGAAAAAACAAGTTTTTAGCATCTTGATGTTACTGCTATGCACTGTTGCCTACAGTCAAAAACACAGCAAAACATCAGCGTTTAAAAGTTATAAAGGATTGGTAATGGCCGGTTACCAGGGCTGGTTTAATGCCCCTGAAGATGGGGCCGGCCGGTGGTGGAACCATTACGTATCACATGGTAAGTTTGAACCTGGCTTTACCAATATCGATATATGGCCCGATGTAAGCGAATATAAAAAGACCTATAAATCGCCCTTTAAATTGGCTGACGGCAGCGATGCGTACCTCTATAGTTCATACGATGCCTCATCGGTTGAAACCCATTTTAAATGGATGCAGCAATATGGTGTCGACGGGGTATTTGTTCAGCGCTTTATCGGCGATGTGCAGCGGAATAGGGGGCGTAACCACAATGATGTGGTTTTGGGCAATGCACTTAAGTTTTCAGAAAAATACCACAGGGCAATTTCGGTAATGTACGATCTTTCGGGAATGGGCGGCGGAGCCGACTCGCTGGTGATAAAAGATTGGAAACATTTGGTTGATAGTATGAAACTAACCAACCGCGGCAATAAGCAAACCTGGCTATATCATAACGGAAAGCCACTGGTAGCCGTTTGGGGCGTAGGTTTTAACGATAATCGTAAATATGGCCTTGCCGAAGCTGAGCGAATCATCGATTTTTTAAAGAATGACCCTGTTTATGGCGGATGTGCCGTACTGCTTGGTGTGCCAACTTACTGGCGCGATTTTGGGAGCGATACCGAAAAAGACCAACGCTTGCATGATCTGCTGCGTAAAGTGGATATTGTACACCCCTGGTTTGTAGGTCGTTTTAATGAAGAAGCTTACCCCAAATTTCAGGCCCGGATAGTGGATGATATTGCCTGGTGCAAAGCTAATAAGATTGATTATGTGCCTACAATTTTCCCGGGTTTTAGCTGGCATAATATGAACCCGCGGGCACCTCAAAACCAGATCCCACGCAACCGGGGAAGCTTTTACTGGAAACAAATTAACGGTGCAATTAAGGGTGGGGCAAGCATGCTATATGTTGCCATGTTTGATGAGGTTGATGAAGGCACAGCTATACTTAAAGCGTCTAAGAATCCCCCGGTTGGGCTTAGCACGTTTGTTAAATATGAAAATGATATTCCTAATGATTACTATTTATATCTCACGGGTTATGCTGCCAAAATGCTTAGGCGACAGTTGCCCTTACAGGAAAATGTACCACCGCCGGTAAAAAAATAACCGGGGTTTAGTTGATGTTACCAGGTACTTGGTAACCTGTGTGCCCGGGGTGAGATACGGGCACACTTATTTTTTTGCTTCAATTAGGGTATGCTTTTTCAGGACAGTAAAGTTATCCTAATGATTTTCAAAAAAAGGCCGCTGGAACCATTGGTTCCAGCGGCCTTTTTGCATAGATATAACTTTTATTACAACACCGGCTTTGTTGGCCTTGTTGCCGTGAGCGGAATTATTTTCTTGAACATCTTAGCCCCGTCACCTGTAAGTCTTAAATAGTAATCTGCAGAGCAGGCGGTGCCGTCTTCATCAAGCCCCAAAAAGCCGGAGCCTGCCGGTATAAATGCCTGGCTTTCGGCAGTTTTGGCTATCTGGTTGCCTTCGTTATATTCATCAAACATCGAGATGTAGATGCCCTGCGCACCAACCCTGGTCATGTTGTAAAACTGGCGCCACATGAAATCGCCGTGGGCGCGCTGGCGACCCGACAGATCGCCGGGCAGTACACAAGGCTGGTAATCAATGCCGTTCGTATTGCAATAGGCCTGGTCGGCCTTATTGATGGTTACAAAAAAGCCATCGGACTGGTTGACATTGCCAATCCTGCCAACCATCCAGGGCGAAAGCATATCAAATGCCTTATACGTATTTAAAAATCCCGGGCGCGAATCGCTGGTTTGGGTAAGCCAGTTTGTAGGCACGCCGCCAATAACATAACATCCCTTGCTTTTAAACCATTTAATCACTTCAAGGCAGTTTGCCGCGGTAAAATCATGGTTGTTATCGGCAAAGCCAAATCCCCAGATACATACCACCGGCTTGCCATTTTGCTTTGCATAGGCAGGCGACGAAGTATATTGCGACATTTTATTGGTCCAGTCGGTTTTTAGCTCGGATTGCATGTTTGTCCAGCCGCTTACATCGTACATAATGTAAAACTTAACACCGTTTTTTTCGGCTGCTATTTTGGTTTTGGCTGCCATGGCATCGCGTACCGGGCCTTCCAGCCCGCTTGGGTTAAAACGCTGAAGCGCCGCGCCGTCAATACCATAATCTTTCATCCATTTAAACTGGATATCAATGGTTTGGTCTGAAAACGATGAGAACACCGTAGCCGGCTGCCCGTTGCCTAAATTAGCAAACTGTGTAGGGAATTTATTGGTATAATCGCGCATATCCGGCCAGGCCGAAATAGCTTTATTGGTTGTTGATGGCTGTTGTTCCCAGGTTTGTGCCCAGTGCCAGTACCTGTCTATCGGCGATCCGTCGCCTATAGCCGCAAACCAGCCCTGGTAACCTACAACTACCTTGCCTACTACGTCGCCAACCGGCGAAGGGGTACGGTCAATGGTATCTGTTGGTGTTACCGGCGGGGTTGGGGTATTAGTACTTTTTTTTGAACAGCTGGTGTTCGCCGCTATCAGCGTTATTAGTAGCAACGCGTTAAATGATCTTCTTCTCATGTCCCTTGTTTTATTTGTTTATATCTTTTATTTTTTTACTCCGTTAATATCCGTTTGTATCACTTTCCTGATGGTGCCATCGGCGTTGTAATAAAGCTTGTTTACACAAACAGAACGCAGCCAATCATTGTGCGAAAGCGAGCTGTTGTGATAAAACGCGTACCATTGACCTTTAAATTCAACTATTGAACCATGGTCGGTAAAACTGTCGGTAGGGTCCATGTATACACCTTTATAGGTCCAGGGGCCAAGCGGGTTATTGCTTGTTGCATAGCGCATACGATTAAATTTTCCCGCCTCGTTAAAGTTGTCGGCGTATGACAGGTAATACACGCCATTTCGTTTATGTACCCAGCTTGCCTCATGAAAATCGGTAAGGCCCTGCATGGTTTTCATTTCGCCATCAAGCTCCGTCATATTATCCTTCAGCTTGCCACCCTTGCAGATGTTGCCGCCGCCGTAGTATAAATAGGCCTGCCCGTCATCGTCAACAAACACACAGGGATCTATCAATGATTCGAGCCCATGGATGTATCCCTGCGATTTGAAGTCCTTAGCAGGGCTTTTGCTGGTTGCTACGCCTATTTTCCAGGTGGTATTCCATTCTGTACCGCTGGGATGCGGGAAGTAGAAGTAGTAAGTGCCGTTTTTATAAGCACAGTCGGGCGCCCACATAAAACCACCCTCCGGACGGCCCCAGGCTACATCACTTGCCTGTAATACCTGTCCTTCGTCTCGCCAATGTACCATATCATCGGTGGAGTATACGTGGTATTTATCCATCAAATCGCAGCCACGCGGCGGGTCGATGTCATGAGAAGGGTATAGATACAACCGGCCATCAGCCCAAACATGTGCCGATGGATCGGCAGTGTATATATCGGTAATAAAAGGATTTTTAAAACCATCGCCCTTGGGGTCCTCAATAACCACTGTTGGGGTTTCGCTGGTAGTGTTGCTTTTTTTTGAGCAATTGCTTGCCGCCGCCACCAGGGTTGTTAAAAGGATTGTATATACTATCTTCCGGTTCATATTATTTTACTTTTTTATAGCCCCGGTTGGTATTACTTTTTTAATAGTGCCATCGGCATTATAGTAAAGCTTATCTACACAGATAGACCGTAACCAATCCTGGTGAGAGAGTGAACTGTTATGGTAAAAAGCGTACCATTGCCCCTTAAACTGAACAATGGAACCATGGTTGGTATAGCTATCGGTAGGGTCCATATAAACACCTTTTGAAGCCCAGGGGCCTAATGGACTATTGCTGGTGGCATAACGCATCTGGTTGTGTTTTCCATTAACATCATGGTTATCTGAGTAGGAGAGGTAATAAATGCCATTGCGTTTATGTACCCAGGTGGCTTCATGAAAATCTTCCAGGCCTTCCATTTTTTGCATCTCTCCATCAATTTCAATCATGTTGCTTTTTAGCTTGCCACCTTTGGAGGTGCCGCCGCCACCATAATAAAAATAAGCCTGGCCATCGTCATCTACAAACACACACGGATCAATCATCGATTCCAGTCCTTTGATGTACCCCTGCGATTTAAACCCGCTTGCCGGGCTTTTGCTGGTGGCCACGCCAATTTTCCAGGTGCTGTTCCAGGCAGTGCCGCTCGGATGCGGGAAATAAAAGTAATAGGTGCCATTTTTGTAAGCGCAATCGGGCGCCCACATAAAACCGCCTTCGGGGCGGCCCCATTCAACCTGGCTGGCGTTTAGTATTTCGCCATGGTCTTTCCAGTGTACCATGTCATCTGTTGAGTAAACGTGGTACCTGTCCATCAAATCGCAGCCGCGCGGCGGGGCTACGTCATGCGATGGATATACGTACAGGCGGCCGTCTTTCCACACATGGGCAGATGGATCGGCTGTGTAAATATCAGTAACAAATGGGGTTCCAACAGCTGCGGTATCGGCCGGTTTATCCTGGGCAATACACAAAGACGTTGATAATGTTCCCAGGCTTATGACCAGTATAGCCGATATTTTTATTAAATTATGCTTTATCATCAGGATGCTGTTTCTTTTTTTAAATGGCAGAGAAATTACTTTCTCCGCCATTTTGATGTTTATAAATTAATGAAGGGTTGGGGGACAATTATTTTGATATAAACCTCAGGTCATCTATGCCGGTAACCAAGTCGGTATGTGTTTTACTATCAGCCCAGAAAAAGATACGGAAGTGGTTAATCGCCGTATAATCGGCCCCACCATCGCCTGTTTTTATAGCTTTGTCAAAATCAAGTTTTACCAGGTTCCACCCATTTTTTAACGACGGTATAAGCGGAGCTATATCCCAGGCCGATTCGTTTGCATCCGATTTTCCGGAGCTTGTAATCTCAATGGAGCCATCGGCTTTAATCAGTGATACATCAGATACATACCACCAGAACTGGAACCTGCCGGTGTTTTCGGCAAAGGTTGTATTAACCGGTGTAGCAACGTCTTTAATAAATTGCATAAAGTCGCCACCATTTGCAATGGTATTTTTGATATAACCTGTACCTTCTTTTTGGCCGGTAGTTGTAATATTTACCTCGCCTACTGTTTGCCAGCCGTCTTTTGAGTCGCAGGCATCAAAAACAACAGGTGGCGGCGGCGGCAAGGCAGCAACCCTGATATCATCGATACCAAAATTCTGGTCGATAGCTGCTTTGGCTGCGGTCCAAAAGAATATCTTTATAAAGTTCATAGCTGTTAAATCCGGGCCACCATCTCCGGATACATATCCGTCGGTAAATTTCAGCTCCAGGTGGTTCCAGCCATTTGTTAATGTTGGGATAATTTTATCCATTCCCCAGCCAATGCGCTTTTTATCCGGATCGGCGGCGCTGCTAAACTGTATCTGACCATCTACTTTAAGCAAAGAAACATCCTGAACATAAAACCAGAGTTTTAATTCGCCGGTGCTTAAGGTTACTTTTGTGTTAACAGGAGCGGGCAGGGTTTTAATAAACTGCATAAAGTCTTGCCCTGTTTTTATTGTTGCCTGGATGTAGCCTGTACCTTCTTTTTTGCCGGTTGTTGCTAAAACAGGATCTCCGCCTGCTACCTGCCAGCCGTCGGTTTTATCGCAATTGTCAATTACAACAGATGTATCGATAACTGGTGGTGTTGTAGTATCAACAGGGGGAGGGGCTTTAAGGCCTGATGTATCCCGCGAAACATATTTTTCTTTTTGGCAGCCCACAATTATAAAGCCTGCCATGAGGATGGCGCATACCATCGTTGTTTTAATGAATTTCATTTCCTTTTTTGGTTTAAGGTTAAATTATTTAGGAACGTCCACCTGTACTATTTCCGAAAAATTGGAGCTGTTGAAACTATCGCTTAAACGCACCCCGGCACGTACAAAAAATGTGCGGCCCGGTATCAGGTTGGGAACAGTTAAGGTGATAGATTTTTGGGCATCAGTAAGATCAATAAATTCTTTATTGATGGTTACAGCATTTAAATCCGAGAAGTCTCTGATAGAAGCTCCTGTACCTACCAGCTTTGTGGTATTTACATAGGGCTGTACATCTTTAATAGTTGGCAATCCTGCAACAACAGGCGCAGTAATATCAAACTTTAAGGTTAAAGTTGTGCCTGTCAAACTTGTTGTAAAGTTTTTGATAACTATGTATGGTGTAACAACAAAGTCGTGTTTGGTGCCTTGGGCAATATTCACCGTCAGGGTGTCATAAACCGGCCAGAAAGCGCCACCTGTAGGCACAACCTTATATGCGCTTTTAAAAAGCTTGGTATCCTGAAAGGTTCCATCAAACTTACTTGGAATGGTTTGTGGGGTAGTCCAGCCAATTTGCTGAAGTTTTATTGTTGTGCTACCGCCTGATGTTGGCAAATTACCACCTTCGGTCGAAATTATGTTGCCCTGGAATGAGGCGTTAGGACCATCGTAGTTGTCTGTTTTTGTACATGCAGAACTTGCAAGTATAGTTACGCCCACCAAAATTCTGCTAATCAGTTTTTTCATATCTTAAAATTTAAATTCTTAATAATTTGGATTATTAGGGAGCAGGTTAGGGTTCTTTCCGATTTCGCCTCCGGGAATACCTTCATAATAAAATTGCTTCTGGAAAGAGTATTCGCGATTAAACAGTTCTGTTTCGGCTAAGAAGATGAATTTATTTTCATTCAACACATAATATGGCATCAGGCCTTTAAAATGCGCCCTGTCAAGCACCACATCGGCGGTGCGCCATCTTTTTAAATCCCAATAGTATTGGTTTTCAAATGCAAGCTCCATACGCCTTTCGTTGCGAACTTTATTTAAATCGATAGAAGTGTAAGGGGTAGCACCGGCCCGGCTTCTGATGAGGTTAACAGAGGTTAATGCATCGCCGGCGTTGCCTAATTCCATAGCCGCTTCTGCCCGGTTTAACAAAATCTCGCCATAACGCAGGTCAATCCAGGGCTGCTCGCTCCTGTTAAGGTCAACCGCCGATTGGGGTTTGTTATAATCAACATATTTGCGCACATAAAAGCCTGTGCGGGTTAGTTCATCGCCACCTGTCCATGGGCCGGTAAAGCCAATTACCTGCTTGCCCTGGTACAATGTTTTTGTATCGCCTGCAAGTATGTATGAGCGGGAATTGGCCTGTTTGGCAACCTCAGCGGCCGCTGTTCCGCTAAAAGATGGGTAAATGCCCCGTTGCATATCAAACATAAGCCCCCTTAAAGTTGCGCCGGGGAAATAAACGGTGGCCAACAACCTTGGCTCAAGGCCTTGCATCAATTGTGCACGGTTATCAAAACGTTTAGGTGTACCATCGCCATTAGTTACCGGTAACTCTCCCCAAAGCCGTACAAAATCTAATGTAGGGTATGAACGCGAAAGCGCATTAGCTGTAAAATAGCGCGGCGACATGGTAGCATCCCAGCTATGGGCAGTGTGGGTAGCAATAGAATATTGTTTTATAAAAATATTTTCAGGGCTTGTACTTTTTAAGAACAGATCAACATAGTTTTGTACTTTATCTGAATTTGCATTATAAAGTGAGTAATGACCGTCGAGCAATTTAGCGGCATCGTAAGCTGCCTGGAAATAAGCAGTCGCTTTATCTGCAGGGATACCAACCAAGCCTTGCGCACGTGCCGGGCCATCAACAAAGTTTACCGAACCGTATCTGGCAACACACGCAGCATAAAGCATTGCCCTTGATTTTAAGGCGGCTGCAACATACCTGTTGGCCCTGCCCGCGTCACTGGTTTCGGGCATCATTTGGTAACCCAAATCAAGCTCGGTACCGATAAAATCCCATACAGCCTGTTCTTTATCGCGGTGCACCTGGAGTGTTGACAGTGGTGCGCCAGGATCTTGTGGTACCGTAATAATTGGGATACCCCCGTAACGCTTGGCCATGCCAAAGTAATAGTACGCCCTTAAAAAATGAGCTTCGCCCAAAAGGGCATTTACTGTTGGCTGGCCAAGCTTGGCCACGTGTTTAGGCAATTCGGCTATCAGGGTATTTACGTTCCTGATATCGCCATATGGCCAGTAACCAAAGCCGCCGCCAATATCCATCCCGCCAAAGGGGCCAACTTCTTCGCCCGTAACCGAGGCCGAATTATAAAAGTTTTCCCAATCGTTGCCACCGGTTTTAAACCCCTGATCGGGCCGGTATTTAAAGTCTTCAATAGGTAAATTATGGTATATGGTTGCCAAAAACGATTTAACACCTGCCTCGCTGTCATATATAATCTCGGGAGTAAAGATGTTAGTCGGCAGAATATCCAGCCTTTGGCAGGAAGTAAGCGAAACCCCTACGCCAATAGATATTGCTATAATAAATTTATGTATACTTTTCATGTGTCAATAGTTATTCGTTAATAATTCATGATGTGCCCGGCAGTCTAAAAGGAAACGTTAGCTCCAAGATTGAAGGTTCTGTTCATCGGATAGGTGTAGCCTGCGAAAGCTTTGCTGAAATCGCCGTTATCTCTTGGATTTGGCCCCTGGTGCTCAGGATCATAGTTTTTCAATCCCGTAAATGTTAACAGGTTGTAGCTGTTTACATATATCCTGAATTTTCTAACACCTATGCTTTTCAAAACTGCCGGCGATAAGGAATAACCAAATTCGAGCGTTTTTACACGCAGATAGCTGGCATTTTGTATTGCTTTTGTACCCTGTGCGGCAGGCGACCCCATTGCAGGGTAATAGCCTGGTACCCATTGTGTATTCGGGTCAAAAACATTTGCCGAAGGATCTGCCGTGTGCCAGCTGTCAAGGAAGCGGGTTAAAGCGCTTCTGCCATACATCAATGGTTCTGCAAATTGTTCGCCATATTGTACGTAAACCCCGGCTGCGCCTTGTAAAAGCATGTTCATATCAAACCCTTTATAGCTTAGGCCTACGGTAAAACCATAGTTGTATAGTGGTATATCGGTAGTAGCAATAGGATGACTGTCTTTATCATCTATAACTCCGTCGCCGTTCCAATCCTTATAATAATAGTCGCCGGGTATGGTATTGTTATTGCCACCGCCCGTGTTTACGCCATAATTATATATTTGCTTGTAGGTAGTAAACTGCCCGGCATACTCTGGCCCCCACCAAACATTCTGATACCTGTTTGTTTGGTTCTCTTTCCAGTTTAAATACTCGTTGCCTGAATTACTGCGAAGAACAGTCATGTTTTTTAAACGGGTTGTACCTATGTTACCTGTAAGGTTTACGCCCAATTGACCAAAGGTATTCCTGTACGATAAGTTAAAATCCAAACCCTGTACCCGGTCGCTGTTGTAATTAATCTGGGGCACATCGGCACCTACTGTTCCGGGTAAAGCAACCGAAGGGGTAGCCGGCAATCCGGTCCTGTCGTTTCTGAAAACTTCTATAGTTCCGTCAACTTTTCCACCAAACAAGCCAAAATCAATAGCTATATTCTTTATGGTGCTTATTGGCCAGGTTAAACCAGGGTTGCCAAGTTTTGGTGCCGACCCGTTTACCGCGCTCGAAGCAAAAATGTAGTTGTTTACCGGATAGGTGTAGCCATTAACATAATTGAATGCATTGCCCTGCTCGTCACCAACTTTACCGTACGAAGCTCTGAGCTTCAGGTTAGAAAGGATGTTATCTGAGATTAGTTTGCGGATAAAATCCTCTTTTGTTAAAACCCAGCCTATTGACGCACCTGGGAAGAAACCATATTGATCGGCCCCTGGTTTATACAAACTGGTGCCATCCCGGCGAAAACTGAATTCGGCAAGGTACTTTCCTTTAAAATCATAATTAAACCTTCCTATAATACTCCTGTGCGCTTGGTCCTGCAAAGCGTTGGCATCCATTCCACCATACATATTGGAATTTTGCAAGCCGCCGAATAAATAATTTACCGGAATCTCGGTATCCCGGTATGCGTTAAAATTATCAGCAGTTTCATGGCTTTGCTCATAGGTAGCCATAGCTGTGATATTGTGGTCATCAAAAAAAGTATGCGCGTAATTTAAAGTTACCTGACTTAAAGTATTTAAGTGGGTATAATAAGCGCGGGTGATGCCCGAAGGTGAATTTACAACGCTTGGTATGTAACTATTGTCGTCTGCTTTGTAAGTATATAAAGAGAATGTCTTTTTTATCTGATTATAATCATTAACCCCATAATCAATATTAAATAAGGCCTTTGCACTTAATCCCTTTATACCTGGGATGTCATAAGTTAAATTTAACTGGCTGGTAATACTTTTGTTCCTGCTCCTTTTTGAACCCACTTTGTCGGCATCGGTTATGATAGATGGGTTCATGTTATCATCAATTACAGCTGGGTATAAAGGATTGTCATTAGCGTATATCTGGTGTGTAGGTATCTGGTTCCAGGTGTACTTATAAATAGTCCATTCGTCGGTATAAGGCTGGTTTTTTTCATCCATCCAGGCTGATGTTAATACCTGTCCTTTTAACCCTTTTGTTATATTGGCCGTAACGTTTGAGCGGAAATTATATTTGTTGTAGTTTAAGTCCCCGGTTTTAAAAACACCGTCCTGCCGTTGATAACCAAAGTTGAAGAAATAGCTGATCTTGTCGTTTCCGCCATCAATATTTAAATTATGCTGTATTTGGTTGGCTGTCTTCCTGAAAACCATGCCTATCCAGTCGGCCGATTTGTAGGTGCCATCAAGCCATGGCTTGATGTCGGCATATGAATATTGCGGGGTTACATTAGATACAAAATTATTGGCAAAATCGCGTTTAACTTTTTCATTTGTAAGTAGCATATAATCTACAGCGCCTACGCCCTGAGGCATACCTAAAAAGGTTTGGATGGCATTGTTAACAGAATAATTGATGTTAATGTTGCCGTTTTTTCCGCCTTTTTTGGTGGTTATTAAAATGGCGCCACCTGCAGCCCTTATACCGTATATAGATGCTGCAGCATCTTTCAGTACAGAAACGCTTTCAATTTCATTCGGGTCCATGCGGCCTATTGTTGATTGGTCGCCGCCAATTACACCATCAATTACAACCAATGGAGCACTTGTAAAGCCCCTGATATTTAAATTGTTGGCAAAAGACCCCGGTTCGGCAGTTGTTTGAACAATGCGTACACCGGGTATTTTACCGCTAAGCATATTAATAACACTTTCGTTTTTAGTTGTTACAATCTCTTTGCTTTGTAGTGTTGATACAGAGCCGGTTATGGTGGCCCTTTTTTGAACACCATAACCCACAACTACTACTTCATCAAGCGTTTTGTTAGTTGCAGTTAATGCGATGGTGCCGCCTTTTATGTCTTTTACAACTACCTCTTTGGTAAGGTAGCCTAAATATGATACCTGTAAAACCACGTTGGTATTTGCAACATTCAGCGTAAACTTTCCTGCTATATCAGTTATAGCACCGGCTGTAGTACCTTTAATTTTTACACTTACCCCCGGAAGTGCCGACCCATCGGTTAAATCAATGACCTTTCCGCTGATGGAAGTTTGCTGGGCTAACAAACCGAGCGGGAAAAGGAAGAGGAGTATAAGTAAGTATCTAAGTTTTTTCATATTGTCTCTCTGTTAATAGTTAAGTTTAATTGGTTTGGTTTACCGTGTTAGGGCAATAAATAGCGCGTGCGGCAGCGTACTTACGGCGGGTTAGGTGCGTAATGATACATGGTTTTAATTTGGTTGGTTAATAAATCACCTTGGCCTTTATGAGGGCTGGCAGGTGCTATAATTGGTTTATTTTATTGACACAAAAGAAGAGGCGATCATTAATAAAAAATAAATAATAGATTAATTTCAGCTGTAAAAACACTAAAAAGAGGGCTTTTGAGATATTTTTCGCAATCGATTGCGGTTTTTGTGGCTTTGGGAGGGTTTTTGTTTTTTACAAAGGATGCCAGGGATTTATGTGGCAGGTTTGCTAAATGAATATTGCCCGGAATATTAAAGGGCAATCAAGCTTTCTGATCTTTGTGAGACCAATACGAAGGGGAGGTATTTTTTGTGATTGGAATATAGATAGAGTCACGTCAAGGATAAATTGACGGATAGTTTTTAGTCCAAAGTCTTGAGTTTTAAGTCGAAAAAGAAAAAATTCAACTTTAGACTTACGACTTTGTACTGTTGGCGAAACACTAATAAAGGCAAACTATTAGTGTATTTTACTTTTTTGCTACGATGTCATCCAATATCATATCGGCGTGTACCCTCGAGTTTTCTATAAACCAAAGGTGTGTGTTTAAGCCGCCGCAAACTACGCCTGCAAGGTATAAACCCGGCAAATTGGTTTCCATACTTTCGGGATTGTATTGGGGGATGAATTTATCTTCGGACAGGATAATGCCCAGTTTTTTCAGGAAATCAAAATTGGGTTTATAGCCGGTCATGGCCATTACAAAGTCGTTGGGGATTGTAATCAATCCATCGGGTGTTTTAATATCAACCTCATGTTCGCGGATGGCTTCAAGATTGGAGTTAAAATAAGCTTTGATGCTGCCTTCTTTTATCCGGTTAATGATGTCAGGCCGTACCCAGTATTTAACCCTGCTGCTAATTTCCGGCCCACGTACCACAATAGTAACATCGGCGCCCTTCCGATAGGTTTCCAGGGCCACATCTATAGCCGAGTTGCTGGAGCCAACCACCACTACTTTTTGCGAGGTATAATAATGCGGGTCCTGGTAATAGTGTTTTACTTTGGGAAGGTCTTCGCCGGGGATATTTAAATTAACCGCGATGTCATAAAAGCCGGTAGATACGATAACCTTTTTTGCCCGGTACGTTGTTTTACTTGTTGCTATTGTATAGGCATCATCTTCGGCTTTTACGTTGGTTACCTCCTCAAATAAATGGAGTGGAAGGTTGTTGGATAGAGCAACCCTGCGGTAATATTCCAAGGCATCATTACGGGTAGGTTTGTTATGAACGGTTACAAAAGGTACGCCGCCAATCTCCAATTTCTCTGAAGTTGAGAAAAAGGTCATGGTTGAAGGATAGTTATATAACGAGTTTACCAGGCAGCCTTTTTCGACAATTACAAAACTTAACCCTGCTTTTTGGGCTGCCAGTCCGCAAGCTAAGCCTATCGGGCCGCCACCTATAATCAGTATATCGAGCATGCCGCTAAGATAGGCAGTTTTTGAGAGAGAATTGTGGGAGGATTTCGGAATTCGGATTTTCGATTTCGGATTTATTTTTTTGACATCCCTTTGAGGATAGTTTTTTGCCGGGAAAAATATAGGCACAAAAAAAGGGTAAGCTACTTTTATCGCGCCGCTCAACTCTCTACCCTTGCTGCGTTCCCACCCTGGGGGAGTTCAAGAGGAGCTGGCCGTAAAAGACTTACCCCGGGGCAAATATAGAAAAAGGATGCGTATCAGGTTAATAAATTGTTAAAAAAGGCTTATCCGCTGATAGCTAAACGAATAGATTGTTGTTTATTGCCCGTTCCGGGTTACATCGGCCATAAACCCCAGCGTTTCGCCGACCTGGAATGCGCGTGAGCCGCCTATTCTTAAAATTTACAACGTTTTTTGGCCGACAGAAATAGAAAAGGCGGTTATTTAACCGCCCCCTTTATTTTTTACTTTGTTAATATCAATTCAAGATCTTTTTTGATCAGATCAGCGTTTTTTGGTTTGATCTCGTAATCGAAATTAGCGGCACCATCAGTCGCGATCCGGATAATTGAAACTGATTTGGTTTTCAATGTTTCGATATCATCTTTTTCCAGTTTATAATATACCAGGTTAATAACCCGGTCGGCCTGCGAGCCGTAAGTTACATGGGCATCACCGCCTGCATCAGGTTTTAAATCCAGTACGCTGTTATCAGTAAACTTAATATTGGTAATGTTGGCCGGACCTATAGACCATATCCGGGGACCATTCATATTATCTATCCTGAAACACAGCACGTAACTTGTTCCTATTTTCTCTGCGTAAACATATAATAGCCTGCCTGTTGCGAAGCCCAATTGTGTGTAAATTCTTTCATCGGATGTTTTCCACGTGGTGTCTCCTTTGATCTTATCAATCTCTGGTTTTTCTAATTTTTGGGCACTCGCAGAAAGCGTAATGCCGGCGGCTAAAATAGCCAGGAGGTAAATTTTTTTCATTGTGAAATTTTTAGGGTTAAGTAATAATTAATAAAAGGTTATAGGTTTAAAGCCAACAAGGTTTTATGTTAAGGTTTAGGTTCTTTTATTCAATATGAGTGTTTATGCCACGGCCAGCTTTCTGTCGAAAGGGATTTTTTTATATACTTTATAGCTATCAAATTTGGTGTCGGCTTCTTTTTCCAACACAGTTATGCCATCGGCTAAAAACTCATCTTTGTATTCAATTTTTACAAAATGCGGCCACAGGGTGTTAAATGCTTCCACAGGTATTTTACGCGCAATGGTAATGTGTGGATGGAGCTTTTTTATCATCAACAAATCCTTAATGGCGGTAAACCAATCGGATGTTTCTTTATCCAGTTCTATTTCGGCATAAATGGTACGAAAGGCCGGCCCATGCGAAAAAAAGTTAAACCCTATGATCCTGATGTTATGCACAATGACAGTGCGCCTGATAATAAAATCGACCATATCATAAAAAGGGCCAATAAGTTTTGGTTTCTGTGAGCCGGGATCAACCTCGTCGCTGTTAATATCTAAAGTAATATGCGCACGCGAATTCATCCCCTGGAAATTACCTATGCGGTTAAAACACGCTTTTTTAAAAGCTTTTATCTTTTGATCAATACGATCTGGCGGAGACAATACTGTCAGATAATATTTAAGGCTCATATTCGGTTAAAAAAGACTGGTTTGTTTATTAACGGCAGCTGTGTTTTTTACATGCCGCATTAAATATTCCTGGTACACACTGTTTAATGAATCGGCCGAACCTTTGAACTCAAATTCGCGATACACCGACGAACCGGAATTAACCAGGTTTTTTAAAATGGTGAATTTTGATACCACAAACCTCTTTTTCAACTCTTTCCTTTGAAAATAGGGCCAAAGTAAATTAAATTGTTCGGGGGTAAGTCCGCGTGCTATGGTAATGTGTGGTGTTCCGCTGCCTTTGCCTACTATATCCCACAATAATTTAAGCCAGTAGGTATTATGGTCGCTTATCTTCAGCTTCGCGTAAATGGTTTTGTTATAGCCGTTGTTTTCGTTAAAGCAATCAAAGCCATCTATCTCAAAAACAACTGCCGGCAAGGCTGTTAACCTTCGCTCAAACATCGAAAAGCCATGGTCATGCACATGGATGGGGTGCTTTGGATAATTGTTGGTAGTTATATGGGGCTTCGACCCCATGCCGGGGTAATCGCCGATTATACGCCGGGCTTCATTTTTTAATTTAACAATCTCGGTATTAACATGATCGGGCAAGGACAATACGAAGTGAAAAAATGGCGAATTCATATATTTGCTAATTAAATTGTTTCAAATAAACTGGTCTGATCCTGACCGGCCATTTCAATCCGGCCGGCTTCAATGTTTTCGGTACCAATAAAGCCTTGCTGATTTTTAAATTCAAAGGCTTTAAAAAACTCCCATTTGGCATAGGGGTCAAACGTATCGCGTTTTACTACGGTAAGCGCGTTTATCCAAAAGGGCTCTATCAATTTTTTATGCCTCAAATGGGGCCATAATGTGTTAAAATCGTTTTCTCCAATATTCCTGGCGATGGTTATATGGGGCACAAGCGTTTTTCTTATTTTTAGCTTTTTCTTTAAATGGTTAAACCAATCATCAACCGCCGGTGTCGACCGTATATTGGCGTATATGGTAAATTTGCCGTGCAGATGCGGGAAATTTCCAAATCCATCGATATGCAGTAATACGGGCGGCAAGCTTCTCAATTCTGTTTCTAACAAGTCAATGTTTCTATCAGTCATGAACGGCTTTTGACGTTCCGTATGCTGGATTGAAATATGAGCAGGCGAGTTCATACCTTGATAATCTCCAATGAGCCTTGTCGATGCCTTTTTATAGCGGGCAATTTCGGCCCTGATTATCTCTGGTGGCGAAAGCAGCATTAAATGATCTTCGTACATCCTCATATTCTAAATTTCTGTGAATCAAAAATACTAATATTATTAGTAAAATACCAAATTAATTAGCAAATTTGTTTCATGGATCAAAAACGACATATCGTACACATCGATCTCGATTCATTTTTTGTGTCGGTAGAGCGTAAGTTTAACCCGGCACTTATTGGTATTCCTGTGCTTATTGGTGGTTCGGCAGATAGAGGGGTAGTAGCCTCCTGTAGTTATGAGGCCCGTAAATTTGGCATCCACTCGGCCATGCCAATGAAACAGGCTATGAAGCTTTGCCCGCATGCTACTATAGTGCGTGGTTCACATGACCGCTATTCCGAAGCATCCAAAGAGGTTACGGATATCATCCAGGACTCGGTACCACTATTCCAAAAATCATCGGTTGATGAGTTTTATATCGACCTTACCGGTATGGATAGATTTTATGATTGTTACCAGGTAGCATCAAACCTTAGGCAACGTGTTATCAGAGAAACGGGCTTGCCTATTTCCTTTGGGATGGCATCGGGCAAAACGGTGGCAAAAATGGCTACCAATGCTTCAAAACCAAACGGGCAGCTGTTTATTAAGCACGGCGAAGAATTAAAATTCCTGGCGCCATTGCCGATAGGGAAGATTCCCGGCCTTGGCGAAAGCACAGCCCAAAAACTTTATCAGTATGGGATAGAAAAAATTGGCGACTTGCAACGCGCCAACCTTAAGTTTTTAGAAACTGTTTTTGGCAAAGCAGGGATTTTCCTTTGGGAAAAAGCGCATGGGATAGATCATAGTGAGATTGTACCCCATTCCGACCGTAAATCTATATCGACAGAACATACATTCGATATCAATGTAAATGATCATCGAACGATTGAAACAATATTGGTTTCGATGACCGAAGAACTATCATCCAAACTTAGGCGAGAGAATAAACTGGCATCGTGCCTGGCTATCAAAATCAGGTATGCCAACTTTGAAACCCACACCCAGCAGCAAAAGATAGCCCTTACCGCAGCCGAGCATATCCTGTTGCCCGGTGTTAAAAATTTGCTTAAAAAAGCCTGGAACCAGCACCGCCCCATCAGGCTGATAGGGGTAAGGTTGAGTAACCTCGCAAGCGGCCGCTACCAGATTAACCTGTTTGAAGATAATGAGGAACGCATCCGTCTTTACCAGGCTATGGATAATATCAACTTTAAATTTGGCGATAAAACAATTTGTCGTGCGGCTGGTATGGAGATAGGGACCCGGAATTTTAACCCGTTTTTGAAAGGGTAGGAAGCCTCACCTAAATCATCTCCAAAGGATTGGGCTTTTGATTTGCGTAAAAAATACATGTTTTTGCATCATGCAATTCTTCTGTCTTAATTCTTGACTCTTGATTCTTGACTCTTCTCCAACCGTTGGTCAAAGGTTTACAACCATTGGTCAAACTAATTTTAAGGGGTTACATCAAGTTGCTTCTTTTGATAAAAAAGAAAACTTTATGGAAATCACACAACGACAAACATACCTCGATTGGTTAAGGATTTTATCCATCATTGGGGTGTTATTTTTTCATTCGGCCATGCCTTATGTTGCCGAAGATGGCTGGCATATTAAAAATGCCGAAACCAGTAACCTGATGATGGAATCAAATCATTTTTTACACCTTTTTCGCATGCCGCTGCTCTTTTTTATTTCTGGTACCGTGAGTTACTACATGATGCAGCGGCGATCTACTTTAAACTTCATCGGTTTACGCTTCCGCAGGCTGTTTATTCCATTACTGGTGGGCATGTTTATCATTGTCCCTCCTCAAATTTATATGGAGCGGCTGGCAAATGGCTATCACGGCAGCTACTGGCACTTTTATGCAAGTGTATTTAATTTTGTGCCTTATCCCAAAGGCAGTTTCAGCTGGCATCACCTTTGGTTTATTGCCTATTTGTTTATTTACGATTTAATGTTTGCGCCGGTATTTGCCTGGATGATATCATCAAAAAGTGACGGCTTTAAACAAAGATTGGCGATTTTGGCAAGGGGAAAATGGGTTTATTTATTAATGCTACCGGGAATCTTATGGTTTACTTTTACAAGCTGGGATTTGCCCGAAACAAACGACCTGATCCACGATGGTAGTTATTTTGTATATTGGCTATTATTCCTTCTGGTAGGTTTTATCTGTATCCTCCAACCTAAATTGATGGACAGTCTTGAACGTAATCGTCGTTTTGGTTTAGCTGTTGGTTTTTTAAGCCTGATGACATGGGAAGTAATGCGCTGGAATGGGATTGAACCATTGCATCCCGGCTGGCCGTTTCAAAACATCATGTTTAGTTATGGCTTTACCGCGCTACGCCCGATAATTGCATGGGGCTGGGTGCTGGCTTTGGTAGGCTATGGCAAACGTTACCTTAACCGCACACATAAAACACTCAACTACCTTAACCAGGCAGTGTATCCCTTTTATATCCTGCATCAAACGGTGATCGTTTTGGTTGTATACTACATTGTACAAACACAAAATGAAAGTATCCTTTCAAAATATATTTACACTGTGGGCATTACCTTTTTTGTTACGGTGCTTACTTACCATTTGCTTATACAACCTTATGCCTTAACCCGGTTTCTTTTTGGTATGAAACCTTTGGAGAAAAATCAAAAATCAAGCGCCAACAATCCAAAGGATGTGGGAATAGTGCCTGCTATTACGGAAACTGATGTTATATCTGCTATATAAATAGGGTGGCTGTGTAATCATTGTTGCATAGCATAAACAATTATCATACCTTAAACAAGATCAAATTACGGCCTTAGTCTTAAATCTTGATTCTTAACTCTTGACTCTTTTCCCATGAGGTTTTTTAGAAAATATATTTCCCCCGCGTTGTATGGCCTGCTGGTATATTTTACCGTAAGGCTGCTGCATGACACT
Source organism: Mucilaginibacter sp. GW822-FHT03E02 (assembly GCF_058801545.1). NCBI lineage: Bacteria > Pseudomonadati > Bacteroidota > Sphingobacteriia > Sphingobacteriales > Sphingobacteriaceae > Mucilaginibacter > Mucilaginibacter sp. GW822-FHT03E02. The sequence continues at coordinate 339,506 of NZ_JBXANJ010000002.1, read as the reverse complement.
GAACATGATGAAATGTTTTGGAAAAGAGACTGGGGTTTAAATGTCCTTGAAATGAGCTGCAGTGTATTGGTGGGCTATGCAGGCATATATTTATTTGAGTGGCTCTTTCGGTTTTATGACAGGCGCTGGCCACTGCAATTTAATTATCGGGGAGTAGTAAGAGAATTAATTATACTGGTGTTTGCTAACCTGGTTTTGGTGAACCTGATATTTACTCCAATGGCTGCACTGACCGACGATGGCCTATCCTGGGGTGATCTGGCAGACCTCACCATGATACCAACCTTATATGCCATTATTTATTATGGTATAGCCCGTAGCAGCACATGGTTAAAGGCCTACATTGCCAACAAGGTACAATTGGAAAAGTTGACTACCGATCAGTTAGAAACCGAACTTAAGTTTTTGAAAGCCCAATATCATCCGCACTTTTTGTTTAATGCTTTAAACACCATTTATTTTCAGATGGATGAGGATGTGCCGGCGGCCAAGCAAAGTACAGAATTGCTTTCCAGTTTGTTAAGGTATCAACTTTACGATCAGCAGCAACAGGTGCCTATTAGCCACGAATTGGAATACCTGCAAAACTACATCCGCTTTCAGCAAATAAGAGCCAGCAGTAAATTGAAGCTTAATATTTGTTTTGATAAAAAGTTAACAGACCAGCCAATTTACCCGCTACTGCTGCTGCCATTAGTTGAAAATGCTTTTAAATACGCGGGCGGCAATTTTGAAATTAGCATCAGCGCGATTATTAATGATGGGAAATTTATTTTTACCGCAGTGAATGATATGCCGGTGCAAATACAGCCTAAAGAAAACTACACAGGTATTGGGTTAGAGAATTTACGACGCCGGTTACAGTTGTTGTATCCGGATAAACATAGGTTAACTGTTGGCCGTGAAGGAAATCGTTTTTCGGCAGCGTTGGCAATAGAATTTAATGTATGAGCTTGATAACCTGTATAATAACCGATGATGAACCTTTTGCGCGCAAGGGCTTGCAGGGTTATGTGGAAAAGACCAGTTTTTTTGATTTAAAAGCGCAATGTGAGGACGCGATGGAACTGAGCGAAGTGCTGAAGCAACAGCCTGTCGATCTGCTTTTTTTAGACATCCAGATGCCGCATTTAACTGGGGTTGAATTTATAAAGTCGTTGCAAAATCCGCCAAAAGTGATATTTACAACAGCGTTCAAGGAATATGCCACAGATGGTTTTGACCTTGATGTGCTGGATTATCTATTAAAACCCATCTCGTTTGAGCGATTTATGAAGGCTGCCTTTAAAGCGAAGGACTATTTTGATCAAAAAAGCAGCAGTGGCGAGCTTGACTACCTGTTTGTAAAAAGCGAAGGTAAGCTGGAAAAGGTTGTTTTTGACGAAGTGCTGTTTGTGCAGGGTATGGAAAACTATGTGACAATACAAACCGTCAATAAAAAAATTATTACCCATAGTACGCTAAAAGCCTTTGGCGAAAGATTGCCGCGGCGTAAGTTTTTACAAACGCATAAATCGTACTTTGTGGCGTATGATAAGGTATCTTCAATTGATGGCAATATGCTGGATGTAGGCCCGCACCAGGTACCCATCAGCAGGCAATTACGGGAGCAGGTGATGCAGCTGTTAATTAACAGGGGAAAGTAAGCCTGCCTTTTGCCGTCGCTCATAAACCAGCCGTACATGACCAATAGCAAAGTTCGCGAATAGATCCTTCGTGCCTACCCATAACGTGTATTTTCGAGGCGGGAGGCCTGTCAGCCTGAGTGATAAAATTTCGCGAAATTCTGAAGGTGAAATGACATTCAAAAATAAAAGACTGTCATCCTGAGGTACGAAGGATCTATTCGCGAACTTTTCTATCGGTAAAACACAGCTGATAGATCCTTCGTACCTCAGGATGACAGGAAAATTGGATATGGCATGGGTAGGTACGAAGGATCTATTCGCGAACTTTGCTATCGATCATGCAGAGCTGATAGATCCTTCGTACCTCAGGATGACAGGAAATTGTATATGTCATGGGTAGCCTGTCGAAGGGTCGCGCGGAGAGGCCTTTGCCCACCATGCTTCGACAGGCTCAGCATGACAACCCTTTTTTCGACGTCATTCCCCTTCAGAATTTTGCCAAATTTTAACAACTCAGCATAACAATCTTTAAGGGACGTCATTAATCAAACTGTTCTTTCAAACGTACCAGGCGGTCAATCATCAGGTTTAGTTTTTCTTCCTCGTTTTTAAACATCCTTGGCTTTAAGTAAAAGGTGGTAAACAAAAACCAGATAACGATAGAGCTATAAGTGCCTATTTTAAATGCCAGCGAAGATTTCTCCAAAACTTCGATGAAATATAGTGCAAGCCCGGCGCTTATCAGCAATATATAAATGTAATAAAACCAGCCTGTGATTTTAGATCTTGTTTTCTGATATTCCTTCAGGCTGTCCAGGTAGTCGGCCGGATTAATAGTTGCGTCGCGCTTGCTTAAAATGTGATAGTGCCTTACGGTAAGCGCCAAATACATCAGCATGGTAAGCAATACTATTAAAATACCCGCCGTTGTAACCCCCGACTTGAACGCCAGGAAAAATGTAACGATGGCGGCAAATACTGTAACGGCCACCATGGCCACAATTGTCCAATACAACTTGTTGGTTATGCCGCGAATCCCCTTCTTTACCTGCTTCAGCACGTCATCCACTGAAAGCTGATCTTGCTTTGGCTGTCCCTGCCAAACCGACATCAAATGATCAAAGTCTTTCATATTGGTTATATAATTCTGTTAACTTCTGTTTAATACGATAAATTTTCACCCTCAAATTCCCTTCTGATATGCCCGAAACATCTGCTATTTCGGGGTACGGCACTTCATCAAGCACCAGTGTTATAATAATTCTTTCCGATTCTTCCAGTTTTGATATGCATTTATACAGTAAAGCAACCTGTTCATTCTTTTCAGAAAATTCCTCTCGTTTTGTTTCGGCTATTTGTTCGGTAAGTTCGTCTTTTGCCTGTCGCTTCTCCGATCGCAGGTAGGTTAGGCAGGTGTTTACGGCAATACGATAGATCCAGGTAGAGATCATGGCCTGGTTGCGGAATTTATCCAGGTTTTGCCATACTTTTAAAAAAGTTTCCTGTAGCAGGTCGTTCGCGGCGTCATCATCGCCGGTATAACCATAGCACAAATGGAAAATTTTTTTAGAATTAGCTGCATAAATTTCCTTGAATGCTGCTTCTTTGTTGGCCACTGTTAATAGAATTTATATAGGTTAGATTATCTTAGTGTACATATGTTACAACAGGTAATCACTCTTTTTAAACCAGTTCAATTTTTTTTCGGCATCTGTTATCAATGCATTGTAGCTATCGGCAAAATCATATTGCAGGTCCTCATGTAGTTTATTTATTAACGTTTTTACCTTTTCAACTTGCCGGGTTAATATCAGGCGAATTGGTTTGTATGAGGTCCGTCTGTCGGCATACTCCAGGTAATTACTACAAAAATTTAGCAAAAACTCAATCTCGGCCATTTTTGAGCCGGTAAACTTAGTGTATTTGCTCAATAAACGTAATATTTTGCGCATGCCTTTAGCTGCGTTATAGCTCAGCGCCGGCAACTGGCTAAACATGAACCCTGCTTCGGCTTTAACTTTTTCTATAAAGGCGGCTTCATCGTAAGCTTCGAACAGCAAATAGGCCAGCAACTCTTTGTTTTCTTTTTTATAACGCGCCAGCCGAAGCAATAACTCAGACAACTGCTCATGCGGCAAATGCTGTATTTCTTTTTTGATATGCTGTAGTCCGTAGGTAGTAACCGTCATTTTTAATAGAATCAAGAATTGAGAGCCAAGAATCAAGACATGATCAATTCTGGTTGCCAATATATACAAAATGTTTTAAGAGAGTCAAGAATCAAGAGCCAAGACAAGCGCAAGTCTTCAATAAATGTTTTAAAAGAGTCAAAATCGAGACCGGTACAACCTCTCAATAACAATACAAATTAATAAGAGAGCAGTTTGTGGACGACAAAGAGTCAAAAGGGTAGCCATCTGTTTGCTGCTTAATTTTTCCTGTCTTGACTCTTGATTCTTTCCGCCCCGATTCTTAACTCTTGATTCTATTTCACTACTTTTGTCAACTGATCAAAATCCATGCAAAAAAAAAGCAAGCTTACGCTGTATATTTTTATAGCGCTTATCGCCGGTGTAATAGTTGGTTATATATACAACACCAACGTAATCAATAAAATTAATGCTAATATAAGTACAGCTGATGCGCACATTAAAGCCATCGACAAAAACTTGCTGGCATCGACAGACACCACTACCGCTGGTTTTCAAACATTAAAGCTACAACGCAAGGCCGAAGCCAAATTACAACAGGATAATAGCACCTTAAGGGAAGATAAACTGGAAGGCTTTAATATTTTAAGCAAGATTTTCCTGAATTTGATAAAGATGATTGTGGCGCCGCTGGTATTTACAACGCTGGTGGTTGGCGTGGCAAAAGTAGGCGATATTAAAGCAGTAGGCAGGATAGGCGGTAAAACGATGCTTTGGTTCGTCAGTGCCACTTTAGTGTCGTTATTATTAGGAATGCTGCTGGTTAACTTATTTGAACCAGGCAAAACCATGCACCTGCCGTTGCCAGACAGCCATTTAAGTACCGGCATCAAGAAATCGGCACTGTCGCTAACCGAATTTATCGGGCATGTGTTCCCCTCAAGCTTTATTAAATCGATGGCCGATAACGAGATACTGCAGATTGTGGTGTTTTCGCTATTTTTTGGCATAGCCACAGCGGCGGTTGGTGAGCAAGGTAAAATTGTCATTAAAGCCATGGATGCTATTGCACATGTGATATTAAAGATAACCGGCTATGTGATGAAACTGGCCCCTGTTGCCGTATTTGGCGCGATAACAGCGGTAATTGCCAAGCAGGGCTTAGGTGTTTTATCAACCTACGGCATATTTATAGGAGAATTCTACTTTTCGTTAGTGTTGCTTTGGCTCATTATTATATCAGCAGGTTTTATTGTTTTGCGTAAACCTGTGTTCAGGCTGATTAATAGTATAAAAGATGCTATGCTTATCGCTTTCAGCACTTCGACCAGCGAGGCTGCTTACCCAAAAGTATTGTTAGAACTGGAGCGTTTTGGCTGCAGCAACAAAATTGTGAGTTTTGTATTACCATTGGGGTATTCATTTAATTTGGATGGTAGCATGATGTATATGACCTTTGCATCATTGTTTTTGGCGCAATCATATGATATTCATTTATCGTTTGGGCACCAGTTGTCGATGCTGTTGGTGCTGATGCTCACAAGCAAAGGTGTAGCGGGCGTGCCAAGGGCATCTTTGGTAGTTATTGCAGGAACGCTATCAATGTTTAATATCCCCGAGGCAGGATTGTTCCTGTTGATAGGGATAGATCCGTTGTTAGATATGGGTAGGTCGGCAACGAATGTTTTGGGCAATGCCATGGCTACCGCAGTTGTAAGCAAGTGGGAAGGCGAGTTGGATGGCAAACTAATTGAACAAAGTACTATCACCTAAGACTGTCATGCTGAGGAACGAAGCATCTGTTCGCAAACTATTTTCTATGGATTATAGACAGCTGACAGATGCTTCGTTCCTCAAGATGACAAGAAGGAAAAGCGCTATCACTTTATATCTCGCATTAGCAACTTAGAAACAAATTACAAATTATACATAAATACAATTCACTAACTAAATGTCCAGTACTACTAAAAAAATATTTCTCATCTCCACTATCGTTATTCCTTTCCTGCTATACTGTATCTACTATTACGGTATGATGATTAAAAACGCACCTTACCGGTATGCCGATTTTCAGTCCATATCTATTCAGTATGGCCTGAAGGATAGCCTGGTAAATCAGTTCAATTCTAAAACAGGCGATTATCAATATTTGAATAAACGCGATTCGTTGGTAAAAACACACATCAGGCTTACCGATAACGACTTGTTATACCTGCACCATAAAGCGGCCGGCCTGGGTTTCTGGGATTTTCCATCGAATGAGAGGGGAGATACTGTTAAAGAAAAACCTGTGCGTTATATCATCGAGTTTAAATATAAAACCAAAACCAAACGGGTTGTTTTTGATTCGAACTTTCCAGGCGATCCTAAATTGATAGATGCTAATAAACAGCTGATCAAAGAAATTGATCAAAGTTTAACAACGGCAGAAAGAAGGCTGAAAAAATAAAAGGCGGCAGGGTTGTTTATTAAATAACCAATCCCTATATTTGCACCTCGAATTTTAAAACAATAATTAACAAACATGTACGCAATAGTAAGTATAGCAGGACAGCAATTTAAGGTTGCAAAAGACCAGCAGATCTTTGTACACAGGTTACAAGGTGACGAGGGCGCTAGTATTGAATTTGACAGTGTATTGTTAGCAGAAAACGAAGGTTCATTCAAATTAGGTTCTGATTTGAAAGGCGCTAAAGTATCGGCTAAGATCTTGTCTCATTTAAAAGGTGATAAAGTAATCGTTTTCAAAAAGAAACGTAGAAAAGGTTACAAAAAGAAAAACGGTCACCGTCAGCAATTTACCAAGATCGAGATCACTGGTATCACATTATAATTTAAAGTTTTAAACCGAGCCGATTTATCAGCTCATAAAAGATATAAACAATGGCACACAAAAAAGGGGCCGGTAGTTCCAGAAACGGCCGCGAGTCGCATAGCAAACGTTTAGGTATCAAAATTTTCGGTGGTCAGCCAGCAATTGCAGGTAACATCATCGTTCGTCAGCGTGGTACTAAACACAACCCAGGCGTTAACGTAGGTATCGGCAGAGATCATACTTTATTCGCATTAGCCGAAGGTATTGTAGTTTTCCGCAAAAAAGCTGATAACCGTTCATACGTTTCAGTTGTTCCGGCTACAGAAGCAGTTGCCGAAGTAGCAGCAGCGCCAGCGGTAGTTGAAGCAGCACCTGTTGCAGAAGAAGCTCCAAAAGCAAAGAAAGCAGCAGCTCCAAAAGCAAAAAAAGCTGATACTGAAGAAGCAGCAGCTGAGTAATTAGCAAAGCTTTATAGATATAAGAAATCCCCGGTCAGTTTGATCGGGGATTTTTTTATTGCCTTATAGCGGCAGGAGTAAAGGAGATTGGTACTGTATAATACACTCTTACAGGTTTACCGCCCACTGTTGCCGGCTTCCATCTTGGCGAGAGTTTTAAAACACGGATAGCCTCATTGTCGATATCCGCATCCACCGAACGGACGCAATAGGCATATTTTACCGCCCCATCTTTTTCAATTATTATCTTTACGAACACCGTTCCCTTAATCCCTCTTTTGAGGCAACTTGCCGGGTATCGGATATTTTTGACAAGGAAGGACGAAAACTGACGCTCGCCTCCGGGAAATTCAGGTATTACATCTGCCATGCTGTAAACGGAATCTGCCTGATCTGTATTTTGGGCTTTGGCCCGATAGGTACACGCTGCGATAAATACTATTAACAAGGTTAAGGTTTTTTTCATGGGCAAATGAACTTAGCAATAATGTCGGATGGTAGCTATTCAATAATCAGTTTCTTCAAATAATAAGTATCCGGATCAATAACAGGCATTGTTTTGCTGGTGATTGTCAGTCCCTTTTTGTCGAGGGTGTATCGCTTGGTAAGGCCATTCGCACTAATGTCGATAGGTAGGGGCATGTCAATATTTTGAAGCTGGATGAGGTACTTATCGCCGCGTTTTGCAGTTACATGAACTTCGAGTTTATTAACAGAATAAATATAGAGATCAAATAAGGGTTTCAAATCAATACCGGCTGCTTTGCTAAAATATTCCTGTACATCTGCAGTAGTAACCAGGTTGCTATAGGTGTATTTGGGACTTGTAACAAAGCTTTTTATAGTTGGGAAGAAGATAGTGTCGCCCATGATGTATCTCAGCGTATGCATAAAGAAAGCGCCCTTGCCATAAATATCACCATTATAAGCAGCCTCTTCGTCGATATCTTTTCCTATTACCAAAGGGATTTTGTTGCCAAATGAAAGCGCAGCTTGCTGGAAGTGTTTAATATAGGCTTGTTCGCCTTCCAATTCCCGTATGGGCATGGCATCTCCAAAGGTGCAAATACCTTCGTGGATCCAGTAATCGGCCCAGTCTTTGGCTGTTACTTTGTTGCCCCACCATTCGTGGCCAAATTCGTGATGCATCAGCCAGTCAAAATCCTTTCCGCCGAGTTTACTGTACCTGAATTTGTTGCCATAGGCATTCATGGTTTGATGCTCCATACCCAGGTGCGGCGTTTCGGCTATGCCTATTTTCTCTTTGGCCCATGGATACTCGCCGAAGTATTTTTCCTGTATGCTGATGGTTTGCTCAAAAATATCCAGGTGGCGGTTGGCCTTGGCGGCATCCTCCTTCAGCACATAAAACTGGATGGGTACAGTAGTGCCATTAACGGTTTTATATGGCCTGCTTACCACCGTATAATCGCCGACGTTAAATAAGATACTGTAGTTGTTGATGCTATAGTTGGTTTTCCAATGATAAGTAGCTTTATCGCCGCTTTTGGTTACCTTTTGCAGCAAGCCCGGGCCGGCAACTACAAGGTCTTTAGGCACGGTTATCATTATATCAACACCCTCATTCGGTTCATCGGACGGATGATCCTTACAAGGAAAATAAAGTTTCCCCCCGGTACCCTCAGCTGTGATGGCAACCCAGGCGTGCCCGGTAGAATCTTTTGTCCACGTAAATCCATCATCCCAGGGCGGGCGACGGGCAACATGGGGCTTGCCGCCATATATCACTTTAACGGTGGTTTTACCGGCAGGTAATTCTTTCGCTGTACTTATAGTAATCAGGTTGTTTTGATATATAAATTGCTCTTTTTTACCGTTTACCAAAACATTACTGATCTTTAGGGAATCCAACAGATCAAAAAGTAATACCTTGGTAGGTTGAGCCATAATCACATCAATGGTGGTATAACCATCAATAGTTTTTTGAACCGGATCAACATTCAAGGCGATGGTGTAATGGCGCACATCCATAATGGCTTGCTCTGGTTTAAGCTTGCCGCCGGAAGTGAGGGTTTGGGCGCTGGATACTACTACGGCGAGCAGTGCCAATGTTGTGAGTAATGTTTTCTTCATTATTTGGCGTATTCACTTAATGTGAAATAAATTGTAGCTCTATGTCCATGGCCTCGAAACAAGTTTGATATTGCCTCCATTTTTACAATTTTTTGTAACGTTCAAGTCAACCATAAGAGTTCACTATTCAAGATACGCCAACAGGGTATATACAAATATTGTAAAAAATTGGGTTTCGGCAACATTAATAATCGGCAATAAAGAATAGTTTGTTCTTATTCTTTATCGCCGATTCACATATTTCAAGAATAGCATTATATTCTTTTTGCGCATTTAATTCTTCTGTAATAACGAGAGATTTCATATGATCGTAGAATTCTTCAAGTCGATCCACCTGCACCTCCCCGTTAAATTCATCACCCCAAGTGTCAAACTCATAGTCAGCAGACCAGCGATATTTGTATATGATACTTTCGCGCGGTAATTCTTGATAGTCGGGATAGAGATCTAAGATCATTCCGAAATATCCTGACCAAAGCACAACTTCAAATACTAACTCTCCAGATTCTGTACGCTCCCTGAAGTAAGCCTCTCGGATCTGTACGATCGATATTTTCTGAAAGTCAGATACAAGATCGATTTTTTTCATAGTTTGTCTTCTTTTGCCTAAGCCACTTAAATAAATAATTTTGGCAAAATTGTACTTTATGTTAGGATGCAACCGTCATATTCACCTTCTTCATTCCCTAAATATAATCAATACTCCCTCACCAGCAAATTATCGGCAAACTGCCTTAAATACTGGCGGCGATCTTCCGACAGATTGATCTGATCCAGGGCGTTAAATGCCATCTCTGCATAAGCTTGCATCGCATCGTCGGCATAACTCCTGATATTCAAGCTGTCATAAATAGCCGTTACGGCTGCAACTTTGTCGGCAGCAGTAAATTCTTCAAGATTTAGCCAATGTTGAAGTGCGGTTGCCTGGCTGCCTTTAGCCAGTTCAACTGCTTTTATAAGCAGATATGTTTTTTTATTGGATAGGATATCACCGCCAACCTGTTTGCCAAATTTTTCCGGATCGCCGTAAACATCCAGTATATCGTCCTGTAACTGGAAAGCTATGCCCAGGTTTACCCCAAAGCTATACAACAATTGCGCGTCGCTTAATCCGGCACCGCCAATAATGGCGCCTATTTTTAATGTACCACCCAATAATACAGCGGTTTTAAGCCGAATCATATCCAGGTATTCATCTATCTGTACATTGTTGCGTTGCTCAAAGCTCATGTCTATTTGCTGGCCTTCGCATACACCTGTGGCAGTTTCGTTAAAAACATCCATTACCCGGCGCAAAATGGCATCGTCAACCTTCATCATGAATTTGTTGGCTTCTACCATCATGGCATCACCGGATAGTATGGCAACATTGGCGTTCCATTTTTCGTGCACTGTAATTTTACCACGGCGCAAGGGAGCCTTGTCCATGATGTCATCGTGCATCAGCGTAAAGTTGTGGAACACTTCGATGGCCAGGGCGGGCTCTATCGCTTTTTCCACATCGCCGCCAAACAGGTCGCAGGCCATTAGCAGCAGGGCAGGGCGCAGGCGTTTACCGCCAAGCGAAAGTATATAGCTTATAGGTTCGTAAAGATCGGTAGGATATGCCGGAAAAGTAAGTTCGTCTACAGCCTTGCTCACCATGGCGTGTAGTTCTGTAAGTTGTTTCATGTTTGTAGTTAACGGCTGATTGAGTTGATTGCGTTGGATTAGGTTGATTGAGTTAAAAATTCAACTAATCAACCACTCACCTAAAATATCAATCCTGTACTAACGAAAAATCAATTTGCTTCTTGGTCAAATCAACATTTTTAACCCTGATTTTCACTTCATCACCCAACTGGTAAATTTTCTTTTTACGCTGGCCAATGATGCAATAGTTTTTCTCGTCCAAAGTATAAAAATCATCGGATATATCGCGCAGGCGAATCATGCCCTCACATTTATTTTCGATAATTTCGACATACATACCCCACTCTGTAACTCCCGAGATAATACCTGTAAAAGTGTTGCCAACCTGGTCGCGCAGGTATTCTGCCTGTTTGTATTTAACAGATGAGCGTTCGGCATCGGCTGCCTTCTTTTCCATTTGCGAGCTATGGGAACATAGCTTTTCGTAATGTTCTGCATTTACCGATTGCCCTCCGTTTAAATAATGAAACAGCAGACGGTGTACCATTACATCCGGGTACCGGCGGATAGGAGAGGTGAAGTGCGTATAATGGTCAAATGCCAGGCCGTAGTGGCTGCTGGTTTTTGTGGTGTATATAGCTTTAGCCATCGATCTGATGGCCAGTTGGGTAAGTACATTTTGTTCTTTTTTACCTTCCACATCCTCCATCAGGAAGTTTAACGATTTAGCCGTTTCCTTATCTGATTTGGTGTTGATCTTATAACCAAACCTGGCCGCAAATTGCGCAAAGTTGGCCAAAGCATCTGGTTTAGGTGAATCATGCGCCCGGTAAACAAATGTGTATTTGTGTTTTCCTTTGCCCATTTTACTCACATGCTCGGCAACCTTACGGTTAGCCAACAGCATAAAATCCTCAATCAGTTTATGGGCATCTTTACGCTCTTTTACGTAAACACCGATGGGCTTGCCGGTTTCATCAAGCTTAAATTTAACCTCGGTAGTTTCAAAGCTGATGGCGCCGTTTTTAAACTTACGGTCGCGCAGTTTATAAGCTAAGGCATTTAGCTTAAGGATCTCGTCTTTAAAATCACCTTCTTTGCTTTCAATTACTTCCTGAACTTCCTCATAAGTAAAGCGCCTGTCAGAGTAAATAATGGTTTTTCCGTACCACTCGGTTTGGATAAATGCATTCTCGTCCAGTTCAAAAACTGCCGAAAAACATAGCTTTTCTTCTTTAGGACGCAACGAACACAAACCGTTTGAAAGGCGTTCCGGTAACATCGGGATAACCCTATCCACCAGGTAAACAGAAGTTGCACGATCAAAGGCTTCTTTATCCAGGGCAGAATCCGGGAAAATATAATGCGATACGTCGGCAATATGCACACCAACTTCGTAATTGCCATTCTCGAGTATTTTAAACGACAACGCATCGTCAAAATCCTTGGCATCAAAGGGATCGATCGTAAATGTGGTAATGTCCCTGAAATCTCTCCGACGGGCAATTTCCTCTTTGGTGATCACATCTGATATTTCTTCCGATTCATGTTCAACTTCAGCGGGGAAGGATAGGGGAAAACCATATTCGGCAAGGATGGCGTTCATTTCGGTATCATTCTCGCCCTGTGCACCTAAAATGTGTTTTATTCTGCCAATAGGGTTTTTGGCCTCAGCCGGCCAGTCGGTAATTTCGGCAACTGCTTTTATCCCGTTTTTAGCCCCATTGAGCTCGCTCATCGGGATAAAGATATCGTGCATCATTTTGCGGTCATCGGGGATAAAAAATGCAAAACGCTCGGATAGTTTTACAATTCCTGTAAACTCCATTTTGGCGCGCTGCAGTATCTCGATGATCTCGCCTTCTTTACGTTTGCCTTTACTAATGGCATATACGTAAACTTTAACACGGTCGCCATGTAAAGCATTGCGAAGTTTGCGCGGGGCAACAAAAATGTCGCTTTCCAATTCATCGTCGGTAACTATAAATGCCGAACCATCATTCGTGAGATCGACCCGGCCTTCCATAAATGTTTTTAGCTCAAGAAGTTGGAATTTTCCGGGCGAAATCTCTTTCAGTACAGATTTAAAAGCCTCGTCTTTTAGAATATCAAATATAATTTCGCGCGATTCGGGATCGCGGACGTTTAATTTTGCAGAAACCTGTTTATAATTAAGTGGCGTATTGCCGTTTTGTTCAAATACATCAAGTACCATTTGGGTAAGTACCTGAACGATAGAAGAATTATTTTTCTTTTTTTTAGACATACAAAAGTATTTGCGCTAAGATACAGATTTTTGGTGTTTGGGGGAGAAGACGAAAAGATGTAAATAGGCGACTTATATCTGGTAAGGGTCTGTACAAGATAGATGTGTCACCCTGTTAAAATCGCTTAAGTTTCTGGTAAGCAGTGTCAAATTATTGGTTATTGCAGTAGCCGCAATAATTGCATCAGGAAGTTTCAAACGATACATTTTCCTAACCTCTATTGATTTTAGTATGATATTTTCTGACAAATCAAAAACTGTCGAGGCGCTTATGAAACTATTCAAAAAGCTTATTTGGGCGTCAGTTGCATTTCGCCAAACCAATAGCTCTATTCTGGATATTACTGACAATTTGATTTCGATATTGTCAATTAAATTAATTGATTTCTGCGGTAGTTTGTTTTCAAGATAATCAATTATTGTATTTGTGTCCGCTAAATATCGTTGTTCCATTCGTTGCGGACTTCTTTTAAATGATTTTTAAAGTCTTTATATTGCTCATCTGTCAAGTTTAATTTTCCTCTAAAATCAGACGGCTTTTTCTTTTTGGGAATTTCTTCTATGTTCAACTCATCAATAGCATATAACAGCACCTCTATCTTACGACCAACGTAGCTTTCCGGTATATGGATTGATGGGTCTTGGTTTTCAGGAGTTATTATTGTGCGTATCATATGAGTTACTTATCAGGATATTTACATTTCGTAAATAAAATGCCACTAATTGTATGAAATATTTACGATGTGTCACAAATTTAGACAATTTGTCCATACAATCGATTTATCGATTGAAATAATTTAGCCCTGCGGAATTGAAGCTATCAAATTCCTGGTGTACTCCTCCTTTGGCCTATAATAAATATCGTCCGGGTAACCTGTTTCAATGATCTCGCCTTTATTCATCACCATCATCCGGTCGGATATATGTTTAATAACGGCAAGGTCATGTGAGATGAAGATATAGGTGAGTTTAAACTCCTGCTGCAATTCGCGGATCAGGTTAAGCACCTGCGCCTGTACAGATACATCAAGCGCTGACACTGATTCGTCGCAGATGATAAACTTAGGTTGCAGGGCCAGCGCCCTGGCTATCACGATGCGTTGCCTTTGCCCGCCCGAAAACTCATGTGGGTAACGGTTAAAATGTTCGGGTAACAGGTTTACCCGTTCCAGTAACTCCAACACATTTTTTTTGCGTTTGGTATTATTGGCATAAAACTGGTGTACCTGCAAAGGCTCCATAATGGATTGGCCGACGGTTAATTTAGGGTTTAAAGATGAGTACGGATCCTGGAAAATGATCTGGATATTGCGGCGCACTTCACGCAAGTCGTTCTTTTTTAAACTCCTCAAATCGGTGTTTTCAAAGCTGATATGGCCTGCCGTGGGTTCAATCAGTCGCAGAATGGTGCGGCCCAGCGTTGTTTTTCCGCATCCCGACTCGCCCACCAGGCCAAGTGTTTCACCTGGGTATACTTCAAAGCTTACGTTATTAACCGCCTTAACCACTTTTTTTGACATGCCTAATAAACCGGTACTAACCGGGAACCAGGTAGAAAGCTGGTCGATTTTTAATAAGGGTTGTTGCTTATATAATTCCGTTCTTCTTGCTTGTATTTCATTTTCGGGATAATTATATAATGTCCTGATGTTTTCGATAGTGACCGACGATTTATTTTGGATATTATCTGCATCAAAAAAATCGGCAACTATCGGCAGTTTCTTTAAATGTTGATTTGGCGATGGCCTGCACGCTAATAAGCCTTTAGTGTATGGGTGACTGGGATGATCGAATAAGTTGGGCGTATTGGCCTCCTCAACAATTTCGCCTTTATACATCACCATTACCCGGTCGGCAATTTCCTTAATAACGCCCAGGTCATGCGAAATGAAGATCAGGCTCATTTGGCGAGCTTTTTTAAGGCAGAGCAGCAGCTCAATAATAGTTTTCTGCACTGTTACGTCAAGTGCGGTAGTTGGCTCGTCTGCTATTAATATCTCTGGATTGCAGGATAGGGCCATAGCTATCATTACCCTTTGTTTTTGCCCTCCTGAAATTTGGTGCGGATAGCTATCAAAAATTGCTTCAGGGCGGGGGAGTTGCACTTCCTTAAAAAGCTCGATTGTTTTCTGTTTGGCCTCGGCCTTGCTTAAACCCAAATGCAGCCGGATAGCCTCGGTTAACTGGAAGCCGCAGGTAAGCACAGGATTGAGCGACGTCATTGGCTCCTGAAAAATCATGGCCATGCGGTTGCCCCTGATGTGGCGCATATCGGCTTCTGATAATTTGCACAAACTTACGTCATTTAAAAGTACTTCACCATCGATAACAGTTTTATCCGCATCCAAAAGCCGCATTAAAGCAAGCGATGTAACCGATTTACCCGAACCGGATTCGCCAACTATCCCTATAGTTTCTCCCTTTTTTAAATTAAATGAGATGCCTTTTACAGCTTTGAATAATCCGTCGCCGGTTTTAAAACTAACCTCCAGGTTTTTTACTTTCAGCATTATTGGCCAACTATGGTTATTTGTTTATCTCCAATCAACTCCTCGCCCCGGTAGCGGCGTATCAGCTGCGCGGTGGCTACCACATCTTTTTGGCAATAAGTGCAAATCCGCTCAAGCTGGTTTTCGTTCCAGTAAACATGGCCAACCATGCTGCCGTCAATATCATCTTTTGAGGTGGGGATGTTAAAAACAGCAGTAAGCAGGTTTAACGATGTGTAATTTTTATAATCGCCAAATTTCCACAACTCCATGGTATCCAAATGGATAATTTCCCATGGCTTTTTCCCAGCCAATTGTAGCTGGGGCGGGAATGGAAGCCCGTTGATCAATAAACGCCGGCATATATATGGGTAATCAAACTCTTTACCGTTATGCGCTACCAGCACTAGGTTAGCCGGCTGGCTAAATAACATGGCCGAAAAATTAACAAGGATCTCTTTTTCATCATGCCCTGCAAATGACTTTATCCTCAAACCAATATTTTCTTTTCCCTTAGTGAAAACCCCTACAGATATACATACTATCTTACCAAATTCGGCCCAGATACCGGCGCGTTGGTAATATTCTTCGGGCGTTTCATCTTTACGCTGATATTGTGTTTTTAAGTCCCAGAGCTTTTTGAAATGCTCGGGCACTTCATCATGTGTACCATATTGGGGTACCGTTTCAATATCAATTACCAATAAATTATGCAGGTCATACTGCTCAAGCATGATGGATTAATTTTATGGAGCAATATAATGAATGTTTTAGTTTGATAGGTTTTACGTGGTACGTTTTAGGTTATACGTTTGTAATTTTATTAACCGTAGTAAACTCCACTCGCCAGAAATACCGCTTTTTATTTTTCAAAACAGTACATTCAAAATTATTTCCCATAAATAATTTTCACCACTCACCAATCACTTACTCAATATTTCGAATCCAATATTAACGGTATTCCCATTACCATCAACCAGGGTAAGGATATGCTTGCCAGGTGGCGGGTTTAAAGCCATCTGGTGGAAATCTTTGGTAGTACCCACATATTGATCATCCAGGTGCCAGAAAATTTTCATGCCCGGCAAGCGGTGTGCTGCGTTACAAATCATCCGTCCGCGTGTGCCATCAGCCTCAAGGGGGATGTATATTTTTGCGCCATCTTTGGGATAAATCACTTCCATGGTATTTCCATTCTCGGTCTGGCTGCAATCTGCCCTAAATGGCGGAAGCACATGGTACTGATAATTTCGGGATTTATAATAATACTCCATAGATGGCGGCAGCACAAACCATTTTTTATTAATCATTTGATCTGGTGGTTCGCAATTACCATTTACCTGGTATTGCCCATTGGCAGATAGATGAATAAGCTGGTGATAAGGACAAACAGGTGCTCTTAATCCGGTTTTAGGTACCAGTACCTGGTCAATATCCTGGCAATACTGGCCGGCACGGTAGCCGCTTTGCCTGCACACGTCGATTTTTACCATTTCGCCGGTTGGCATTGCAAACCAATCTTTTGATGCAGGCAATAACCTGAAAATCTCGAACAGGGCAGGGGCAGCTGCGTTAATACCGGTTAAACCGGGCCGCCCTTCGCCATCGGTATTACCAACCCAAACACCCACCACATATCTTGGTGTTACACCAATGGCCCAGCCATCCCGGAAGCCAAAGCTTGTTCCTGTTTTCCAGGCCACGCGCTGGCTCGAGCTGAATTGCTGCCATAGCATCTCTTCGCCCGGCCTCATCACTTCTTCCATGGCCTGGAAAGTGGCATAGATCGAAGCGGCGTCAAGCAGGCCCGATTTTTCCAGATCGGGTTTCTTAATATCCTGTTTGCTATAAAAAGGACTGTGAAAATCCTCAGGGTCGTAACTGCCGTTGTATTTATCGTAATGATTAAGCACCCTGGCCATATCTGCATAAGCGCCTGTAAGTTCCCAAAGCGTATTTTCGCCCCCACCGAGTATCAACGATAATCCATAATGGTTTGCCGGTTTGGTTAGGGTGGTGATCCCAATTTTATGCAAGAAATCATAAAATTTCTCGAATTTGTACTGCTGCAGTAGTTTTACTGCAGGTACGTTAAGCGATCTGGCCAGGGCTTTCGAGGCAGGTACAGCACCGTCATACCCCATATCGAAGTTCTCCGGGTGGTAACCGGCTATCAGTGTAGGCACATCCGGTAGTAAGCTGTTAGGCAATATCAGCCCGTTATGCATTGCCGAAGCATACAACAGTGGTTTTAGTGTGCTTCCGGGGCTGCGCGGGGCATCAATCACATCTACATCGCTTTCCATTTGCGGGTCTTCATGGTGGGTAATATTACCGGCATAAGCCAATGTTTCGCCCGTTTCAACATCCAGCACAATTGCAGCTATATTGTTAATATCGTTTGCCTTTAAAACCTGGTGATGTTGCTCCAATATATCGTTAACCTGCTGCTGCAAGCCAGAACGAATACTTGTACGAATACGGGTATCGCCTATTGGCTTGGCATCGTAATCGTTTTTAAAGCGCTGTAGTAAATGCGGAGCAAGGGACGGCAGCGGCATGGGCCTTTCCGGTACGGGTTCCAATTTTGCCAGTTCGGCTGTTATACTGTCGATGACGCCTTGCTTATATAATCGGCTGAGCAGCCTGTTCCGTTTATTAAGCAATGTTTGCCTGTTCCTGCCGGGATGCACTAATGACGGCGCATTGGGCAATACCGCCATTGTGGCCATTTCGCCCCAGGAAAGTTTATCCGGGCTACGGCCAAAATAGCGCCAGGAGGCGGCATCCAGGCCAATAACGTTGGTGCCAAATGGCGCGTTGCTGGTGTAAAGGGCTAATATTTCCTTTTTGCTGTAGGTAAGTTCCAGCCGCAGCGCCATAAAAATCTCCAGTAACTTATTCCAGATGTTGCGTTTGTGTTTGGTGGCGAGCCTTATTACCTGCATAGTAAGCGTACTGCCGCCACTGGCTATTTTTTTTGAGCTGAGGTTTTGTTTAATAGCACGCCCAAAAGCCAGGCCATCAAATCCGGGGTGATGCTCAAAGCGTTTATCCTCAAAGGCCATGATACATTGCTTGAATTTTTCGGGCACACTATCATTATAGGGAAAGCGCCATTGGCCGTCTTTGGCGATGGATGCGCCCAACAATTGGCCCTGATTATCGTCGATTACGTATGATGTTGGGCTTTTAAATAGTGGCTTTGGCAAACAAAACCAAAACAACGCGGTTAAAACGAACAGGAATACAAGCAGAAATATTACTTTTGGTCTTTTTAAGTAAGTTTTTATCCGTTTTAATACAGCTTGCATTAAATAATATTTTCAATAAAGATATAACTAAGCTTTATATCGCTACCATATCCGCAAGCGGATTTTTTGACAAACAACATAATGAGCATTCAAAAACTTTCAATTATTATCCCGGCTTATAACGAAGGCAATACCATACATTTAATTTTGGATAAAATTAAAGCGATTAAGCTAACTAATGAAATTCAAAAAGAGATTATTATTGTAAATGACTGTTCAACAGACCATACCGAACTTGCAATCAGTTCATACCAGCAATCCAACCCGGATGTAAACATCCAGTACTTTAAGCACGAGATAAATAAAGGTAAAGGGGCAGCCTTGCATACCGGCATCTCGAAAGCAACGGGCGAATATCTGATAATACAAGATGCTGATTTAGAATACGATCCGGCCGAATATAACGATTTGCTGAAGCCCGTGGTAAACGGATTTGCCGATGTTGTTTACGGCTCCAGGTTTATGGGAAGTAACCCGCACCGCATATTGTTTTTTTGGCATACTATAGGTAACAGGTGGTTAACCTTTGCATCAAATATGTTTAGTAACCTTAACCTAACGGATATGGAAACCTGCTATAAACTGTTTGATACCAAATTGATACAGGCTATCCCCCTAACCGAAAAACGCTTTGGGTTTGAGCCCGAGGTTACCATCAAAATATCAAGGGTACCCAAAATCAGGATCTACGAAGTAGGTATTTCTTACTACGGGCGTACTTATGAAGAAGGCAAGAAAATAGGGTGGAAGGATGGCGTAAGGGCTATCTACTGCATATTAAAATACGGGTTGTTCAAAGGTAAATAGTTCAAACAAAAGCAACAAAAAACCACACAAATCATACATTTTTTGACAAGTTTATTTCAAAAAAATGCAACTTTTGAACAGTTTTTTCACACACGATACTTCCCCTGTTTTCAGCATCGGTTTTGAAGCTTTTTACCAGCCAGTTTTTGTCGGTTTTTAAAATATTGGTGTTGGTGATGTGCGTGCCGTCGAGGCTTGGGATGTGTTTGAGGTTTTCGTCTAAGCCCTGGGCGGTGGCTTTGGTAAGGGCTTCCTTTCTTGTCCACAACAAAAAGAAATTTTCCGGGTTGCCATTTATGAAATTAATTTCGGCGGGATTGAAATAATCTTCCAGTATCGATTGGAATTTAAACGAGGCATCTATGATTTCCGTATCCACGCCAACATCGGTTTTTGCTATTGCTATCAACACCCAATTTGCCGAGTGGGATACATTATATCGCAAATCCGCTCCCTCAATAAATGGCTTTTTGTTTGGGCCGCTGCCGAAGACGATATCACTTGCCGGTTGATTGATGTACCTGCTCACTATCACCCTCAATGCGGCCCTGCTGATAATAAACCGAATCCGATCTTTTTCCTGTACATAACGGTTTGCCCGTACAATTTCATCGGGCTGCAGGAGATTTAGAAAGTGTGCAGCTTGGTGTTTATATGAAGGAATATAAATTCGCCAAACATCTACGGTATCTTCCGATTGAAAATTGCATTCAGTTTCTGGTTGCCAGTTAATGGTACCTGACAATTGAATGTTCACCTCTACCTGTGCCATTGTAATTTATTTTTTAGCAGCCTCATCCAGGCAATTTTGCAGGATATTGGCAAATACCTTGTCGTTGGGCGCTTTAAAAATAGTATTATGCTCACCGGGTATTTTATGTACACTTACCCCCTTCAGCGCATATTGTTGCCATCCAAGATATTCAAAATCATCCATGTAAAACGTATGTTTTTCGGCACGGAAAAGCTCGATCTTGATATTATAAGGCTTGAGCTGATATTTCCTTTCGGCAAGGAGGTTCATTTCGTCTATTTTGTTGGAGTACCCAAAAAAGCCTTCCTGTTCCTCATCTTTAGTAATTTTCCATACCGTTTTGGTGAGCCGGCGTTTAAGACCTGTAGCATTGTGTGCAAGCGTTTGCACCACACCATCTTTAAATGACAAATTATAGGCCAGCTTTCGCATAAAAAATTTGCCCCGTTTCATATACTGGGTTGGGAGCGCATCATAAAATGGCGATCTGTATGCATAAGTATCAAACATAGCCAGCATTTTTACCTGCTTGCCCATTGCCTCCAGCTGTCTGGCCATTTCAAAGGCGATGATACCACCAAATGAATACCCTGCAAGCGCGTAGGGCCCGGTTGGGTTTTGAGCCATAATAGCGGCATTATAATGTGCTGCTATATCAATTATATTGTCAAGTGGCTCGTCAACGCCATTAAGGCCCTTTGCCTGTAGGCCGTAAACCGGTTGGTCGGCATCCATATTTATGGCAAGTGCGTTAAACAACAACACATTTAAGCCGGCGCCATGTACAATGTAAATTGGCATTTTGGTACCGGTTGGCTTTATAGGCACCAGCGAATCCCAAACGATAGATTTGCCATCCATTTCCAGCATCAAGGCCAGTTTCTCGACTGTTGAGTTTTCAAGCAAGGCGGCAAGTGGCAGGCGTTTACCGGTCAGTTTTTCGATCCTGGTCATTACCTGTACGGCTATCAGCGAGTGGCCGCCCAGCTCAAAAAAATTATCGTAAATGCCAATGTTCCTGATCTCCAAAAATTCCGACCAGATGTCGGCCACTAATTTTTCCACATCAGTACGTGGCGAAA
Organism: Mucilaginibacter sp. GW822-FHT03E02; assembly: GCF_058801545.1. Taxonomy (NCBI): domain Bacteria; kingdom Pseudomonadati; phylum Bacteroidota; class Sphingobacteriia; order Sphingobacteriales; family Sphingobacteriaceae; genus Mucilaginibacter; species Mucilaginibacter sp. GW822-FHT03E02. The sequence continues at coordinate 318,017 of NZ_JBXANJ010000002.1, read as the reverse complement.
TAAACAGGTTGATGCTTTCGGCCAGTTTGGTGTGCTCATTGGCCAGGGCCTTTTTATCTATTTTGCCGTTAGGCGTAAGCGGCATGGCCTGCACAATGATGAAATCGTCAGGAACCATGTATTCGGGCAACAAGCCTCTGAGCTCGGTGCGCCATCCTTTTATTTGAGTAGTATCGCTTTCATCCTTGTAGCCATCTTTCACCACAATGTAGGCTGCCAGTTTATCAATACCATTTTTATCTGGCCGGGCTAGCACTACGGCTTCTTTAATGTTGTATTGAGCTATCAACTGATGCTCTATTTCGCCGGCCTCAATACGGTACCCACGTATCTTGATTTGAGAATCTATACGGCCAAGGCACTCAATTTCCCCATCAGTCGTAAATCTGCCCATGTCGCCTGTACGGTACATTTTGTTGTTAGGGTTGCGGGAGAATGGATCGTCCACAAACTTTTCAATGGTGAGCTCCGGCTGGTTCAGGTAACCTTTGGCTACGCCATCGCCGCCAATATAAATCTCGCCGGCAGTACCGGACGGCAAGGGATTCAGGAATTTATCTAAAATATAAACCGACGTATTATCAATGGGCCTGCCAACGGTAATTAACTCATCGCCAGCTTTTATTTGCTTAATGGTCGACCATATGGTGGTTTCCGTAGGGCCGTAAACGTTCCATAAACCGGCCGCCGCCTTTAGTATCCTGTCGGCTAATTCTTTGGGCAGGGCTTCGCCACCGCACAATGCCTTTATCGATGTGGTATTATTCCATCCGGCTTCCGCCATAATGCGCCAGGTGTAAGGAGTGGCCTGCATTATGGTTATCCCTTCGGCCTTTATCATATCAAGCAATATCCGCCCGTCTTTCGCCTCGTTGCTATCGGCAATAATTACCTGCGCACCGGTAATAAGCGGCAAAAACAATTCCAGGCCTGATATGTCGAAGCTCACCGTAGTTACGGCCAGTAATTTATCGGCAGCCGTTAAGCCCGGCTCTTTTTGCATGCTATATAAAAAGTTTACCAGGCTGCCATGTGTTATCTGCACGCCCTTAGGGTTTCCGGTTGAGCCGGATGTATACAGGATGTAAGCCAGGTCGTCACCGTCTACTTCAACGCCGGGATCAGTAGTTGGGTATTGGTCAAGAGTTTCCCATTCGGTTTCCAAAACCAGTTCCTGAGCATTGGATTGATAATGGCCCTTATATTGTGCAGAGATGATCAGCACAACAGCAGCAGAATCAGCCAGCATGTAATTAATGCGCCCTAAGGGGAATTGCGGGTCAAGCGGCATATAGGTAGCCCCCGTTTTCATTATGCCCAACATTACTGCCACCATTTCGGCAGAACGGTCAACAGCAAAGGCAACTTTATCACCTTTTTTAACGCCCCGGGTAATCAGTAACGCAGCAAAACGATTGGCATTTTGGTTTAATTCCTGGTAGCTTAATTGGGCCTGGCCAAATTTTACGGCAATACTATTATTAAATATGGCGGCTTGTGCCGCAATTACCTGGTGTAATGGCTTGTTTTTGTCGTACGGTGCATCAGTTTTGTTCCAGCTATTTAACTGGCCGATGAGTGCAGCAGTTTCTTTACGGGTAAGGTTACCAATCAAAATATCGGGGCTTGCAACCAGTTGCCTAAGCAAAAATTCAAATTCATCCATCATATTATGGATGGTTGCCGATTGAAACAATTGGGTGTTATATGACCACTCCAACACCAGCGATTCATCGCGGCCAGAGATATTTACAAATATCTCGAAGCTTTCGTACTCGCGGGGATTACTGCGGAGGTAGTGCTTTAGTCCGTAAAACGCCACATCATCATCCATGCCCATATCAATGTTGAACATTACAGGCACCAATGGTATGCGGGATGCATCACGCTGGATATTTAACTTTTTAAGCAGGCTGCCGAAGGTATACAATTGATGATCGTACGCATCCAGTATGGCTGTGTTCCTGGCTTTTAAATAACTTTTGAATGATTGTTCGCCATTGGGCTGGCTTCGCAAAGCAAGCAGGTTTACACAATGCCCTACCAGCCTGAAATTGCCCGTTGCAGATTGGCCAGCGGCAGGTAAACCCAGTATGATCTCGTCCTGGCCGGTTATTTGTTGTAAAAATACCTCGAACGCTGCCAGCAGTGTAGTTACAAAACTGGTGCCGTTTGCTTTGCCCAGTTTTTTTAGTTGCAGCGCCAGTAACATATCCAGATTAAAATCGTCCCGATGGCTTTTATAGGTACGTATGGCCGGGCGCGGCAAATCGGTTGGCAGGTTTAAGTAATGGTTGCTTCCTTTAAACTGATTAAGCCAGTATTGTTCAGTTTCGTGAAACTCGGGGGTTTGTTCAAATGCCAGTTGTTCGGTAGCATAATCAGAAAAAAGCAGGGCAGGAGGCAGTTGAATTTGTTCGCCCCTGGCATAGGCCGAATAAAATTTACTTAAATCCTGCATCAAAATACCTACCGACCAGCCATCACAAATAATATGATGGGCAATAAGCGTTAACAGGTGCTCATCCGGGGCTAATTTGATAAGGCTTGCCTTAAAAAGCGGGCCGGTAACCAAATTAAAGGGTGTTATGGCAAATTGTTTGTTCAAATTGCTGATAAAACGCTGCTGTCCGGAGGATGACTGGCCGCTCAGGTCGTGGTAATCAATATTTAACGGAGAGCTTTCATAAATACAGATATATTTCCCATCGGCGCTAAAAGATGACCGTAAGGCCTGGTGCCGGTTGGCAACATCCTGTAACGCGCCAAGTATAGCATCGTGATTTAATGAGCCGGTTAAAGTAAGCGAAAACGATTCATTATAGGCGCAATTAGCAGCATCGCCGCCGATAAGGCACGATGTCCAGATCTCCAGTTGTGATTCTGTCACAGGGGCAACCGATTGTAATTCCGGCCCTGCAAAGGGATCAAATTCTACGGGGATTGTATCGTATGAAAAAGAAGTATCCAATTTAATTGCTGCTTAACTTAACCTGTAAAAATTTTCCGGGATTGTTGCTATCGCTGATAAACCATCCGGGGTTGCCATCTTTATCGCGCCCAAGTTTTGCACCGGGAACAGGAGGGGCGGACAGTAAATTTATCGGCCCATTGGCGGTAACTTCAGGTTTTTCTGATGGCATAAAACCCGACTCAATCATCTCGGCAACACTTTCTTTAAAAGCGGTAATAATCTGGTCTATTTCTTCGTCGGTATGGGCTGCCGTAACAAAACACGGAAACAAATCCCATATATGAATGCCTTTAAAGCGCATCAGTGTAAACAGCAATTCGCCATAAGCCAGTTCATACTTAAACTTGATTTTCCAAAGAGATCCAAAAAATGGTGAGTACAATGGGATACCCTCGGCCTCGCAAATGGCGTTTAAAGCATCAGAGAGGCGTTTGGTGCGGGCGTTCAACTCCTGCTGCAGGGCCGGGCCTTTTTCCTTCATGTAAAGCAGTGTGGCTTTACCGGCGGCCAAAGCCAAAGGATGCCTCACAAAAGTTCCGGCAAAATATGTTACGCCTGCTTCGGGTTGCGAGTCATCACCGTATTGCCAGGTACCGCCATCCAGTGCATCCATATATTTGCTGATGCCTGCAATGGCGCCAATAGGCATGCCACCGCCAATTACTTTACCATAGGTGCCCAGGTCAGCCTTGATGCCAAACATAGCCTGGGCACCGCCCGGATGCATCCTGAAGCCCGAAATTACTTCGTCAAATATCAAAACCGTTTCTGAACGGCTGGTAATTTCCCTTACTTTTTGCAGGAATTCAACAGGCTGAAATTCAGGTCGCCTGCTTTGTACCGGCTCCACAAGTACCGCGGCAAATTCATGTGCCCTTTCGGCTATAATTTTAAGCGATTCCTCGGTGCCATAATCAAGGATGAGCATATTCTGTACCGCCTCGGGCATAATACCGGGGGCCGCAGGCACGGTTTTTAACTTCTTTGTCCCACGTACAATCACCTCGTCATTAATACCATGGTACGAACCGCTAAAAGCTACTATTATTGAGCGGCCTGTTACCGTACGCGCAATACGCATAGCGCCCAAGACCGCTTCCGATCCGGTGTTGCAAAGGGCGGCGCGATCAAAATTGGTAAACTCGCAAATCAGTTTGCAAACATCGCCCGCCAGTTCATGCTGAGGGCCAATTTCGTAACCTTTTTCAACCTGGTCCAATACTGCTTGTTTAAGTACATCGGCCTGGTAACCCAAAAGGTTCGATCCAAAACCATTAAGCGCATCAACATAGTCGTTGCCGTCAATATCCCAAACATGGCTACCTTTTGATCTGTTAACTACCAAAGGATAAACAACCTCTTTGGTTAATGGCCTGAAACCACTTACCACCCTCGGATCGGCCATATATGGGCGGTCTTTTTGGGTTTGCGCCTTGCTGCTTTTGGTTTTGGCGTTGTATTTTATGGTCAAATCATTTAAAAATGCTGATTGTTTTTCGGTCAGCTCCAGGGTTTGTTTTTCTATCCGGGCTGTAGCGCCAAAAGGTTTTTTTATCTCAATCTGCTCTTCTGCAGTAAGTTCCGGTTCCCGGTGATCTGGTTTAGCCGGAGTAATAGCCGGTGTTGCCGAATGATAAACAGGTGCAGGTAGCGCCGCCTGTGCACTGCCTCCTTGTATAAGCGCTAACTGGTTACTTAATAGTTGAAGTTGTTGTGATATTAAATTGATTATCAGGTCGTTATTGTTTGTTGTTGCACCGTTACTTGAAGCTGCCGGTATTGCAAACACAGGTTGCTGTGTGGTGGCTGCATGGGTGGGGGCAACGGCTTGTGGTTGTAACACATCGGCAGCAAGGTTTGCGTCAAGATACGATGCCAATAGTACCAGGCTGTTATACTCTTCAAATAATTTACGGAATGTAACGGGTACATTGAATTGTTTTTTAAGGTTGGTAGCTATCTGCGTAAGCGATAACGAATCAAAGCCGATCTCGATAAAGCTTAAGCCGGTGCCCGCCTCGTCAATTTCGATGCCCGACGCATCTTCAAATATCGCCCTAAGTTTATCAATCAATATATCTTTCCTTGTTTGCATAATCTGGGGTGTAGTAGGTTCCGGTTGGTGTGCAACATCTTCGGCTATGGTTTCAACTTTATTTAACATGATGGCTGGTTCAAGCCAGTAACGTTTATGATCAAATGCATAAGTTGGCAGGTCTATCTTGTTGCGTTGCTGGTTGTTATAGATATTTCCCCAACGCGGTTCAATGCCATTAAGCCATAATTGCCCCACTGCCTTTAATACGGATTTATACTCGGTATTGGTTTCGTTTTGTTCAAATCCGGCTATAACGGGCACCGTTTTATCAACAATATGCTGCCGGGCAAGTGTAGCTAAAACGATTCCCGGACCAGCTTCTAAGTAAAGGCGCCCTTCATCTTCCAGTAAAGTATCCAGGGCCTGGGCAAAACGCACGGTTTTCCGGAGGTGTTGCGACCAGTAAGCGGGGTCGGTAGCTTCGACCGCGCTCATCCACTTGCCGGTTACGGTAGATACTATGGGTTTTATGGGCTGGTTTAATTTTATTGATTTTACAACCTCTTCAAATGCCCCTACAATATCATCCATCATTGCCGAATGGAAGGCATGGCTGGTAAGTAATAACCTGCCTGGGATACCCTGTTCTGCCAATTGTTCGGCAAAGGAATTGATAGTGTTGGTTGGGCCTGCAACAACACAAAGTTTACGGGTGTTTATTGCTGCTATTGACAATTTAGCAGGCAATATGGCTGCCAGTTTTTCGGCTTCCATACGTACCGAAAGCATGCTGCCGGGTTGGACGCTGTTTACCAGGCGCGCCCTTTCCGAAATCAATTTTAAAGCATCGGCAAGGTTAAAAACCCCCGCTAAATGAGCAGCCACAAACTCGCCTACGCTATGGCCGGTTAGTACACCGGGTTGTATGCCAAAGCTCATCCACAGCTTAGCCGTTGCATATTCTAAAATAAATATGGCCGGTTGCGCGTAAAGCGTTTGCTTTATTTTTTCGGCCGATTGGTTATCAGCTACCCTGGGGTAAAGTATTTCAAACAGATTTTCATGTATGGTGCCTTTTAAAAGGGCCATGCATTCATCAACGGCTGCGGCAAAAACAGGTTCGGTTTGATACAGGTCGAACCCCATATTTGCATACTGCGATCCCTGGCCGGGGAACATAAATACAACCTCGGTAACACCGGTTTTTAAGTTTTTTGATGCCGACAGATCTGCTTCCGGGGTTTTTAATCTGGCTATTAACTCATCGTTATTGGCAGCAATTATAAACCTGCGGTGATTAAACCCGGCGCGGGTAGTTTGCAAAGTATAAGCTGCATCGTCAAGGTTCAATGCCTCGTTCTCACCTATAAATGTGCCCAATTTTGCAGCATAGCCGTTAAGGCTATTTTCGGTTTTGGCCGACCAGGTAATAAGTTTAAATGGTTTGCCAGGATCTGAATGAACAGGATTGTCCTCAAATTCCTCAACAATAACATGTACGTTGGTACCGCCTACACCAAATGAGCTTACTCCTGCCCGGCGTATGGCATCCGTTTCCCAATCCTTCAGCTGGTTGTTGATATAAAAGGGGCTATCTGCAATATTGATATTGGGATTGATGTGGTTATAGAATAACGATGGCGGAATTTGTTTGTGGCGCATAGCCAAAACTGTTTTTATTAAGCCCGCTACGCCCGAGGCCGCGGTAAGATGCCCCATATTACTTTTGATGGAGCCTATGGCGCAAAATTGTTTTTTATCCTGGGCACCAAAAGCAAGGTTAAGGCCTTCTATCTCAATCGGATCGCCAAGTGGTGTGGCTGTGCCATGTGCTTCTACATAAGTTAAAGACGATGCTTCAATCCCGGCATCGTCAATTGCCATTGCTATAGCGCCGGCCTGTCCATGGGCGCTTGGGCCGCTAAAACTGCTTTTGGCCGCGCCATCGTTGTTAATACCTACACCTTTAATTACAGCGTAAATGGTATCGCCGTCGCTTTTGGCATCGGCTAATGATTTTAATAGCACTACCCCGGCACCGTCGCTAAATACTGTGCCGGTAGCCTGGGCATCAAAAGTACGGGTATGGCCATCTTTACTCATGATGGAGCCTTCTTCATAAAAATGCCCACTTTTTACAGGCGATGTTATAGAAGCGGCACCCGCGATGGCTACATTGCATTGCCCGTTGCGAATGCTGGTTACAGCCTGCGCAATGGCTAATAACGAGGTGGAGCATGCTGCATAAACAGCAACCGCAGGCCCTTCTAAATTCAGCTGGAATGCGGTGCGGGTTGCTATATAGTCTTTCTCGTTAAGTAACCTAACCTGGAAATGGCCCGTACGCTCAACTATTTCGGGGTTGGTTAACACGTTGTTATTGTAATAGGTATTGTAGCCGCAACCGGCAAAAACACCTACAGCGCCTGTATATTTCTGCGGCAGATAGCCGGTTTTTTCAAGTACTTCCCAGGCTATTTCTAAAAATACACGGTGCTGCGGATCCATCAGTTCGGCATTTCGCGGGTTGAATCCGAAGAAACCGGCATCAAATTCGTCTGCCTTATCAATAATGCCCCTTGCTTTTACATAGGCAGGGTCGTTTTTAACACTTGCCGGGATCGATTTATCTATTTCATCGGCTGAGAAAAATGTAATGCTTTCTTTTCCGCCGGATAGTAACTGCCAAAATTCGTCAATGGTATTTGCGCCCGGAAACCTGCCGGCCATGCCGATGATGGCTACATCATGATTTGCATTCCCGGTATTTTTTTTAATTAAAGATGGGAGTGGAGCCGGCTTATTGCCGTCGCTTAAAAAGCTAACGAGGCCGCCAATTGTTGGATACTGGTAAAGCTTGGTTATTGGTACATCTAAGTTTAACTCCTGCTTTAAAGTGGCTACAGTTTTAAGGGCCAGCAGGGAGTTACCACCTAAAAGGAAAAAATCATCGTCGATCCCTATTTTGTTTAACTGCAATAAACTTATCCAGATACCGGTAATGTTTTTCTCTATCTGGGTTGATGGAGCCTGATATAATACAGCAAGTTCGGGCCGTTCCAAACCTGGGTTGGGCAACGCGTTTCTGTCAACCTTACCGCTGGTGGTTTTTGGAAGCTCGCTGATCCATACGTAGGCCGATGGCAGTATAAAGTCGGGCAGCTGTTGTTCGAGTGCTTTTCTGATGGCTGTTGTATCCTGCTTGCCTGTTGACGAAATCAGGTAGGCTATAAGGCGCTTTTGACCGGCTGCATCTTCGCGGGCAATAACAACCGACTGCCGGACATTGCCAAGCTGATTAAGCAATACCTCAATCTCGCCCAGTTCCACGCGGTTGCCACGGATTTTTACCTGGGTATCTTTACGGCCCAGGTATTCAATATTGCCATCGGGAAGATAGCGGGCCAAATCGCCGGTGCGGTAAATGCGGGTAATTTTATTTTCGACCGTTATTTCGGTAAATTTTTCGGCCGTCAGATCTGGTTTGTTCAGGTATCCATCGGCAAGGCTCAGGCCTGCAACGCAAAGCTCGCCGGTTTCGCCTTTTGCTAATGGGATAAGATTTTTATTTAAAATCAGAATCCGGGTTTGGCTTATCGGGATGCCGATAGATGGTAATGCCGGCCATAGCGCAGGGTCGCCATGTAATTTTAACGCTGTAACCACATGGGTTTCGGTAGGGCCGTATTGGTTATATAAAACAGCGCTAGGCAATCCCTTAAAAAAAGCGGCAATTTGTGGTGTAACTTTTAGCTGCTCGCCCGCAGTCATTACTTCCTGTATACAGGCGGGGATATGGTTGTTGGCAATGGCAGCTTCGGTTAAGTATTGCAGCACCACGAACGGCAGGAAAATCCGGTTGATGCTGTTATCCTGTATATATAGCAACAGCTTTACCGGATCGATGCGCAAATCATCATCAACAAGCACCAGTGTGCCGCCTGTTGTAAGTGTAGCAAATATTTCCTGGAAGGATACATCAAACGTAAGCGGTGCAAACTGCAGGGTATTGGCCCCTGTTGTTGCTATAGAGTGTTCCCGCTGCCATAAAAGTAGGTTGACTAATGCAGCATGGCCCATTAAAACGCCTTTTGGCGTACCTGTTGAGCCCGAGGTGTATAACACGTAAGCATCGCCGCCAGGCTGGTTTGGTGATGGCGCTGCAGGATAAGCTTTATCTGATAAAAGGAGATTTATGGGTAGCTTTTCAAATAGTGACTGCTGTTTTTCGGTTACTAAACAAGTATCAACACCCGAATCGAGAATTATTTGCTCCAGCCGGTCTTTAGGATAATCCGGGTCGAGCGGCAAATAGGCCTTGCCGGCTTTAAGTACGGCCAACACACTTACGATGGTTTCAACACACCGGAATGTACTAACCCCAACAATTGCCGAATTGGGCGATTGTGATAGCAAAGCGGCGGCCAGGTTATTAGCTTGCTGATTTAACTGGCTGTACGTAAGTTGCCTGTTACCAAAAGTAACAGCCAGTGCATCAGGCTTTTTTTGAAGCTGTTGCTCAAATAAATAGTGTACAAACACAGTACTGCCTAAACTTTCTTCAACTTCTTTACCGGGGGTTATATTCATTAAAATTGATGAGGTTAGCTTGGTTAACTTGCCTGATCGTTATTATAATTGGGGCGTTTAAAATAATGGTGCAGGTTACTTTAAAAGCTTTGAATATAGTAATTTTTTGTGTTCCAATAATGCAAAAACAGGGTCTGTATCAATAAAATTGATTATAAATACGGCTTACTTTATACGTAAACAATGTTATCTAAGTGATTGATAGTTTTAAACTGTCGGTTAAAATTCTATATTCTTCGCTATTGTTTGCGTTGTGCTTTTTCCCAAACGGCGCTTTGTGTGGTGGTAAAGTACCTGATGATACCAGCTAAAACAGCATAGTTCATTACACAAAAATAATAGGGGATAAACAATATTTTTACCCGTAATTGTTTCTTTTCCATGATGTAGCCCAAAAATGCCAGCAGGTAAAATAATACCTGCGCAAACAACAGCAGCTGCCACCCTGTTGCGCCGGGTTCTGAAGCCAGGGCCATATTCAGCCCAAACGATAGGATGAGCAGGAAAGGGGTAATCGTCCATCGTAACACCCGGTGGCTGATGTACTGGAAGGAAAGGATTGGGTAGGGGAAAGGATTAAACAAACTTTTTAGCCGCAATATTGATTGGATGCCACCAGCTGCAATCCTGATTTTTCGTTTTAACTCTTCTGATACATTTTCAGATGCGGTTTCGGTAGCGTAGGCTTCCGGTTCATAAACAATGCGGTAGCCTTTTTCGGCTATCAGCATAGATATCATAAAATCATCCAGCACGGTATCAGCCTGTACCGGCAAATAAAGCGACCGCCTTACGCTAAAAAGTTCACCGGCTGCGCCAACAACAGAATATAATTCAGAATCCCACTTTTTAAGCGCCGATTCGTACTTCCAGTAAAAACCCTCGCCGGCGGCGCTTGCATCGGCATTTTCGTCAAAATGTACACGTTTTTCGCCGGCTACGGCGCCAACGGCTGGGTCGGCGTAATGCCTGCAAATTTTTATCAGCGCGTCTTTGTTCAAAAAAGTATTCGCATCGGTGAAAACAACGGCGTCTGTATCCACAAACTCCATAGCACGATGAACGGCAGCTATTTTACCGGCGCGCTGCGGCTGGTGCAAAAGCCGGATCTGGGGATATCCGGCAATTATATGCGGAGTGCTGTCGGACGATCCATCGGTTATAAAAACTATTTTCAATTTGCCTGCCGGGTAATTAAGGAGCAAACTATTGGCTATTTTTTCTTTTATAAAAAACTCCTCGTTATAGGCGGCCACAATTAGGGTACAGGTAGGGAGAATGCTCAAATCCTCGGCTATCGGTTTTTTAGGCCCCCTCACCATTCTTTTTAGTTTTATAATAAAGTATAACAGGATGCCGTATCCCGCAAACGTATAAAACACAATGAACAGGCTTAATAGTAAAATTATTTTCATGCTATGGTATTTATAGGGTAACCTAAGTTAGTGCTGTTTTTTGAGTGGCTGAAGTTCCACCAGATTGCTTTAAAAAGCATGGGTATAAAAGCGTAATTTTTGTTTTTTATATAAGCTAATACGTTGCGCGGCACTACCAGCAACAGGAAATAAATAAAAAAAAATATTTTTTTGTGAGCAGGAGCATTACGCCGCGTAAACAAAATGCGATTGCGGTTCATGAAATATTCCTTGAGCTTACTTTTTTTGCCCACGGATATCGATTCTTTATGATAAATCAACGCATCCGTGTTTACCCAGGCTTCGTAGCCGGCTCTTTTTATCATCTCGCACCAGTCTACTTCTTCGTAATACAGGAAAAAATTTTCGGCCATGAGCCCGGCTTTGTCAATAGCCTCTTTTTTAATCATCATGGCCGCACCATGGCAGTAGGCAGTTGGCCCTACAATATGATTAAACTGACCCTGGTCTTTTTGCCTTAACCCAATACAACTATTGCGGCATGTATAATAATCCATGGGCGTATAGCCGGCATATTGAATTAACCCCTTGTCGCTATAATACTTTATCATGGGCGAAACGATACCTACCTCATCATGTGTTTCCAAAGTATCTACCAGGGCATTTAGCAGGCCGGGGGTAAATTCGGTATCGTTGTTTACCAGGAAGATGTAATCGCCCGTGGCATTTTTAATGCCCAGGTTATTACCACCAGCAAAGCCAAGGTTGGCATCCGACCGGATAGATTTAATATCGGGGTACTTTATCAGCCACCCGGGCACCGGGTTTATTTTGCTGGCATTGTCAACCACAATTATCTCCAGACTGGCGTAGGTATTCGTTTTTTTTATGGATGACAGTAACTCTTCGGTAACTGCCGGTTGGTTAAAGTTTACGGTTACAACAGATACTTTTTTCATCTATGCTGTTAATATACATGCTACTAAGCAGCTGTATGGTCATGTGTGGTATGTATAAATTTTTTATTGGCGCCCTTTAATTTGAATAACAACAATAACATCGTGAAAAATATCAGCGGCAGCTTAAGCGCCGCTTTCAGCAATTGGATGTTAAAGTAGGGGCCAGGTATGGCAGCAAGAATGCCGGCATAGCAGCAAAGGGTTGCGAGCGCCCACAATTGCCATGACGGCCCTATACCCGGCGTTAACCACCATAGGCATAATGAAATGATTAACATAAAGGGCATCAATCCCAGCATCAGTACCCTCGGCAATATCGACATTTGGTATATTTCGTTAAAATAATCAAAGTTGCCCCGCAAAAATAATTCGCTAAAGCCGCTCATGCCGTATTTACGTAACAGGTTAAACTGGGCCGAAAGCCATCTTTTACGTTGTTTTTTAAATACTTCGGGGTTGCTTACCTTCTCATCATATACAAATGCTTTTTCGGCGTAGGCAACGCCAATTTTCTGGCGGGTAAGTATCAGGCCCATTTCTTTATCAAAGCCGCCAACAGCGTCAATCTGGCTCATGGTAGTCTTAAATAAGTTGTATTCCAGGGCCATTCCCGAACCGATAATAGCTGCCGAAAGGTTAAACACCCGTTGCGCCTTCCTAAAAATGTGGTTGTTAATCTCTTCACTTATGCCATCAAGCACCGCTACCTTGGTATTGCTGTTTTTGGCTATCCTGTGGCCTTGTACCACCTTTTCGCCTGCCTGCAGGTAGTTATTTATCTGGTACAAAAAATCGGGCGCAGCAACGTTGTCAATATCGTAAACAATGGCTGCGTCAAATCCGGGCACCGTATTTTCAATGGCTTTGTTCAGTGCTTTTGATTTGGTGCTGTTTTCAAAAAATACTTCAACAACCTGCAATGGCATCTGCCTTAGCTTTACCAAAGTTTCGGGCTTAAGCGAATCGGCTATAACACACACATGAAATTTATCGGATGGGTAGTCAAGCGTTAATGCATTTTCGGCTGAGTTTAATAAAATTTCATCCTCTTTATAAGCGCAGATGTAGATAACAAATTTGCTTAATGAGGTAGCAACAGGAGGGTATTTTACAGGCACCAATTTTCCTAAAACCGAGAAGATAAAAAGGTACAGGCAATATATCCCCAGGTATATAAAAGCCGCCCACATGATTACCGAAGCAATAAACTTGATGATCTCCATTGTGTATTATGTTTTATAACTTTTACTGTATTTTAATAAAAAAGTTGCGTTATTATTGATTTATCACTTTAAGCTTTAGCTCTAAATTTAGTGCCAAGAGTTTTTCTATCTCAACAACCCGGTGTTCCCAGGTGTTTTCGGCGGCCACTGCAAGTCTTTTTTTCTGCAATTCAGGCGTATCATTTAAAGCCTCGTTTATAGCGATGGTAAATTCTTCGGCAGTTTTACAGTAAGCAACCGTATCTTTTGTAAATTCTTTTAAATCGGTATTAAAGTTGGATGATACCGTTGGTTTGCCCGAGCCAAGATATTCAAAAAGCTTCAACGGGAAAATAGAACTGCTTACCTCATCTTTTTTGAAAGGAATAATGGCTACATTAAAACCTTTTAATACTGCGGGCATTTGCTCATAAGGCACTGCTCCTGTTAAAAAAGCATTGGGCCGTTCAAATACCGACATATCGGCGTAATTATGATCCACTGGGCCTACAAACGCGAAATTCTTGTCTGGGTTTTGTTCAAATAGTTCTTTGAGCAAATTATAATCAACCCGGCGCTCAATATTGCCAAAATATCCAATTATTGGTTTGCCAATGCCCGATAAAACAGCCGCAACCGGCAATTCAGGATCAAGCGCTTTTTGGCTGTGGTTAATGTTTGCCGCGTTTGGAATAAGGTGCGTGTTATGATTTAGCTTAAGCTTTTTGTTCCTTAATTCTTTGCTGGTGCAAATTACCAGGTCTACGTTTTTAACAACAATATCTTCGGATATTAAACCATGCCTGGTTTGGTAAACTTCAATCAGCGGATCGACGCAGTGGTAAACCGTTAGCAATGGCTTTATTAAATTATGAAAGTTGGGGTAGGTGTAGTTGTAGGAGTTGATGTAAATGTAATCGTGGATGCTAAATTGTTTTATTACTTTTTTTAATCGCGAGGCAACTATCAATTCATTCATTTTTACAGCCAGGCGATATATTTTCCCCTCGGGCAGCATATTAATGGATGGCACCGGCGGACAAATCACTATTTTAAGGTTGGGTATCTCTGTTCGGATAATGCTATCGGAAGAGGAGAAGAAATGCGGCTTTCTGGTCTTAAAAGCAGGTGTATTTTTATACATCACATAATCCCTCCAGGTAAAGGGCCTGTCTACGTAGTATACGTTATTGTTTTTAGCCAGGTATTTTGCCAAAGTATAGTTTGTTGATTCCAGGCGGCCATCAAACTGCATCTGTGAAAATATGATGATATTACGGTTCCTGAGCTCCATACTGAAATTGCCTTGTTTACCTGTTCCTGACCTTTTTATATGCCGTGCTGATAAGTTCGTTCAGTTCAACATATCCTAAATAAAACATGTCTCTAACAGAAAATTGTAAATGCTTTTTAAGGGCCCAGTAACCAAAAATGGCTCCCGAGAAAAAAGTAAAAATTGATGCTATGGCCACACCATATAAGTTATGGAAAATGAATATCCCGGCAAAATCGGCAATTACATTGATGGTTAACATAATAAAAACTTTTATCATATTTAATTGCGGTTTCCCGATAATATCCAATGTTATTCCAAAAAACCTATCAATAGGAAGCAGCATAACAAAACACATAAATATCCTGAAAATATTGCCTGCATCCGAGTGCCGGTAATCGCTGCCGAATAATAAACCGATAATAAAGTCGGCCAATAAAAAGGAGAGTATGGCTACAGGAATCAGTGCGATAGTAAGCATTCCTGCATATTTTTTCATAATGTAGGCTACATGCTTTTTGTCGTCGCGATGTACCGAGGCCGACATAACAGGCAATGCCGTTGCTATAAAAGCCCTTAAGGGGATCTCAAATATTTCCATCAGCCTTTGCGGAATATAATATACGCCGAGTAAATAGGACGGGAACATCATTTTAATGATAATGGTATCTGAACTGCGCAGCAAATATGAGCTGATTGATGTGCCAACACTATATTTGCCAAAGTGGGCCATCTCTTTTATTGATGCCCAGCTTTTACTGCCAATTGTTTTTATTTTTGCCCAGCCGGTAAAAATTGCGATTAAGCTGCTGATAATACTATTTAAACAATAGCAATAAATTGAATTTTGTAAACTGATGTGACCGGATACAATCAGCAATAATATAAAAAGAAAAAAGCCGCCCTGGTTAATTAACTGCACCAAAAACAGCCTGTCAAAACGCTGCCCGGCTTGTAATAACCAGGTGGTTATGGTAGTTGGAAGCGAACATAGGTAAACAACACCAAGCCATTTTGTGATGAGGAACATATTGGGGCTTGTGCCGGTGTATGAAAGAAAGAAAAACAGTAATAAATTACCTAACCCAAAAGCGGCTACTATAATTAAGCCAATATACCAGGCAGAGCCTGCAATGTTTGCTGCCCTTTCGGCACTGGCACCGGCGTAGTATTTTATAAGCGATGTTTGCAAAAAACCGGTCCTGAACGTATCGGCAAGGTTAAATACAACCAGGAAAAATATATAATCGCCAAAGTCGGCTTTAGATAGATGACGAGCCATTAAACCCAATATGGCCATACCCAAAACCGGCATAATAGCGTTACTTGCTAACGAAAGTGTATGCTTATTAATAAGTTTTTGTATAAACCGCATGGCTTGTTTTGTTACGCCTTTTCCCAGCAATTTGTTGTGAAATTGTATCTTTTTATAACCCTTGCCGGGTTGCCTACCGCCACCGAATAATCGGGTATGTTTTTGGTGATAACACTGCCTGCACCTATTATAGCATGTTTGCCAATAGTTACGCCCGCGGTAACCACACAATTGGCCCCAATCCAAACATTATCATGAATGGTTATGGGTTTGGTAACTACTTTTTGCATCCGTGGAGGAAGTGTTACATCTTCGTAACCATGGTTTAAGCCCGAAATAACTATGTTTTGCGCCAGCATTACATAATTGCCCATAGTAACCGGGCCAATAATAACATTGCTGATGCCGATGCCGCAATTGCTGCCTATAATTACGTCGCCTACGCCATTGTTGATGGTTGCAAAATCTTCGATAATACTTTTGCTGCCTAATGAGAATTTGTTAAACGGAAAAATATCCAGCCGTGCATAATACCTTACAATAGCCCCCTTGCCCCGCGGATAATAAAACGGCGTAATAAACCAGCGCACCCAGCGCCGGGGCCTCGATTCGCCGGTTGGTATCAACATCCAGTGGACTAAGCGTTTTAGCCTGGGGTTTGTTTTTATTGTAGTTATTATCGACATCGGCTCAATTCAATTCGGTTAATGCTGTGGTATCTTTGTTACTGCCGCTTAACAGGGCTTTTTGTTGCTCCAGGTCCAACCGCATACAGGCAACAATAATGGCAATAGATAAGTAAAAAATAATATTGGATGGATATTGTACAATGGCCTGCTGCGGAAAATTGCCAATGTTAAAGGCAAATATGACCAGTACCATGGCCATGCAATAGTTTTTAAGCCTGGGGTTTTTAATCAGGAAAAAGAAATTAATACCGTTTTTTAATACCACAAAAAACAGTGTGCAAAATAGCAGCAGGCCTATCCAGCCCATCTCGACAGCCACACGTACGTACCCGCTATCCGGCGGAAATTTAGCCAGCATAGAATTGGGGGCAAAGCGTCGCCCCCAAACGCCAACCGACCCAAGCCCGCCGCCTATGGGATGCGATAATATATATGGCTTTATTTTTCGTTGATTTTCGGCCCGCACATTATATGATGCATCTTTAGATGGGCTAAAAGCCGATTGGAACCTTTTTATTGCCGGGTTTGAGGTGGGCATTACAATCAAAAAAGCAAGCATTAACCCGGCAATAACTGTTCCGATAAGCACCTTGCGGTTAAAATTCAGCACAGCCAAAATAAGTAATGAGGCAGGTAACAGAACATAAGCCGCTCTGGTACCCGAGTAAAGCATAACCGTAAGGAAAAATATGGCTACGCATGCCAGGATAATCTTCTTGCGGATGCTGATATTGCTCATGATAAGTGCGATACAAAGCAAGGCGCCGATAACCATGTTATAGGAGAAAGTAACGGGATCGGAAAAGATGCCCGATTTACGCATGTGGCCGTTTATAAACAACAAACTCACCCGTTGCGGATCGGAGTAGAGCCATTTTTTTTCGAAGGATAAAAAACCAAACTTTTCCTGTTGAAATGCCGAGAGCGCCGCAATAACATCAAGCAGGAGCCACAGCTTAAACAAATATTTTATGAAGTTAACCGTACGTATGTGATAAACAAACACAAAGTACATGAGCATGATAAAACCAACCGTACGTACTGTGTAAATCCAGGCCAGCACCGATGCGGCAGCTGGATTAGCTACCTCAATCATATTGTAAGCAAGCCAAATTATAATTAATATACTAATAGGATTTTTAAAATAGCTCCAGTCATTTTCGCTTTTTTGCTTAATAAAAAAACCCAGGATAAGCAAATAGGTAATAGCATCGAGCAAGGTGCCTATTGGGACCTGAGCAGGCAAAAATTCAGAAATGTAGCTAATAAAAAATGATGCAACTATTAGTACGGTTATCCCAAATTTTGGATAGGCAACAATGCCAACCAAAACAGGCAGGCCTATTACAATGGCCATAATGGCCCCTGCACCAATAATGCCAAGCTTATAAACAACAACGCTTACAAACAAAGCGGCGAGCGCCAAAAAAACAAGCACCAAAGGGTTTGAAAACTTTTGGATCAGCAGCCTTTTTCCAAATGTTTCGTTCACTTTAGTATAGTTGGGTGTTTCACGCTGCATTTGCTATGGCTAACGGGTTTACAAAAACAAAATTTTAATTGCCCATACAAAAACACCTATGAACGATATAACAATAGCTGCTTTACGCGACTTGTTTTGAAGTGGTGTTAAATCTTTAAAGGGGTCCGGTTTTGCTTCAATAGGGTCTATTCTCATAATACTAAAGCTAAATTACCCTGGCTAAAATAAACTGCCAAATGTATTTGACAGGGTTTATGTTCTCTTTTTATCTGCGGTCGTTTTATTTAGCACCCACCCGCCAAATTTGCTGCCCAGCGTTTTTAAAAATGCCAGGTGAGGTTTTTGCACATTGGTCAATTCTTTATTCGCCTCAAAAATGGCAATAGTTTTATTGGCAAATAACAACCATTCCTTTGATTTATTTAAAGCAGTTAGTGGGGCTGTATCAACAATAATAATATCGTATTTTGACTTTAAATCGTCAAAGCGGTTTTTAATGAAAGCTTCATCAGCAATTTCAAGCAGTGTAATATCATTGCCGTGGTTGCCCAGTGTTGTAGCTGTGCTGCTGTTTAAATCGATATTGTATGACGGGCTATTTTTAAAATAATCTTCTAAAAACAAGTCGGGACGTGCGGAGTTTGTTAAATCCGGCCGCTCGAAATTTCCGTCAATCAACAATACCTTTTTATTGATCATGGCATAGGAGTAGGCCAGGCTTGCAGCAAATAGTGTTTTACCCTCATGCGGCCCCATACTGGTAACGGCTATAATTTTTTCTCCGTGTAATTCCTGGTCAATCTCAAACCTTACAGATCGCAGCAAGTCTTTATACTGTTGCATTTTATCACGGTTTTCAATATCCCAAAGTTTCCTAAGGTCAAGGTTGGTGCCAGGTATCCTGTTCAGGTAGCCCAGGAGCGGTAATTGGGTTTTGTTTACAAGTTCGGCCGGCTCCTTTATTGTATTATCAAAATAAAACATGATGAATAATACAAATACACAACCAAAAAGCATTACCACAACGCTTATAACTATCAGCAGCATTTTTTTGGATGGCTGCGGGGCTTCCGGTTCGGCTTTCTCTACCTGTATCAGCTCAATGTTGAAATTTGATTTAAGGTTGGTAGCATTGTATTTGTTCAGCACGTCAAGATATTCCTGGCTGGCAATATTGATGTCAAAATCGTAAGTTTTTACCTTGGCATCAAACGGCACCAGGCTTGCAAATTTGGCGTTCAGTTTGGCCAGTTCGGCATTGATAGATTGCAGGCCATATTTAGCTAGGTCGCGTGCTATTTCAAGGCCCAGTTTTTGCTTAACCAATTCGTCTTTATGGGTAAGCGGATTGGTAATATATTGGTCTGATGAGATATTTATTTGAGCCGATAATGATTTTTGAAGCGAATCAAGGGTGGGTTTATATTTAGGGTCATAATTGCTGCGGATATACCTGTTTTGAGTAGTATGAAGTTCATCCTGGGTTGCGGTAATAGCCTGGTTAATTTTGCTTGATACCGACTCAAAATATTTTCTGTCGCCGGGATCAAACCTGCTGTCAATCTTTTTTAGCGTCCCATCATATGATGCAATTTCTTTTTCGGCATCCTGCTTTTTATCATTATAGCTAATGATCTGGCTAAAAATAGCCCTCGATTGTTCTTCAAGGTTTATTATTCCGTTGTCTATCTTGTATTTTTGCAGCTGCGCTGTTTTATCACGAAGGGCGTTCCTTTTTTGAACTAACAGCTCGGATAAAAATGAAACTGCATTTGATTGGTTTTTCTTTACCGCCTGGGTATAGTAGTTAATAAATTGGGTACATAATATATTAACTACATCTGCAGATAATTGCGGATTTGCCGAATCATAACTGATAGTTATAAAATCGCTATCCTCATCCCTGTAAATAATCAGGTTCTTGCGTAAGGATGCATCATCATATTTCATCGAGTGCAACAGGTCGTTCATGACGAGTTCCTGTTTATTATAAAGCTGCAGCGGTTCAAAGTGGTTAAATTTGTATTCAAAAAACTTCAAAGCAGCATCGCGCTCGTATTCGGCCATTTCTGCAAGTATTTTGCTTGGTTTGCTATAGGGGTAGGCCGGGTATTTAAGGTCATGTATAATTAGCGAGTAGGATACCTGGCTCACTATCCGCTTAAGCTTCATGATAGCTATCAGGTTGCTAAATTCGCTGAATGCCTGTTGTGCCTGCATACTTGCGTTTGCATCTTTATCCAGCAGGTGCCGCGATGCATCAATTATACCTGTAGCAATTTGCGCATGTGAAATATATGAATCGGGCAGCTTTTTAACCAAAAAAAATGTACCTATACCTGTTATAAGCGGTATAAAAATGAGTACTAACCGGTATTTCTTTAATAGTTTAAAAAAAAAGCTCAACTCCATCTTTATTTTACGTCTTCCAGTTTAATCCCTAATAATTCTTCCAGGTTTGTTTTGGCTGTCCATGTGGCCAATTCGGCCTGCAACATAAACGCATTTTGATTGTAATACGTGGTCAGTTGTTCATTATAAATCTGGAATGTGGTTTCTCCCTTTTGAAATGAGTATTTAAGTTGTTTAACAGCAGTGCCGGCATCTGTTACAGCGCCAGAGCGAAGCCTTAATTCGGCCATAGCAGCCAAATAAGTAAAATAACTTCTTTTTACCTGCGCTTCAAGACTAAGCATGTATTCCGCTTGCTGGTATTGCGCTATTTTATAGGATTCGTTTGCAATATTTGTATTAGATGGATTTCTAAGTAATTGGCCTATATTAAGCGTTATGGCTAACTGATAGCCTTTAAATATGCTTGGCTTGGCCTGGTTAACTAAATTTTGCGGGCTATAAATGTACGATGCCGTTAAGCCATCCACCCAGGCAAATTTTGTTTGATTGTAGGTGCTGCGGGCTATTTTAACCTGACTTTGCCTCGATTTAACCTCTGGATAATTCTTTTTAGCTGTCGCTATCAGTTTATCCAGGTAGGTCATATTTACCGTGTTTATAAAAGTTTCCTGGGCATATACATGCCTGGAAAACAGCGTGATGGTTAACAAAAAACAGGCAACCTTTAAATTTTTGTTCATTAATTTATACTTTTTCCTTTTGAAAGAGAGCTGGTACGGTACCCACAATAATCCGTAAATCTAACCAAATAGAATACTTTTGAGCATAAAAATTATCCAGTTTCTTTCTTTCTCTTTCAGACATATCTTCTTTTCCGCGTTTGCTTATCTGCCATAAGCCGGTAAGCCCCGCCGGGCCCAGAAACCTCATTGACCATTCGTTAGATGTCAGCATCTCGGCCTCATAAACGGGCAAAGGGCGGTTACCTACTACAGACATATCGCCCCTGAGGATGTTGAAAAGCTGTGGAAGTTCGTCAAGGCTGGAGTTGCGTAAAAAATTACCAAGCCTGGTAATACGGGGATCGTTTTTGATTTTTACAAAAGCTGCTTTACCGGCTCCACCTTCGGTTGCGTACTGGTTGTTCTCAGTAGATAGTTTGGCCAATAGCTGATCGGCATCGGTACGCATCGATCTGAACTTATAAAAATCAAACACTTTGTATCCTGTGCCAACCCTTTTGCTTTTATAAAATACCGGCCCTTTTGAATCTAATTTAATGGCTATGGCCACAAGCAGGTAAATAGGTGACAAGAAGAAAAGCATCGAGCACGATATAACCAGGTCAATAATACGTTTTCCGAAAGGCATCTTGTAAGTTGTATCAACTTCTTTTGATAACTCAAGCAGCTTCGGTTTTATCAGTTTAAAAGTTACCAGGAAGTTTAGCCTTTCGCGCAAATCATCAACAGAAAACGGAACACTATAATAATCATGTACCCTTAATTGAAGCGCTTTTTGCTTGAGGGCTTTATCATTTTGGGTTGATAGCAAAACGATGATAGAGCCATTTAGTAAAAAACTCCTTTTTATCGATTCAACCAGCGCGAAGCATTTGCCTTCGGTATCAATCTCCATCAGGATAATATCCGGAACGGTTAAAATAGATTGCTCACCAAGGTAAACATCAAGCTGTGTGATGGTATCATTAGGAATGACATTAAAATTATTAAGGCCACTTAATATAAGGTCTTTTAATTCCAACCCCGCATAAGCAATCCTGATGTGCGAACCGGAATTCTCGTTCCAATCAGACGTTTGTCGATTCATAAACTTGTAGAAGTTGGTTAATTGCTGATTTTAGTTCGGTTGGTTTGAAAGGTTTGTGCATATAGCCATCAATTTTGAAAGGCATATTACTTACCTGCTCATCCAGGTCATGTGCTGCCGACAGCAACAATACCGGGATATCGCGGTAAAAACCACTTATTTTAACATTTTTGGCAAATGACTGCCCGTCAAAATAAGGCATCTGAAGATCGGAAAGAATAAGGTCGGGAATATGCCCTTCTTCAAGCCATCCAAACGCATCAATTCCGTTGTTTTTAACAACGCAATCGTAATCTTTAGAAAGGATGAAACTGAGTAACTTTAGTATGCTTAAATCGTCATCGACAATCAGTAACGTTTTCTTCATATGGTTAATTTCGGGAATCTGGTAAAGCAGTTAAAACAATTAAACTAATAATGATTTCGGGCAAAGGCCCGGCTTTAATTATATTAAAATTCCTATATTTTTAATGGTTTTCAAAGTAATCGGGTGTACGTTAAAATGGCGACAAGAGTTCTGTTTTTGGTATAATTTCCTAAAAATCTATATGCCGATAATCAATTTGTCCGCACTAAGGCAATTACTGTACCGAAAATACAGATAAAAATTTTACCTAAGGTACCAATAATGCTTTTATTTGCTAACAAGTCTTTTAACCGTTTTGTTCATATTAATTAAGGTGTTGATGTAGCTTTAGTTCGGTTATTATAGCTGAATGCTGTCTACAGTTGAGGAATATATTCCCATTTCTGGTAGATGCTTTAAAAAAGGGAAAAAAATTACCTGATATGTTAATACTTTCAACAGCGTACTATTGGATATAACATCGGTATTGAACGGCATATTTTATATTTTTACAGTGAATAACATTGATAAGCATTTGAACCGGTTTGCAAAAAATAAGCATATTATAATTTATGGGAGCTCACTCGCGGTGCTGCTGTTTTTAATGCGGTGGCTTGAGTATCGTTTTATTATCATAGACCACGCCCTTGAGATTTATATTGGTGCCATAGCCATTATTTTTACGTCGCTCGGTATCTGGCTGGCACTAAAGCTAAGTTCGCCAAAAGTAAAAACCATTCAAGTTGAAAAGGAGGTTTACGTTTACCCAAACGATAATTTTGTTTTAAATGAAACGGCATTAGCCGAGCTTAATTTAAGTAAACGTGAAGTGGAGGTACTGCAATTAATGGCCAGCGGTTTAAGTAACCAGGAAATTGCTGCCCGGTTATTTGTATCATTAAATACCGTTAAAACCCACTCATCAAACTTATTCTGGAAACTTGAGGTTGAACGCCGCACCCAGGCCGTTGACAAAGCTAAAAAGCTGGGAATCATTGCCTGAAAAGCTGGTACTTTAGGGTGATTTGCCCAAAATCACCCTAAAGGATGACTGCCATGCAGGCGCAATCCTTCAAATTTGTACCAAAAATTAAAAACGATGAAAAAAAATGTAATCACTTTTGGACTAATTGCAGGTGCTATAGTTTCTGGTTTGATGGGTGTGACCGTAACCATGTGTTATGCCGATGGGAAAACCCACGGCAACATGTACTTAGGGTACGCTACTATGCTCATCGCATTCTCGATGATATTTGTAGCTGTTAAAAACTACCGGGATAAATATAACGGCGGCGAGATCACTTTTGGAAAGGGCTTTATGATAGGGCTGTATATTTCGCTCATCGCATCTACCTTGTACGTGATTACCTGGTTAATTATCTACTATAAATTTATGCCCGATTTTATGGAAAGGTATGCAATCCATACGCTCACCGAAGCTAAGGCCAGCGGAGCAAGTGCAAAAGAACTTAGCGAACAGGCCGCTAAAATGGATACCTATAAGCAAATGTACAAGAATCCCGTTTTTGTGGTGTTGTTTACTTATATAGAGATTTTACCGGTAGGGTTAATTATAGCCGTTATTACTGCATTAGTGTTAAAAAAGAAACCAACAGATAATATATTGGTAACCAACTAAAAAGCGTTATGTAGTGAACATACACGAGGTATTATTACAACAAATCCCTTAAGAAAATCAACTTAAGGGCTTTGTTTATTTAGCTTTTAGCTTGTTCAATAACCGACAGGATATTACCCGCCGGGTCATTAAACCAGGCTATTATCGGGCCGCCGGCAGTAAAAATGCCTTTTTGATTGGTTTTAAAGTTCTCTTCATCGTAAACTATAAATTTAACGCCGCGTGCCGTTAATTCATCTACGGCTTTTTCAACATCCGGTACCGGGAAGTTAAGTATGGTAAAAGTGGCTGGCTCATGATTGGGCTTTGGGTATATCACAATTGCATTGCCGCCCAAAATTTCCAGATGTAAAATGCCCGGCATTGCGGTGTCGTCTTTTACTTCCAGTCCTAATGTTTTACCATAAAACTCCTTTGCTTTCGCGATGTCGTTTACCGAAAAACCACTGAATGCTTTGCTCTCTTTTAACATGATGTCCTCCTTTTATCATTATAACAATTAATCATAACAGATTTTGTTTCAGCATTAAAACTAATCCGTTAATACTTCCGCGCGATAGCCAAAGCGTTTTAAAAAAAGTATCATCGTATCAGCGCATATTGTTCCGGTGTTGCATTGCACCCGCAATATATGATCACAATCGTCCAGGTCGAAATTTGCATGATAGCCTGCAAAGGCATTATGGATTTCGGTTAATAATACTTTGGCGTATTTACGCTTGTTTACATTGGTTTTAAAAACTTCTACCGTCATAACAGCTTGATTTTTTAATCCGCGCGTATTGTTTATTTTGCTGTAAACAAAGGCGCGTACTTTTCGCGTTGGGTATAAGCCAGGAATAATACACCTGCCAGCAGTGGTATAACCATAGTGAGCCCTGATGGCGACAAAAATGCATTCACTAAAACGATATTTATCATTACCGGGAATAAAACTACCAAAGCCAGGGCCACGTACCTGCCAAATAATAATAGCAGTGCGCAAACCAATTCGGTTATTTTTATAAACAGCATTAAATAACCTGAGGCTTCCAATCCATCGTTAAAAACTTTCATATTGCCTGTTACAGGAGGCATAGTAAATGCATGGAAGTAAACCATAGCAAAATAGCTTACAGCAGCAAACAAAAACATCAGGGCTACAAGGGTACGTACAATAATTACAGCGATTTTCATAGAATTTTAGTTTTGGTGTGGTTGGTTTTTATTCAGTTTGGTTTTAATTGATTGTATTTTTTCCAGAAATAGTAGGTGACAAACAAGAATACAAGCATGATGATAGGAGGAATGAACTCACCGATGGCATCGCCCGCAAAAGCCCTTGAGGCAATGGCGCCAAAAAAAGTGAACGAAAAGCCTGCGTAGGCCCATTCTTTAACCGCCTTGTATTTATTTTGCAATATAGCTATTACGCCCAATAGTTTGGCCGTGCCCACTATCACCATAAAATAAATGGGATAGCCCAGGTGTTGCAGTACAACTATGCCCGCCTGTTGCTTTGTAACTCCGCCAAAGCCATCACCAGCCATAGCTAATGCCAGTAATGCTGTTAACACCCAATAGGTGATGTTAATTGTCTTCGTGCTCATGACGATAAAGGTTATTGTGGGCGGTTGGGCGAATAACTTACCATCCATGATATGCCGAATTTATCGGTAAACCATCCAAAAAGGTCGCCCCACTCGGCCATGGCAAGCGGCACCATAACCTGGCCGCCCGCAGATAGCGCCGCAAATATGGTTTCGGCTTCTTCTTTGCTGTCGGCATTAATAGAAACATGATAGTTATTACCTTGCTTGTAACCCATGCCCATTTCACCAACGCTATCGGTAGCCATCAGGATGTTTTTGCCTATAGGCAAGGCAATGTGCATCAGTTTGTCTTTGTCGGCTTCGGCTACGTTTTCAGACCCTCCTGGCGAATCTTTAAAACGTATCACCATCAAAAATTCGCCGCCAAATACTGATTTGTAAAAGTTAAAAGCTTCTTCGGTTGTACCGGGGAGATTCAAATAAGGATTAATTGTTGCCATGGTAGTCGAGGTTTTAAATTGATAAAATTTTCTTAACGGTTTATATGTAAATCTACACTGATTAAACCTAAACCCAAAGGGCCAAATCCGACATTTAACGGGTATAATTAAGACAGGTTGTTATTTATCAGAAATAAACCGGTAAACATAAGGGGCTTTATGTGCGCCGCCCGTAAATTTCTTGGCTATACGCTCCAATATCCCAAGGCTTAGCATCTTACGCTGAAAGGCCGCACGGATAAGTTTCTTGTTCAGTACCGTTTCGTACAGGCTTTGCAAATCGCCCATGGTGAAATCTTCGGTGAGCAGGTTAAAGCCAATCAGTTTTTGATCCAGGTTGGCACGTAAGGTTTCCAATGCTTTTTTTATAATTAGCCGGTGGTCTTGCATCAGCACAGGCAAATCATCAAGGCCGTACCAATCGCAACTATCCGATATACTATCAGGAGTGGGGATAGCCTTCGTAAAATCAACCAGCGCGTAATATCCTATAGATACAAAACGCTTCAACAGCCAATGGTCGGCAGGGGGCGTAGTGCCTCTTACCGACATGATTTTTTTCAGTGGCTCCGGATCGTGCCTGCTTCTGTCGCCAAAAACATAAAACTGGTCAAGGAAGATGTTTTTCAGGCCGGTACGATCAAATAATACCCGTCGGGCAGCTTCGTTAACATCTTCGTAATCATGAATAAAACCACCGGGCAGGGCATGTAAGCCGGTATTTTTATAGGCAAGCAGCAAAACTTTAAGTTGTTTATCATGAAAGCCAAAAATTACCGCATCGATAGCCAGGCCAGGTAAATAACCTTCGCCTTTTGCATCAGCTTCCTGTTTTTTGAATTCGTTATTGTTTGCCGGCATATATATATCGTAGCAATTAACAAAAAAATTTGTTAGCTGTGTAAAATTAATTATTATTGTAACATAATGATACAATAGCATATCTAATGTTTGTATTAATTCCCAATAACCAATTATAAACCATATGAGGAAACCATTTTTAGCAGTATTGCTGCTGGTGCAGCTAACTACCATGAAGGTAATTGCACAAACAAACCAGGTAACTGTTGCGAACGGTACGCTGGAAGGTGTAAAAGAGGCCGGCTCGCCCGTAACTATTTTTAAGGGCATCCCATTTGCGCAGCCACCCGTGGGCGATTTGCGCTGGAAAGAGCCGCAACCCGCAAAAAACTGGACAGGCGTTTTAAAGGCTGATCATTTTGCGGGCAACCCCATGCAAAAGCCAATTTTTGGTGATATGAATTTCCGTTCATCGGGCATGAGCGAAGATTGCCTTTACCTTAACGTTTGGACGCCAGCCAAAACCATGAAGGAAAAGTTGCCGGTACTGGTTTATTTTTACGGCGGCGGTTTAGCGGCCGGCGACGGGTCTGAATCCCGCTATGATGGCGAAAGCATGGCTAAACGCGGCATTGTAGCATTAACGGTAAATTATCGTTTGGGTATCTTCGGGTTCTTTTCGCATCCGGAATTAACTGCCGAATCGCCAAACCATTCGTCGGGTAATTATGGTTACCTCGACCAGCATGCCGCGTTGGAATGGGTGAAAAAGAACATAGCCAAATTTGGCGGCGATCCTGACCATGTTACCATCGCAGGCGAATCGGCAGGTTCGATATCGGTATCGATACAAATGGCCTCTCCTTTATCAAAAAACTTAATTAACGCTGCGATAGGAGAGAGCGGTGCCGGCATCAAGCCAACTTTAAATTCTATCCCTTTGGCTGATGCCGAAAAGAACGGGACAAAATTTGCAGCAAACATGAAAGCCGGATCGATAGCTGATTTAAGAGCTATACCTGCTGCCGATTTGTTAAATGCTGCCTATAGCCCAAGCGCAACCCCCAACACGCCAACTATTGATGGATATTTACTACCAAAATCGTTACCCGAAATTTTTGAGGCAGGCGAACAGGCAAAAATTCCGATTTTAGTTGGATGGAACTCGGCCGAGGTGCCTTACCAGTTTGTAATGCGTGCCGACGCACCAACGCTGGATAATTACAAAAAAGCATTAAATACTTTGTATGGCGATAAGGCTGGCGAAGTAATGAAACTTTATCCCGCTTCGACAGATGAAGAAGTTATCAAATCGGCAACCGCCTTATCAAGCGATCGTTTTATCGTGTACAGTACCTGGAAATGGGCCGATCTGCAAATAAAAACAGGAGGCAAACCAGTTTATCGTTATTGCTTTTCGCGCATCCGCCCGGCAATGACAGCACAAATGGGCAACGCAGCCCCGGGGCTTGCGGGCGGTGTTGTGAAAAATAACGGCGGCATGGCTATGCCTAAAATGCCTGCGGCAGTTGGCGCATCTCACGCTTCAGAAATTGAGTACGCCATGGGGAACCTTGCCGGAAATAAAGTTTACGCCTGGACTCCCGACGACTATAAAGTATCAGAAACCATGGAGAGCTATTTTGCCAATTTTATTAAAAATTATAATCCAAACGGTGCAGGTCTGTCAAAGTGGGACGCCAACACAGCAGGTAAAAGCCCGGTTAAGTTTATGGACATTGACGTAAAAAGCGGGCAAAAAACAGAAAACGATCGGGACAGGTATTTGTTCCTGGATAAAGAATATATGAAGTAAGATTTTTTTATGGGGTGTTTTGATTGTCCTGGTTGCTGTAAAGTAACCGGGACTTTTTTTATTTTATCTTTTGGTGAAAGCTATTTTAATACCCATCAGCACAAAAACAACTGCCGAAAATTTATTAAGCCAAAAACTAAATAAAGGCTGCTTTTTTAGTTGGCCGGATAATGAGCCGGCAAAAAACGTGAGCACAGCAAACCAGGCTAAACCCATTAGCGCGTAAGTTATACCAAGCAAAACAAAGGGCAGGGCATTGTGAATTTGTGCCGGATGGATGAATTGCGGGAAAAATGCCAGGAAAAATATGGCAACTTTTGGGTTAAGGGTATTGGTTAACACTGCAGATAAATAAGTTTTACGCACAGGCTCCAATACCATGGTTACATCCTGTTTTAAAATTTCTTCTTTGGAAAGAAACTTACTGATGCCAAGATAAACCAGGTAGGCAGCGCCGGCGTATTTTACAAAGCTGAAAGCCATTGCCGACCGCGATAAAATTAATGAAAGGCCAAATGCCGCCAGGGTTGTATGTACCAGCACCCCAGTAGCGATACCCAGCGTTGCGTAAACACCAGCCTTTTTGCCCTGGGCAATTGATTTGTTAAGTACGAAAATGGTATCGATACCTGGTGAAATGATAAAAAGGAAAGAGGTGACCAGAAATGTACTGAAATTTATGATGCCCATGGGTACAAAACTAATAACATTATAACAAAATTGCTTTGCGATAAGCTTTCTGCTTTTATTAATTTTACCAAATGGACACTTTTGCCGATAGAATAATAGCTTTTAATCAACAACTGGAATATACAGGAACGCTGCCGACTGGTGTAAGCATCATGAACCCATTCAGGGACAATGATTTTGCATTGGATGTATCTACCCGGTTTTACAATAAATATTACGGCGATAATCATCCCCGCCATTTGGTGTTGGGAATAAATCCGGGGCGTTTTGGCTCGGGGATGACGGGGGTAGCTTTTACCGATCCTAAACGAATGATTAGCAAATGCCAGATACCCTATACCGGGCCTATTACACATGAACCCTCGTCAGAATATGTGTATGATATGATTGATGCCTTTGGCGGAATAGAACAGTTTTACCAGCAATTTTATATTCATTCTGTTTGTCCGCTGGGTTTCACCATAACAGGCCCCAAGGGTAAAGAGATAAACTATAACTACTACGATACACCTGAGTTAACAAAGGCAGTGTATCCTTTTATTGTAGAAAACATCAAAAAGCAAATTGCCATAGGGTTTGAAACCGACGTTTGTTTTTGCTTTGGTACCGGTAAAAACGAAACCTTTTTACGCAAACTTAATGATGAACACCGTTTTTTTAAACAGGTGATAGCATTGGAACACCCTCGTTTTATTATGCAATACAAATCAAAAACAAAGCAGGATTATATAGCCAAATACTTAAAAGCCTTTAATGCTGTGATTATTCCCTAAAAAATGCGGGTAAAGGTTAAAATTGAGGGTAAATGAACAAGCCTGAAGCTATCTTGATTCTTGATTCTTAACTCTTACTTAGTGCTGATATCGCGTTTATGATCGTCAAACTCCTGGCCTGTGGCATGGTAACCCCTTATCAATTTGGCCAGTTGTTTCAACTCAAAATCAGTAAGTTCGGTACCACCAGAATAATGATACCCGGGTTCCGTATCATCCAAAAAAATGGCGCCCAAATATCCCTTATCAAAAGTTTTTGGACTATCTATATCCTTGTATAACTTATAGGTGCCGTTGTTGTCTTCGTTGATCTTATTAGTATCTGCCGGATCAACTGCAATAATAATATGAGTTCCGTCTTCTTTATTAATACCGAATGTTACGCCGCTGGTTATCATAAATCAAGAAACAAGCCGGTTGGATAAATGTTTGAGTACACACGAATTGCATGAATTAAATCGAATTTCACGAATTGAACTAACACGAATTGTACGAATTGAGGCGAATTTCACGAATTTGCATAGATCGCTAAATTTTAAGCTCAGTATTAGTTGCAATTAGTAAGCCAACTTTGAACCCCTTGTTTGCGCTAATTCGCTTCAATTCGTGCAATTCGTGTTAATCTTCTTTAAGAAAATTAAAAAGTTTTAATATGTTTATAAAATTATTGGAGTTGGCCATTGTAACACATAAAAAGCAAGGTTTATCATAACTTTGTTAGGCGAGGGGAACAATTGGCGTTAGATAATTTCAGGAAAATAGTACTCAAAATTCAAACTATCAATGATAGCTTTTTTACGCAAAAGTGCCGGTACTAAGCTGGCAATCTTATTTTCATTTGTATGGTTAAACGCAGGCGCGCAGGATGCCGCTAAATTTCCGCTGATACCCTATCCCACAAAATTATTAGCAGGTAAAGGGATGTTTGTCATGACCGCGAAAGTGGCGGTAATGGGCGCTCCCGAATTTAAACAAGAAACCAAAGATTTGACGGTATTGCTGGAGAAGGCTTTAGGTAAAAAATTGATATTAAGCAGCAGTTATGGCGTGCCAACGATAGATATTATCAAAAATGACGATATCAAATCTCCCGAGGGATATAAACTTGTAATAGCACCAAAACGTATTCAAATATTAGCTAACTCCGGTGCAGGCGTTTTTCACGCTATCGAAACCATCAGGCAGTTGTTGCCGGTATCGATGGAGAAAGGTGTAACCAGCAAAAATTTAGTTTTGCCGGCGTTAACCATTGAAGATGAACCCGCTTACCAGTGGCGTGGCATGCACCTGGATGTTTCGCGGCATTTTTTTTCAATCAGCTATCTTAAAAAGTTTATCGACAGGATGGCGCTTTATAAAATGAACAAGCTGCACCTGCACCTGACCGATGACCAGGGCTGGCGCATCGAAATAAAAAAATATCCAAAACTAACCGAAGAGGGGGCATGGCGCACATTCAACGACCAGGATTCGTTATGTATGAAACTTTCAAAAGATAACCCCGATTTTGCGATCGATAAGGAGCATATCATTCAGCGCGGCGGTAAAACACTTTACGGCGGCTTTTATACCCAGCAGGAAATGAAGGGTGTTGTAGCCTACGCCGCGGCAAAACACATTGATATTATTCCCGAGATAGATATGCCGGGTCACATGATGGCGGCTATCAATTCGTACCCGTTTTTAACCTGTAATGGCGAGAATAAATGGGGAACGCTGTTCACCAAACCCATTTGCCCTTGTAACGAAACAACCTTTGAGTTTGCCCAAAACGTATTTACCGAAATTATGAACATCTTCCCATCCCAATATATTCACATAGGCGGCGATGAAGTTGACCGTACCGATTGGGGGAAATCCGATGCATGCAAAGCTTTGATGGAAAAAGAAGGCATAAAAGACCTGGCAGCCCTGCAAAGCTATTTTATAAACCGGATGGAAAAGTTTTTTAACTCCAAAGGCCGTAAATTAATAGGTTGGGATGAGATTATTGAAGGTGGCATCAGCCCTACCGCTATTGTAATGTACTGGCGCGGATGGGTACCTAATGCGCCTGTTGAAGCGGTAAAAAACGGTAATACGGTGATCATGACGCCCGGCGAGCCTTTATATTTTGATAACCAGCCCGATCAGTATGCTGTTGACCGGGTGTATCATTTTAACCCAATCCCCAAAGTACTAAATAAACAGGAAGCTAAATCGATTATCGGCGCCCAGGCTAACATCTGGTCGGAACGGATTCCATCCGAGCGACGTGCCGATTATATGGCCATGCCCCGGATGACCGCCCTTGCCGAAATGCTTTGGACAAATCAGCCCGATAAATATAATTCATACCTGCAACGCCTGATACGCCAATATAGCAGGATGGATGCCTTAGGGATAAATTATCGCCTGCCGGATTTGCCGGGCCTGCTAAACGAATATGTATTTACCGATGAAGGCAAATTAAGTATTGCATCGCCTTTGCCAACTTTAACTATTCGTTACACCACCGATGGAACCTTGCCAGGCGTAAAGTCGCCTGTGTTGCCTTCACCATTAGTTATCAAAAAATCCGAATTGGTAAGGGTTGCAGCATTTACAACCGTTGGCACCCGCGGCGATGTTTACAACCTGAATTATACCCAACAGCAAATGCTTGGCTCGGTTAAAATAGCGCCGCCAAAACCTGGCCTGGCTTGTACTTATTACAAAGCCTACTTTAAAGCAACAACTTTTATG
Source organism: Mucilaginibacter sp. GW822-FHT03E02 (assembly GCF_058801545.1). Classification (NCBI taxonomy): domain Bacteria; kingdom Pseudomonadati; phylum Bacteroidota; class Sphingobacteriia; order Sphingobacteriales; family Sphingobacteriaceae; genus Mucilaginibacter; species Mucilaginibacter sp. GW822-FHT03E02. The sequence continues at coordinate 285,112 of NZ_JBXANJ010000002.1, read as the reverse complement.
AAGGACGCTAAAGTTGATAGTACATTTACCACAGATAAAATTGAAGTACCGGCAACTGTAAAAGCGCCATCATTTGGTATTACTTATAAAGGCTATATTGATGTACCCGCTGATGGTATTTACAGCTTTTACCTTACCTGCGATGACGGCGGAGTGTTAAAAATAGGCCCCAATATGGTTGTCGATAATGATGGAAACCATTCGGTCCAGGAACGCAGCGGACAGGTTGCCTTAAAAATGGGTGCTCACCCTTTTCAACTCGATTTTATTGAGGGTGGCGGTGGCTTTAAGCTGGGCCTAAAATATAGTGTTAATGGCTCGGCACCACAGGATGTACCGGCTGGTTGGTTTAAAAAATAAAATGTATTCATGAAAAAGGTTACAGGTATCATATTATTGTTATTGGCCATCGGCCTAAAAGGATTTAGCCAAACTGCACCGAAGCCATACGGTCCATTACCAACAAAAGGCCAGCTAAACTGGCAGGAAATGGGTATGTACTGCATTATTCATTATGGTGTTGATGTTTATACCGATAAAGAGTGGGGCTATGGCGATGAAGACCCTAAGCTCATTAACCCATCGCAGTTTAGCGCCATGCAAATTGTAGGGGCTGCCAAAGCCGGCGGTTTTAAAGGCGTTGTAGTAGTTGCCAAGCACCATGATGGTTTTTGCCTTTGGCCCACCAAAACAACCGAACATAACATATCCAAAAGCCTATACAAGAATGGCAAAGGCGATATTTTGAAAGAGTACCGCGAGGCTTGCGATAAATTAGGAATGCAGTTGGGTGTATATTGCTCGCCCTGGGATAGGAACAACCCTAACTATGGTACGGATGAATATATCAAAATATACCGCGAGCAATTACGGGAGTTATACACCAACTATGGCTCCCTGTTTATATCATGGCACGATGGCGCCAACGGCGGCGATGGCTACTATGGTGGCAAAAGGGAGGTAAGGCATATCGACAGATCGACCTATTATGGCTGGGACACTACCTGGGCCATTACCCGTAAATTGCAACCAAACGCCGTTATTTTTGGTGACGTTGGCCCCGACGTGCGCTGGGTTGGCAACGAAGAAGGCCATGCCGGCGAAACCTGCTGGGCAACCTATACACCCCATGCCCCGGTAGAAGGTAAAATGCCGGGCAATGGCTTTGTAAAAGATTATGAAGGAACAGAAGGCACCCGCAACGGCGATTATTGGATGCCGGCCGAATGCGATGTGTCATTAAGGCCCGGATGGTTTTACCACAAAACCCAGGATGACGGCGTAAAATCGCCCTATACATTGCTTGATCTGTATTACAAAAGTGTAGGCCGCGGCGCGGCGCTGGATTTAGGCTTATCGCCAGATCCGCGGGGGATTGTAAATGAGATAGACGTTAAATCCCTTACCCAATTTGGTAACCTGTTAAAACAAACCTTTGCAATTAACCTGGCCAAGGGTGCTACGGTTACCGCAAGTAATATACGTGGCGGCAATAAATTAAGCTTTGGCCCGCAGCTTTTGTTAGACAATGACAGGTACAGTTATTGGGCAACTGATGATAAAGTAACTACACCAAGCCTGACAATCGACCTGCATACGCCAAAAACATTTAACGTTATCCGCGTACGCGAAAATATTAAGTTGGGCCAGCGGATAGAAGCTTTTGAGGTTGATGCTTTTGTGAACGGAAAATGGCAGCAGATTGGCGCAGCTACCAGCATAGGCGGCAACAGGCTGATCCGTTTAACTCAAAACATAACAGCAAGTAAATTAAGGTTAAGGATAACCAAATCGCCGGTTGCCATTGCGCTTAGCGACTTTGGTTTGTTTAAAGAGCCCGTACATTTAACCGCCCCTAAAATCACCCGGAACAAAAAAGGCGAGGTAAGCATAACCACCGAGGCGCCTGTAAGCGCCATTAGGTATACCTTAAACGGACAGGAGCCAACCCTTAGCTCGCCGGTATATAAAGGCCCATTTTTGCTGGCCAATGGCGGCATTGTTAAAGCGCGTAGCTTTGAAGGCAAAGGGCAGAAAAGTGATGTTGCTTTTGCCTCATTTGGCTATGCCAAAGCCGACTGGAAAACAATTGATGCGACTGCTGCAAATGATGGGGGCAACAGGGCCGAAAATGCGGTTGATGAGCACACCGGTACGCTATACAGCACATTAAGCAAGAGTGATGCAAAATTTCCGCAGCAAATATCCATTGATATGGGGGCAGCTCGCCAAATCAAAGCTTTTGGATATTTACCAAGGCAGGATAAGCAGGCCGATGGTATTGTTGACCGGTATACATTTTATACAAGCCTGGATGGTAAAGAATGGGTAAAAGTGGCTTCGGGAGAGTTCTCGAATATCAAATCGAACCCGATTGAACAGCCGGTTGTTTTGAGCAACCCCGTTAGCGCCAGGTATTTTAAATTTGAGGCCGAACATGTTATAGCGGGCAATGGCATTACCGTTGCCGAATTAAGCGTTTATTAATCATCTATTATATGGCCGGGCGTATGTTTGAGCAAACCCGGCATACATTCTATAAATTACAAATGAAAAAAACGACCTTCTTAGCCGGGATACTGGCAGTTTTAACAGTGACCGCATTTGGCCAGGCACCAAAAGCTAAAAAAACGACTGGGGCTATCCCGGTGTCTTTCACTAAATACGTAGATCCCTATATCGGCACCGGTTTTCACGGGCACGTGTTTGTTGGGGCTAACGTTCCATTTGGTGCTGTGCAATTAGGGCCAACCAACCTGTCCGAGGGGTGGGATTGGTGCTCGGGTTACCATATTTCAGATTCAACTATTATTGGGTTTCAGCATACACATCTAAGTGGTACAGGTATCGGCGATTTGGGCGATATCTCCTTTATGCCAACCACTGGTGCCATCAAAACCTTTAAAGGCAGCTTGAAAGATATGCAAGATGGCTATGTTTCACTTTTTAGCCATAAAGACGAAGTTGTGAAGCCCGGATATTATAAGGTTAAGCTAAAACGTTATGATATCGGTGTCGAACTTACGGCCAGCACGAGGGTAGGGATGCACAAATACACTTTCCCGGCATCAAAAGATGCGCATATTGTGATTGACTTACAGGAAGGGATTGGCTGGGACAGATCGTACGAAACCTACATCAAACAGGAAGATAAATATACCATCAGCGGTTACCGTTTTTCAAAAGGTTGGGCGGATGATCAGCGTATTTACTTTACCGCCGTTTTCTCGAAACCGATAGAAAAATTTGCCGTTTACGATAGTACAGCCAAAGCAGCTGCTACCAAGTTAAAAGGAGCTAAGGTTAAAGGCGTTATCAGCTTTGCTACCTCAAAAGGCGAGGTTGTTTATGCAAAAGTTGGTATTTCGCCGGTAAGCTCGGCAAATGCCATGCTGAACATCAAAGCCGAAATACCAGGCTGGGATTTTGCCAAAGTTGTTACCCAGGCCAACCAGGCCTGGAATACGCAATTGGGCAAAATCAATATCAAAGCTGATTCATTGTCGATATTGAAAAAGTTTTATACTGCTTTCTATCACTCCATGGTAGCGCCATCTATATTTAATGATGTAAACGGCGAATATTGGGGTACCGATAAAAAGGTGCATAAAAACGTTGGTTTTAATAACGTAACCACATTTTCGTTATGGGATACTTACAGGTCTAATAACCCGCTGTCAACCATCATCCACCCGGAGCATACCAATGATATGATAAACTCGATGCTGGCTATTTACCAACAACAGGGTACGTTACCAACCTGGCATTTAATGGCCAATGAAACCAATTGTATGGTTGGTTATAGCGCGGTGCCTGTTGTTGCCGATGCACTATTAAAGGGCTATAAAGGTTTTGATGCTAACCTGGCTTATTCGGCTATGAAAGCCACAGCTATGCAGGATGCACGTGGAGTTAAATTTGTTAAAAAACTGGGTTTTATTCCTGCAGATAGTACTGCCGAATCTGTTTCGATGGGTTTGGAATATGCTATTGATGATTGGTGTCTTGCACAAGTTGCCAAAAAACTGGGCAAAACTGCCGATTATGAGTACTTTAGTAAGCGTGGTAAATACTACAAAAACTACTACGACCCTAAAGCAGGGTTTATGCGTGGCCGTTTGGCCGATAATTCATGGCGCACACCATACAGCCCGTTCATCTCAATTCATGAAACCGGCGACTTTACCGAAGGCAATGGCTGGGAATATACTTTCCTGGTTCCCCAGGATGTTGAAGGATTAATTAATTTGCTGGGTGGCCAGGATAAGTTTAACATCAAACTCGATTCGTTATTTATTGCCGAGGGGGATATGGGTAAATTTAAATCGCCAGATGTTTCGGGATTAATAGGCCAGTATGCCCATGGCAACGAACCGGGGCACCCGATGGCTTACTACTACGATTACTCGGGCCAGCCATGGAAAACAGCTGCTAAGGTGCGTTATATCCTGGATGATTTTTATACCACTAAAACCGACGGTATTATTGGTAATGAAGATGTTGGCCAAATGTCGGCATGGTACGTGCTATCAGCCCTTGGTTTTTACCCCGTTAACCCCGCAAATGGCCTGTACGTTTTTGGCAGCCCGGTTATTAACGAGGCAACGCTGAAATTACAGGGAAATAAAACATTTCACGTTGTGGTAAAAAATAACGGCCCTAAAAATATGTATATCAACGCCATGAAACTAAATGGTGTAAACTATACCAAAACCTATTTTGCGCACAAAACCCTGATGGCCGGCGGCGAGTTGGAAATAACCATGGGCGATAAGCCAGGTACCGTTTGGGGAGTAGGGGATGCCAATAAAGCGGTGTCGGTGTTGAAGAAGAAGTAGTTATTATCAATTAATCGCGTCATTGCGAGGTACGAAGCAATCCCGAACTATATGGGACTTAGCATGTCGGGGATTGCTTCGTGCCTCGCAATGACGGTTATTTTATATTGAGAGTCAGTGGCTTACAATTACGCAATTATAAGGTTACTCGCAATAACGTTTTTTTGTAAATTAACATTCTCTCTAATACTTCCCGCTGCCCGACAATATCATCGAAGCCAGCTGCTCATCCCTTTCATAAATATCCTGGCGAAAATTCAGCTTGTTATCTCTATCGGTAAATGCCGTGAAGTAGGCGATAAACACGGGCACTTTCTGCTTTAGCGTTATAGTTTGTTCTTTGCCCAGATGCATTGCTTTGTTTATCTTATCGGCAGTCCAGGTGGTATCGTACTTTAGCAAAAAAGCGGTAAGCCTGGCAGGTTCGCCAACCCGGATGCAACCATGACTAAATGCCCTTGACGATTCACCAAATAACGATCGCGATGGCGTATCATGCAAATAAATACTATAACTATTCGGGAACAAAAATTTCACAAGACCTAATGAGTTTTCGGGGCCGGGTTTTTGTTTAATTACCGGCAAACCATTCTCGCGGCCTGTAATGATCATGTTGTGCTTGCTAATATAACTGGAGTTCTTTCGCATTTCGGGTAAAACTTCGTTCCGTACAATGCTTTCGGGTACATTCCAGTACGGGCTAAACACCACATACTGCATTTGACCATAAAATATAACTGTTTGATGAACCTTTTGGCCTACAACCACATTACAACTCCATAACAAGCTATCGGCATGATAAACGTGCAGCTTAAACTCGGGGATATTTACCGCCAGGTAATCGCTGTTTAAACTAATTGGCAGCCAACGGCATCGTTCCATGTTAACAATAATTTGCCTGACGCGTTTTTTTAAGGGAACGTTCATCTCTGCAAGTGTCCCCGGCCCCGGCAAACCATCGGCAGTTAAGCCATGCCTTAGTTGAAACCGGTTTATGGCCTGTTGCAATTCATTGTCAAAAACATTGCCTAAGGTGTCGCCTTTAAAATCTCCCAATTTGAAAAGCCGTGTTCTTATCTGCGGGATAATCGCCGACGAGTCGCCTGGTTTTACGCCTTTGGCTGATGGTATCGTTGTCCATTTTTCTTTCGCGTCTAAAGCCCGGTATTTGGCGAGGTAGTTTTTTAATAAATCGTACTGCCTGTAAACAGGCTCTGATAATGTTCCGCTGCCTTTACCGGTTTGCTTCAACAAAGTATCCAGGTAATCATTATAGGAGATTTTTTTGCGCGGTAAAAACCAGTTAACTGCTTTACTGGTAGAATCGCTCATTCCCTGGAAAGCCAGTTTTGAAAATACAAAATACTGGGCCGTTAGCATCAACTCTGTTTCGATATTGGGTTTTGATGACTTGCTATTAGGCGCAAATATCAATGAGTCTAAAACTTTGGGGTAGGGAGTGGCCTTGTAAATGCCCTCATTTTGTAAATTTCCTACTCTGTCGGCCAGGTTTCCGGCCTGTTCAATCAACTTTCCTTTATTGTACCAGGCGTAAGCAAACTTGCGCTTGCTATAAAACAGGCTGATATCCTTAACATAGGACTCAAATGCAGGGTGGGTTTTAACAAAAGTGGCAAGCAGCGTGCTATCAAAAGTTGCGTCGGTTTGATCGCTGAAACTGCCTGGGATGGTTTTATTCCATTCTTTAACAGCTTTTCGTTTAAGCGAGTCGGCTTTGGATTGCCGGCCGGATTTAGAACTATGATTGCAGCCTAATGGTATGTATAAGAGCGGAATAAGTGTTATGGAAATGAATTTGCAAACGCCTTTTAACATGGATGTTTTTATTGGTAAGTTAAGTAACTAAAAGAAGAATAAAAAAAATTATATAAATGTATAGTAATTATATAGACATTGTAGTATATTTGTTTTATCAATTCAAACGCATGTTAAGTAACACCATAAAATACAAATCAAACACCTTTTTAAATCGCTATGATTTTAATGGGATGATGTGTATGTGTTGCTGCTGTTGAGTTTCTCCTCTTCAAAAACCAAAAATCGCCCCAAAAGTTTACTGCCCTCGTTATTAATAATATATTTTATGAACGCTTACCTGATAAATCATTTAAAGAAAGCATTTTTTGATAGGGTGTTGCATTACCGGCAGGTGATTTATGGATTATGTCATTGTTGAAGATGATATTCAATCCGATACTTCAATGAACATAATTTAAACACCATTAATTGTACTTTAAAATGTTAACTACCGCTAATAAATACCCGTTTTTCGATCTTTCAGAAATTGTTCTTGATAATGATATTCCTTTTAAACCTTACCGCGCTTTGCAACCTGTAAAAGCAGGTAATTATATTCCGGATTTAAAGTTTTCCAATGATTATACCCGTTGGCAATCGTTTTTCAATGGTGCACAAACCCATGGGCCAATTGCTTTAAGACAGCTGCTCAAGAAACCATTGGTGATCGCATTTTACTCGCACCACTGGAAAGAGGAAGGCTTTGAATTGTTACAGCAATTAAACAATATCCAGCAGGAAATAAGGGCTAATGGGGGAAGTTTATTAATTATCAGTGATGAACGTACCGACGAGCTGGCAAAGCAAGCCTGGGAAAATAGCTTTACCCTTAACTTTTATCATGACCAGGAGAAAAACATAGCCCAAATATTCAGAATCTATTCTGATAACGACCCGGTTTGGAACCGCTTTTCGGGTATTGATGTTAATGTGCCCTTACTGGCCACCTATATTATCGATGCCAATAAGCAAGTGATTTATAACCACATCGATCTTGACTTTTTGGGAACTTTTAATAGTGAAGCGATCATTACTTCGGTTTACGAATCGTCATTGATAGCTAACAGCAGGAAATCAGCCTGACAATTTAAAAACGAGGTTTATTCACAAAAACATAAAACTATGTCGAACGCAATTGATGAGCTTCAGCAAGTTAAAAGCAAAGTACATCGGCAGATACTTAAGGCTAACGATGAATATGTAAAACATTTTGGCGAAAAGGGTAATCTTACTATACCGCCGGCACGCCAGTTTGCTATTTTAACCTGTATGGATGCCCGCCTTGATCCAGCTAAATACGCGGGCCTTGCCGAGGGTGATGCACATGTAATTCGTAATGCAGGCGGCCGGGCAAGTGACGATGCTATCCGTTCATTGGTGATATCGCATAAACTATTGGGCACTAAAGAATGGTTTGTAATACACCATACGGATTGCGGTATGGGCTTGTTTACCGACGATATCATTCGCGACTTACTCTCCAAAAGCCTGAATACCGCCACTATCGACGAAAACGGCTGGCGCAATACCGATGAAAACGGTGGATCTGACGAGGCCAACCACATTGCATTTCTCACCTTTAAAAATCTTGAAGCAAGCGTTATTGAAGATGTTGAACGGATAAGGCATCATCCATTAGTAGCCGGTAACATTCCCATTTACGGTTATATATATGATGTGCGATCGGGCAAATTGATTGAGGTACTCCAGGCCACGCACGCAGGCGAGGTTTTAAACTAAATAATATCGGCTTAAAACGGTTAATTTGGATATCTTAGGGGGATAAACACCTCTTTGCACCATACATGAAGCTTGAAAAGCGCGATTACGATGCGATAATAGTAGGATCGGGACCAAACGGACTGGCGGCTGCAATTTTATTACAGCAAAACGGTCTTTCCGTTTTATTACTTGAAGGCAAAAGCGAAATAGGAGGAGGGTTGCGTACTGCCGAACTTACCCTGCCCGGCTTTAAACACGATATATGCTCGGCCATTCATCCACTGGCGGTTGCATCGCCTTTTTTTGAAACATTGCCGCTTGCCCAACATGGCCTCGAATACATATTTCCGGAGACAGCAGCCGCCCATCCTTTTGATGATGGAACGGCTGCTGTTTTGCTTAAATCGGTAACAGAAACCGCCAGGTTACTTGGTGAGGATGAACAGGCTTACCTTGATTTAATGCAACCCGTAGTAAAAAACTGGCCACTAATAGCCGCAGATGTTTTAGGCCCACTGCATTATCCCAGGCATCCATTGCTGCTGGCACAATTTGGCTTACCTGCTATAACGCCATCCACTTGGTTAGCAAAAAGGTTTAAAACCCAAGAGGCTAAAGGTCTATTAGCGGGAATGGCGGCACATTCCATACAACCATTAAGCAATATCGCCACATCCGCCATTGCGATGGTATTGATGGCGCAGGGGCATTTGAAAGGATGGCCGGTGCCAAAAGGCGGATCGGAGCAAATAGCGAAGGCATTGGCATCGTATTTTGTATCAATTGGCGGCGAAATTAAGACAGGTTTTTATGTCGAATCATTAAACCAGTTGCCTTCGTCGCATGCTGTTTTATTCGATATTACACCAAAACAACTGTTAAAAATTGCGGGCCACAAATTTTCTTCCCTGTACAAATGGCAATTGGAACGCTATCGTTACGGGGCCGGGGTATTTAAGGTAGATTGGGCTTTAGATGCGCCAATCCCGTTTAATGCCGAAGCTGTAAAACGGGCAGGAACTGTACATATTGGCAATACCTTTGCCGAAATTGCCGAAGGGGAACAATTGATTTGGAAAGGTAAACATCCGGATAAACCCTACGTGCTTTTGGCCCAGCAAAGCACCTTCGACTCATCGCGGGCACCGGCAGGCAAACATACGGCATGGGCGTATTGTCACGTACCGAATGGTTCAAATGAAGATATGACGGATATTATAGAACGACAGGTTGAACGCTTTGCGCCCGGCTTTAGGGATACCATTTTGGCTAAACATACTTTTAACACCGCCCAGTTGGAAGAATACAATCCCAACTACATTGGTGGCGACATTAATGGCGGTGTAATAGATATCGGCCAGTTATTTACGCGGCCGGTGTTAAGGGCTTCGCCTTATAAAACCTCAGCCAAAGGGTTGTACATTTGTTCATCCTCCACGCCTCCGGGTGGAGGAGTGCATGGTATGTGTGGGTATCATGCGGCAAAAAAAGCGTTGAATGATATTTGGGGGATTAAGGTAAAATAATTGTAATTCAATATATTAAAATGTCATTGCGAGGAACGAAGCAATCGCTCGCAATGACATAATTGAATATTAATTCAACTCCAGCGTCACTACCGATTTTGCGGGCAGTGTAACTACCAGTTTATCACCATCCTTTTTAGCGCCGGTAAAACTTACCAGGTGCAACTTGTTTGGATTGGCAAATGTGTTAATGTCGGTAATACCGGCCGATGTTAGCACCTGGCCTTTAACTGCGCTCCATTTTACGTCTTTCAATTCAGTAGTAATCGTTATGGCATTGTGCATATCAAGGTTAACTAATGATATGTGCACTTTTCCTGTACCATCCTGTGACGCTGATGCATTTACCGCCTGGATTTTTTTGCCGTCAACCTCGTAGTTTGGCACGTCCAGTTTAATAGGGAGATATTTGGCATCCTGGTGCACTTTGTACATATCAAAAATATGATAAGTAGGGGTAAGCAGCATTTTTTCTTTGTCGGTTAAAATAAGCGCTTGTAACACGTTGACGGTTTGCGCCAAAGCTGCCATACGTACACGGTCGCTATGGTTATTGAAAATATTAAGCGTAGTACCGGCAATTAAGGCATCGCGCAGGCTGTTTTGCTGAAACAAAACGCCTGCGTTGGGGCCTGGTTCCGGATCTGTCCAAACACCCCATTCGTCAACCACCAGGGCTACTTTTTTTCCGGGATCGTATTTGTCCATAATGGCCGAGTGTTTGGTAACCAGCTCTTCCATTTTAAGGCAGTTAACCATAGTATTAAAGTATTCTTTTTCGCTAAACTCGGTTGCTGATCCTTTTTTATCCCAGCTACCGGTAGGGATGGTGTAATAATGTAATGACAGGCCCGACATCATCCCCGACGGAATTTTTTTCATACAAACTTCCGTCCAGTTATAATCGTCGGCATTGGGCCCGCTGGCTATTTTTTGCAAATGCGCACCCGGATAATCTTTCGCGAAAGAGGCGTAACGTTTAAAAAGGTCGGCGTAGTACTCTGGCGTCATGTTGCCGCCGCAGCCCCAGCTTTCGTTACCCACGCCCCAAATGGTTACTTTATAAGGTGCCGGGTGACCGTTTTTAACACGCTCCTGAACCACGGTACTCGTGCTGTTCGAGTTAAGGTATTCAATCCATTTCGACATTTCCTCTACCGTACCGCTGCCCACATTACCGGCAACATAAGGCTCGCATTTCAGTAATTCGCAAAGCTCCAAAAACTCATGCGTGCCAAAACTGTTATCTTCTGTAACGCCCCCCCAGTTGGTGTTTACCATCCGCGGGCGTAAGGCCGTTGGGCCAATACCATCGCGCCAATGGTATTCATCGGCAAAGCATCCGCCCGGCCAGCGAAGGTTAGGGATCTTGATCTTTTTCAACGCCTCTACAACATCCAGACGGATCCTATCCTGCTTTTTAACAGGCAAGGTTTTATCAACCCAAAAACCGCCATAAATACCACGACCCAAATGCTCGGCAAATTGCCCGTAAATGTGCTTGCTGATGGTTGTTTTTGAATCGGTACTGATACTAAGCGTTCCGGTTTGGCTGTAGCCGGATGCTGAAATTAAACACAAGGCTGCAACGCCAAGTGATGAGAGCAAATTTCTTTTCATGGAATAACAGGTTTATGCCGTAAAGAAAAGAAAAAATAATTAATAAGTGTTGTTTTAACAATAAAAAAGATTTGAGATGTTAGATATGAGATTTGAGATGAAGTTTTAAAATAGGGGCCTGGCTGCATTAATAGGAGATTTTGATTTTGCACCGGAAAGTAACGAAGCATGTTTTTTAAAGCCCTGACTCAAATCTCATATCTAACATCTCATATCTATTTCGCTTCCTTTTCCAAAAACTCATTAAACTTATCGCTGTTGTAATCGGCTGCGCCCGTGTGTTTGTATTTTAGCTTGCCATTTTTGCCGAAGATTAATGTTGTTGGTATGGTGCCATCCAGTAACGTATCGGGGAATTTGCTTACAGATATATATAATGGCAGGTTGTAATGGTTGTTTTTGAAATAGGCCCTTGATTTGGGCAGGTTATTATCGCTATCAACCATAATAAAAACAATATTGGGGTTACTTTTAAACTTCGTATAAAGCTTGTTTATCGACGGCATTTCGGCAAGGCATGGCGGGCACCATGTTGCCCAGTAATTCACAAAAATCACTTTGTTTTTAAGACCGGATATCGCAATTGCATTTCCGGATGCATCCTGGTAAATATAATCTGGCAGGGTTTCAGCAATTTTATGGTCACGGGCATAATCGTCGGGATCTGGTTTAAAAGCGCCGACGGCCATTAAACCGCGAATAAGGTCAACTTTGGCGGCAGGGTTTAACCAGGTAGCTACAACCAATGCCATCAATAATATAAATATGATATTTGATGCTGAAAAGTATTTGCGTGGTATCATATGGTAAGTTTGATACAAAGATGCAAACAAAGTGGCGTTATGTTTATGGTGTATGAGGAATAGCTTTTATTTTAAGCGAAACGTTTGAACTGTGAGCTTTTTGGAAAGACGATGTGCCATATTTTACCGACCCAACCCCAAAATCGCTGAGTTTTAAGTCTCAAATCTCATATCTAACATCTCAAATCCAATTTCCTCCGTACAATTTTTAAATTTATTTGTTTTAATAGTATTGTAACAATATATTTACCAGTAATTATTACCCTAATAGTTAATCTGGAAAAGTGAAAAGGTTTATTGCAATACTATTACTTAATGTGCATCTGTTCAATTTGGGCGGGTACCAGTTTGTATTTCAGTATTTCATCCACCAATCCGAAGTACAGATTGTAAAAGAGATTTACGAAAACAAGATTGATGCTACCAAACTTGTCGAAATCAAAATCCCGGTTCACCTTCCCGGTATAAAGAAATGGGATCATTATGTTAGGGATAACGGCCAGTTGCAGCTAAAAGGTGTTTACTATAATTATTTGAGATACAAAATGTCGCCGGATACTATGTCGTTCATTTGTATCGCCAATAGTGTCAAAACCCGCCTCGTATCTGCCAATCTGGTTATTGCTAAAGAAATCAATGACGTACCGCTCAGCAAAAAAGGTCACGATTCGCTTAAAAAGTCGGGCACGGGGAACGATTATAGTTTCCAGGTAATAGACTACCAGTTTGTTGCCTTTTCAACACAGCTTAAAGCCGTTGCAAGCCCTATAGCCTACCATATTAACGATCCTTACATCGAATCTCCCGGCAAACCGCCAAATTTTACCTGCTAATTATAGCTTATAAATTATGATGTTGAATTGTTCTTTATCAAATATGATAATGGCAGTTTGATTTATTATCGTTCGAATAACTTTTTTCAGTCTGCATACGGGGCTTTAAATCGATATTTTGATAATACATACCATAAGCTTCCAGATTTTACACTGAATTAATGTTTATGGCATTGTTTTAATGCTGTAGATTATTCTCTATCAGTTAGTTTATTATTAAATTTTTATTGAATTTCCTTACTTAAATAGAATGAAACATTCATTGCTGTATTTTTACAGATGCTGTATTGTTTTGGCTGTCTGCCTTACTTTAACTAAACATGTACAAGCCCAAACTGATGCCGACGCGCTGATGATTCCCAAAAACTACGTTTGCGTTGCAGGTGCTTACACCCACAGCCAGTGGGACCATTACTGGGAAGGCACCTTTAAACGCGATGCGCCAAATATGGGCACCGTAAGCTCAAATGCTTACATGCTTGGTGTTGTTTATGGCCTGTCAAATAAAATCAACGTATCTGTTGCGCTTCCTTACGTTACAACCAATGCCAGCGCCGGAACTTTGCGGGGCGAGCACAACTTGCAGGATGTAAGCGCTTATGTAAAATGGCTGGCGTTGAAGAAGGAAATTGGCAAAGGATCTTTAAGTTTTCATGCTATCCTTTCGGGTTCAATACCTGCAAGTAATTATGAGGCCGATTTTTTACCTTTATCTATAGGCTTACACAGTAAAAACGTTGCTTTACGTGGTTTGGTTAACTATCAGGTTGGTCTGTTTTTTGTTGCCGGCGCTTATCAGTATGTACGCAGGAGCAATATCACCATCGACAGAAACTCGTATTACACTACCGAAATGCATTACACCAACGAAGTGCAAATGCCCGATGTTTCTAATTATTTAATCAGTGCCGGTTTCCGTAGCTTACAGTTTCATGCCGAAGCTACCTTTACGCAGGTTGATACCCATGGTGGTTTTGATATCAGGAAAAACGATAATCCTTTCCCAAGTAATAAAATGAATTCGCAGCTTGCGGGCCTCATCCTTAAATATACGTTTACCAAAATACCAGGATTAGAACTCAGTGCTGGCGGCAATTATGTGTTGAAAGGAAGAAATGTTGGTCAGTCGCGCACCATCTTCGGTGGTATTGACTATGTTTTTAATACCAGGAAAGAGAAATAATTTTTAATAATTAAAAGAGAATCTGATGAAAAGATCATTACTTTATATAATACCATCAATGTTTATAGGTGTAGCTATTTTTAGCTCATCCTGTAAAAAAGACATTGTAGACCGCACTCAACAATACCCTGCACTTGCACCGGCTAATATTGACCTTAACGCCGATACCTGGAAACCCGTACTGGTTAAAGATTTTAGTACACTTACCGTAGCGGCACCTGATGCAGTTACATCACCAGCCTACCTGGCAGATATCAACGAAATTAAGGCAGCGCAACGTAATTTAACAGACGACCAAAAAGCATCTATTAAATACTGGAGCGCAGGTGCTGTTTTAAGGTGGAATGAGATTATGCGCCAGTTGGTGGCCAAACATAATGTTGCACCTTATCAAAATGCAGATGGCACCTATCCTGCACCAAACTCGGCAAACCCATTTAATTATCCTGAATTTCCGTTCTCGAACCCGCCATACGCTGCACGTGCTTATGCTTACGTGAGCGCAGCGCAGTACGATGCTTTGTTGGCTGCCTGGCACTTTAAAAACACTTATAAACGTACAGCTCCTTACAAAAATGATGCAACTGTACAGGCCCTGGTGCCGGTTTCAGAGCTGCCATCATACCCAAGCGAAGATGCCGTTGTTGCCGGTACTACAGTTGAGCTGATGAAATTATTATTTCCTACCGAGCTGGCTTATATCAACCAAAAAGCGCAGGAAGAAAAAGAATACCGCATAATGGCAGGCGCCAATACCCGCGGCGAAATTACCGCCGGTGAAGCCTTAGGGAAACAAGTTGCCGCTTTATTTGCAACCCGCGCCCGTGGTGATAGGGCAGGTAAAGCAATAGGGACCCCGGCTGTTTGGGCGGCGTTACAAACTACAGCATTTGAATCGGGAAAGTTTTGGGTGAGTTTAGAAACACCTAAAAGGCCGCCAATGTTACCTTTATTTTCAAAAGTGCTTCCATTTTTGTTTGATACGTTAACTGTTGTTTCATTGCGCCCGGCGCCGCCTTATTTATCTACTTCGGCCGAATATAAAAAAGAAGTTGATGAGGTATTATCAATGAGCAAAGACCATAGCCGTGCACATGAAGAGCAGGTTGCTTTTTGGGCCGATGGTATTGGTACTTATACCCCCGCCGGTCACTGGAATGCTATTGCTGCCGATGAGTTTGTGAAACAAAATTATAGCGAAGTACGCTGGGCCCGTAACTTTGCATTGCTAAATATGGCCGAAATGGATGCTGCTATTGTTTGCTGGGATACAAAATATTTTTACTTTAACCAACGCCCGTCGCAGGTTGATCCGCTGATTAAAACGCTTACGGGAGTGCCAAATTTCCCGGCTTATACATCCGGCCACTCTAACTTTAGCGGCGCCGCGGCAACCGTGTTAACTTATTTATTACCTGATAGGGGTACTAAGTTTGCAGATTTGGCCCAGGCAGCTGCGATGTCAAGGTTGTACGGCGGTATCCACTTCCGCAGCGATTGCGAGGTTGGTTTGGTAACTG
Organism: Mucilaginibacter sp. GW822-FHT03E02; assembly: GCF_058801545.1. Lineage (NCBI taxonomy): Bacteria > Pseudomonadati > Bacteroidota > Sphingobacteriia > Sphingobacteriales > Sphingobacteriaceae > Mucilaginibacter > Mucilaginibacter sp. GW822-FHT03E02. The sequence goes on along the minus strand of NZ_JBXANJ010000002.1, from coordinate 269,249 downwards.
GCAAAGCGGTAGGGCAATTCGCGGTTAACAGGGGTAAAGCAGACGGAGCAGGATTATAACGAGTAGGGAAGGTTTAAGATACTACAAAAATGTCGCGTTTAATTTCAGATAAAAATATATACTACACGCTCAGGTTTGCATCAGCAATGTGTTTTATAGGTCATGGTGCTTTCGGCATCATCACCAAACAAATATGGTGTAACTATTTTGCAGTAGTTGGTATTGGGCACGATATGGCTTACACGCTGATGCCTTATGTGGGCATGATGGATATTTTGTTCGGTATATCGTTGTTGATATATCCAATACGGGCGGTAGCAGGCTGGCTGGTAGTTTGGGGAATAATAACAGCCTCCATGCGCCCTTTATCGGGCGAGCCATTTGCTGAGTTTATTGAACGTGCAGGCAATTTTGGCGCCCCATTTGTACTGCTGCTAATGCAGGGCGGTTTTAAAATGCCGCTAAAAAAATGGTTCGGCCGGATGGATGACGATGTAAACCTGGATGCCAGTACCTTGAAAAATGCATTAAATTGTTTGAGGCTGTTTGCATTCCTGTTGCTGTTGGGCCATGGCTGGTTAAACCTGATACAAAAGCAAGGTTTAATTAACCAGTACCATGCTTTAGGATTTAACGATCCGGGCAAAACCGCGCAGGCAATTGGTATTTTTGAAGTTTTGGCAGCATTTTCTGTACTTATCCGCCCTTTTGCAAATATCCTGCTGGTGTTTATCATCTGGAAAATAACAAGCGAACTCTTTTACCCTAAATACGAAATATTTGAATGGGTTGAGCGCGGTGGCAGCTATGGGGTATTGTTATCCTTATGGTTTGCTGTTAAGCGGTCGCCTACTGGTTTTTTATCATGGCCTTTTAAAAAATCGTCGCATTTACAAACAAATTAATTAACCTAATATCCTGTAAAAAGCAGGCTTTAGCTGGGTTTTATCCCCCGGCCTTACTATTCAATTATCTAAACAATAATAAATACTAAAAAAACTATGAAACTAATTTTAAAATTGAGCTGTGTGGCAGCATTATTTGTACTTTTTACAACCGCAAAAGTAAACGCCCAGGGCTGTGTAGCCATCAGGAGCACAGGCGGTTTATGTACCATGGATGAACACCCCGATAGCGCCAATGCTGCTGCAGGAAGCTGGTTGATTAACAGCAATAGCCGCTATTTCAGATCATACAAGCATTTTGTTGGTACTGCCGAGCAAAAACAACGTATTGCGCTGGGTACAAACGTTATTAATCATTCTTATACAAATGATATAACCCTTACCCGGGTGTTTAACAATCGCTGGTCGTTTGCAGTTGATGTACCCATCGTAGATAACAGCCGTTCATCATTATACGAGCATGGCGGTAAAGAGCGCTTAAACACACATTCATTTGGTTTGGGCGATGTTAGGTTAACTGCTTATGCATGGTTATTAAACCCGGCTAAGGCCCGTAAAGGAAATATACAGGTTGGTTTAGGCTTAAAACTTGCTACCGGCGCCTACAACTACCAGGACTATTTTTATCACCAGGGTACAACCGATGCTAAAGTGCTTGGCCCGGTTGATCAATCCATCCAATTGGGTGACGGCGGTACAGGTATCACAACCGAAATTAACACTTACTACAATTTTACCCACAAATTTGGCGTATATGGCGGCTTTTACTACCTGATAAGCCCACGTGAGCAAAATGGTGTATCGACAGCCCGCGGTGGTACTGCAAGTGCTAAAGCCATTGCTAACGGCAGCGATATTATGAGCGTGCCCGACCAGGTAATGCTTAGGGCCGGTGCAAGCTTTGGCACAGGTAAATTTGATTTTTCGGCTGGCGCACGTTATGAGTGCTTACCGGTGCATGATCTTGTTGGTGGCAGTAACGGTTTCAGAAGGCCGGGTAATATCCTTTCGGCCGAGCCTGGGGTTACATTCCGTGTAAAAACACTTTCAATTTATGCGTTTGTGCCGGTTGCATTACGTCGCGAACGTACACAAAGCGTTGCTGACAAAATTTCAACCAACCTTACCGGAACATACACACAAGGCGATGCGGCTTTTGCCGATTACGCTGTTAACATTGGAATTACGTACAGATTTAAATAAAGTTGATTCATGGTTTAAGCAGAGGCCGGGCTTGAGACCCCCGGCCTTTTTTGTTTTTATGGCAAATAATTTACCAAATGTTACCTTTTTTGGTGCGCTTTTTATTGATTCATTGCCATATCGTAAGTTTTTAAAATATTTAAATATGTTTTCGCCACTTTATCAATAGTATTTATAGATTTGGAAATACTATAGTTTTACAATATGAATACTCCCGAAGAAAATTTTGCAGCGTTGGGTTTAAACCTGCCGCCGGCACCAAAGCCGCTTGGCGTTTATAAACCATGTTTAATTGATGGAAAATATCTTTACCTATCCGGCCATGGTACCGTACAGGACGATGGTACCCTCATTATAGGTCGTATTGGCGATACTATAAACATGGAAGATGGGAAGCTTGCCGCCCGCCAGGTTGGTTTAGCTATGCTTGCCACCATAAAAGCCAATATTGGCAGCTTTGATAAAGTGAAACGCGTAATAAAAGTATTGGGCATGGTTAACTGTACCCCCGATTTTGAAAAGCACCCTTTCATCATTAACGGAGCCAGCGAACTTTTTGCAAAAATATGGGGCGAAGAAAACGGCATTGGCGTACGCAGCGCCGTAGGAATGGGATCATTACCTGATAATATCCCGGTTGAAATTGAGGCTTTATTTGAACTGGTTTAATGAATAGAATCAAGAATTAAGAGTCAAGAATCAAGACAAAAAAAATCCCAGGAATCTGAAAAATCTCTTTAATCCCGGTTCAGACAAAATATGGATCAACATTGGTTCACGATAGATAATATCGATAAGCTGGATACTCCGGCTTTGGTTGTTTATCCCGATAGGGTACAGGCCAACATCAATCTGCTTAAAACCATGATTGATGATGTAGCGCGGTTGCGCCCGCATATTAAAACCTACAAAAACAAGGAGGTTACACAGCTGTTGCTGGATGCGGGAATTAACAAATTTAAATGCGCTACCATTGCTGAAGCAGAATTGCTGGGCATGTGTAAAGCACCCGATGTTTTGCTGGCTTATCAGCCTGTAGGGCCTAAGCTGGATAGGTTTATCAAATTAATAGATACTTACCCGCAAACCCGCTTTTCGTGTTTAGTTGATAACGATTTAGCAGCCAAAGAAATTTCGGATGCTGTAGTAGTTGGTAAAATTATCATTGATGTTTATATCGATTTAAATGTTGGTATGAACCGTACAGGCATTGCGCCCGGTTTTGATGCATTGCAGTTGTATATGGATTGTGCGGTATTGCCCGGGATTACGCCCGTTGGCTTGCATGCTTACGACGGCCATATTCACGATGTTGATGTGGCAAAACGGAAGGAGCGCTGTGATGCCGGTTTTGCGCCTGTGTTAAAGCTGCAACAAGATCTGAAAGCAAAAGATTATCCCGAACCGGTGATTATTGCCGGTGGCTCGCCGACCTTTACCATCCATTCAAAAAGACCTATTGTAGAATGTAGCCCTGGTACTTTTGTTTATTGGGACAGGGGTTATGAATTGAACATACCAGAGCAGCCCTTTTTGCCGGCAGTATTGGTAGTTACACGGGTTGTATCGTTGCCCGATACTACCAAACTTTGCCTGGATGTTGGGCATAAATCTATTTCGGCCGAAAATGAACTGGGCAAGCGAATTTACTTTTTGAATGCGCCCCAGCTGGTGCCCGTTGGCCAAAGCGAAGAGCATTTGGTTGTTGATGCAGGCAAGGGCCATAGCTATAAGGTAGGCGACGTGTTTTATGGCATCCCACATCATGTATGCCCAACAGTGGCCTTATACGAACGCGTTTATACCATCGAAAATAATACACTTAGCGGAGAGTGGCTTAACCTGGCCCGCGACCGTAAAATAACCATCTGATACCCCAAAATATGTTTGTAATTGATGCCCATTTAGATCTGAGCATGAACGCGCTGGAGTGGAACCGCGACCTTACCCGCCCGCTGGCCGAATTAAACCAACGCGAAGAGGGCCTTACCGATAAGCCCGACCGCGCCAAAGCTGTTGTTACCCTACCAGAATTACGTAAAGGCAATATTGGTTTGGTGGTGGCTACACAAATTGGCCGTTACGTGGCGCCTGGCAACCCTTTGCCCGGCTGGCACTCGCCCGAACAGGCCTGGGCGCAAACACAAGGGCAGGTGGCCTGGTATAAAGCTATGGAAGATGCAGGCCAAATGGTACAGGTGAATAACCTGGCATCATTAGAGAAACATCTTACATATTGGAACGATGGCCAGCCAACTGAAACTAAGGCTGTAGGATATATCCTTAGTTTGGAAGGCGCGGATTCTATTATAACCGTACAACACCTGGAGCGCGCCTATAATTATGGGCTGCGGGCTGTAGGCCCTGCGCACTATGGCCCCGGCAGGTATGCCCAGGGTACAGATGCCACCGGCTACATGGGGCCAAAAGGCCATGAGCTGCTTAAAGAAATGGAACGCCTGAATATTATCCTGGATGCTACGCACCTTTGTGATGACAGTTTTTGGGAAGCACTTGATCATTTTAACGGCCATGTTTGGGCCAGCCACAACAACTGCCGCGCACTGGTAAACCACAACAGGCAGTACAGCGATGAGATGATTAAAGCTTTGGTTGACAGGGGGGCAGTAATTGGTGCTGCATTGGATGCCTGGATGATGGTGCCGGGATGGGTGAGGGGTGTATCAACCCCCAAAGGGATGAATTGCAATATGGAGGTGATGGTAGATCATATCGATCATATTTGCCAGATAGCCGGTAATGCCCTGCATGTAGGTATGGGCACCGATCTTGATGGCGCTTTTGGCCGGGAGCAATGCCCATATGACCTGGAGACCATAGCCGATTTGCAAAAAGTGCCGGATATGCTAAGAAAACGAGGTTATACCGATGTAGATATTGAAAACATGATGCACGGTAACTGGTTAAGGTTTTTGAGGAAGGCCTGGGGATAATCATATTTGACGTTCCAGTGGAACGTTTTTCACCGGTTTAATTTGCTGTAAACCCTGCTAATTCTATCGTTTTCTCACTTCCGTGTAAAACAAATCCTACAATTGGGCTAATTGCAGCAAATAAGCCAACTTTGCGCGATGAACGCAGAACAAGCAAGGCTAAAGGATGCTACCTGGAAAAAGTGGGGTCCCTACGTAAGCGACCGCCAATGGGGTACCGTTAGGGAAGATTATAGTGCCAATGGCGATGCCTGGAACTATATAACTCATGATATGGCCCGCAGTAAAGCCTATCGCTGGGGCGAGGAAGGGATAGCCGGCATTTGCGACCGCCAGCAAAATCTTTGTTTCGCAATATCCCTCTGGAATAAAAAAGACCCTATCATTAAAGAACGCTACTTCGGTCTCAGTAATCCCGAAGGTAACCACGGCGAAGATGTAAAGGAGCTATACTATTATCTGGATAGTGCGCCCACCCACTCGTACATGAAAACCCTGTACAAGTACCCGCAAACCGAGTTTCCCTACGCTTGGCTGGTCAATGAAAACAAGCGCCGCACCCGCAACGATCCCGAGTTTGAACTGATGGATACCGGCATTTTTGATAAAGACGAATATTTTGACGTTTTTACAGAATACGCCAAGAATGACCCAAACGATATCCTTATAAAAATTACTATCCATAACCGGGGCGATAAAGATGCCGCGTTAAATGTAATGCCCACACTATGGTTTCGTAATACCTGGAGCTGGGGATATGATGATTACAAGCCACAAATTTCGGCTCATGGTAACGGCGTAACCGGCATATTTCATGAAGATATAGGACAGCTTTGGCTGCATACCGAGGGTGATCCGGCTGTATTGTTTTGCGATAATGAAACCAATATGCAGCGACTATACAATTTTGATAGTGGCCACAAGTACCATAAAGATGGTATTAATGATTACATAGTTCATGGGGCCGACACCATCAATCCAAAGAAAACAGGTACAAAGGCTGCTGTTAATTATGATATAAATATTGCTGCCGGGCAAAGTGTTACCATCAGGCTCAGGCTTTCGCCGGATGCTAATTACAGTTTTGAAGACTTTGACAATATATTTGATGTACGTTTAACCGAGGCCGACCAGTTTTACGCAGATATTTATAGTAATAAAGACGATACCGACAAGTGCCTTATTCAACGCCAGGCTTTTGCCGGGATGCTTTGGAATAAGCAATTTTATTATTCCGACATTCGTCAATGGCTCAATGGCGATCCTTCGCAGCCAGAGCCACCCGCCCGGCGGGAAAATGCCCGCAACAGCAAATGGAAACATTTAAACACCAAGGATGTCATATCAATGCCCGATAAATGGGAATATCCCTGGTTTGCCGCCTGGGACCTGGCCTTCCATTGCCTGCCGTTGGCGACGATAGATATGACATTCGCAAAAAATCAACTGATACTACTCACCCGCGATTGGTATATGCATCCCAATGGGCAATTACCGGCCTATGAGTGGGATTTTAGTGATGTAAACCCGCCGGTGCACGCCATGGCCGTGTGGAATATTTATAAAACTGATAAAGCGGCCAATAACGGAAAGGGCGATACCAACTTTTTAGAGAGGATTTTTCATAAACTCATGCTCAATTTTACCTGGTGGGTAAACCGTAAGGATGAGGCCGGTAACAATATCTTTGAAGGTGGTTTTCTTGGCATGGATAATATCGGTGTTTTCGACAGAAATACCCGCCTGCCATCCGGACAACACCTGGAGCAGGCCGATGGTACCAGCTGGATGGCCATGTACTCACTTAACCTGTTACGAATTGCAACCGAACTTGCTGAAACCGATAAAGCTTACCAGGATATAGCTTCGAAGTTTTTTGAACACTTTATTTATATCGTGGGTGCCATGTCAAACTTTGGCGAAAGCAACGAAGGGCTTTGGGATGATGAGGATGGCTTTTTTTATGACCAGATCCGTTTCCCGGATGATGGCTCTGTAAAAATGCGGGTAAGAAGCATCGTAGGCTTGATCCCTTTATTCGCGACGGAGGTATTAGATGAAGCCGATATAGTCGATAGCCCAATATTTAAAGAACGGATGAAATGGTTTGCCGAAAAGCGGCCGGATTTAGCATCCTTAGTCTCGCGCTGGAACGAGACCAGTAACAATGGCAAGCATCTTATTAGTTTGTTACGTGGGTACAGGATGAAATCCCTGCTGAAATATATGTTGGATGAAAAGGAGTTTTTAAGCGATTATGGTATCCGCTCATTGTCTAAATATCACCTGGATCATCCTTATAAAATAGCGGTTAACGGAGTCGATTTTGGCATCGCCTACAAACCTGGCGAAAGCGATAGCGGTCTTTTTGGAGGTAACAGTAACTGGCGTGGCCCCATCTGGATGCCGATTAATTACCTTATTATTGATAGCCTTCAACGTTTTTATAAATATTACGGCGATGATTTTAAAGTGGAATGCCCCACCGGATCTGGTAATTTCATGAACCTGTCCGAAGTAGCCAATGAACTATACAGCCGGGTTTCTAAACTGTTTTTGCCCGATGATAAGGGGTACAGGCCATTATTTGGCACAAATCACAAAATGCAAACCGATCCTCATTTTAAAAACTACGTCCTGTTTTATGAGTATTTTGATGGGGACACAGGTCGTGGTTTGGGGGCGTCCCATCAAACCGGCTGGACGGGGCTGATTGCTAATTGTTTGTTTAAATAGGCACCTGCTGATGACAGCGCTTTACGAGCGCCAAAATCAAATGTAAATGCCGCATAAAAGCATTTAACTGGGTTAACATAACTTAACACATTTCTGTTGAAATATGATATAAATATTTGGTAATCAATTATTTGTATTTTTTTTCATAGTTAACATAAAAATCACGTTTTGGGCAAATTAAACGCCGCCCCATTTGTGTGCCTGTTGGCCAAAACAGTTGCCGGTGGTTTGAGTTTTTAACCAGGATCAGGCAGTAAAAGTAAGGTGTCATTTGATGCTTTTATCTGCCCGGCATCATAAGCTTGTCCCTGCCGGGGATGATTAGATGAGTTAATGTGTAAAAAAGACACAATAAGTTTTAATTTGCTGATAATTATTATTTAGATTTACTGTACCACTTAAAACTAAATTATCAGCATGAATTACAACAGGAGAAAATTTATCCAAAGTACCGGGGCTTTGATGCTTGGCGGTATGGCCTTATCCGGCAAAGCGGCTTCCTTATTAAGTAATATGGCTGCTCCGCATGCCATTGGTTTACAGCTATTCACTTTTTTTGGAGTTATTGACGAGGATGTAAAAGGCACGCTGACCAAAATAGCAGCCCTTGGCTTTAAAGACATGGAATCGGCCTTTAGCAAAAAAGGGGGCTACTATGGTATGACACCCAAAGAGTTTAAAGCCATGGTAAATGACCTGGGCATGAACTGGACGTCGCACCACGTTTTAGGCGCGCCATTTAAACTTCCTCCCGGAACAAAATTGCCAAACGGCGCCGATGGTAAGCCTATGGTAATACCGCCAATGAAAAACCTGCGCGATAATATGCAGGAATTGGTTGATGATGCAGCCGCAGGCGGCATTAAGTACCTGGTTTGCGCCAATTCACCAACTGCAACGCTGGAAGAAATTAAATCGACCATAGAAGTATTGAATAAAACAGGGGAGGCAGCCAAAAAGGTAGGTATCCAATTTGCCTATCACAATCATGATATGGAATTTCATGCCGTTGACGGCAAGGTTCCTTATGATCTTTTGCTAAGCGAAACCGATCCACAGAATGTAAAAATGGAGCTCGACCTGGCCTGGGCCGTTAAAGGCGGCAAAGATCCTGTCGAAATGTTTAAACAACATCCTGGTCGTTTCCCGCTTTGGCACGTAAAAGACCTCGATGCCGAGCGTAAAACCATTTTACCTGTAGGCAGCGGCACTATCGACTTTAGACCAATCTTCGCAGCCGCGAAATCAGCCGGCATGAAACATTTCTTTGTTGAACACGATGGCCCGAAAGATCCGTTGGCAAGCATTACCAGCAGCATAGGGTATTTGAAAAATACGCTGAAGGTTTAGCCCCACCTAAATCCTCCCCTGAAGGGGAGGACTTAAAAAACAATTCAAAAGTCTCCCCCTTCAGGGGGAGATTTAGAGGGGGCTGCGTTAACAATTCCATAACATACGTCAATTTTGATATTAGCCCCGCAATAAGTATCTTATGGCGGCAAATCAAAACGTATGGCAACAACCCCGGCAGATCACTTAAAAAGAGTTTTAAAACCCGTTCATCTTTGGGCAATTGCTGTTGGTCTGGTAATTTCAGGCGAATATTTTGGTTGGAATCTGGGTTGGGCTGTATCGGGTACCGTTGGACTTTTGATAGCCACTTTGGTTATCACAGTGATGTATATCACCTTCATTTTCAGCTATACAGAACTTACAACTTCAATTCCGCATGCGGGCGGAGCTTTTGCTTACGCGTACAGAGCAATGGGGCCATTTGGTGGATTAATTGCTGGATATGCAACTCTCGTCGATTTTTTGGTAGCCACACCGGCAATTGCAGTGGCACTTGGCACATATCTACATTTTCTGAATAATGATATTCCGGTTTTGCATACAGCTATGTTCTTTAATGTTATTTTTATTATTCTTAATGCCTATGGAGTAAAGGAATCAGCCACGTTTTCAATCTTCATTACCTTGTTGGCAGTTGCGGAACTGCTGCTTTATATGGGCGTTGTTACTCCGCATTTTAAAATGACAACCTACCTTACTGATCCTATGCCTTTTGGGTGGAGTGGCGTTTTTGCGGCTTTACCCTTCGCCGTTTGGTTTTATTTGGCCATTGAGGGTGTAGCCATGGTGGCCGAAGAAGTTAAGGACCCCAAAAAGAACATTCCAAGGGGTTATATTTCGGCAATAGCTACATTAGTGTTTTTGGCATTGGGTGTTATGATCATTACGGGAGGAGTAACGGACTGGCACAAACTGCAGAGCCTTGATTACCCCTTACCGGAAGCTATAGGAATTGTACTGGGCAAAGGAAACGGATTGACCAAAATATTTGCAAGTATTGGTTTGTTTGGTCTTATAGCCTCCTTGCATGGTATCATCCTTGCCTCATCGAGGCAGATATTTGCGATGGCGAGAAGTGGTTATTTACCTCGTGGGCTGGCAAGCATAAACCATCGTTTTAAAACACCGCATTGGGCGCTTGTTGTTGGTGGTATAGTGAGTTCCATTTTTATCTATAAATTTAAAACGGATCAAATCATTATGCTATCGGTACTTGGGGCGGTAGTAATGTATATGATGAGTATGATAAGCCTGTTTATTTTGCGAAAAAAAGAACCTGCTCTGGATCGGCCTTTTGCCGCGCCTCACTATCCAGTTTTCCCGGCCATTGCGCTTATTATTTGCGTAATATGTTTGTTTGCTACCATTTATTTTAATGGGAAGATGAGCCTTATATTTTTTGCCGGCTTAGCCATGGTAATTTTAATTTTTATTCTTATGGGTAAACACAAAGTAGCCCTTACAGACAATATGATGGCAACGCCTGACCTGTAAGCAAAACTATTATACCCCGCAAGGCACCAATGAACCAGTGAACTAATGAACAAATAATGTACCGCCACACCATACGACATAAGGTTTACAAGTTTCAGGATTTGAAAACTTTGTTGGGCAAGGCATCGCCCTACCGGTCGGGCGATGAGTTGGCTGGCGTATGCGCGGGTAGTTATGAGGAACGGGTTGCCGCGCAAATAACCCTGGCCGATGTGCCGCTCAAAACATTTTTGAATGAGGTTATTGTGCCTTATGAAGAGGATGAAGTAACCCGTTTAATTATTGATAGTCATGATGTTAAGTCATTTAACCAAATAAGCCATTTAACTGTTGGCGAATTACGCGACTGGCTGTTAAGCGACGAAACAGATACCCAAACCTTAACCGATATTGCCGGCGGATTAACGCCCGAAATGGTTGCAGCGGTATCCAAACTAATGCGCAACCAGGATTTGATCGCGGTAGCAAAAAAATGCAGGGTAGTCACCCGGTTTCGTAATACTATTGGGTTAAGCGGGCATTTTAGTACCCGTTTGCAGCCAAATCATCCAACAGACGATCCGAGAGGCGTGGCTGCCAGTATTATTGATGGCCTGCTACATGGTAGTGGCGATGCTACCATCGGTATAAATCCTGCTACCGATAGCCCCGCTGCGGTAAGTAATTTATTAAGGCTTATGGACAATGTCAGGCAACAGTTTAATATCCCCACGCAAACCTGTGTATTAAGCCATATTACTACCACTTTACAACTGATTAATGAAGGTGCGCCAGTCGATTTATGCTTTCAATCAATAGCAGGCACCGAAAAAGCCAATGCAAGTTTTGGCATCAACCTTAATTTAATTGAAGAGGCTTACCAGGCAACGCTATCACTTAACCGTGGCACCGTGGGCAATAATGTCATGTACTTTGAAACGGGACAGGGGAGCGCGCTATCTGCCAATGCCAATTTTGGTGTCGATCAGCAAACATGCGAGGTAAGGGCTTATGCTGTGGCACGGAAGTTTAAACCACTGTTGGTGAACACCGTAGTGGGCTTTATCGGACCTGAATATTTATATGATGGCAAGCAGATCATCCGGGCCGCATTGGAAGATCATTTTTGCGGTAAACTGCTCGGTTTGCCCATGGGCTGCGATGTTTGCTATACCAACCATGCCGAAGCCGACCAGGATGACATGGATAATCTGCTAACCCTACTGGGCGTGGCGGGTTGTAACTTTGTAATGGGTATTCCGGGTGCCGATGATATTATGCTTAATTACCAATCCACCTCATTTCATGACGCCCTATATTTGCGCAAAGTGCTTAATTTAAAACCAGCACCTGAATTTGAACAATGGTTAATAAGGCAAGGAATTACCGACAGCAAAGGCAATATGATACCTATTGATCCGGCGCATGGATTGTTAGGAGCGATGGTTTAGGGGGAGGTGGTGAAAGGATAAAGTTGAAAGGTAAAAAGGGCAGGGTAAAGGATAATCCAAAAATCTGCCGTTTTCTTTGACATAGAGACATGAAAAGAAATATTCCACATGAGATTGAACCTTTGAAGGCCTTGCAGGAGTTTACTACTGCCCGCATAGCTATTGGCCGTGTGGGCACAAGTATCCCGCTGAAACAATCGCTTGATTTTAAACTGGCCCATGCCCATGCCCGCGATGCAGTTTATTCGGAATTGAATATCAATCACTTAACAGATGTATTTAAACAGTTTAATTTGCCAATTCTGCAGCTTCACAGCCGGGTAACCCACCGTCGGCAATACCTGCAACGCCCGGATTTTGGCCGTAAACTGAATGAAGCGTCGTTAAGTCAACTGGAAGATTATTTTATCCAAACCGATATCGCCATCATTATAGCCGACGGACTTTCGGCGACGGCCGTAAACGAAAACACATTTGGCCTGCTAAAAGAACTTATCCCGCTGTTATTGGCCGCTGGTTTTAAATTTGCCCCAATAAGCCTTGTTGAACAAGGCAGGGTAGCTATAGGCGATGATATTGGCTATAACCTTAAAGCGCAACTATCCCTGATGCTTATTGGCGAAAGGCCTGGATTAAGCTCGGCAGATAGTGTAGGAGCGTACCTCACTTACGCCCCTAAACCCGGGTTGACAGACGAATCCCGAAATTGTGTTTCAAACATCCGTCCCAAAGGCTTATCCTATAAAAAAGCCGCCAAAAAGATATTTTACCTTATCAGCGAGGCCTTTAAACGAAAACTATCGGGCGTAGAACTGAAGGACAATGCCGGATTATTAAGCTGAAAGCCTAAAACCCAAAGCAGAAGGCTTAAAGCAGAAAGCATCCCCATTAAAAAGCTTTTAGCTTTGAGCCTTCAGCTTTGAGCTACTTTTTCTCCGGTCTTGCCTCAATTGTGCCGTTAAAGGAAATAGGATCGCGGTTGGTGCTGATCACCTGTAATGAAGCATAACCATCCGAGCTAATAGTCAAATACAAGGATTGCACATCCCTTGAATCACTGATATTTTTAACAGTTGGTTTGATGGTGATATTCCAGCCATCCTTTTTGCCGGGTTTAGCTACATAAGTAAACTTGGTGGTAGTAAATTTAATCCCGCCCTCGGTCGATCCGTATGTCGGCGCTACCGTGGCCACGCCAAAGTAGGGTAGGAAGGCAATGACAGTATCCTTGGTAACTGTAAGGTCATAGCTTGAAGTGAGCGCCCTGCTGTTTAAGCGTGTTGGATTTACATAGTTGGCGTTAAATACAAAGTTTTGGGCCTCAACAATGGCCTTTATTTCGGCAACATGGGCCGCTTTTTTTTCTTTACGGGTAGTTTGAGCGTTAACAATAGCTGTGGCCATCAATACCATCGCTATCAATAACGAAAATCTCTTTAATGGTTTCATATCCAAATGATTTAATATTTATGACAAGGATGCAGTTGTAAGGTTTATTCCATATCAAATTTAAATAATATTTAAATAAAAAAGCCACCTGTTTTTGCAGGCGGCTTTTGTTATATCAGCAATAATTGTTAGATCAAATTCACACTGCGGTTTACAAATTCGGTAAGCTCGGCGCCGGTTAATAATCCTTGCGAAAGCAGGGCCAGGTCAAATGCCTGTTTTGATAACTGGGCCTGTATTTCTTCATTTTCTTCCTGTAAAATGCGGGTTATCAATTTGTGGTTTCCGTTTACAATCACCTTGTAATTATCGGGCATATTGCCATAAAAGCCCATGCCGCCACCCATCGCTGCCATATCTTTCATGCGGCGCATAAACTCATCCATGGTTACGGTTACCGGTAATTCGTCCGGGTTAAGACTCTCTAATTGAACGCTATACGCCGGTTTGTTAATCGCTTTGTTGAAGATATCTTTAACCTTTGTTGATTGCTCATCGGTTAAGACTGATTCAGGCGCTTCGTCTTTTTTAATCAGCTTATCAGCTACATCAGCATCAACGCGTTTCAACGAAGTTTTTTCCAGTTTTTGCTCCAACTGGCTAATGAAGTGGTTATCAATAGGCGAGTTCATCACCAATACATCATAACCTTTTTTGTTTGCCGATTGAATAAACGAATCTTGTTTAGCCGGATCGTTGGTATAAATGCAAACCAGCTGTCCGTCTTTATCAGTTTGGATAGCTTCAACTTTCTCTTTGTATTCTGCCAAAGTAAAGTTTTCTTTTTTGGTGTTGCTTACCAAAACAAAATCTTTGGCTTTATCATAAAACTTGTCTTCGCTCACCATGCCGTATTTTACAAACAGGCCAATGTCTGTCCATTTTTCTTCGTAGGCTTTACGGTCGGCTTTAAATAGTTCTGACAATTTATCAGCTACTTTTTTGGTGATGTAGCTGTTTATCTTTTTAACATTACTATCGGCCTGTAAAAAGCTGCGCGAAACGTTTAACGGAATATCTGGTGAATCGATAACGCCGTGAAGCAGCATTAAAAACTCAGGTACAATATCTTTTACCTCGTCGGTGATAAATACCTGGCGGCTAAATAGTTTTATCTTGTTTTTTTGTACCTCAAAGTCATTTTTTAGCTTAGGAAAGTACAATACACCGGTAAGATTGAAAGGATAATCAACATTCAGGTGGATCCAGAATAACGGGTCTTCGCTGAAAGGGTAAAGCTGTTTGTAAAAGTCGAGATAATCCTGGTCTTTTAATTCAGATGGTGCTTTTGTCCAGATAGGGTTGGTATCGTTAATGATATTATCTTCCTGAACATCAATGTATTTAGGTTTACCTTCTTCATCAACGCCATCCTCAACAGATTCGGTTTTGGTGCCAAATTTAATAGGCACAGGTAAAAATTTACAGTATTTATCAAGAATTTCCTGCAGTTTATATTTGCTCAGGAACTCTTCCGATTCGCTGTTGATGTACAAGGTAATCTCGGTACCGCGCTCGGCTAAAATGCCTTCGCCAATTTCAAATTCGGTGCTGCCGTCGCAAACCCAATAAGCCGGTTCAGCGCCTTCCTGGTAGCTAAGTGTTTGTATTTCAACTTTGTCGGCAACCATGAAGGCCGAGTAAAAGCCTAAACCAAAGCGACCGATGATCTCGTTGGCATCCTTAGCTTCCTTGAATTTTTCCATAAACTCAGTAGCGCCCGAAAATGCTATCTGGTTGATGTATTTTTTAATTTCTTCGGCGGTCATACCCAGGCCATTATCGCTAATGGTGATGGTTTTCTTAACCTCGTCAAATGCAACTTCAACGCGCAGATCGCCAAGTTCGCCATTATATTGGCCTAAGGATGCCAGGCGTTTTATTTTCTGGGTAGCATCTACAGCGTTAGATACCAGCTCGCGCAAAAATATCTCATTATCAGAGTAAAGAAACTTCTTAATTATCGGAAAAATGTTTTCGGTGTGGATTGAAATGCTGCCTTTTTCTTGCATAATATTGATATATAAATGGATTAATATTAATTTCTACCTGCAACCATCAATGCATGTTCCAAAGCAGGCGAAGTTGTCAAATTGGCAGACTAATAATTTTGACCTCGTTTTCAAATGGTATATTTTATGATACTTTTCAATTACTTTTCGACATTTTTGAGCTATTTTTTTGCAACTTTTCAGCAATTTTTTGCAACTTTTCAGCAACTTTTTACAAACGACGTTTTCCTCAAGAAAAAACAGTTGGCGCGGGCGGAAAAAAAGTAACATTTCAAATTCTGCTCAAAAAAGTTTCTAAAACAACGTTCAATGATTGCGCGGTATCCTGATCTGTAATATTTCCATCCCCATCCATCTTCGACCGGATAAAAGATATGTTCAACTTTGCGCCATCGGCAACCTGCGCGTTTAGTGCGCCCAGGATCAATAGCATGGCGGCGTGGGCTGCCTCGCCGCCTAAGGATGCGGTGATAAGGGCTACCGGCTTTTCTGAGAATGAGCCGCTGGATACCATCCAGTCCAGCATGTTTTTAAGTTGGCCGGGGACGCCGAAAGCATATTCGGGTGTGCAAATGATAACGCCATCGGCCTGCTTCAATAACTCCCTTAATTCAAAAACGGGTTCGGGCGGGTAATCATCATCAGTGCCAGGGTCAAAAGGAGGGATGAGGGCGAGGCCATCATAAATATGGTAACTAACACCGGCAGGAACCAGGTTGCTAAAATGTTTTAGTATGCGGTGGTTGCTTGAACCTGCTCTTAAACTGCCGGATATGGCTACGATTTGTTTCATGGTAAATGTTATTAGCCCGACCAAGTTTAACTCTGCTATCGATTCTCTTCCCTCTTCGAACAACAGGGTGGCGATTTATGCGGTTAAAAAATGCACAATGAAAAGCATTTTGGATTATCGATACAAACAGTCAATTTTTAGCAAGTCGGGGGCGATTACTTGAATTACCTCTACGTTGTCTTTTATTTCAACAATCGCGATTATTTTTTTAAATAACAAACAACCGAGTAGCATCCAAATATCAATTTTAGATAATGGGATATTTGCCTCAAGGGCCGCAATCGGAATTTCGTTAATTCCGTAATCTCGGATTAATAGTTTGATATGATCAAAGAAGAGCCCTGTAGCTTCATCCGAAAACCTTGGCGGATACGGGTGATGCTTTAATGAGTAAATAGTCTGGTCGGGAGACTCTTCTAAATATCCGGATAACGATCTTTTTCCATATCCAAAATTCCATTCATCGGTTTCTAATAAATGTTCTTTTTTTAATTCTTCGTGTGTTTGAAAATAGCGATGCTCCTTTTTCTCCCAAAACAAGTTCTCGTTTTCAAGTGATTCAACTGATTGAATGTGTATTATAGCTTTAACAAAATCAATGTTTCGTAAAATATACTCCATCTTTAAAATAAATACCTCAAGCGAAGGTTCGTCGAAGATTGCTGCACCAGTTGTAAGGGCATAACTTATAACCATATTGTCCCAACTATAATTATACATTAGGTTACCGTCATGATAGTAATTTTCGTAATCTCCCAAGCCAAAATCTGCGGTGCTTATTTGTGGGAAAGTCAAATCCTTTCCTATAGATTTAATAAATTCTGTAGAACGAACATAGTCCCGATGTAACGTTATCGCTCCATATATAATTGCCATTTCCATTTGGTAGAATTAAGTTATCGATAAGATCTCCGCTTTCAAAGAGTTTCAGGATGTTATGATTTATTAAACCGGCCGTTAAACTGCCGGAGGGCTAAGATTTTTTTCATGGTAAATATTTGCGTCCAATGATAGTAAAATATCAAAACATGCGGGTAAATACAGGACGTAAAAGATTTCTCACCCTTGCCCTGCACGGCCCCCTGCTTCAAGGGATTCGAAATGACAATCGTTGATGAAAAATCGATCCTGCAATCAAAAAGTTCCCCCTTCAGGGGGCGGAGGGGGCTGGCCTTACGGCACAAACTGCAATATAAACGATGATCCTTTGCCCTCGGTAGATAATACCTGGATGTTGCCTTTGTGCAGCAGCATGATTTGTTTACACAAACTCAGCCCGATACCGCTGCCGGTTTTTTTGGTGCTGAAGAAGGGGATAAAAATTTTATCCAGCAGCTCGTGCGGCATACCCATACCGTTATCGGTTATTTTAACCAGGGTTTTACTGTTGTTTTGCGCCTCGGCAGATAAGGTGATTCGCGGCTCATCGCGGTCTTTAACGGCTTCAATGGCATTCACCAGCAGGTTAATCATTACCTGCTCAATCAGGTTTATATCGGCCTCAATGGCCAGGGCAGGATCGCGCAGGATAATTTCCAGTTCGATGTTCTTTTTGGATAGCGTTGGCTTCATCAGGCTGTTCAGGTTCTCGAACAGGTTGCGCACCAGTATCCTGTCGCGCTCCAGCTTGGTTATCTTGTTCAGGCTGCGGTAGCTTTCGGTAAACTTCAGCAAGCCATCACTGCGGCGTTTAATGGTATCTATACCCAGTTCCAGGTCTTCCAGCTCCGAGGCTTCCATGGTGTCGGTAATCTCGGGGCTTTGCAGCCGGTTTTTCAAGGTATCTGCCAATGACGAAATTGGGGCAACCGAGTTCATGATCTCGTGCGTCATCACGTTCAGCAATTTCGACCATGCTTTCGACTCCGTTTCGTCCAGCGCTTCGCTCACGTTTTGAAAAGCCAGCAGCTTGTACAGCTTGTCGTCGCTGCGCATCATGCTTGATGTTATTAAAATTTTGACCATCTGCTGGTTACGGATAATGCTGATGATATTGCTTTCGCCGGGTTTCAGCTTAAGTAACTCGTGGTAAAGCACCGGCTCCCGTTTTTCGAGCGATTGGATAGTTTTAAGGTAGGGAATGCTGAGCAATTTTTTAAAAGCCTCATTTATCCAGCTGATGGTGCCTGTTTCTTCCTCGTACGATAGGATACCCGTATCTACCAGCTCCAGTATCTTTTGCAGGTAATGGTATTGCGTTTCGCGTTCGCGGCTTATTAATTTAAAAGTGGTGTTGATATCATTAAAGCCCTTACGCAGCGGTTTTAATTCGTTTGGGGCTTTGCGCACATCAAAATGGCGCGAGAAATCGCGGTAGTGTATAGATTCGACAAACTGGTTTACCTCGTCCTGCGCCTTTTTTTGAAAGCGTATCATTTCAATCACCGCGTAAATTACCAGGGGCACAAATATCACCAGGTATAGCGGCTGGCCTTTAACCGTTACATAAGCGGCGGCTGTAAGTGCCAGGAACAATAAAAACACACGCAGCAACAGCCGCCATTCGTAACGGTTAAATATCATATTTGCTTAATCTGCGGTACAGGGCAGTACGGGTTAATCCCAATTCTTTGGCAGCACGGGTAATGTTGCCGTTATGTTTTTCAATTACTTTTAAAATAGCATTCTTCTCCAGTGTGCTTAACTGAATGTTATCATCATTAATATTATTGTCTGTTGATGTTTCCAGTATCGAAAAGATAAGATCATCGGGCCTCAGCGTACTATCATCGGCCATAATAACTGCGCGCTCAATGGTATATTGCAGTTCGCGTACGTTGCCCGGGTAATTGTATGATTTTAATTTTGTTAAAGCCGGCGCGTCAAAATCCATGGCAGGCTTCAGGTATTTGCTGGCATACAGTTTGGCAAAGTGTTTGGCCAAAATCACAATGTCCTCGCTACGGCGGCGCAACGGCGGCATATTAATCTCTACGGTGTTTATCCGGTAAATCAAATCTTTCCTGAAACGGTTTTCATTTGCCAGTTCGCTCATGGGTACGTTGGTAGCGCATATCAGCCTGATATCAATATCTACGGCTTTATTGGTACCTAAGCGGGTTACCTGCCGGTTTTGCAGTATAGTGAGTAATTTGGCCTGTTGCTGTAAGCTGATGTTGCCAATCTCATCTAAAAACAGGGTGCCGCCCTGGGCATCTTCAAAACGGCCCGCGCGGTCTTCGCGTGCATCGGTAAAAGCGCCCTTTTTGTGGCCAAACAATTCGCTTTCAAACAAGGTATCGGTAAGCGCGCCTACATCTACCTTAACAAAAGGCTTATCGGCACGTAAACTGCGTTCATGAATGGCCTTGGCCATCAAATCTTTACCTGTGCCGTTTTCGCCCAATAGCAAAATATTGGCATCGGTAGGGGCTATTTTATTTACTTTATAAAAAATATCCTGCATCACTTCCGATTCGCCCAATATCGATGTATCCCCCGCGGTGTTTTTTGCAGGCGCTTTGGTGGTTTTGGCGCCACCTTCCTTTTTATCCAATAACTCCTTTATGGTGCCTATCAGCTTTTCGTTATGCCATGGTTTTACCACAAAATCGTCGGCGCCTTCTTTTAATGAGCGTACGGCCAGGTCGATATCACCATAGGCGGTTATCATTATTACGCAAACGTTGGGCTTCCAGTCTTTAACTTTGCGCAGCCAGTACAAGCCCTCGTTGCCTGTGTTAATGGCGCTGTTAAAGTTCATATCAAGCAAAACCAGGTCAACCTCGTTGCGTTGCAGCAGCCAGTTCAGGTTTTCGGGGTTCTTCTCGGTTATCACCTCGCCGGCCTGGGTTTTTAGCAGCAGCTTTACCGCCGTAAGCACATCCGGGTCGTCATCAACAATAAGAATAGTAGCTTTTTTTAGTATCATGTTTTTGGGTTCATAGTTGATAGTTCATGGTTCATGGCCCTATTTTGTTGATTGTTATATGACAGACGCCTGTTAAACTGTAAATGTTACAGTACCGGCAGTTGCTAACCTTAGCCATGAACCATTAACTATGATCCATGAACCACCTGCAACAAACCTCCTGCCATGAACCATCAATAATGAACCATGAAGCAAACAAAACTTTCTGCAAATTAATAATTGCAGGCTTAAGTTTCATACGGCCAGTATAAATACAATTATTAAATAGTTGGCCCGCATAAAAAATTGTAATTTTAATTGGGCTAAGTTGAGCGTTTACATGTTGCGTACAGCCTGTTTCACTGTATCAATACCGTACACTTGATGTAACAGAAGCGTACGCCTTAAATACATAATATGTATTTAATGTATTGAAAAACAGTGTTTTAATTTGTGGCATGTGTTTTTGTAACCATTATTCAAAATATCATAAACTACAGTGGACAGAAAAATTGAGAAAAAGACCTGGAACAGCAAACGAATATTAACTATTGCTGGTATTACAGGCATAATTTTATTAATAGGGAGCAGTATTTATTTTACATCGGGCAAAAGCAAATTAGATGTTGATACCGAACGCATAACCATCAGTACTATAACTAAAGGCCCATTTCAGGAGTTTATACCTGTTAACGGTACCGTGATGCCACTGACCACTATTTTTCTTGACGCAACAGAAGGCGGCGAAGTTGAAGAGCGCTATGTTGACGATGGCGCCATGCTAAAAAAGGGAGATCCGATACTAAAGCTAAGCAACGTTGACGAAGAACTTAACCTTGCTACACAGGAGTCGGCAGTATTTGCAGAGCAAACACAGATGCAAATTTCACATAACAATGCCAGCCAGGCAACCATTAACAAATTAAACACCATGGCCGATGTAGATAATGCATACAAAGAAGCCAAAAGGATTTATGACCTTGATAAAAAACTTTATGACCAAAAAGCTTTGGGTTTGCAGGATTATCAATCGGCAAAAAACAATTATGAATACCAGGTAA
The DNA here is from genome assembly GCF_058801545.1 of Mucilaginibacter sp. GW822-FHT03E02. Lineage (NCBI taxonomy): Bacteria > Pseudomonadati > Bacteroidota > Sphingobacteriia > Sphingobacteriales > Sphingobacteriaceae > Mucilaginibacter > Mucilaginibacter sp. GW822-FHT03E02. Next base: position 248,009 of record NZ_JBXANJ010000002.1, on the reverse strand, counting down.
ACCGCAGGAAACTGGCCATCCAGATATTGAAACAGGATACCACCCTGGTGAAACAGCAGGACCAGCAATCGCAGGAGCATTATGCCCAGATGAAGACAGCGTTGGCCTTAATGCGTAAAAAGGTAGCCAGCCTTACCCTAAGGGCGCCTATTGACGGTCAGCTAACAAACCTTGATGCCGAAGTTGGCCAAAGCAAAACCAAGGGTGTGCGTTTAGGCCAGATTGACGTACAATCGGGCTTTAAAGTAAGGGTTGACATTGATGAGCATTATTTATCACGTGTGTTTCCGGGTTTAAAAGGCGATTTTCAGTTTGCCGACAAAACGTATAACATGGTAATTAAAAAGGTTTTTACAACAGTAATGGCCGGCAGGTTTCAGGTTGATATGCAATTTGTAGGCCAAGTACCTAATGGTATTCGTAAAGGGCAAACGCTGCAGGTTAGATTAGCGCTAAGCGATGAGAGAATAGCGGTAAAGTTACCTAAAGGTGGTTTTTTTCAGCAAACCGGCGGTAACTGGATATTTAAGGTATCTGAGGATGGTAAAACTGCCTACAAAGTGAACATACAACTTGGCCTTAACAGCCCTGATTATTATGTTGTGACAGATGGCTTAAATCCTGGCGACAAGGTAATTACATCCAGCTATGAAACTTATGGAGACATACAGGAACTGGTGCTGAAAAAATAGGAGCCAGCCCCACCCAAACCCTCCCCGGTAGGGAGGGCTTTAAAAAGGGAGCTGATAAAAAGTCTCCCCAACCGGGGGAGATTTAGAGGGGGCTCGCGGCCGATAGATATTTTGCTCATGCTATTGCAACGAAACGCTGATGCTAAACGTCATATAAACAGATAATTAATTTAATAAATAATAATATAAACCAAATCAAACAAACATCGTCTGCCGAAAGGCAGATTATTCAGGAGGGGCAAATGATAAAAATTACTAATCTCGAAAAATTTTACCGCACAGAAGAGGTAGAGACCATAGCCTTAAACAAGCTATCAATTGAAATTGCTACGGGCGAGTTTGTGGCCATAATGGGCCCGTCTGGTTGTGGTAAATCAACATTGTTAAATATCCTGGGCATGTTGGACGACCCGGATGAAGGCAGCTACGTTTTTAACGATATTGAAGTAGCCCATTTTACCGAGCGTAAACGCGCCGACCTGCGCAAGCACAACATCGGTTTTGTTTTCCAGAGCTTTAACCTTATTGACGAGTTAACCGTGTTTGAAAACGTTGAATTACCGTTGATTTACACCGGCGTTCCATCGGCCGAGCGTGTTAAAAGGGTAGAAGAGGTGCTGGATAAAATGCAGATTATGCACCGCCGTAACCACTATCCGCAGCAGTTATCGGGCGGTCAGCAACAACGTGTGGCTATTGCCCGTGCGGTTGTAAACAAACCAAAACTGATCCTTGCGGATGAGCCCACCGGTAACCTGGATAGTACCAATGGTAACGATGTAATGGAACTGTTAACCGACCTGAACGAGCAGGGTACAACCATCATCATGGTTACACACTCTGAGCATGATGCCCGTTATAGCCACCGCATTATCAGGTTACTTGACGGTCAGGCCGTTGTAGAAAACATTATGGTGTAAGCCAAAAGTGTCGTCTGCCCCAATAAAAAGATAGTTTATATAAGTTAATGTTGTTAAAGCCGGCCCCTCCGCGATGGAGGGGTAAGCTTGTTTTGCCCCTAATCGTACACTGGTTCATTAGTTCATTGGTGGGATAATTTTAGATTTTGTAGCTATGATTTTAACGCCAGCCATGGCGGCTACTCATGAGCCCATAAGTAAACCACCCAATCAAGGCTAATGATCAAGTGAACCAATAAACCACTAGATACTACCAATGAACTGATGAACCAAAAGTGAGCCAATTAATATGATCAGGAACTACATTAAAATTGCATGCAGGAGCCTTTGGAGACACAAAGGCTTCTCGATAATAAATGTTCTGGGGCTGGCAATAGGTATGACAGCCTGTTTCCTGATTTACATAAATGTAAAATTTGAGCTAAGTTATGATAGCTTTAATGAAAAGTTTGACCAGATCTATCGTGTCTCAACCGATATAACGCATCCCGATTTAACAATTAAAACCCCATCGTCATTTTTACAAATGGGGCCCTCACTTCAGCAAGATTACCCGGAAGTAAAATCAATTGCCCGGGTTGGCAGCGGAAAATTTTTGGTGCAGTATGGCGAATTGAAATTCCAGGAAGACGAAGCCATTTTCGCTGATCCGTCACTTTTTACAATATTCACCTTACCCATTGTAAAGGGAGAGGTGAAAGAGGGCTTCAAGGCACCTTTTACTTTAGTGATGACAGAAACTATAGCCAAAAAATATTTTGGCAACACCAATCCAATTGGTAAATCGTTGTTGCTTAATGATAAGTACCCGGCGTCTGTTATCGCAGTGGTAAAAGATGTACCCCCAAACGCACATTTTAGTTTTGATATGGCATTTTCATTTGCCACGCGCCAAAAATTATATCCCGGCAGCGCGGCCGTTTGGGCGGATATGGGTTGTACTACTTATATCGAACTGCCAAAAGGATACGACTACACCAAATTGCAAAGCCAGTTACCTGCGTTTGCCAACAAACACTATACCCAGGCTGATAAAAAAGAAGGTGCGGATTATCGTTTTGTGCTGCAGCCTTTGAAGGAAGTTTATATGGATGCGGACAGAGGAGGCGCGGGTGATTTGCATAATGTTCGTGTTTTTTCGCTTATCGCCTTATTTATCTTGCTTATCGCATGTATCAACTTTATCAATTTAACCACGGCGAGGGCCACTGAAAGGGCTAAAGAGGTAGGCATCCGCAAAGTAGCTGGAGCCGCAAGGACACAATTGATTATTCAGTTTTTATTTGAGTCGGTTATTATTTGTTTGATCGCCTTTTTATTGTCGATTTTGTTCAGCCAATCGTTGTTACCCATATACAACCAATTATCGGGCAAAGTGATCAGTACCGGTATTTTTTCGCATGGCTATATATTCCGGCTTCTTATGGTAGCCTTTGGAATAGGCATTACAGCAGGTTTATACCCTGCATTGGTACTTTCGGGTTTTAAGCCAGTAACTACACTAAGCGGGAGGTTCAGCAAATCAAAACGGGGTATTTTACTGCGTAAGGGACTGGTTATAACACAATTTACCATATCTATAGTGCTTATTATAGGTACAGTTATAGTTTATAATCAACTAAGCTATATGCGCAGCCAAAAACTTGGTTTTCAAAAAAGTCAGATGCTTGTTGTTAATTTTCATAACGATAATGGGGTAAGACACCACGCGGAATTAATTAAGAACGAGCTAAAAAAAATTCCAAATGTAGTATCAGCCACTGCTTCCAGGGGCATTCCGGGTTTTGGCAATGGTAATCGCGATTGCAAGTTAGAGAATAAGGCCGGCACTATGCAGCAAATGCTTATTAATTTATATGAGGTGGATTATGATTTCATTCCGCAATTTGAAATTAAACTGGCCGCCGGGCGAACATTTTCAAAATCGTTTGGTACCGATACCGCGCAAGCCATAGTGATAAATGAAGCTGCTGCAAAAATTCTTGGCTACCGAACTCCGGCCGAAGCTATTGGCCGAAATTTTTCGCAGGATGAACGAACAGGTAAAATAATCGGGGTGCTAAAAAACTTCCATTTTCAATCGCTACAGGAAACTATACAACCTTTATGCATGCGTATTAACCCGAAGCTCACCAGCATGTTTACCCTTAAAATCCAACCAAATAATGTTTCGGCAACTATAGCTGCAATTGAAAGCAAATGGAAAACGTTAGTGCCCGAACGGCCTTTTAATTATGCGTTTGTCGACGAAACATTTAATGAACAGTATACAGCACAGGTTAATTTCGGCAACCTGTTTATGTATTTTGCTGTGCTGGCCATATGTATTTCATGCATGGGCTTATTTGGTTTGGCGTCATATAGCACCATACAGCGTACCCGCGAAATTGGTATTCGCAAAATATTTGGTGCTTCTGTAACCGGCATAGTAAATATGTTGTCTATTGAGTTTTTGCAGTTGGTAATCATCTCTTCGCTGATGGCATTCCCGCTGGCATGGTTTGCAATGAACAAATGGTTGCAGGATTTTGCATATCGCATAGCTATAGGTTGGTGGGTTTTTGCATTAGCAGGGGTAATAGCGCTTGTGATAGCATTTGCTACGGTTAGCTTTCAGGCGGTTAAAGCCGCGATTGCCAACCCGGTAGATAGTTTGAGAACGGAATGATCTTGGCTCATTTAAATGGAGCATCAATTTAGGTTAGCGTTTGAATTTTAGGATTTGGAAATTGCGATTTGGAGTTTAGCGTTTAAAATTTAATACCAGAAATCATGATTAAAAGCTATGTAACTATTGCCTTCAGGAACATCCGGCGTAACCTTAGTTATGCTTTCCTGAACGTTTTTGGGCTTACTTTGGGTGTGGCAGCGTGTTTGGTGATTTTCCTTATTGTGAGGAATGAGCTGGGCTTTGACAGCTACAACAGCAAGGCCGGCCGTACTTACCGGGTAACTTTAAACGCGCTTGATTTTAACTCGAACGTGTCTTTGGCGATAATCCCGGCCATGCGCATTGATTTTCCTGAGCTGGAGCAAGCCACGCAGCTTTTTTACCTGTCGGACGCGATGATCAAGATAGGCGAAAACCGGTTTAAAGAAAAGAACATAGTTTTTGGCGATGGGCAAACGCCGATGGTTTTTGACTACCAATGGCTGGCCGGCGACCCTAAAACCGCGCTTTCGCAACCCAATAGTGTAGTACTTACCGAGACCGCCGCCAAAAAATATTTCGGCAACAGTGAAGCTATGGGGAAAACTATCAACTTCGAAAATCAGTTTGATATTAAAGTAGCAGGCATTATTAAAGATTTGCCACCAAATTCAAGCACGCCGACGTCGTTCCTGATCTCGCTCAAAACCATCGAACAGAAGTTAAAAGGCGCCATGGGTAATTTCTGGTCTATCCCGGGCGGTAGCTATGCTTATATCGTGATCCCTAAAAATTATTCCATCCATCAATTGGAAAGCAAAATACCCGCTTTTATTAAAAAGAACTGGGGTGCCGATATTGCCAAAGCAGCTCATTTGCCGCTGCAGCCATTGAAAGATATTCATTTCGATCAGCGTTATATTAATAACATTATCACACCAACCTCAAAAGATACGTATTACGCGCTGATAGGGGTTGCTTTGCTTATTATTATTACCGCCTGTATCAATTTCGTTAACCTTGCCACGGCGCAGGCTATCAGGCGGGCTAAAGAGGTTGGGGTACGTAAAGTGTTAGGCGCCACCAAATCGCAGCTAATAAGGCAATTTATGGGCGAAACTACTGTCCTGGTGTTACTATCAGTAATTTTAGGCGTATTGGTATCAGCTTTTTTCCTTGCCCGGGCGGGCGAATGGATGTCGATAACTATTGATGCCAAACAGCTATTACAACCCGAAGTTATGACCTGGATAGCGGGAATAACCTTCCTGGTAATCCTGTTAGCCGGTTTGTATCCATCATTTGTGCAATCGGCATTTCAGCCGGTCGAATCCTTAAAAAGCCAGGCGGGCATGCCGGCAAAAGGTTTAACCTTACGTAAAGGCCTGGTTATAGCGCAGTTTGCCATCTCGCAGATATTAATTGTTGGCACCTTGATAGTTGCCCATCAAATGGACTTTTTTAAAAACCAGGACCTTGGATTTAATAAGGAAGCTGTTATTACGGTTAGTATCCCCACAAAAGAGAAACGGGATGTATTTAAACAACAACTGATGACAAATCCCGGTATCAAAGATCTCAGCTTCTCTAACGGTGGGCCGGTTTATAATAATTCGTTTACCAGCTTTCAGTCGCCCGAGCTTGGACTTACCAAAGATGATGTTACCGAGATGAAATTTGTTGATGAAAAATATATCGATATGTTTCAGCTGCACATGCTGGCCGGCCAAAAAATCTGGAAAAAAGATGATAAAGATACGCTGAATAGCATCGTAATCAACGAAACCATGATGCATAAGCTGGGCATCCAGGACCCGCACCTGGCTTTGAATAAACACGTAAAGCTTAATGGCGATCAACAATCAACTATTGTGGGCGTAGTACAGGATTTCCAAAGCGAATCAAAACATAAAAAACGGAGGGCCTGCGTGTTGGAGTACAATTCGCAGGGCTTTTTCATGGCCAGCATCAGGATTCAGCCCGCCGCAATGAATAAAACCATCGCTTATATCGGTAAACAATGGCTCCGGCTTTTCCCTGATAATGTTTTCCAATACGAGTTTATGGACGAGCATATAGCCAATTTTTACAGGCAGGAACAAAAAGTTTACACAGCTTTTCAGCTGTTCTCGTACATCGCTATACTTATTGGTTGTTTGGGCTTATATGGGCTGATAGCTTTTGCCGCATCGCAACGTACAAAAGAAGTTGGTATCCGCAAAGTTTTGGGTGCGCCCATATACAGTATTGTAGCCCTGTTTGGTAAAGAATTTATTTACCTGATAGCAATAGCCTTTTTAGTAGCCGCGCCGCTGGGTTACTACGTGATGCATAACTGGCTTCAAAATTTTGCATATCACATTAGCATCGGTCCGGGCATATTTTTTATCGCGATAGCATCATCATTTATCATAGCCGCGGTAACCATTGCCTACGAGGCCATAAAGGCCGCGCTGGTTAACCCGGTGAACAGTTTAAGGAGTGAATAACTTTATACTTTTTGATGCAACGTTGTTAGTAATAGTTTCGTCTTTATAATATTCAAACTTATCCCGGTTGTATGTTTAAAAATTTTATAAAAATAGCCTGGCGCAATTTGTTGCGTAACAAATCATTTTCATTAATCAATATATCGGGTCTGGCAATAGGTATGGCCAGTGCGGCGCTTATCCTGTTCTGGATCCAGAATGAGTTGAGTTACGACCAGTTTCATCAAAACCGGGATAGGTTGTACCAGGCCTATAACCGTGCTGTATTTGATGGCAAACTGTGGTGCTGGGGAACCACACCCAAGATCATGTCGAAAACTTTGAAGCAGGATTATTCTGCTGTTGAACAAAGCTGCCGCACAACATCGGCCAATTTCTTGTTCACCCTTGGCGATAAACACCTGAACCTTAATGGTGATTTTACCGATCCTGATTTTTTGACCATGTTCAGCTTTCCGCTGGTAGCGGGCAATCCTAAAACGGCGCTTAGTACCATTAATTCAATAGTCATTACGCAAAAACTGGCAAAAAAGCTATTTGGCGAACAAGACGCTATGGGGAAAGTGGTACGTATTGATAGCGTTGACCATTTTACAGTGACAGGTGTAATGAAAGATTTGCCCAACAACACTCGTTTTGATTTTGAATACCTGATGCCCTGGAGCTACCTGAAAAAAACGGGTGGTGACGATGAGTACTGGGGCAATAATTCGGTACAAACCTGGGTGCTTACTAAACCAAACGTTACCGAAGCACAGCTTAATAAGCAAGTGCTCAATATTACCAAATCGCACTCCGATCAAAAAGACCAGGAAGTGTTTATGCACTCTGCCGCCAAATGGCATTTATATTCCAAATTTGAAAACGGTAAAATAACCGGCGGTAAAATTGAATCGGTAAGGTTGTTTGCTGTTATAGCCGCATTCATTTTATTAATAGCCTGTATCAATTTCATGAACCTAAGCACGGCCCGGAGCGAAAAGCGCGCCCGCGAAGTTGGCATCATGAAAGCGATAGGTGCAAAAAAAGGCTCGATTATAACACAGTTTTTAGGCGAAAGTATCCTGATAGCTTTTATTGCAGGCATAATAGCCATTGTTATTGTGCAAATCAGCATGTCGGGCTTTAACCAGTTAACCGATAAGCAATTGTTTGTGCCTTATGCAAGTGTTTATTTCTGGCTGGCGGGCTTAGGTTTTGTTTTGTTTACCGGCGTAATAGCGGGTAGTTATCCGGCGTTCTTCCTGTCGTCATTTAAACCTGTTAGCGTGCTAAAGGGGACCTTTAAAAAGGTAGACGCCGCAATTAGTCCCCGCAAAATATTGGTGGTGGTTCAGTTTACTTTCGCCATCGTGCTTATCATCTGTACCATCCTCATCCGCGATCAGATGCAATACGCGCAAAACCGGGACCTTGGCTACAAAAAGGACAACCTGGTGTACACTATGATGTCGGGCAGTATTGATAAAAACTTTAAAATGATCCGTAATGAGCTGGTAAGCAGCGGGGCGGCAGTATCGGTCACCAAAACCAATTCGCCGGTTACCCAACGCTGGAGCGACAGTTGGGGCTTTGACTGGAAGGGAAAAGACCAAAGCCAGAAAATAGATTTTATCATGTACAACACCGATGGCGACTTTGTAAAAACAATGGGTTTAAAAATAGCCGCCGGCAGGGATATCGATGTAAATACTTATCCTACCGATTCTACCGCTATTTTACTTAACGAGGCCGCGGTAAAAGTGACCGGGTTTAAAGACCCGATAGGGCAGATCATCAAAAGGGATAACCATAATTTGGTGGTAGTTGGTGTGATTAAAGATTTTATAATCGAATCGCCATATCAGCCAATTAAAGCCATGATTATCCAGGGGCCTAAATCATGGTTCAACGTGGTGCATTATAAGCTTAACCCCAAAAACACTACCGCCGAAAACCTGAAACGCGCGGAAGCTGTGTTTAAAAAATATAACTCCGAGTACCCGTTTGAGTATCATTTTGTTGACGATGAATACGCCAAAAAATTCAACGACGAGCAAAAAGTAGGCACTTTGGCCAGCCTGTTTGCCGGGTTAACCATATTTATATCATGCCTTGGCTTATTTGGCCTTGCCGCTTATATGGCACAAAACCGCCAAAAAGAAATTAGCGTGCGTAAGGTGCTTGGTGCCTCGGTATCAAACCTAACCGGCATGTTATCAAAAGAATTTTTGATGCTTGTACTTATTTCTTTTGCTATAGCATCACCAATTGCCTGGTGGGGCATGCACAAATGGCTGGAAACCTATACCTACCGTATCACCATCCAAATTTGGGTGTTTGTAATGGCAGGCCTGGTAACCGTAATAGTTGCGCTGGCAACTGTCAGTTTCCAATCTATCAAAGCCGCGTTAGCCAACCCGATTAACAGTTTACGGAACGAGTAGTTATTGAGGTAAAAGGGGAAAGGCGAAAGGTTGTTCAAGGTTACAAGACCGTGACCTTTCGCCTTTCTCCTTTTCCCTTTCACCTTTCGCCGTGTATCATAATCGTACACCTACTGTTACGCCTGCGTACAGTTTTAATTTGAATAGTAAATTAACTATTTGATTTTCAGTTGTTTTAATAATTGGTATATATTTTAAACTGCATTGCGGGTAATTGTATCACAATGCTTAAAAATTATATTAAAACCGCATGGCGTAGTTTAAAACGCAATAAAATATTTTCGTTTATAAATGTGTTTGGCCTATCGGTTGGCTTAGCCTGCTGTATGCTGATAACAGCGTACGTGTATAGTGAATTAAGCTACGACAGATACCCGCAGGATGCCGGGCAGATTTATCGCGTTGGTATTAAAACTATTGAAAACGCGGGAACAAGTGAGTACCCCAACGTGGATGTTGCCGTAGCCAAAGGCATTAAAGATCAATATCCGCAGGTAAGCGATGTAACCAGGCTTACCGGCCGCAAACCATCGTTTATTGAATACAATGGCAAAAAGTTTAAAGAAGAACACCTGTTTATGGTGGACGCTAACTTTCTGCAGCTGTTTTCTATTCCCTTAATTGATGGCGAAACCAAAACCTGCCTGAAAGACCCCAACAGTACCGTAATTACCGCGGCATTTGCAAAAAAATACTTTGGCAATGGGGCAGCTGTAGGTCAATCGTTACTGGTAGATGGGGAGCCTTATAAGGTTACCGGGGTTATTGAAAAAGTACCCGACAATTCCCACTTTCATGGCGATGCGTTTTTTAGCATGAATAACCAGGTAAGCACCGGGCCGCAAACCTGGAGCAACATTGGTTATTTTACCTACATAAAACTAAACAAGAACGCTGACCCAAAAAAGCTGGAGTCGGCGTTTCCGAACGACCTGGTCAAAAAGTTTGTAGTACCCGAAATTGCCCATGACATGAATGTAAGCGTGGCCGAAGCAAGCAAATCTGTAAATACCTTCCTGTTTTATTTACAGCCCTTAACTGATATCCACCTGCACTCGGCAACCAAATACGAGCTGGAAGCCAATGGCGATATTCATTACGTTTACATATTTGGTGTTTTGGCTATATTTATTTTGATGCTGGCCTGCATTAACTTTACTAATTTATCAACCGCCAGTTCGGCAAAACGGAGCAAAGAGGTTGGTATCCGTAAAGTATTAGGTTCAGAAAAAAGCGGGCTTATTTCACAGTTCCTTACCGAATCGGTATTGCTCACATTAGGGGCTATGGTGTTGGCCATCGCATTCGTGTACCTGCTGCTGCCGGTTTTTAATGACCTGTCGCGTAAGCATATCAACATTAGTTTCTTTGTGAGTTTCCAGGCCATCATTACCGAGGTGTTACTGGTATTTGTTGTTGGGGTTATAGCCGGCATTTATCCGGCATTTGTATTGTCGGGCTTCCAGATCATTGCCGTATTAAAGGGCGGTTCGGGGACTACCAAACAGGCCAGCAAAAACTATTTACGCAGCGGCCTTATTGTTTTCCAGTTTGCAGTATCTACCGCGCTCATTATAGCCACATTTGTAGTTTACCAGCAATTGCACTATATGCAAAACAAAAAGCTGGGTTATGATAAAGACCAGGTTTTGGTTATTAACGAAACCTATTCGTTACGCAATAACATCGACGCGTTTAAGCAGGAGTTGCTGCGTAACCCCCAGGTTGTTAATGCAACTATATCCAGCAGTGTTCCCGGTTCAGGAGGCGGTATTGATGGCACGCAGATAGATGCCAAGGAATTTAATGACAAAGGCGGCCACGCCGAAATTCATACAGACATTTTTCATGTGGATGAACACTATATACCCACTTTAGGGATACAGATAGTAAAAGGGCGTAATTTTTATCCATCGTACCCCGGCGATTCCATGGCGGTAGTTGTTAACGAGGCCCTGGTGCGTGATTTGGGATGGGGTAAAAGCGATCCGATAGGTAAAACCATTGTCCGCTCGGCAAGGGCCCAATATACTGTTGTAGGGGTAGTTAAGGATTTTCATTATGTATCAACAAAGCAAAAGATTGCGCCGCTGATGTTGTTGCCTCGCCATAGCATCAGTTCAATTATGGTTAAGGTAAAAACAAAAGATATTAAAAACCTTATTGCCGATATGCGCACGCAATGGGATAGCTTTAAAACTGATTTACCTTTCAGCTATTCCTTCCTCGACGAAAAATTTGCATCGCTTTACGCATCCGAACAACAAACCGGGAAAATATTTACTGTGTTTGCGGTTGTTGCCCTGATCATAGCCAGCCTGGGCTTGTTTGGCCTGGCAGCATTCATGATCAGGCTTAGGGTTAAAGAAATAGGCATCCGTAAGGTTTTGGGGGCATCAACAGGCAGTATTACCACATTATTATCAAAAGAGTTTTTAAAACTTATTGTGATAGCATCGCTCATATCATTCCCCATAACCTGGTACGCCATGAGCAAATGGCTGCAGGAGTTTGCCTACCGCATAAGCATCCAGTGGTGGGTATTTTTATTAGCAGGCTGCATTGCATTACTGGTGGCCGCAATAACCATCAGCTTTCAATCGGTAAAAGCGGCCCTGGCCAACCCGGTGAAAAGTTTGAGGAACGAGTAGTTCATTGGTTCATTGGTTCATTGGTTCATTGGTTCATTGGTTCATTGGTTCATTGGTTCATTGGTTCATTGGTTCATTGGTTCATTGGTTCATTGGTTCATTGGTTCATTAAAATGGGCGCGTAATTTAGCGATTAGGATTTGGGTTTTAGAATTTAGGATTTAGAGTTTAGAATTTAACGATATTATTATGATAAAGAATTATTTACGCAGTGCTTTACGGAACATTACCAGGCACAAATTTATATCGTTCATCAATATATTTGGATTAACAGTTGGGTTAAGCTGCTGTTTGCTGATTGTGGTTTATGTGATTAACGAGACGAGCTATGATAAGTTTAATCCTAATGCCGATGATATTTATCGTGTTACCCGCAGCTTTAATACGCCTGATGGGGTAGAAACGCTTCATTTAGGGGCGGTTGCGCCGCCGTTTGGGCCCTTGCTCAAAAACGAGTTTTCGGATATCAAAAAAGTTACCCGTATATACCCGGCGGGCGGCAGCTTAGTGATCAGGTATAAAGACAAGCTACTTACCGAGAACGAAGGCTACTTCGCCGATGAGAATTTGTTCGATTTTTTTAATATCAAAACAACCCAGGGAGATCCGAAGTCGGCTTTGTCAGATCCATTTACGATGATGATGACCGAAGAAATGGCGCATAAATATTTTGGCAACGAAGATCCGATAAACAAGGTGGTACGGTTGGGCAACCAGTTTAATTTTAAGGTAACCGGAATTTTTGAACCGTTGCCGGCCAATTCGCAGTTTCATGCTAAAATGCTGCTTTCATTTAATACCCTGAACGACACAGCGGTTTATGGCCGAAAAGGTTTGCAAACCAACTGGGGCAACAATTCCTTTTTTACTTACCTGTTGTTCCCCAAAGGATATAACGCAGATAAAGTGGCTGCGCAGTTCCCTGCTTTTTTGGATAAATACGTTGGTACACGCGAATCAAAAAACAGTAAACTGTCGTTTCAAAAATTCCTGAGTATCCACCTGCATTCTCATCTTGATGACGAGCTTGATCAAAATGGCGATATCAAAAGGGTTTGGATATTTTCGGCCATTGCGCTGTTTATCCTGCTTATCGCCTGCATCAATTACATGAATTTGTCAACCGCCCGTTCGGCCTTAAGGGCAAGGGAAATAGGTATCCGTAAGGTTATTGGCGCACAGCAAAAGGAAATCATTATCCAGTTTTTAAGCGAATCGGTATTGATAACGGCATTTTCGCTGATACTGGCGCTTGGTATTACCTATGCGGTAATCCCGCTGGTGAACACTTTTTCGGGATTGTCATTATCTTTTAACCTGTTGTTTCAACCTCAAATAGTTACAGCCATCGTTGCAATGCCTTTTGTTATTGGCATTATCAGCGGCATTTATCCGGCTATCTTTATGTCGTCATTTAAACCTGTAAAAGTGTTAAAGGGCCTGGTTAAAGTAGGGTCGGGCAGTATTTCGTTCAGGAAGGTATTGGTGGTGATCCAGTTCTCGATATCTATCATTTTAATTGTTGCTACTACTATTGTTTTTCAGCAATTGAGGTATATGCAGCAAAAGGCGCTGGGTTTCAATAAAGATCATATCCTTACTGCAGCCAATCCTTTTACCCCCGGTCAGTTTGAGGTTTTTAAAAATGAGATTACCAAAGAAGGTATTGTGAAAGATATATCCCGTTCGTCGCGGATTCCATCGGGCAGATTATTGGACGACCAGGGGATTTCGGTGATGCAGAACGGATCGTCAAAAATGGTGAACGCAGATGTAAAATACATTAATACCGATTACGGTTTTATACCAACTTACGGGATGAAAATGGCTGCAGGCCGTAATTTTTCGAAAGATTTTGGAACCGACACCAACAACTATGTAATCAATGTTTCGGCCGCAAAAGTGTTGGGCTGGCAAACCCCCGAAAGCGCCGTTGGTAAGGAAATTAGTTATGGTGGCGTAAAAGGTAAAATAATAGGCGTTGTGAATGATTTCCATTTTGAATCACTGCATCAAAATATCATCCCGTTACTGATGCGCATGCCGTCATTCGCCAACAACAGTTATCGCCGGTTATCTGTTAAAATTGATGGTGATCACGTTCAGGAGGCCATTAATACCCTGGAACAGGCCTGGAAAAAATATCAACCCGAAACCCCGTTTGAATATGTTTTCCTGGATGATAAATTTCAAAAGCTGTACAACAGCGAGCAGCAGCAGGGCAGCTTATTTACTATATTCTCATTCATTGCCATATTTATAGCTTGTTTGGGTTTGTTTGGATTATCGGCATTTACCATTACACAGCGGGTTAAGGAGATAGGCGTGCGCAAAGTATTAGGCGCCAGCATCCCGCAAATAGTAACCGAACTATCTAAAGACTTTTTAAAACTGGTGCTTATTGCATCGGTAATTGCATTGCCTATAGCATGGTATTCCATGAGTAAATGGCTGCTTGATTTTGCCTTCCGCATCAGCATCCAATGGTGGGTATTTGTAATGGCAGGTGTCATCGCGGTAGTCATCGCTTTTTTAACTATCAGCTTTCAATCCATCAAAGCAGCATCGGCAAACCCGGTGAAAAGTTTAAGATCGGAGTAGTCATTGGGTCATTTGCTTCGCGTCATTAAGTCATTGAATTTTTAATGATGACTTAGTGACCAAATGACTCAATAAGAAGGTACTAATAAACTAATGAACCAGTGAACTAATGAACTAAAAAGATGATTAAAAACTATTTTAAAATAGCTCTGCGGAACTTTTGGCGACACAAGTTTTTTACGTTTATCAATGTAATCGGCTTGGCTATCGGAATTAGTTCGGCGCTGGTTATTTATTTGATAGTACATTTTGATTTTACTTTTGATAAGTCGGTTCATGATAGCGACCGGGTATACAGGGTAGTTTCCAATTATACTTATGCCGGCGAACCGGCCTATAACCGCGGTGTTTGTGGCCCTTTGCCCGAGGCCGTGCGTACGCAGGTTAGCGGTGTTGATGTGGCAACCCCGTTCTTTGCTTTGTATCAGCCAAATGTATTTGTCCAGGGTAAGTCCGGGGTGCCTGTTAAATTTAAACTGCAGGATCATGTGGTATTGGCCGATGAGCGCTATTTTGAGCTTTTTAACTATACCTGGCGTGCAGGCAAAGCTAAAACCGCATTCAATGGCCCCAACCAGGTAGTGCTGACCACCGACCAGGCCGAAAAATATTTTCCTAAACTGTCATACAACCAAATGATGGGCAGGGTTATTACCTATGATACCTTAAATACCGTTGTTGCCGGCATCGTAGAGCCGGTAAAAGGCAATACAGATTTTAAATCGCAGGCTTTTATATCTTACTCAACAGCAACTAATAACAAAGCTTTACAAGACGAATTAAGGCCGAAACATTGGGGTGGTACAACACCAGCATCACAGCTTTTTATTAAATTATCTCCCCAGGCTACAGTTGCTCAAATAACCAGGCAGCTGAATGAAATCCTGAAAAAACATAACCCGTCAACTCCATCCAATAAAGGCAATACCCGCAGCTTTGCTTTACAGCCATTAAGCGATGTACATTTTAATGCGCTTTACGGTACTTTTTATGGCGGGCGTACCGCAAACAAAACAACCTTGTATGGTCTGCTGGCAATAGCTACGTTTTTACTGCTGCTGGGTTGCATCAACTTTGTTAATTTAACAACCGCACAGGCTGCGCAAAGGGCAAAGGAGATAGGTATCCGTAAAACAATGGGCAGCAGCCGCTTGCAACTCATCATCCAGTTTTTAAGCGAAACATTTTTTATCACCCTTATCGCGGTTGTTATCTCGGTTTTGATTGCACCGGTGATCCTTAATTTGTTTAAAGATTTTATTCCCGAAGGGATCACGTTAGATCTTTTAAATCAGCCCAACCTTATCGTGTTTCTCTTGGCGCTCACATTTATAGTGAGTTTGTTATCCGGGTTTTATCCGGCGGTTTTACTATCGGGTTATAAACCGGTTTTGGTACTTAAAAACCAGGCATCATCAAACAGCAGTAAAACACGGAATGCGTGGTTGCGTAAATCGCTCACGGTAACCCAATTTGTAATAGCCCAGTTTTTTATTATGGCCACCGTATTGGTTAGCAAGCAAATATATTACGCGCTGCATAGAGACATAGGGTTGAAAAAAGATGCTATTTTGATCATCAATTCGCCATGGAAAAACCGAACCGATAGCCGTAACCAGGTGTTTTTAAATAAAATAAACGTACTGCCGCAGGTTCAATTGGTAAGTATGGGCAAGGATGCTCCATCGTCAGATAACGGCAACTCGACCGAAGCCACTTACCGCGACGGTAAGAAAGAGATAAAGATGGAACTTAATGAAAAGTATGGCGACGAGAATTACATCAAGGTATACCATATTAAATTGCTGGCCGGGCGTAATTTAATGCCAGGCGACATCGGTAGGGCATTTTTAATAAACGAAACTTATGCCCACGCCATCGGTTTTAAAAATCCAACTGATGCTGTAGGCAAATACATCGATAATTTTAATGGTGATACCAAAATGCAGGTAATTGGTGTTGTTCACGATTTTCATGCCGAATCGCTACATGCACCCATTAACCCGATATGTATCTTGACTGAGCATAATAACTATAACAGCGGCACATTCCACATCGCCCTTAAACCACAATCAGCAGGTGGCGACGACTGGAAAAAGGCCATCTCGACCATGCAATCATCATGGAAGGAAATTTATCCCGAAGATGATTTTGAATATCACTTTTTTGACGAAAACATAGCTAAGTTTTATGATGCCGAGCAGCATACCTCGACACTGTTAACCTGGGCAACGGGCTTATCTATATTCATCAGCTGCCTTGGCCTATTAGGGCTGGCTATTTATAATACCAACCAGCGCACCAAGGAAATTGGCGTACGTAAAGTGCTTGGTGCCACCGTTTCACAAATAGTTGCTTTGCTGTCGACAGAATTGGTGATGCTTATTTTACTGGCATTTGTGCTGGTAACACCTATCGCCTGGTATGCTATGAATAAATGGATGCAAAGCTTTGCCGACCGTACCAGCATCAGCTGGTGGATTTTTGTACTAAGCGGCGGCGGGATGCTTTTAACAGCACTGATAACATCGGGTTTTCAAACAATAAAAGCCGCGATGGCAAGCCCTTCCAGGAGTCTTAGAAGTGAGTGAGTTAGTCATTGGTCATTCGCTGCGCTGTCATTAGTAATTGGGGAGCTCTTTAGAATTTTTTCGATTTAGCGTTTAGGATTTAACTATTAGGTTTTTATTAGAATTTAGGATTTAGATATTAGAATTTAATTTTCAGCCATGATAAAAAATTACTTCAAGATTGCGTTCCGTAATTTCGGACGGCACAAGTTGTTTACAATAATCAACATTGTAGGGTTGTCTATCGGCATTAGTGCCGCTTTGGTAATTTACGTTATTGTAAATTATGATTTTACGTTTGATAAAAACCATAGGGATAGCGATAAGATTTACCGCGTGGTTACCGAGTATTCGTTTTCGGGCAATGTGGGGTATAACGGTGGCGTTACCGGCCCATTGGCGGGGGCTGTAAAAGCCGAGGTAACTGGCGTAAAAGATGTGGTGCCGTTTTTTACCAATGGCGGCATGAATGTATTTATAGCTAATAATACCAACGTACCCACGAGGTTTAAAGATCATGATAATATTGTACTGGCCGATGGCAGGTATTTTAAACTATTTGACTATACCTGGCTTGCAGGGGTGGCCAAAACGGCGCTGAACGAGCCTTACCAGGTGGTGCTAACGTCAGATCAGGCTAAGATATATTTCCCCAAGCTTTCTTACGGCCAGATGCTGGGCAAAACGGTAACTTATGATACCATTAAAACTACTGTTACCGGTATTATACAAACTCCTAAAGAAAACACCGACTTTAATTTTCATGATTTTATATCCTATAGTACTGGCCTTAACAATCCGGCCCTCAAAGATAATCTTCAGTTAACAGAATGGGGGAGTACCACGTCGGCATCCGTGTTGTTCGTTAAACTTGCAGATAATGCATCGGCAGCTAATGTTGAAAAGCAGTTGAATGTATTGCTTAAAAAACATAATCCGCCTAAAAAGGAAGATGCCGGCAATACCCAGGTTTTTCATTTGCAGCCGTTAAGCGATCTGCACTTTAACAAAGATTACAATAATTTTGATGGTGGCCGCACAGCAAGCAAGACAACCTCATATGGCTTACTGGTTATAGCTGCATTTTTGTTACTATTAGGTTGCATCAACTTTGTAAACCTTACAACAGCCCAGGCTTCGCAACGCGCCAAAGAAATAGGCATCCGTAAAACAATGGGAAGCACCCGCCGCCAACTAATAACCCAATTTTTGAGCGAAACCTTCCTGATAACCATTTTTGCAGTAATTATAGCGCTGCTGGTCGCACCATCCATCCTTAAACTATTTGCCGATTTTACCCCCAAAGGTATCACGGTTGATTACCTGCATCATGGCAATATCCTGCTGTTTATGCTTGCATTAGTGGTGGTTGTAAGTATATTATCTGGTTTTTACCCAGCGCTGGTATTATCGGGCTATAAGCCGGTTGATGTGTTTAAAAACCAGGCGCACTCCGGTACAAGTAAAACTCGTAACGCGTTTCTGCGTAAATCGTTAACTACGGTTCAGTTTGTTATAGCGCAGTTTTTTATCATGGCCACGCTATTGGTGAGCAAACAAATTTATTACGCACTGCATAAGGATCTGGGCTTTCAAAAGGATGCTATTGTCAATATAAGCATTCCATATAAAAATATGAACCCAGGGACAAAACAGGTATTTAAAAATAGGCTTGCCGCAATGCCTCAGATTGAGTTAATGAGTATTGGCGGCGCCCCTCCGTCATCCGGCAACACCAACAGCACCGAAATGACCTATAAGGATGGTAAAAAAGAGATTAAGACCGATGTGCAGCAAAAATACGGCGATGAAAATTATATAAAAGTATATAAAATAAAACTCCTTGCCGGTCGTAACATCCGCCAGAGCGATTCGGCAAAAGCATTTATCATTAATAAGACGTATGCAAAAATATTAGGCTTCAAGAACCCGTCCGATGCAGTTGGCAAAATTCTTGACTTTGATAATCATAAAAATGAGATTGTTGGTGTAACAGCAGATTTCTATCAAAAGTCGTTGCATTCGGCCATTCAGCCATTGGTCATTTTAATACCTACTAATAAATGGGGCACCCGCACTTTCCATATCGCCCTAAAACCGCAAACCACCAATGGCGGTGAATGGAAAAAGGCAATAAACAATATGGGAAAAACCTGGAAGGAATTATACCCGGATGATGACTTTGATTATAGTTTTTACGATAAAAATATCGAGAAATTTTATGAGTCTGAGCAACATACATCTACCTTGCTTACCTGGGCAACGGGCCTATCCATATTTATTAGTTGTTTAGGTTTGTTAGGGCTGGCTATGTACACCACCAACTTACGCACCAAAGAAATTGGGGTGCGCAAGGTACTCGGCGCTTCGGTCGCGCAGATCGTCACCCTGCTATCAACCGAATTGATATTACTTATTTTACTTGCATTCGTACTGGTTACACCATTGGCCTGGTACGCCATGAACAAGTGGATGGAAAGTTTTGCCGACCGTACCAGCATCAGTTGGTGGATATTTGTGGCAAGCGGTGCAGGCATGCTACTGGCTGCACTGTTTACACTAAGTTTTCAAACGGTAAAGGCTGCGGTTGCTAACCCCGTGAATAGTTTGCGAAGCGAATAGATTAGTTCATTGGTTCACTGGTTCATTAGTTTTGACCGACTGGCGTTGATGTGTTAAGGACAATGCCAAAGCTAATGAACAATACAACCAATGAACTAATGAACCATTGAACTAATGACCCAAAACGATGATTAAAAACTACTTAAAAATAGCCTGGCGTAATTTGTGGAAGCACAAATTTAATACCCTTATTAATGTATTCGGTCTATCCATGGGGATAGCGTGCAGCATTATTCTGTTCCAGTTTATTAGCTATCACCTAAGTTTTGATGCCTATCATCACAACAAAAAATCGTTATATAAAATAGTTGAACAGCTGCACCTCGACGATGGCACCACGCTATATGAAAAAGGCGCACCGATGGTGTTGGCCCGCGCTGTTAAAACAGCGTTGCCGCAGATAAAAGACGCAGCCGTTTTGGTTCAAAAGCGTTCGTTCACCATATCGGTTCCGGAAAGTGACGGGGCGGGAAAGAAGTTGTTTTATGAAAAAGAAAATGTTGGCCTTGCCGATAAGCACTGGTTTAACATGCTTGACTATACGTGGCTCGCTGGCAGTGCCGAAACTGCCTTTAATGACCCGGATAATGCGGTTATCACCCAAAAATTGGCATTGAAATATTTTGGTACCGACGATGCTGTTGGCCGTGTTATCCGCCTGGATAGCAAGCACAATTTTAAGGTGACCGGGGTATTGGCCGATAATGTGGATAATACCGATTTTAAGTGCGATATGTTTTTATCGCTAACTGCCATTAAAACACTTTATCCGGATGTTCAAAAAGATTTCCAGGAAAGCTGGGCCTGGGAAGACTCGCGGAATGTTATATTTCTGCAATTGCCGCCAAATCTGTCGCCCCGAAAGGTTGAGGCTACAATACCCAAACTGATTGATAAGGAAGCGGCAAAAACCTTCAAATACTTTTTGCAACCCATAAATGAGGTGCATTTTGATGGCCGCTATAGCGGCGTAATACAAAAATCGTTGTTAAGTACGCTGGGCATTGTGGGTTTATTGCTTATTGTGATAGCCTGTGTAAATTTTGTTAATATGGCAACCGCCCAGAGCTTTAAACGCGCCAAAGAAATTGGTACCCGTAAAGTTTTAGGCAGTACCCCTGCTGCTATATTCATCCAGTTTATGACAGAAACGGCGTTAATAGTTTTGGCCGCCGGGCTAATAGCTGTATTATCAGTTTGGATGTTTTTACCGGTTTTAAATTCCTGGCTACAAACATCGCTTACATTTAATTTTACACACGATAAAACGCTTTTTGTTTTTATTGCCCTATCCATGCTGATAATTACCATTGCCGCAGGGTTTTACCCCGCTTTGGTATTAAGCAGGTTTAAGCCTGTAAATGCGCTGAAAAACCAGGTTGGCGGGCATTCGCAATCTGCCGGGTTTAGCCGTAAAAGGCTCATCGTTATTCAAAATGTAATTGCACAGGTACTTATTATCGGTACCATCATTATCACCATGCAGGTGCGCTACCTGAAGACTGCCGATCTTGGCTTTAATAAAACGGGCGTAGTAATGCTTCCTTTGCCCGATTTTGACAAGAGTAAGACTGATTTTTTCCGTAACCAGCTACTGGCTAACCCCGCTATAAGCGCTGTTTCTTTTTGCTACCGGGCACCTTCCTCAACAGCCGATAAAGGCGGATCAATAAAGTACGAGGGGAGGGACTGGGAAAAGTTTGTAGGCCGCACTTTGATGGGCGATGCAGGTTATGCTAAAACATTCGGCTTGCGGATTATAGCAGGCAGAAATATTGCCGAAGCGGATTCGGCCAAAGAGTACCTGGTGAATGAGCAATTGGTTAAACAATTAGGTATCAAAGATCCCCGGAAGATAATTGGCCACCAATTTACCGCCGGAGACCTGACTGATAAACCAGGTACCATTGTTGGGGTTGTGAAAGATTTTCACGCCAAATCGCTTTACAAAGTAATAGAACCGTCGTATATCAGTACTTTTCGCACTCAGTATCAGTACGCAGGCGTAAGGATCGATCTGAAAAACCGTTCTGCTGCTTTATCGCAAATCCAAAAAGTATTTCAATCAGTATTCCCGGAAAATGTATTTGAATACCGCTTCCTGGACGAGCAGATTAACGATTTTTATCAAAAAGAAGACTTGCTGAACAAACTCATTACCTCCAGTGCGGTTATCGCCATTTTTATCAGCTGTCTTGGCCTTTTAGGGTTGATATCGCTGCTCACCATGCAGCGCACCAAAGAAATAGGCATCCGTAAAGTGCTTGGGGCTTCGGTAACCAATATTACCGCATTACTCTCTGCCGATTTTATTAAACTGGTTGTTATTGCAATTGTAGTGGCATCGCCTATAGCCTGGCTAACCATGAGTAAATACCTCCAGGATTTTGCTTACCGGATAGATATTCAATGGTGGGTATTTGCATTAGCAGCGGCCTTATCTGTCCTGATAGCATTTGCAACAGTATGTTATCAATCGCTTAAAGCGGCAATGGCCAACCCGGTTGAAAGTTTGCGAAACGAGTAGCAGGCTTTGTATTCCGGAATTTGTTACTTCAGCTGTTTTAAGCTAAAATAACTTGTTATGTGTTGCGTTTGAACATCGTCTCTTTAGATGCCTACCTAAACAAATGAGATATATTATTAGTACCTTAATTCTCAGCTTCTTTACCAGCAATCTTTTTGCGCAGGATAAACTGCCAGATGCCGCTAATTTACCAAACCAGGTTGGCGATATTATATTTAATCCGCAAACAGACCAATACGATTTTAAGCTTTGCGATAAGGATAATATTTACCAATATTACGGGTTAAATACATCTTATAAAGGCGAGGCAAAAGCATTAAAGAAAGAACTGTTTGGCAAAATAGTTTATCAGCCGCAATTTAAACAGGTTACAGGCTCCGTTACCGTTCGGTTTATTGTGAATTGTAAGGGGCAAACCGGCTGGTTCAGAATTTACCAGTTAGACGCCAGTTATCGCAGGGTCGCCTTTCCGCCAATTTTTGTCGCGATGGTTTCTGCGGCTTTAAAAAGCTTAAAAGGCTGGATCCCCGGTAAACTTCCAAACGGCACAGTTTGCGACACCTATTATTATTTGCACTTCAAGGTAGTTAATGGTCATGTTAAAGATATAGCCATATGAAAAAGTACCTGTTGGTTTTAATGTGTTTAAGTGGGGGAATGCTTAAAGCGCAAACCAATTGCAATATTTATAAAGATAAGCCACGCCAGGTGGCATGCCAGTATTATACAGATGCTATTCAATACCCACAGGGATCTAAAAATTCACAGCAACTGTTTATCTATTCGTTACAGGCCTGCGCCACTTTTGGGCCAACTTTATGTGAAATGTCGGTGCCTTATTTAAAACGGGGCGATTTTTACACCTGGAAAATATTAATGGATAAAGCAGTGCAAGCTGATCCGGCCGAATACTTAAGCGTTAGGGGCTGGTGTTATTTTAAATTTCTGAAGGATTACAAGAATTGCTATGCCGATTTGTACCGTTTATATAAACTAACCAAGGGCTTGCCAGGTTATACAGGCGATGGAGATTATGACCTGCGTATGGTGATGGCAATGGCCCAGCGCCAACTGGGCAATAATAAACTGGCCATGCATTATTTTAATGAATGCATTGGCGATCATGAAAGAAAAAAAAATTTAGGGCTTTACGATTATTTACACCGGGGAGTTACGCTGTTAAAGATGAAAAGATATGCCGCCGCACTGGCCGATCTGAAGCGGGAAGTTAACAAGTACCCAAAACTTGCAGATGTTCACTATTATATTGGGCTTGCCTATTTAGCAATGCACAACAAAATCGACGCCGTCAAATCGCTCAAATACGCCCGTGAACTGTACCTCAAAACCGGCTACCATCATGCCGACCCTTACAAAGAAGAACCAGACCAGGTTTACCTTTCGGATATAACCGGGGCATTTGCCAAAGCAAAAAGCTAACCGAGCCCTGATGTTCCACTAAAAATTAAAGAATCAAAACCACTGTATCATTACCGTACACTTACTGTTACGCTTACGAACATATTCGTAATTCGGATATAATATAACTTATTTATTATCAAGTATTTAAAGTTTTGGTATGTGTTTTAAACCAAGTGTACAAATCTGCATATCACATGTTAAAAAATTACATCAAAATAGCGTGGCGTAATATAGTAAGGCACAAGGCCTATTCAAGTATAAATATAGCCGGGCTTACGGTTGGCATTGCCGCTTGTTTGCTCATTTTTGTTATCATTAATTTTGAGCTGAGCTTTGATAAATTTCAACCCAACTACAAAAATATATACCACGTTGTAACCCAGGAAAAACACGAATCGGACCTTACGTATAATCCGGGTATCGCAGTGCCTGCTACTGAAGCCCTTCGGTTAGATTTTCCGCAGGCAAAGGTAGCGGCCTTAAACGGTAGCTACGGCAGCCAGATCACCGTTCCCGAAGCTGCCGGCACAGGTACAGGCGATAAAAAATTTACCGAAAACCTGGGTGTTTTATTCACTGAACCTCAATTCTTTGACATTTTTAGTTCAAAATGGCTGGCCGGCACCGCATCTGTTTTAAAAGATCCGGATATGGCAGTGATTGACAAAAGCATGGCCAACAAATACTTTGGCGACTGGAAAAATGCGGTTGGCAAAACCCTTAAAATGGACAACGTTATAACGCTTAAAGTTGCCGGGGTTATTGAAGACGCGCCTGTTAATACCGACTTTCCGTTTAAAATAATGGTATCGTTTGTGAGTTGGAAAGCGCACGGCAAAGATTATAACTACAGCAGCGAATGGGGATCGACAAGCAGCAATCACCAGGTTTTTATGCTGATGCCCCCAAATATGACTGCCGATAATGTTGGTAAGCAGCTGGAAGCTTTTTCGCGCAAGCATTTTAAAAAAGGTATATCTGAAACCCACATCCTGGCTCAACCACTATCGCTGTTTCATTTTGATACCCGTTTTGGTAACCCGCTGGCAGATCATACCATGAGCTACGCCACGTTGCGTACCATATCGCTCATTGCGTTACTGATCATCGTAATGGCCTCCATTAATTTTATAAACCTATCTACGGCGCAATCCGTTGGCCGCTCAAAAGAAGTTGGTATCCGTAAAGTATTGGGCAGTACACGTAAGCAATTGATAGCCCAGGTTATTGGCGAAACTACGCTGGTTGTCTTCTTTTCGGTAGTGCTGGCTTTAGGTATAGCAAGGTTGGCCATGCCACAACTCAAAAGCATCGCCAATGTACCCGAAAGCATTGGTTTATTTACTGCCGAAAACCTGCTGTTTTTACTTGTTGTAATGATAGTTGTCATTGTGTTGTCGGGCATTTACCCTGCTATGGTCGTATCAGGTTTCAAACCGGTTTTAGCTTTGAAAAATAAGATCACCGCGGCTTCAATTGGCGGCATTCCGTTACGCAGGGCGCTGGTTATTACCCAGTTTGCGATATCCCAATTGTTAATGATTGGCACTATAGTGGCCATGAACCAAATGGATTTTGTAAACAAGGCCGATCTTGGCTTTAATAAAGAAGCGGTACTGGTTATTCCCGGCTACACCGATAGCATCAGTTTAGGTAAAATGGTAGCCTATCGTCAGCAGCTTATGCAAAATTCTGCTGTAAAATCGGTTAGTTTTAGTTCGGATGCGCCATCGTCAGAAAACAACTGGGGCACCAATTTTAATTTCAATAACAACACAAAAGATCCCGGTTTTAACACCTATTTAAAGTTTGGCGATGCCGACTATTTTAAAACCTTCGGTCTCCAATTTACCGCCGGCAAAGGATATGATGTAAGTGATACTGCCAGGCAGGTGGTAGTCAATGAAACCTTCATTCATAAATTAGGGATCCAAAATGCCGAAAGCGCAATTGGTAAAACCGTACGAATGGGTGGCAATGGCAGGTGGATGCCTATAACCGGTGTGGTTAAGGATTTTAAAACCAACTCGCTGCGCGAAACCGTGAAGCCAATTGTTATCGCCCCGGCAAAAAAATTTGAAGGCAATGTTGCCATTAAAATCCAGACCAAAAACTTAAGTAAAACCGTTGCCGAATTGCAAAAACTGTGGGAGAACACTTACCCCGAATATGCCTACAACGGATATTTCCTGGATGATAATATTGCTAAATTTTACCAGGCAGAAAACCAGATGGCCATGGTTTACAAAATATTTGCCGGTATAGCTATTTTCATTTCCTGCCTGGGTTTATACGGCCTGGTATCATTTATGGCGGTGCAACGCACTAAAGAGGTTGGTATCCGCAAAGTATTAGGCGCATCGGTAAGCAGTATTGTTTACCTGTTTTCTAAAGAATTTGTCGTGCTCATCGTTATATCCTTTGTAATTGCCATGCCATTGGCCTGGTACGTGATGACCGGCTGGCTACAAAACTTTGCCTATCGTATATCGTTAAGCGCCTGGATATTCCTGTTGGCCATGGCTTCATCGGTAGTTATTGCCTGGGTAACGGTAGGGTACAAGGCCGTGCGTGCGGCCTTGGCTAACCCGGTGAAAAGCTTGCGTAGTGAGTAAGGAAGTTCATTGGCTCACTTGTTCATTGGTTTACTGGTGAACGCGGGTGTACTGGTGCTGAGTGCTACAGACTTATCGACATTGTAACTAAACAAATATGTAATACTAATGAACTAATAAACTAGTGAACCAATGAACTTTTTGAAAACAACGTTCCGTAGCTTGTTAAAAAACAAGGCTTACAGTTTTTTGAATATTGCGGGGCTTGCAATAGGCATTGCCTGCGCATCTATTATATTTCTGTGGGTTCAGGACGAGCTTACTTTTAACCATAATTTTCAAAAAAGGGATAACATTTATGTTATCTATGAAAACCAAACATATGAAGGTAAGGTTTCCACTTTTCATGCTACGCCGGGCCCTATGGCCAAATCATTAGTCGCGGATATCCCAGGTATAAAAACAGCTGCCCGATCGGGCGGTACCGGCGATGTTTTGTTTTCTCTTGGCGATAAATCCATTAACGAACAAGGAGATTACGCTGATGCCGGGATATTTTCGATCCTGAAACTACCTTTTGTTTATGGCGATGCCAATAATGCTTTCCGTGATGTGCATTCGGTGGTGATTAATAAAACCATGGCCAAAAAGTTTTTTGGCGATGCCAACCCGGTAGGCAAAACGCTTAAGATGAATAACGAGCAGGATTTTACTGTTACCGGTGTAATCACTGATCTTCCTAAAAATTCGACAATGCAGTTTCATTGGCTGGCGCCGTTAAACGATGTTGACCCTAAAAAGCCCTGGATGAAGGATTGGGGTGCTAACTGGGCGCATACTTATTTAGAGTTGGAGCCTAACGCCGATGTTAATGCCGTTAATAAAAAGTTGGCCAACTATATTGGAACCAAAAAGACGGGCAACAATACGCAATCATTTCTTTTTGCCATGAACGATTGGAATTTGCACGATAATTTTACCGATGGTAAAATGGATGGCGGCCGCATTGTTTATGTACGTTTATTTGCCATTATCGGCCTCATCATATTATTTATAGCCTGTATCAATTTCATGAACCTGGCAACAGCCCGATCAGAAAGGCGGGCCAAAGAGGTTGGTGTGCGTAAGGTGATGGGGGCCGGTAAAGGTAAACTCATTAGTCAGTTTATTGGCGAAGCGTTGATTATGGCATTTATAGCAGTCGCCGTAGCTGTATTATTGGTTGTTTTAACGCTGCCTGCGTTCAATAACCTGGTTCAAAAAGAACTGGCCATTAACCTGTTTGCTGCCGGTCATGTTGTTTACTTAGTAGCTATAGGTATAATAACAGGCCTGCTTGCCGGTAGTTATCCGGCTTTTTACTTGTCATCTTTTAACCCTATAACGGTTTTAAAAAGTATCAAAATAAAGTCAAGTACAAGTTCGGGCCTTATTAGGCAAAGCCTGGTGGTTATCCAATTTTCAATTTCAATTATATTGATTATCGGTACCGTGGTAATCTATCAACAGATACAGCACGTAAAAAACCGCAAACTGGGATTTAATAGAAACGACCTGATCAGCATCAGCACGCAAGGTAAACTGGTTGGCCACTTCCCTGCAGTTTACAACGAATTAAAAGAAACAGGTTTGGTTGAGGATGCTGCATTGAGTGACTATCCCGCTTTAGAGATTTGGAGTAATACCGATAATTACTCGTGGGAAGGCAAGGATGTGTCAAAAAATCCATTGATAAGCCTGGAGAATGTTAACGACCATTTTTTATCAACCATGGGTATGAAGCTGGCATCCGGCAGGAATTTCCATTCAAATCAAACTACTGATAGTAATAACGTGATCATTAACGAAGCCTTTGCCAAACAAATGGGTAAACAAGGACATGTTGGTGCTATTATAACGGAAGGCGGCTCAAAGCGCTTAACTGTAACGGGCATAGTTAAAAACTTCCTTTACAATGATATGTATGCTGCCAGTGCCCCCATGTTGTTATATAATCATACCGACGGAGCCCGCTTTTTAACCATAAGGTTTAAACATGGAGCAAATTTGCCGGATGTATTGAGCAAAGTTGGCAGTATAATTAAATCAAATAATCCCGGCTATCCCTTCGATTATAAATTTGTTGACGACGAATTTGACCTGATATTTAAAACCGAAACACTAACCGGTACATTGGCCGGCGTTTTTGCGTCGCTGGCCATATTTATATCCTGCCTGGGTTTGTTCGGACTGGCCGCATACACCGCCGAGCGGAGGATAAAGGAAATAGGCATCCGCAAAGTTTTGGGTGCCAGCGTTGCCGGTTTAACCGGCTTATTATCAAAAGATTTTTTACAACTGGTAGGTATTTCCTGCCTCATTGCATTCCCGGTGGCCT
Organism: Mucilaginibacter sp. GW822-FHT03E02; assembly: GCF_058801545.1. NCBI lineage: Bacteria > Pseudomonadati > Bacteroidota > Sphingobacteriia > Sphingobacteriales > Sphingobacteriaceae > Mucilaginibacter > Mucilaginibacter sp. GW822-FHT03E02. Next base: position 219,507 of record NZ_JBXANJ010000002.1, on the reverse strand, counting down.
GGTGGGCCATCAGTGACTGGCTGCAAAAGTACCAATACCGGGTAAGTATCCACTGGTGGGTATTTGCTGCTGCAGGTATTATAACCGCGCTTATTGCGCTGGCAACCGTAAGTTTCCAGGCTATAAAAGCTGCGTTAAGTAACCCGGTTAAAAGTTTGAGGAATGAATAATTTAAGTCATTGGTCATTTGCTTCGCGTCATTAAGTCATTGATGCTTTCAAAATGACTCAATGACAAGGCACTAATGAACTAATGAACAAATGAATCAATAAACTAACGTTATGATCAAGAACTATTTAAAAATCGCCTGGCGTAATATCTTAAACAATAAGGTATATAGCGCCATTAACATATTGGGTTTGGCTGCCGGCATGGCGGTAGCACTTATTATTGGTTTGTGGGTGGTTAACGAGTTTTCGTATGACAAGTTTTTACCCAATTACAAGCAATTATACCAGGTTGAAGTGCATTTTACATCGCAGCAGGACGAGCATACCCAGGCCGCTGTTGCTATTCCCCTGGCCGAGGTGTTGCGCAAACAAATTCCCGGCATCAAACACGTAGCCGAAACAGATTGGGTGGGCTGGCAGTGGCACGACCTGTTGGTGGGCAACAAAAAGCTATACCTTGGCGGTGGTGCTGCACATCCCGATTTTTTGAAGATTTTTCAATATCCTTTTGTAAAAGGCAGCGCGAAGGATGCGTTTACCGATCCTAATTCTATTATCATAGATGAGGCCACTGCTACTGCTTTATTTGGCAATGCCGACCCTATAAACAAAGTGATTCGTTATGATAACAGTCATAACCTGAAAGTAACCGGGGTTATTAAAAATATTCCAAAAAACGCAACCAAGCAGTTTAACTTTTTAACGCCCTTTAGCTTTAAAGAACAAACTGAAAGCTGGATGAAAAATGCCCGCGTAACCTGGACAAACAATTCCTTTAATATGTTTGTAGAACTGCAGCCAGGGGTAACCCTGGCGCAGGTAGCCCCCAAGGTGAAAAACCTTGTTTATGATAACAGTGTGCCGATGCGTTTAGCCCATCCGGAGGTGATACTGCACCCGATGAAAGACTGGCACCTGTATACCGATTTTAAAAATGGCAAAGCTGTTGGTGGCTTTATTGATTACGTGCGCATGTTTAGCATCATAGGTATATTGGTATTGCTGATAGCCTGTATCAATTTTATGAACCTGAGTACCGCCCGGTCAGAGAAACGCGCCCGTGAAGTAGGGGTGAGGAAGGCCATCGGCTCGCAACGGAAAGACCTGATCGTTCAGTTCTTAGCCGAATCGTTGCTGATCACTTTTATCGCGTTCCTGTTCTCTATATTAATAGTGCAGTTGGTTATCCCATCGTTTAATGAGCTAACAGGAGGCTTTATAGCTATACCGTATGCTAATCCGCTGTTTTGGGGTATGATGTTATTATATGTGGCCGTAACAGGTTTACTGGCGGGCAGCAGGCCGGCTTTTTACCTGTCGTCATTTAACCCGGTACAGGTTTTAAAAGGAACTATAAAGGTGAGCAAAGCTGCATCGTTACCACGCAAGGTATTGGTAGTATTGCAGTTTAGCTGCTCTATAGCGTTAATTATAAGCACGGTAATTGTTTACCAGCAAATTCAATATGCCAAAAGCAGGCCGACCGGTTACAGCGCCGAAAGGTTAATGATGACCGATATGAGCGGCGACCTGGAAGCCCATTTTGGCGCGCTCAGGAATGACCTTTTAGCAAGCGGATTAGTAGAAAATGTAGCCTCGGCATCAAGCCCGGTAACCAATATATATAGTCACAATTCGCTTGATAAATGGCCGGGCAAAAGTGCCGGTGAAGATCCTGTCAACATCGGATCTATATCCGTGTCTGAAAGTTATTTTAAAACACTTGGAATGACCTTAAAAGCCGGCAGGGATTTTACAAGTAACTGGGCCAATGATACCTCGGATGTGATTTTGAACGAAGCAGCCATAAAGCGGATTGGATTAAAAGACCCGATAAACCAACTGGTAACCTGGAATGGAAGTGCCAAGCCCGTACGTATTATAGGCATTGTAAAGGATGCGCTCATGGAATCGCCTTTTACGCCTATCCAGCCGGCTATTTTTAACCACGGCAGGGGAGGTAATAACATCATGTACCGCCTGGCAAAAAATGTGAGCATTCATGATGCTTTGCCAAAGCTTAACAAAATATTTGATACCTATAACCCGGCTTACCCATACATATACCAGTTTGTTGATGATGAGTATAACCATAAATTTAACCTGGAGCTACTTGTAGGCAAGCTTGCCGGTGTTTTTGCAGGGCTGGCTATATTTATTTCGTGTTTGGGATTATTTGGCCTGGCGGCGTATGTAGCCGAGCAACGTACCAAAGAGATTGGCATCCGCAAAGTATTGGGAGCGTCTGTTGCCAATGTATGGCTGCTGCTGTCAGGTGATTTTATTTTGTTGGTACTTATCAGCTGCTTGATTGCATCGCCTGTTGCGTTTTACTTTTTACGCGATTGGCTGCAAAAATACGACTATCGGATAACCATAGGGCCTGGTGTATTCCTGCTATCGGCATTGGTGGCTATAGTGATAACTTTGATGACCATCAGCTTCCAGGCCATAAAGGCTGCATTAACAAACCCGGTGAAAAGCCTTCGTAGTGAGTAAGCAGTTGTCAGTTTGCAGTTGCAAACTGTCAGGCCGAAAGGTACCAATGAACTAATGAACAAGTGAACCAATGAACTAACATCATGATAAAAAACTATATTAAAATTGCCTGGAGAAATTTAAAGCGTAACAAGGCTTACGCTACTATAAGTGTTATTGGTTTGGCACTGGGTATTGCCTGTGGCATACTAATTTTCACATTGGTTACCTACCATTTAAGCTTCGACACTTTTCATAAGGATTCGGATAGGGTGTACCGCTTGTATACCGAATGGCACGACGATGGCATCGGAAAATCAAATGGTGTGCCACAGCCATTAGGCAAAGCCTTCAGGAATGATTTTACCATAGGCGAGAAAACCGCGAGGGTAATCAATTTTACCGGCACGCTAATTACCATAACTCAGGGCTCCGATGTTAAAAAGTTTCAGGAAGATGACGGTGTGGCTTTTGCCGAGCCTGAATACTTTGATATTTTAAACTTCCCCTTAATAAAAGGCGATAAAAAAAAGCTGCTTGTGGCTCCGGGTGAAGCCCTGGTAACTGAGAAAATTGCGCGTAAATATTTCGGCACAGCTGATGCCATTGGCAAAGTGTTCCGCCTGGATAATAAGGTAAACTTTACAATTACCGGTATCTTAAAAGATTTACCCAACAATACCGACCGCCGGCAACAGATTTATGTATCGTACGGCAATATGGACGAGTACACCGGCAACAAGCGCCGCGAAGATAACTGGGGTGGGGTTTACAGCGGCAGCGAGGTGTTTACCAGGCTTAAAAAAGGAGTTACACAGGCGCAGGTAGATGCAACCACCGCACAAATTGTTAAAAAGCATTACACAGGCCGCGATTTAAAAGTTTGGTTTTTTAAACTACAGCCCCTTAACGATATGCACTTTAATCCCGAACTGAACGGTTATGCTGATAAAAAATACTTATGGGCATTATTTTTCATCGGCCTGTTTCTGATTATTACCGCAAGTGTAAATTTTGTTAACCTGGCAACAGCGCAGGCACTTAACCGGGCAAAAGAGGTTGGCGTGCGTAAAGTTTTGGGTAGTATGCCCGGCCAGTTGTTTTGGCAGTTTATTGCCGAAACAGCTTTGATAACCGTATTTGCGGTATTGGTTGCCATTGGCTTATCGTACATCGCTTTGCCTGCCATTAACCACCTGTTCCAGTCGGAGATGGAATTCGATAAAGGCCAATTAGCTATTTTCATTGTGTTAATTGCTATTGCAGTAGTGTTTTTATCAGGCTCGTATCCGGGTTTGGTGTTGGCACGGTTTCAGCCCATACAGGCACTTAAAAGTAAACTTTCGCAGAAGGACATTGGCGGGTTTTCATTACGCAGGGTGCTGGTGGTTACCCAGTTTACTATTTCGCAGGTGCTGATTATCGGTACTATCATTATAGTATCGCAGCTGCATTATTCGCAAACTGCCGATTTAGGTTTTAACAAGGATGCTATCGTATTATTGCCTATTCCCAAAAATGATAATAAGGCCATTTTAAGCACCATGAAAAACGAGTTAAACCAGGTAAAAGGTGTCGAAAAAGTGACGTATTGCTATAGGGCACCCGCTTCGCAATCAAATAATAGTACCGGCGTTAACTTTAACCACAGGGCCGAGGACGAACATTGGAGTATCAACGTTAAATCGGCAGACGAAAATTACCTTTCAACCTTTGGCTTAAAACTGGTTGCCGGCCGCAACTTTTTCCCCTCGGATACCACGCGTGAATTTGTAGTGAATGAAACAGTTGCCAAAAAGCTAAATATGAAGCCGCAGGATTTGATAGGTAAAATGCTGTCAATTAATGGTAAAGGTACAACAGCCCCTATTGTTGGCGTGGTTAAGGATTTTTATAACTACTCGTTCCACAGCGAAATTTCGCCTGTATGTATTATGCCCAATTACAAAGGTTACTCAACCATTGCTATTAAAATGAATATGCGCAACGCCAAGGCATCGTTGGCATCGTTCGAAAAGGTGTGGAACCAGGGCTTTCCCGAAGAGTTTTACTCGTACCAGTTCCTGGATGACAGTATCAGGAAATTTTATGAACTGGATAATATCCTGCTAACGCTTATTGAAGCTTTTGCGGGTATCGCTATCGCCATCGGTTGTCTTGGTTTGTATGGTTTGGTGTCGTTTATGGCTGTACGTAAAACAAAAGAAATTGGCGTACGTAAAGTTTTGGGCGCAAGCATTACATCTGTGCTTTGGGTTTTTGGCAAAGAGTTTTCCATCTTATTGGTGATTGCATTTGTTATTGCCTCACCGTTGGCGTACTGGGCCATGCATAATTACCTAAAAGATTTTCAGTATAGGATATCCATCGGGCCCGAAATTTTCGTTGAATCCATATTGTTCACGTTTGTGATAGCGGCAATAACGGTAAGCTACAGATCGATATTGGCTGCGCTGGCTAACCCGGTAAAGAGTTTAAGGAGTGAATAATATAGTTCATTGGTTCACTGGTTCATTAGTTCATTGGTCTTTTCTGCTGGATTACGGGACCAGGCCAATGAATCTATTATAGCTTAAAGCTTTTGCCCGTTATGCCCGCGTTCCAATGAACCAATGAACCAATGAACCAATGAACCAATGAACCAATGAACCAATGAACCAATGAACCAATGAACCAATGAACCAATGAACCAATGAACCAATGAACTAATAAAATGATAAAAAATTATTTCAAGATCGCTTTGCGCAACCTGTGGAAGCACAAAGCATTTTCTATTATCAATATAACAGGTCTATCCATAGGGATAACGGCCTGTTTTTTTATTTTTATGTATGTAGGCTTCGAGTTGAGCTATGATAGAATGCATACCAAGGCAGATAGGATTTACCGGCTGGTTACGGATATTAAAACGCCGACCGAAACCATTAACACAGGAGTTACGGCATGGCCATTCGCGCCAAACATTAAGGCCGATTTTCCCGAAGTGGAATCATTTGTGCGGGTGAGCGGCGGCAGTTTTTTGGTAAAAAAAGGCAATGTTAAATTCCAGGAAGAGAAATCCATTTTCGCCGATTCAACTTTTTTCAAAGTTTTTGATTTTAAACTGTTGAAGGGCGATCCCAAAACGGCATTGTCAGAGGTGGCTACTATTGTGTTTTCAGAGTCGGCCGCAAAAAAATATTTTGGCAATACCGATCCTGTAGGGCAAACCGTACTGGTAACCGGCGATGCCATACCCGCCAAGGTAACGGGGGTTATGAAGGATATTCCCGAAAACTCACAAATAAAAGCGGATATGCTGATATCGATGGTGTCGCTTACCCAAAAGTTCAATAAAGGGCTGGATAACCAATGGGCAAATTTTGGGGCGTCGAGTTACCTGTTATTAAAACCGGGCACCGACCCTAAAAGGTTGGAAGCCAAATTCCCGGCATTTTTAGAACGCCGCAATGGCGACGAAGAACGGAAAATGCACATGAGCTACAAATTGTTCCTGGAGCCCATGAAAACGGTTTACCTGTATTCTAAACGCGGCGGCCAGGAATCGGGTAGTATCAACAACGTTTACATATTTACTATTGTGGCCGTTTTTATACTGCTGATAGCCTGTATCAATTTTGTAAATTTAACCACAGCGCGTTCGGTCGAGCGGGCTAAAGAAGTGGGCATCCGCAAAGTTGTTGGTGCCGAAAAGGGACAATTGGCCAGCCAGTTTATAGGCGAGTCGGTGGTGCTTTGCCTTATCGCTTTTGTGTTAACTATCATTTTGTCGGTATTATTTTTGCCCTTGTTTAACCAGCTTGCCGGGAAAACTATCAGCGCCGGAATTTTTTCCAATTGGTATTACGTGCTGATTTTATTGGGTACATCGGTTGCCATCGGTCTTATTGCCGGCATTTATCCCGCATTGGTTTTGTCGTCATTTATGCCGGTTTCGGTATTAAAAGGCCGGTTTGCCAGCAGCAGCAAGGGGAATGTGCTTCGCAAGACCCTGGTAATAGCGCAGTTTACCATTTCGATATTCCTTATTATAGGTACCATTATCGTTTACACCCAAATGAACTTTATGCAAAACCGGGATCTTGGTTTTAGTAAAGACCAGATGCTTATTTTGGATACCAATGGCGATCCGGCCGGGAACGCGCTTAAGGAAGCACTTACATCAATTCCGGGGGTAAAGTCAACCGCAATGTCGTCAAGCGTTCCGGGTGGGGGGAATCCTGGTGCTTATTCAGAGATTGAAAACAAAAAAGGCGATTTGCAAATAGCTAATCTCGACCTGTATTTTGTCGACTGGGATTATGTAAATCAATTTAAAATCAAGATGGTTGCAGGCAGGCCATTCTCCCGCGAGTTTGGCACAGATACGGCCCAGGCCATGTTATTGAACGAGGCCGCGGTTAAATTATTTGGCTACAGTTCACCGCAACAGGCTATCGGCAGGCGCTTTAAACAATGGGGTCGCGAGGGAAAAATAGTAGGGGTGATGAAGGACTTCCATTTCCGGTCCTTACAGGAGGTAATTAAGCCGTTAAGCATGCGTATCGAAATGAAGAACATCTCTTTAATTTCGGTAAAAATGTCGACCCAAAATACTGCGGCAACGCTGGCAGCCATTGAAAATAAATGGAAAATGTTAATCCCGAACAGGCCCTTCAGCTATTACTTTTTAGATGAGTTTTTTGACCGCCAGTACCGGGCCGAGCAGCGCTTTGGCAAACTATTCCTCAACTTTGCAGTGCTGGCCATATTTATATCATGCCTCGGTTTGTTGGGGCTGGCATCGTACAGCACGCTACAGCGTACCCGCGAAATTGGCATCCGGAAGGTATTGGGCGCCACCGTGCCTGGCATTGTGAACATGCTATCCCGGGATTTTATTAAACTGGTTATTATATCCTTCTTTATCGCATCGCCATTGGCCTATTGGTTTATGTACAGCTGGCTCAAAGACTTCGCCTACCGCATTGATATCAGCTGGTGGATCTTTGCTATAGCGGGCATCCTGGCCGCTGTTATAGCCCTTGGCACCATCAGCTTCCAGGCCATCCGAGCGGCGCTTAGCAACCCGGTTAAAAGTTTAAGAAGCGAGTAAGTATATAGGTGAAAGGCGAAAGGCGAAAGATAAAAGGTAGCTGCGCTTGCGGGTATGCCTCAACGATGTGAATCAACCGGCAAAGCCCGGTTGATTCACCTTTCACCTTTCACCTTTCACCTTTCACCTTTCACCTTTCACCTTTCACCTTTCACCTTTCACCTTTCACCTTTCACCTTTCACCTTTCACCTTTCACCTTTCACCTTTCACCTTTCACCTTTCACCTTTCACCTTTCACCTTTCACCTTTCACCTTTCACCTTTCACCTTTCACCTTTCACCATTGTATCATTACCGTACGCCTCATGTTACATAAGCGTACAGTTATTATTTATTTGATTTTGACTAACCTGCTGATAATTAACAGTTTGAAAGTTTGGTATATTATTGATACCTGAATGATAAAATGATTATTATTATTGCTGTTAAGTAAAATTTAAATCACTAATTCACCAACTTATTAATTCACAACAAAAAATGTTATCACTTCAGCATATTTCAAAATACTACCAGGTAAGTGGACTAAAAAATTACGTGCTCAACGACCTGAGCCTTGAGGTTGACGAGGGCGAGTTTATTTCTATCATGGGGCCATCAGGATCTGGTAAATCAACCTTGCTTAACGTTATAGGTATGCTGGATGAGCCAACCGACGGTTATCACTATTTTGCAGGCCACGCTGTACACCAGCTTAAAGAAAAACAACGCTCGGCTTTGTATAAACAATACATCGGCTTTGTTTTCCAGGCTTATCACCTTATTGATGAGCTTACTGTATATGAAAACATCGAAACCCCGCTAATTTACCAGGATTTTAAAAGCTCGGAACGTAAAGCCATGGTTGCCGATATACTGGATAAATTTAACATCGTGGGCAAAAAAGATCTTTTCCCGGCACAGTTATCGGGTGGCCAGCAGCAATTGGTAGGTATTGCCCGCGCGTTAATTGCCAAACCCAAATTGTTATTAGCCGATGAGCCGACAGGTAACCTTAACTCCAAACAAGGCGAAGAGATCATGGAGCTTTTCCGCAAGCTGAACAAAGAAGATAAAGTAACCATTATACAAGTAACCCACTCCGAAAAAAATGCCGAATACGGTACGCGCATCATTAACCTGCTCGACGGTAAAATAGCATCATCAAAACAACTCTGATCATCATATAGTAATGCGATATTTTAAATTTATATTTTTTGGTTTGATAGCACTGTCGGCAACACAGGTACAGGCGCAAACCGATTCTGTTCTATCTATCAGGCAATGTGTTGACATTGCGATAAAAAACAACCTCGACGTTAAAAAAAGTGAGCTTGATATGCAGCGGCTGGAGATTGGCTACAAACAAGCTAAAGAGTATTTGCTGCCTACCATTAGCGGCGATGTTAACCATAGCATCAATAATGGCCGCAGTTTAAATACTTATACCTACAGCTATGTAAACCAATCGCTTACATCGGGTAATTATAGTTTAAATGGCAGCCTTACCTTGTTTAGCGGCCTTCAGAATTTAAATAATATCAAACAAACCTCGCTTTCGTACCAGGCCGGTAAAATGGATTTTCAGCAGGCTAAAGACCAGATAACCATACAGGTTATTACAGCCTACTTATCGGTTTTGGATAACGCAGAATTATTAAACCAGGTAACCAATCAACTGGAAGTATCAAAGAAACAGGTTGAGCGCTTAACCATTTTAGAAAAAGAAGGTGCTAATAAACTGCCCGGTGATTTGTACGATTTGAAAGGTACTTATGGTGATAACCAGCTGAATTTTGTTGCCGCAAAAAGTGCGTTGGAAGTTTCAAAGCTTAGTCTGATGCAAATGTTAAACATTCCGTATAACAAAAACCTGAAGCTTGAACCATTGAGCGTGCAGGATGTAGCCAATAAAACCGATGCATCGTCAGAACAGGTGTATGATACGGCGCTGCAACAGCTGGCTTTCATTAAAGCAGCCGAATTTAGAAGCAGGAGCGCGGAAAAGGGAGTTAAAGTTGCCCAGGGTGCCTTATTACCTACACTCTCGCTGGGAGCCGGTATTTTTACCAACTACTCCAGCGCTGCCCAAAAATCAACTTTTATTGATTCGGCCGAGGTAAATACAGGTTCGTATATTAAAGGGCCGGGCGGAAATCAACCGGTGTATACCAAGGTAGCCAACAACAGCATTCAAAATATTGGTTATTATGATCAGTTTAAAAACAACTATAACACGCAGATAAGCCTGAGTTTACACATCCCGATCTTAAATTACTTCCAGAACCGCAACAAGGTATCCCTGGCAAAGATCAACTACCAGGAAGCAAAGTATGTTGAGAATAACGCTAAGATAGTTTTGAAACAGAGTGTGGAACAAGCTTATCTGAACATGACGCTTGCTTATGAAAGATATACCGTTTTACTTGAACAGGTTAAAGCCTACTCAGAATCATTCAGAATAGCCGAGATACGTTTTAATGCTGGTGTATTAACTTCTGTTGAATTTGTATTAACAAAAAACAACCTCGACCGTACTAAGCTGGCAATGATAAACGCCCGTTACGATTGCTTTATCTACAACAAAATATTAGATTATTACCAGGGCAAGTTAACGTTGTAAAAAAAACAGAAATGTTTTAGGATTTGTAAAAAAGTTTTACATTTATCCCAGAATTTATTTCTGATATGTCCGGTTTATATTTTTGGCGCCATTTGGCCTGATGATATAAGCCGGATTGCTATTTAGGGGTACCGCTAATCTACTTTTTAATTATTTCTAAATAATTTTCATAAATTTATCAGCTAATCATAACCCTTTGAAAATGAAAAAAACATTCTTACTTACATTTAGTATCTGCCTGTTATCTATAGGCTTTGCATCTGCGCAGGTGATACCAAGCTTTTCATTCGGCGCTAAAGCGGGATTAAACTTTTCGGCATTTCCTGCAAACGGAAAGTATGACAACAGCTCCCAGGCCGGCTATTTGGGCGGAGTTTGGGCACGGTTCGGTGCCCTCGGCTTTAATTTTCAACCAGAATTATATGCCACAGCAAAAAACCTTACAATTAAGGACGATGCAGGAAACGAGAACAAAGCTAAGTTTACGAGTTTGGACGTGCCCTTGCTTATAGGCACCAAAATAGGCGCATTTGGTTTAGGCGGACGTTTTTATGGTGGCCCTGTTCTTTCTTTTACTATTAATAAAGATCAAAGTTTTAGCGGAGCGAGCGGCGAAATAACAAAGTTAAACTATAAAGATGCCAACTATGGCATCCAGCTCGGAGCCGGTGTAGATATTAAAGACTTCTCAGTTGATTTAAGATACGAGGCGGGTTTAAATAAACTTGGCTATGGGCCTAATGAGTATTCGCACACACGTGTGAGCATTTTTAGCTTGTCATTAGCTTATAAAATATTTTCACTGTAAAAGTTAAATCCTAACCGATACTATTATAAGGCTTGCCGTAACATGGCGGGCCTTTTTTATTTGCAAACAATTTGCTGATTGTATATCATAAAAACTGTCCTTTTAGTATTATAATTTCAGGCTAATTGGCAATAATAGTATTATACTTATTGTAAGTTGTACACCTATATTTAAATTCCGGTTTTTATCCAACAAAAATCGGTACTGGGTAAAATACAATGAGCATAAATTCAAACAGGATTAAAGTTTTAACAGGCAGGTTAACAGGTATATTTTTATTGCTGTTGATTGCTAAGTTTGGGACTGCCCAAATTAAAGATACCTCATCAAGGCCAATAAGGTTAAATCAAATTGGCTTTTATCCAAATGGCTCCAAAAAAGCAATAGTTTTAAGCGGCGATGGCCGTTCATTTACCATCCGGGCGCTAAATAAACGTATTGTATTCAGCGGTATTTTAAAACCATCTGTAAACCCATCATTCGCTGGCAAAACCACATATATAGCAGATTTTAGCAGCTTTAGCAAACCGGGCGAATACCAGTTGAATGTGGCTGGCTCAGGAAATTCTTATCTATTTAAAATTGCAGGCAATGTTCACCAAAACGTAGCTAAGGGAGTTATCAAAGCCTATTACTTTATGCGGGCATCAACCGCGCTGCCGGTAAAGTATGCCGGTAAATGGAGCAGGGCAGAGGGGCACCCTGATGCTAAAGTATTGGTGCATCCTTCGGCGGCAAGCGATAAACGGCCCGCAGGTACCATTATCTCATCGCCCCGTGGTTGGTACGATGCCGGCGACTATAATAAGTACGTGGTAAACAGCGGCATCAGCACAAGTACGCTGCTCTCATTATACGAGGATTATCCGGCATACATGAAAACCGTTAAGCTTAATATCCCCGAAAGCGGTAATGGCGCGCCCGACCTGCTGAACGAGGTGCTTTGGAACCTGCGGTGGATGCTTACCATGCAGGATCCTAACGATGGCGGTGTTTATCATAAATTAACCAACGCCGTATTTGATAAGTTTGAAATGCCGGATAAGGATACCACGCCCCGGTACGTGGTACAAAAAGGTACGGCTGCGGCTCTTGATTTTGCCGCTGTTATGGCACAAGCCTCCAGGATTTTTAGGCAATTCCCGCAACAAACGCCGGGTCTGACCGATTCATGTCTCATCGCAGCAAAAAAAGCCTGGCAATGGGCCGCTAATAATCCAAACGTTGCTTACCGGCAGGATGAGAATAATAAAAAGTTTAGCCCGGCTGTAACCACCGGCGGCTATGGTGATAACAATTTTACCGATGAATTTATCTGGGCAGCATCTGAATTGTTTGTTAGCACCCGCGATGCTGGTTACCTGAAAAATATCAACCTGTTGCCCGATGATAAAATGCCAGTACCGGCCTGGGGCCAGGTAAAGCTTCTGGGCTATTATACGCTGCTTAAAAACAACGCAGCCGTTCCAGAACTGCCGGAGATCAAAAAAAGATTAATAAATGCCGCCGATGGATTGATCAAAGGTGTGGATGACAATGCTTACCAAACCTCGATGACACTATCTGTCCGGCATTTTGGCTGGGGCAGCAACTCAGATGCGGCCAACCAGGGAGTTTTACTATTACAGGCTTACCGGTTATCGCACAACAAAAATTACCTGTATAACGCGCTGGCCGACCTGGATTACCTGTTGGGAAGAAATGCTACAGGGTACTCGTACGTAACAGGTTATGGCACTAAAACGCCTATGCACCCGCATCACCGCCCATCGGCAAGTGATGGGGTAAACGAGCCGGTACCGGGGTTATTGATAGGAGGGCCAAATCCCGGTATGCAGGATGGTATCAAAGTGCCATCTAAAGTGCCCGACGAAGCTTACATCGACGATACCCAGGCCTATGCAGCCAATGAAGTTACTATAAATTGGAATGCCCCAATAGCATACCTTGCTAACGCGATAGAAGCTTTGCAAAACCAGTTAAGTGTAAAAACGAAATCAACTAACTCAAAACATCTCAAATAAAATCAATCAACAAATGCGAAAAATTTACATAACGGCAGCAAGTTTACTTTTGCTCAATGTAATATCCCCGGCAGCACAGGCTCAAAAAAAGCCGGGGCTGAGCGCTATCGATGCAAAGGTAAATGCCCTGATAGCTAAAATGACATTGGAAGAAAAAGTAGGCCAGATGACCGAAGTTACCTCCGATGTGGTGTCAAAAACAAATGTGGCCGATCATCAGCTGGATGCCGGTAAACTAAAAGAAGCCATCATGAAATACCATGTAGGCTCTATCCTTAACGTAAGCGGGCATGCCTATAGCCGCGAGCATTGGTATGAGGTAATATCAACCATCCAAAAAGCCGCCGGTCAGGACCGTTTAAAAATTCCGGTTATTTATGGTATAGATGCCATACATGGTGTAACTTATACCGTAGGCAGCACGCTGTTTCCGCAGGAAATTGCTGTGGCGGCCACATTTAACCGCGATATTGCCCATAAAGCAGGTGAAATTACTGCCTATGAAACCCGTGCCAGCTATATTCCATGGAATTATTCGCCGGTGCTCGATTTGGGAAAATCGGCCCTTTGGCCACGCATTTATGAAACCTTTGGCGAAGATCCGTACCTGGTGAAAACCATGGGCGCAGCTATCATAAAAGGCTACCAGGGTAACGATGTAGGCGATAAATACCATGTAGCCGCCTGTATGAAGCATTACCTGGGCTATAGCTTTCCGTTAAGCGGTAAAGACCGTACCCCGGCCTGGATCCCTGACCGTTATATGCGCGAATACTTTTTGCCTTCGTTTGCTGAAGCCGTAAAGGCCGGTGCCAAAACATTGATGATCAACTCGGGCGAGATTAACGGTGTACCCGTACATGCCAGCAAATATTTGCTGACCGATGTATTGCGCGGCGAATTGCATTTTGATGGCATAGCCGTTACCGACTGGCGTGATATTCAATACCTGCATGATCGCCACCATATAGCTGCCACCCAAAAAGATGCGGTGATGATTGCGGTTAACGCTGGTGTTGATATGAGCATGGTACCTTACGACTATACTTTTTTTACTTACCTGGTTGAGCTGGTTAAGGAAGGCAAGGTACCAATGGCCCGTATTAATGAAGCTGTACACCGTATTTTGAAAGTTAAGTTCCAACTGGGCTTATTTGAACGCCCGGTTGGCAACCCAGATGATTATCCGAAATTCGGATCGGAAGAGTACCGTATGGCAAGTGTGCAAGCTGCAAATGAGGCCATCACATTGCTAAAAAATAACAATAATGTGCTGCCGCTTAAAAAAGACATGAAAGTGCTGGTAACCGGCCCTACGGCCAATACCATGCGTTCATTAGACGGCGGATGGAGCTATACCTGGCAAGGTGATGAATCGGATAAGTTTGCCGCTAATAAAAACACCATACTGGAAGCTATCCAGCAAAAAATAGGCAAAAACAATGTAAGCTATGAAGCAGGCGCTGGTTTCGACAGCCTGCAAAACATCGACGAAGCCGTTAGTGCCGCAAAAAAAGCCGACGTGGTAGTACTTTGCCTTGGCGAATTATCCTACACCGAAAACGTAGGTAATATTGAAGACCTCAATCTTCCGCCTGCCCAAATTCAGCTGGCACAGGCTCTGGCAAAAACAGGCAAACCGGTAATATTGGTATTGGCCGAAGGCCGCCCACGGATAGTTACCGATGCAGAGAAACTTTCGGCAGCTACAATAATGGCTTATTTACCGGGTAACGAAGGTGGCGATGCTATAGCAAGCATATTATTTGGCGATGTGAACCCATCGGGTAAATTGCCGATAACCTATCCGCGTTTCCCTAACGCTTTAAATAACTATTACCGTAAAAACCTGGAAAATGGCAACCCGGATGATAAACATGGTTACAATCCATTATACGAATTCGGCACAGGTTTAAGCTATACCACATTCAGTTACAATAACATGCATATCAGCAAGCCTGAGCTAAAGGATAACGAAACCTTAACCGTTACGGTTGATGTTAAAAACACCGGGCAGGTTGAGGGTAAGGAATCGGTGCTGTTGTACACCAGCCAGCAATATGCCAGCATTGCTCCGGATACCAAACGTTTAAGGGCGTACGATAAAATCTCGTTAAAACCAGGCGAAACAAAAACGGTATCGTTCAAAATAACCCCGAAAGACTTGGCATTTGTAAACGATATAAGCAAAACCGTAACCGAAGCAGGGGAGTTTAAGATCATGGTAGGCGATCAAATGCAAAGTTTTAACTATGTATCTGCGGTTACGGTTCCATCGAGGACAGGTAAACTATAATTTGAGCTGAAAGTAGAAAGCTCAAGGCAAAAAGCAGGAAAATAAACTAAATGAAGCAGATATTGAAAGATGTAGCCCGGGCGAGATCTTCGATATCTGCTTTCTGTTTTTGATGCCTATTAAAAGCTTTCCGCCTTAGGCTTTCAGCTTTTAGCATTACATTTGTTTGCCGATTATAAATAATAATAACTAAGATGAAGAAGGTTTTGTGCTCTGGTATTTTGCTGTTAAGCTTCCTTAACTTTTCGTGTTCAAAAGGTAAAACAGATAAAACACCAGATCCTGTTGTTGATCCGCCGGTTACCATCGTGAAGGGTGCTGATGTTAGCTGGATTACGGAAATGGAAGCCAAAGGCATCAAGTTTTATGATAAATCGGGCGCTCAGCAGGATTTGTTTGCCCTGTTAAAAAGCCTCGGATTTAATGCTATAAGGTTACGTGCCTGGGTGAACCCAACAAATGGCTACTGTAACACTGCCGACGTTGTGGCTAAGGCGCAGCGCGCCAAAGCCCAGGGTTTTAATATTATGATTGATTTTCATTACAGCGATTGGTGGGCCGATCCGGGTAAGCAAACCAAGCCAGCTGCGTGGGCTGCGCTTGATTTTACTACATTGACTTCAACCCTGTACGATTATACCAAAAGTGTAACGGCCACGCTAAAGGATAACGGCATTACCCCACTATGGGTACAGGTTGGTAACGAAACCAACGATGGTATGCTTTGGGAAGACGGCCGCGCCTCAAAGAACATGGCCAATTTTGCCACCCTGATCAAAAGCGGTTATGCCGCGGTTAAAGAAGTGAGCCCGGCAAGCCAGGTAATTGTACACATCTCCAACGGCTATGATAACGGCCTTTTCCGCTGGATGTTTGATGGGTTGAAAGCCAACGGAGCCAAATGGGATATCATCGGTATGTCGTTATACCCATCCAAAACAAATTGGGCCGATTTGGATTCGCAATGTTTAACCAATATGAACGATATGGTTTCCCGGTATTCAACCCCGGTTATGGTGGTTGAGGTAGGGATGGAGGCCGGCGCACCGACAGAATCTAAGGCTTTCCTGTCGGATATTATCAGCAAAGTAAAATCTGTAAATGGCAGCAACGGCAAAGGCGTTTTTTATTGGGAACCCGAAGCCTATAACAGCTGGCAGGGCTATGGTTTAGGAGCTTTTGATACTTCCGGAAAACCTACTATAGCCTTGGATGCGTTTGCCAATTAAAGTCTGATCAAACGAGCCAAACTTACGAAGTTTTAAAAACTTCGTAAGTTTTTCGTCTACTGTAGCCAGGGCAAACGCATCTAATTGGGTTAACATAACTTAACATATTTTAAATAAATAATTTACAAGTATTTGATAATCAATATTTTATATTTTATCATGATTAACACTAAACTGATAGCACAATTTAGGCCCATCCAAATATCTGTGCCTGTTGTTGACCAATACAAGTCCCTTCGGTACCTCGATCATTTAACCAGGATCTGGCAATAAAGACAAGGTATCGTTTGATGCTTATATCTTCCCGACGCCATAAGCTTATTCCGTTAGCTATTATCAAATAACAGCTTATCGTAGTTAACTATTTAGATGCGTTTGCCCTGTTGATGAAAAGCCAACCTTACGAAGTTTCAAAAACCCCGTAGGTTTTCGTCCATTTGCCAATTCTGCGCTTTTTGTTTCATCGCCCATTCTACTTCGTTACATCAACCCACTGCCCTTTAATCAAACTGTTAATCGAGCTGTTGTACATCGCCTCGCAATAAACGGCAGGCAGGTAATAATGCCCCGCATAAGCAGCATTCAGCATTACGTAGTAAGTAACCTCGCGGCCTTCCGGCAAGCTGAAATAGGTATTCACCCGGTCGTCACGAATATCGCGGTAATCGGATGGTGATGATTTAAAGGCCTCATCGTTGTTCATCATCCGGCTATTCAGAATTTCCCAGCCCGAAGGGAAGATTTGGCTTAGCGCCAAATTATCATACCGGCCGCGTTTGCCCGGGTTTTTGATGTTTACCTGGGCCACAAAATCGGTACCCTGCCTTAATGATGATGGATCTATCTGTTTACCGGATAAGGTAAAGTAGCCTACGCGCATCTGCAGTACCCTTGGGTCGATAAAGGTTTTTACATCAAGGCCCGATGATGGCTGTCCTTTTTGTATTAGCCTTACATACAGCCTGTTGCTGCCGTTATTTTTAAGGTTTACTTTGCCGCCACCCGCAGCTAAAACGTTTTGCCAGATATACGATTGCGAGTTAACCGCGCCACCCTGGAAGCTGAATGTCATTTTACCCGATGATTTGTTTTGCCCGCAATATTGCGCAATAGCTATCAACGAATAGGCGGTTGTTTGTGTACTATACCAATCATCCTGGGATAACTTTGCAGCTACCGTTCTTAACTGTGCCGCGGCGCGCGCCTGCTGGCCAAGCAAGGTTAATGTTTCCAGTATCATGGCCTCATCCCTTAAGTCCGACCCATAGGTGCCGAACATGGTGTAATAAGGCTTGATAACGGTTGGTAAGCCTGCAATCATGCGTGAACCTATCTCGGGCTGCCCCGCCAGTTTGTAGGCAGCTGCAAGCCTCCATTTGGCTTCAATGCTGATGTACTTAAATTCGCGCAGGCGGTTCATGGCACCCAGTTCCGGCGAACGGGCGAGGGCCAGCAGGTACAGGCGGTAGGCCTGGTTCAGGTCGTCGCCATAAAAACTGCGGCTATCCGGCGACCAGCTTAATGCCTTCTGTTTCTGGAATTTTTTCCATTGTTCCATAAAGCCCAAAGGCATACTATAGCCTTTGGCCTGCGCAGCCAGCATAAAGTGCCCCGCGTAATTGGTTCCCCATTCATCAGCACTACCACCATCGGGCCAGTAGCTTAAGCCGCCACCAGGAACCTGGAAACCGTTTAGCCTTGCTATGGTGGCCTTAATATTCCTTTCAGATTCGGCCTTTTGTCTTGGCGAAAGGTCGAGCAGTTGCCCTAAATACAGTTGCGGGAATGCAGCCGAGGTGGTTTGCTCCACACATCCGTGCGGGTAATCAATCAGGTAATCCAAACGCTTGCCCAAATTAAGGGGTGGGATGGACGCTATCTCCAGTGTATTTTTATTGGTACCACTGATGCCTACGGCCTGGTAAGCTATGTTCCATGCTTCGCCGGCTGCAAGCTCTTTCTCCAATATGCGGGTAACCGGTGGGTTAGGGTTACGCACGTTTAGTTCAACGTCATAAGCTGCTGTTTCTGAACCGCTTTTTGCAACTACTTTTACCTTACCTACGCCTACAAAATCCTTAACGTTAAGGTCAAATGTTACCAGTTGATCGCCGGTTTTGGCGAAGGTGAGCGTTTGGGTATTATTACCTTCCAGGTTACTGAAAGCGTTGCTTTGTACCGATACCGTAACCGTTTTAATGTTTGGCTCCATGGCAAAAACGGTAACCGGCAGCTGCACCTTTTCTGAGGGCCCCAGTACACGCGGCAGTGTAGCCAATATCATCAATGGTTTTTTAACAACAACGGCTTTTTCGGCTATACCATAAGCACCATCGTGCCCGGCAACAACCATTGCTTTAACCGAGCCTACGTATTGCGGCAATTTAAAGCCCGTGGTTTGCTTTTCTCCTGCCCCGAGGTGGAACGGCCCCATGAATTTTACAACGGGCTTAAAACGGTTTACAGATACGTTCCTGTTGCTGCCCAGGCTACCATCACCGCCTATGCTTAGTATCCGGTTAAGGCCGCCGCCATAGGCTCCAATTACATAATCAAACAAATCCCAGGTTTTGACGCCCAGCGCTTCCTTGGCGTAAAATGTATTATGCGGATCGGGGAGTTTGTAACTGGTAATATCCAGCAGGCCTTCATCAACAATAGCAATGGTGTAGGTCATCTCCTTGCCGGTGGCTTCCGATACTGTAATGGCCGATTGGGTTTCGGGCCTGATCTTATCGGGCATCGCGATCACCGGTTTTAATATGGTGGCCGGGTTGTTAACGATAAGCGGTATCACCCCGTACATGCGAATAGGCAAATCATTTACGGTTTGCGAATGGTGCTGCAGCATGGTAACGTTCACAAAAACGTTGGGCGCCATATCAGGTTCAACGGTAAAGCTGTATTGGGTTTGGCCCTTTTTAGTATCAATCCAGGTGGTTTTTAAAATCTTGCTGCCATTTTCAAAACTGATCAATGCCCGGCCATCTGCCGCGGTAGGGATGGTTAATGTGGCCTGTTCGCCAACATTATAGGCTTGCTTATCTGATGTAAACGAAAGCATGGCTGCTTCGGTAGGGTTGCTTTGCTGTAACCTTTCCGACCAGTTTGGCCAGTCTACATAAATAATTTTACCGGTGCTATGGCCTGTCTGTTCATCTTTTACCTTAATCAGGTACCGGCCCCAGTCGGCTTTGGGTACACGCAGCGTCCATTTGCCACGGCCATTTGTCAACTGAATACTTTGGGTTTTAATCAGTTTGTTGTATTTACCCTGGGTAAAGTTGGTCATTTCATTGCCGGTTTCGTCCCACCACCAGCGCCATTGTATTTTATACAATTCCAGCTGCACGTTGCGGGTACCGGCAAGGGCGTTGCCGTTTACATCTACATCGGCAATATCAATCTGCTGGTCTCTATCGGTAACCAACATTCCGGAAAGGGCGCTGCCTTCGGGCGTTTTAATACCCACATAACCGGGGTAAACGTTGTATGGCAAACTAACCTGCTGAACGCTAAAGTTGCCTCCCGGCTCAAACACCTTTACCAAAAAGTTGGCCTTTAGCTGCCCGGGGGCTTGTTTTTCAATATTGATATTGGCATCTACATCGGCATTGCCTTCGGCGGTCAGCTTGCCATCAAAAACGGTTTGCGTTTGCATGTTAAAGGCCAGCGTAGGATCGTCAAAAACATAATCCTTATAATTTTTAAAGGTGGTTGTTTGTGCCGATAAAAAGGCATCAACCTTGGCCTTTAAATTTTGTGCCGCCCCGCCAAACAGCCAGCGGGCGGTTAACTTGCCGTTGGCATTATTGCCCTTGGTTAATTCTTCGGCACCGCCAAAGCTTAGGCCCAACTTTAAGCGGTTAGGCATAATGGTTTCAACCTTTATTTTCTTTTCGAAGGTAGCGCCGCCAACTTTTACGGTAGCTGTCCAGTTACCGGTAGGCGATGAGGTTTCGGTAGCGGTATGGAAGCTGTAAAAGCCATCAACAGATTTTGTTGAGGTAAGGCGTTTATACAATTTATCGTTGGGGTCTTTCAGCTCAAACTCTACCGGGTGGTCGGTCGGCAGGGTTTTTAGCTTATCTTCCAGCATAAAAGTCATAAATATGCTGTCGCCGGGCCGCCAAACACCACGCTCGCCATAAATAAAACCTTTCAGTCCGCTTTGAATTTCGTCACCGCCAACATTAAAGCGGGTAAGAGGGAGGGTATTACCATCATCAAGTTTTAAATAACCACGCTGGTTTCCTTTTTTTGCCACCAGCAAATAAGGCTTACGCTTTAAGTCGAAACTTGCCAGGCCATCGCTGCCCGAGGTGGTTTTTAGCAATACCTGCTTTTGGTAATCCAGCAGCTGCAACTCAACGCCATCCATCGGTTTGGCGTTCATGATATCGGTAACCGCAATAAGCATATTGTTGTTATTGCCCCGTTTTGCAATCAGCCCTATGTTTGATGCAATGATGTTACGGGTAGCCCAGCGGGTTTTAGTGTAGTAGGATGGGGTACAGGCATTATCCTTCTCCTGCCAGTTAAAACCTTCCGGATAATAGCTATCGTATCTCGACCAAAAATCGTTATCTTCGTCGTTCACCTTGCCGGCATTATCGCTGTAGCTGTAATCACCGCCACCATATTCGTCATCATCGGTGCCGCTTTTTTTACCTACGCCCGCTATACTGCAATTGTATAAGGAATATTCCTGCCTGAACCCGATTATAACCCGGTAAATTGCTCCCGGTTCGGTGCGGATCATCTGATCAAGATCAAGCATGAAACGGTTTTTCTTGTTCAGGTTAAGCCCTTTATCGTTATCCAGCCTGATGGTTTTTTGTAAAATAGGCTTGCCCACCTGCCGCAATTCCTGGTTGCCGTTAAAATCGTTGTTTTGAAAATATTGCGGAACATTACTTTCATATATTTTAATTACCGATACATCAACCGCTTTAAGGTTAACGGCCTCAAAAGGCATCATCAGCTTGCCCGAATCGGGGAGGATAACGCCCTTGCCCGGAATAGTTACGCCGGGCAGCCGGTTCTCAAAAAACACATTTGCTGTATAGGTTTTGGTGATCTTTTTATGCGATATGTTTTCTACCCCTTCATTTACAAATACACTGTAATCGCCTTCAAGCCTTTCGGGAGCGTAAATTTTTACGGTACTGCCCTCAATGGCGTATGCCGGATCGGTTACATTGTTAATGCCGATAAGGCCTGCCAACTCCTGCCCAACCATAATGGCATCTGAAAATTGTACCAGCACATATTGGTCATTATCCTGTACTGCACGAACGTTCAGCACTTTAAAATCACCTATGGCAGGCACATCAAAATGTTGCTCGCCTTTTTTATCAACGTTGATACTGCTGCCGTCCCAATTTATGGTTAGCGTCGCAACTTCGCCCTTTTGCCGTTTTAAACCGGTTATTTTGAAGGTGTGGGTTTTTGCGACTGTGTTGTGCTCCCAGCTGATTTTCACCGGCAGCATATAGTTTACGGTAATTACTTTTTCAATAAGGGCGGGGTCCTCGGTATCGGCCGTTTGTACCGATCCTTCCATCTTCATCTCGTCGGTAGATGTACTGGTAGCTGTTTGCAACCCGTTAAAAGCAACGTTAAAATCGGGCTTAACCACCTGGAAGTTAAACTTAAACCTGTTAAACCTGGAAGGCACGTCAATCAGTTTGCCCAGTTTAAATTCGGCATTGTAGGTTTTATCAGGGTCGAGTTTTTTATCCGGCCGGAATTCAATGGTGCGCGAATCTGTCCAGTAAGCTTTGCCTTTTACTGACGGCGAAAAATCAAACAGGTTGTTATCAACCTCTTCGTTTTGCTGATGGGTAATTTGCACTGTACTGGCAAGGCGAATGGTAATGGGGCTTCCTTTCGAAATTACCCCGGTTGTGTACGACTCGATGTACTTGCTAAAGGCAGGGTCGATCACATTTTTCTTTTGGCCATTAACAATAAGATAAGCAATAATAAGCAGCACTGCGAGCGCGGTACCGAATGTAATTAAGCTTTTACGTTTGCGGAACCTGGTATATCCGTTCTCCATGGAATAGGTTTATTTATTCCATGAATGTATAAAATTTATAACAACAAATAATTAATTGAGAAATATTTATTGTGGAGGATTAAGTTGAAAAAGTTGATTGGGTTGATTAGGTTAAGTGGTTGATTAGGTGGCGTTTTTGTGCAGAGAGAAAAATATATTTAACTTGATTTACAGCTAACTCAATCAACTTATTCAACTTAATCTAACTTAATCAACCACTCACCACTACAATATCATAACACCGGGCTTATTCAGTACCGGAAGTTTGATAAAATTCATCTCTACGATGCTCTCAGGGAGGAAAATGAACTTTTTATCGTAAATGTTACCGCCGATGTAATAGCTTAACCAATATTCATTATTCAGGCCGAAAGTTTGCTCGTCAATAGGTTCGATAAGTTTGTAGCCTTTACTGTCAACCACCGGGATCATGTGGCGTAAAACGGAAGTTTTTACCTGCTCGCCATTTTTTTCGCCGTACCCCTTCGAGGTGATCAGCACATTCTCGATAGGTTCATTTTTAAGGTTGATGAGGTACACATACCAAATTTTGCTCTCCACACTTTCGCGCTCCAACGCTACCGCTATGGCAATATCTTTAACGTTATTTTCGGGCAGGTCTTTGATCATTGCATTCTTAGTGAGTAGTTGATTGAGTTAAGTGGTTTGTGGCCGAGAAAAATCTATTTGAGTTATTCAACTCAATCAACTTAATCCAACTCAATCATCCAAATAACTTACTTCTTTTTAGCCGGCGCTTTTTTCTTAGCTGGGGCTTTTTTGGCCGCGGGTTTTGCAGCTGCTACCGTTTTACCAAAGCGGCCTTTCTTGGTGTCCTTAGGCATGGCATCAGCCAGGGCCTTACACTCTTCATAAGTTAAGGTCAACGGATCTTTATCCTTGGGTATCTTAACGTTAAGTTTGCCAAATTCAATATATGGCCCCCAGCGGCCGTTTAATACCTTTACTTCCGGGTCTTCGTCAAACGCTTTAATCAGTCTCTCGGCATCTTTTTTGCGTTTGGCTTCTATAAGCTCTATTGCCTGTTCTACCGTTACATCCAAAGGGTCAATATCTTTAGGTAACGATACAAATGCGCTGTTATGGCTAATGTATGGGCCAAAACGGCCTATGGCAACTTTCATTATTTTGCCTTCATATTCGCCAACAACTTTAGGGAGCTTAAATAACTCCAAAGCTTCTTCAATACTGATGGTTTCAATACTTTGGCCCGTTCTTAAGCTGGCGTATAACGGCTTTTCTTCGTTCTCCTCGGTTGCACTTTCGCCAACCTGCACAAAGGGGCCGTAGCGGCCAATACGTACGGATATCTTTTTACCATTTTCAGGGTGCACACCCAATTCACGTTCACCGGTTGCTTTATCAGCCGTTTCAATAGTGCTTTGCACACCTTTATGGAAAGGGTTATAAAAATCGTGCAGCATGGCTGTCCAGTCTTTTAAACCCTGGGCTATCTCGTCAAATTGCTTTTCAACGCTGGCGGTAAAGTTAAAATCTACAATTTCTTTAAAGTATTGTACTAAAAAGTCGTTTACAACCGCGCCAATATCGGTAGGGAATAACTTGCCGCGCTCGGCACCGGTATTCTCTGTTTTTTGTTCTTTAACAATCTGGCCATCTTTCAGCACCATTAGCCTGAAGTTGCGCACTTTACCTTCGCGCTCTTCTTTAACCACGTAACCACGATTTTGGATGGTAGAGATGGTAGGGGCGTAGGTAGATGGGCGGCCGATACCTAACTCCTCTAACTTTTTCACCAAGCTGGCCTCAGTGTATCTTGCCGGCGGACGCGAGAAGCGTTCTGTTGCCGACATTTCCTGTAGCGCTAAGCGCTGGCCACGGGTTAAAGGTGGCAGCATGGCGTTTTCGCCATCCTGTTGTGGTTCATCCTCGTCATCGCTTGATTCAAGGTAAACTTTCAGGAAACCATCAAACTTCATCACCTCGCCATTGGCCGTTAAATCCTCTTTACGGGTTGATATACTGATTTTTGCGGTGGTTTTCTCAAACTGCGCTTCACTCATTTGTGAGGCTATGGCACGTTTCCAGATCAGTTCATACAGGCGTTTCTCGTTCGATTCGCCTGTGATAGTATGATTGTTGAAATAGGTTGGCCTGATAGCTTCGTGAGCTTCCTGTGCGCTTGCGTTTTTGGTTTTATATTTTCTTAGCTGATGGTATTTTTCCCCATAGGCCGATACAATTTCACTTTGAGCGGCATTTAACGCAGTATCCGATAAGTTTACCGAGTCGGTACGCATGTAGGTAATATACCCGGCCTCGTACAAACGTTGCGCTACCTGCATGGTGCGTGCTACCGAGTAGCCCAGTTTCCTGCTGGCTTCCTGTTGTAAGGTAGATGTGGTGAAGGGTGCAGCCGGTGAGCGTTTGGCTGGTTTGGTTTCCAGCGAGCGTACGTCAAAATCGGCACCGATACAATCCTGTAAAAACTTCTCGGCATCTTCTGGTTTGGCATAACGTTCTGCCAGTTCGGCTTTAAAAGCATCTTTGCCTTTACCAAATATGGCTACTATTTTAAAAGCAGCTTCGGCAGTAAATTTATTTACTTCGCGTTCCCTGTCAACTATTAATCGTACTGCTACTGATTGTACACGGCCTGCAGAAAGGGATGGTTTAACCTTTTTCCATAAAACAGGCGAAAGTTCAAAACCCACCAGCCTGTCTAATACACGGCGTGCCTGCTGTGCATTTACCAAATTGTAGTCAATTTTACGTGGCGTATCAATAGCCTTTAAAATGGCCGGTTTGGTTATTTCGTGAAAAACGATGCGTTTGGTGGTAGCATCTTTCAATCCTAAAGTATCAAATAAGTGCCACGATATGGCTTCTCCCTCACGGTCCTCATCCGATGCCAGCCAAACCATCTCTGCTTCTTTAGCTAATTTCTTCAATTCGCTCACTACCTGTTTTTTATCGGCAGGCACCTCATATTTTTGAGCGAAGTTGTTACCTATATCTATCGCATCTTCAGACTTTACCAAATCGCGGATATGCCCGTAGCTCGACTTCACAATAAAGTCTTTCCCAAGGTAACCCTCGATGGTTTTGGCTTTCGCCGGAGATTCAACTATCAGTAAATTTTTGGCCATTTAAGCAGTTATTTTTTGCAAATAAAACATAAAGAAAGCGAAACGCCAATTAGTTTTGCTAAAAACGTTGGAATATTAGCTGTGAAGATTGCGCGAATGCCTCAATTTTGAAAAGATGTAGTATTGTTTCAAGAGCGGTTTTAAAGGCCGTTTTTTTGATGTTTTGACCCTATTTTGAACCCGGTTAAACACCGCCGGTTTTACACTATCTGACCCTCAAAATGAAACTACATTAAAAATCCGCCGCCCAAAAGGTCGTTGCCTTCATAAAAAACTGCCGATTGCCCGGGCGCGATACCAGATACATTATGGTGAAAATCAACCTTCATATGTTCTCCCATTTGTACAATGCTGCTGGTGGTACCAGCATCTTTATAACGGATTTTGGTAATAGCCTCGATAGGCTCCGGTATGCTGGCGTATTTAACCAGGTTTAGGTTTTTAACCCAGGCCTGTTTGCGTTCCAATTCATCGGCAGTGCCTAATACTACGGTATTGGTGTTAGGATCGATACTGGTTACAAACATAGGTTGCCCCAAGGCAATGCCTAATCCTTTACGCTGACCGATGGTATAAAAGGGATAACCCTGGTGTTTGCCCACTATGGTGCCATTTGCAAGCACAAAGTTGCCGCCGGCAACACGTTCTTCCAAGTCTTCAACTTTATGCCTTAGAAACGATCTGTAGTCGTTATCGGGCACAAAGCAAATTTCGTAGCTTTCACTTTTACCGGCAAGCTCAATCTGCCCCATATCCATAGCCATTTGCCTGATCTCGGGCTTCGAAAAACTGCCTAAGGGGAACTTGGTACGCGCCAGGTTTTTTTGAGATACTCCCCAAAGCACGTATGACTGATCTTTATTTTCGTCTTTACCTTTTGATATCACGTAACGGCCATTGTCCTGTAAACGAATATTGGCGTAATGTCCTGTAGCTATAAATTCGCAATCCAGTTTATCGGCGCGTTTTAATAAAGCTTCCCATTTGATGTGGGTATTGCATAACACACAGGGATTAGGGGTGCGGCCGGCCAGGTATTCGTCAACAAAGTTATCAATTACAAAATCGCCAAACTCGTTACGGATATCCAGGATATAGTGAGGAAAACCGTAACCAACGGCCAAAGCACGCGCATCATTAATGCTATCAAGGCTGCAGCAGCCTGTTTCTTTGGAACTGCCACCCGACGAGGCATAATCCCAGGTTTTCATGGTAAGCCCAATAACTTCATAGCCCTGCTCATGCAGCATAACTGCCGCTACCGAACTATCAACGCCACCGCTCATTGCCACTAAAATCCTGCCATGCTTACTCATAATGGGCGCAAAGATACGCTTTTGTGTTTTATATTGATATAGTGGTTAGGTCAGGGTAGGGTAAATTGTTGTGGGAAGTTAGGAGGTTTGGAGAGTCCGAAAGTCCGAAAGTCCGAAAGTCCGGGAAGTCCGAAAGTCTCAATGTGAAAAATCAAATAGCCTACATATAGCCTACATCCTTCTTAACTTTCGGACTTCCCGACTTTCCTGACTTCCCGACTACCTATAATGATAAAATATTCCCCTGTCAAAAGGAGTCCACACGCAGGCGGTTTGGCCGCAGGCTTTTAGGGCGTTGTTGGCCCAGGTGTTGCAGGTGTAAAACATGTTGTATTTGCGGTTGGCTTCGTAAAAAGCGTCGCTGGTGCCATAGTTGGCATTTGTTTTTATGTTGATGACATTGCCTGTGCTGTCTCTTTTAAAGCTGCCATTAACGAAGGAGATTAACCTTTTGTACTGCTCGTTGCTGATCATAATCTTTTTACAATTGTTATTCTCCGGCATTGCCTGGTAGTAGGTAGCGTGAATGGCCGAAGTGCTTAAAGCAAAGGCAGCCTTAAACGCCGTACTAAACTTTAATTGCGACCAGGTAGGGGTGTTGAGGTAAAACCCCTTATCGCCCCAGCCCACAGCCAGGTATCTTGCCGTGGTATCGCGACCTGTTGTGTTTTGATATGGCATTTCTTTGCTCCAATCGGTTACCTGGCTTTTTACGGGAACCACAATATCGGTATGGTCGCCGTTGGTTAGAATGTATATGGCAACATCGGCCGAAGTTCCCGGTTCTTTTTTAACAGTCCATATCGAAAGTAAAAAGGCCGCCAGCAGGAAGAGCGCGACAAATGCTACAATGCCCAATACGGTTCTTAAAATTATTTTCAGGATCTTTTTTATAATTATCATAATTGGCGATTGAGGTTGGGTTTGGTGTTAATACAATAAAAAGCACAAGGTAACCTTATGTTAACACTTATTCAGTTTCCCGAATCGCAATTGTGCAATCAATGTGCCCAATTTGCTATTGGAATATTCATAATCGCCTTTTTATTTGTGTTAATTATTGGTTAATTTATATTGATAATAAGAATTTTATATGTTTTATATAAGGTTTTAATTTACGTAGGAAGAGGGGATATATTTTTAACGTGAAAATTACCCTCAACATAAAAGCCCGTTGAATAAACAACAGGCTTTTGCTTTTTTGGTTAATGTGGGTGTATTAGCCGACACTCATCGGGCCAATTTAAGGTTACCCTTTTTTGTTAAGCCATTGCTTAATACGCGAATTGAGCAGTATACCTGCAATGGTGCAGGCCACTAAAAGATATACGATCATGATGTGCTTTGGCATATTGGTTTGGTTTATAATCTGCGATAAATGTAACGGGGATGATACATTTATTGCAAGTGTTTATGAAAATAAACATTTAACCGGATAAGAAAAAAAGTCAGATATCAGTGTGGGGGAAGGTTTAATAACATGGTGTGGTTTAACCGGAGGATTTGACGTTTATTAATATAAAATTTACGTTTATGTTAAATGAATAAAAAAACGCGTAAAAAATATATTTTTACAGCTAAAAACTGCCAATTTACCGTAGTGTTACACTAACACTATTTTAATGTTAAAACACATTTGTTGCTATTTTTTTAAAGAATAAATGTGCAGTTGACGATTCTAAAAGTTTTATAACTATTTATTAAAATAAACGTAAAAATGAAAATACCTATTGTAACATTCGGATTACAATATAAATTTGCTTTACCCTAATTAATTTAAAATGATAAGCCAATTAACGTTAGAACAAAAGCTTCAAGGAGTGATCTTAATGATCATTTGCTTTATTGCCGTAGCGAACTATTTGATTAAGTGAGTGCCGACAGCAGAGAAGAGAAAAAATTAAGGTGCCTTCTTGAGGGCACCTTTTTTTGTGGAATGAACTTTTTCGATTATTTTTCCTATACCATACAAATTCGCGTCAGCTGCGGGCATGCTTACCGTGCACTAAGGCTTAGCAGCGTATTTGTGTAAATGCTAAGGATTCCTGGTTTGCCCGTTGCCTTTAACAATCCACTTGTAACTTGTAAGCTCCTCAAGCCCCATAGGGCCCCGTGCATGGAGTTTTTGCGTGCTGATGCCAATCTCGGCACCTAAACCAAATTGCGCGCCGTCTGTGAAGGCAGTGGATGCATTGGCGTAAACCGCTGCCGCATCAACATCATTTAAAAAGGTGGCAATATTTTCGGCGTCCTCAGATATAATAGCCTCGCTGTGTTTTGAACTATTAATGGCGATATATTCAAGTGCCGCCTCAAAACTATCAACCGTTTTGATAGCCATCTTCATCGATAAAAATTCGGTACCAAAATGCTCAGGCTGCGCTTTATGTAATAAAGCTTCAGGATAACTGGCTTTTAATGCTTCGTAAGCCCGTTCATCAGCAAATAACTCAACTTCTTTCTCACTGAGTACATGACTTAACCGGGGCAAGTCACTCAACCTTTCAGCATGAATAATCAGGCAATCAAGGGCGTTACATACACTCACCCTGCGGGTTTTGGCATTGGCAATAATCTCAGCACCTTTTTCAAGGTCGCCGGTTAAATCAAAATAAGTATGAACAATACCTGCACCGGTTTCAATAACAGGTACTTTACTATTATCCCGCACAAAATCAATAAGCGACTGGCTGCCGCGTGGTATCAGCACATCAACATAGCCAATAGCATTTAGTAAAGCGGCTGTGGCCTCTCGTTCTGCAGGTAACAGGGTTACCACGTTGGTATCTATGTGGTGCTTATTTAACACGTTATGAATTATGCCGATAATGGCACGGTTAGAGTAGTCGGCATCACTGCCGCCTTTTAAAATACTGATGTTGCCTGTTTTAAAGCAGAGGGCGAATACATCAAAAGTAACATTGGGCCTGGCTTCATAAATTACACCAACAACACCTAATGGTACACGCACCTTTGAAATAGACAGGCCATTGGGCATCTGCGCTTCTGAAAGTTGCTTACCTAAAGGGCTGTCCAGGCCTGCAACACTGATCATATCGGCCGCAATAGCTTCAATGCGGGCAGCCGTCAGTTTCAGGCGGTCGTATTTAGGATCTTTCGGATCCATCAAATCGAGATCTTTTTGGTTTTCGGCTAATATCAGTTCGGTTTGGGCAATGGCTTCGGAAGCCACGTCCAATAAAACCTGGTTAATAAGGGCAGGGGCGAGGGTAGGTTTGCGGCCCGCAACCTGTGCGTTCTCGAAATATATATTATAACTCATTGTTAACCTTGTAAATAAAGATAATCGTAATGCACCAAAGGCTTTTGGTTTTTTTGCCCGATGCGTTCTTTGGCTTTGTCCGATCCGTATTCGGCAATGCCAAGTCCTATCAGCTTTTGGTTTTCATCCATTAGCTTAATAATATCGCCTTTTTTAAAGTCGGTTAATACCTCAGCTATTCCAACGGGCAGCAAGCTTGTAGCTTTGTTGGATACAAGTGCCGCTTTAGCGCCTGCGTTAACCAACACGGCGCCCGTGGCCGATTTTTCGGAATGTGCTATCCATTTCTTTTTGCCAGAAGCTGTTTTATTGGGGATAAACCGGGTATGGATCACTTTATTCTCCAATACATCTGTCAGGATATTATCCCGCTTGCCATTGGCAATGTGCACAGCTATACCCAATTGCGCCGTTTTTTGCGACATGGTTGATTTGGTGATCATTCCCCCACGGCCAAACTGCGATTTGCCCGATGAAACAAACGCTGCAAAATCAACTACCGAACCGGCCACCTCTTCAATTACCGCCGAGCCCGGCGCTTTGGGATCGCCATTATAGATTCCGTCGACATTAGTTAGTACAATTAACGCCTGGGCGTTTAGCATAGATGCAATTAATCCGGCCAGCTCGTCATTATCGGTAAACATCAGTTCGGTTACCGACACCACATCGTTTTCGTTCACTACGGGTATCACCTGGTGCTGCAACAACAGATCAAGACAGTTTTTCATGTTTAAATAGTGCATCCTGTCCCTGAAATCCTCTTTGGTAACCAATACCTGCGAGCAAAGGATATCAAAACGTTCAAACAGCTGCGAATAAGTATTGATTAGCTTTACCTGCCCGATAGAGGCTAAGAGCTGCCTTGCCGCAATGGCATCATATTTTTCGGATATCGTGATCAAACTCCTACCGGAAGCAACCGCGCCGGATGATACCAGGATCACTTCTTTTCCTTGTTTTTTGATAGCGGCTATCTGGCCAACCAAATGTTCTATACGCTGCAGGTCGGGCAAGCCGTTTTCCTGGGTAAAAACATTGGAACCGATTTTGATGATGATGCGCTGATAATTGAAAGACATTGTAAATTAGTACGTGTTGAGCCGCCAATATTACAAAATTGGGAGGGAAGAGGGTGGGATTATTTGAAAATATATCCACTAAAATGGTAGATATTATGGAAAAATATGAATTGAGTCTTGACACCGATGAAAAAATTTCTATTTTTGTCGACTAATCCAATAGACTATGTATAATATTTACACTCTTATTACTTCGGCTCATTCAAAAACGCAGTTAAATGTCATGTGTTGCTGTTGATAGCTCCAATCCTTATGCTATCTACATTCTTAAAACTCAAACAGACATTAAATTATACTGATTCTTTTCATGAAAACACTTATAAATTCATTTAGACTTATAACACTTTTTATACTTCTTGCCCCGGCGATAAGCCATGCTCAACTTAATGGTTCCTATATCATTAGCGGTATTGTAAAAGACGACCACGGGTTGCCGTTAGTGGGCACAACCGTTAGCATAAAGGGTACTACCAACAGTACTGCATCTGATAGTACCGGAAAATTTTCATTAACTACAAGCGCCAAACTACCCTATACATTAGTTTTTACCGCGGTGGGTTTTCAGCCACAGGAATTTTTCGTAAAAAATTCTAACAGCGCCCTGAACATTCAGTTAAGCAGCCAATCGTTACTGATTAACGAAGTGGTGGTAACGGCGTCGCGCAAAGAAGAGAAGCTTTTACGGTCGCCGGTTGCTATCGAAAAACTGAGCATCAACGCGCTTAAACAGTCGCCTGGCCCAAGCTTTTACGATGCTTTGGAAAACGTAAAGGGCGTACAGATGACCACCACCAGTTTAACCCTTAAAGTGCCTAACACACGTGGTTTCAACAGTCCGAACAACTTCAGATTTATGCAGTTGGTTGATGGGGTTGATATGCAATCGGCAACTTTAGGTGTACCGCTGGGTAATGCCATTGGCCCAACCGAGCTGGATATTGCCAGTATAGAAATTACACCGGGCGCGGCGGCAGCGCTTTATGGCACAAACGCTATCAATGGCTTATCAAACTTAATAACCAAAGATCCTTTTAAATACCAGGGATTAAGCGTTTATCACCGCGAGGGTATAAACCACGTGGGCAACGATAGGTTAGGTGCAAGCGCCCTTAACGAAACCGCTGTACGTTATGCCAAAGCATTCAACGATAAGTTTGCCTTTAAAGTGAACTTTAGCTACATGCAGGGTAAAGACTGGCAGTCTGATACCCGTAAGGATCAAAATCCATACAATCTAAAAACCGCAAACCCCGGTTTCCCGGCCTTAACAGGCACCAGCAATGCTGCTTATGATGGCTGGAACAAATATGGAGATGATGCCCTTGCCGGTAGCAATACCGTGTCAATAAAAGGCCTTACAGTTGATGGTAAAGCAATGCCAAATCTTACAGTTGCCCGTACAGGATACAACGAGGTTGATTTGGTTGATCCGAAAGTTACCAACCTGAAACTGGATGGTACATTATCATACAAATTAACGCCTAATACTATATTGTCTTACACCTACCGTTACGGTAGGCTCGACGGCGTATTTCAGCGTGGTAACAAGATTTCGTTGCAGGGAGCAACCGTTCAAAACCATAAAGTTGAGTTAAAAGGAAAAGAATTTTTGGTTCGCGCTTATGAATCGATAGAAAATACCGGCAACTCATTCAACGTAAAACCGCTGGCAGATAACCTGGATTTGAACCATGCCAGTAACTCGGCCTGGGGTACCACTTTTAAAAATGCGTTAAACGCCTACGGATCTGCAAACGGAGGCCTAACATCTGCAAACCTGGCCGCCGCCGAGCAGGCCGCAAGAGCTGCTGCAGATAAGGGCAGGGTTGAGCCAGGCACGCCGGAATTTGATGCGTTAAGAAAAACCATTATCGGCATCAATAACTGGGATATTAAATCGAGCCTGATACCAAACGCGCCTGTAACGGGTGGTGCGGCATTGGTGCAAAAAAGCCATATGTACAATGCTGAAGCCCAATGGGATTTAACAAACCGGGTAAAGGTGGTTGACCTGTTGGTTGGCGGCGACGTACGCGTATATGCAATTACCCCAGATGGTAACAACTTTGTTGACTTTAGCCGCCCGATTGCCGATAGGAACACACCTTTGGCCGACGGCAGCTTTGGTAAAGATGTGATCTACAAAAAATATGGTGCATTTACACAGGTAACCAAAACGTTCTTCGACGAAAAATTGAAACTTTTCGGATCGGTTAGATGGGATTACAACCCTTATTTCGACCCTAAATTTACACCTCGTTTAGCGGCCGTTTATACCCTGAATGAGAACCATAATTTCAGATTCACGTTCCAGAATGGTTACCGCTTCCCTTCATTATTCGAGGCGTTATCATACGTAAACAACGGACGTGTTAAACGTGTGGGCAGCTTGCCGTTTATTAATGATGGTTTAGGCTATTTGGGTAATAGCTATACCCAAACTTCTGTTGCCAACTTCAATTCGGTAGTTAATGCCGCCGGCGGTACAGACCAGGTTGCTCTGGCCAACCGGAACCTGTTGAAAGTAGCCGATTTGCCACCTGCGCGTCCGGAGCAGATCACTTCATACGAAGTAGGCTACAAAGGAATTGTATTAGATAATAAAGTATTTATTGATATTGACGCCTACACCAACCGCTACGGCGGATTTTTAGGCCAGGTACAGGTATTTGTACCAAATGGGACAACCGTGGGTACAGACGCCGCTGTATTAGCTATGCTTGATGTAAACCGCGACCCAACCACAGGTACTTCCAGCAACGCTGCAAGCCAGGGCCAAAGCAGGTATCGCGTTTATACCAATGCTAAAAACATTTACCATAACTATGGTTCGTCGGCAGGTATTAGCTATAACTTTTATAAAAGATATACTGTATCTGGTAACGTGAGTTTTAACAAACTTAAAGCTCAAACTACATCAGATATTTTTGTGACGGGTTTCAATACCCCCGAATGGTCGGGCAACCTATCGTTCGGTAACCGCGAAGTGGCCAAAAATGTAGGTTTTAACATCGTTTACAAATGGCAGGAGTCGTTCCTGTGGGAAAGCCCGTTGGTAACAGGCAAGGTACCTGCAATTGGCACATTTGATGCCCAGGTTACTTATCGCGTTCCGGCCTATTATGCTACTTTTAAAGCCGGCGCAACTGATATATTTAACAAACGTTATTATCAATATGCTGGCGGCCCAACTATCGGAGGCTTATATTATGTATCGGTTACGCTTGATGGTTTGCTTGCCGGTAAATAAGCAACAATTATATATATAGGTAATGATGAAAAAAATAGTTGGTGGAAATGATTAGGAAATTCACTAAATAACAAAGGCAGATAGTAAGAGGAAACAAGCTCTGCAGGAGTGTAACTTGTCAGCAACATAATCTGTAAATGATAACCAGAGCTGGACGAAAGTCCGGCTTTTTTTACAGGGAAACTTTATGAGTAATCCTTTTAAAAAGATAGCAGATAACTACTCAGGTATTTTATTAGTGTGTAAAGCACAATTATTTTTTAGTTTTCGGCTTGCGATTTAAAAATATGCTTATATTGCCCCTGTTATAACCTAAGTAAGAATACCATAATAGCTTTATAGGATATTGTTGCCCTTTATTAATTGTAAACTCAACGGTTATATGGTGCGTATGGCAGTTTAGCTGTATCGGAGTGTGTTGGTAATTATCGTAAAGATGAAAAAGTTTTGTGACCTTACGGATGTAGAATTGATCGAACTTTTCGAAAAGGATAGTATCAGCGCGTTTGAAGAGATCTACAACCGTTATTGGCTTAAACTTTATGCTGCTGCTTATAAACGCCTCAAAGAAAGGGAAACAGCCAAAGAGATTGTGCAGGATTTTTTTACCGGCCTTTGGATCAACCGGCAGCAGGTTAAAATAGTTACCTCGCTTCAGGGGTATTTATTCACTTCTATCAGGTACCTGGTACTTAACCATAAAAGGGCCGAGGCTGTGCGCAATTCATACAGTGAAATTTTGCTGATGGTTAACAACAGCTTCGATAACTCTACCGAAGAAAATTATTACTACAAAGAACTGCTTGAACGTGTTGAGGCCGAGGTTACCCATTTACCACCCAAATGCCGCAATGTATTTGAATTAAGCCGCAATCAGTATAAAACGAATAAAGAAATAGCCCTGCTTCTGGGTATTTCTGAAAAAACGGTAGAGAACCACCTGACCAAAGCCCTGCGGTTTTTAAAGGTACATCTTAATATCCTGGTGTTGTTTTTTTTATTGCGGTAACCATTTTTTTCTCCGATAAAGCGTACGCCTGTACCTGTATCAATAATTTTTTTTGAAAATATTTTAAACAGGAGTAGGGGATGCACCTTAGTCAGGTTACATCTTATTATATAACCAATATTAACTCTTGTCCAAAACAAGTTCCTAATGAAAAAGAAATTACCTGCCGAGCTGTTGGAAAAATTTTTTGCAGGCCACTGTGATGAGCACGAAAAGGAGATTATCCTTGCCTGGTATGAGTCGTTTGAACCTGACGGGGACGATGTTACAGCGCTTTCGGTTCGCGAACAGGAGCTTTTTAAAATGCTGATGTGGCAAAACATCAACAGCAACATCAACGCGGCAGAAGGTGACGGGATAGTTTCCATGCATAGTAAGGGAACAAGCCGTGTAAAAACCATTTTATACTGGCTATCGGGTGTTGCCGCTGTTTTGATCGCGGTGTTTTTTATCAAACTAAAACCACAGCCGGTAAATAATACTTTGCAGGTTACAAATACACAGCAGGTTTTCAGTAATACTACTAACGCTATCAAAGACATTATTTTATCAGATGGCAGCCGGGTTTGGGTAAGCCCCGGTTCGGCCTTAACTTATACCAAAACATTCGAAAAGCGTAGCCGCAAGGTTTCATTAACCGGTGAGGCATTTTTTGAAGTAACCAAAGATCATTCACGCCCGTTTTCTATTTCAACAGGTAATGTAATTACCAAAGTATGGGGCACAAGTTTCAGGATTCGCGCCTACGCGGCAGATAAAACTACCCGGGTAGATGTGATTACCGGTAAGGTTTCGGTATCTGTGGCCGGGCAGGATAAAACCAGGCCCGGCGTAAACGAAACGCTTGGTGCCGGTGATGGGGTTATGTTGCTGCCCAACCAGGAAGCTGTTTATGATAAAGCGGCCGATGATCTTAAAAAGAATATAGTGATAAAGGATGCGTCATTGAGTATGTGGAAAAAAGCAAGCCTTTCTTTTAACAATACACCAATAAGGGAAGTGTTTAAAACACTCAATAAAAACTTCAATGTAAATATCAGCTCAAAGGACGAGAGTATTAATGCCGATTTTTTGAAGGCTGATTTTACCAACGAGAATCTGCCCGCCATTATGGAGATGCTTAAAAAAACACTTAATGCAACTTACATTATAAAGGGCAACAGCTTCATGCTGGAAAGCAATAAACAATAACCAATTAAACAGTTCAATAACCAGTAAAAACCTAAAGCAGCCTATATGGAAAAAAGAATTATTACTTAAACCCAACCCAATTTCCTGAAAAAAAGAATAGGAGTGCTGGAGACACCCCTATAATTTTTAAACCCCCGGTGTACAACGCCTAAAAAGGTGAACCGGGAATCCTATGTCTCAATTTTTTTAAAAAGAAACACTTAAATGTATGAAGATTTATTTACAAAACCACTTTGACTGGTGTAAAATTATGAGGATCACTTTTAGTCAAATTATAATCATCCTTGTTTTTACTGGTATTTCATTTGCGAACGCCAGCAAAGGACAGGGCCTGCTTGATAAGCGGGTTGATTATAATATTCAAAATACAAGCCTTACCAACGCTATACAACAACTGGAAAAAGTAACCAGCCTGAAGTTTGTATACCGTAAAAACCTTGTGGAAAACGAGTTAGGCCTTTCAATAGATGCCAAACAGGAAAAGCTGGGTGCTATACTTGGCAAGCTGTTAACGCCCAGGGGTATTACATTTGATATTATTGGCGACCAGATAGTTTTGGCAAAGGCGAAAGCCGTAGCAAAACAACCTGATGTGGTAAATACCGATGAGGCCGAAAATACAACACTGGCAGTGGCCAAAACCATAACGGGTAAAGTAACCGATGATCATGATCAGCCTTTACCTGGCGTTACGGTAAGTATAAAAGGAACCAGCATGGGTACTCAAACCGATGTAACCGGGAAATACACCCTGAACATTCCGGATGCCGAAACCGAAAAAGCCATCCTTACCTTTTCTTTTATCGGCTTTAGTTCGCAGGAGATACCTGCCGGCGGCCGTACCGTGATCAATGTGCGCCTGGTGGCATCGCCAAATTCGCTCAATGAGGTTATTGTTATTGGTTACGGTAGCCAGCGTAAAGGAGATGTTACCAGCTCGGTAGCTACAGTTAAAGCCGAAAATTTTGTAAAAGGCCCGGTGTTAGATGCCGGTCAGCTATTACAGGGCAAGGTGGCCGGTCTTTCGGTATCAGCACCAAGCGGCGATCCTACATCCGGCTCGGTGATCCTGTTAAGGGGTAATACCACTTTATTGGGTGCCAACTCCGATCCTTTGGTATTGGTTGATGGTGTGCCCGGCAGTTTAAAAACCGTTGTACCCGAAGATATTGAAACCATTGATGTATTGAAGGATGGATCGGCAGCGGCAATTTACGGTGTACGTGGTACCAATGGGGTTATCATCATCACTACCAAACGCGCAAGCAGCAATTTTACCAATGCTGTTGATTATAGCGGCTACGTGAGTACTCAAACCCTTGCCCGCGAACCCAAATTATTCACCGCGGCCGATTACCGTGCCCAGATTGCGGCCGGTACCAGGGATAAATCATATGATTTGGGCAGCTCGACAGATTGGCTTAAAGCGATATCCAACAACCTGCCGGTAACTACTGTACATACGCTCACTTTAAGGGGCGGCAACAGTAAAACCAATTATTTGGCTTCGGTTAACTACCGCTCATTAAACGGTATTTTCCTGAAA
The DNA here is from genome assembly GCF_058801545.1 of Mucilaginibacter sp. GW822-FHT03E02. NCBI lineage: Bacteria > Pseudomonadati > Bacteroidota > Sphingobacteriia > Sphingobacteriales > Sphingobacteriaceae > Mucilaginibacter > Mucilaginibacter sp. GW822-FHT03E02. The sequence goes on along the minus strand of NZ_JBXANJ010000002.1, from coordinate 180,936 downwards.
TCAGATAACCGTACTTTCTCTGGCCGGGTGGATATCAATCATTACATGTTTAATGATAAATTGAAGATCAATTTTGGTTTATTGCAACAGGACAACGCCTTTACCCAAACCCAGGACGGTGGTACTTTTAATGGCTATACTTATCGCCAGGCTATTTTGCAAAACCCAACAGCGCCTGTTAAAAATGCCGATGGTACTTACTTTGAGCAGCCAAGCATTTTTAATTACCAAAACCCGGTATCGATGATTTATAACAGCGATGGTAAAACCTCAAACACAACATCAAAATATAACTCAACCATTACCCTTACGCCGTTTGATGGCCTTAAGCTATCTGCATTAGGTTCATACACACGCTTTAACCAAACCGCGGGCTATTCAGAAAATAAGGAGAACATCTCCAACATTCGTGACCACCTGAATGGTTATGCCGCAGTGGGCTCTTTACAGTCGATAGATCGCTTGTTAGAGTTAACTGCCGAGTATAAAAAAACAATTGGCGATCATAACTTTTCGGTTTTGGGTGGCTACAGTTACCAGGATAATGATACGTTTTCGTTTTTTGAGCAAAACCATGATTTCCCTACCGATATATTCAGCTATAACAACATTGGTTTAGGCCGTGCTGCCGCCCAAGGGCTGGGTGTTGAAAGCAGTTCACGGTCAGAAACTAACCTGATCAGCTTTTTTGGCCGTGCTACCTATAATTATAAAGACAGGTACCTGTTGTTGGCCAGTGTACGCCGCGAGGCTGCCAGCCAGCTTTATGGTGCAAAAGAACCTTGGGGTACCTTCCCGGCCGTACAGGTAGGATGGCGAATCACCAAGGAGTCGTTTATGCAGGGGCAGCAAATTTTTGATGATTTGAAGTTACGTGCAGGTTATGGTGTTACCGGCAACCAGCCGGCACAAGGCTTTTTAGGTGTAGGTTTGTTAGGCTATGGCAACTACGTGTTATCAAACGGGCAATGGGTACAAACGCTTGGTCCGTCGCAAAATCCAAACCCAAACCTGCGTTGGGAAGAAAAACATGAAGCCGATTTGGGGCTGGATTATAGTTTGCTTAAAGGGATGATCACCGGCTCTGTTGATCTGTACAACCGTAAAATAAAAGGTTTATTATATGATTATGCGGTACCGAGTCCGCCAAATTTATATCCATCTACCAGGGCAAACGTAGGCACCATGCAAAATAAAGGGATCGAGGTTTTATTAAACATCACCCCAATACGTAAGGCAGATTTTCAATGGACAACCAGCTTTAACTTTTCGACAAATACTAATAAGCTCATCAGCTTATCAAACGAAACCTATAAAACAACCAGTAACTACTTTACAACAGGTGGCACGGGCGAGCCTATTCAAACCTTTACCAATATTGTTACGGTTGGTAAAAACATAGGCGATTTTTATGGTTTTAAAGTTACCGGTGTATCGCCAGACGGGCAGTGGATATATGAAGACCAAAATGGTAAATCAGTAGCCTATAAAGATTTTACCCATTCGTTTGAAGATAAAAGGGTGCTGGGTAATGGCCTGCCTAAATACTACGCCGGCTGGAACAACACTATCCGCTATAAAGATTGGGATTTTAGTGTAACCATGCGCGGTGCTTTTGGCTACCAGATCCTCAACTTTCAGCGCATGTATTATGAAAACACTTCTATTCAATATTATAACCGCCTAAAATCGGCCAATGATAAGGTGTTTGGTACGGCCGTGCTTAATAAAACCATGCCCCTTGAGCTTAACAGCTATTATATTGAAAATGGCAATTTCTGGAAAATTGATAACATCAACCTGGGCTATACCTTCAATAGTTTAAAATCAAAATATATTCACGCGCCACGCATTTATGTATCTACGCTTAACACATTTGTAATAACCGGCTACAAGGGGATTGACCCGGAAGTCAGCCGCAGTGGGTTAGACCCCGGTAACGATAACCGCGACAAGTATCCAACCACCAGGACATTTACATTGGGCTTAAGTGCAAACTTTTAATCATTAACAACATGAAAAAGATACATTATATATTAAGCAGCGCGGTCGTTTTAACTGCTGTTGCTATTACATTTTCCTGCACCAAATTAAAAGATAAGGATTACTCGACGATTGTAGCCAGCAACTTTACGCCGGGTGCCGAAGATTTGGCCTCATTACTTGGCGCCGGATACACCTATTGGCGTCCGCTGGAGTTGGGCCGTAGCGCCAACTCTGTTTTCAGGACAAACGAAATTTCGGCAGATGAACTGGTAATTCCCGAGCGGCCTAACGGCTGGGTGGATGGTGGTATTTATCGCCGGGTGCATGAGCATAAATGGACATCTGACGAGGATAACTGCTACCAGATCTGGAACAATGCCTATGCCGGTATCACCACCTGTAACCGGGTTATTTACCAGATAGAGAATGGGCTTATCCCTATTACAACGGGTAAAGATGCAGCTCTGGCCGAGTTGAAGGTTTTGCGTGCATCATTCTATTACCCGCTTTGCGACTTTTTTGGCAGTGTACCTATCATCACCAAATTTGATTTACCTACAGGGTTTTTACCAACACAGAGCAGCAGGCAGGATGTTTATAATTTCATCGTATCAGAAATTACTACCAATTTACCGCTGTTAAGCAAGGCTAATGATCAAACAACTTATGGCAAGTTTAACCAATGGGCAGCGCATGCATTGCTGGCTAAAATTTACCTTAACGCAGGTGTTTATACCGGCACTGCCGCATGGGATAAATGCATCACCGAATGCAACGCCATTATCAACTCAGGCGTTGGTTTTGGTTTGGAAGCAAGCCAGAGTTCGGTTTTTGCTACCGAAAATCAAAACTCGAAAGAGATCATTTTTGCTATCCCTTTTGATGAAAAGTTTACTGCTGATGGTGCCAACGCTTTTGCCTTACACATGGAAAGCCTCGAGCCCGAAAACCAGGCTACCTATAACTTCCAATACTCGCCATGGGGCGGTATTTGTGCTATACCGCAATTTATCAACACGTTTGATCCTGATGACAGCAGGTTAAAAAGCAACTGGATACAGGGGCAGCAATACACCCTGGCCGGTGTGCCTATCAATGGCTCATTGGGCGCTTATACCGGCAAACCGCTTAATTACATTAACGTGGTGCCCGGTGTCGACTCAACCGAGGAGGTGCACGGGTTCAGGCTTGGTAAGTTTGAGTACAAGCAAGGCGCTTTGCTGGGCTTAAGCAATGATTTCCCACTGTTCCGTTATGCCGATGTGTTGATGATGAAGGCCGAGAGTATGCTTCGTTCTGGCGATGCCAACGGCGCGGCTTTGTTAGTTACGCAGGTAAGGCAGCGTAATTTTACAGCTAACCCTGCAAAAGCTACTGTTACCGGTGCCGATTTGCAAAAAGGCAGTACATATGATTACGGTTTAAGAAACCACCTTAAAACCACGCACGAAGGTGGTGCCGATATTCAATACGGCAGGTTTTTAGACGAGCTGGCCTGGGAATTTAACACCGAAGGCCGCCGCAGGCAGGATTTGATCCGCTTTGGGGTTTATACCAAAAAATCATGGCTGTCGCACTCGCCAAACGGCGATTACCGCGCTTTGTTGCCATTACCAAGACAGGAAGTTGTTAAAAATACCAACCTTAAACAAAATACCGGTTATTAATAAATTGACAAAGGCACAGGGTGTGGTTTATATCCTGTGCCTTTTAATACAAACAAAATGAAGAGAATACTAATTGTTTTATCGTTTTATTGTGGGGTGGCATACGCGCAAAACAAAGATTATCCTATTAAACCGGTATCATTTACCAATGTAAAGCTCGATGATCATTTTTGGTCGCCACGCATTGAAACCAACCGCACGGTAACCATACCGGCATCATTTGCCCGCTGTGAAAACACCGGCCGGGTAAAAAACTTTGAAATGGCAGCTGCCAGGAGCGGGAAGTTTTGTACCAAGTTCCCTTTTGACGATACCGATATTTATAAAACTATTGAAGGCGCATCCTATTCCATGGCCGTTCATCCCGATCCCAGGCTGGACGCTTATGTTGATTCGCTGATCACTATAGTGGGTAAAGCCCAGGAACCCGATGGTTATTTATATACCGCCCGTACAATTGATCCATTGCACCCGCACCCATGGTCGGGCCCGGAACGGTGGGTTAAAGAGAACGAATTGAGTCATGAGCTGTACAACTCGGGCCATATGTTTGAGGCCGCCGCCGCACACTACCTGGCCACCAATAAACGCAATTTTTTGGATATCGCTTTGCGTAATGCCGATTTGTTAGTTAAAACCTTCGGTCCGGGTAAAAGACATGTAGCGCCGGGGCACGAAATTGTAGAAATGGGCCTGGTGCGCCTTTACCGCATTACCGGGAAAAAAGAATACCTAAACCTCGCTAAATTTTTTATTGACGAACGCGGTCATCGCGCCTATGATAAAACCAGTACCGACGAATGGAAAAACGGGATGTACTGGCAGGATAACCTACCGGTTGTTGACCAGGACGATGCCGAAGGCCACGCCGTGCGGGCCATGTACCTGTACTCGGGCATGGCAGATGTAGCTGCATTAACGGGAGATAAGGAATACCTTACTGCTATTGATAAGATTTGGAATAACATGGTGAGCAAGAAAATTTATGTTCAGGGCGGAATTGGGGCCGTACCGGGCGGTGAGCGTTTTGGGGCAGACTACGAGCTGCCCAACGCCACGGCCTACAATGAAACATGTGCAGCCATTGGTGATGTATACTGGAACCAGCGCATGTTCCTGCTGCATGGTCAGGCAAAATACATTGATGTACTGGAAAAAGTGTTATACAATGGCCTCATATCGGGTGTTGGGCTTGATGGGCAATCATTTTTTTACACCAATGCCATGCAGGTAACCAACGGATTCACGCACCCGGCTTTAGAGGCCGGCCGGTCTGGTTGGTTTGAATGTTCCTGCTGCCCAACCAATATGGCGCGTTTCCTGCCATCGCTATCGGGCTACATTTATGCCCAAAAAGATAAAAATGTGTTTATTAACCTGTTTATAGCAGGTACTGCCGCGCTTGAGGTTGAGGGCAAAAAGGTAAACATAGTACAGCGTAACAATTACCCATGGAATGGCGGGCTTGCATTTGAGGTATCGCCAGAGGCACCCGCTACTTTTACCATGCGTGTAAGGTTACCGGGTTGGGCTAGGGCCGAAGCTATTCCATCCGATCTTTATTCGTTTCAGAATAAAGCAGCCGCCCACATCGGCATCAAATTAAATGGCAAACCACTAAGCTATAAAATTGAAAATGGCTATGCTGTAATCAATAGACAATGGAAAAAAGGCGATAATATTCAAATGGATTTGCCTATGCAGGTAAAAAAGGTGGTTGCCAACAAGGCACTGGCCGATGATAAAGGTAAAACAGCTTTACAACGTGGCCCGATTATATATTGTGCCGAGTGGCCGGATAATAAAGCAAGTGTAAGCAGTATGGTGATCCCCGCCAATGCCACTTTTAAACCGGTAGCAGAGGCTGGCTTATTAAACGGTGTAACTGTTTTAAAAGGAGAGGTGTTGAGTAAAGGCGTTAATGGCGCGGCCGATAAAAAGGTGGAACTTATTGCAATCCCTTATTACTCATGGGCCAACCGCGGCAAAGGCGAGATGACAGTTTGGTTTCCCGAAGTAAACAACGGTAAATAACATTGATGAAGAACGAGAAGCTCTCCGGCAAAAAAATAAAATGGTTTAGGGCTGTGGCTTTTTGCCTGCCCCTGGTTATTCTATTTTTTGCCGAGCTTTTTTTGCGCCTGTTCAATTACGGGCATAATACCAGCCTGTTTATTCGTTACCCGGATAATCCTGATTATTGGGTGATCAATAAATACGCGTCTGAACGTTATTTTACAGATACCGCTAATGCTACCAAGGGCAGTATTGAGCCCTTCAGAGTAGTAAAGGCAAAAAACACCTTCAGGATTTTTGTTTTGGGCGAATCGACTACGGCAGGTTACCCTTACCTGCATAATGGTTCGTTTCACCGCTGGCTACAATACAGGCTTATGCATACTTATCCGGGGTTACAGTTTGAGGTTATTAACGTTTCGCTCACGGCGGTAAACTCCTATACGGTGCTTGATTTTGGCAAGCAGGTTGTAAAATACCAGCCCGACGCAGTGTTGGTATACACCGGTCATAATGAATATTACGGGGCTTTGGGGATAGGGTCAACCAGTCACATCGCCAATAACCGCTTGCTGGTAAAAACAGTACTTGCGCTAAAAGAACTGCGTTTAGTACAGCTGATCAATAACACGATGGGTAGTTTTAAGCCGGCATCTGCGGATGTTGATCAGCGTAATAACCTGATGGAGCGTATGGCCCGGCAGCAAGAGATAGGCTACCAGTCTGACGCATACAAAGCCGGGATCGATCAGTTTAAAAACAACATGGATGAGCTGTGCCGTTTTATGCAGCAGCAAAACGTGCCTGTTTTTTTGAGTACCCTGGTGAGCAATCAAAAAGATCTGAAACCGTTTATCAGTGGACCGGTTAAATCAGCAGTTTCTGCCGATAATCAGTTCGCGCTGGCAACGGCGTCTTATCAAAAGGGCAATTATGCAGTCGCCAAACAACAGTATATTAAAGCAAAAGAACTCGATCTGTTACGTTTCAGGGCACCCGAGGCCATGAACCAGGCAATCATCAGCCTTGCCAAAAAATACAGTAATGTTCATTTGGTTAACGCCCTTAAGGTTTTTGAACAACATTCGCCCCACGGTATTTTAGGCAGAGAAACTTTGCTGGAGCATGTGCACCCTAATTTATATGGCTATGCCTTGCTTTCTGAAGCTTTTTATCAGTCGATAAAGGAAACACACTTGATAAAAGCTCCTGCAGCAAAGGAGATGAGCCTTGCCGAACTGATTGCCAAAATGCCAGTGACTAAAATCGATTCGCTTTATGGCGCTTATACGATAATGATGCTGCAAGCCGGCTGGCCGTTTAATAAACCGATCCCCGCCGGGTTTAAACGCGGCAGCAGTATGGAGGAACAGCTTGCGGGGGCATTATCAGTAAACCGCATCAGCTGGCTGGATGCCATGAATCAGCTTTTTAAATATAGCATGCGGGCCAATGATAAAAAAACAGCGCTTAAGGCGGTTGAAGCCGTGATGCTTGAGAAACCTCAAAATACCACTTACCCGGTTTATGCCGGTCGTTTAAGTTTTGAATTGGGCGATACGGTTAATGCGGTTTACTACTTTAAAAAGGCTTATGAACTCGAGCCGTCGTTCACCAATATCCAAAACATTTACCTGGTATATTTAAAAAGCGATATGCCTGCCAAAGCTCTTCCATATATCGATATGGCGTTACAACAAAACCCGGCCTATGCGGGGCTGATCAATATACGGGCCATGGTTTTAGATATCATCAGGCTAAAGAAGGCAACATTGCAAAAGACGGATAAGGTTGCCAATGGGAGGATAGCTGCAAACTACCACGCCATAGGTGCCGATGAAGCCGCGTTAAAATATAACTAATGGAACAAAAAGTACTAAATCGAAAATTTGGGTTAATAACCGGCGGTGCCTGCCTGGCCATAGCAGCATACCAGCTGCTTGTGCATCGTCATTTTTCTTTATCGCTTGCTGTTGTGGGGGGACTGCTTGTACTGATAGCTTTAACAGTGCCTACTATATTAAATCCGCTAAGAAAAGTGTGGACTAAAATTGGAGATCTTTTGGGGATGATTAACTCAACCATTATTTTATTCCTGGTGTTCTTTTTAGTAATAAGTCCGATTGGCCTTATCATGCGGTTACTGGGCAAGCAAGCTCTTGACCTGAAAACAAAACCCGGTGGCTCGTATTGGAAACCCACAAAACCGGCACCAAACAGCACCCTGGAGCAACAATTTTAAATAGATGTTATGGAAATTATAGGCGAGTTTTTGATGTTCCTATGGTCGCGGAAACGACTGTGGCTTTGGCCTTTATTTATTTTTCTGTTTATCCTAAGCCTGTTTTTGTTTCTGGCCCAGGGATCGGTATTGGCGCCTTTTATCTATAGCGTTTTTTAAGCCGGGTATGTACACGCTTGGAATCTCGGCATATTTTCATGATAGCGCGGCCTGCCTGTTAAACGATGATCACATTGTAGCCGCGGTACAGGAGGAACGTTTTAGCCGCAAAAAGAATGATGAAAGCTTCCCGCTGAATTCCATCCTTTACTGCCTCAGGGAAGCCAAAATAACGCTTGGCCAGGTAGATCATGTTGTTTTTTATGAAAAGCCATTCCTGAAATTCGAAAGACTTTTGGAAACCTACCTGGCTTTTGCCCCGGCAGGGTTTCTTTCATTTATGCAAGCCATGCCGGTATGGCTGAAGGACAAACTGTTTTTAAAGAAGAACCTCATTAAACAGTTAAAAAGCATTGATGGTAATTGGAACCCTAAAACAAATAAGCTGCTTTTTACCACGCACCACCAGTCACACGCGTCCTCGGCCTTTTATCCATCGCCGTTTACCAAAGCCGTAATACTAACAGCTGATGGCGTAGGGGAGTGGACAACCACTTCGGTAGCCATTGGTACCAATAACCGGATAGAACAGGTAAAAGAAATCAGTTTTCCCCACTCCATAGGTTTACTTTATTCGGCTTTTACCTATTACCTGGGCTTCAAAGTAAATTGTGATGAATACAAAGTAATGGGCCTTGCACCCTATGGTGAACCTGTATATATCGACCAAATCTTTAAACATCTGATAGATTTGCAAGATGACGGTTCCTTTCGCCTTAATATGCGCTACTTTAACTACTGCACAGGTCTCACCATGACCTCGTCAAACTTTCACCAACTATTTGGCCGTTTGCCAAGGACAGCCGGGGAAGAGCTCAGCCAGTTCCACATGGATATGGCATGCTCTATCCAGGCAGTAACCGAAAAGATCATGCTTACCCTAACATCGACATTACACCGGGAATACCAAATTGACGATTTGTGCATGGCCGGCGGTGTGGCACTAAATTGCGTGGCGAACGGGAAAATATTGAAACAGTCGGGCTTTAAACGGATTTGGGTCCAACCTGCCGCGGGGGACGCCGGTGGGGCATTGGGAGCGGCGTACGCGGTGTATTACGGGTACTCGCAGGATGCGCGAAAGGATACCGGGGGAGGTGATAAAATGCAGAATGCCCTATTGGGCCCGTCTTTTTCCAACGCTGAAATCAGGAAATGTTTGACAGAAAATGAGATCAGCTTTGAAGAGCTGTCAACAGAAAAGCTCAATAAAAAAGTAGCTGACCTGCTGGCTGATGGAAAAGTAGTCGGTTACTTTAAGGGGCGTATGGAATTTGGTCCGCGTGCCCTGGGAGTTCGTAGTATCCTGGCCGATCCGCGGAACGCAGCCATGCAAAGTATTTTAAACCAGAAGATTAAATTCCGGGAATCCTTTCGCCCATTTGCCCCTGCTGTTTTGGAAGAGCACGCAGCAGCATATTTTGAGTTGGCGGCTGCGAGTCCGTACATGTTGCTGGTAACAAGTGTTAAACAAGCGTTGCGGGCAGTGACTAATGAACGTGAAGATAAATTGAACGGTTTTGATAAACTAAAAATCAAGCGGTCGGCAATCCCCGCGGTAACCCACATCGACTATACCGCACGTTTGCAAACGGTTAATCCACAGCAAAATCCTGGGTTTTACAACCTGGTTCTGGCTTTTTACAAGTTAACTGGTTGCCCATGCCTGGTAAATACCTCTTTTAACCGTATGGATGAACCGATTGTAAATACACCCCAGCAAGCCCTTGCCTGTTTTAAAGGAACTGGCATGGACATTTTAGTATTGGAGGATTTTTTGTTGCAAAAATGAGTGGGTTGCTCAGCAGTGACATCGTCAAACTATAGTGGTTACACTTTGTCACATCATAACTACCTGCTGCAAAAATGCCTATGGAGAGACCTTTGCCAGAGTTTTTTTTTGAGCCTCATTAACTCGCTAAATATCAATAATATATAAAAACTTGTGTCCAATGGCGCGTTCTCCTGTATTGTTGAAGCATTACAGTTGGAGGTATCAAATCTGGTTGATGCTGCGGGAAAACATAGGTATGCATAATGATAAACATCACAACCACGCCAAAACTGTTGACTTTTGATAAACCGCCGTATGCCGTGTGAAGGACGGCGGCGGCTCCTTTGGGCGGTAAAAGAACAAGCGATTACATAGATAAATCTAAACCGTTCAAGTATATCATTTTTATAGGTCTTACCAATGGGGATTTCCAGTTCTTCTATCCATAGCCGGTTTTCGTGAATCCGCTTTACGATATCTATATTAATAACATATGACCTGTGCACCCTTACCAGGTTTTTAGCAAAAAGTAGTTTTTCTTCGACAAAACTTAGGTTTTCACTAAACAATACGGAGCCATTGCTGTCCGTTTCTCCGGCTTTTTGCCGGTTCTTATAAAAAAGCCTGCAATAACTACCGTCGGCCTTCAGGAACATGATGTCTTTTACCAGTATCTTTTTAAATCCCAGACCTTCTTTTACAAAAACACTTTCGTTGACGATGTACGGCGAATCGTTAACGGGCTTTATGGCCGGCTCCTGAACCTTTATGGCTTTAATGGCCAGATCAATAGCAATGGATACATCCAACCTGGTAAATGGCTTGGTGATGTATTGCACGGTATTGGTTTCGTAAATGGCCTTTTTCCTGAGATATTCGTCCTGGTTGTCGGTAATATAAATAATAGGGGCGGAGCTCATCTTCCTGATCCCGATAGCGGTCTCCACTCCGTTTGTAGCATCGGCCAAATGGATATCCATCATAATAATATCGGCAAAACCGGATTTGAAATTCTCCAGGTTTTTTTTGCCCGACGTAAAAATTGCACGCACCGCATAGCCCATGCCTTCCAGCATGCTCTTTAACGATTCGGCAATAATCAGCTCAAAGTTCACCGGACAACGCTACCTGGACGAATATCAGCGGGACGGCAAGCACTGGTTACACCAGTGACAACCTTACAACGACCACTTATTACCGCAGAACTGCAACAAGCAACGGCGTGAACGTAAATAGCTCAGACTTCCGGATTTTTATACTGGAACAATTTCAATTGCTGCCGGGTATCCGGAAGCTCTTTTTCTTCCCTCCCGTAAAATAACGCCATCATCCCAAACTGCTTATTCGTGATACCCAGGGGCCCTTAGCAGGTAATGTTTTTGGGCGCACTTAAGGGGAACATCTGCATGTTCGCGGCTTCGTAGCTGGGCGGATTTGGATAATAGACATTCCGGAGCGCTGCCATAGTTCCATTCGCTTCATAGTGATTTGTTTTTTTTTGATGGTGCGTACACCCGGAAACCATCCTGGCATAAAAAAGCCCCGTATTGTAAGACGAGGCACTTAATGTTTACACAACGGAATAATCCTTATTGCGATTTGCATTCAGTGTAAATATATATAATTTAAAAAAGCAAACCATAATGCATGAAGCATACCGTTATCGTTTTTGTATCTGACGAACACCACCTTATTTACCTGGCATCAAGAAAATTCTTGGCCTCTACCTCGGTATTACTGCTATCGGGTGGGCTTGCGTCGAGGAAGCTGAAGATGAGCATGAAGTATCATCTATCTTAAAAACGGGGGTACGCGTAAATCCGCCCACTACAGATGAGCAATCGAACTTTGAAAAAGGCAGGAAATTTTCATTAACCGCAGGCCACCAGGCTGGTAAAATGCTGAGGGAAAAAGGCATTGAGGCCTTACTGATTAACAGCAGATTATAAGGCAAAAAAGAGGGGAAAAGTTGTGTTTTAACAACCTTTCCGCTCAAGTAGCCCCTGGGGGAAGCTTTTCGAACTCCTTTTTAACAGATTTAAAACTGTTGGCAGCATCTTGACTTCAGTCAATATATTGATTTTCAACAATCTAATATTTTTCATGATTTTTAACGAGCGAGTTTTTACTTAACATAACATTTTTTGAGTGTTGCAACACGGACTTCTTTTCTTGTAAGAAAAGAAGCTAGAGAACCAAGTGAGAAACTGTTGATGTTTGGTTCGAATTCCATAAGGTTCACTTAAGGAAATACGCCACCAAGCCTGTTTATTTTTTTATGTCATAATAATCTCATAATCAGACTGTTAGTACGCAGTGAAAAGTGGTTCGACTTTTACTTTTTTAATTTTTATACCGTTTTTATTTTTACGAGGGAAAAACATATACGTCCGTTTCTAACGATCCCTGGCTGCACTACAAGCGGGTGATCTTCGACGATGCCAAATACGCGAAATATTGCGGCAACGATTTTTGGAACCGGTAGTTGCCAACGCGATTACTTGTCCCTGCTCATCAAAAGGACCGAAATCCCGCATAACCAGTGTTATTTTAAGGGTAGCGCAGCCATGGTAACCGATTATCACGCACTTCCGGTGCTCCGGCTTCCCGGCGGCATGGAGCTCACGCTGCTCAGCCTGGGGATAGAAAGCCTCCGGCAACTGGCCATCCGCTGGGAAGCAGAAAGCAAATACATCGATGATATAGAAGCTCTGAGGGAAGATTTCGCGGACGATACGCGTTACCAGCGCCCAGGCGTCCTCGGCGATGCCATCGACATTGAAAGCCTTCAGAATGCGATAGAAGTGCAGGGCCACAGCGTGGCCAATGAGTCGTCCATCGCCTTTATCGGGCGGTACGAAGACAAAAGAGGCCTGTGTTCCGGGGATGCGCCCAGTGACGCATTGCTCCGGGCGATCCTGCCAATGATTAGCCGCCAGGGGCAGGAAAAATTGCGTGTCGAAGCCTGGAAAGTCGCCCACCATGGCAGTAAGAAAAGTACCATTGCCGACCTTATGCTAAAGGTCAGCGCCAAAAATATCCTGATCTCTTCGGATGGCTCTAAGTACGGGCATCCAAATAAGGAAACGGTAGCCAAGCTATTTAAATATGGCGACCAGGAACTGGAGATCTTTTTCAATTACCGGACGATGTTTAACGCGGTCTGGGACAATGCGGATTATAAACGTGATTTCAACTACGCCACCAATTTCCCTGAAGACGGTCATGGGGTAACGCTAAGGCTTTAGGGACCTACTTTGTTACAACAGGCATCGCAATTTCTGCTGGTTGCACCGCAGTATTGTCCTGAATATTAACGATCACTTCGGCGCCCTTTTGCAGGTCATCGTGGATATTCCGGACGCCCTGACCATATAATTCCGTAGGATGTAGAGCACCAATTTGTGTAATTGGATTTTTAAAATCATTGTTTTTAGTCAATAAATTAGCATGGTCAAAGTGTTGCGGAATGATTTATTGTGTTCTCGGAATGACGTGGTCAATGACACCGGAATTTCCAATAAATGTACACTATGTCAATAAAAATGTATGATTTTGCAGCTGTTTTGGAAACTATTATGGGTTCATTTGTATTAACACAAGCAGACAAATAACATAACTAATATATGGCTGCCAGCATATTGAGCAAAAATATTTTAAAGCGCATAGCAATATTTAAAACAGGGGCTGCTATGACACCGTTTTATTAATATGTGGTTTACAATGCCTGTGCAACCAGAAGAAATTGATTAGGATATCCTTTAACCTGCCAGAAAAATAGCGCCTGTAATAAATTATGAGGAAACATATTCTTCTTGCCATCTTAATTTTGTGCTCTATACGTATTGCCCCTGCACAGCAGTCGCCTGTTAAATATGTAAACCCGTTGTTGGGAACTGCTACTTTGTGGGATGCTAAGGATGCAGGCTTTACACCTGCACATCGCGTTTGGGGGGCCGAAGTGTTTCCCGGATCATCGCTTCCCAATGCCATGGTCCAGCTAACGCCGGTTACGCAGTTTCACAGTGGCTCAGGCTATCAATATGAGGATACGGTGATATATGGGTTTGCCCATACCAGCAAAGGTCACTGGAATTTATGTAACATTCCTTTGCTGCCTGCTACAGGTGTTATAGCAGCCGACGATTATAAATCATCCTATGATCATAAAAATGAATCGGCCCATCCCGGTTATTACCAGGTTTATTTAAAGCGTTATGGCATTAATGCCGAATTAACCTCAACCCTGCGTTGTGCATTCCATAAATATACTTTTAAACATGGCGAAAGCAAAAAGTTAATTGCCGACCTGGCCATGGCCAATGAAAGGGTACGGAGCTGGAGTATAAGCCAGGATGGTAGCAATGCGTTTACAGGTTTCCAGCAATGCGGCGAAAAGATGTACTTCTACGCTGTTACTAATCATAAGATTAAAAAGATCGACTCGTTAAGAAAAGATGCTAAAATAGTGCCCGTTGTAAATTTTGTTAACGAAAATAAACCGCTTGAAATCCGGATCGGGTTTTCGTTTGTAAGCTTGAAAAATGCAAAGGAGAACCTGGAGAAGGAAATGCCGGGTAAAAGCTTTGACCAGGTAAGGGCGGATGCCGCTGAAACCTGGAATAAGCTACTCTCAAAAATTACGGTTACAGGCGGTACCGAACGTCAAAAGGGGCTGTTTTATTCGTGTTTATACCGCTCATTTTTATGGCCGGCCTTACGCAGCGATATTAATGGCGATTTTACCGATCAAGGCGGCAACGTAGTAAACAAGGGCTTCAATTACTACACAGAACCCTCGTTATGGGACGATTATCGCAACAAACTTATCTTGTTAGGCCTGCTCTCGCCCAAAGTAACGGCCGATGTTATTCAATCACTCATCGATAAGGGGGCAAAAAGCGGCTTTATGCCAACATTTTTTCATGGCGACCATGCATCTGTGTTTATAACGGGTTCGTACCTAAGGGGCATAAGAGGTTTTGATGTGAAAACAGCCTACACCATGATGTTAAAGAACGCCACTGTTGAAGGCACCAGGAAATATGTGGATGAGTACAACACCAGGGGCTATATAGCCGAACTTGATGTACCCCGGCCGGTTACCGAAACTGTAACCAAAGCTGCGGTCACTAAAACACTTGAATACGCTTATGATGATTACGCCGTCGCTTTGCTGGCAAAAGAATTGAAAGATACCGGTAGTTTCCGCATGTTAATGAAACGCACAGGCAATTACAAAAACGTATTTGATGCCTCAACAGGGTTCATGAGGGGTAGGCTGGCCAATGGTGAATGGGTTAAAAACTTTGATCCTTATTACCCATATTATGAATACATGTACCGCGAAGCCAATGCATGGCAATCGTCTTTTTTTGCCCCGCATGATGTAAAAGGACTTATCGGATTATATAAGAACAATAATGCCTTCGAAAAAAAGCTGGATTCGTTGTTTTCCCTTCCATGGAAAGGGTATGAGGTTTACAACATTTCGGGTTTTATTGGGCAATATTGCCAGGGTAACCAGCCCGATCATAGTTACCCGTTCCTGTACTATTTTGTTGGTAAACAGGAAAAATCGCAGGTGTTGCTGGATAGCATCATGAACCATTTTTATGATATGGGGAAACAGAAATTAGCCTATGCCGGTATGGACGATGCGGGTGAAATGTCGTCCTGGTATGTGTTTAATGCTATGGGTTTTTATCCGTTTTCACCTGCCGATCCCCAATATATCGTCTCTGTTCCTCTTTTTGATAAAGTAGAACTTAAGCTGGATAACAATAAAACGTTTACCATTTTGAAAAAGAATACAGGTAAAAAGATCGGTAGCCTTAGTTACGCAACTCATAAAATTGAAGATTATTTTATAACCGACAATGAGCTGAAACAAGGTGGCCAACTGGTAATAACCACCCGTTGACGGCATTTGATAACCGAAATTATCAATTAATAAAATGTTTCTTATTTAAAACTGTGGTTTATTCAATTTTGACAACGCATAGTATTTTTAGAGCGATGACGTGACTTACATTTTTAAAAATTGCCTTCCCCGGCAATTTTTACATCTGAAAAGTAAGTGAAAACAAATGGGTTTCTTATTTATATTTTTTGAAGGTATAAAGTTTTAAAATAAGTTTCTGATAATAAACAAAAGAAGGACGGTATGTTTAAAACATATCCTTAAATGTTTTAATGCCAGTGCCAATTGATTTTCCACCGAACGCTTGGAAATGTTGAGCCGTTCGGCTATCTCCTGGTTTGATAGGTGTTCAAATCTGCTTAACTCGAAAATTTCCTGGCATCTTTTGGGAAGTTTATCAAGATACAGACTTAACTCGTTGTCAATTTCTTTTTGCCTGATCCTCATTTCGCCGTCGTTGGTATGGCTGAAATTATCGGTGGCCAGATTATCTTTAAAAACTATTTCAAGCTTTACCGCTTTGCGGCGTTTATAGATCTGAAAACGCACTGAAGTTTGCATGAAATTAAAGAATGAAATAATCTCAAGTTCTTTTCTGCGGTTCCAGATGCTTACAAAAACATCGTTAACGGCCTCGGCACAAACTTCTTGGTCTTCCAGATAATAATGAGCTGTTTTATACAAGCTTATCCAGTAACGATCAAATAATATATTGAATGCCAACTTATCGTCCTTTCGTACGGAATTCCATAGATTAATATCTGTTTCTGAAGTATTTAGCATTATATCGGGATCTTAAAAATAAGAATAAAATGTTAAAAAACCTACAATAAAAAATAAAAAAATAATGTGTGTGAGTTTTTTGCTGAATAATGTACTATAGTTATATAAACCAAAAAATGTCGAAGCAGGATTTCATTTCACTGTACAAAAAGTTCCTTTCCGGCCAATGTTCTGACGAAGAAATCAGGCAACTGGAAAGCTACTATTCTGAAATAAAACTCATGGACAATGAATGGGAAAACTCCCTTGGCGATGAGCGGCGGATAAAGGAAATGATTATGTCAAAAATCAAAGCCAGCACAGATATTGACTATCACCAGACAACAAAGAAGCTGATATTTCAACCTTGGATATGGTATGCCGCATCCGTGTTTTTTGCTATAATTACCGGTATTTTTTCATTTCATTATTTAACAAAAGATAGAGCACCAAATCAAACAGCTGTCATTATTCGCCCGGGTAAAAACCAGGCTTATCTTACTCTTGCCAATGGAAAGTCTATTGTGCTGCATGATGCCAAAAATGGCCAGATAGCGGGAGTGTCGGGAGTTATTATAAAAAAAATAAACGACAGTGTTTTAACGTATTATGCAAATAATAGCGAAAAAATACATAAAAATACCGATAGCAATTCACTCACCATACCTCGCGGAGGGGTATTTCAAACGGTGCTGTCTGATGGTACAAAAGTGTGGCTAAATTCGGCCTCATCTTTAAAATATCCCGTGGCATTTGCCGGTAAAGAACGCCGGGTTACGCTCGTTGGCGAAGCTTATTTTGAAGTTGAAAAAAACAAGGCGATGCCATTTAAGGTATCGGTTAACGGCATGGATGTACAGGTTTTAGGTACTCATTTTAACGTGACGGGTTATCCGGAGGATGTCGGTGTAAAAACAACTTTGTTACAGGGCCGGGTTAGGTTGCATTCATCTGCCGGAAGCCAAAACCTGGTCCCCGGCCAGCAGGGGGTATACAATTATCATAATCGCGGTTTTGAGGTGATGCAGGTTAATACCGACGATATAGTAGCCTGGAAAGATGGTTTTTTTGTATTTGACAATGAAAACATTCAAAGCATTATGATGAAAATAGGCCGCTGGTACAACGTAGATGTGGTTTTTAAGAATAAAACAAGCCAAAACAACTTTGGCGGTACTATTTCGCGCTATAAAAATATTGATGCGGTGCTAAAGGCACTTGAGGCAACCGGATCTGTTCATTTCAAAATGGAAGGAAGGAGGGTAGTCGTTATGGATTAACCATTACATAAAGCTTCATAACGATCCTTAAAAAAAAGAGACCAGGAGTAGGTGGAAGTACTCCCGGTCAAAACACCTTTCGGCATTAAGGATCAATAACTGATTATTTCTTACAACCAATTAATTACTAACCTTAACCAAATGTATAAATTTTCGATTGCATTCCCGTGCAAAAGGGATTCCCGTATCCTATTAAAATTTTTGCTGATAATGAAACTCTCCTTTGTTTTATTGGTAACGGCATTGCTTCAGGTAAGCGCCGCTACCTATTCGCAAAACATAAGTCTGAAAGTGAAGGATGCTTCTCTGCTGGCTGTGTTTAAACAACTGCACCGCCAAAGCGGGGTGGAGTTTGTGTACGACAATCAGATGCTTAAAGAGGCCAGGCCTGTTAGCTTAATCGTCGTAAATCAGCCACTTATAAAAGTGCTTGATCAATGCTTTTCGCAGCAGGCTTTAAGCTATGAGATTGTTCAAAATATGATTGTAGTTAAAAGAAAAGCAAGTGGCGAAATGCCCGCTCAGGGCGCCGGCAGCCAAGTGTTACCCATAACTGTTACCGGCAAGGTTGTTGACGAAAAAGGTTTAGCGCTGCCAGGCGTAACTGTAAAGCTCAAAGACGGTACAACCGTTACCTCAACCCGTGGAGATGGTACCTATACTATTAGGGTGCCTGATGGAAGCGGCACACTTATTTTTACATTTATAGGTTACGCCACGCAGGAGGTACCTGTTAATAATGTCAAACAAATTAATGTGACCCTTAAAGAAACGTCAACCGGCCTTAACGATGTAGTAGTGGTGGGGTACGGGCAGCAAAAAAAAGTAAGCCTAATTGGTGCAATAAGCACCATAAAGGCCGAAGAATTGAAGCAGCCTGTTGCTAATCTATCCGATTTGATTGCCGGCCGTGTTGCCGGGGTTATAGGTGTGCAGCGTAGCGGCCAGCCAGGATATGACAATGCCGAAATCTACATCAGGGGCATATCTACATTCACAAGCAGCAGCCCCCTGGTGTTGGTTGATGGTGTTGAGCGGGAACTGTCTAACGTAGATCCTGAAGACATTGGCAGTTTCAGCATCCTTAAGGATGCATCGGCAACGGCTGTATACGGCGTACGTGGCGCAAACGGTGTTATCCTTATCCAAACCAAAAAAGGTAAAGTAGGCAAACCAACCATAAATGCCCAATATGACCAGGGAATTACCGAATTTACAAAAATACCTTCGTTTGCCGATGGCGTTACCTATATGCAAATGGCCAACGAAGCTTACAAAAGCAGTAACCCCGGTGATGCCCTGCCTAAATATTCTGCCGATCGTATCCAGAAGACAGCCGACGGTACCGACCCCGACCTTTATCCCAATGTGGATTGGTTTAAAATTTTGTTTAACAAAACTGGCCAAAACCGTCGGGCCAGGGTTAATGCCAACGGAGGATCCGAAAACGCGCAGTATTATCTGTCTGTTGGTTACTACAACGAAAACGGATTGTACAAAACAGATCAGCTGGCTAACTATAACTCGGCCATTAAGTTTGACAGGTATAACTTTACATCAAACCTTACATTAAATGTAACTAAATCAACCAAAGTAGATTTTGGCGCTTCGGGATGGATAAGCAATGGTAATTATCCCGGAAGTTCTGTTGACGCCATCTGGAGTTCGGCCTATATTATGCCGCCAATAGTAATTCCACCGGTATATTCAAACGGTTTGCATTCGCAAATCCGAACCGGCGATGTGCTCAATCCTTATAACCTGCTTACTCAAAGTGGGTATGTAAACGAATTCAGGAGTCAGTTGTGGAGCAATATCAGGGTAACCCAGGATTTAGGCACTATCCTTAAGGGCCTTTCGGCTACGGCTATGTATTCTTTTGATAATTACAACACGCACATCATCAGCCGTACAAAAACCGTTGATGGCTACCTGGCTACCGGGCGTGATGCCAATGGAAAGCTATTACTCGATAAAACATCTGTTGGCACAAGTTTTCTTGGTTATTCCAGAAGTAATGGTGGTACGCGCCAGTTTTATACAGAGGCTGCAATTAATTACACCAACACATTTGGTAAACATGCCGTTTCGGGGCTGATACTATACAATCAATCGGATAAAGAGGATGCCTTTGCAAACGATTTTATCAGTTCGATACCATATCGTTATATGGGGCTTGCAGGGCGTGTAACCTACGCCTACAATAATAAGTACCTGGCCGAAGCAAATTTTGGCTACAATGGTTCTGAAACTTTTGCACCCGACCACAGGTTTGGATTTTTTCCTTCATTTGGTCTTGGTTGGGTAATATCAGAGGAGTCTTTTTTTAAACCGCTGGCCGGTACCTTTCAGTTTTTGAAACTCAGGTATTCATATGGTGTGGTGGGTAATAGTAACATTGGCGGCCGACGCTTTGCCTACATCTCGACAGTAGGCGGCGGTAACGGTGGTTACTCCTACGGTCAAAATGGTACAGACCAAAACATCAGCGGGCTTGACATTGGCGATTACGCAGTAAGTGTTACCTGGGAAAAGGCAAAAAAACAAAATTTTGGCATTGAACTTAAAACATTGGATAATGCCGTTTCTTTAACTGCCGATGTTTTCCAGGAAAACCGCACAGGTATTTTTCGCCAGCGCGGCGATGTGCCAACCTATACGGGTATCAGAACTTTGCCTTATGCCAATCTTGGCGAAGTACATAATCGGGGTATCGACGCCACGCTCGACATTAATAAGCGGATAAATACCGACTGGCAATTAGGTTTCCGGGGCAATTTTACATGGAACAGGGCAAAGGTAATAAATGATGCCAACGCACCCTGGCCATACCCCTGGCAGCAGCGGATAGGTCGTAAACTGGGTCAGCGTTTTGGATATACCGACCTTGGTCTTTTTCAAAGCGATGCCGACGTAGCCAATAGCCCTTATCAAACCGGAACAAACAAGGCGGGTGATATTAAATATAAAGACCTTAACGGCGATGGTAAGATAGATAATTTTGATCAGGGCCCGATAGGTTATGGCAGCATCCCTGAGATTGTTTATGGCTTTGGGCCAACCATTAGTTATAAAGGCTTTGCTATTGCCGGCTGGTTTAAAGGCATCAGCAACGTAGATGTTTCGCTAAATGGCGATGGCCTGCAGCCGTTTAGCCAGGGTGGCGAGCGCGGTAACCTGCTTACCCAAATCACTGACCGCTGGACTCCCGGCAGCACTAATCCCCGCCCTTTTTATCCCCGCCTTACTTATGGTAACGACAATATGAACTATGCAAATAGTACCTGGTGGGTAAAAAATGGTGCCTTTATGCGCCTGCAAACCTTGCAGTTAAGCTATGATTTTGCCCGCTCGCCATGGCTGCGCCATACAGGCATGTCAAACCTAAGCCTATATTTTATAGGCTACAATTTGCTCACGGTAAGTGGATTTAAGCTTTGGGATGTAGAGCTGGGCGACGGTAGGGGAGCACAGTATCCTTTACTGAAAACATATAACCTGGGCATTAAATGCACATTTAAATAATCGTGATCATTCAATTATAATTAATTATGAAAAATACTATCATAAAATACAGTGCTGTAATGTTAACGGTTGTATTGCTTTTTAGCAGTGGCTGTAAAAAATATCTTGATCAGGTGCCCAATGACCGCGTTACCATCGAGCAAGTGTTTCAAAAAAAGGGACCATCAGAGCAGTACCTGGCTAATATATACAGCTATGTAGACGATCAATCAGAACAGTGGACACAAAACCCCTGGATGGGCAATGCCGATGAAATTGACGTAACATGGTCAAAATATATTATTTACGATCTCAATATCGGTAACATTGGCGCCAGTAACGCCATATTTGACAGGTGGGGTTATTATTACAGCGGTATTAGGGCGGCTACATATTTCCTTAACCATATTGATGGTAATGCCGAGATCCTGGCCCTGAACGGACAGCAACTGATTGATCAGTATAAAGCCGAAGCAAGATTTTTACGGGCCTATTACTACTTTCTGTTGATGCGCCAGTATGGCCCGGTAGTATTGGTGGGCGAAAAGGAAATCCCTGCCGATGCCAGCGCCGCAGATATGCAGCTACCCCGTAGTACATATGATGATTGTGTAAATTATGTAAGCAGCGAATTGGATAAAGCAGCTTCGGTGCTGCCACTTGTACCTTCAAATAACGGGCAGGCAAGCGATGTTCAATATGGGCGTGCTACGGTTGGTATGGCATTGGCCGTAAAAGCAAGGCTGTTATTATACGCTGCCAGCCCCTTATACAACGGCAATACAGATTATGCCTCATTTAAAACTGCGGATGGCAAGCCATTTATTAACCAAAGCTATGATGTGCAAAAATGGAAAAAGGCGGCTGATGCCGCTAAAGCGGTTATTGACCTGGGGTTATATCAGTTGTATAAAGATCCTGGCGGTAACCCTGTAAAATCATACCAGGGTGTGTTTTTACAACAGTGGAATTCGGAGCAAATATTTAACCGTAAAGCCAATAGCCTGCCCAACTGGGATACG
The DNA here is from genome assembly GCF_058801545.1 of Mucilaginibacter sp. GW822-FHT03E02. NCBI lineage: Bacteria > Pseudomonadati > Bacteroidota > Sphingobacteriia > Sphingobacteriales > Sphingobacteriaceae > Mucilaginibacter > Mucilaginibacter sp. GW822-FHT03E02. The sequence continues at coordinate 158,601 of NZ_JBXANJ010000002.1, read as the reverse complement.
CATTGTATGCCAAGGCAAGCCGGGGGCTGGGATGGTATAGGTGTAACGCAGGAGCAGGTAGATGCCTATTTTATGAGCGATGGTAAAACTATCCAGGAATCGTCGTTGTATTCAGAAACAGGCTATACTACGGTTAACGGCATACAAATATATAATATGTATGTAAACCGCGAACCCCGTTTTTATGCTTCGGTAACCTATAATAACAGCGTTTTTCAGGGTGGCAATATGCAATCGGCGTCGCCAATCAGCTTTTTTGTGAGTGGGCCAAACAGCAAAAACGGTCACCCAACTGATTTTACAAAAACGGGGTACCTGGTACGCAAAAATGTAGGCACCCAAACCAATTCGGGTTCTGGTGGTAACGGCGCCCAACAGGCGCGTCCGCTGGCGCTCTTTAGGCTTGGCGAGGTTTACCTTAACTATGCCGAGGCATTAAATGAAGTTAGCCCCGGCAGCCCTGATATTGTTAAATACCTAAACCTGATTAGGGAAAGAGCAGGGGTGCCGCAATATGGCACAGCAGCCCTGCCTTTGCCTCCAAGCCAGGCAGATATGCGCGCCCGCATCTGGCAGGAGCGCCGTGTTGAACTGGCCTTTGAAGCATTGCGCTGGTTTGATATCCGCCGTTGGAAAATAGCATCGCAGGTTATGGGCGATATGCATGGTATGAACATGAACAAGGATGGCGACGACTTTTATAAACGAACAGTTGTCAGTAAACATCTTTTCAGGGCACCGGCTTCGTATTGGTTCCCGATAAGCCAATATGATATGGATCGATCAAAGCTTATTGTTCAAAACCCCGGATGGTAATAACGCATTAATTTTTTAATACAAAAGTTATGACAACTAAAAAAATATTAAAATTCATTGGCCTGGCATGTAGTGTACAATGCATGTTTTTAATGAGCTGTAAGGATAATGTAGTATTGCCAAGTCAGCCGGTAGCAAGCTATAGCCGGGTTTATATGCCCGAAGCCGTAAATGGCCCGGTAGTTAAAACCTTTAAAATAACAGATACGGCCCAGGCGCTTATTTATGGCGCCGGTTTTGGAGGGCAGGATTTCCCGGGCAGCGATATCCCCGTTGGTTTTGCGGTAATACAAACCAAAGCAGATACTTTTAACATGGTTAATAATACGCACTACCCGCTGTTACCCGCCGATAGCTACACGCTATCTGCAACATCTGCCATTATCCCTAAAGGTATGGTTACAACCACTCCTCTAACTATCAGCGTAAAAACCAGTGGGGCGGGAGCAATGGATGCGTTAAAAACTTATATTTTACCTGTTAGTATTACCAATACCACTGTAAAAGTAAATGAGGCCCTGCTTACTACCTATTACATCCTGAAAGCCCAGCCCGATTTTAACGATTACCCCAATTATGACCGCGCCAACTGGGCCATCATTGGCTTTTCTTCGCAGGAAGCTAATGGCGAAGGACCTAATAATGGCCGGGCAATTTTTTCGCTCGATGGCAATACAGGCACTTTTTGGCACACGCAGTGGTCGGGAGGATCGCCCGGGCCGCCCCATTTTTTAGTTATTGATATGAAGGAGGTTAAAACGCTGCACGGCCTGTCATTTGTAGGCAGGCAGGGCGATGGCGGCGGTAAGCCCAACGAGGTTAATATACAGGTAAGCCTGGATAATGTTGCCTGGGTTGACGCAGGTACATTTAATCTGTTGAATAATAAGGACCTGCAAAAGCAATTTTTGCCTAACGGATTCAAAAACGCCCGTTACTTTAAGGTGATCGTTAATTCTGCCTATAACGGTTCCTATACCCAGATAGCGGAATTAAACGCCTTTTAAAAAAATGACACCCTATAGGTGGAAAATAAATAGCCCACCTATAGGGTTTACCGTTTTAAGTTTAGTAACAAAGCCCATTTCTGCCCACAACAAAAAATGCCAGGGTTGGCGCTTGTTAACAGAAATTTAATTTACGCACAACGCCACATCAAAAACATGTTTTTTACCTGGGAAACCCAGGTAGCGCTGTGCTGTTGCCATTATTTTTCATCGCAATGATTTCTGCAATTAAGAAAAACAATAGTATTACCCCCCCTATAAAGCAGGCAATATAGGCGAGACAGCTGCCCAGGCCACCATATCCAAATACCTTAACCCATATGCCCTATTATAACCAATCCAATTTTAAACAATCTATAAAAACAATCTTATGAAGAAAGATCATTTAAACAACCGCAATGTCATGCGGGGCCTAATCCCGCTTACTGCGGGCGTAATGCTCATGTTCCCGGCCTGTAAAAAAACAGAAGCCCCGCAGGCAAAACAAGCAACGGCAGATTCAAAGCATGAAGTTCATTTTAGTTCGGCTAACTCAGGCAATGCCGATGCTGCTTTTAATGCGTTTAACAGCGCATTTTTAGTAAACTCAGGTGGACAAACTTATTACAAAAAATCAATTAATGATGGCGCCGCTGATGGCACCTGGGTAGCATCGTTAGATATTTTGGTTGCCGAGGACGCTTATGAACGTACCGGTAGCACCGCACATAAAACATTAGTAAATAACCTGTGTAGCACCTGGCTGCAAAATACACCTCCACCCTGGACCTGGGACGGCTGGAACGATGATATAGGTTGGTTTTCGCTTGCGCTGATACGCGGCTACCAAATTACCGGTACCGCTAATTTTCTTACCCAGGCCAAGTATGGTTTTAACATGGCCTACAACCGTGGCTGGGACACACAATATAACGGAGGCGGCATTTGGGAGCAGCAACCCGATATGACACCTGCCGGCGAGTCGATAAGTAAAGAGGCGCTTTCAAATAACAGTTTGGGGAAAGTAGCTTGTTATATTTATCAGAGTACTCACGAGCAGGCATATCTGGATAAAGCTATACAGATTTATGATTGGGTATGGCATCACATATATAATTCAGCCACAGGCCAGGTATATACAGGTATAGATCGTGATAACGTTGTTAACCAGGGTTTGGCGGTTTATAACCAGGGTACATTTGTTGATTATGCCAATTTACTTTACCAGATTACCGGCAACATAAATTATTACAACGATGCCAAACGCACTATTGATTATGTTAAAAATAACATGACCACCAACGGTATTATTACCAACAGCGCCAGTTACCTCAATACCTGGGGCGACGAATTTGCCCGGGGGGTGGGGCACTTTGTGAGAGATAACCGCATGTGGAGCACTTACCATGCCTGGATGCTACAAAATGCCACCTCCATCTGGAGCCACCGCCGTACCGATTATAATATCACCTGGAACGGTTGGGATCAGCAAACGCCGGTTGATAATAGTTTGGCAACAAGCAAGTTTGCCAGTGCAGTAGCATGGCTACAATATACGCCGGCCACAATACCCGATGATATTGCCGGTACACATTTCATTGTAAGTAGTCAAAATGGCATAGCTGTTGATAACGCCAGCCAGAGTGGAAGCGGAACGGGTGTTGTGCTGTGGGGGGTAAATAGCGGGCTTAGCCAAAAATGGAATTTTACCCAAAACGAAGATAGTTCATGGAACATCATCAGCCAATACAGCTGGATGGCCCTGGATGTACCGGGAGGAGCTACTACCAACGGCTTGCAGCTTATTCAATATCCATCAAGCCGAAGTACCAACCAGCGTTGGTGGGTTGATAAGCAATCTGACGGCTCTTACAAAATATGGAACCAGGCAAGCAGCGGTGTGCTTGATAATTCAAGTTCATCGGTAAACGGCTACAAACTGGTACAATGGGGCTGGAATGGTGGGGCTGCCCAGCGCTGGAAGCTGCAATAGTATTTATTGCGGGTACGCTACTTTTAAAAAGACGGGGGGTAGCTGCCGTTGGCGTTGTAGCAATGATAAAATAATAACTCCAGGCTTTGGCCTCAATGCTCAACCGGCATTTTGGCTAAAGCCTTTGGTTTTGCTTCAATTATCTTATTTACTTTAGCCAATAAATAAAATTTATAAGGTAAATGCAACAGGCCACAAACCAGCTTAGCTTTTTTTTAATGATTGCATAAATTGCATTGGCGATTTACCGTATTCTTTTTTAAATGCCCTCGAAAAATTCGAATTACTTTGCAAGCCTATCCTGTCGGCAACCTCGTTCATGGTAATATCTTCGTGCGTCATAATCTGGATAGCTTTTTTTAACCTTACGGTACGAATAAAATCACCTACCGATTGATCGGAAATACTCTTGATTTTTTGATATAGCTTGGTGCGGCTCAAATACAAATGCCTGCATAAAAAGTCGACATCAAGGTTGGGGTCCTGCATGTTGTTTTCTATCAGTGTGATAAGCTTCTGGAAAAACTCCTTGTCTTTTTCTGAGTGTACAAGTTCTGTAGCCGCCGAAAGATAATCCCTGGTATAACGCTGTTTCAGCTTTTCGCCCTGTTCAAAAATATTATTAACGGTTAGCAATAAAAGATCAACACTAAGCGGTTTGGCAAAGTAAAAATCGGCACCCGATTCCATGCCCTCAATTTTTGTATCTAAAGCATCCTTTGCCGACAGGATAATAAAAGGGATATGGCTTGTTTCAAACTTATCTTTCACAAGCTTACAAAGCTCAATGCCATTCATACCGGGCATCATGATATCGCTGATAATCATATCCGGTACTTTTTCAGTTGCTATCTCAATAGCCGAGTTTCCGTCACCAGCCTCATAAATAATATAATAGTTTTCAAACGCTTTTTTCAAAAAGGTACGCAGTTCGTGGTTATCCTCAACCAATAAAATGTGTTTCCTGCTTTTTGAAGCAGGGCGTTCTCCGCTGCTTTCTTCATCGGGTAATGGCGGCAGGATAGCGTTATCTATCACCTCAAGCTGGGTTTCTATCTCTGTGCGGGAAACCGCTTTTTCGGCTTCATTGTAGTTTTCCTCGCCCCAGGGTATGCCAATGATAATTTCGGTGCCCTGGTAGCGCTCGCTGTAAACGTAAATATCGCCTTTATGTAATTGGGTAAGGCTTTTAACCATAGCCAAACCCACGCCCGAGCCCAAATGATTTTTGCTGATACGATAATAACGATCAAAAATGCGGGTGATAGATTCACCGGAGATGCCTATGCCGGTATCCGCAACACGTAAATAGATGTATTTTTTTGCCCGGTGATCTTTATTCAACAGCTCAAAGCCGGTGTTAAAAGCCGGTTTGAATTTATCCATATCAAAAAAAATATCGAACGATACCTTGCCGCCGCTATTGGTATACTTAAACGAGTTATTTAAAAGGTTGAAAAGGATTTTTTCTAATATCTGCACATCAAAATAGCCTGTTACCGGCGATACCCGGTTTTCGGTATGATCGGTCATTTCAAAGCTGATGCCTTTGCTAACAGCCAGGTTCTGAAATTCCCAGGCCATATCCTTACAAAACAGGTTCACAACCAGCGGCTGCACTTGCAGCTTTATAATGCTGTCAGATACCTTTTTAAAATTCATAAGCTCGCTGATGAGGTTGATAAGCCGTTTGGCATTCCTGAACATCAGTTGGTACGAATAATCCAAAGCCGGGTTTTTGTTCTGACTGATCAAATTTTCAAGCGGCCCGAGGATCAGGGTTAAAGGTGTACGAAACTCATGCGATACATTGGTGAAAAACATCAGTTGCTGCTGGTAAAGTTCTTCGCGCTGTTTGTGCATTTCCTCCCGCTTTTTTTCGTTGATGGCGTTAACCTCAATTTCCCGTTTAAGGCGGTACCAGCGGGCCTGGTATATGTAAATACCGGCAAGGGCAGATAGCGCCAGCAAAATGTAAACCACTTTTGCAAAGCCCGATTTCCACCAGGGCGGGGTTATGGCGATATCGGTTTCAACCCGGTTTTTACTCCATATGCCGTCATTATTGGTGGCCTCAACTATAAGGCGATAGCTGCTATAATCGAGGTTGCTATAGGCGGCGGAAGGCGTTTTTCCATCGGTGTATTTCCAGTCTTTATCATAACCGGTTAATTTATAGCGATACCTGCACTTTAAGGGGTTCGCAAAATGCATAGACGAAAAAAAGACCTGGAAATTATTTTGCAAGTAATTAAGTGTTAGTTTATTGCAATAGCCGATAGCTTGCGGAATAAGGTCTTGTGATATGCCCGGCTTTCCATAGCCCGGCTTTTTATTGTTGATCAAAATATCGGTTAAAACAGGCTGTGCGGCAATGATGTTGGGTTTAATTTGGTCGGGATAGAAATAATTGAGGCCGTTTATGCCGCCAAAATATAATCTGCCGTCGGCGCCTTTGTATGATGAGCCCACCTTGAAACTATTGCCCTGTAAGCCATCATTTTTATCATAGCGGATGAGTTTTCCGGTTGCCGGGTTAAAGCATTCCAGCCCGTTGCCGCCCATCCATAAGTTACCGGCATTGTCAATTTCCATGCTTTCCACATCATTAAAAATGCCGTAATCGCCGGCATAGGTTTTAATGGTAAAGGTGTTGGTTCCTGTATTTAACGTGAGTTTATCGAGCCCACCGCCGATGGTGCCTATCCAATAGTTGCTATCGTCCTGTTTAACTATGGGATAGGTATAATCAGAACTTAATGAATTGGGTTTTGCTGATGCCCTGTACTCAAAGCTTTGGGTTATATTTCCTTGTTTATCAACCAACAGGCGTTTTAAACCTTGCGTGCTGGATATAAACAATTGAGGTTTATTGGTATCGGCAAAAATAAAAAAGCCAACGCCATAGTATTTTACGTGGTAATAGTTTTTTTCATCTTTCCATACAACGCCAAACCTGTTTTGGTGGTTACCAAACCAAATATTTCCGTAGTAATCTTTGGTAAAAGTATCTATCACATAATCCGGAAATTTATCGGAGGTAGCAGGCTGCCACAGTGTTATGCCATCTGGTTTTAAAACCTGGATGCCACGTGCGCTGCCTATCCATAAATTATGATCGTTATCAAGCGTGAGCGCGGTTATTGCATCGTTTTTTAACCGTACAGGCGAGTTGTAGGAGTTGTAATAGCTAAACTTTTGCGTTTTTAAATTATAAAGGTTTAGCCCGTTGGCAGTGGTCCCTATCCACAGTTTATCGCCATCGGCCAGTACAGACCGGATATGATTGCCCGCCAATGAATTTTTAGCCTCGGCGTTATGCTGCAGGGTATGAAATAATTTTTCGTGAAGATCGCAATAGTTTAAGCCCCCGCCGAAAGTACAGATCCATAAACACTCGCTCCGGTCGATAAATATTTTGCTAAGCGAGTTGGAGTTTAAGCCCCGTTGCGGGCCTTTATTATTCACTACCTGAACCAGGTTCAGGTTAACATCAAGCCTGATGAGGTCCGAGCCGGTATTCAGCCAGTAATCAGAAGTGCCCGCTTCTGCAATATTCCAAATCTGATCTTTGTTTACCGTAATGTATTGCTTAATAAAAGTTAAGCTTTTAATCTGCGCGGAATTTTTTTCTTCGATACCCACCAGGAATAGTTTATTGCCCGACCCTAACAAAATATTGTTCCGGTTATCAAAATAAATGCGATGGAGTTGCTGATCGGGGAGGGCGGTTATGGGCAAATTTTTAAAATGATTATTTTTATCAAGTATCCAAAGTCCTTTATTGCTGGTTAGGTAAAAAAGGCCGTTTTTATCTAATGTTATATCTGAAAATACTACCCCCGGCGGCAAATTCAGCTTTTGCTCCGTAAGAATATTGTCTTTGATCTGATACAGTTTTAGCTGATCGCCGATAAAGCCGTAGATCCGGTTACCGGCTAATTTAAACATCTTATCAAAAGTAGGGACGTACTGTTTGTTTACCTCGCTGAAATCAAGGTACTTTTCTGTTTTGGGGTCAAAGCATTGTACGCCCCCTTCGGTACCGAGCCATATATTGCCATTGTCTTCGGCATAAAGGCACTTTACACGGTTTTTGAAGGAGTTATTAAGAGGCTCGTTGCCGTTGTAAAACTTTTTAACCGTGTAGCCGTCAAACCTGTCGAGCCCGAAATGGGTGGCAACCCAAATATAACCCTGCTTATCCTGTAAAATATCATTGGCATCGGTATGCGACAGGCCTTCATCAACGGTAAGATAGTTGAATTTGTAAGGGTACGCCTGGCTAAAGGCCTGGTGCGGCAACAGGCAATAGCAAAAAATAAATAATAAAGCCTTTATACACGTATGCTTATTTAACCAAAACAGGTTGTTTACATTCATTTATACTCAGTTTACGAACTAATGTAAAGTACATTTTTGTTTTGCAGGCAACCGGTTACCTGTTTTAATTGGTTTTGTATGCAACCCGAATTTACGGCCTTTGCAGCGGTTTTTTACGTACAGAAATATGCTAATCACAAAAATGATTTTATATGTCAGATAATTGAATACATCCGGCCTGAAATGTACCATGTGTTAATAAATATGTATATAATGACAATTTTGAAGCTTGAAATTTATATTTCTTTGCCCTTAATCAATATACAAAGCATAACCTATTTCAACTATTATAAATACCCATGTACCAATCCTCATTTAATAAACAACTCCTCAGGGTTTTATTGATCGTCATTTTTATTTTTAGCTATAAAGTAAGCTCCGGCTTTCAGCAGCAACCGGATAATGGCCTTTCGAAATCAGATACCGCCTCTGTTCCTAAAGAGATAGAAGATCCTGAAAATACCGGCATCAATAAAGAGGCCAGCCATGCTACTCTTATGCCTTACGCATCATTAAAAGAGGCTTTGGCCACAAACAGGCACGCGTCATCTTTTAGCCGTAGCCTGAACGGTTTGTGGAAATTTAACTGGGTGGACTGGCCGCAAAAACGTCCTGTCAATTTTTATAAACCAGGCTACGATGTATCAGGCTGGAAAGATATCAAAGTACCATCAAACTGGCAGGTTGAAGGGTACGGTACGCCTTACTACAGCAACTATACCTATATCTTCCAAAAAGATTTCCCGAGGGTGATGAGTACCCCGCCTTTAAAATATACTGCCTACAAAGAAAGGAACCCGGTGGGCAGCTACCGCCGCGATTTTACCGTGTCTGCTGAGTGGAACGGCCGCCGTATTTTTATAACCTTCGATGGCGTTGACGCGGGTTTTTTTATTTGGGTTAACGGTAAAAAAGTGGGCTACAGCGTAAATAGCCGCAACGCCGCCGAATTTGATCTGACTAAATATGTTAAACCCGGCAAAAATATTTTAGCCGTTGAGGTTTACCGCTTTACTACCGGCAGCTATCTTGAAGACCAGGATATGTGGCGCTTAAGCGGTATATTCAGGAATGTAACGCTGTGGAGCAGTCCGCAGGAACATATCAGGGATTATTTTGTAAAAACCAACCTTGATAAACAATATAAAAATGCCGATGTGCTGGTATCAGCCAAAATAAAAAACTACGGAACAGCCCCGGTTAAAGCCCGTTTATTGGACGTTGCTTTATACAACGGCGCTGTAGCTGTACCGGGCGCAATCGCCAAAAAAGCTATCCCGGCTTTAAAGCCCGGTGAGGAAGTAACGGTTGAAACCAGTTTCCATGTAAACAACCCGCAAAAATGGACTGCCGAAACGCCAAAGCTATACACTACAGTTGTAAAAATAAATGATGGCGCTAACACGGTAGAAACCATGTCGTCACGTACCGGTTTCAGAAATATCGAGATTAAGGGCCGCTTATTCCTGGTTAACGGAGTGCCAATTAAACTAAAAGGTGTAAATCGTCATGAAAACTGGCCAAATGACGGTCATGCGGTTACCGAGGAGCAAATGATAAGGGATATTGTGCTCATTAAACAAGCCAATTGTAACCACGTGCGCACCTGCCACTATTCTGACGACCCAAGATGGTATGAATTGTGCGATCAGTACGGAATTTACCTGGTTGCCGAGGCCAATTTGGAAAGCCATGGTGCATGGGATGAATTTAATGAAGAGCCCAGGATAAAAGCCGCACTTATTGATAGGAACGTTGCCAATGTAGAGAATTTTAAAAACCATCCTTCGGTTATTATCTGGTCGTTAGGTAACGAGTGTGGCAGTGGCGGCTCAAACTTCAGGGCTGTGCTGAAAGTGATCAAAGACATTGACAACACACGCCCAACGCACTACCAGGGTTTTGGTATCGGCAAAAACAATCCTGCCGATATGGACAGCGAGATGTACACCGATGTGGAGAACCTGGAAAAGCACGCAAATGATCAAACCCTGACTAAGCCGTTTTACTTATGCGAGTATGCGCACGCCATGTTCAACTCCATGGGCTCGGTTGATATTTATAACGACCTGTTTGATAAATACCCGCAACTATTAGGAGGCGCTATTTGGGAATGGCAGGACCAGGGTATTTACAATAACCGGGACCCGAAGCACCCGATCACCGCTTTTGGCGGCGGTTTTGGCGAGTATCCGAATGATCAGTATTTTATACATAAAGGCGTTGTGTTTTCGGATAGATCGTTAAAACCGCACTATCCCGAGTTAAAACATGCATACCAGTGGATCAGCATTCATCCGAAAGACCTGAAGAACGGTTTGGTTACCATTAAAAATCGCTACCAGTTTATTAACCTGAACGGCTTAACCGCCAAATGGGAAGTAACTGAAAATGGGACAGTTGTATCGTTGGGCCATTTAGCGCTTAAGGAGATTAAGCCGGGTGAAGAGATTGATGTCAAGGTTCCCTATAATGTTACACCTAAACCCGGAGCAGAATATTTCCTGAGGGTATCGTTTAGCCTGGCTGCCGATAAAATGTGGGCAAAAAAAGGATTTGAGGTTGCTGCTCAGCAACTGGAACTGCCCATAGCTATCGCGGCAGCTAAAGAACAACCCGCAACTGGTAAACTAACTTTATTAGATGCCAGCAATAATATCAAGGTAAAAGGCGAAGGTTTTAGCCTGGAATTTAATAAGGAAAAAGGTACTTTCTCGAAAATGGAGAAAGACGGCCAAAACGTTTTGCAGGACAACGGCGGCCCTATGTTGCACCTGTGGCGTGCGCCTCACCGTAAGGATGATATGTGGGCTTATGACGATTGGGTTAAATATGGCCTGAAAGAGATTGCCTGGAAAGCCGATGCAGTAAAAAGCATCCAGCCATCTGCCGGACAAGTGGAGATCACGGTAAACCTTACTGGTACCGGCAAACACGATTTTGTTGTTCATCACCAGGTAACTTATACCATAAACAGCTATGGCGTTATTAAAGCCGATAATAAAGTGAGCTTTAACGCCGATGCCAAACTGGTGCTGGCCAGGCTGGGTGTACGGTTGTTCCTGAAACAGGATATGGATCAATTTGAATATTTTGGCCGTGGCCCAATGGAAAACTATGCCGACAGGAAGAGTGGGTTTGATGTTGGCCATTACTTAAGCAGCATAGCGCAGCAGCAAACCCCATATGAAAAACCGATGGATTGTGGCAACCATGAAGATGTAAGGTGGGCTAATGTGAGCACTGCTAAAGGTACCGGAATAGCCGTTAAACAAACCGGTGAGCTGTTCCAGATAACCGCGCTGCCTTACAGTGATGAAGAAATGACAGACGTGGAGTACAAGATAGATTTGCCAAAAAGCAAAGGCACAGTATTATGCATCAGCCATAAAACTTTAGGTGTTGGCTCGTATGGTTGCGGCCCGCGCCCGCTGGAACAGTACAGAGTATATGCAAAAGACACCAGCTTCAGTTACCAAATTCAGTTATTCAGTAAAAAATAAGATTCTGATTAAATAGTTTAAATAGCGCAAAAGCGGGGAGCAGATATCATCATTTGCTCCCCGCTTTGCTGAATAATTGGTTGCAGCTATCGAGGGCCTTCACGATGTTATTGAGTTAACGTGAGGTCGATATAAGGGTCTGAGAATTGCTTAGGAGTTGATAGGATTTATATCTTATTGACATTTAAATATTTATAAATTTAAACTCTACCCCAATTATCCTTTTCCTTATCCCGAACTCATATTATTTTAACAAGAACAAGGTCTAACTGCATCAATCTTAAAAATGATATGAGTGGTTAGCATGTATATGGGCTAAAACATCTGCACGTATTTTTAATTTGCCTAATCATCTTATTGGCAATTTCATTGGCTGCTTTATTGTCAAGATTTTTGCCGTTAGCTGTGGGCGCTTTATTATCACACACTAAAAATGAGTTTGCACAAAGGCCTCTGGCTTAGTAATTGAAAACAACAGCATTAATATTTATGCACGGTCGTGATTTTAAATTCTTATGGTTTATGGGTATAAAATGATGTGTTTTACTGGTTTCGTAAATATGCGTTTAGCTGTGTGCAAACCAAAACGTTATTTAAGTACAGCAGCCCATCCGCCGTTGCGAGCCATTTTAATGGTTATTTTGTCGCCAGCTTTTACCTGCATGGTTTTAAGGCGGTAATCCATTGCCTGGCGGTCGGCGTTAATACCATCTTCAAAATAAGTCATGGAATATATTTTGCCTTTTTCTAAAAAGTCAAAGTTTAACTCCATTTCTCTTGTTTTTTCTTTACCATTGACTATACCGCCAATAAACCACTTTTCGCCTTTACGTTTAGCAACTACAGCTACCTCGCCAACATTAGCCACCAATGCTTTAGTTTCATCCCAGGTAGTTGGTACACTGGTAATAAACTCAGTACATTCTGAACTGCGATAATAAAGGGTAGGATTATCTGCCAGCATTTGTATACCGCTTTCAAAAACAACATATAAAGCAAGCTGGTTAACCCGGGTACCGATTGCTGCCGCATTTGGCCGTGCTGCGCTGTAAACCTCAGGTTGCATATTGATCATTGCACCCGGTGTAAAATCCATGGGGCCAACGGCATTGCGCATAAATGGAAGATAAACACTGTTATTCGGGTAGCAACCAGCCATTTGTTCCAATCCCCTCACACCTTCGTACGAAACCAGGTTTGGATATTTATACTCCAAACCTGAGGGCTTAAATGCGCCATGAAAATCAACAAATATTTGATTCCTGGCGGCCTCTTTTACTACATCTTCATAATAATTAACCATCCATTGATCGCTGCGGTCCATAAAATCGATCTTAACACCTTTTATTCCCCATTCATGAAAGGTTTTAAAGATGTCCATATTTTGGTGTACTGTTAACCAAGTTAGCCAAAGGATGATATCCACGTTCTTCATTTTGCCATACCGGATCAATTCTTTTAAATCAACTTTTGGATTTGGAGTATAGGGGTCGGCGGTGTTTTTAGCCCAGCCTTCGTCCATAACAATATATTTGATACCAAATTTTGAAGCAAAGTCTATATAGTATTTATAAGTCTCCAGGTTATAGCCCGATACAAAATTAACGTCAGGCCCGTAAGGTGCAGCATCGTTCCACCATTCCCAGCTTGCCTGTCCGGGTTTTATCCATGATGGGTCGTCAATGCTGCATTTTGTTGCCAGTTTTAGCGTCATTGTGTTTTCTATAAGCTGCTTATCGTCTTTTGTAATCACAAAACAGCGCCACGGGAATTTCCTGGTTCCGGTCGTTTTAGCAATATAATCCGCCGATTTTAAAATTTTCTGACTGCGATCTCCGTCTGGTCCAAACTCAAGCGGTGTTTTTGGAAAGGCACCCTGTGCGCCGTTATTTCCAGAGCCTTTAAGAAACATACCCGGGTAATCGGAAAGGTCAGATTCGCTGATTAATATTTTATATTGCGTTCTGGTATCAATTAGTACTGGAAGGTTAGCAATATTATCGTTTTGTTTCCAGTTAGTTGATTCAACGTGTTGGTAAGGTTCTTCATAAGCGGTTTTAAATCCGTTGTTCTGTTGTAAATGCAGTAGGTAGTTATCGGGGAAATTAATAGAGAAATCCTCGTTCATTACCTCTACCTCGTCTTTTTTACTGATGATAAACCGGTAAGCGGCACCATCATCAAAAACACGAAACTCCACCGCATAATTTCCTTTAAAGGTCATTAACAGATCGTTATAATTATTTTTAACGACGGCGTATTTTAACGGAACGTAGGGTTTTATTAACTCCTCAACTTTAGTTTTCTTTACCGATTTCAGTTTTGGATTTCCACCAAGTACATCATCTTTCAGCTCAAGTAATAAATGATTCTTTGTCAGCAGTTCCTTGTTGTTCCCCGATATCGAGTAATATATTTTATCGCCTAAACTGATCGATACTTTTATCTCGCCGTTGGGCGACGTCACGTCAATGCGCTTGTTTTGAGCAATCAGCTGGTTTGATAATCCCAAAAACAGGATAAAGTAAGCTGTAAGGTTAAAGGTACGATTCATGTTTTGTTGTTGGTTTATAGTTTTAAAAGCCATATTAAGTATAGCTTTCTGTTGTGTTCGTCAAAGTTTCAAGGCGGTTCTAATCTGTTTAGTTATTTGTCGGAAATTAATTCACCAGGATTATACGCGCTTAAGCACATTCGTATGACCGCTCGATCTGACCCTTCTAAGATCATTTACACTGCTTGCTTAAAAGTAGGCATAAACAAAATTTTAACTCTTTAACATCCCAGAAGAACGTAATCCTTTTAGCTGTTAAGACATACGGTTTGTGGTACAAATGTAAAGTTACAGCAGTCATTGAAGTTGCGCATTTGTACATATTTTTGTACCAGGAATATATAATCATGTTATTTTATCGAATCAACTTCAAATTGTTTTGCAGGAGTTTAAGACATTCATTTGCTTATTTGTCAATTAGTTACCTGTTTATTTAAGGATCGAAGCCCCATTAAAACCCATTGAGATTTTGTATTCTCCGAAAATTTGCACCATCGGTAAAGTCATAATTATTCAGATTGATCTTATGGTCTTTAACATTTGGGAATGAAGCGTTATCCCGTACGAACAAGAAATTTTGTAACACTGAGATAGTATCAATATGGCGAAAGCGCGTTGGCAGACAAGGAACCGGTTTGGGTAATTCCGAAAATTTAAATTTTGCGATACTTATTCCGAAGGTTTCCATCGAAAAAGATTGCGAAACATATCCACTTTATGGAATTAAACCTCAAACAGGCCGGACAGAATAGATGATAATGAAAATGATTTAGTCCTGGAAATTTAAAGAGTATTTGAAACAAATCCCCAAAAGGGATTAGAATACCTGAAAAATAATTCAAATTTCTGATTAATAGCACATTACTTGATAGCGGGAAGATTCTGACAGAAAAATGCCTTAGCTAAAAAAAACAATTAAACCTCTAACAGTCAAACTGTTAGAGGTTTAAACTTATTATAGTAGCCCAAAACTTACAAAAACGCGAACACTTTTGAGGCTGATTTGACTCTTGCGGCAACAATAAATGACGATACATGGGCCTCTAAATAGCATTTAAAGCCCGGTTGGAATGTCAACCGGGCTTTTATGCCTTTGTTCGTTTTTGTAGTTGATGGTTATTTTTAAATTATTGGGAGTAGACCCGATTATGGTTATGCAATCCCAAATTTTTTATTTTTTGTATCGATAATCGAAATACGGGGCGTTCGCAATCGTACGGTACCATGTCCGCAATCGTTACATTAATTCGAACCAATAAAATACAATTCGCTTTATATTAATAAGTTAATGGTTTGGAACAGGAATTGAAGTAAAGAATAACTTGAATGAATATATCTTCCATATCACTCCTTATGACCTGGTATTTCTGGGAGCAATATTTATAGGGCTCTCTTTTGCTCTACAGTTGGGATTCGCCAAAAGGATCAACCGGGCAGCAAACCGCTTTTTGAGTTTGGTCCTGGCAATAGTGGTCCTGTGGCTGCTTTGGATACTGGGTAGGGATATCGGTATTGATCGCTATTTTCCTCATTGGAGCTGGTTGCTGCTGCAATTTTCTTTGGCTTTAGGCCCACTTATTTTCTTTTATGTGCTCAAGATAACCCGGCCGGAGTATAAATTCCGGTTTAACGATCTGCTGCATTTAAGCCCGCTGTTGCTGGAGTTGGGTGCCCGGGCATTGGAGATAAAGGAAAGTATCAGCACGGGTGCAGCCACTTATCATACGCTGACCTTTCAGCAACTCGACCCTGTTTTACAATTGCTGGCTTTTCTTTCGGTCGGTGCCTACTTGTACGCGTCTCACAGGCTGATAGAACACTTTTACCGACGCCTGAAATTTACCGGGAATGACCGGTACCGCTATGAATTGCACTGGCTATATCGTTTGCTGACGGGTTTCGGCTTGTTATGGCTTTTGTGGATCCCTTTTACAGCAGTTGATTATTTTTACTACCACAACCATTTAAGCATCCATGCTTATTATCCTTTGTATCTTCTTTTAGCGGCAACGGCCATCTGGATGGCGGCGGTGGCTTTTTTAAGGCAGGAGGCCGGCGCGCTGATCGCCCCTGCTCCGTTTTTAAAGCCGCCGCTTCCTGCGGAAAACAAAGCAAAGGGGTGTTTGGCTAAAGAAAGCCATGAAAGAGAACGGCTAAGGGTATATTGTCATGTTCTCATAAGAGGTTAACTTTCATGCCTTAAAACTAACAAAATAGATTCAAATTATCTTTTATCTATTTTGTTATATCATAGTGTTCTATTTAATCATAGAAGTCAGGGTATCTACCATGGCAATACCTCACCAGACTCAGAAAAAGTGCCCGTTAGTCCATTGTCATCCAGCAGGGCTAATGCTACGCCTGTTTTCGCGCCGTCTTCAGGTGTAAGAGGCGCCTGGTCAGAGCCAAGGGATGTTTTAACCCAGCCAGGATTTGCTGCGTTTACTTTTATTTTAGTTTCGCGGAGTGCATTAGCCAGAAAAACTGTGAACTGGTTCAATGCCGTTTTTGACGCACTATAAGCATAAGGTTTTAAAGCGTATAACCAATGTTCTTTATCCAAATGAGCACCAAAGGAACCGGACAAGCTGCTGATGTTTACAATACGCCCTGCTTTGCTTTTTTTGATTGCGGCCAATAATGCCTGAGTCAGCTCTACGGTACCGAAATAATTAATATCAAAAGTATCCCGCAGGATTTGTATGGGTACAGTTTCCGTGTTATTTCCGAACCACGCGCCGTCTAAGAATACGGCTGCATTGTTGATTAGAATGTCCAAGACACCATATTCGCTTTCAATATATTTTCTAACGTCATCAATATCAGTCGGATTACTGATGTCAAGTTTAACAAAGGTGACATCTAATGATGCTTCTCTTAAGGCCGCTTCCGCTTTTTTACCTTCAGTTTCATTTCTTGCCCCTAATAAAACTTTGATGTTATGTTGTGCAAGTTGTTTCGCTGTTTCAAAACCAATGCCCTTATTGGCTCCGGTCACTAATGCTATCTTTGTCATATTTGCAAATTGTTTAATTACAATGCAAAGGTAGAGCGGATGGCGTAGCCAATGTTAGCGCAAATAAAACCGATCCTTACTAAAATCAAACTTTCTTGTCTCAGAGCTTTGATGCAGCAAACTATTCTTTACGTAGTTTTCTGTATTCTGTAGGAGAACTGCTGGCATGCTTTTTAAAAAATAAATTGAAATGTGACGGCTCCTCGAAGCCGAGTGCAGAGGAGATCTCCGCAATGTTCCAGTTGGTTAATTTTAATAAGATCTTAGCCTCCTGAACAAGTCTTGCAGCGATGATCTCTGTTACGGTACTTCCTTTAGATAATTTTACCTGGCGGTTCAAATAATTGGGATGGAGTGACAGGCTGTCTGCGAAATCCTTCGCGGTTTTAAATTTAATCGCATCCTGCGGGGATTCTATGGGAAACTGGGATTCTAATAATCTGATAAAGGAACAGGCAATAACTTCGGTTGTATTATTTGTTTTTACGAATGAGCTAACCGGGGCGAGCTTTTGTGCATTAAAAATGATTTCAAGTAAATAAGTGCGCTGAAGATTATCTTTAAAGGCGCTATTGGCTCGTGTTTCATCAAATATTTTAATGTAGATATCAATAAAATCTTTCGTTTGCTCATCTGTGAGCGAATAGATGTTCTGCCTTCCTGGTTTATAAATCGGGAATTCAAGTAAACGATAACCGCTGTTAGCCTTAGTAATAAACTCCTCTTTAAACATGCAGCTGATCCCGGCGTATCCCAAACCAGTCTCGTGAATCCCAAAAGGAATTTTGGTAGTGGTGAAAAGTAAGGAGTTACCCGAAATATCAATGTTTCTATCTTCAAATTCAAGTCGATATTCCCCCTGCAATAAAGTGGCGGTGTAAAATATCTTCCTGCTATATTTAAATGAAAAAACCGGGTTATCAGCTATGCCAAGATCCAGTATATGAAAATTATCTGCATCATTTTGAATGGTGCCTGGTATTGCAGAAGATTTTTGCGGGACGATAAAAGATTGAGCAGCTGATATTCTCATATACCAAAGTAATAAAAAAATAAATAAAAACCGTTGTTGGTATCACTCTCTGGGTCTCATAGCGAGAACTGACACGATTTAGCATTACTGATTAAGGGTAGAGGATGACTAAGTAAATCATTATTCCCGTTCCGTGACCTTTTTACGGTGATTTAAACCCCAGTCTTTCAAGGAATAAATGATCGGCGTCAGCGTATCAGCATATTGAGCCAATTGATAGGTGATCTTCACCGGGTAGCCATCGATCACAGTCCTGACGACCAAACGGTTCTGTTCGAGGTCTTTCAGTTCTTTGGCCAAAACTTTGGGCGTAATACCGGGGATACTTTGCTGTATATCGGTGAACCGATCGTTTCCAACGCCTACAGAAATAATAATGGGTAGTTTCCATTTACCATTGATCACTTCGAGTGCATCCCTCACAGGCTTTATCGTTTCGATGCAATCACAGTATACTTTTTTTGCTGCCATAAACGCTCATTAAAACTATTCCACTTTCCTTCGGGAAAGTACTATACAAAGGAAAGTAAAAATTCATCAATTTTGCAAAAGAATTTATTAAGGATTTAAAAGCAAACGTAATGAAAATAGGAATTATAGGCGCCGGTGCTATCGGCGGTACCATCGCAAAGAAATTGGCTATAGCCGGTCACGAGGTAAAGATTTACAGCCAGGGAGAGCAGCAGCGTTTGGAAGAAAGAGCCCTGGAGCTGGGCGTATCGGCATCCACTAAAGATCAAATCATAGCAGATGTCGAAGTACTTATCGTCTCCGTTCCCGCAATAGCTATCCCCGAATTATCAGATCTTATGGCAAAAGTTTCTGACAATGTGATCGTGATCGATACGTCGAACTATTACCCTTTCCGGGATGGCGAGATCGAAGACTTGAAGAATGGCAAAGTCGAGAGTGTATGGGTTTCAGAAACCCTGGGACGACCCGTGATCAAAGCTTTTAACAATTTACTGGCGCATAGCCTTGAACATGGCGGCAAATCTGAAGGTGCCAAAGGCCGGATCGCGATGGCGGTGTCGGGCGACGATCACCAGGCGAAAGAGGTAGTATCCGCCCTGATCAACAATACGGGTTTCGATGCTGTGGACGCCGGTACGCTGGCAGATTCCTGGAGGCACCAACCGGGCACTCCGGCCTATTGTACCGAATTGGGCGTGGCAGATCTCAGGCGAGCCCTCGTCAATGGCGACAAAGAAAATGCGCCAAACCTGCGGGATCGGGCTATTGGGAAATTTATGAAATTTTCAACACCGCCTACACATGAAGAAGTCGTAGCGCTTAACCGTTCATTGTTTCCTAAAACCCCTAAAAAGCATTGATCAGCAAAGGGGGGATATTAAATGAAAAGGATGATATCACAAATTGTGATGCCACCCTGATTCCTAATTAATTATTCCAGTTGTTTCTTCAAATCCTCTTTAAGGATTCGAATAAAACAAAAAACCCTCTAAATCAACAATTTAGAGGGTTTTACGAAGCGGTTAAACTTCATTTTGTGCGCCCACCTGGGCTCGAACCAGGGACCAAAAGATTATGAGTCTTCTACTCTAACCGACTGAGCTATAGGCGCGGTTATTTGTGTTTATTTAACGGGTGCAATTTTACATATTTGTAGTCAATTTACAAAACCCTTTATGCAAAATATCAAAAATATCATCTTCGACTACGGTAATGTTATCTTTAATATCGATTTCAGACGGGCTCAGCAAGGCTGGAACGAGTTGGGTATCAGTAATGCAGCTGAGTTTTTTGGTCATAAACAACAGGACGAAATTTTTGATAAATTTGATAGGGGAGAGGTGTCTGCCGGGGAGTTTAGAGACTATATCAGGCAAAAATCGGGCAATCATGGCCTTACAGATAGCCAAATAAATGACACGTGGAACAGTATGTTGCTCGGAATTGAGCCAGGGAACCACGAATTACTGTTGGATTTGAAAACAAAATACCGCACATTTTTATTGAGTAATATCAACGCTATCCATTATGATCACATTATGGCATACCTGAAAGATGATTTTGGGTTTGATGGCAACGATCACCTTTTCGA
Source organism: Mucilaginibacter sp. GW822-FHT03E02 (assembly GCF_058801545.1). Classification (NCBI taxonomy): domain Bacteria; kingdom Pseudomonadati; phylum Bacteroidota; class Sphingobacteriia; order Sphingobacteriales; family Sphingobacteriaceae; genus Mucilaginibacter; species Mucilaginibacter sp. GW822-FHT03E02. The sequence goes on along the minus strand of NZ_JBXANJ010000002.1, from coordinate 138,252 downwards.
AAAAACGTATTACTCGCATCTTACCGGCAAGCGCAAGCCCGAAGCCAGGATATTCCAAATGGTATTGGATGAAAATAACCTGAACCCCGTCGAGACGCTTTTTATAGATGATAGTCCACAGCATTTGGAGGGTGCCCAAAAGCTGGGGATCCAGACACTTTTAATGACTAAGCCTGATACTATTCAGCAGTTTTTTAAACGATCGGGTTTATAACCGGAATTCAAATGGGGCTCGGTAACTTTATTGCACGGATATGTTAAAGGGGCCAATTAATTAGTTCAAATATTCGCGTTGATATTTGTTCCTGTAATCCATCGGAGACAGGCCGGTAATACGTTTAAATGTATTACGGAAAGCTTTATTATCGGTATAGCCAACGTTATACATTACCTCGTTAACATTATCGCGCGACCTTTCCAGGCTTACTTTGGCAGCTTCGATCTTTACCCGCTGAATGTATTCGGCTACGGTATTGGAGGTAGCTTTTTTAAAGCGGCGTTCCAGGTTGCGCCTGCCTAAGGCAAACATGGAGGCCAGTTGTTCGACGCTTATTTTTTCTGAATAGTTTTTCTCTATAAATTCCTGTGCTTTTTTTATCGGATCGTCTGAGTGGTCTTTTTGTCCCTGGAAAATAATAAATGATGATTGATTGGTACGTTCCATTTCGATAGCAAATACCTTTGAGCTTAAAATGGCCATATCGCGGCCAGCAAACTTTTCAATCAGGTACAAGATCAGGTTAAGGTAAGAGAAGGCACCGCCACTTGAGTAAATTCCCTGCTCGTCGGTAATGATTTTTTCGGTAACCAGGTTTACATCCGGGAACATCGTACGAAATTGGTTAGCAGCCATCCAGTGGGTGGCACAGCTTTTACCTTTCAGCAAGCCGGTTGAAGCCAGCAGGAATGCTCCCATACATAAACTGGCAATTTCGGCCCCGTTTTTATATTGATCAATTATCCAGGGGATAAATTCCTTGTTGTTTTCAATAGCGCTCCTTATTTCGCCGTCAAGCGCAGGGATAATGATCAGATCTGTTTTTTTAATATCCGAGATTAAAAGATGTGAATTTACGGTGAAACAACCACCACTGATTGGCGTTTCTTTTTGCAGGCCAACAAGCTCAACTTTAAAAACAGGATCTTTTCCCATTGATAAAAAGAACTGGTTTACCTGGGTAAATAACTGGCGCGAACCTTCAAGGCTGCCTAATATAGCGCCTTTGGGTATCAGGATAGATATATGCTTCATATCTCAAAAATATAATAAAGCGTTAATGCAAACAATAGTTTAATGTTTGTTGTTTTTTTTTCTGATACACTTATGATGTACACAGGCTAATACTATTACCAAAATAGTTAAGGCCGGTTGCCTCATTTTTTAATACCTACATGGCAGGAGACTGTTCATATATCGTCCATAACTGTTCGGGTGTGCTTCTTTTGGATGTCAGGATAATGGCCGAGTTTACTTTGCCCTTAATATCGGCCGGCGTTAGGTATAAATCGGTGCCTTTCAATTTAATAAGATAAGTATCTTTTTTTATGCCGATAAATTCATATTGCTGGTTAGGCGAAGCATCAACCAGGGGTTGCTCCTCAAATGCTACGTCGATATCGGCCTTTGTAACCGGTTGGAAAGTTTTGCTGGTGAGTAAGTTTTGTAGCTGGTAGCTAATTCCACCTGGAATTTTAAAATTCCAGGTCATGCATTTCCAATTTTCGGGATAGTAGGCAACCAAGGACGTGCCATTTTTTGATCCGGCATCCTTCACCCTTATCAGCATACCAGTTTGTACGTTTTTGATGGCATAGTTGCCTTTAATATCCTGGGCCGAACCAAAAAATGAGAGCGAAAGCTGAAAGCTCAGAAGCACTAATGTTTTTTTCATGGTTAGGTAAATGGTTAAACTATTAAACCAACCCTCAATTTAACCAAATTGTTTGATTATTGGCACACTTGGCTAAAAACAGTTTGGCATACCCGTAATTATGAAATTCGGCCGCAATTTGGAATATAGTTGCCTTGTTTGGCAGGTTTTTGGCGGATTTTTTAGGATATTTTGTCAGTATCCCTGGGTTGTGTCATGTTATATGACAAATTGGCAAAAAAAATGTCAAAAGGCTAAGGAGATAAAAATCGACAGTTAATAACCCTGTTTTTTTGTTGAAACAACAAATGAAGCCATATTTTTTCAGGTAAAAGGCTTTTTTGGAACATATTTTTCTTTTTCTTAAGGTGAAATACATCAATTTTTAGTTATGTCAGGTTTTTGTGACATGATTTTATTGATTTCGGATGATCGGAAATTTTACTTCTGAAAAAAAGAGTTTATTTTTTTATTGCTTCTTAAAGCATCTTTTTATTTTTCGAAATAGCCCTTCAAGTTTTATGAATTTTAAAATACCGCAATTTTATTTTTTTGCTTTTTAGCCTTTAAAAACCCGGCGATTTTTATGGCATGTTTTTAGTCGATGACTGTTCAGGAAACCGAAAATGTTTATCACTTAAGCCCATATAAATTAGGGATTTATGCGATTAACAATATGCTTCCTGGAGCTATTAATAATATATAAATCACTTAAAAAATTAAAACTATGTTAATCGTATTAGAAGTTGCCGCATTTTTAGCAGTTATTGTATTACCGTTAATTCCAGCTAAAAAAGTTGCGAAATAATTAGGTATCAATCCCCATCAATAATTTTATAATCATTAAAAAATTAAAATCATGTTAATCGTATTAGAAGTTGCCCTGTTTTTAGCAGTTATCATCGTTCCTTTGATCCCAGCTAAAAAAGTTGCGAAATAATTAAGCATTACATTTAGTTGTAAACAAAAGATGGATAGCGTTTAGGCTACCCATCTTTTTTGTTTTATAAGGATAGGTTTTTATTGCTGATTTAAATAAATATCCAATTGCCCGTACAGCTGTTGTTTATCACCCGGGCTTGGGGCGGCGTTGATTACTACGTTACCTGCTTTACTTGTAATAAGGTAACGGGGCATATAAACCATAGCAGTATCGTTGTCAAGTGCATTGTGGTATAAGTTGTCGTACGCTTTATCGTCCAGGAAAATATGGCTGCCGTCTATTTTATATTTTTCTATCTGTTGTTTCCACAAATACTGGTTTCCCCGGGATATATACAGGTAAGCTATGTTGGCGTTTGTTTTGTACCTCGATTTTAAGGGTTGGGTAAAGTTTTCAAACTCGGCCAGGCAGGGACCGCAGGTTGTGCCCCAAAAATCAACATACACCACTTTGCCTTTAAAATTATCGGCTATCAGTTTTTTAAACGAGACGTCGCCTTCATTAACGTTGATAAACTTTGCACCCTGTGGTGTATTCAGTGTCATCACCCACAAAAGTTTTAAACCTAAAAACACAATTGCCAGGCTAACTATGTGCAGCAATGGTTTAAGGAAGCCCGTTTTATTGCTCTTTACAAACTTTTTGAGCATATAGATACTGGCGATTAAGAACAACAGGCTAAAAAAAGCTTTAAATGCGACAAGTAATGTTAAAGCCTGGTTGCGCTCAAATGCTTTATCTAAAATTGCCGCTTTATCGTGCTTGCTAAAAGTGTAAACGTCCTGCACTGCGTAAATAACCTGTTCTCTTACTTCTGTTTGCCAGGCAAGATAATGCGTTCCGATATCGATTAATAGTAAGGGCACGAATGCCAGTAAGATGGCCCCGATCCAAAAGTTTACTGATCTGATCATGACTTATGCGATTATAACTTTCAAAATTCAATGCAGCTGATTTTGCATATAAGTTGCCCTGCCTGTAAGTTGAATGTTAGCAGTACTATCAAGCCGACCGGGATGGAACTGACTGGCGGGTTTTTCATCAACTTTAAGACTGCTTTTGCCCAGAAGTGAGTAGTTAAGCATACTAATACGATTGCTTTTTGTAACGCTTACATATGAGCTGTCTGCCGCCACTATATCCAGTTTTTTAATTGACAGGTTGTTTACCTGGTAATGACTGCCATCAGCAACATGCAGTTTTAAAGAATCGGCATTGTTTAGGTTGCCGGCTATAGTTACAAAAGCGAATTTAATATCAACAGATTGAACATCGTCTGCAAAAATCTTTACGATATCACCCTCATCATTCCAGTTCCTGGCGTTATTATCAAATTTGTCTCTTACCCGGAACGCTATAAACAACGTGTCGTTTTTTACCACAGTTTCCAGGTTCTCCTTTAAATCATTATTTACTGTTACTGTATTTGCGCCGGGATGTGTTGTTTGGTTGTTTTTGCCAATCCAGATGCGGGCCATCCACTGTTCAAAGCTGCCGGTTTGTTTCATCTTAAGCGATCCATCTATCACTATATGTTTAAACGCTGGCGAAACAGGCTTGGTAACAAATACGCTGTTATCCTGCGGGTACAGGTCGCGGTTAAAGTTACCTCTGTTGTACTGGACTTTAAGGAGCAGATTGTAGGCCAGTAATGATACCGGGATACAGGTAAAAAGTATGATGATTAATTTTGTGCTGGTTTTCATAAAATTGATATTAAGGTTTAGCTGTTAGGTTTATTTATAAATTCCTGGTACCTGCTTTGCAAATCGTTTCCGGGGATGCCAAGCATCTGCATTTTTTTAAACAGGAGGGGCAATTCTTCGTCCATAAACTGGTCTCGCCTTGTTTTCAGGATGTTTTTTGCAGCGTTGGCCTGCACAAAATAACCCATGCCACGTTTTGTGTAAATTATTTCCTGGGCTTGCAGGTGCTCATATGATCGCATTACTGTGTTGGGGTTTACCTCCAGCATAACGGCAAGCTCACGTACCGAAGGTATTTTTTCATCCTCCTGCCATACCTTTAGTTGTATTTTGTCGCACACATAATCTGCTATTTGCAGGTATATGGCTTGTGTATTGTTAAAATCCATGGTTTTTACCTTTGAGGGTTACAATTCTTTTTCTTTAAGCCTAAACCAGGTAATTAACCATAAAAAAGGTATGCTTATCACAAGCAGGGCGTAAAATGCTGCGTTGTATTTATTACGTACTTCCATGTTGTATGATATATAATTAACGCCGTTGTGCTTTTTCTTCACAAACCAGTTGTTAATCTCCATTTCGGAATAGGGCATTGCAGAGCGAATTCGTGTCCAGGTGGATTCTTTCACTTCTTTATGGCCTACAATATTGTGGTTTACATCGTAATAGGTTTCGCTGATGTTGGCAATAACAGGTTTTCCGGTATCTACAGTTACTATCTGCCGGGCAACCAAAGGATTTAAAATTATCACCCCAAAAAATACAACAATTACCAATATCGCCGATTTTATAAATACGTAGCGCTTAAACAACACCGAGCAAAATAGTGCCACACTTTGAAGTATCAGGAATATGAAAATAAATATCAATTCTTCCTGGTCCCCATTCACGGTGTACAGTAAGTTGTTACTACCAATCAGCTCTCGATCTATATAATGGCCAAAGGCTATTAAAGGGTATATTATGGCAACAAAACAAACCGGGAAAACAATGATACTATATATTGCGGCCACAACAAATTTTTCAATGGCCGATGCGGGGAGCATTAAAGCCTGGATGCCGGCATGTTTAGTATTAAACTGGCTTAAAATGGTGGTGGCAAAAATGCTTCCGGCTACTACCATACTTAAAAAAAACAGGTTTTTCTGGGAGCGCTTGTCAAAGCCTTCAAACGATGATATATTGTATATGATCAGGCCGGCAATGATCCCTGCCATGGCCAGCATACCTAATATGTAAAGTTGCTGGTTTTCGGCCCATTGCTTGCGTATCAGCAACCAAATTCTGTGTATTGAAACTTGCATGTTTTTTTAGTTAAATTGTGAAAGCACCTGTTGTTTTTCGGTAAGTACGGCGTTAAAAAACATCTCCATATCCAGCCTCGAGTTTTCTTTTTTGTGGTTAATGGCTACCACAGCGTAGCCTTTTAAGGCACCCTCGCTGTAAATGGGGCTGGCAACGTCGTCAAGGTTCATCACCTGCTTAAAGGCAAGTTTATCGGTTATGTTTTCTACCGGCTGGTTGAGGATAATTTGCTGGTCTTCCAGTATCATTACATAATCAATGAGGCTATCCAGATCTTTTACCTGGTGGGTACTGATGATAATGAGCTGATCATCCTTAATTACGCCGGCAATAATTTTGCGAAATTGTTTTTTGGATGGGATATCAAGACCATTGGTTGGCTCGTCCATCAGTAATACCTTTGCCTGTGTGGCCAGCGCGAAGCTTATTAACACTTTCTTTTTTTGACCATAACTCATACGCTGTAGTTTGTTGTCCTGCGGAATTTCAAACTCAGTTAAAAAGCGGTAAAACATGTCATGGTCAAACGCTGGGTAGAAGGGGGCATAAATACTGAGGTAGTTTTTGATAGATACGTTAGGCAGGTAAATTTCTTCGGGCAGCAGGTAAACCTGCTGTAAAAACTCTGGAGATCGCTGTGCCGGGTTTTGGCCGGCTACATCGCAGGAGCCGCTTAGCGGAAACAAAAGCCCGCAAATATTATGCAGCAAGCTGGATTTGCCTGCGCCGTTGCGCCCAAGTAGCCCGTAAATATGTCCCGGCTTTATGCGCAGGTTAAGGTTGTTAAGTACCAATTGATTTTTTTGGTACCCAAAGTTTAGGTGGTTAATGCTAATCATGGAGTTTAATTTAGTGTACTACTATATTAGTACACTGCAATGATAATACAGATTCATCACAACTCCAAATTTTAAATGAAATTTATTTTAGTATCAGGCACTTAGTATCAAGTCAGGACGAAAAGGAGAACAGCGATTGCGATAGATAGGGGATGTGAGATAAAGACAGCTAAGCTATAGTGGTTAAAACGTCGCTCAATAAAAAACGGATTAACGATTTGTTTCGCTAACCCTTTTTCTGGTTATTAATTTTTTTAACTGTTAATTTTCTAATACGGTAACTTTTACCGACGATTTGTTTTGTACGTCGTGGTAAATACGGTGGGTTGCTTTCTGGAAATCGGCATCGGTGGCCTGGTATATATCCACAAACTTTTGCGGGTTGCGGTCAACCAGCGGGAACCAGGAGTTTTGTACCTGGATCATAATGCGATGACCTTTCCTGAAGGTATGGCCAACATCGGGCAGTGCATATTTTACTTCGGTAACTTTACCGGGAACAAATGCTTCCGGTTTTTCGAACGAATTACGGAAACGCCCCCTGAACACTTCGCCACGGATAAGCATCTGGTAACCGGCAAGGGTTACATTTTTAGGATTGGGGTTTGCATTAGGGTAATCATCAGGGAAAACATCAATCAGCTTTACTACATAGTCGGCATCGGTACCGGTTGTTGATGCAAACAGATCGGCCATTACAGGGCCTGTCAGGGTCATATCTTCCGTAAGGGTATCTGTTTGGTAAACCTTAACATCGGGCCTGCGGCCGGCAAAACGTTGGTCGTCCAGCATATATTCGCGCGTACGGCCTTTTTGGATGCCGTCCTGGTAAGGTACGGGCGCATTCGGATCGCTTACATATTCGTCAAAACTATCAGTTGCCGATGGAGCAGTGAATGACAATTTGCCATCAGGCTGAAAGTAAAGTGTTTTTTCGGTGGTGTTTTTTGGCGGCCATGTTTCAAACTTTTTCCATTGGTTGCTGCCTGTTATGAATATGCTGGCCTCGGGTAACTCCATTTTGCCTTCATCTTTCAAATAGTAATTAAAAAACGGAAGTTCGATGTTTTCGCGGAACCATTCGGCTGTATTAGATCCGAAATTCTGATCGGCAAAAAGCGTAGCATCTTTGCTTTCCCATCCGCCGTGGAACCATGGACCCATAACCAGCATGTTTTTATGACTTTGCGGGTTTTGTTTTTCCAGTGCATCATACACATGCAAGGCACCAAAGCAATCTTCGGCGTCAAAAAAACCTCCGACAGTCATGGTAGCCGGTTTGATGTTGACTAAGTGCGGGCGGATGTTCATTGCTTTCCAAAATGCATCATAATTAGGGTGCGACATTAAATCGTTCCAGAATTTGATTGAATCGCCCATGTATTTCTTTTTGAAATTGGGCAACGCACCCATTTCCAGGTAAAATTTGTAGTTATCCTTAAATACAGGTTTAATATTGCTTTTAAATTCTTTTGGTGTAATAGGCTTGGGCCGCGGGATGCCAAAGCCACTGTAAAAGTTAAATGCATCCATCATCATAAACGCACCATTGTGGTGAAAATCGTCGCCTATAAACCAATCGGTAACCGGAGCCTGTGGCGATACAGCCTTCAATGCGGGGTGTGCGTTTGGCAACGAGGCACTGGAATAAAAGCCAGGGTAGGAGATACCTTCAATACCAACGCGGCCATTATTATTCGGCAGGTTTTTTACCAGCCAGTCAATAGTATCATAAGTATCGGTGCTTTCGTCAATATCGGTTTTGCTTTTTTTCTTATCCAAAATAGGGCGTACATCTACGTAGTCGCCTTCACTCATCCACCGGCCACGCACATCCTGGTAAACAAAAATATACCCTGCCCTGGCAAACAACATGTTTTGACCAAGTGTGCGCCTGTATTCGTTTTCGCCATAAGGGGCAACGGTATACGGCGTACGCGTCATCATGATGGGGTACTTTTTTGATTGATCTTTCGGCAGGTAAATGGAAGTGAAAAGTTTTTTACCGTCGCGCATGGTAATGTACTTTTCCATCTTGGTGTAATTGTCCTTGATATAGGTGGCATCGTCAGATGGCGGGACAGTTTGTGCGCCCGCAAGCGAACAGCATAAAGCAAGCCCTAAGCAGAGTAGCAGTTGTTTCATAAGTCAGTCAGTTAATTTAAACTGCAATTTAATAAATAAAGCCAGGTTTAGGCTGTTTGCCAACTTAATTGTTACAATGCGCCCGAAAATTATGCACGGTAAAACCGGCCAGGCTGTTTGCAAACTGGCTGGTTATTATATTAGGTGTTGTTACTTACCATCGTAAGCGTCCTGCAAATCCTTAACAATAAGCTTATCCATTTTCATCATGGCTTGCATAGCCCTTGCCGAGCCTTCACGGTCTGCTCCATATAAAACCTTGGTCAGGGTGTCGGGTACTATTTGCCACGACAGACCAAATTTATCTTTCAGCCATCCGCAGCGCGATTTTTGGCCACCTTCGGATAGTTTTTCCCAAAAGTAATCTACTTCTCCCTGGTGTTTACAATCAACAAACAACGATACTGCCTCGTTGAATTTAAACATCGGGCCGCCGTTAAGCGCCATAAACTGCTGGCCTGCCAAACTGAATGTACCCGTCATTAGTCTGCCTGTTTTGCCGGGGCCTGCATCGCCGTACCGCGCAAGGTCGCCTATGGCCGATCCTTCAAATACAGCAATATAAAAATTGATGGCTTCTTCGGCATTATTGTCGAACCATAAAAACGGGGTGATCTTTTGTCTGATTTCCATAATAGTAGGGTTGTTGAATTGATTTTGAATGATCAAATGTAGCCGTAAACCGGTCATATTAGTGCGGGCCGATCAAGACATTTTAGCGGGTCATATACGGCAATAGTTAAATTAATAAAAAGAAATAATGCAATTAATCAATAAGATATATTTTTCCCTGGGGTTATGATTTTAACAAAATTTAACATTTTGGATATGTTAAGCGCCTAAAAATCATTTTCTTCATGATTTCTTAATTCTTTAATGTTACGCTAACAATTCGGGCTTAACACTGCGGTAATAGTTTTGCAAGAAAAATAAACTTGCGATGGAAAAAAATTTACTCAAAGTTTCTCGATGGTTACTTATTATAATTGCCTCGGTATTTATATGCAGTAACCTGTACGCCCAGAATACAACAATTAGGGGTATTGTTTTGGATGAAAATAACCAGCCTTTTCCGGGGGTGGCTGTTCAGATTAAAGGAACCTCGACGGGTACGGTCACAGGCCGCGAAGGCCGTTTTACCATTGGTGCCTCAAAAGGCCAGGTTTTAACGTTTAAATTCCTCGGTTACGCACCGCAGGAGGTTGAAATTGGTACCGATCCCAATCTTTCGGTAACAATGAAAACCGATTCAAAAGCTTTAACGGAAGTTGTGGTGACAGCTTACGGTATAAAAAAAGAAGTAAGGAAAATTGGTTACTCTGTTCAGGAAGTTAAAGGCCCTGAATTGGTTAAAGCCCGTGAACCTAACCCTATCAACTCATTAGCAGGTAAAGTTGCCGGTTTAACAGTAGGTACCAATGCCGAATTATTGGGCAGGCCCGAAATTGTTTTACGTGGTAGCAAGGATTTGCTTTTTGTGGTTGACGGCAGCCCGATCAACTCGGATACCTGGAATATAAGCCCCGATGATATCGATACCTATACTATATTAAAAGGACCCAATGCCGCAGCATTGTATGGTTCAAGAGGTATAAACGGTGCAATTATTATTACTACTAAAAAAGGAACAAACGATAAAAAAGGTTGGGAAGTTAACTTAAACAGCAGCACTTTGTTTGAAGGTGGCCTTATTGCAGCGCCTGAAGCACAAACAGAATACGGACGCGGTAATGCTTACCATTATGAGTACCAGGCTAAAGATAACAGTAACGTTTATGTACCTGCTGCCGATGCTTTGTACGATAACGGCAACCGTTTAGGTGAATACGGTCCACGCTTTGAAGGCCAGTTATTGCGTCAGTACGATAGCCCTTACAATACCGTAACAGGTGTACGTACGCCAACTCCGTGGATTGCCCGTGGTAAAGACAACTTCGCTAATTTCAGACAAACAGGTATTATATCTACCAACAACCTGGCCGTTGCAGCAAGCGGTTCAAATTACAACATCAGGTTGTCATATACGCACCTTTACCAAAAAGGTATGTTCCCGAATACTAAGTTAAATTCTGACAACTTCAGCCTTAATTCGAGCTATAACATAACATCAAAGCTGAGCATTGATGGAAGTATGAACTTTAACAAACAGTATACTCCAAACATTCCTGATGTTAGCTACGGCCCAAACAGTTATATATACATGTTTAAAGTGTATGGGTCGGCAGATTATGACGTGCGCGACCTGAAAGATATTTACAAGGGCCCAATGGGCGTACCTAACCTGGTACAATATGCACAGGAATACGGCCGTTTGAATAACCCGTGGTTTATGGCCGAAAAATGGCTGCGTGGTCATGACAAGACTGATATTTATGCTTATTTGCGTTTAAACTACAAGATCTCTAAAGATCTTAATGTTAGTTTGCGTTCACAAGTATCTACCTGGAACCAGCAAAGAACAGAGCAGGTTCCGTCATCGGCCAACTTAAATGCTTACACACAATGGTATAAATTTGGCTGGTATGGTGATTATCGCCAAGATGACCGTAAGTTGTTTGAAAACAATACCGATTTACAGTTAAACTACAACAAAACCTTTGGCAAATTCATATTTACAGGTTTATTGGGTGCCAACTCGCGTTCATTTACCTACGATTCATTCTACGGTACAACACGCGCTTTGGCGATTCCGAACGTATACGGATTATCAAACTCTTTGCAACCTGCGCTTACCTATAACTGGAATTCAAAAATGCAGGTTTATAGCGGTTACTATTCATTTGATATTGCCTACGATAAGTACCTTAACGTAAACACTACAGGCCGGGTTGATAAATTGTCAACTTTTGCTTCCGGTCATGATACCTTCTTTTATCCATCAGTTTCATTGTCGACAGCAGTTTCTGACTATGTTGACCTGCCAGAAGCCATCAGTTTCTTAAAATTCCGCGCTTCTGAAGCGGTACTTAAAAGCGGTTTAACAATGTCAACTATTGGTACCGCTTATAAACAGGTTACAAACACAGGTGCAACCACAAACACATTACTGGGCTACGGTACTGAATTATATAGTTCATATGATGGACCAACTTATAGTAATCAGGATCTTGCATCTTATACAACATTATATAATAATTCTGCATCAGTAGGTTACTCAAATACCAAAGCCAACCCCGAATTAAAGTCCCTTAAAAGGATATCATACGAAGCGGGTATGGATATTAAATTCCTGCAAAATCGTTTAGGTTTGGATGTAACTTATTTTGATACACAGAATGGGCCGCAAATTTATCCGTTCCCGGTTGACCCGGCAACTGGTTTTACCGCTCAAAACGAAAACGCGGTTACTACAAAAAGAGCCGGTTGGGAAGTAGCATTAACAGGTTCTCCTTTCCGCAACAAAGACGGATTCTCATGGGACATTAATTTAAATTATTCTACATTTAAAGAAACGCTTTCATCAATTGGTTACGGAACCAACTCTACAATTGCACTTGTACCTAACCATAGCTTTGCAGTTGGCGATAGAGTTGATGAAGTATACGGAACTAAATTTTTAAGAGATGGTTCGGGTAACATTGTTTATGATGCAAGCGGTGCCTTATTAAAAGCTTCCGGATCAAACAGTCAGTTATATGGTGCATTAGGCCATTTAAATCCTGATTTTACCTTTGGTATCAACAACAGGTTCTCGTACAAAAACTTTAGCTTCAGTTTCCAGGTTGACGGCCGTATAGGCGGAGTGATTTACGATTATAACTATTATGCCGCCAGGCAGGGTGGTACTGATCTATCTACCGTTAACGGTGTAATTGGTGCCGCACGTTTAGCGGAGTGGCAATCAACCAAAACCGGTACACAAGCGCCAACTCCTTCATTATTAGGTAACGAAAGCGGTGCCGGTGTTACCATCACCAGTGGTACCCCTAAATATCAAAACGGTGTTATATCAAACTTAAGCGATCTTACATTCGCGCCTAATACCAAGGCAATAACTGTACAAGGTTATTTGAACGGTAACGTTAAATCTATCGATGAATCATTCATGATCAGCAGATCATTTGCCAAATTACGTGAAGTAACGCTTGGTTATAACGTTCCCTCTAAATACCTGAAAAACAGGGCTATCAAAGCGGTATCAATATCGTTGGTAGGCAGAAACCTTTTATATTTTGCAGCACGTAAGGACTTTGACATTGATCAATACGCTTCTGGTTTCGACTCGACTACCGGTACTACCGGTGGTGCCCAGGCTAATGGCGCATTACAAAGTACAACTGCCCGCAGGTATGGTTTCAACCTAAACGTAACATTCTAAAAATTTTATAAAACATATTTATAAAGATGAAAGCTTTTAAAATAATAACAGCAGCCGTTGTATTGACGATGTCGATCACGAGCTGTCAAAAGGGAGACCTTAACCTGAATCCCAACGCGGTTAACGCGAACTCGGCGATCCCGGTTTCACTAATCGTTAACCACCTTACCGCTATACTGGTTAGATCGGATGAGATGCCATTTGGTGGTGATGTTTATAAAAATAATCAGTTCCAGGTATCTAACTATGCTAAATATTGGGGCACTAATGAAGATAGCTGGTCATACAGCGCTCATAGTTACGAGATATTGAAGTATGCCGTGCAATTGGAGTTTCAGGCAAAAACGCAATTTGGTAACACAACTAACAAGTATTTTGCCATATCAAAGTTCTTTCGTGCGTACTCAGCAGTTTGGTTAGCACAAAGGGTAGGTGATATTCCGATGACCCAGGCAGGCGATATTGCAAATTATGTTACCCCGGCTTTTGATACACAGCACGATGTTTATAAAAACTCGTTGAAACTGCTGGACGATGCTAATGCTATTTTAGCAGCTCTGGGCTCACCAGGAACCGTTTTGGATGGTGGCGATATTTTTGCGTTAACCAACCTGCAATGGCAAAAAGTTATCAATACCTATAAATTAAGAGTATTGATAAGCCTGAGCAAAAGAGCTGATGACAACGCCGATTTAAACATCAAATCGCAGTTTGCCGCTATATTGGGTAACGCAGCTACCTATCCTATAATGACAAGCAATAGTGATAACGTTGTTTACAAATATACAACTGCAACTCCGTATCCTATTTTCGCTTCGGGTAGCAACTCATATAATAACTTTATGAATGTGGGTAAACCGGTATTGGATATTACAACATCTACCAAAGATCCGCGGACATATTTGATGGCTACTCCGGTGAAAACTACTGATGTTGGTAATTTTGCAAACTATATTGGTGCCGATCCGGGTACTGCGTTGGCTACATTGCAAAACGAAGGCCCTACCGGCAAATATTCGTTTTTTAACGCTCAACGTTACTTGGGTGATGCTACAGGCAGTAAAGCCGAGCCTTTTATTTTTATTGGTTATCCTGAAATGAGCTTTAATATTGCCGAAGGTATCAATAGGGGCTGGGTTGCAACACTTACCGCCGCTGATGCTAAAACCTGGTACGATAAAGGTATTGCTGCCTCGTTTAGTAACTTTGGTTTAAATGTTGCCACAAACTCAACAGTAACTATATCAGATGCAGCGGGTAAAAGTCTTGGTACTGTTACCACAGATAACGCCACATTCCTGGCCAATGTGAGCTACAATGTAGCGTCGCCAACTGCTGCCCTTGCTCAGATTTTACAACAAAAATATGTGGCCTTGTTCATGAACTCTGGCTGGGAAGCATTTCTTAACCACCGTCGTACCGGCTTACCTGCGCAATTTAGCGAAGGTGGCACTGGTATTGGCACTGCAGGCGGTAAGTTGCCGCGCCGTTGGTTATATCCTTTAGATGAGATTAATGCTAATGGTGCCAATTACCAAAAAGCAATAAGCAGCCAGTTTGGTGGAACTGATGATGTATTTAAAGACACATGGTTAACAAAATAAAATCAACCTAAACAATACACTTAAAAAACAGGGGCTTAGCAATAAGCACCCTGTTTTTTACATTAAAACCGATATGAAAAAACTACAATTATTATTAGTAGCTGCTTGTATTGCTACAGGTGTTAATGCGCAAGTTGCCGATAGCGCCAAACGCAAGGTTGAACTACAGGGCGCCGTAAATTTTCGCGATTTAGGTGGCTATACAACCAAAGACGGCCATCACTTAAAATGGGGCAAGGTTTACCGCAGTGCGGATATGAGCAAGCTTACCGATCAGGATTTGGTAGAGTTGAACAAAAGAAATATAGCCTATGATGTGGATTTACGCGGCGTACAGGAATCAAAACAGGCGCCAGATCGTATGAATCCAAATACCGACTATATTTTGTGCCCCGCCGGAAGCGAAAATGTTGGTAACATGATGAACAGCTTTAAAAATGTGAAGGGCAGCGGCGATTCTATCCTGTTAAATTACTACAGCAACATAGCGCCATTGGCCGATAGGTATAAACCCATGTTTGGTAAACTGTTAAACCTGCCGGCAGATAAAAGCCTTGTTTTTCATTGCACGGCAGGTAAAGACCGTACCGGTATAGGCGCAGCGTTAATTTTGTACAGTTTAGGCGTTCCTTATGAAACTATTATGGACGATTATAAAGCCACAAACTATTACCGCACTGCCGAGAACGCCAAAATGGAAAAGATGATGGTAAAAGCCATGAACATTGACGAAACTGTAGCCAAAAACGTAATGGCCGCCAACCCCGAATACCTTGATGCAACATTCAGCCAAATTAAAAAGCAATATGGCTCGGTTGATAACTATCTTAAAACCCAAATTGGATTGACCAACGACGATATTAAGAAGCTAAAAAAGAAATTTTTAGAATAGTACTTAAAAGCTGAAAGCCCAAAGCATAATGCTGAAAGCTTCAGATATGGATCAATTGGTTTCAATAATTAAAAGCTGCCGCTGCAATGGCGGCTTTTTTGTTGGCTTGAGTTTTATTGGTTAGCTTTATATCATTATACAACATAAACTTTATGATGAAAAAATATTTTGCAGTACTTATTGTTGCTGCTGCAGCGTGGCTAACTGCTTGTAAACAACCTCCAATTTCCCAGCCGGGCGATGTTACTTTAAGCAGCTATTTTAGCGATACCACCAGTGGTGTTAAAACAGGTGGCGTTCAAATAGTAACCATCAATACACCCAAGGGCAAGTTCCACGTTTGGACAAAAAAGCTGGGCAACAATCCTAAAATTAAATTGCTGCTGCTTAACGGCGGCCCTGGTGCCACACACGAATACTTTGAGTGTATGGAAAGCTTTTTGCCGGCCGAAGGCATCGAACTGGTTTATTATGACCAGTTGGGCTGTGGCAATTCCGACAATCCTAAAGATACATCCATGTGGAGCCTGCCCCGTTATGTTGAGGAGGTAGAACAGGTACGGCAGGCCTTAAAGCTGGATAGCAGTAATTTTTACCTGCTTGGCCACTCATGGGGCGGTATCCTGGCTATGGAGTATGCGCAAAAATATCAGCGTAATTTAAAAGGTCTTATCATTTCAAATATGATGATGAGCGTGCCGGACTACGGCAAATATGCTAATGATGTACTGGCGAAACAGTTTGACCCCAAAGTGCTGGCAAAAATCCGTGCTATTGAGGCCAAAGGCGATTTTAAGAATCCGGAATATATGCAATTGCTGCTGCCAAATTTTTATGCCAAACACATTTGCCGCATCCCGCTTGATCAATGGCCCGAACCGCTTAACAGGGCAATGGGTAAACTGAACGAATCGTTATATGTAACCATGCAAGGCCCAAGCGAATTTGGTGTAGCCGGCAAGCTGCTAAACTGGGATAGGATGGCCGACTTACCGAAAATAGCTGTACCAACGCTAAGCATCGGCGGTCAATATGATACCATGGACCCAAAGCACATGGAAAAAGTATCTCAGCTGGTACAAAACGGCAGTTATTTGTATTGCCCCAACGGAAGCCATATGAGTATGTACGATGACCAGCAAACCTACATGGCAGGCCTTATCAAATTTATAAAAGGAGTGGATGCCGGCGAAAAAAAAATAAGGTTTTAACATGTTCAGTATAAAAAGCTCCGGTTTCAAAAAAGCCGGAGCTTTTGGGTTTCAAAAAAACGTCAATAAATCATACTGCATATGAACGTGTTGCGGTTTTGTTGCGACTTGTAAAATATGACAATTGTTAAATATTTGATTTTTAAATAGTTAACATTTTTTGTTGTTTCACCTGTTGCGCAACACTACACTTTTTGAGAAATTAAAGACAGTATGTCTTGATTCTTTATTCTTGCCTCTTGATTCTTTCCCTGAAAAACGTTTTCGTAAAAAAATAAACCAACTGTTAATTGAAATCGTTTTAAAATAAGAGATTTGCCAAATACCTATTTATAAAACAAAAAATTTGTCGAAGATGATTTTCTCGCCTTACCTGAAATTTAAAAAGAGTATTTTCCTGTTTGCTTCACTGGTTGTAGTTAGCGGTACGGCTAATGCCCAACAAAACACTACAAAAACTCAAAAAGACGAAGTTGACTTTGTTAACCCACTGATAGGTACAGCCACTACCGGCTTTGCCAAAGGCCTTGATGGTGGTGGCACAATGCCCTGCGTAAATGTACCCTTTGCCATGACAAACTTTGTTGCCCAAACAGGCGAAAGCAAAATGGGCCGCATGTGTTATCAATACGAGGATAAAACCGTTATCGGTCTGCTGGCCACTCACCAGCCAACCGTTTGGATGGGCGATTATGGTTATGTATCTATTATGCCCCAGGTTGGTAACCTGCGTGTATTACCAAACGAACGAAAACTAAGCTACGATCATAAAGACGAGATAGCAAAGCCTTACTACTATTCGGTTAAGTTAAAGGCCGACAATAAAACCTTCATCAAATCAGAAATAGCGGGAGCAAATACCTGCGGCATGTTCCGGTTTACTTTTCCGGCTGCAGATAAGGCTCACCTTATTATCCAGGGCATAAACCTTAACCCGCAGCTTAAAGATTGGGCAAACGATTATGCTCCAAGACTTAAAAAGCTAAAAGGCTACGTTCATGTTGATACCATTAACAACGAAATTACCGGCTACAATCCCGACAGGCAATCAGCCCAGATAGGGCCGGAGCTTAAAAACTTTAAAGGCTATTTTATTATCAAATTTGATAAACAGATCCGTAAATACGGTACCTGGGATAACACCAACATTAAAAAAGGAAGTAAGGAACAATTTGGTACCCGCATGGGGGCTTTTATCTCTTTTAAAACAATAACCAATACCCAAATCAAAGTAGCAGTGGCTACCTCGTTCATCAGTATTGACCAGGCCCGCAACAATCTTAAAAAAGAAATTCCCGACTGGGATTTCGACAAAGTTGTAAAAACAACCCGCGATAACTGGCAACAACAATTAAAAGTGATACAGGTAAACGGCATTACTGCGGGCCAGAAAACCATATTTTACACCGCCCTTTACCATACCCTGTTGTTCCCAAGGCAATTTTCGGAGTATGGCCGGTATTACAGCGCGTTTGACGATAAGGTACATAGCGGTATTTCCTATAACGATTATTCGCTTTGGGATACTTTCCGCGCTTTGCACCCTTTGTTAACCCTGACCCAGCCCGAGCGGGTAAACGGTATGGTGAAATCCTTATTACAAATGTACCAGGAGGGCGGCTGGATGCCCATGTGGCCAAACCCAACCTATACCAATATTATGATAAGCACCCATGCCGATGCGGTGGTGGCCGATGCCTATGTAAAAGGTTTTCGCGGGTATAGTACCAAACTGGCTTATGAGGCCATGCATAAAGATGCTTTTACGGCTCCCGACGGTGATACACAAAAAAAATGGGGCGACCGCGATTTGTGGACGAGCTACGAAGCCCGTGGCGGCCTTATCAACTACCATAAACTGGGCTATGTTCCTGTTGATAAAACCCGCGAATCGGTTTCGCGGACTATTGAGTATGGTATTGACGACTATTGCGTAGCCCAGGTGGCCAAAGCTTTAGGTAAGGATGATGACTACAAACAGCTGATGGCCTGGAGCCAGAACTATAAAAACGTATATAACAGCGCTACCGGATTTATGGCGCCGCGCAACGCCAACGGACAATGGTCGGCCAAGCCGGATAGCGGGTTTACCGAAGGCACCAAGTGGACCTATACCTTTGGCGCCATGCAGGACGTGCCGGGCATGATAGCCCTTATGGGCGGCGAAAAAGCTTTTGCCGATAAACTATCCCATAACTTTACCGATGGTCACTACCGCGCCGATAATGAGCCTGGGCACCATTACATATACCTGTTTAACTATTGCGGTATGCCCTGGAAAACCCAGGAACTGGTAAGGCAAAACGTGGGCTGGCAAAATTACCGCAACGCCCCTGTAGGCATCAACGGTAATGATGATTGCGGCCAAACATCGGCCTGGTATATTTTTGGCACCATGGGTTTTTACCCGGTAACACCGGCATCGGGTATGTACAGCATCGGCGCGCCTCAATTCCCGTATATTGCCCTAAGCCTGCAAAATGGCAATAAACTGGTTATTAAAGCCACCGATCTATCTGCACAAAATAAATATGTGAAGGCAGTTACATTTGATGGCCAGCCCATAAAAAACCACATGATATCGCATGAGCAGATAAGCCACGGCGGAACATTGGAATTTAAGATGACAAGTGTGCCGCAAAAAGATTGATGCGACGAGCGGCTATGCAGATGTACAGATTTTTTCTCTTGCTGGTGGTCGGCGCAGAATATCGAAATAGAATTTAAATAAGTCACAGTTGATGAAAGAATTTATAAAAGATCAATTGAAAGTTGAAGTATCGGGCAGCCGGCATCTCATGGGCATAGCGGCGGCAAAAGCCGTTGCCGAAAAAATCAACCAATTGCTAAAAGCAAAGCAGTTCGTCAATCTCATTTTCGCGGCGGCGCCGTCGCAAAATGAGTTTTTGGATGAATTGCTGAAAAGGGATATAGATTGGACAAGTGTCAGGGCTTTTCACATGGATGAATACCTTAACCTGGATGCCGACGCACCACAAGGTTTTGGCAATTTTTTAAAAGCACGCTTGTTTGGCAAAGCGCCTTTTAAGGCGGTACATTATCTTAATGGCAACGCCGCCGATGCGGAGCAGGAATGTCTCCGTTATGCAGACTTGCTAAACCAATTCCCGCCGGATATTGTTTGTTTGGGTATTGGCGAAAATACGCACCTTGCTTTCAACGACCCGCATGTGGCCGATTTTAATGATCCACTGTTGGTTAAAATTGTCGATTTGGACAACGCCTGCCGCGTGCAGCAGGTAAATGATGGCTGTTTTGCCAGGATAGAAGATGTGCCCACCCATGCCTTAACGCTCACTATCCCGGCATTGATAAATACCCCTTTTGCATTTGCTATTGTGCCGGGCGAAAAAAAAGCAGATGCGGTTAATCATACGTTGAATGACGCAGTATCAGAAAAATACCCTTCAACAATATTACGAAGGCATCCTGATGCTACATTATTTGTTGATGATAAAAGTGGAACGTATATTTAAGCATCCCGTTAAAAAAATAAATTTGAGAAACGAAAGCAGCACCCGCTAAGATTGCGATTTCATGAAAAAGTTAATACCCGCTTTATTACTGTTATTTAGTTTAAACGCCGCTATCGCGCAGCAGGCAAAATCACCTTTTGCGGTGCGCGGTTTCCATCTCGATCTGCGCATCCAGGTAATGACCATGCCGGCGCTTAAAGCTTTTGCGTTAAAGCTAAGCCAAAACGGGATGAACACGCTGGTGATGGAGTGGGAGGGTACGTATCCTTTCGAAAAACACCCCTTGATACCCAACCGCTACGCTTACAGCAAGCTGGAAATTAAAAGCTTTATCCGCTACTGCGACAGCCTGGGTATTGATGTGATACCGCTGCAACAAAGTTTTGGCCACGTGGAATACATTTTACGGCACCAACGGTATAAAAACCTTCGCGAGGATCAAAAGGATGTATCGCAGGTGTGCCCCCTGGAAACGGATGGGGATAAAGCCCTGTTTACCGATTTATATACCGAACTTGCTGCCACACATACCTCTAAATATATCCACATCGGCGGCGATGAAACCTACCTGCTGGGGCACGATGCCAAATGTAAGGCCAAGGCCGAAAAAGAAGGTAAATCCAAACTATATACCGATTACATTAAAATGCTGTGCGAAATCGTGATAAAACTGGGCAAACGCCCCGTGCTTTGGGCCGATATCGCGCTGAAATATCCGGATGCCATTAAATCATTGCCCAAAGAAACCGTTTTTGTAGATTGGAACTATGGCTGGGATATGAGCTATTTTGGCAACCACCAAAAGTTGATGGAAAGCGGTTTCGAAATCTGGGGATCGCCGGCAATCCGGTCGAGCCCGGATAATTATAACCTCACCCTGTGGGAAAAACACCTGAAAAATATCAGCAATTTTATCCCGGCTGCAAGCAAACTGGGCTATAAAGGGATGGTCATGACGTCGTGGTCAACATCCGGCCAATATTCGGCAGTGTTTGAATCAGAAGCGGATATGGCCGAGCTGTATGCCATCAGGCACGTGTACCCACTGTCGGGGTTCAATATGTCTATAGCAGCCTATTTCGATGCCCTTAAAAGTAACCTGCCATTAAACATCACCAATTTTGTATACAGTTACGGCCAAAAGCAGTTCGGGTTTGATAGGGCCGGGGCCATATCATTTTGGGAAGCTCTTAAAACAACACCTTATGAAATACAACAGGGCGAGGTAAAATCGCCCGCACCATTATCGGTTAAACAATTGCTGGATAGTTGCACTGCGGCCCGCCAAAAGCTGTACGCCCTAAAGCCAACAAAAAATCAGCAGGAATTTGAGCACTTTAAATTAATGGCCGATATCAGGGTGTATTACCTCACGTACCAGGCTATCGAGAAGCAGGTGAATGAGGCGTCGTTTAATAATGTGCAAAAGCCCGCAGTAATTGCTGCGTTAAAGCAACTGTTGGCTACCTCAAAAAGCCTGGATGAAAGGTTTGAACAATTGAATAAAGATTTCCTGAACCCATCGGCCATCCGGGAGGAAAACGAACTGCGTAATATGAAAGTAATTGGTTTATTTGATAGGTTGGCAGGGGGTAAATAATTTGATAAAGCTACCTCTTTGCTACCGCGAGGTTTCACCTCGTGGTTAAACATGGTTTCAGCTTTCAGCTGAAATATTAATTGCTTTGTTTTTCTGCCGTTAAAAACTCCCGGTTAACACTTGATATCAGCAGTTTAAATGATGGCTCGGCCTTTGTATATTCAGCAAGTAGTTTGAACTGGTTTTTTGCCCGTACCAAATTATGACCCGGATACTGTGCGCCGTAGTAGCTATCGTTGTTTAAAAAGTCGGTTAAAAAGCGTAAGGCCTGCATGTAAATCATTAGTTTTCCCGAAAAAACGAATAGCTGTTTTTCAGCTTCCGTCAGGATATTGCCCATTTCGCTCATGTAACCTTTGTATATGGCGCGGAAAAAATCTTCACGGATGTGGATCTTATCCAGGTTAGTTTCCTCTTCATTTGCGGGGGATAGGTATGTACGCATCATATCGCCTACATCGCTTAAATAATAACCAGGCATAACGGTATCCAGGTCTACCAAACAAAGCGCATGGTTTTGGTTGTCAAACAATACATTATTGATTTTGGTATCATGATGAATGGCGCGTAAAGGGATCTCGTTATTAGATATCAGTTGGTTGTAGGTTTGCAATATTTGGTATTGATTGTAAACTTCCTTTATCTCGGTTGGGGCTTCTGCCAACCTAACAGGCAACGCGTTTTTAGATGCTGTTTCAAACTGATCGAACCGGAGCTTAAGGTTATGGAAATCTGATAGCGTGTATTGCAGCTGGCCGATATCAAAATCATTCAACAGGCGTGTAAACCGCCCAAATTGAACGGCTGCTTCAAAAGCTTCCTGCTTATCCTGCAAAAAATTAACCGTATGCGATCCATCGATAAAAGGGAACAACCTGTAAAATTTCCCCTCAGATGATTTTACCATAAAGTGATCATCAATGGTTTTTAACGGTGCAACAAAAAGATAACCGGGGTTATGTTTGCCCAGGTACGTTCGTACCAGCTCCAGGTTGTTGGCTATAAAACCGGGATTTTTAAAAACCGAAGTATTAATTTGCTGCAGGATATAGGCATCGCGATGGCCTTTAAGCTTATAAGTATGGTTTATTAAACCCGAACCAAAAGGCTGCACATCATAGTCGGCAGCGTTTAATCCAAAGCTTATCAGTATATCATCAAACATATTATATCCGGTTAACACATCAAACATACTTAAACAGTTAATGAAACTGCCACGCAAACGTTTGACCGTTTTTAATTTATTTTTTATTCTCGATCAGTTGCGATTCTATAATGATTTTGTAATAAGCGCTTTGCTCATTACTGCCCTTATCCTGGTGATGCAGCAAATCCATCAGGATATCAGCAGCTTTTTGTCCCTGCAGGTAAGGGAACTGCTCAACAGATGCTGCCGGGATGTTTTCCATATAATTGATTAATGGTAAATTGGCGTAGCTTACAAATTCAAGGTCTTTATTTATCCTGATGTTCAGTTTTTGCGCGTGTTTAATAGCAAATAAGGCTACATAATCGTTAAACGTAACCACGGCGGTGGGTTTCCTTTTGTTGGCCAGCAACTCGTCGAAAGCTTTTTTTGTGCCTTCCTCCGTTAAATCGCATGATACAATAAGCGATGGGTCAAATTTTAGGCGGTTTTTGGTCATGGCTTTAATATAGCCTTCTTTCCGCTCGCCGGTGGCCACCATAGTTTGGGGGCCATTGATCATGCCTATGGCACGGTGCCCTTTTTTTAACAGGAAACTAACAGCCTCGATAGTGCCAATTTCCATATTACAGGCCACATAGTGGATGTTGGCAATATTGGGTATCCTGTCAAAATAAACTACAGGGATGTTATACTTTTTGAGGTTTTCAAAATGCTGAAAAGACGAAGTGTTTTTGCCTACCGATACCAGCAGACCATCTACACGGTGATTTTTCATTTTCTCCACCAGTTCCTTTTCTTTCTGCTCATCATCATGTGATTGTGCAAGCAATACCGTGTAATTCTTTTTATAAGCGGCATCTTCAATGGCGCTAATGGCCGATGAAAAAAAGGCTTCAGAAAGTTCGGGCAAAATAACACCAATGGTGTGGGTTTTTCCCTTCTGTAAAAAAATGGCGGTTTGATTGGGTTCGTAGTTCAGTTCGGCCGCCAGTTTTTTAACTTTTGCCCTGGTACTCAGTCCGATACTGGGATGATCATGCAAGGCCCTTGAAACTGTAGATACCGAGATACCCAGCAGCTGGGCTATCTCTTTTATAGTAGTTGGCTTTGATTGCATTATCCTTTTGGTGTACTTGAAATAAAATTAAAGTTAGCAGATTATTATCAAATTATTGCCCGTTTGGCGGGTATTGCAAACGTTTGTGTGTTGTTTTCGGGGCCAGGTAACGTATTTTCAGGTGCTTAATTACTAATTTCATCACAGCAAGAAAAGTTTATTACAATTTGCTAATTTAAAATCTTTATCAGCCTAAAATATGAGCGGCAATACAATAACAGTAAAAAACTGGGGCACAGCCAATGGTCAGGATATTGCGCTTTATGAATTGCGCAATAAAAACGGCATGCAAGTATCCGTCACCAATTACGGTGCAGCTATCCAGGCCATTATAACGGGTGACCGGGATGGGATTATGGCCGATGTTGTTTTAGGCTATGATAATGTAGAAGGATACGTGAACGATCCTTATTACACCGGCGCTGTGGTAGGTCGTTTTGCAAACCGCATAGCAGGCGGCCTGGTAACGCTGGATGGCGTGCAACACCAGCTTACCGTTAAGCCGGGCGGCTTTCATCATCATGGGGGTGCAGTTGGCTTTAATAAAAAAGTTTGGGCAGCAAATCATTTTGTTCAAAAAGACAAAAATGGTGTAGTGCTCAGGTATATCAGCCCGGATGGTGAAGAAGGCTTCCCGGGCGAGCTGACCACGACAGTTACTTATACTTTGAACAACAAAAATCAATTGGAGGTGGCTTTTGAAGCCAAAACAAGTAAAACTACCTTGCTTAACCTTACCCAGCATGCTTATTTTAACCTCTCGGGATTGGCGGGCTCATCAATTTTAAATCATGAGTTAATGATGCCGTTAAAAAACTATTTACCGGTAAATAAGATGCACGTGCCTGTAGGCCATTTGGCAGCTGTTGAAAATACCCCGTTTGATTTTACACAGCCCACAGCCATAGGCAAAAGGATTGATGCCGGCAATGAGGAATTGAAACAGGGGCAGGGCTACGACAATACCTTTGTAATTAAACAACAAGCATCGGCCGAATTGGTTATGGCTGCCACTGTATCCGAACCGCAAAGCGGCAGAGTGCTTCATGTTTATACAACCGAACCATCGGTACATTTGTATACCGGCAATTTTATTGATGATAATTCTCCCGGTAAAAACGGGGCTAAATATATGCGCAGAAGCGGTTTCTGCCTGGAAACCCAACACTACCCCGATGCGCCAAACCATGCGCATTTCCCGACAACGGTATTGAAGCCCGGGGAAACTTTCAGCAGTAAAACTATTTTTGAATTTACAACTGATGCCATTTAAATGATAAAAATGGCCAGTTTTCAAACGTTTGCGTGGAAATACAGGATCTTATTTTTTACCAATATCATAAATGCCAGTACATTTATAAAGGATACCCGGTGGTATTTTATTGATAACCAAAAATGAAAAAAACAACCTTCTGCTGCTTTGCTTTTTTACTAAGTGTTTTTACGGTCACCATTTCGCTGGCGCAGGGTACAACTTCACAAGCGACCCAGTTAAGGCAGGTGATTCCCTTAGGTGGCAATGCCTGGGTAAACGCGCCCGATACCATTACGGATGAGGGCCTGGTGAATTGGAAGGATCCCAAATCAACCGCGAATGTCTATTTCAGGGTTTCGGTTGCGCAGGATATTAAAGTATCCTTAAGGCTACGGGTGCCACAGGGTGAAAGTAAGATCGGGATAAAAGCAGGCGAAAATTATATATTTAAAAAGGTAAGCAACCGGGCTTTTGATACCATTGAGATGGGGACGATCCATTTAAAGCATGCCGGTCATGTTAAAATTGAACTGAAGGGCATGAGTAAAACAGGCGCCGTTTATGCCGATGTAAGCGACCTCATCATCCAAACCAAACAGCCCGATGCCGATATAGCTTACGTAAAGCAAGGCAGTTCGTTCCACTTCGGCAGGAGGGGGCCATCAGTGCACCTGAGATTTACGGTTCCCGATGATAAAAAAACAAAAGTGAAATGGTTTTACAACCAGATAATTGTTCCTAAAGGGCAGGACGTTATTGGATCCTATTTTATGGCAGATGGTTTTGGCCAGGGATATTTTGGCATGCAGGTAAACTCAGCTACCGAACGCCGGGTGTTATTTTCTGTATGGAGCCCGTTTAATACCGAAGACCCCAAAAGCATTCCCGACAGCATGCGCATTAAATTGGTAAAAGGCGGTACTGGCGTACACATTGGCGAATTTGGTAACGAAGGATCGGGCGGGCAAAGTTATATGCACTTCCCCTGGGAAGCCGGGAAAGCCTACGGCTTTTTGTTAAAGGCCGAACCTGATCCTGCTAAAAATTCAACCACGTTTACTGCTTATTTTGAAGATGTTGCCGCCGGCAAATGGTTCCTGGTGGCCAGCTTTAACCGTCCGCAAAAAGCCACCTACCTCACCAGCCTTTACTCTTTTGTTGAGAATTTTGAGCCCGAAAATGGCGATAAAACCCGCAAAGCCCTGTTTACCAATCAATGGATAGGCGATAGTGAAAATACCTGGCAACAACTTACCGGGGCTGTGTACACGGGCGATGCAACCGCCAAAGCCAACTACCGGAAAGATTATGCAGGCGGCGTTGAAGGAGATAAATTTTACCTGCAAAACGGTGGTTTTTTTGATGGTTTCGTGAAACTGAACACGCCATTCAGCAGGGTAGCGGCAAGTGTAAAACCGCTTATTGACATTAATAAATTACCAGTTAAATGAAGAATTTAGAGTCAGGAAAAAATAATACAAGCGAATCGCAGATTCGCTTCAAAGATTAAAACAGCAAAAAAGATATTATATATATTGACTTTTTTGAGCTTATCTTGACTCTTGACTCTCAATACGCATTACCTGTTAAATAAAACTGATATATATATTAAAAATGGAAAGAAGAGAGTTTATAAAAACCGGCGCTATTGCAGCAGCCGGCTTCAGCATATTGCCGACTGGTAGTTTGTTTGCAGCTGCACAAGCCAAAGTAAGGCTTGGGTATATTGGTGTTGGTGCCCGCGGCATGAGCCACATTGCCGAAGGTTTGCTGCGCGATGACGTAGAAGTGGTAGCCATTTGTGATACCCAGGAGCATTCGCTGAAAATTTGCCGCGAATACATAGCCAAGAAAGGTCATGCCCCGGTAACCGAATACACCGGTGGGCTGGATGCCTACAAAAAACTTTTAGACCGTAAAGATATTGATGCGGTGATCATAGCCACACCATGGCAGTTTCATCATCCGCAGGCTATTGATGCCATGAAAGCCGGTAAATATGTAGGCTGCGAGGTCATTGCGGGCTTAACGGTAGACGAACATTGGGACATTGTGCACACCTCCGAAAAAACAGGAATGCCCTATATGACGCTGGAGAATGTTTGTTACCGCCGGGATGTAATGGCTGCACTTAATATGGCACGACAGGACCTTTTTGGCGAGATTATCCATTTGGAAGGCGGTTACCAGCACAATTTAAGGCCGGTATTATTTAACGACGGTAAAGGCAGTTACGGCAACACCGGGGTGGAATATGGCGCCAGGGCCCTAAGCGAAGCCCAATGGCGTACCCAGTTTAATATAGATGTGGATGGCGACATCTACCCAACCCATGGTGCAGGCCCTTGCATGCATTATGCTAACATCAACGCCGGTAACCGGTTTACCAACCTGGTATCTTTTAGCTCGAAGGCACGTGGTTTGGGTGCTTATATCGAAGAGTTATCGCCCGGCCACCCCAATGCTAAGATCAACTATAAAAATGGCGACGTAACCACCACCATGATCAATTGCGCCAATGGCGAAACCGTGTTGTTAAGCCACGATACGCATTTGCCGCGCCCGTATTCTTTAGGTTTCCGCGTGCAGGGTACCAAAGGGCTGTGGATGGATGTAAACAAAAGCGTTTATATCGACCATAAATCAAAAGAAGATGATTCATGGGAGCCGGCACAGCAATGGTTTGATAAATACGACCATCCACTATGGAAAAAGTACGAAAAGCTTGCCCAGGGTGCCGGCCACGGTGGCATGGACTGGTTTGTATTTAACGCCTTTATCGAATCGGTAAAAAACAAACGCCAAACACCTATTGACGTTTATGATTCGGTTACCATGAGCGTTATTACGCCATTATCAACCAAATCACTTAAAGACGGCAATGCAAGCGTGGCCTTTCCAGATTTTACAAAAGGCAAATGGAAGGACAGGAAAAACAGTTTCGCACTTGACGACAGTGGTTTTTAGTTAGTTTCTAAGTCTTTTCTTCAATCATATAATGTCATTGCTTAACCAGGCAATGACATTTTTTTTGCCCGGCTGGAACCAAAAGTTGACGGTCGGCCTCAATACTTCAATCTCCTCAAAATCAAAAAAATCCGCCACTCGTCCAAAACAGGAAGTTTTCGGCAGATTCCGGTAAAATCGTCCGGTAAAAACCGCTTAAAACATTGCAAATCTGTGTGTTTTGCTTTGTTGCGTAGCTGCAATTTGCTATTTATCAAACGTTTGCGTAGTTAAAGTTTGTGTTAAACAAACGTTTGCGCTGTGTTAAAACAGGCTTTTTCAAGGCTGTATATCTAATTTCCAATATTGAAAAACGAACAGAAACTATTCAAAACCAACAACAATTAATTAATACTAACACCAAAATGTATGATTAAAATTTACACACATCCTGATCCGGGCTTCACGCAAAGCAATCTTTTAAAAAAGAAGCTTTATGGTGCCCTTTTTAAAATGATATGCTGTTACCTGTTTGTATTGCTGCCCGTACTGGCCAGCGCGCAAACAGTTATTACTGGTAGCGTAAAAGATAAAGACGGACCTATCATAGGCGCAACAATTAGCGAAAAGGGCGTTAAAAACACCACATCGACAGACCTGGGCGGAAAGTTTAAAATTACCCTTAAAGGCAGCTCGAACATTTTAATTATATCCTATATAGGATACAAAACACAGGAACTTGCCGCCAGCGGAACTATAAATGTAATCCTGCAGGAAGACCTTAACAAACTGAACGAGGTTGTAGTTGTAGGTTACGGCTCGGTTAAAAAAAGCGACCTTACCGGTTCTGTAAGCTCGGTAAAAGCCGATGACCTTAACTTAGGGGGTACAACTTCAAACCTGGGCCAGGCCATACAGGGTAAAGCTGCCGGTGTGCAGGTGCAACAATCAAGCTTTGCACCGGGTGGCACCATATCTATTACCATACGTGGCGGTAACTCTATTAATACCAGCAACTCGCCATTATATGTAGTTGATGGTTTTATTACCGATAACGGTAACCAGATTAATCCAAATGATATTGATGATATCCAGATCCTGAAGGATGCATCGGCAACCGCTATCTACGGCTCGCGTGGTGGTAACGGTGTTGTTTTGATCACTACCAAAAAAGGAAAAATTGGTAGAGTAGCCGTTGATGCCGATGTTTCAAACGGTCAGCAATATTTAACTTACCATCCGTCGTTATTAAACGGACAGCAGTACACCGATATTCAAAATGTTACGGCTATTGAAGATGGCAAGCCTGCTATATTCCCTTCAAACTTTCCGCTGGCCAATACCAACTGGTTAAAAGCTGCAACCCAGAATGCAACGGTACAAAACCGCAACTTAAGCATTAGCAGCGCCGATAAGGATTCAAAAATTTATGTATCTGGTAATTACCTGAAACAACTGGGCGTATTAAAAGGTACCAGCCTTGAAAGGTATACCGCGAGGATAGGTGCTGAGAAAACCCTGAATGAAAACCTGAAATTAGGCGCCAATTTTTACGGCGCAAGCTCAAATTCAACCCTGCAATCATACTCCGGCGATATTACCGCGCCATTGTTTGGCCTGTTAACTGCTCAACCCAATATCCCGGTTTACAATGCCGATGGCAGTTACTACGTTTACCAGGGTAAAAACAACGCCCTTGCATCTCTTTTGGAGCCAACTAATAAAAATGGCAGCAAGCTGATAAACGGTAACGTTTCCTTAGATTATATTTTGTTTAAAGGCTTAACCTACCACTTAGGCGCAGGCAGCGAGTATAGCCAGGTTACGGCAGGCCAGTATACGCCAAGAACTTTGGTTGCCGGTAAAGCAAATGGCGGTATAGCTTCCGAGCAAATGTCGACTGCTTTCAGGTGGTTGGTTGAAAACTATTTGACCTATAAATACAATTTAAAAGACCATGCGTTTACCTTATTGGTAGGTAATTCCAATCAAAGGGATGTTTCCGAATCATTAGGGGCAGGTGCAAAGGGTTTCCCTACAGACGTGTTCCTGTACTATAATTTAAGTGCAGGTTCAACAGTTAACGGCTATAGCAGCGGCAAATCAGAATCGTCACTAACCGATTATTACGGCAGGTTAAACTATGCTTATAAAGATAAGATCCTGGCAACGTTTACTTTAAGGGACGATGCTTCATCTAAATTTGGCAGCAACTTCAGGCATGGTATCTTCCCTTCAGGTGCTTTGGCATATAAGCTTGAAGATGAGAATTTTATCAAGAGCCTAAATACATTCTCGAGCCTGAAATTACGGGTTAGCTACGGTGTTACCGGTAACGACAGGATTAACAATTATCAATACCTGAGCACATTTGGCAACTACAGCACGGTGCTTAGTCCCGGCGGTCCTTTACAGGTAGGTATCGAGCCTTCCAGCTTATCAAACCCTAACTTAAAATGGGAAAGTACGGCGCAGTTAGATGCCGGTTTAGACATGGGCTTTGCCGATGGCCGCATTAACGCCACTATCGATGTTTATCGTAAAAAAACTTCAGACCTGTTAATCAATCTTCCTATTGGTCAATGGTGGGGCTTTAATACCCAACTGGTAAACGGCGGTGCTATCGAAAACAGGGGGATCGAACTTGGTATCAATACCAACAACATCCGGTCTAACGGCTTTTCATGGAACAGCAGTTTTAACATCTCGTACAATAAACAAAAAGCTTTAGACCTGGGCGGTATTAAAACCATCAGCAGCAACACAGCTAACCCGAGCGGTACGGTATCCGGCCGTGAATTTTCGAGGCTGGAAGTAGGGCAGGAATTAGGCATGTTATATGGCTATGTTTATGCAGGTGTACTTAAAACCGGCGAAACCTACTCGCCGCAGCCAAATTCAAAAGCAGGCGATCCCAAATATGTGGATGTAAACGGCGATGGCGTAATAACACCGGCCGATCAAAAATACCTGGGTAACTCAAACCCTCACTACAGCATGGGTTTTGGTAACGATTTTCATTACAAAGGTTTCGACCTGAACATCTTTATCCAGGGTGCATTTGGTTACAAATTGTTTAACATGAACAGGCTGGTGCTGGAATCAACCACAAGTACCGATGCGTTGAACAGGTTTGTTGCCGGTAAAAACGAAAATACAGATATCCCGCGCGAAGGTTATTTCCTGAGCACTTATGGCGGTTATGTAAACTCCCGTTTTGTTGAAGATGCGTCTTACGCCCGTTTAAAATCAGTTTCGTTAGGTTATAGTTTCCCATCGTCGTTATTTCAGCATATCAAAATTGTGCAGGGAATAAGGCTTTATGCCGAAGCCCAGAACCTGGTTACCGTAACCGGCTATAAAGGAACCGACCCCGAGGTGAACGTTCATACCGGCAACACATCCGGCGGTTTGGATTTTAACTCGTTCCCGGCTTTCAGAACTTTTGCTTTTGGTATTAAAGTGTCTGTTCATTAATCATTATAAATCATCCCTCAACGGATCAACATAAAATTAAAGCAAATGAAAAAATATAGTATTTCCCTAATCATAGCGGCGGTTTGTTTGCAGTTCTCCTGCAATAAAAACCTCGACCCTAAGGTATATAGCAGCTTAACCAGTACCAATGCTTTCCGCACCCAATCTGATGCGGTAGCGGCTGTAAACGCTGTTTACGCACGTTTAAAAGGCCCGGCTGTTGGCGATAACTTTGACTATTGGACAGTAAGGCACTTTGCCCTTACGGATTTGACAACCGACGTAGGCCACTGTAGCTACAGCGGCGACCCTGGTCAGCTTTCACTTGTTCAATGGAACTCGGCAAACGGTTTGTTAGCCGAGGATTGGAAACAGATTTATAAACTTGTTGCCGATGCCAACAACGCCATCTACAATCTTTCGGCAATGACCACCATCAGCGACGATGCTAAAAATCAGTTTCTGTCCGAAATTAAATTTTTACGCGCCGTTGCTTATCTTGACCTTACCGATGCCTGGGGACCTGTGGTTTTGGTTACCGAGAAAGATGTTGCTAACCCTAAATACACCAGTCAGCCGCCGGTTACGCCTGTTGCCACTATTGATGCGCTGCTTATAGCAGATTTGCAAGCTGCCATAAGCACTTTGCCTGCTAATTATGCCGGTAACAAATATTACTCAACCAATGATGTTGGCCGGGCTACCAAAGGTGCTGCCATGACATTATTGGCCAAGCTATACCTGCGCGAAAAACAATGGCAAAAAGCTGCCGACCTGGCCAAGCAGGTAATGGATTTAAACATATACCAGTTGTACCCCAGCTATTCGGGTTTGTTTAAGGAAGATAACAAATGGTGTTCAGAAAACATATTTTCGGTGTTGAGCGATGCCAATGTTAACGGTACCGAGTTATTAAACCACTTTGGGCCACTTAACCACCCAGTACTTACCGACAGGTGGCAGTACTACGCCGTAACCTGGGATTTTTATAACAGCTATGGCGATGAAGACGACCGTAAAAAAATGTTCTTTACACAATACGAAGGCGTTGATGGATTAACCCACAAAGAAGCGCCAACTTTGGGTGCTACACCTCCCGCGGGCGTTTTATACATGCCGGATGTTGCTACCATGAAATATGCCGACCCTAATGGCGCAAATACCTATTATGATGGCCACAGTGTTGATATTTTACGCTACGCCGATGTGTTATTAAGCAGGGCAGAGGCATTGAATGAGTTAGGTGGGCCAACAACCGAGGCCGTTGGCCTGGTAAACCAGGTTAAAGCGCGTTCGCACGCCAAGCAATTGGTTGCCGCCTCGCTTACCCAGGCTACTTTCCGCGACGCGCTATTGCAGGAGCGTGGCTGGGAGCTTTATTATGAAGGCAAACGCAGGGCCGATTTAATGCGCTTTGGTAAATACGATGTAGTTGTAAATGCATACCTGAAACGTACCGGCCAAACACAAACCGTACAATTACCGCGCGATCAGTATTTCCCGTATCCGCTTAACCAGGTTACTATTAACCCTAATTTGAACAACTCGGGCAGGCAGCAATAAAAACCCGGGTATTATCAGCTTAAAAGAATATACGGTTTAAAAAGCCGTATATTCTTCATTTATTTAGTACGATGAGTATAAAAGACAGGTTTTTTGCAGGATGTTGGCTAATGATGGCCATGTTGATAGGTACGGTCGTTTTTAGCGGATGCGGTAACGGGCAAATTATTGAACAGGTAAATGTTGGCTTGCATAATAACAACGAGTTAAAGATCCAGGTTGATGTAACAACTTCAAAAGCTGCCGATATACGTGTAAAATACTGGGCCGATGTGCCTAAAAGTATCGGGTTTTATACTCCGGTATCAAAAGCTAATACTAAACATTCGTTTATACTTACCAATATCGCGCCCGATACCAAATACTTTTATAACATCATAACCCTGCAAAACGGGGTGGAAAAAGTAAGTAAAACATACGATTTTAAATCGCACCAGTTACCGCTTTTTTTAAAGGATCAGTTTAAAGCAAAAACCGCCGAAAAAACGACACTGCCTGTTGAGTTTAATGATGGCCTGATGCTCATCAATAAACGCTACGCACCCGGCATAGCCTATTTGGTTGATTCGTGGGGAAACATCAGGTGGTACCACATGATAGATAGGGTTGGCTTTAAGGTGATTAACTTTACAAAAGATAATACGTTACTTTCTATTTTAGGCCGTAATGACGAGCCTACCAGCTACGGCAGCGAGATATTGGAAATTAACCTGCTGGGCGATACCTTACTGCACCTTAAAAAGGGCCAGGGCGATTTTAAGCAAACCATACACCATGAGATTTTAAAAAATGATAAAGGGCAGATAGTCACCCTTTTTGTGGATCAAAAGATCATGGATTTAACCGGCATTGGCGGTGCCCAAAAAGATACCGTTAATGGCGATGGTATTATGGTGATGGATACCAAAGGCAAACAGCTTTATAAATGGAGCGTGTTTGATGTGCTCGATCCGCTGAAAGATAAAAAACTGCTAAAAACCAAAAAAGACTGGATGCACGCCAACAGCCTGAATTATGATACAGACGGGAATTACCTCATGTCGTTTTACAACAACGGCCAGATATGGAAGATTGATGCCAAAACGGGCAAAGTGATTTATAAGTTTGGCAAAGGCGGCGATATTGCCATGCCTGCTGAATGTAATTTTACCCAGGCACACGCTGCCCACATCAATGCAAAAGGCGAACTGATGTTTTTTGACAACGGGGTAGAAAAACACCAGTCAGGTGTGTTTGCGATGAAGATTGACGAAAAAAATAAAACCTCGAAGATTGATACACACTTCCAGCTGCCCAAACAAATTTTTAACGGCAGGATGGGCAGTGCATACCTGGTAAATGATACCACTACGTTGGTGTGCTGTTCAAAAAGGCACATCATAGTATTAACCAACAACAAAGGCGTTTTGCAGTGGACTATGGAAACATCGGTACCAACTTATCGCGCCGGCTTTATCAAATACAAACAGCTCGATCCGTATTTAAAACCATTAAGTATATCCTGGTGATGATTAAGTATATTAAAGTGAATAAAAAATATCAATATGTAGTAACCTTGTTTGCCATTTTTGTTTTGGCAAATAGCGTGCAATTGTTTTCGTCCTGCAACGCAAATGGCGGTACACCAGCAGGTACTACAGACTCTTTGACAACAGCATCCGATAGCCTGGTAAGTATTGATACCGCGAAGATACCACATGGCAAATATGGCGATGCGGTGAAGTATGGCAGGCAGCTGATGTTGCACACCGCGTATTACATTGGCCCTAATGGTGTTAATGGCCATTATACCGGTAATAAAATGAATTGTACCAATTGCCACCGGGATGCAGGCACACGCCCCTATGCTTTTAATTTGGTAAGGTCGTTTAAAGATTATCCGCAGTATCGTGCAAGGGAAGGCCGCATTTTATCGCTGGCCGAACGGATTAACAACTGCGTAATGCGGCCAAACCTGGGCAGGCCTTTGCCGCTGGACAGCAGGGAGATGGTATCAATAATGGCCTACTTAAAATTCCTGAGCGATTCATCACACATTGATGCCCGCACCAAAGGACTAAAAAATATGACGGTTGAACTGCCAGATGTAGCGGCATCATCTGATCATGGCGAGAAGCTTTACGAACAGCATTGCGAACGTTGCCACGCAAAAAACGGAGAAGGCAAAATGGCTTTTGATAACGTTGCATACCAATACCCGCCGGTATGGGGGCTACTGGCATATCGCCCGGGCTCCAGCATGCACCGTGTGGTTAAACTGGCGCAATGGTTAAAGGCCAATATGCCTTATGATAAAACCACGCCCGGCACTACGTTTTTAACGGATGCCGAAGCGTTGGATATAGCAGCTTATGTAAATGATGATAAAAAACATCAGCGGCCTGCTGCCAAAACAACCAAAGAGGAGGATTATCCTAACCACGAAGAAAAAGCAATTGATTATGATAAAGGCCCGTTTAAAGATCCTTTTTCAGAACAACAACATAAATACGGGCCCTATAAACCAATTATTGATTACTGGGAAGGTAAGGGCATTACGCCGGTTATTTAATATTGGCGAGGGGTTTTTAAGAAATAGAGATGGGGATTTGTGGGGTTCCTTCAATGAGGGAAGGAGCGAAGTTATCAAGTTAAGAAAAACAGAAGTGAAAAAATAATATCGAACACTGAATTTCGAATATCCAACGCCGAAGTTTTTCTTTCGTTATTCGAAATTGGATATTCGGTGTTCGATATTAAATCCAACTTTATTCCTTAACTTAATAGGATTGGCGATGGGTTTTAACTCCTTACTACGAATAAATTGGATTGACTACCTGATATTATATTAAAAGTACTGACTAAATTTAAACCATGAAAAAACAACTTTTCGCCATCATTTTTCTGTTAGGTGGTTTTACGGCTTCGGCACAAAAAATACCTTATACCAATTGCGAAAAATGCTGGCTACCCGATTCGTTAGGAAATCACCGGGTAGTATTATCATACACCGGCTCGCCTGTGGCAATAGCGGTTGCAGATATCCCCTGGAGAAGACGTGATGCTAACCCGCAGGATAAGCGGATTATTTTGGTTGACGCAAAAACAAACAAAAAAATAACCAACGTATACGTAAACGATATCACCCGGGAAAATGGTAAAATAACTTTTGAACCAACTTCGGGAACGGGTACTTATTATGTTTACTATATGCCTTACAAAAATGAAGGCCGTTCTAACTATCCAAGGGGAGTTTATTTAAAGCCCGAAAAAACGGCCTCGAATGAATGGATGCAAAAGGCGTCTACCTATAATGCTGTCACCGGGGCTACTGTTAAGGCTTTTCAATCCATCGATGCTTTCAATAGCTTTTACCCGATGGAGGTGATCGCCACCAAAGCAGAGACTGACGCTTTGATCGGCAAAAATAAAAAAGAGGCCTTCCTGGTTTTTCCGGAAGACAGGTTAAACGCCATCCGTATGACCAAAGATTTGCCACAACGATGGATAGAACCTGGGCCGCAAAACAAATATACGGGTGTAGCTGCCCGGGGCGAAAACTTTGCCTTTCAGTTGGGTGTTTACGCCTTGCAGAACATCGAAAATGTAAAGGTTACATTCGGTAACCTTACTTCGCCGGCTGGCAAAACCATCCCTGCATCGGCGTTGTTTTGTATTAACACAGGCGGCACCACTTATGATGCTAAACCGCTAACCAAAACCGTAAATGTATCACAGGGCGATATCCAGGCTTTATGGTGCGGTGTTGATGTGCCCGTTTCAGCTTTACCATCAATTTATACAGGTAAAGCTACTATCCAGGCGGATGGGAAAGCTGCTAAAGTGATTACGATATCTATAAAAGTAAACAGTAAAATATTAAAAGATGGCGGCGTAAATGAGCCATATAAAATGACCCGCCTGGGTTGGTTAAATTCAACCATGGCGCAGCAAAATACGGTAATTGCACCGTACACACCATTAACAGTTGATGGCAATACCATTAGCCTGCTGGGCAGAAAGGTGGAAGTAAATAAAGATGGTTTCCCTAAACAGGTACAAACTTACTTCACGCCCGAAATGACCGAATATGCCGCCACGCCAAATAACCTGCTTACCGAAGGCATTCACTTTCATTTTATAAACGCCAACGGCAAAAAAATTAACCTGAAAAGCCAGGGCGTGCAATTCGGTAAAAAAGAAGCAGGTACAGTACAGTGGACAGCGGTAAGCGCAAATGATAGCCTGCAAATGGATGTATCCGCATCGCTGGAGTTTGACGGCTTTATGGCCTATACAGTAAAGGTGAAGGCCTTACTGGATGTAAGTTTAAAGGAGATAAATATGCATATCCCCCTTAAAAAAGACTTTGCCAAATACATGATGGGCCTTGGCCAAAAGGGTGGAGATCGTCCTGAAAATTTTGAGTGGAAATGGGATGTGGCCCATAAAAACCAGGATGGCGCCTGGGTTGGCAACGTAAACGGTGGTTTGCAATATTCGCTGCGCGATGAAAAATATGTTCGTCCGCTCAATACCAATTTCTACCTGCAAAAACCATTAATCCTGCCATCATCATGGGGCAATGACAATAAAGGCGGTATCAAAATTGCCTTTGATGGTAAGGCGGTGCTGGTAAACAACTACAGCGGCGAACGGAATTTGAAAAAAGGAGAGGAGTTGTACTACAACTTTACCTTGCTTATTACCCCCTTCCATACCATAAATACTGATTTTCAGTGGGCCACCAGGTTTTATCATGCTTACAAACCTATTGATACTATTAAGGCAGCAGGTGCAAGCTTAATAAACATTCACCATGCTACGGCTATCAACCCAACTATCAACTACCCTTTTATCGCCTGGCATAAAATGAAGGCCTATGATGATTCGGCCCATTCGGCAGGGTTAAAAGTAAAAATTTACAACACCATACGCGAGCTATCCAACCATGCTTATGAAACCTTCGCGCTCCGGAGCCTTGGGCACGAAATTTATTCGCCAGGCAAAGGTGGGGGCTTCAGCTGGCTACAGGAACACGTTGGCGACGATTACATTGCCGCCTGGTTTGTACCTGAAATTAAGGATGCGGCCATAATTAACAGTGGCATGAACCGCTGGCACAATTACTATGTAGAAGGCATGAACTGGCTTACCCAAAACGTAGGCATCGATGGTATTTATTTAGACGATGTGGCCTTTGACCGTGTAACCATGAAACGTGTTAAGCGCGTACTTACTAAGGACGGACATCCTGGCATAATTGATCTTCACTCGGCCAATCAATACAACAAAAGTGATGGCTTTAATAACAGTGCCAACCTGTATATGGAGCATTTTCCATATCTGAACCGCCTGTGGTTTGGCGAATATTTTGATTACGAAAAGAACGACCCCGATTTTTTCCTGACCGAGGTGAGCGGTATCCCGTTTGGTTTAATGGGCGAAATGTTACAAGGCGGTGGTAATAAATGGCGGGGCATGGTGTACGGGATGACCAACCGCATGCCCTGGAGCGATGGCGCCGATCCGCGGCCGATATGGAAAGCCTGGGATAACTTTGGTATGAAAGGTACTAAAATGATAGGTTACTGGGTTGATGATAACCCGGTGAAAACTGATAAAACTAAAGTACTGGCAACTGTTTACCAGAAGACAGGAGCCGTTATGGTTTCGATAGCGAGTTGGGAAGATACCGATACTGATTTTAAACTGGCTATCGATTGGAAGAAACTGGGCATCGATCCTGCAAAAGCGACCATCACAGCGCCGGAGATTAAAAGCTTTCAGCCGGCTAAAACGTTTGGTTTGGATGACAGGATTCCGGTTGAAAAAGGAAAAGGCTGGTTGTTAGTCATTAGGTAAAAAACTGGCTGATAAAATGATTGCCGCCGGTATACATTTGCATGCCAGTGGCAATCATTTCCATTACGACTGTCTATTTACCGCCTATCTTAAATTCAGCACTTAGCTTTTTATCCGCCGAGTTACTGCCCAGAATCAGCTTATAATCTCCCGGATAAAGTTTCCAGCCGTGTTTTTGTATGTCCCATTTCTGCAATTCTTTCACCGGTATTTTTATGGTTACCAATTGCTGGTTTCCTTTGCCAACACTTACTCTTTTAAAGCCTTTTAGTTCTTTAACCGGCATCCTGTCAAGGGCCGGGTATTTAATATAAGCCTGCACAACTTCATCGGCATCCATATTACCCGTGTTTTTTACTTTAACAGTAACACTGATGGTATCCTTAGCAGCATATTGCTTAGTCGGCGCAGAAGTGGCCTCATAATTAAACGAAGTATAGCTTAAGCCAAACCCAAATGGATATTGCACGGCGCCGCCAAAGTAACGGTAGGTACGGCCTTTCATGCTATAGCTGGTATATTCGGGTAAATCCTTAACCGAATTATAAAAGGTAAGCGGCAGGTGCCCCGAGGGGCTTATCTTTCCAAAAATAATATCGGCCAGCGCGTTACCACCCTGCTCACCAGGGTACCAGGCGTATATGATGGCGTCGGCATACGGCGCTATAGCGGCTACATCTACATCGCTGCCGGCGGTTATTACAGCTATGATAGGTTTCTTAACCCCCTTGCGTAATTCTCGCATAAAGGCTATTTCGCTTGCAGGCAGGCTTAGCGTCTTTTTGTCGCCGCCAGATTCGGCCAGGAAAGCATCCCCGGCTTCACCTTCCAATACAGGTGATAAACCTATTACGGCGATGGTTACATCGGCATTACCCGCACCCCAGATACCGCCAAAATGGGTGGTGTCGCGATAATCGCAGCCCAGGTCATATTCTACACGGGTGCCCTTATCCACATTGCCGGTAATACCCTCTACAAAGTTTACTACTTTGCTGCTCACACCATGGTAACTGCCAACCATGGCATCTAAAGCGGCCGCGTTGGGCCCTAAAACCATAAAGCTGGTATATTGCCCTTGTTTAAATGGCAATACATTATTATCGTTTTTTAACAATACCATACTTTGTTGGGCAACCTTACGGGCAAGGGCAATATGAGCCTCGTTGTGAATACTATCAGCACCGTAATTTTTAAAAGGAGCCGCGCCGCCTTCGTCAAAAAAGCCTAATTTAAACTGGGTTTTCAGTATACGCGACAGGGCTACATCAACTTCTTTTTCTGTAAGTAGTTTTTGTTGTACCGCCTTCACCAGGTCGCCCTGGAAAACCGACGAACAATCCAGGTCGATACCGGCCTTTATACCTGCGGCCGCCGTTTCAACAGCTGTTGGGATGGTTTTGTGGGCTAAAAAAACATCGTCAAGTGCGCCGCAATCAGTCACCACGTGGCCTTTAAAGCCCCATTCAGTCCTTAAAATATCGGTTACCAGGTTTTTATTTACAGAGTTTGGTACGCCGTTAATACTGTTATAAGCCGTCATCACAGATTCTACACCAGAATTTACCAGCGCGTGGAACGCATATAGGTACGTTTCGCGCATGTCCTTTTCATCAACAATAGCATCAAAGGAATCGCGGGTAGCTTCGGGGCCGCTATGCGCCGCAAAATGTTTGGCAGTAGCGGCCGCTTTCAGATAACGGCTATCTTTGCCCTGCATCCCGTGTACAAATGCCGATCCTATGTGCGCCGTTAAAAACGGGTCTTCGCCGTAGGTTTCCTGCCCGCGTCCCCATCGTGGATCGCGAAAAATGTTGATATTGGGTGTCCAGAAGGTGAGGCCCATATATTGCAAACGGCGCCCTAATGATGTGGATACGTTGTATTTGGCCCTCGCCTCAGTCGAAATTGCGTCGGCCACGGAATCTACCAGTTTTTCATTAAACGTTGCCGCCATACCAATGGCCTGCGGAAATATGGTGGCATCGCCTGCGCGTGCTACGCCGTGTAGGCCTTCGTTCCACCAGTTGTACGCAGGTATATCTAAACGTGGTACTGCCTTGCTCCTGTAGCCCAATAAGGATACCTTTTCTTCTAATGTCAATTTAGATATCAAATCCTTTATTCTGGTATCAATCGATTGCGAAGCATCTTTATAAACAGGCGTATTTTGCGCCATGGCAGATAACGACGATAATATTAACGCGCAACCTGATAAACAGGCGGCGCTCTTTTTCATGATGATATGTGTAATATATTTCATTCGAAGGCAGATATTTATGCAGATAGATGAGTTTTATTTAACAAGCGGCAATATACCAGCTTTTTTTATTTTGGTGATGATGGCGTTACCAACTTTTTTCCCTTGTGAGTTGCCATTTTCTATACTTTGCATATAGTGGATGCCGCCATAAAAACGCGACATTGACGCTTCGGCTGCCGCCTGGCGGAATGACTTGAAATCGCGCTGGCCGCTGCCAAAAGGAATCTCGGTGTTGT
This sequence comes from Mucilaginibacter sp. GW822-FHT03E02, assembly GCF_058801545.1. Lineage (NCBI taxonomy): Bacteria > Pseudomonadati > Bacteroidota > Sphingobacteriia > Sphingobacteriales > Sphingobacteriaceae > Mucilaginibacter > Mucilaginibacter sp. GW822-FHT03E02. The sequence goes on along the minus strand of NZ_JBXANJ010000002.1, from coordinate 96,470 downwards.
CGGTATAGGCAAAATTATCGCCCAGCAAATAGGTTAGCATTTCGGCCGATGCGTTGGAGATAACGGCATGGCCGCTGGTGTATTCCGGGAAAGGCGGGGTTTGTAATACGGGTTGCCACTTAACATCCATGTACCGGTTAATAAAAGTTTCGGGGCGGATTCGGTTACTGGTAAATTTTTCTTCCCAACAGCTGATGAAGGCATCCATCAGCGTAACGCCCACTAAGGTTGTTACCTCGATAGAATGGTCAAAATCAAGCCCTGCCTGGCGGGTTACCAAACCAGTTACGTGCATCCAATGCCCACCCGGACTGATCTTTTTATAGCCAATAGCCATATGGCCGGATGTGGTGATGGCAAATGGGTTACAGTCCCAAAACAAGGCAATGTTAATTTGCTCTGTCGAAAGGTGTTTTGATACATCGTATACCGCCTTTACCTGTTTGTAAAATGCCGATGAGGTATCTTTACTGAAAGGGATTAATGGAGCGGGCTTGTATTGATTGGCCGAATCAATCACCATTGTGCGGATGGTTTTCCAGTTGGGCTCCAGGGCTTCAAAATATCCCGGCGGGGTAGGGTACCATTTACTTTCGTCTTTTATAGGGGTATATCTCTTTAGTGCACTCAGCTGGCTGTAATGGTCTGTTTTTGAAAACGCGACTGATGCCGCAGAGGCCAACTTTGCTACTTTAATGGAGTTTTGAATGATGGTGGAGTCTATATTTGTTTTTTTCAGCAACTGCACAAAGGCATCCTGGTCATCAGTCATCATAAACCCTGATGGCAACAGCAGTTTGGCAGTTTCCAGGATGCTGTAAAAAGCGGCAATTTTATAGTCGTATTTTAAGCGGATGGTATCCAAGGTACTGTTGGCCTTGTAATCTTTGATGATTTTTTGCAGTTCGGGAATATTCTTATTGTTGGCAGCTACAATATTATAGGCGCCCAGCATCACATAAGCATAGTAACGCGCGGCGATAGGAGGGCCAACCACATCATGTACCATCACCATGGTTACTGCGTTTACCGCATGGTCTGGCTGCAAATAATCGGGATAATTATTGTTAGTGTTTTGCGCGTAGCATTGATGTGCAATCAACGTGCAAAATATCAGGAGCGATTTTTTTAAGTAATTCATTATTCTTTATAAAATTGAAGCGGCCCGTCGCTTACGCCTATCAGTAAATATAATGTATTGTTGATGCTGACCTCCACTGCCGATTTTACATCGCCGATAACCGAAAGTCCTGATGTTGACTGATTAACGTATGTAAAACCGCCTTTGCCATCCCCTTTTAACAGACAGCCATAATTTGCGTCAATACTGCCAATTTTCAGGCGGTTGTCCGAGTGATTACCCAATAAAAGGATATCAATATGTCCATCGTGGTCAAAATCGCCTGTCAGTATCTGGCTTGCTGGGGCAAACTGTGCTTCTGTTGGTAAAGCTGCCGACGTGAATTTGCCATTAATGTTGAGATACAATGTTGTCTGCATATTATTGATGCTCAATTTTCCGGCTTTGGCCATATTATCGGCACTAAAAACCTCATTAATAGTAGCGTCCGCATACATTTTGTACGAGTTGAATTTGCGACGCATAGGATAAATCTGCTCGTTTAACTCATCGCGACTCACAAAAGGGTAGCTTTTACCCTGGATATAAAAATTAAAGAACGGATCGATAGAGCCATTGCCGTCAACATCGGTAAAATACATTTCGGCGGGCTCTTTGTCTGTGGCTTTAATCTGGGTGTTTAGCCCAAGGTTGCCGGCTATCAGGTCTGGTTTGCCGTCACCGTTTACATCGGCAAAGGCAATTTTGTTCCAGAATCCTTTTTGCGGGGTATTAAAATAATCAGCGGTTTTATCGGTAAATCCATCTTTGGTGTTGATGAAGATACTTATCGGCATAAATTCACCGCATAAAACCAGGTCTTTTCGGCCATCGTTATTCAGGTCTATCCATTGGGCATCGGTTACCATGCCAATTTTATCAAATGGCGCAACCACAGTTGTAAACTTACCTTTGCCATCGTTGACCAATAGATAACTTTGCGGGGCAACGGGGTATTGGCCAGGTATTACGCGGCCACCTATAAACAAGTCAATATCGCCATCACCATCAAAATCGCATGCCTTTACTACCGATTTGCTGTTGGCATTCATTACCGGCAGGGCAGTAGGCGATAGCACAAACCGCCCATTACCCTCGTTTATATAAAGTTCGTCCTGTAAATCGGCGGTGTTTGGTTCATATAAGGAATAGCCGCCTTTTGCAATGTACAAATCGACTTTACCATCGCCATTGGCGTCAAAAAAAGCAGCAGCCGCTGTTGTGCCTATGTTATCTGTGCCGCCCCGAATTATGTCTTTAGCCAGGTACTTTCCGCCGGCTTGTTGAAGATATATTTTGCCAGGGCTATCTTTTTCGCCACTTACAAATAAATCTTCCAGGCCATCACCATTTACATCGGCTTTGGTAATAGCCGGCGCGGTTTTGGAATACATAAACAGCATCAATAACTGGCGTTTAAAATCGTTCAGTGTAATTTCTTCGGGTTTGAATTCAATAACAGGCTCGGCGTGCTTAAATATGGTCTTCTTTACTTCGGCAGTTTGGCCTGAGAATTTTCCACTTGGATCATAGGTAACAGTAAGTAACTGATTGGCATTTACATCCTTTAGTAATTGGGTGAAGTTATCGGGCCAAATAATCTGGATAGAATCAACTTTCTTTAGATCTCCTAAACCAAAATTTAGCGTGGTTGATACACACGATAAGTATCCCCGGTTTGGGTTTACCTCCTGGTATTGGATGTTTTTGCCGTTATATACGTTTACTTTGGCACCTATGGCATTAGTGTTTTTACCTGTGCCTTTTAATTTTACCGCAATGTACGAAGTGTTATTTGCCTCGCGACTGGTGTTTTGGTAGATGGATGCCGGCTGATTGATATTGTTTACCACCAGGTCAAGGTCTCCATCGTTATCCAGATCGGCGTATACGGCGCCGCTTGATATATTTTGCTGGTTGAGGCCCCATTCTACCTGTTTATTGGTGAAGGTAAGGTCGTGGTTGTTTTTGAAAATATAGTCGGGTACGGCGGTTGAAGGCATGGCCATCACCAGGTCCATCAGGCGGAATGGTTCGGCAGCCATTGCTTTTTTTATTTTGTAATCGCCCCAGTAACGTAAAAAATCTTTATTGGTGTAGTCTCTTAAATATCCATTGGTGATAAATATGTCTTTGTATCCATCGTTGTCAAAATCGGCAATAAGGGGGCACCAGCTCCAGTCGGTGTTTGATAAGCCTGCCAGCTGTGCTATTTCGCTAAATGTGCCGTCGCCATTGTTTAGCTGTAGCATATTGCGCATATATTGTTTGTAAAGTCCCTGGTTTTGCATCAGCGCAAAGGACTCGTAGTTTTCTTCCAGTTGAAGTGATTTTTGCCGGTGGTTATCCTCGGGCAACATATCAAGTGTCATAATGTCGGGCAGGCCGTCATTATTAAAATCGGCAATATCTACGCCCATCGAAAAGTGCGACATGTGCCTTAGCATTTCTTTTGATTTTTCGGCAAAAGTACCGTTGTGGTTATTAATGTAAATGTAGTCGGGTTCGTTGTAATCGTTGGTTACGTATATATCGGGCCATCCGTCCTTATTAATATCGGCTATAGCCACGCCCAGCCCAAAGGTGAGCGGATTTTGTACTATCCCGAAGGCTTTTGATACATCTGTAAAATGCCCGTTATCATTGCGGAATAGTTTGTTGCTGGCCAGATCGTCGGTTTGATCTTTATACCGGGCCAGTTCCATGTTGTCAATCTTTTTAATATTGTGGTTAAGCAGGAACATGTCCAGGTCGCCATCATTATCATAGTCAAAAAACACGGCCTGGGTACTATATCCCGGGTCGGCTAAACCGTATTCTTTCGCTTGCTCTTTAAATTTGCTATTGCCCTGGTTTATAAATAACTGGTTGCTCCGGGTGGCATTATCAGTTTTGCCCGAGTAGCATACGTAAATATCCAGTAGCCCGTCGCCATTAACATCGGCCATGGTAACACCGGTTTTCCAGGAGTCCGGTCGGCCGCCCAAATCAGGACTCGCACTATCGGTTATATCCTTAAACTTCATGTGCCCCAGGTTAAGATAAAGCTTGTTGGATTTCATATTCCCGGTAAACATCAAGTCGGGCAGACCATCATTGTTGATATCACCAACCGCTACACCACCACCATTATAAAAATACTCGTATGATAACACGTTGAGCGATTCGGTCTCGTTGATATCGTTGCTGAATTTGATATTGGTTTCCTTACTACTCAACAGCTTGAATAAAGGCTGCTGGGCATAGGAGGGAAGCACCGAAAAACTAAACGCAACAGTTACTAAAGTGGGTAAACCTACACAGCGTTTTAAGAAATATGAATTAAACAGGGACATAAATACTTTAATTAAAACTTATGTTTTGAGTACACAGTTCTAAAAAGATTGTTAAACAATATAGCGGTAGTAAAAGCAAACAGGGAGGCAATATTGCCTCCCTGTTTGTTTAGAAAAATGGATTTTATTTATCCCACCAAACCTTGGCAACAAAAGTATCGCCACCAGAAAGTTTAGCAACAGCAGCCTTGTAGTTTGCGGCATTTGTTGATGGTAAACCAACAGGGTAAGGTATCCTTCTTGGAATTGTAGAAACAGCAAACTGATTTGGATAAGTAACCGGTGTTAATACAGGATATCCTGATCTTCTCCAGTTAGCCCAGGTTTCATTGAAGTTAAATGTTGTTGATGTTTCAACATAATACTCCATATTAATTTGCTGTAATGCAGTAGCAGCAACCAAAGGGTGTGTGGCAACATATGCAGTTATGTCTGCAGCCGGAACAACTGAGCCAAACTGACTCAAAGTTTCCATGTCAGCTTTAAGCGCATTAGCATAATGTGTAGCGGCAGAACCGGTAGCCCAGCCTCTTGAAGCAGCTTCGGCTAATAAAAGTTCTGATTCGCCATAAGTTAATAACATGTTGTTACGGTTACGATCGTAATATACTGCAAACTGCGGACGTGAATATTTGCCATCAGGTGCAGCAACATCATCTTTAACAGTAGGGTCTTTCGGGCTGGTGCCAGGATAACCTGGCGCTTTTGAAATGTCGGTTGCGCCACCTTTTTGGTCATAACCATTAGGCATCCCTATTTGTAAGGAGGCTGTAGTTATACCAGGAGCTTCATTTTCATTAGCTTTTTTACCTGTACCTGAAGATATTTCTGCAACAGCACTAATACGCGGATCGCTGCTTGATTTCATGAAGCTAATCAATGTATTTGACCAGCGTACCTCCCTGAAGTCATCAGTTACTAACAATGCCGCAGCATCGCTGTTACCATTGCCATTGCTGTAATCAGCTTTTGCCTTCGCGTTATCTGCAATACTGCTCATGGTTCCACCAGTATATGCCATCTCTGCATATTTTTGGGCGGTAGCAGCATCAACTTTTGTTAAGCGCATAGCAGCACGTAACATTAAGGAATAGCCTAACTTTTTCCACTGGCTGACATTACCACTATAGAATAAATCGGAGGTAGGGCCGGCTTTTGATACATCCAATGCGGTTGTGGCAGCCGCTAATTGGCTAAGCATAGATGTATAAATGGCTTGCTGGCTATCAAAAACCGGTGTTGTTATGCCCGATTTAGCCTGGCCTTCCTGTGAAAAAGGCATGTCGCCATAAGCGTCAGTTATACGCTCTAATATCAGCATACGTAAAATTGTACCACAGTTATCAAGGTTAGCATAAGCCGCGTTACCCTTAATGAGGTTTTTCATTTCGTCAACCAGGGTTGCAGCTTCGTAGCTGGTATTCCAGGTTCTTTCATAATATCCGGTACCACTACCTGCGTATATGTATTTATCGCCGTTTCCGTAATAATCATAAGTACCGGCTAATGACTGAGACCACATACTTTGATACAACAACTGATCATAACCGCTATTAGAAAAATGAATTTGAGCCTGGGATATAAAAAAGTTTGGATTAATTAAAGCCGCGCTTACTTTGGTTGGATCGGTATTAATTGCATCAAAGTTTTTAGTACAACCCGCTATAAAGGTGGCACCAGCAAGCAGGCAACTATATATAAGTCGTTTTTTCATCTCTGTTATTTTTTTAATTTAAAGTTTACATTAAACCCATACGTTTTAACTGCAGGTACGCTTGTACCCTCAATACCGGCATAATTGATTCCAGGAGCAAAGTTTGATTCCGGATCAATATTGTCAGTATGTTTCATTATAGTCCATAAATTCCTGGCTACCAATGAGAAAGTTATTGAGCTGAATGGAGTGCTGGCTATAGTTGTTTTAGGGATAGAATAGCCTAAAGATACCTGGCGCAGTTTAATAAAGCTGCCGTCCAAAGCATTTACTGCTGATACGGTACGAGCCAGGCCTTGATAATAAGTTTCGGCAGGTACATTAACTGTATTAGTAGCGCCCGATTCGGTTACACCAGCACCAACAACACCAGATTCACGGCCAACAAGGGTCATTTTGTCTAAACCGCGATAAATGCTGTAATAACTTGTTGCCGACAATACCTTGTTACCAAAACGATAGTCAATAAGGAACGAGAAATTAAAGTTTTTGTAGTTGAAATCGTTATTTAAACCACCATAAATTTTAGGTGTTACGCTTCCTACCGGGATACGGCCTGTAGCTTCGGGAATACCGTTGGCATCAAATATAATTTTGCCGCTGGCATCGCGTTTGTAATCATTGGCCAAAATTTGCGGGCCAGACATACCTACAACAAAAGCAGTTGTGGCGTTTAAAGGGCGGTAAGTACCTAAACCTAAATTTGAATTGGTAGCATCGGTAGATAGAACTTTGTTTTTAACGTATGTAAAGTTAAAAGCCGGAGTCCAGCTAAAGCTGCTGCTTTTTATAGGTGAGCCATGTATCTCAACTTCGATACCCTTATTTTGGGTAGCTGCAGTAGCCACATACACGTGTCTGTAACCTGATGAAATATCAACAGAACTGTTAAGGATTTCATCTTTAGTTTTCCTGTCAAAATAAGCTACATCCAAACCTAAGCGGTCATTAAAAAACTTCAATTCGGCACCAGCTTCTAACTCTCTTAATAAAAATGGTTTTAAAAATAAGTTTGCAAGCTGGTCGCTAAATGTAGCGGCACTAACGCCATTTATGGAGTTTGCAATGCTATAGGTGATTTTATTAGCAAAATTGGGGGCAGTATTACTTGATTTAGCATACGAAAGGCGTAATTTTCCAAAATCAAGTCCATCTATATGAGCCAGATCAGAGAATATAAAGCTTGCCGAAACTGATGGCGTAAATATTCCAGGACCTACAGATTTAGATATACTACTATAGTAATCATAACGACCGCTTGTACCCAATACAAGGTAGTCTTTTATAGCAAAATCAGCAGTGTAAAATAATGAGTTTACCTGTAAGTTACTTACAGTAGTAGTGTTACTGTTTCTGCTCGGTAAATTTGAAATATCATAAAAATAAGGTATGATGAAGTTACCACCGCTTATTTCTGTGCCTGATCCATTACTTTTACGGATGTTACCACCCACTGTTACGTCAACATTTAACAGGTTTTTAATAACATCGTGTTTAGCACCTAATAATACGTCAGTATTTAACTCGGTAATTTGAGTGGTTTGTTCATCAATGCTACCGTTACCACTTATATAAGCAGTACCTGTTGGCGTAATACCTACTCTGTTATCGTGTATTTTATCATAACCAACGCGGCCTTGCACATATGCCCATGGGGTAATAGCATACCTGGCAGATATTGAAGTAATTAAACGCTCTCTTTGTGTATTGGTTACAAAGTTATAAGCAGCAAAATAGGGGTTAGTTACATAAATATCGTTATTCCACTGTAACTCAGAACCTGATGAGGTTGTGCCCGGAGCTAATATACTTTGAGCCTCGTTTGGTGCCAAAAATTGCACGTTATTAGGATTACCCGGACCATCGCTTAAGCCTGAACGGTTTTTGGCGTTATCCAAAATGTAATTGGCGATAAGATTAATATCCAGGTTTTTAATTACAGTTTGAGAACCGTTAAAGTTAAAAGTTTTCCTGTTAAGCCCACTGTTTGGTGTAACAGAGTGGTTGTTCATGTCAGATAATGATAAACGAAATGCTCCGGTCTCATTACCACCAGTTAATGCAACAGTGTTGGTAAAAGTACCGCCTACTTTATAAAACTTAGTATAATCGTCACTGGTTTTTGAGTAAGCATAACTTTTGCCATTAAACTGAGGTACTTGTGAACCATCCAGTTTTGCACCCCAGGCTAAGTTACCCGAGCTTAATGCATCGGCAGTACTGGCCGGTTTTAAACCGTTTTCTCCTTGTCCGTATGTGGTCTGGAAATCGGTGTTATCTGCAACTTTATCAAACTGGTAATTTGAATTATATTCAAGACCAAAGCCTGAATTTTTCTTCCCTGATTTGGTAGTAATCAAAATAACACCATTAACTGCACGTGTACCGTAAAGCGCAGATGCTGCCTGACCTTTCAAAACTGTCATCGTTTCAATGTCATCCGGGTTTATGTTGGAAATACCATCGCCAAAATCCGCACCACCCCATTCGCCCGATTGGCCTCTTTGGGTATTATCCATTGGTACACCATTAATAACAAATAATGGCCCGGAAGCTGTAAGACTGGTTACACCGCGCAGTAAAATACGTGCTGATGAACCTGGCCCACCGTTGGTACCACTGATGCTTAAACCTGCAACACGGCCTTCTAATGAATAAGCAACGTTTGTTTCTTTAGCTTTGTCCAATAAATTACCGTTAACTGTTGATACGGCGTAACCTAATTTTTTAGCATCCTTTTTGATACCCAAGGCCGTTACAACAACTTCGTTCAGGCTTTTAGCAGATACGGTAAGTTTTACAGATAACTCGCTTTTGCCGGCTACAGGAACTTCCTGGTTTTCGTAACCTAAAAAAGAAAATATAAGCACAGCGTTAGCAGGCGCATTGATAGAGAAGTTACCATTGGCATCAGTTATAGTGCCTGTGGTTGTTCCTTTTATCCTTACCGAAACGCCAGGTGCCGGCGTGCCGTTTTCGTCAATTACTTTACCTTTTACTACCGCAGCATTTACAACCTCATTTTTTTGAGAGATAACGATCAGGTTGTTTTCAAGTTGGGTGTAGGTAAAGTCGGAATTTGCCAAAAGCTTATTCAAAACCGACGTAACTTCTTCGTTTTGTACATTAAGCGTTATCTTTTTGGTTGAAGGTATTTTACGCTCGCTGAAAACGAAGTGGTAGTTAGTCTGCTTTTGAATAGCAGAGATAACCTTACTAAAATCTGCCGATTTTATGTTAAAGGTGACTTTTTGTTGCGAGTAGACATTTGCAATGGATTGCAGACTAAAGGCTACTACTAAAATAAATGTCAATTTCATTATTAATATGGACTTAAATAGCCAATAGTTATCTCTTACACCCTTGGGGTGTTTAAAATATTTCATACTTTTACTTAATTAAAGGTGACTTGATTAAATGGCAATGTTCTGTTCGAGAGAGCATTGCATGATTAACTAACAGATCTTCATCTTCGCGGGAGTTACCTCTGGTAATTCCCGTTTTTTTTTGTGGTATGTAAAGCTTTCTTTATGTCATAGGCTTGTTTACTGGCTATATTAGGTTAATAAATGTATATGGTTTCATTTTTGTACTTGTATGAAAATGGTTCGATCATTTGCAAGGCTTTTAATGCCTGCAAAATGTTTTCTTTTTCAAAAACACCGGTGAAATGGTAGTCTTTTGCATCTGCATTTTTAAAATTGATTTTGATACCATACCAGCGTTCCATTTTATTGGCAATTTCGGCAAAGTCTTCATCCTTAAAAATCAGGCGGTTGTTTACCCATGAGGTTTCAACCACCGTGGTATCATTTGATTTTAAATATGTGAGATTGGTAAGCGCGTAACTTGTTTTTGCTGTATCAGGCGTTTGGGCTACTAAGTTGCTGCTGATGGTATGCCTTTTAAACGTAGTGCTTTTTAAAATAAGCTTTTCGTTAGGCTTAAGGATGATCCTATCCGAAGGCCTGTCGGCCAGGGTAACCTCTATCGATCCGCGGATTAGTGTTGTTTCGCTTGCAATATCGTTTTTATATGATTTTACATTAAAGGCAGTGCCAACAACCCTGATGCTCATTTTGCCGGCATGTACTATAAAGGGATGCTGATGATCTTTGGCCACATCAAAAAAAGCTTCACCATTAAGGTAAACCTCGCGGGTAGGGCCTTTAAATGATGGCGGATATTTTAAAGTGGTCTCGGAATTCAGCGTTACAATGGATCCGTCGCTTAAATAAATTTTAGATTTTACACGGCTTGGTGTTTTTTTCTGCTGAAGGCTGGCCAGGTTCAGGCTTGTCTGATCATACCCCTTTAAATAATAAGTAACAGATAAGCCAATCCCGATTACTAATAATGCCGCCAGGCTACGTAAAATAACGATCATGCGCCGGGTTTTAAAGCCTTCAGCAGGCGTTTCATTAGCCGGTTGTTCTTCAGTTGCAGGTACCTCTATCTTAGATAAGATACGCTGAAACATCAGATCTGTATTTGAATACAGTTCTTCGTTTTTTACCCAATAGGTTTTAAAGAAAGCGCTTTGTTGCCTGCAAGCATCATCGTTTGCTACCAGAAAATTGAATTCCTCCAATTCTGCAGCATTCATCTCATCCGAGAGCTTTTTTGTGAGCAGTTCAATAAATCTTTCGTTAACCATCTTTTCTCGCCTTAAACAGGCTTGTTTTTAGATAGGACAATAGTTTTTTTAAAATTGCCTACAAGCTTTGAAAAAAAATTTAAAAAGAATTCCTATAACAACGAAAGCCCCATGATGTCATGGTCAGAAGATGCCCTCTCTGATGATTTAGATGCAAGTTGATGCGCAGCAAGAATGATGCTTAATTTTTTCATTGCTCTAAATAACTGGGTTTGTACTGTGCGGGGAGATATGTTTAAAATTTCGGCAACCTCTTTATATTTCATGCCATCCTCTTTAATTAATTTAAAAATGATACATGCCTGTTGAGGGAGCGAAGCGATAGCTTTATCTAATAAGAAATGGAGTTCTTTGCGTTCCAATTCCTTTTCAGGATCAAAAGTATTTACAAACTCAACTTCGTCCGAAGCTTCTATTTGTACAAGATGGATATTGGAGAATTTTTTTAGATAATTGAATGATTGATTTTTTACCGCTACAAACAAATATGTTTCGGGGTTGGTAACTTCGGTAAGGCTTTTACGGGATTCCCAACACTTGATAAATACATCGGATACGATATCTTCAGCGGCTTCTTTCTGGCGAATGTAAAAAATACAGAACTTGATAAGCCGGGTATTTAAATTATGAAACAATAACTCAAATGCTTTGATATCGTCATCAAAACAAAGCCGTTTCCATAACCCCGAAGTATCTGTTTTAGAAATTTTCAATAGTTTAATAGTTAAGTGTTGCTCAAAACAATTATCGTGATGCAATGTAACAATTTGATAACAAAAACAAGCATTTATTTTAATTTTAACAACTTTTTTACTGTAAACCAAGCTAACTCAAAATAAATTCACTTAGTGTGTAGGCAAATTGGCCGTAAAAGTTGTCAATAGTGTGTTTTAGGGCCGTTTTGAGTGGTTTTAAAATGTTTAATTGACATTTTATGTTGCTGTTTTGGTAGAAATGTATATAAATATAGTAGGCAATTGATACTTTTTTAACATTTTTGACCCTTGTTTAGTCTTGTATTAGTTACACTAAGTGTGCTTTTTTATAATTTAATACTCAAAAAAAATTGGTAAAAATACCCGAATTTTATCCTGTATTTATTGGATTTTATCAGATTTACTTTTGAGGTGCGTTAATTGGTTACTTTAATAAAGAAACAAAAAATAAATATATAAATGAAAAAACTTCTGTTTTTTATCGCATTCCTTCTACCTATAGGTAAGATTATGGCGCAACAGCATAATATGTCAAAAGATTATGTGGTACCTGATGATTCGCTGGTGCAAAAAAATCTTCATAAATGGCAGGGCCTTAAGTTTGGGCTGTTTATGCACTGGGGCACTTACAGCCAATGGGGGGTAGTTGAAAGCTGGAGTATTTGCCCCGAAGATGAGGGATGGACACAACGCCGCGGGCCTTATGGCGCCGATTATAACGGGTATAAAAAAGCCTACGAAAATTTACAAACTACTTTTAATCCAACCAAATTCAACCCAGAGAAATGGGTAGCCGCAGCCAAATACGCCGGGATGAAATACGTGGTGTTCACAACTAAACATCATGATGGCTTTAGCATGTTTGATACAAAACAAACAGATTATAAAGTAACCAGTACAAAAACACCTTTTTCAACCAATCCGCGCAGTAATGTGGCCAAAGAAGTTTTCAATGCTTTTAGTAAAGAGAATTTTATGATAGGCGCTTATTTTTCAAAGCCGGACTGGCATACAGAATATTATTGGTGGCCATATTTTCCACCTAAGGACAGGAATGTAAACTATGATCCGGCAAAATATCCCGAGCGCTGGCAAAAGTTTAAGGACTTTACCTTTAACCAGATACAGGAATTGATGACCGATTATGGTAAAGTTGATATTTTATGGCTGGATGGCGGATGGGTAAGGCCAAAAAACACAATCGATGCCGCCGTTGACTGGCAACGTACCATTCCGTATGACCAGGATATTGATATGGCAAAAATAGCCAAAGCGGCCAGGATTAAGCAACCGGGCCTTATCGTTGTTGATCGCACGGTAGCCGGGCAATATGAAAATTATACCACACCTGAGCAACAGGTACCCGATGCTCCGCTTGATCATCCATGGGAAAGCTGTATCACCATGGGCAATTCCTGGAGTTATGTGCCGGGCGACCACTATAAATCAGCCAACGAAATAGTAACCCTGCTGGTGAAAATTATTTCACGCGGCGGTAACCTGCTTATGAATATTGGCCCCGGCCCCGATGGCGATTGGGATCCGGTAGCTTACAGCCGCCTTAAACAAATTGGCGACTGGATGAAAATTAACGCTGAAGGTATTTATAGTTCGGATGCCATAGCACCGTACTCTGAGGGAAATACTTATTATACTAAAGCAGGAAATAGCGTTTACGCCTTTGTGTTGGCCCCCAAAGACCAGGATGATGTGGTATTGCCCGAAAAAGTTGCTTTGCACCTGACAGCTAAAAGCAAAGTGAAAAAAATAAGCTTGCTGGGTGTTAAAGCAAAAGTTAAATACACCCTGGGCGAGGGTGTGATAAATATAACCATACCTTCATTGTTGCAAACACAATCAGGTTTAAAACAAGCAGCGGTATTTAAAATTCAATATTAACATTTACTACATCATATACTAAACTATAAAAAATGCCCCTAACTTTAATTTACAGGCCGGCAAAGCTAAAACTGCTTGTTACGCTGGCTCTGTTACTACCCTTTGTTAATATATACGCCCAAAGTAGTTACGAACTAAATTCCGGCTGGAAGTGTGCGCCTGTAAGCAGCGTAAAAGAAGGCGGAACTGCGCTATCAACTCCAGTATTTAACACTACAGCCTGGATGCCGGCTACGGTACCGGGAACAGTGTTGACCACGTTATTAAACAACCAAAAAGTGCCCGATCCATTTTGGGGCATGAATAATGAGCATATAGCCGATATTTATAAAACCGGCGCCGATTATTATACCTATTGGTTTACCAAAGATTTTAAAGAAATGCCGGCAACTGGCAGCAACCAGGTTTACCTTAATTTTAGGGGAATAAACTACAGTTGCGATATTTATTTGAATGGGCATAAGCTGAACAAAACAGTTCAAAAAGGGATGTTTTTGCGGTTTAACTACAATATAACTCCTTATCTTGCAAAAAATGGAGATAACCGCCTGGCAGTATTGGTGCACCCGCCAGATGTTGTTGGTAACCCAAATGGTGGCCAGGGCGGCGACGGTACAATTGCGCGTAACGTTGGTTTACAATACACTGCCGGATGGGATTGGATACAGCCCATGCGTGACAGGAACACCGGTATATGGGACAAAGTAACCATTCAAAAAACAGGTGCAGTACGTATTGCAGATGAACATATTGTTACACTGGTACCAGGCGTGAGGCTTTCGGACGGGGCACAACAGCCAGCCGTTATTAAAGTAGCGGCCGAATTAAGCAACCCGACGCCGGCAACTGTTAACGGCTCACTAAGTTTTGAACTGGATGGTAAAACCATCTCAAAAGCAGTTAGTCTGAAACCAAACTCCACCATCAATGTCAGTTTTGCCGATTATGGCCTCCCCAATCCTAAACTTTGGTGGCCAAACGGTTACGGCGACCAGCATCTTTATAATTTCAAGTTAAAGTTTACCGCGGCGGGTAAGGCTGTTTCAGATCAGCATCAGCTTAATATAGGGGTACGGCAACTGACAAGTGAATATAACGAACATACCGGCAGCCGCCAGATTATGGTTAATGGCCAGAAAATTTTTATCAAGGGTGGTAACTGGGTAATATCTGATGCCATGCTGCGCCTTTCGGATCTGCGTTATGATGCCGAAGTGCGTTATCATCGTGATATGAACCTGAACCTGATCAGGGTGTGGGGTGGGGCCATGATTGAGCGCCCTGAGTTTTTTGAGGCCTGTGATAAATACGGTATCCTGGTTTTCCAGGATTTGTGGGGATCTGGTGACTGTAACGGCCGCTGGCAGGATCCGCAAAAACTGGACGACCAATGGACACGCCGCCAATACCCTGATGATCACGGGTTGTTCCTGCGTTCGGCAATTGACCAGATAAAAATGGTGCGCAATTATGCCTCATTGGCCATTTGGTGCGGCGGTAATGAGATAACCCCGCCCGAGGATATCCTTACCGCTTTGCGCGATACCATTTTGCCAAAATTGGATAATACCCGTTGGTTTGTTGATTATTCCAACTCCGACAGCATGTCGCACAATGTATTGGGTGGTAACGGCGACGGGCCTTATGGTATTCAGCCGTTGTCGGTATTCTGGGAGTTTAAAACTTTTCCATTCAATTCCGAAGTTGGCTCGGTTGGCGTTGGCGATTATGAATCATTGAAACGTTTTATACCCACAGCCAACATGGTACCACCCGTTTATGACGAAGAGACCCACAAAACAAAAACAGACAGCGTTTGGGATTATCATAAATATATAGGCTATGATACCGCCATCAATAAATATGGTAAAGCCAAAAATGCTGCCGATTTTGCCATGAAAGCCCAACTGGTTAACTACGACCAGTATCGCGGCCTTGCCGAAGGTTTTACGTCGCATATGTGGGATTGGTATACAGGTTTCATCATCTGGAAAACCCAAAACCCATGGACAGCCATGCGTGGCCAGATGTATGATTATTACCTTGACCCTAATGCCTGCTTATATGGCTTGCATAACGGCAGTGCGCCATTCCATATCATGTACAACCCAATTAACGGAATGGTAATGGTGGCCAACAATACATTTAAAGCACGCCGCAGTATGATGATGGTAGTAAAAACATATGATATGGATGGCAAAGAAAATTTGCTTACCCAGGTTTTTGCTGATATAAACGCCAGTACTGTTAAAAAGTACTTTTCTATAAAAGGCACGGTTGATAAGCTGGCCGCAAAGGAAGGCGTTTTTCTGTCGTTACAACTGCTGGATGAAAACAAAAAAGTAATTACTGATAATACGTACTGGATTCCGGATAACAAAGGAGGATTTTCAGGTCTGCAAAAAATGAAATCCGAGGAATTATCGGTTAAAGCAAAATATATAAAACCAGGCAGGGTAGAAGTTACGTTAGTTAACAAAGAAAATAGTGTACTTGCCTTTTTTAACAGGATATCGTTAATAGATGCGGATAGCAAAACAAGGGTACTGCCGGCATTTTATAGTGATAATTATGTTACAGTGTTGCCCGGAGAAGAAAAAAAGTTAATTATTGATTATAATGCACCCACATCTAAGAAAAAGCTTGAAGTGAGCATTAATGGGTGGAATGCCTCAAATGTTCCGCGAACGATAAGTATTGACGAATAGAAACGAATATGAAAATCAGACCGGTCATCATAACAGCACTTTTCCTGCTAACCCTGATGATCGGTCTGAATTCATTTACCATGTACTCCGTTGCTGCAAAGCCGAAGAGGCACACCGCCGATGATAACGGTAAAGCTTTATTTACTGTTTTTTGTGCCAGCTGTCATATGTTGCCCGATCCGGCGAGCTTAACTAAACATATATGGACACAGCATGTATTGCCTGTTATGGCTGCCCGAATGGGAATTATTTATCCAGGCTATAACCCGCTGCGGGGCTTATCAGACGAAGAAAAGGCAATTGTTAACAAACATAACATTATTCCCAATCAGCCTGTATTAACACAGGAGGAGTGGGGCAAGCTTGTAAAATACATTACCGATCTGGCACCTGACACTGTTACGGTTGATGAAAGCCGGCTAACCCGCAATAGCCCACTAAAACAGTTTACCCGGCAAGATATCCAGGTGAGCGCTGACGGACCTTCAATGATAACCGGATTGGGGTACGATGCGGCAAACAAAACTTTGTGGATAGGTAATTTTTTTAACGAAGTGCTTACCTGGAAATATAATGTCGGGGTAACTAAAACCATCCAAACCAAAAGCCCGGTTGTTGATTTCAATTTTTATAAGGGCGACACCTACTTTACGGAAATAGGAAAGTTATACCCTTCCGAATTGAGCCTGGGTGCATATGTTAATTACAAAGATAGCGCCAGCACAACGCTGTTAAGCTCATTGCACCGCCCGGTGCATACCCAGATTGAAGATCTGAACAACGATGGTGTGCCCGAGATCATCGTTTGTAATTTTGGTAACAAATCAGGTGGCCTTTCATTGTTTAAAAAAAATAAAACGGGCAAGTATACCGAGGATGTGCTGCTGCCACTGCCGGGGGCCATTAAATGCTATATAAAAGATATGGATGGCGATGGCAAAAAGGATATTGTTGCTATGTTTTCGCAAGGTGATGAAAGTGTCTATATATTTTATCAGAAAGATAACCTTAAGTTTAAAGCCAAACGTGTGTTGCGTTTTCCGCCTGATTATGGCACCACCGACATGACACTTGTTGACTATAACCACGACGGCCTGATGGATATTGTAACCGTACATGGCGACAATGCAGATTATTCGCAGATATTGAAAGCCTATCATGGCATTCGCATCAATATTAACCAGGGCGGCGGTGTTTTTAAAGAACAGTTTTTTTATCCCATATATGGTGTAACCCGTGTGGTGGCAGAAGACTTTGACAAAGATGGCGATATCGATTTTGCCTGCAGCGCTTTTTTCCCCGACTTTGGTAAGCTGGTTGATGAATCGTTTGTTTACCTCGAAAATATAGACGCAAAAAAATTCAGCTTCAAATCCTACACACTTAAAAGCGAGATCCCACTAAAGTCACTCACACTCGAAAAAGCAGATATTGACGGCGACGGTGATATTGACCTCATTGCCGGTAATTTTGCCCAAAGCCCCGGCGCCGTGCCTGATGCGCTTGACGAAAAGTGGAAAAATGCTAAGTATGGCATTACTATTTTTTTGAATCAGCTTTATCAGCCTAAAAAGTAGTTGAATTGCAGGTAAACCAAGTGGCTGGGGCGATTTATCTCCAACATAGAAAAAACAGGCATAAATAAAAAAGCCGGCCTCAGTTTAACGAGAGCCGGCTTTACTATATATATTTAATCAGGAAGTTTTTAATGAACAGCGAAGGCCTTTACAAAGGTGCCTGTGGCATCAAATACAACTACATACTTGGTGCTGTTGGAGGTGATCTCTACATCATACCCTTTAACAACACCGCTTTCACTATGCGAAAAAGCTTTATCAAAAACATAACCGGGATAAGTGGTTGTTAAATAGGTTGTGATGGCAGACGGCAGGTTTGCTGCAGTAACCGCAACGTGAGCGCCAACGTGTTTATCAATTTGTATGCGTTTTATTAGCGTTCCTGTTGCCTTAATAACTGTTATAAAGAGGCCATTGTTTTTGCTTACTAATGCGTATGCACTATCTGGCGTAATGGATGCATGCAGCAAAGTATCTGTGGGGTAAGTAGTTTTAAAATAGCTGGTTACTGCAGCTGGCAAAGCTGTTAACGCTATGGTATCACGGTGTTTACCATCCCTGTTATCAAACGGGCCGCCATGGTGCCATCCCGGGCCTTGTAAATCATGGCCGTCGCGTTGCTCAAGGGTACTTACAAATACACCGGCGGCGGTAAATTTAAGCCCAACCAATGCGCTGTTGTATTTAATTACCACAATGTAGTTAATAACTGTTTTGGCACTATCGGTAATTGCATATGCTTTTTTAAACGTGTAGCCGCTGTAACTTGCGGTAAGGTAAGTGCCAATAGCTGTCGGTAGCGCGCTAAATGCAACCGAGTCTTTTTTATCATGATGGCCAAAGCAGCCAACCATATATACCGAGTCGGTTGTACCCGATGCCAGGCTGATGGCAATAGCGCCTGTTGATGCAATGGTGGAAGAAGTTGGGGTTGTAGTTGTTGTTTTAGATCCGCTTTCTTTTTGACATGAAGCAAAACCGAACATAACAGCAAGCGCCAATACCCATGAATAAGTAATTTTCGTTTTCATCTGGATTTATTTTGATTAATAATTGTACCCAATATGATTATCGGGATTGTTATTTAAAATTACCCTTGATGAGGGTTACCAGGCAACAATGTGTCGATAAAACGCGGTTATTTATCGATGAATGAATTTTACTGTTAATTATTCTTTAACCCAATAACACGACCTACATAATTTGTCAAATACTCGTTTTTTATAAAAAAGTCGAGGCTGAAAATGGTGCGGTAATCTTGTGTAGTATTAGGATTTGCTACCTGCGTAAGATTACCTGTGCTTGATGTAACATAGGTATAAGTAAAACCCTGGTTGGTTTTTAAAGTAACTGTTGTATTGGTGGGCAAAGAGACAGCGGCGACCGCAAGCTTGTCTTCAATAGTACTAACTGATGGTGTACCCGTATCAAATAAAAAGATAGCATCAATGGTTTTACCGTTATAAGTTAACGTTCCTTCAATATAAGGGTTGTAACTGTATTTTGACAATAATGGGTGCATGATAAACCCGGCTGATGATAAATCAGCACTGGTTAATCCAACAGTAAGTAAGTTGGAAACATACGTAGGTGTGCCCAGGAACGACGTGCTACTTAAGGTTGACAGTTTAAAGCCGCTGGTTAGGCCGGTACCGTAAGAATATGATTTTAACGGGCTCGATATATTGGAATTTGTGTTGCTTGTTCCTGTTCCTACCCCAAAAACGTCTGCCGAATGCGCGGGATATATGTTACCCTTGCTGTCTTTTATTTTGTAATATAAAAAAAATGGAACCCGTTTTAATTCCAGACTTCCTAATGAATTACCAACAGTAACGTTGGCATAAGCTAAATTTCCGTATTCTATTGTAGTACCTGTTGCATCTCCGTAACTGATGGTTGATGTTTTTGAGGTTACGGTGATGCCACTTACCACTGTTGAGTCGCCCGTAACTGTAATGCCTGTAGATGTTATCATCGACGCCGGTAAAATATCGGTAGCATCCATGGTCATCCCTGGCGAACCTGTGTCAAATATGCAGCCGTAATTCATGGGTTGTGTGCCTATTTTTGTAAGTGAGCCTATTTTTGTAATCGGTATCAATAATCTTTTATCGCTACCGCTGGCATATTCATACAAACCAATTGTTGCCGGGGTTGCATTTACAACGGCACTTGTTTTATCTTTTTTGCAGGAACTAAAAGTTATAATTATTAAAAGGCAGCCAATAAGCTGAGTTTTTAAAAGTAAATATTTTATTTTCATATATAACTTATATACGGTAATAGTACGTTAATAGTTGGCCAATGATTTACGCAGAAGGATTACTAACACTTCAAGGCCAATCAAAAGTATAATGCCGGTCGGAAAAAAATGCAGTGAATCGATAAATAGCCATATTTTACCGATTAATCAATTACAGCGGTTTAACCCATCGCTGCTGGAAGCATCGGCAGGCTTAATAACCAGTGCACGTTCGAAAAGTGGTTTGGCATCTGTTTTTTTGCCGGCCATTAGTGTACTCCAGGCCAGCATGTGGTTACCATCATAATCAAAAGGATAAAGGGTTACAACTACCCTGAAACATCTTATAGCGGCATCATATTGTTTGCGGTTATAATAAATTACACCGGCCCAGTAATTAGCCTGGGTATTTTGCGGGTCGATTTTTAAAATAGCCAGGTATTGTTCAAGTACTTTATCCCAGCTTTGTAAAAACGACAGGGGCTTTACATAGCCAAACTTAGGTTCAATGGCACCCGGTTTTATACTGATGGCTTTTTGATAATAGGCTTGCGAAGCTGTATAGTTTTTGTTTAGGTAATGCAGCCAGCCTAAACGGATATTCACCTCGTAACTATTGTCGCTCAGGTAGGGATAAATATCGTTGATAGCAGCAGTATAATTCTTATTCTGCTCATTTACATAGCTATTACGAAATGCTTTTTGCAGCACAGCATTAGTTTGGGCCTGTAGCTGTACCACAAATAAAATTAAAATTACTGCTATAAACGTTTTTTTTAAAATTTCCATATCATACCTAACGTAACAGAATTTTGGTTATAGTTTACAGAACGGTAAATATCCGTCTTCTTTTCATAAATGTAGTTTAAATTCAACAGGGCGTGGGCGTTTAACTGGTAAAAAACGGTTTCGCCGGATTTAAATTTTGTTGGGTCGATAGAATTATATACATAAAGGCCATCAGCATCCAAATAATCGTCCTGGTTGCCAAATGTTACCGATGTTTCAAGCCAGGTTTTGTTAAATGCTTTAAAGCCCAATGCCTGGCTGTATATAAAACTGTTGGTGCCGCTTAAGTTTAATACCGATGCCCTGCTTGTTGTATATAAATTAAGATTGCCCAAGGGATAAAAACTTAGCCTGGTATTATATTGTTTTAATGTTTTGTTTATCAATCGGCCAAAATTAACATCTGCCTGCAAGTCAACAAAACGGCCACTGTATTTTATTCCTAATAATCCTAAATTACTATTGTTGACGCTACCCCGGTAAGTAGTGTAAATGTAATGATACGACCAGATGAGGTTTAAGCGCTGGCTAAGCCACAATTGCGCCCTGACAAAATATTCTGTTTGCCGATCTGTTTTGCCCGATAGATATTTGTCCGCGTCCTTGTCGTAAAATAACGACCGGAATATGTTTTGACTGAAAAACATGAACGACTGATCTAACTGCAAACGCCACGACAGGCGGTTACTTAATCCAACACGTTCAAAAAAGCCATTATCGCGCTGGCTATTGTTGGGCAGTTTTAGGCCGCTTTCCAGTTCTGCATCAATTAACCCAAATGGAGAAAGTTTGAGAGAACGCCGGGTTGCCGTATCCAGTTTCCCGGCGTTATATGATGCGCCAAGGTGGTTATTTAAATAGGTATTACAGTAATAAGCATACAGGCGCGCGGTAAAATTTGCCGAATCATTATTTAATACCCTGTCAAATTGTTGGATAGCCGCCTTGTAGTTTCCGGTTATCATATACGCATACCCAATCTTAAAACGCAGGCCGGGGAAATCAACACTATCGGCAATGGCTTTGTTGCCGAATACAATCATTTGTTTCCAATCGCCGGCATTGTACAGTTGTTCGGCGGTACTATCAGCAACGGCAAATTTGTTATCCTGCGCTTTAGCGGCCAACGCAACAAATAAAGTAAAAATCAGTATTAGTTTTTTGTACCCCATTTTGCTGTGATGTTTTTGCCATTTGAATTGATGCTGAAAGAAATCAGATTGCCGTGATCTACATAAACGCTCGCGTCTGTACCCCCGTTTTTTTTACCGGCTATTTCGGTATCAATTTTAGATGTGATAGTTACTCCATTTTTATTAACCAGGTTGTAGTTATTGTAATTGATATTAATAAACCTGTAAAAAGGCGCCATAATATCCTGTATCCAAAGTAAGGGCTTATTGGCTGTTATATTTAGCGGTAGTTTATCATTTATCGGCATTCCTTCGGTATTGTTAAAAATAACTTTAAAAGCGGCCAGGTAAAAGTTATACAGCATCGACTTTTTATCGCCGTAAAAGCTTGTAAAATAAAACATAACGCCATTATTGATAAAATAGGCAACTGCACCTGTTGTTTTGCTATAGATGTACGATTGGCCTAATACATCTTTAAAAACCTCCCAATCTTCGGCAATACCATTTTCGGATACCAGGCTTGCAATATATCCTGGTTGAAAATCGAATGCCTTTTTAATTTGGGTGTCAATTTCAGGATTGCCAACAAGCTCGCCCTCTGTAGGTATCGTATGGCTTATTAATCTGTTTTTATTTTCAGCCCGGCTAATATAGTGGGATATGGGATAACTCAACGTCCTCGACCCAATGTAAGGCGTTGCCTGCAATTGAAAATGTAAATGTGGTTCCGGAGACCGGCCCGAATTACCACACAGGCCCAGTAAGTCACCTGTTTTTACAAGATCACCGGGCTTAACTTTTATCGAATTTTTTTTGAGGTGCGATACTTTGGAATAGAAGTCTGCCGCGTGACGGATCACTACGGTGTTTCCCCAGTTTTCTTTGAGGTTTTGTTTGCCGATGGCGTTATCTTCTATATTGTTTACAACCTGTTCAACAACGCCGGCGGCACAAGCCAAAACAGGTTTGTTAAAGCAGTAAAAATGTTCGGGCAAGGTACCCGGATACTGAAATGTGTTATGTTCATCATCGCTGATCACAAAATCCAGCGCCTGGCCCCAGTCTCCTTTGTGTGTTATGTTGCCATCGTATCCCTGCGACACAGTCCAATACCCCATAAAGGGCAGGTTTAGTTTGTAATATTTAAGGTCGTTTAACCGTTCCTCCTGGTTTAAAAACTGATAAAGGTTTCGTTCTGGCGAATAGTGCTGGAAAACAACTAACTGCAATTTGTTGCTGGCATGCCGCAGTTTTAAAAAATATAACAGGCTAATGTTGACGATGCAAAATGGAAGTGAAAATACCGGCAAAGCGTGTACCGACATAAAACCTGTTAAGCCATTAATGATAAGAAACCCTATTGGGATGCTCAAAATTGCCAGCAAATAGGAGCGGAGGGAGGGGATTGTGAAAAAACTTCCAATAGCTACCGCGGCCATCATAAAATTGGCTCCTAAATGATAATAGCTGATACCTTCCGGGTAGGTATGCGTGAGTCCGTTAATACCAATTGCGCTTATAAAGCTGATGATAAGCAAGCTAAAAGCAATGCGCGAATGAATAAGCATCCCTACACTGATAAGCATCCCCGCAATGATATTATGCTGAAATAACACCGCGCTTAATGAGCGGAAGAAAAGACACACAAATTGCGGCAATTCCGTAGCAAGGTAACCCTCAATGCCTGCCATGTGGTTACCAGGGCCGGCATAAATCTCTTCTAACAGATAACTGTCTTTTTGCTGCAGGCCCATAGCGAAAATACTATTAGATGCCAGTAGTACCAGCCAAAACACAAGTACAAACGGCAGCGATAACATAGGCAACCCCAGCGTACCTAACCGTGTGGAGATAATAATTGTGGCAACTATTACAGCACAGCATGCAACAAAAAGCCACAGCAAAAACATAACATTTACATTGTAAAATGCGCCGAAGGCAATGCCTAACAACAGGCAGTTAAAACTATAAATACCCAGTTGCAGGTTGTCGGCATCAAACTTTAACAACCGGCATACTATTAATGAGAAAATAACGCAACCTAACCCGGCAAAGCCAGATACAGGATTAAAAAAAGAAACCAACAGCAAAATGATCCCTAATATCCGGTTCTGCGAAAAAAACAGTACCGAGTAGGAACTAACTACCGATTTTATAAATGCTGTGGTTTGCTTCACTTGCTGGCTTTTAAATGTTCGGGCATAAGCTCGGGCCCTTCTGTATATTCAAGTGTTTCGTTGCTGCGGATAAGGTGGGTACGTTGCTGTTCATCTATTAAAACCACAGCAGGCCTAAGCGTAATAAACTGCATCCACTGCGTTATGTTGTAAGCGCCAACCTTGTGTACTACCACGTTATCTCCCGGGTTAAGCAGCGGCAGGTTAATGCTTTCCCTTATTACATCAATATTCATGCATAGCGGCCCGTAAACCACCATGTTTTCTGTATGCGGTGCAAAGTCCTGTGCGGGGCTTATCTGGTGCTCATACCAAAACGAGGTGAATAAAATATTTACACCAAAATTCATAATAGCAGCCCTTTTACCGTTACTTAAGCGTTTATTGGCTATAACGGTACCCAGCAGAAAACCGGCGTCGTCAATCAATAACCTGCCGCTTTCCAGTATAAGTAAAGGTAAATCGTCATTTGCAAAACCAAAATTCAGCATCACCGATGTAATAGCCTCGGCAAAATCATCAACAGACGGCACCGTATCATGCCCGGGCAAATAGGCGCCTTTTAAAGTATTGGTTGATGGGAAACCACCACCCATATCAATATATTCTATTTTATGACCCAATTGCGTTTGGCAGCGCATAGCCAAATCACATAATTTAGTTGCCGCAATGCCGTAGGCTGCGGTTGTAAGCATATAAGTGCCTATGTGGCAATGTAACCCGGCCAGTTGTAGCTTGTCCGAATCAATTACCTTTGATAATGCTGTCCATGCTTCACCATTTTCATAATTAAAACCAAAACGGTCCCAAAGCGGGTATACGCCGGTATCCATATTTACGCGGATAGCAACGCGTGGTTTATTGGCCAGATTGTTGCTTAATGCAAGCAGTTGGTTAAGCTCTTCAAAATGATCTATGTGGATAAGCGAATCGTTTTCAATAGCCAGTTGTAATTCGTCATTTGATTTGCCAGGCCCGTTAAAAATAATTTTACTGCCCGGCACGCCGTTGCCTAATGCTTTTTGATATTCAAAACCGGATACAACTTCGGCCCAGCTGCCTTCCTGGTGAAATACCTGGCAAACGGCATTCAGGTAATTGGTTTTATAACTCCACGCAAATTGCACCTTCGGATAACGGGTACTGAAAGCCCGGTATGCCGAACGGTAGTTTTTACGGATCTGTTTTTCTGACAATACAAAAACCGGCGATCCGTATTGGTCAATCAACGTTTTAACAGAAACGCCCTCGATGCTTTTAACAGGCTGTATGCCGGTGCGTGTGCCAAACTTGTTCATCACGCCGGCGTGCAGTTTTTTAATATATGGCTTTTCGTATTTCAGCTTTTCCATTGTAATCAAATTATAATTCGCCAAATACCGAGATGTGTTGAAAATCGCTGATATCGGCAATATGGTCCCATGAATACCGCACAAACAACTTACCAGCCTGGTAATCGGTGTATGGTAAAACATCATCGCCCAAAGCCATTTTTACCATGGCTTCGGGCTGGTTTTGGCCGGCAGCGGCTGTTAAATAAATCCATGCCGGAAACCGCGGGTTAATTTCTAATATATATAAATGCCCGTCGGCATTGCTCATGATCTCCATTTCGTAACCACCTTTCCAATTGGTTGCTTTAGCAAAATTGCCGGCCAGTTCAATCAGCTTATCTTCCTTGATGGTAACTCCGGCCCAGGCTTTGCCTTTATCGGTAATATATAGTTTCCGCATGGCCACTACGGTGGTATTGTTGCCTTTACCATCGCCCAGCGCGGCTATATTTATTTCGGTACCGGTTATGTATTGCTGGGCTATTACCGGTACTCCCCATGCTGCATTAAGCTGATGAAAGGCTTTAAGGGCCTGGTCCATGGTATATACCACATAGGCATCATAAAACTTCCCTTTTATTACCATGGGGAAGTTGAATTCATCTGCCGCTTTTTTCAGGTCGTCGGCATGGTATATTTTATGATCAGCAGGAACATGAAACCCATTTTTTGTTCCAAAATCTTTCAAATTTACTTTATCCCGCAGGGCCAGTTGTTGTTGCGAAGGTAGCAAAGTAGCTATGCCCATTTGCTGTAACTGCGGCGCTATCTTGATAAAATTAAACAGCTCCGAATCAAAATTTGGAATGATAACATCCAGATTTTCCTGCTGATGGATATACCCCAATCGTTCTAATAACGCACCGGTACCTTCTGTTGGGTAAGGTATTTGATAGGTTTTGTTTACATATTCCCGTAAATAAATCCCTGGCTCCAACGACTCATAGGATAAGCCGATAACTCTTAATCCTGCCCCAAAAGCCTCCCTTAATGAACGGATAACCGCCATGCCTGGCCCTGGGTTGTCATTGGCGTTAAGGCCGGTAACTGCAATACATAAGTTACTGTACTTGTTTGGCATTATCCATCAGTTTCAAGCAGGTTTGCTTCCTTTAGCTGTACCATCCAGTCTTCCCAGTCAAGATCCAGCTGGCGCTCACTTACGTTATACCTGTTCAGGATATCTTGCTTTATCTCACTTTCTGTTTTGCCACTTTTCATAGCCAATAACAGCAGTGCAGCGATGGCATTTCCCGAAAAAGAATCGCCGGTTGCAGGGTTAAAAATAAACCCGTTTTCGCTGGTAGCTATGTTACTTTTAATTTTCATTTATAATTGCAGGTACAGTAAATAATAAAAGGCTAAACTTAATAGGTTTAAGTGGGTTTTACAAAATTGATATTTTCGGTTGATTAGGTTGGATTGAGTTGATTAGGTTAAATTCAGTTGATCCAAGTCCATTATCTTACTCCAATTCGATTAACTTACTCCAACCCAAT
This sequence comes from Mucilaginibacter sp. GW822-FHT03E02, assembly GCF_058801545.1. Classification (NCBI taxonomy): domain Bacteria; kingdom Pseudomonadati; phylum Bacteroidota; class Sphingobacteriia; order Sphingobacteriales; family Sphingobacteriaceae; genus Mucilaginibacter; species Mucilaginibacter sp. GW822-FHT03E02. The sequence goes on along the minus strand of NZ_JBXANJ010000002.1, from coordinate 69,564 downwards.
TACGATGCCATCAAATATTCCATCCGTGATGCCAGTAATTCCATATCCAATGGTTTTACAAATAAAGCATCGCATTTGTATGATTCCAGCTCGGCCTTTTTGCTTTTGAAAGCTGTAACCACAATTATGGGCACCTGCCTCAATTGCTCATCGTCCTTAAAATCCTGGCAAACTAACGCGCAATCCATATCCAGCAGTAAATAATCTAAAATGATCAAATCTGGATGTATCACCTTTGCTTTATCATAAATGGCATTAGGATCATAAGTAAGGTGCACATCAAAATCGCCATAATACATAATATCATCAATTACAGATAACATTCTGCTGTTTTTATCTAAAATCAGGATCTTCTTTTTGCTGCCTGTAGTTTTCATCTGTTAGGGGATTAAATAAGTTTATAGTATAAAAATCGCCTTAATGCCGCTGTTAAAAAACAATGTGTCGGTTAATACCCCCAATGTGCCGATGAACCGGTTAAAAGGCAATCATTTAGACCAGTCTTTGATGAAATCGGCGTAATTGGTGCCTATAGGAAGCTCGATATTGCGCAATTTTACCTTGCGGTTGTATATCGACCTGATTTGAGCCTTTGCCACTACAAAACTCCGGTGGATGCGGACGAACTGGGTGGCCGGTATTTTTTCGATCATGCTTTTTAGCGACATCAACGTAAGAACAGGCTTTTCGGCACTGAGCAGGTGGATTTTAATATAATCCTGCATACTCTCGATGTATTCGATATCCCTGATGCCAATTTTTATCACCCGGTATTCCGAATGCACATAAATGTGTTCATCCTCGGCACTGTGATCGGTATGTTTAAATTGGTAATAATCAATGGCTTTATGCACGGCCGCGCCAAAGCGGTTGCTGTTGATGGGTTTCAGCAGGTAATCCAACGCCTCCAATTCAAAACCTTCAAACGCGAATTTTTTATAAGCCGTGGTAAATATAATCATCGGCTTTTCGTCCAATGAGCGCACCAGGTCAACCCCGGTTATGTCGGGCATATTAATATCTACAAACAGCACATCAACCGGGTTCCTTTTCAGGTACTCGGCACCCGAAATGGCGTCTTCAAAAGTATTTACCATCTTTAGGGACGGATAATCTAATACATATTTTTTGATGATCTCCAGCGCCAGCGGCTCATCATCAATGGCTACACATTTTAACTGCATAATGATATTTAATTAAAGCTAAAAGCTGAATGCATAAGGCAAAAAGCTTGGGGTATTTTGTCAATTTAAAATGAGTGTTAGTCTTAAGTCTGGAGTCTTAAGCTCTAAGTCCTGAAAAGACAAATTTCGACTTATGGCTTCCGACTTTGTACTTATAACTTAAGCGTCGATTTCCAGCTCAACCCTAAACATTGCGGCTTCCTGGCTAATGTTTAGCCTGTGCCTGCCCGGGTAAATATGCTGTAACCGCTGCCTTGTATTGGTAATGCCGATGCCCTTGCGGCTGCTTGCAGGGCGGTTATCAAATATGGTATTCTCGCAGGTGAATAATATTTTGTCGTCGGTTACTTTTAAGTTTATGCTGATTACCGAAGGTTCGTGCTTGCTTACGCCGTATTTAAACACGTTTTCAATAAACGTCATCAGTACCAACGGGGGCACTTTCTTTTGTGCCATATCGCCATAAAAGTTAAAATCCAACTTGGTTTTTTTTCCTAAGCGCAGCTTTTGTAAATCAATATAATCGTTAATGCAATCTATCTCGCTTTGCAGTAATACAAAATCCTCAGTTACCTCATCCGTTACGTAACGCATAATATTGGAAAGTTTCATAATACTTTCCGAGGTGTGTTCACTATCGGTTACCGATAAAGCATAAATATTATTGAGCGTATTGAACAAAAAATGAGGATTGATTTGTGCCTTGAGGAAAGATAGCTCGGCATGGGTTTTCTCCGCTTCGGCCCTGATCACCATTTGCTCTGTAAGCTGCCACTTTTGCACCGTACTCATAGCTATGCCCAAACCTATTACAATAATAAAAATAAACAAGCCTACCATATCAATATTACCCGATTGATGAATAAAAATGATTTGGTTGGACGGTTTTTTCAGGCTGGGGTCCTGCATCCTTAAATCCTCATGAGGCAGCGGCCCGAAAGGAAGATTTTTTGGGTCGGCATTACCACTATCGGCCCCGGGCATCAATTGCGGACCTATAGGGGCAGTGGTGCTTTGTTTTTCTTTGAGTAAATTATGTAAAAGCAGGTTATCAAACGGCTGCAAAAAGTATACGCAGCCCGACAGTAGTAATACGATTAACCCGTAAATAATATATTTTTTATGGAATACAAACCTTGGTACCAGGTACCAGGCATTAAAGTAAAACATGAAAATATAGGTAAGACAAAACAACCAGTAATAGGGCGATAAAATAACGTTGTAGGTGCTACTGCTGCTTTGCTGCGTACGGTTCATGAATAACAACGGAAAGCCAAAGAATACCAGCCAGCCGGCTGCATGAATGAATATATTAGTGGCTTTTTTAGAAACGATCATCTGGTTAAAAAATTTATTAAATATAGCAGCCGTTGCAATGCCAATTATTGATCATGTTAAAATAGTTAAACTCAGTTAATCATTTGTTTTTCATTTGGGTGGTTCTGCGGGGTTTAAATAAGCGCCCCGGAATTAACCACGGGGCGCTTGCAACCTTATGAAAAAAAACAGAACACAGTAGCCGGAAGATGTCCCGATATCCCGGCCACTGATTCAAAGGTGATAAATGACCGGGCAAGGGGCAACCGTTTATCGGTGAACCGTGGTTTTGTATAGATGAATGGTTAAAAAGGCGCTGACGAAATAGACAAGGCTTATATAAATACAAGCGGGAGGGAAGCCCGTAAAGAAATATATTACTCTTTAAGCGCGCTATCCCAATGCTCGGCTATTTTGCCGTTTTCTATACGAAGCATATCAAACCAGGTGGTGGTATATTTTTTGTCTTTTGCTTTTGGATCGGGGCGTTCATCCTTGAAACTAAGCACCACCAGGTTACCTTCGGCAACTATCGAAATCAGCGGAGCTTTGACTGTGGCCTGGATAGTTAAAGGTTTGGCAAACTTGGAAAAGAAATTAATAAACCCTTGCCGCCCGGTAGGTACATTGGGGTTATGCTGAATGTAGGTAGGCAGCAGGTATTTTGCGGCAAGGTCAAGATGGCCGCCTTCAAGCACCTCGCGCCAAAAATCATAAACCAGTTTTTTGTTTTTGGCAAGTTGGGGGTCTTTGCTGTATAACATAGCCTTTTGGTCTTGCCCAAACGAATGAAAAGCCAATAAAAGTGTGAATACGAAGAATAAGCCTGCTTTTTTCATGATTTTATAATTGATGGTTAAAGATATTGATTTTTAAAAGTTCTGCCAGCCAAAAACAGCTGTGTCTTTTTGATAAACTAAATAGAAATTTGAGTACTTAAACGTCGTCGCCTTAAGTGTTTTTACGCTTTTTGATTGGAAATTAATCCCTATCAAAAATTATTACATAAATTGCTGGAAATCTTATCTTAATGAAACAAATAATGCCCCTCATTATTGCTGTGCATATTGCTGCTCACCTGTATGCACAGGCGCCGGCAACACCAAAAAAGCCGGTAATTGATACTTATTTTGGCATGCAGGTTACCGACAACTACCGCTGGCTTGAAGATACCAAAGACACTACCGTTCAAAGATGGTTTAAGGCGCAAGCCGACTACACCAACAGCATCATAGATAAAATTCCCGGCCGGGACAGTTTGGTAAAAACGCTGAAGTATTATGACTCGTTGGAGCCGTTTAAAATAAGTGGCTTGAAGAAAAAGGGTGGTCGTTATTTTTACAAAAAAACCATTACCGGGCAAAATGTTGGCAAATTGTATTACCGCCCTGGCGAAACGGGAACGGAAATTTTATTGTACGACCCCAAGCCGGTAAAAGGGAAACAATATTCTATCAACTATTTTTTGCCGAGCGATGACGGTAAAAAAATAGCTTTTGGGGTATCTGTAAGCGGATCAGAAACATCAACCATCCATGTGATGAATGTAGATACTAAAACGCTGTATCCTGAAACTATCTACCCATCGTGGTTTGGAGTAAGCGGATGGTCGCCGGATGGTATGGGCTTTATTTACACATTACAAAATAACGGCGACAATACCGCGGAAAGTTCAATGACCGATACCCGCGTTATGTACCACGTGGTTGGCACAAAAGCATCGGCAGATAAACTGATTTTTAGCCGGATAAAATATCCTAACTTGCCCATTAAAACAGAAGATATTTGCCGGATAACCTACACAGCCGGCCATAATTATATTGTGGCATCGTTAGATGGTGTTAACCAGGATGTAAACGCTTTTTATGCGCCGGCTACCGAATTATTAAAACCCATTATAAGCTGGAAGCGGTTGTTTAAAACAGAGGATCATGTGACTGATTATTTTTTTAACGGCGCCGATATATACATGCTTACTTATGAGGGAGCCACAAAATTTAAAATCACCAAAACCAATATCAATAACCTGGATGTTGCCGATGCCGAAACTGTAATTCCCGAACTTGCGGCTACTATAGATAACATAAGCAGGAGTAAAGACTATATGTATTTTACCACTAATGACGGTATTAACTCAACTGCCTACCAATACAATTTTGCAAAACGGAACTCTGCCCAAATTACATTACCCTTTACCGGTCAGGCTTACGTAAATCCCCTGGAAGTGACCAGTAATGACGTGTTGCTGGGCCTAACCTCGTGGAAGCAGCCGTTTACCATTTACAATTATAACCCGCTTACAGGCAAACAAAAGTTAGCCCCGTGGACACCTAAATTGAAATATCCTGGTATAAGCGATATTATGGTAGAGGAAAAAGAAATTAAAGGGCTGGATGGAACCATGGTGCCGCTTACCATTATGTACAACAAAAATGTTAAACTGGATGGTAACGCAATTTGCTATATGACAGGGTATGGCGCCTATGGCGTTTCATCAACCCCGTATTTTAGTATTTATGAACTGGCGCTGATGAATAAAGGGGTGGTAGTTGCCGAAACCCACGTACGCGGCGGGGGCGAAAAAGGGCAGTTGTGGTACAAAGCCGGCTTCAAGAAAGCCAAACATAATACCTGGCAGGATTTTAATGCATCGGGACAATACCTGGTAGATAACCATTATACAAGCGCTAAGCACCTGATAGGCGAGGGGACCAGCGCCGGTGGTATTTTAATAGGCCGTGCCATTACCGAGCGCCCCGACCTTTATGCTGCAGCCATTAGTAATGTAAGTTGCAGTAACGCCCTGCGGATGGAAAATTCGCCAAACGGATTAAACAATACCAAGGAGTTTGGTACCGTAAAGGACTCGGTTGAATCGCGGGCATTATACCAGATGGATGCCTTGCAGCATGTTAAAGACGGCACGGCTTATCCGGCTGTGATTTGTGTAGGAGGGATGAATGACCCACGTGTTATTGTTTGGCAACCGGGAAAGTTTGCGGCGGCTTTGCAAAATGCTACATCATCAGGTAAACCGGTATTAATGTCGGTAAATTACAACAACGGCCACTTTACGGAGAACAAAGAAATTGCCTATCGTAACTTTGCCACACAATACGCCTTTGCTTTATGGCAGGCCGGGCACCCGGATTTTCAGCCGGCACAATAGCTTATAAATTAAACCTTACCGGTTAATCGAAGTCCGGCTTACATATTGCTCATGAAAAATACTCGCATTGTTCTATCCCTGCTGTTTTTTGCGTTTTGCAAACCGGCAGCGGCCCAGGTACACACTTTTGATGTGGGCCTGCGCTTTCAAAAAAGCATCGGCCTTTACTATGAAAACGGGATAACCGGCCAGTACAACCTCACCCGGCGCTGGGCATTGGGCGTAACGTATGTAACCAGCAGGCTGGGTACTGCCTGGGGCACCAACGCCATAAAGCAAGATAATGTATTGGTATCCGGCACTTATAAATTCCGACCCGCGCATGCGCTTCAGCCGTTCCTGCGGGGAAACCTCGGTTATTTTACTGCCGATTATGGTTCGCCGATGTTTGATAGTTTACCACATACCTCGGCTATCGCTTCGGTTGATGGTGGCCTGTCATATCAATTCAAACTTCCGGTAAAAGTAAACCTTTCATTGGGCTATAACGCAATTACAGGTAACGGTGCATCGGGCGCAGGTACATTATACCCGGTATTTTACCAGTTAAGTGTAACCTATAACATAGCAAAGCTGTAACGCCATGAAGAAAATCATACTCATTATATTATCTGCCGTATTATTATTTCCGGCTTGCAAAAAAGACCCTAAATTTACGGCAGACATGCTGGGCGGAAGCAGCGAACTTTACGATCCATCGTTTTACACACCCGAAAAATATCTTGTTTCGGCTGCAAAGCCCAATCCAACGCCGGATGAAGCTAAAAAACCGGTCATCATTGTTGTGCACGGTTACAGTGCTACTACTTTTGAATGGAATGAGTTCCGGACGTGGGCCGGTGGTCGAACAGATTTCGCTATTTCACAAGTATTACTGGGTGGCCACGGGTTAGATTATATCAACTTTAAAAGTGCTACCTGGCAAGTATGGAAGCAGCCTATAATGGACGAATATAGTAAGCTGGAGCAGCAAGGCTATACCAATATCAGCCTTGCAGGTTCATCAACAGGGGCAACGCTCATATTGGAAATGCTGGCAGATGGTTATTTCAATAACCACATTAAACCTAAGCATGTATTTATGGTTGATCCTATCATTATTCCGGCCAATAAAACTTTATCACTTGTAGATCCGCTGGGGCCGGTTATTGGTTACACCACCGTTGATAACTCCGTAGGCGAGGAAAAGTATTACTTTCATTACAGGCCATACGAATCGTTACAACAGTTAAACAATGTAATTAACATAGTGCGCAAGCAATTACAAGATGGTGTTACACTGCCGGCCAATTGCACTTTAAAAGTATTTAAAGCCGATAAAGATGATACGGCCGACCCTGTAAGCGCGGTTTTGATATATCTTGGCGCAAAAACAAGCACCGGTGCAAAAATAAATGTACAATTGGTGAATTCGCGCCTGCACGTTTTTACCCGCCTTACGCTTCGTGATCCCGCGCCAACAACGCAGGATGTGAAAAACCAAACAGATGCCTTTACCGATATAGCCAATACCATAACACATTAAAGTACCTGTGTGCTTTTACGATTAAGTGCCAGGTATTCACAATATTGTTGCAATGAAATAAACTGTGTAATTCATATATTCGGCATAACTTCCTACGTTATGATAAATAAAAAAATACAATCGTTATTTATGGCGATAGTCCTTCCCGTCATGGCTCTCGCTCAAAACATAAAAGTAGTCACCAACCAGGTAGGCTACGAGGATACACAGGCAAAAAAGGCTATCATAGTTGCTGATAAAAAATACGCCGTCAGTTCATTTGAGTTGCTTGATGAGGCTGATAAAACCGTTTTTGCCGGCAAGCCAATATTCAATGGCCAGGTGAAAGGCTGGAAAGGCCGGGAGTTTTATACAATTGACTTTAGCAGCTTTAACACCGCTGGTAATTACAGGGTACAGGTTGATTTGCCGGGTAAAAAAATCACTTCATATCCGTTCAAAATTGGTAAAAATGTATTAGAGCAAGCTACCATGAGCGATGTGGTTTATTACTTCAAAGGCCAGCGCAGCGCGGGCGAAATTGATAAGGCCGACCATCACCTGCTTTTGGCCGGCAAAACTACCGATACGGTTGACGCCCACGGTGGCTGGTATGATGCAACCGGCGATTACGGAAAACACCTTTCGCATTTGTCGTTCTCGCTGTATTTTAATCCGCAGCAAATATCATTGGTTGTTTATAGCCTGTTTAAAACAAACGAGTTGCTTAATGAAAAAAAGGTGACTGATTTCAGACAGATCAACCGCCGGGTTTTGGACGAGGCCGTTTATGGTGCCGATTACCTTGTACGAATGCAAGCAAAAAATGGCTCCTTCTATCGGTCGGTATCCGCTCCTGGCCCCGGTAAATTGGCAAAGGATAGGGTAATCCGGGCCGAAGATGCATCTTACCGCATCAAGCAAACTAAAGATCAAACCTTAAAAAATGATGCTAAAAATAACGATTGGCACCGCTACCAGGCCAGTTACCGGTCGGGCGGGGGAATTGCTATTGCAGCACTGGCTATGGCATCTACCTCAAAAGTAAACGGCGATTTTACCAATGCTCAATATTTACAGGCTGCCGAAAAAGCCTTTACATTTCTGGAGGCCAACAATAAACTCATGACCTTTGATGGCAAGGAAAATATCCTCGATGATTACTGTGCTTTAAGTGCAGCCACCGAGTTGTATAAAGCCAGTAAAAAGCCGGAATACTTGCTTGCTGCTACTAAACGTGCCAATAACTTATTGGATCGTTTAGTAGCCTGGAAGGATTATAAAAACTACTGGCGCGCTGATAGTACCGACAGGCCGTTCTTCCACCCATCAGATGCGGGTTTGCCGGTAATCAGCCTGGTTTATTATTATCCTTATGCCGATGCGGAGATGCAGGCATCTATAAAAAAAATCATTAAAAGCTCATTTGAGTTTGAGTTGAAGGTGACAAATGAAGTGAACAATCCGTTTGGCTATAGCCGCCAGCTGGTGCAGGATACTTTAGGTAACAGGCGTACATCGTTTTTCTTTCCGCAGGGTAGTGATGCTTCGCCATGGTGGCAGGGCGAAAACGCGCGTTTAGCCTCAATGGCAACGGCTGCGAGGCTTGCCGCAGGTTTATTTACTGATGATAAATTATTTCATGATCAATTGGAAACTTTTGCCGTCGATCAGCTGAATTGGGTGCTTGGGCTTAATCCCTTTGATGCCAGTATGCTGCAAGGCACGGGGCATAATAATCCGGCTTATGGCTTCTTTGGTACATTTGAATATACCAATGCACCCGGTGGCATTGTAAATGGCATTACATCGGGCCTGTATGATGAAAACGATATCGACTTTAACTTGTCATATGCCCAGATTCACAAGGACTACGACTGGCGTTGGGCCGAGCAGTGGCTGCCGCACACCGCCTGGTACTTGCTTGCTGTTGCACTGCACGAGTAATAAATTAATGATAACAATATCCATGAAAAAAAGACTATTCCTTATTACACTCATTGTTTTTGCCTCGGTTGGTTTGAAAGCCCAGCCTAAACATTTTAAGGTTTTGGCTTTATATGAGAACGGCGGCCACCATATAGCGTTTTCAAAACGTGCAATTGTATGGTTGGATAAACTGGCTGCCGAAAAAGGGTTTACTATTGATTATATCCAAAAGCCAGATAAAATTGACGATGAATTTTTAAGCCATTACCAGTTGTTTTTGCAATTGGATTATGTACCCTACGGCTGGCCCGATAAAGCCGCTGCCGCTTTTAAAAAATATATTACCGAAGGCAGGGGCGGATGGGTTGGTTTTCATCATGCCACCTTATTGGGAGAGTTTGATGGTTTTCACGAATGGCAATGGTTTTCGGATTTTATGGGGGGCATTGGCTGGAAAAATTATATAGGAACTTTTGCCAAAGGCACGGTGAATGTGGAGGATAAACAGCATCCGGTTATGAAGGGCGTGCCCGCGTCCTTCCGGATTGAACAGGAGGAGTGGTATACTTATGATAAAAGCCCCCGGCCGAATGTACACGTATTGGCAAGTGTTGATGAATCGACCTATGATCCACAGGGTGATATAAAAATGGGTGATCACCCCGTGGTGTGGACTAATGAGCATGTTAAAGCCCGGAATGTTTATATATTCATGGGCCATTCACCAAACCTGTTTGATAACCCTGTTTGGGTAAAGTTGGTTACCAATTCTATTTTCTGGGCGGCGGGGGAATAAACAAACATGTGTTATTTAGCATCCAGCTTTTCATCTATCGCATCCAGTAAATATTCCTTTTTGTCGTCAGCATATTCCCAGAACATTACGCCAGCCATTTGGTGATCAACCATATACTGGCATTTGTTTTTTACCGACCACTCATCATCAAAAGAGATGAACTGTTTGGTGCTTGCTTTAAACAGGTAAGGGGCACCGGCTGTGCTATCGCGATAATAAACAAACCCATTGCGGTTAAACAGGCTATCCTTAAGGCGCGTATATCCGCCGGCGGGTACCCGCCCGCTGGTTTTCATGCCTATGCCATTATGTGCCGGATCGTTTACAATAACAGACCGGCCGTAAAACGCAATCCCCATTACCAGTTTGCTCGCGGGTACGCCCTGGGCAAGATAATCAGACACCGCCATATCTGCCGAATTGAGGGTTTTATATTTATCAGATGCAAACAGGTTAGTATGATGTACGGCCATGCCCAAACTATCCTGCAAATAATCATAGGTCATTAGGTTAATGTAATTGAGGTATGAGGCTACTTTTGCCATTTCGGTATGTTGTAAAAAACGCTTAAAGCCACCGGTTGCAGCCGTTAGCAGTTTTTTATTGCCTGTTTCTTTTTCAAGCACATCAAGTTCCCTTCTTAAATCCTCAAACATTAGGGTGTAGTTATGCTCATCTTCTTTACGCACCACGTTATTATCGCCCTGTAGACCAGGGTATTCCCAGTCGATATCAACGCCGTCCAGTTTGTATTTTCTGATGATATCAACCGCGCTGGCCGCAAAGGCTTTACGTGAAGTATCGGTTAGGGCCGCGTCTGAGAAATTTTTGCTCCAGGTCCAGCCGCCAACAGATATCAGGATCTTTAGGTCGGGATTTTTCTTTTTTAACAACAAAAGATTGCGGAAGTTGACAGTATCGGTTTTTTCGTGCGTAAGCCACGCCCGGTTATTGCGCACATTTACAAATGCATAATTAATATGGGTAAGCTTTTCCGGGTTTACCATGCTCATATCGGTAATGCCTTTGTAGCCGCCAACGTAGCCAATAACTACATATCTGTGCTTTTTAACCTGGGCTTTAAGGGTAAAGGCTGGTATTAAAAAAGCTAATAAGCAAAGCAGTACCTTTGGAATCGCGGCTTTTTTTGAAATTAAAGAGTTCATTATTAGGTTATTTGAATTGTGATATTGGATTATATGATGCTATATTTTTAAGCGTAAGCGCTTCTTTTCCATTAAACCAACCAGGGCAATCAGTATAAATCCGGTAGCCATAGAACGCGCCAGCCCAATGGCTCCATTATTAAATATATCGGGATACTTTAGGTGAAAAAGTTTCAATATATACACCTGGAAATAGGGCATCAGGTAACAGGTAAGTGTACTGGTGCCGGCAGGCCATATCAGTTTAAACCAGTTCTTTTTACCCTTAACATCTACCAGGTAAATCATTAGCTCAAAAACCAATATGGTTATACCACTGCAGATAAAGATCCAGGCGGGGGTAGAGCGTATTTTTGAAATCCCATCAGCATAAGGGCGGATTAACAGACCGAATACAATTAATAGTAATCCTGTTGCGCCAAATATTACCCACAATAATTGCGTTTTATTTTTTGATACAAGCAACGCATAAATCTCGGAGATCATAACACCACCCATTACCAAACATACCGCCGACGCATCGCCCAGTACCGGGATTTTAAATTTGAAAACACCGGCATGCCTGGCAATATTTATAGCTACAAAAGTCAGCAGGATAATTATCAGGATATTCATTTTTCCTTTGGCCAGCAGGTACACCAGCGCACATACCAGGTAGGCCCAGCCTATGATGCCCAAAATACCCCACCAGTAAGGGCGCATACCCTGTATCACCCCGTCCTCGCCACCTTTGTAAATAACGGCCATAGCAATAAGCAGCAAAATCCCTGCGCCTGTCAGGGTATATCGTTTTGCTTTGGCCATAGTTTCCGGATAGTCAAGCCAGATGAGGAAGAAACCAATGGTTATTAATATAGCCCACAAAGCTTGTGGTATAATACCTGCGGTAAGCGCATAGTTTTCCAGGTTTACATGGAAAAAGCCCATAATAATTAATGCGGCGCTACGGGTAAGTATATACACTAATATTGATGAAAAGGAATCGCCCTTATTCAACCTGTTTTTAATGGCAAAAGGCAACGAAAGCCCTACAATGAACAAAAACGCCGGGAAAATGGTATCTGCAAAACCCATCGCATCGGCTTTCCCGCTTGCGTGGTCTATCCATTCGGGAATGTGTTTTACGCCGCTGGCGTCGTTAACAAATATCATCAGTAACATAGTGACGGCACGTAGGACATCAATAGATAAAAGGCGTTTAGGGAGCTGGTTCATTGTGATTTTGCGATTTAATTACCGGCCATTAAAATACTTGTTTTCATTGAATTATCATAAAATATTAAAAACATTTTAGTTCTTTTTAAAATTTTTGTAGAACTTTTGATTTTGCACTTTCGTTGATAAATCTGATGGTTCTGGTTATAGATTACAGATAACTATTCGTTCTTGGGTTGACCATGAAATTGGTGGAAGGAAAAAAACAACAGACGCCCGGTTAGGCTACTGTTTAGTAATGTTGTTTGGATATCTGCTATTAATATTGGGCAAATTCTACACTCCTGAGAAAATTACGCTGTTATGGTTGTAGATGAAAATAAAAGTACTGGTATTCGATTGATGCTAATAATTTATGAGCAGCCAAACTTTATAGCGAGTTGCCGGTACATGTTTTGTATATGAAATTAAGTGTTTTAAATACACTAAGTTTTTATATTTATAAATTTTTATCTATAATTTTTGATAATTTTTTTATTTTTTTAACAAATTTCATGTGTTTTACTGCCATTTATGTTTGAAATTGCAAAAACTATTAAATTATGTATATTTTTTTGGTGTTTTTTTGCCTTAGGAAGATTTATTCATAAAATATTCATCATTTAATTATAAATAAATTGATAAAAATTAAATTTTATATAAAATGTTTATGTTGACAATCTGTTTTTTATATGTTTTTTGTAACAAAAATGATATTTAGTTAAAATTTATTGCTATTTTGTTGATTAATTAACATAACAATCAATCCAATCAAACAAAGCATGAATTTAAAATTACATTTTTTCCTTTTCGGAGCATTTTTACTGGCCTGCCTGCCGGTGTTTGCCCAAAAGCTAACTGGAACTGTTACAAGTGGAGGCCAGCCGGTAACGGCAGGCACGGTTAAAGTAGTACCTGCAGGCACAGGTACCATCACAGATGCAGATGGCAAGTACAGTTTAACATTAAAAGCGGGGAGTTACCAGGTAAGTTTTTCGGCTATCGGGCTTGAGAAGAAAACAATCTCAATTCAGCTTGCTGCCGGTGAAACCAAGGTATTGAATATGGATCTTGCACCTTCGGCCGAAGGATTGAAAGAGGTAGTAGTGGTAGGAAGCCGCGGTGGTGGCCGTACTAAAATGGATTCGCCGGTGCCTGTAGATGTACTCCGTATGAACCAGATAGGCGAAACTACCGCAAAGCCCGATTTAATGAGCCAGCTAAACCAGGCTGTGCCTTCATTTAACTACAACAAGCAAAGCGGCGGCGATGGATCTGACGCTATTGACTTTGCCAGTTTACGGGGCCTGGGCTTCGATCAAACATTGGTACTTATCAACGGCAAGCGCCGTCACCTGTCGGCCTTCGTAAACCAGGTGGGTACCCGCGGCAGGGGCAACAGCGGTACCGACTTAAATGCCATCCCCGAGGCGGCTATTGACAGGGTAGAGATATTGCGCGATGGAGCTTCGGCACAATACGGGTCTGATGCCATCGCCGGCGTTGTTAACATTGTTTTGAGAAAAGATATCGGTAAGCTGAATGTCAACATAGGCGGTAGTGGTTATTATGACCATAAATACAATACGCTGAACAATGTTGACCCAACCCAATATTATACAGGGTCGCAAATTGACGGCAAAACCTTCACTTTAGGGTTAGATTACGGGCTGGCTATTGGCAAAAACGGTGGTTTTATCAATTTTGGCGGCAATTTTATGGATCAGGGTAAAACCTTTAGGGCAGTACCCGAAACAAACTGGGATACCAACCCCAATGCCTTAAGTGTTGATGCCTGGAGAAGAGCTTTTGGCGATGGCTCTGTTAAATCAGGCGGCGGAATGTACAATATGGAAATCCCCCTTGCCGGTACCAAAACCACTTTTTACTCTTTTGGCGGCTATAACTATAAGCACTCCAATGTTTATGCCTGGACACGCAGGTGGAGCAGTGCAAGTAATCACATCAAATTCCCTACCGACGAAAATGGAAAGATGATATTTGTACCGGGTATTATGCGCGTTTTTGACCCTACGCCAGGTGTTCTGGATACCGCCAATGTATATTATAATCCGCAGGAAGATGTGTATATTAAAGATATGTCGGCTGCATTGGGCTTTAAAGGTACTATTGGTGATGGCTGGGACTGGGATTTGAGTAATAATACTGGCTATAATGATTTTCATTATTGGGGCAACCAAACCTTTAATGCTTCATTGCCTTTGCCAGAACAGTATACCAAAACCAGGTTTAATGACGGCGGGTTCAACTTTTTACAAAATACTGCCAATTTAGATGTAACCAAACATTTTGAGCATGTAGCCCAGGGTTTTACGCTATCTTTTGGCGCAGAATACAGGTATGAGCGCTATAAACTATACGCCGGCGAGCCCGACTCCTACAGAAATGGCGGAGCTTTGTTAAACGGTGTTCCTAAAGCTTCCGGCTCCGAAGGGTATCCCGGCTATCAGCCAACTGATGCAACCACAGCCAACAGAACAAATGAGGCCGCTTATATTGAAGGCACTTTAGATGTAACCAAAGATTGGCTGGTTGATGGTGCAGCCCGTTTTGAACATTACTCGGATTTTGGAGGGGTAAGCACATTTAAATTAGCATCCCGCTATAAAGTAAGCGACAACTTCAATGTAAGGGGATCATTTAGTACAGGCTTTAGGGCGCCTTCACTGCAACAAATGAATTTTAGCAATACCAATACCAACATTATTGCAGGTGAACTGGTTTACGCTAAATTGATTCCAAATTATGCCGATGCCGCCCGCCAGGTAGGGATTCCAAAGCTTACCCAGGAAACCTCAACCAATACCAGCTTAGGCTTTACATGGAAACCAACACATGATTTTAATGTTACAGTCGACGGTTATCTTATTAAAATTAAAAACAGGATAGTAATTACAGGTGCTTTTGATACCTCGGTAGCCGCGCTAAAAGACTACCTTATAGCTAATAATGTAACAAATGCCAACTTTTTTACCAATGCTGTCAATACAACCAACAGAGGTATCGACATTGTGTTAGATTATCGCAAATCGTGGGGTAAAAATAAATTTACTGCTTTATTTGCAGGCAACATTCAAGGGATAACTATTAATAAGGTTAATATCCCGGCCGCGCTGAATGATACCTATGCACACCAGCAAGCATATTTTAGCACAAGAGAAGCTGCATTTTTAAAGGCTTCAGCTCCCGCCGAAAAATTCTCGTTAGGGCTTGAATACGGATATGGTAAATTTGCCGCCGGTAGCCATATTACCTATTATGGTAAACTGACCACCCAAGGCTTCGGTTATAGCAGTGTACCTGGTGCTAACCCCGACGGACCGGGCGGCTCAAACATATCTGCATCGGGTAACGGCTGGGACCCTTATGTTGATTTGGATAACGGCAAAGGCGTTGTTCCCGAAAACTTTGTTTTCCACGGAAAAGCTACTACCGATTTATACGTATCTTATAAAATATCAAAGCAAATTTCATGGACTGTTGGGGTAGATAACATATTTAATGTACACCCGGATTTAGCTGTTACAGAAGGCGCCCATAAATCATCATGGGGTGATAGTGAATCCGGCGGTCCTTTTGATGCCGTACAAATGGGTTTTAACGGTATGAGGATGTTTACCAAGCTGGCATTCCATTTTTAACAGGAGGATATAGCTTAATAGTCCCCCGGCTTGAATCAGTCGGGGGATTTTTTTTGTCTTACTTTGGTAGTATTTGACAAATATTAGCCTATCGATTTGAAAAATAAGCTATTTTATGATAATATTTGCTTGTTAATAGGCAATTGCAAATGAAAGTTTTACAATTTACCATTCCTGTACCCCACGATAAAAGTGTAATTGCCGATCAGTTTAGCCTGCCTTATTTTTACCCTTACCTGCACCGGCATAAAGAGGCGCAAATTACCTGGATTCAAAAGGGAGAAGGCACACTTATAGCCGGCAATAATATGCACCATTTTGCACCCGGCGATGTTTTTTTAATAGGAGCAAACCTGCCGCACCTGTTTAAAAGTAATCCCGAATATTTTGAAAATGAAACGGAAGATGCGATAAGAGCGCTGAGTATTTTTTTTAATCCCGAAGGAATATTAACGCCGCTATTTGAGCTGCCGGAAATGAGGGCCTTTAAGCTATTTATACAGCAACATCAGCAAGGGTTTAAGGTGCCTTTTCCTGATGCGGAAAAAGCTATAAATAATATGACGGCCTTAAGAGATACCACAGGTGCCGGGCAACTGATTCAGTTTATAAAACTGATGAAAGGCTTAACCGAGATAAACGAACAGCTACAGCCGTTATCGTCCTATGGTAATTTACCAGGAATTACCGAAAATGAAGGGATTAGGATAGGCAACATTTACAATTACATTATGCAAAACTATACGGAGCCTATTACCCTGGAGGATGTATCTAAAGCCGCGTTTATGACGTCCGAATCGTTTTGCAGGTATTTCAAAAAGCATACGGGTAACACATTTGTCACTTTTTTAAACGAGGTGCGTATCAACGAAGCCTGTAAGATATTAAATGCCAATAAAGTTGAAAGTATCTCGGCGGCGGCTTACCAATGTGGCTTTAAAAGCATTACCAACTTTAACCGGGTATTTCGTTCGGTAACCGGTAAATCGCCAAGGGAGTACATGGATCATTATAACGGAAAAATCGTCAATAGCCCCTATAGTTTTAAAAGTCTCCCCCTTCAGGGGGAGATTTAGAGGGGGCTTGGGCTTGGTGTCAACCTAACCAGGTATTGCTGATATTCATCTTCCAGTAAAACATCCATATCATAACCCGCTTCATTGGCAATTGTTGTTAACGTTTTCTCGTCTATATAAAGCCATGGAAACCATTCGGATGTTTGGCGATTGTATTGATACTGATAGCTAAGTTCGCCGTAGTATTTACCGTTATCAGGCAGGTTTCCTTCGTATAGGTAAGCAATATCCGATGAATCAAAAAGCAACTGCCCTCCTTTATTAAGCAACAGCCTGGTTTGCTGCAGGAAAGTTTTTAAGTTGGATAAAGTACCCGTAAGGCCGATGCCGTTCATGAGCAGCAACAGGGTGTCGTATTTATGATCGTTGTATTCAAAAATATCGGCGGTAACAACTTTTTTAACACCGCGAGCCTGCATTACATCTACGGCGAAGGCAGAAATCTCCAATGCGGTTACATCAAAGCCACGTTCCTGTAATATAAGGGCATGGCTGCCGGCGCCTGCTCCAATATCCAATACTTCGCCGCGGCATTCATTTAAGGCAAGCCATTCAATATCGGGCATATCATCCTCATCCCTGAAATAGGTTTCAATAGGCATCTCCTCCTTTGGGCCGTATTGGTTGTTAATCCACAATTTGTGGGCTGCTTTTTTATAGTAATGATTATGTATGGCCTGGCCTAAAATATCTTTCATGCTGTGGCAAAAGTAGCAATTGACTGCCTAATTACCGGTACATTAAATACCTTTGGCAATTATGTTTAAGAGTAATGCCTTATTGACTGCCATTATTATCGCGGGTATAGGTTATAGCGTTATAGCCAAAAAGCTAACCGTTGCCGCCGCCTTAACGGGTGGGGTAGTGGCTTACCTGGTTTTTGCTGGTGCAGGGTTTACAGGAATAGCAATGATGACCAGCTTTTTTATTTTGGGATCGGCAGCTACATCGTGGCAACAAAATAAAAAGCAGACGTTTGCCACAGCCGAAGAACATAAAGGTGGCCGTACAACAGGGCAGGTATTGGCCAATGCAGGTGTCCCCGCTGTTATTGGCATCCTGGTGTTATTTTATCCCCGGCATAGTCATTTATTTACCCTGATGATGGCTGCAGGTTTTGCCTCGGCCACAGCCGACACCTTATCATCTGAACTGGGGACTGTTTATGGTACAAGGTTTTTCAATGTTATCACGCTAAAACCCGATCAACGGGGATTGGACGGCGTAATAAGTGTGGAAGGATCATTGATTGGTATTGCAGGAAGCTGCGTAATAGCCTTAATTTATGGCATTGGTTTTGGCTGGGATTTGAACCTGATTTGGATTATTGTAGCAGGTACCGCAGGGAATTTAAGTGATTCGGTATTGGGGGCATTGCTGGAGCGGAAGGGCATCATCGGTAATAATGCTGTTAACTTTTTAAATACATTTATAGCCGCATTTGTCGCGCTGTTGTTTTACTTTATTTAATCCTCACATTTACCACATGGCTTTTATAATAATTGGCTTTATCGTTTTAGCACTGATCGGCTATTTCATTTTAAAAAACAACAAATCAAAATCGGCCGGCATTGTTGCCAATACCGATTACAAACCTGTTTTGTTGCAAAACATATCGTTTTACCGGGAATTGGACGATGCGGGCAAGCTATTGTTTGAGCAGAAAGTAAATAGCTTTTTATCGGGCATTACCATAGAAGGTGTGGGAACTGGAGTTGATGATACCGACAGGGTGATGATAGCCTCAAGTGCTGTGATCCCCATATTTGGTTTTAAAGATTGGGAATATCGCAACTTAACCAATGTAATATTATACCCGGATACCTTTGATGGCGAATTTCAGTTTGAAGGCGGGAGCCGGAACATATTGGGTATGGTTGGTAGCGGTTATATGAACGGGCAGATGATATTATCGCGGGCGGCGCTCATCAAAGGTTTTTCCAAATCGGCGGGGAAGGAGAATACGGCGATTCATGAATTTGTACACCTGCTGGATAAAAGCGATGGTGCCACCGACGGTGTACCCGAAAACCTGCTGGCACACGAATATGTGCTGCCCTGGCTAAAGATGATACACCAGGAAATTCATAAAATTGAAGCGGGTAAATCAGATATCAATCCCTATGCGATTACCAACGAAGCTGAATTTTTTGCGGTAGTGGCCGAATATTTCTTTCAAAAGCCAACCGAACTTAAGCACAAACATCCCGAACTCTACGAAATACTAAGCACCATATTTATGCAGGATAGGGCCAGCGACTAATTAAAGCCCAAATCAAGCTGCCCTAAAACTTCCAGCGTTTTACCTTGGTTGCCGTCAATAAAATAAACCGGGGTTTCCTCGTGTCTGGAAGCAACAACAATGTGAACACCATCGGCGCAGGCGTTAAAAAGTTCTTCCACCAGTTTTGGATCGTTGTTGTTTTTGGATAGGTGCGACAGCAGTAAATGTGTCATATGTGCCGGGCGATGTGTTGTAAATAAGGCCAAAGCTTGTTTGTTACTCAGGTGACCCTTACCGCCACGGATACGCCTTTTAAGATGATAGGGGTAGCCACCAGTCTCGAGCATAACCTCGTCGTAATTAGCTTCTAAAAAAGCGGCGTGGCATTGACTGAAATAGCGGATAAGCCTGTCGCAAACAATGCCCAGGTCGGTAAATACGCCAACTTTTATGTCGCGGCAGCTAACTATAAAACTGTGTGGCTCTGATGCATCATGCTCTTTGGGGAAGGATGTTACTTCCAGTTGGCCAATGGTAACCCTTTCAAACTCCCGCAGGGGATGTATGAGTTTGGCATCTACAGTGTTTCCTAAATGAAGCAGTGTGCCTGGGGTAATATAAACCGGCAGGTTAAACTTTTTGGCCAGCACCGGAATCCCCCGGATATGGTCGGAATGTTCGTGGGATACAAAAATGGCTTTTACCTTGCTCATGGGCAGGCCCAGCCGGGCCATACGTTTTTCGGTTTCGCGGCATGATATACCCGCATCAACCAAAATAGCCTCCTGATCGTTCCCCACGTAATAGCAATTGCCATTACTCCCCGAATTTAGTGATGTAATAAATAAAGACATGTTTTTGAGCCAAAAGCTGAAGGCCGAAAGCTAAAAGCAATCACTTCAAAACTATTATACAAAGTAACGGATTTACTGAATGTTTTTGTTTCAGACTTGCCTATTCTTTTAAATAAACTGAAGTTTTTTTGCACTTATAAAAACCTGCTTATATTTAGCCATGGATTCACCGCAAACTTTACCCGTACTTGATGCCGCCGAACTGCGTGTGCTTGGCTCGCTGATGGAAAAAAGCAAAACCACGCCCGACTATTACCCCATGACCCTTAATGGCTTAACTGCGGCATGTAATCAGAAAACCTCCCGCAAGCCGGTGGTGAATTATGACGAAACTACAGTAACCGAAGCACTGAACACCCTCAAAAGGCGCGGACTGATTTCAACAGCAACCGGCGGATCTATCCGTAATATCAAGTACAAACACAATTTTGCCATTGTATTCCCGGTTATCCCGGCCGAAGTGGCTTTAATTTGCCTGCTGATATTGCGGGGCCCACAAACCCCCGGTGAGTTAAACACCAATTCGGGCAGGTTGTATGAATTTGAGTCGATAGAAGAAGTTCAGGAAATGCTGGAAAAACTGGCCGATCCGGCTATGCCTTATATCGTACAACTCCCTAAACGCCCCGGTCAAAAGGAACAGCGTTACGCACATTTATTGGCCGGCACTCCTGATATAAATGATGACGAGGAAATAGAAGAGGCCGGCGGTCGCTCATCAAACGGTCTTGAAACGCGTGTAGCCAAGCTGGAGCATGAACTTGCCGAAATGAAAGAGGCTTTTGATAAGCTGATGAAGGAGTTGATGGGGTAGGGAGGTACTAAACAATAAACATGAATTGGATTATAAGGCGTTGTGTCAGGCTTTCGGGTCATACTTATTTGAATGAACTTCTTGCTCCCATATTAGAGGACATACGGGAATTAAACTGGCTTATTTCTGATTTGGAATACAATACGAGTGGCTTGATGAATGGTCAGGAAATACCTGTCGACTTTGATCATGATTACTTCGTTTTGGCAGAGAACAAGTTTCGTGAGCTATTAGATCTGGACCTGCAAATTTACTGGGGAGTTATTTTGGGAATCCCGGCATCTATTGATATTGTTGTTGACGGAGATAACCTGCCGTTTGCTGAAGGCAATGGCCTGATCTGGAAAAATGATAATATTCAACACGCGGATGCGCAAATAGAAATTGTTTGCTTTGATAGCGGCTATACTATCGTTAAGTTCAGAGATCAATACTTGTCTGGCAAATTCAAGAACTATTTTACAGAGGCTGTTGAATTAGAAACTTTTTCAAATAAATGGCTTAAATGAACTTCTTCTCAAATAAAGATATTACATCCGATAACAGCTTCAGGAAACTTGATGAAACTGACGTTTTTGTTTTGGGACATGTTTACGAGGATACTTTGCTTTTTGATAAAAGGAAAAAAAAAGAAACCCTTATTGGATTTTTCTATGGTGATCCCTCATGTGGTTTGATTAGCCCTAACAATGATTGGGCTTTTGTCGGAGGCGAGCATCTTTCCGTATGGCAAAAAGACCACGGGGTTATCGAAATAGATGATGAAGAAATCGCCTGGATTGAAGATGTGAGGTTAATATCGGAAAACAGCGTTGAATTTTTGATAGATCCCTGGTCGGACCATAGTGCCGTTTGGGCGTTAAATATGTTAACGTTAGAGAGAATAAAGATTAGAGATTTCAAACCCAACGATGATGATGAAAGGCCTTTCAACTGGTAAACCTCTCCATGAAACGTTACTTCTTCTTACTTACCCAATCCATCATCTTATGCGCCGCTTTCAAAACCGCTATTAACCCTTCTGATTTCATGGGTTTCGCAATATAATCATCCATACCTTCGGCTATGCACAAGTCACGGTCATCAGGGCCTGCATTGGCGGTCATAGCTATAATAAACGGCTGTAGTTTACGGTCGCTTTCGCGGATTGACCGGGTGGCTTCAAAACCGTCCATTTCGGGCATTTGCACATCCATCAATATGACGTTAAATTCCTGCTCGTCCAGTTTCTTTAATACTTCAAGCCCGTTTTCGGCCATGGTAAATTCATAACCCAGCTTGCTCAACATCCGGCTAATGAGTTTTTGGTTAACCTGGTTATCCTCGGCGACAAGAATATTTAGCGGATATTCCACAGCAAAGTTATTGTCAAGCAATTTTATTGCTTTGGGTTCGGGTGCCGGCGTTTTTCCAACACTCCTCAATTCAGCCTGTACGCTTTTGCCTAACTGATTTAGCTTAACCGGTTTTGTTAAAATAGCTGCAAATAAGCCCGGATATTTTACCTTCGAGCTATCGCCGATGGAGCTAAGCATAATGACAGGAAGTTGCGGATACTTTGCTTTAACCGTCGCGGCAAAGCCAACACCATCCATGTCCGGCATTTCCATATCGGTTATAATCAGGTTGTAGTCTTTGTCATTAGCCAGCAAATCAAGCCCCTCTGCCGCCGAGGAGGCTGTGAGCGTGATAAGGCCCCACTGCTCCAGTTGGGTTTTAAGGATAAAACGATTTGTTTTGTTATCGTCAACCACCAATACTTTTTTGCCTTCCAGATCGGCAGTATCAAATACCAGGGGAACATATTTTGATTGTTTTTGGCTTACCGCAACTTTTATCGTAAATACAAATACCGATCCTTCGCCATACACACTCTCTACCCAAATATCGCCGCCCATCAATTTAACCAGGCGCTGGCTAATTACCAGGCCAAGGCCGGTGCCCCCGTATTTGCGCGTGGTTGATGAATCGGCCTGCCAAAACGCGTTAAATAAACCGGATACTTTTTCTTCAGAAATACCGATACCGGTATCCATGATACTGAAACCAATTTCAATTTGTCCGTCGGGGTGTGTTTTGGATGAAAATACCTTGATAAATACCTCGCCTTTTTGGGTAAATTTAAGCGCGTTACCAGTTAAATTGGTAATAACCTGTTTAAGACGCAAGCTATCGCCAATAACCTGCTGGGGCAGGGCAGGGTCTATCTGGTACACCAACTCCAGTCCCTGTTGCGAAGCTATGGGCGAGAAAATGTCCATCACTTCCTCAATGCAATGGCGCAGGTCAAAATCCTCCTGCTCCATGTTCATTTTACCCGATTCTATCTTCGAGAAATCAAGAATATCATTAATTACATTTACCAAACTATCACCACATGAAATGATGGTATCGGTATATTCCCGCTGTTCGGTGTTCAGTTCGGTTTCGCCTAAAAGCGAAGCCATACCTATAACACCATTCATCGGCGTACGAATTTCGTGGCTCATGGTGGCCAGGAAAATGCTTTTCGCCTGGTTGGCTTTGTCGGCCTCTTCGCGGGCCTCTTTTTCATGAGCCATATGCAATTCCAGCTCTTCCGACTGGGATAGTAATTCCTCGTTTAAGGCATGCAATTCTTCTGATTGGGATTGCAACTCTTCGTTTAATACCTGCAAATCTTCCGATTGCTTTTTTAACTCATGCGATTGCTGTAAAACTTCGGCCGTACGCTCAGATACCTGCTCTTCCAGCAAACGTTTTTGCTTTTCTATATTATTTACCTTGGCTTTATACAAACCGTAAATTATGGCAAAAATAACAAAGGTAATAAGCGATAAAAACCACCAGGTAAGCCAAAACGGAGGCAAAACAATAATTTCTAAAGTAAGTTCATGACGCGACCATTTGCCATCGCTGTTACGACTTTTCACTTTAAACGTGTAAGTACCCGCAGATAAGTTGGTATAGGTAGCCGTATTTTTGTTACCTACATAGTTCCAGGTTTTATCGAAACCCGCCAATTGGTAAGCATATTGTTTTTTGCTGGCCAGTCCAAAATCCAACGATACGAACTCAAATGAAATTACCGACTGCTCATGGGTTAGCGTAATAGATTTGGTCTCCGAAATATCCTCTTTTAAAGGCGAAGGATCATTGTCATTCTGGGCTACAGGTACGGTTTTATTGAAAATCTGGAAATCGGTTAATATCAGCGGCGGATCGTACGAGGTTTCACTTATTTTTTCAGGATCAAACATATTGAAGCCGTTAATTCCACCAAAATAAATGGTGCCGTCTTTACTAATCGCTGCCGAATGCGGTTTAAACTCGTCGGATTGTAAGCCGTCTTCTACGGTGAAGTTCCTGAATTGCTTTGTACGGGGATTAAACCTTGAAATACCATTATTGGTGCTTATCCATAAGTTATTGTTCCTGTCTTCCCTTATGGCATAGGTATAATCGTTTGGCAGGCCGTCTTTTGCTTTGTAATTGCTAAACTGCCTGGTATGCGTATCAAAATGCGTTAATCCATTATAAGTACAAATCCAGATGTTGCCCAGGTGGTCTTCAAATAAATCGAGCGCGGCGTTATTACCCGTGCTGTTTTTTAATACATCGTATTTGTATATTTTAAATGAGTTGGTTTCCGGGTCAAACAAATCAAGGCTGCCATCATTTGTACCAACCCAAAGGTTTCCCTTTGAATCGGCCAAAAGGGAGTTAATATTATCACTGCCTACGCTTGTTGGGTCAGCCGGATCATGCCGGTAATGGATAAAGCCATTTGTTTTGGGGTTAAATAAATCCAGGCCCTGGCCGAGTGTGCCACACCAAATTTTATTGTCGGGAGTAACCGCAACAGCATAAACATTATTGCCGCTTAAACTGGTAGAGTCGTTGGGTTTATTGCGATACGATTTGAATTTGTGGGTTTGTAAATCCATAACGCTCATGCCATCCCCCCAGGTACCTATCCACAAATTATTCTTGTAATCTTCTTTCAACGCTAAAACGTAGTTGCCGCCTATGCTTGTTTTATCGGCGTCATTATAGCGATATGCCTTAAATGTACCTTTTTTAGGGTCGAACTGGTTGAGCCCGCCACCATCCGTGCCTATCCAAATGTTTGCTTTTTTGTCTTCCAGGATGCTTAAAACAAAATTATTGGATATGCTATTGGCCAGCGAGTTATGGTTAAAATGTTTAAAGTTATCGGTTACCTTTTTATATAAACTGATACCCGTGGCAAAACCGCTCACCCACATGTTACCTGTGTTATCTTTTAGCAGTACATCAACTGAATTGCTGGCGATACTTGTATTATCTACTTCATCCTGTAAATGGTTGCTGAATGTGCCCTTTTCATAATTAAAAATGCTAAGGCCACCGTTTTCGGTGCCAATCCATAAATTACGGTTACCATCCTCGGCAATACATTGAATGCTATTATAGGCTAATGAATTGCTGTTATAGGGGTCGTTTTTGAAATGGCGAAAAGTTACCGTGGCCGGGTCGTAGAGATTTAAACCGCCAGAGCCGCAACCTATCCATAAACGATGGCTGCTGTCTTCAAAAATACTGGTTATCCTATCTGCCGATATGGTACCGCCATCATGCTCGTCGTGTTTAAAATTGGTGAAGCTTTTGGTTTTTGCATTAAAAAGGCTGAGGCCTCCATAGGCTGTTCCAATCCAAACATCGCCTTTACTGTCGACATAGGTAACCCTGGCATTATCATCGCTTAAACTGGTTGAATCATGCTTGCTATTGCGGTAGTGGATAAATTTATGCTGATTAATAATATATTGGTCAACACCATCTTTTAAGGTGGCTATCCATAGATTGCCGTTTTTATCTAAGGCAATATTTACGGTAAAGTTGCTGGCCAGTGTGTTGGATATTTTATCGTTATGCAGAAAACGGGTAAAACGGCTTTTAGTCAGATCGAATTTATTAAGGCCTCCGCTGGTTGCTATCCATAAATTGCCGTCCTTATCTTCGGCAATGTGATTTATGTAGTTGTTGCTAATGCTGGTTTTATCATTAACATCATTCCTGAAAACTTTAAACTTATTGCCATCGTAACGGTTTAGGCCGTCGCGGGTGCCAACCCAGATAAATCCTTGCTTACCCTGGATCATGGCGTTGATGTTAAGCTCAGAAAGATTTTCTTTACTGCCTATGTGCTGAAAGTGCATAGGATGCTCCTGGGCCAAAACCCCAAAGGAACATGTTATAAAAATGAATACCAGGTAATACTTTAAGCCTCTTATTGACATCAGAAAAACATAAGATTTTGGCGTACGCACAGATTTCTAATTTAAAACTTATTACGGGATTGTTTATAATTATTTGATGAATAGTTAAACGGCGTGAAGGTTAAATTAGTTATGCCCACATTAATCACGAAATAACAGGTTATGCACAGCCTCGGGTGCAAATCAGATTGTGGCTAACGGACTATTTGGGCTAAAGCTCTTAACTCCCAATTTATTATCCGCCCCTAAAAAGGGACGGCAATGAATGATTTAATTCATTGCCGTTGGCTTCAGCCAACGGACAAAGATCTAACGGAGATAGGGCTTCAGCCCAATTTACGAATATAAATCGGAAACATTTGGCAATATTCGTTTAGCGACAAATTGATTTACGCCCGCAGCATCTTACTTAAAACAAGCTGCCCTATATTTTTTAACTTTGCCCATATGGATCAAAAGAGTAAGGACCCGCTGCACGGTAAAACTTTAGAAATGATTTTGAACGAACTGGTTGCCCGTTTTGGCTGGCCCGAGTTAGGCTACCAGATAAGAATTAATTGTTTTTTGGATAATCCCAGTATATCATCCAGCCTGAAGTTTTTGCGCAAAACGCCGTGGGCACGTAAAAAGGTAGAGGATATGTACATTCACTACTTTGCCAAAAAAGATTAGTGCTTGCGCTTATTGTTCATTTTAGCTTTTTGGCCCGAGCTAAAGTTATAAGTTTTTGAATTGGCAGCCTTTTTTTCATGAAAAGCCGCGCCAACTATAGGGGCATCGGGGTTTGGTTTAGGTTCTCTTTTTGCTTTTACCTCTTTTTCAATAATAAGCTCTTCGGGTAACTCGG
Organism: Mucilaginibacter sp. GW822-FHT03E02; assembly: GCF_058801545.1. Classification (NCBI taxonomy): domain Bacteria; kingdom Pseudomonadati; phylum Bacteroidota; class Sphingobacteriia; order Sphingobacteriales; family Sphingobacteriaceae; genus Mucilaginibacter; species Mucilaginibacter sp. GW822-FHT03E02. The sequence goes on along the minus strand of NZ_JBXANJ010000002.1, from coordinate 42,588 downwards.
CAAGGGCTATTTTTTTGCCGGTGGCCTGCTCTATCTTTTTAACCTGGCTAAGCTCCAGGTCGGTAGCAAAAGTGAGGGCCATTGTCTCGTTCTGGCTTTCCGGGTAATGGTTGGTTACACGATCAATAAACAGTTCTTTTTCTGCCGGTACGTCAAAATGAATGATGAAAGGAATATCGGCCAGGCTAAACGCTTCTTCCTGTTCGTTAGATATCAATAGCACTCTCGCGTTTTCATCAGCTTTAAATGCTTCTATCGATTTAAAACCCGGGCTATCAAAAAACTGGGGATTTAAATAAGCCACGGCAGTGCGTAAACGTGCTTGCAGGCTTTTATAAACTTTATCGGCAGTTGCACGTGTATTTACAAAAACTACGGTTTTGGTAAATAGCTCTTCATCGTACATAAACAAATTGAGCAGGTTTAATTTAGTGCCGAAGTTGGGTACGTTATATAAAAATTGCGGATGTGTCTCTAACGGTTGTTCTGCCAATGCTTCTACTTCTACAATAGCAGGGTCCTTCATAAAAGGATCAAGCATTTTTTGCAGTTTGCTATGCATTACTTCGGTAAATACCAGTTTCTGACTTTTGCCAATGCTATTCGCCAGTTCTACAACGGGTAGTTGCAAGCCTCTTTTTATCATTTCATCGGCATCATCAACCACAAACATATCAACCTTGTTAAGGTTAAGGGCAAGCTTCAGGTAAATGGCTCGTGCCCTATCAGGAGTAGCAACTACTATATCGGCACCATCGGCCAATGCGTCCATCTGGGCTTCAATACCCGGGGCCACATACAAGCCAACAATTTTTATTGATTTGTTTTTGTTCAACCGGTCAAATTGTTCAATCACGCCAAATACATCCTCTTTATCGGGCACAAGGATCAACACACGCGGAACGCCTTCGGGGGCATAATTAAAGCGATTTAAAACACCCAGTACATAAGTGGTAGTTTTGCCACTGCCTTCGTAACCAATGGCGATAATATCCTGGCCGCCTACAATTCTCGAAAGTGTTTTTAATTGCAGTTCTTTAGGGTTTGTAAAACCAGCTTCATTTACCGACCGAACCAGCTGTTTTTTCAGCTTCAATTTTTCAAACCACACCATCTGAGAACTTTATTAAGTATTTAAGAGGGCGAATTTACCTAAATTAACATTCATATTCATGAATAGATTTGAGATGTGAGATTTGAGATGTGAGACAGGTATCACTTGTGGTTTTTAAATTGATTGCCAAACAGTGTTTTCATCCTTTTGGAGCAGGCCGGTAAACGTTGGTTTGGCGGGGATATCAAGATAAGGATACGTTACTTTTGACAGGTATAATCCCTGGGGATAGGCTGGGATGATGATTTTGGGCGTTTGTTTACTGATGAGGTGACTTTCAAATTCGTCAACACTCATTTCGCCCCGGCCAATTTCCAACAGGCGGCCAATAATGATCCTGATCATTTTGCTTAAAAACCGGTTAGCCGATATGCTAAACCGGAGCCTGTCACCATTGCTGCTAACAAAAAGGTTTGCCGAGCTCACGTTACAAATGGTATGGTCAATTCTGTCGGGCATTTTACAAAAGGCCCGGTAATCGTTATAAAGCGGTAGCAGCGCCGCCGCCTTTTTCATTTCATCAATATTGAGGTTGGTTTCAGGATATAAGGCGCTAAAAGCACTTAGAAACGGGTCCTTATAGGTATGAATAAAATAATCATAGGAGCGCTGCACGGCATCAAACCGGGCGTGGGGCAGGCCCTGCATCGGGATGATATCAAATACCGCGATATCATCCGGCAGTATTTTATTGAGGCGGAAAAGGAGATCGAAATTCCATTCCTTTGCTAAATCGATATGAAAAAAAAATTGGCTGGCATGTACCTGCGCGTCGGTACGGCCACAGCCGTTAACAGTTATGGGCGTTTTTAAAATTTGGCTTAAAGCTGTTTCAAAAACGGCTTGTACACTTGCAACGCCGGCATGTTTTTGCCAGCCGCTGTACTGTGTGCCGTGATAACCAATATGAAAAAAATAGCGCATGATCTTGGATCCAAAAATCCACAAAAATTATGGTAATGCCATACAAAAACGAATGGGGACGGCTAAACGGACGGCTTTAAACCGTCATTGGGCATTTTAAACAACTTGCGTATCTGCCGTACATAACCTACCTTTACAGCGCTTTAGGTTCCTTTATAGTATATCATAAAGGATTAAAAGGGAATACGGTGTAAATCCGGAACTGTCCCGCAGCTGTAAGCTCCATAACCATAGTCCATTCTATTAAAGTCACTTGCGCTTAGCTCAGGGAAGACAGGACGAAAGGGGAGTAAGTCAGAAGACCTGCCAGAGCGATAATGCGATTCACAGCTTTCGGGGATTGAAGCTTGGATGTGAATGCTCTTGTTTATTGGCGTATTTTCATTTCAAACTATTGTTCCTCGTGTGCTGTGACGTTTTTGCGCGCAACAACATGAAAAAAAACTTACTTTGTTTTCATAAGCATTTACCCTTACCGGTTTTAGCGGCAGCATTTTTTTTGCTGCAGGTCGTTGCTTCCAATAGCGTATCCGCTCAAACAGATACCGCAAAAAAAATCAAAGAGGTTACGGTTTCTTCGTCTGCTATACCCAAAATTCAAACCATCACACCAACACAGCAGGTTTCGGCCGGCGATTTTGAACGTTATAGCGCATTTAACGTTGCCGATGCAATCCGTAATTTCGCCGGTGTTATACTGAAGGATTACGGCGGGGTTGGGGGCTTAAAAACAGTCTCGGTACGCGGCCTGAGCGCCAACCACACCGCGGTTTTGTATGATGGCGTACAAATTAACGATGCCGAGAACGGCCAGGTTGACCTTAGTAAGCTAAACCTGAACAACGTACAGGAAATTTCACTTTACATTGGCCAGCCCCCTGGTATTTGTATGCCTGCACGCTCGTTTGCGTCATCAAGTGTACTGGCTATAAAAACGGTAAAACCCAATCTTAATGCGGATAAACCTTACCAGTTAACAGCGGGCGTTAAGGCAGGTTCCTTTGGCTTAGTAAACCCATATCTCCAATGGCAACAACGTGTTAATAATAACTGGTCGTTTATCGTAAATGGTTATACCGAGCATGCTAATGGCCGGTATAACTATAAAACCAGCGCTGTAGGGGCCGATTCTGTACATACCCGTAGCAACGATGACATAGGTGCCCAACAGGTAGATGGCGCTTTATACTGGGCCAAAACAGATAGTAACAAATTTAATTTACACGTAAACTATTATCATGCTGAACGGGGCATTCCCGGCGCTGTGGTGCTTTACAATCCCACCATATCGGCAACACGGCTTTGGAACCAGGACTTTTTTTTGCAAAGCGGCTATGAACGTCAGTGGCACAATTCTTTACATCTTTTATTAAACGCGAAGGTTTCAAAAACCTATCTCCGTTACCTCGATCCTGATTATTTTAACAATGAAGGACGTTTAGACCAGCGCTTTACGCAACATGAATATTATGGTTCGGCGGCTTTGGCTTATCATCTGACAACCTCATGGGAAGTATCCTATGCTACTGATCTTTCGGTCAACAACCTTGATGCCAACCTGGCCAATTTTAGTTATCCAACAAGGTTGACATTATTAAATGTATTGGCCAGTAACCTGCGCATCGGTAAATTCCAGTTGCAGGGAAGTTTGCTGAATACCCATATTACCGAAACTGTTAAAAACGGTGCCGCGGCCCCGGCCAAGAATGTTTATTCGCCCACGGTTGAGGCTACCTTTCAGCCCTTAAAAGCCTCAAATATCCAGATACGGGCCTTTTACAAGTATATTTTTCGCAACCCCACGTTTGATGAACTTTATTACAGCGCCATCGGGAACCCTACGTTAAAACCAGAGTATACCAAACAGTTTGATCTGGGCGCCACGTATGGCAAGGCATTAAGCGGCTTTTTTAATTACATCACTTTAACAGCCGATGCCTATTATAATCATGTGGATAACAAGATTGTATTTATCCCTAAGGACGCCTTCAACCGGTCGATCCAGAATTTTGGGAAGGTTGACATTAAAGGATTGGATGTAGGCTTAAAAACACAGGCTAAACCTGCTGAAGGCTGGAAGGCATCAGTGGCTGTAAATTATTCGTACCAGCAGGCACTAAATGTAACCGACCCTACATCTTCTGTTTATCTTAATCAGTTGCCTTATACGCCTAAAAACACAGTTTCACTTAATGCAGGTGTTGATCGCGGCCATTTAGGGGTTTATTACAACCAGGTGATTTCATCATCACGATATTACACCAACGATAACCTGGCATCTGATTACCTGGCAGGATACGCCATCAGCGATGCATCTGTTGTTTATCACTTTTTATTAAAAAAGAAAGCTGTTGTTGCATCAGCAGAAGTTAATAATCTTTTTGCAAAAAGCTACGCCGTTGTGCAAAGCTATCCGATGCCCGGCCGGTCGGTCAGGTTTTCCATTCAAATAACTATCTAACAATCAATATTATGAAACAAACCAAACTCAATTATTTATTTATTGCTTCAACGATGATGGCCCTGCTTTCATCATGCCATAAAGACAAGATCGTTCCAACAACCGATACCCCAACAGCCGAAAGGGCTGGTTTATATATCCTTAACCAGGGCGGTTTCGCCAGCAATAACAGTAGCTTAACTTTTTATAACTACACTACTAAACTACTTACTGCCGATTTTTATAGCAGCGTTAATGGCAGTCCGCTGGGCGATACAGGTAACGATGCCCAGATATATGGCTCAAAAATGTACATAGTTGTTAATGTATCAAGCGTAGTTGATGTTGTGAACGCTAAAACCGGCAAACTAATTAAACAGGACAGTATTGTAAACACCACATTAAAAAATAAAGCGCGTGCCCGCCAGCCAAGGAGCATCGCTTTTTACAAGAGCAATGCCTTTATTACCTCGTATGATGGCACAGTAGCAGTAATGGATACGGCTTCATTAACCATCAGCAAGTACATTACTGTTGGCCGCAATCCCGAGCAATTAGTGGTATCCAATGGAAAATTGTATGTGGCTAACTCAGGCGGTTTATCATCAACCGGCGTTTTTGACAACACGGTTTCGGTAATTGACCTGGGTACTTTAACCGAGACAAAAAAGATAACGGTAACCGCGAATCCTGTAAGCATGGCTACGGATGCTTACAATAATGTTTACGTGGTATCATTAGGCGATTATGATAAAATTGCCGGTGGTTTAACTATTATTGACAGTAAAACTGATGTGGTAAAAACGGCCCCGGTAATTTCGGTAGGCTATATTATTCCAATCACAGTATCTGGCGATTTTGTTTACTATTTAACAGCCGATAATAAAATTGCCGTTTACAATGCCAAAACACAAACTGCGGTACAAGCCAACTTTATTACCGATGGCACCGTAATAACTACACCATACACGATAGCGGCCGACCCAACAACAGGCGAAGTATTTGTTACCGATGCAAAAGATTATGCATCAAACGGAACTTTGTATGCTTTTGACAAAACAGGCAAAAAGGAATATGCTATAACCACGGGTATTAATCCGGGTAAAGTAATTCTTGTTAACAAATAAGGGAAGAGATATCAACGATAAATTGACAGATAGTCTTTAGCCCGAAGTCTTAAGTTCTAAGCCAAAAAAGAAAAATTCGACTTTGGACTTACGACTTAGTACTGTTGACTTAACACCGGCTATTTTTATTTGTACTTATAATGAGTAATTTTACATCATAAATAAAATCATGAATAAAAAAGATACCATAAGCCGTAACATTATCCTTGTTTTAATGATCATTGTTGCCGCAGCATTCAGATTATTAGCTTTTAGATATAAAGAGCTGAGCAACTTTAACCCGGTAGGGGCAATAGCTTTATTTGGCGGCGTTTACTTTGTTGATAAATGGAAGGGGTATGTAATTGTATTGCTTACGCTTTTATGTACAGATGTGGTGATTAATTACCTCTATACTTCAAAGTTTTCAATAATTTACGATGGTATCATTGGTGTTTACATCAGCTATGCCGTTATGGTGCTGGCCGGCACGCTAATTAAAAAGGTAAACTTTGCCAATGTGTTAATCGCAGCTATTGGTGTTGTACTTATCCATTGGTTAGTTACAGATATGCCCTGGTTTTATACCGAACTGAAGCTTTACCCTAATACATTAGCAGGCTATGGCAAATCGCTGGTGGCAGCGGTACCATTCGAGAAGAATATGGTATTTGGCAATCTGGTGTTTGGCTTGCTACTATTTGGCGGCTTTGAGCTGGCTAAAACCAAGTACACTTTTTTACGCACACAAAAACAATTGGTACTTTAATTTAAATTGATAAAATTGAAAAGCGATCTGCCATTATGCAGGTCGCTTTTTTTATGAACAAATATTTACTTTATGAAAAAGTTAGTAGTATTAACAGGAGCAGGGATAAGCGCTGAGAGCGGTTTAAAGACCTTCAGAGACAGTGATGGCCTTTGGGAGGGATACAATATAGAGGATGTGGCAACGCCCGAAGCGTGGCAGCGTAACCCGGCCCTTGTACAGCAGTTTTATAACGAACGACGTAAAAATGTGATGGATGCGAAGCCTAATGCCGCACACTATGCCCTGGCCAAACTGGAAGAGAAATACGACGTAACCATTATTACCCAAAATATAGATGACCTGCATGAAAGGGCAGGCTCTACCAACGTTGTACACCTGCACGGCATCATCACCCGTTCGCAATCGAGTGTTAATCCTGAACTTACTTACCCCATTGAGGGGTGGGAGCTTGGGATGGACGAAGTATGTGAGTTAGGATCGCCGTTACGCGCCCACGTGGTCTGGTTTGGCGAGGCTGTACCCATGATTGAAACCGCCGCAAGAATTTGTGGCCGTGCGGAGATTTTTATGCTGATCGGTTCCTCATTAGCCGTATACCCGGCCGCCGGATTGATTGGCTATGTAAACCGCGATGTACCCCGGTATGTTATCGACCCTAAAATACCCGATATCAATGTACGTGGCCCGGTTATCAAGATCCAGGAAAAAGCAACAGTAGGGGTGGTGGCCCTGGTAAATGAATTGTTAAATGATCAATAACATATATACATCCTGTAAATGCTACTTCACCAATCTGCCAAATCAATAATTCACTAAATCAATAATTCAATAATTAAAATGAAGAAGTGTATTTTTAACTGGAGCGGCGGTAAAGACAGCGCGTTGGCTTTGTACCATTGCCTGCAAAATCCTGACCTTGACATCAGGTACCTGGTAACAACTGTTAATGACGCTGCCGACAGGATCTCGATGCACGGCGTACGCACAGAGCTGTTGATAAAACAGGCCGAAAGTATTGGTATACCACTATACCAGATCCGGCTGCCCGAAATGCCGGGCATGAAGGAGTATGACGAGGTTATGCATTACCACCTGGCTTATTTCAAAAGCGAGGGGATAACGCACTCTATTTTCGGCGATATATTTTTGCAGGACTTGAAAGACTATCGTGATGCAAGGTTGAGCGAAGTTGGCCTTACCGGTATTTATCCATTATGGAAACGTGACACCAGCGAACTGATCAATGAATTTTTAAGCCTCGGATTTGGAACGGTGATAGCCTGCACCCAGGCGCGCCTTGAGCGAATAGTAGGGAAGGAGATAAGCCTTGAACTGATCGGGGCCCTGCCAGATGATGTAGATGTTTGCGGAGAGAACGGTGAGTTTCACACTTTCACTTTTAAGGGGCCGATTTTTTCAAAACCGGTCAACTATCAAACCGGGATTAAAATATTTAAGGAATACCAGGCCCCAAAAAACACAGACGATTCCTGCATTAAAAACCCGGATCAAAAGCCAGCCGGGTTTTGGTATTGCGACCTTATTTTGGCTTAGCCTCCCATTTATTTGGCTGATATTGTAACCAAATAAAATTATTTATAAAAATGTAAATCATTAATATCCAATAATTTATTATTGCTTAGTTGGATTTTTAGTTTAATAGCCAGAAAGAGTTAGGTTATTAATTTCATGTATTTTGCTCGTTTAGCCAAATATAATTCTGCTTGTCAAGATTATATATTTTAAAATCCTGTAAATCAACTATTAATCCTGTAAATCCTGTTTAAAAATTGTACCGATAGTATGCATCTTTAAAATCAGTACGCATCTCCATAAACCGGGCGCCAACTTTGGTTAAAAACTCCTCATCAAGCAATTCAAAAACACTGTTAACGCCATCGGTTAAATCCATTTCGGCAACTTTAAAACTTTGCTCCAGGGTACCCTGCTCTATCTTTACAATAAACTTTTGGTTCATATTCATGATCGTAACTTTAAAATCGGGGTGCGGTAGTTCGGCAATAATTCTCATATTTTAATTTTTCAATAAGTCATTTAAAAGGTCTTTGCCATCCAGCGCGCCAAAGCTGGCCACCAGCCGGAAGCGGGCAAATAGCTCTTCACTGTACCAGTTTTCGCTGCGGGTAAGTTTTATTACCTCGGCGTGCTCCCGGCTTTTGTAGGCAAAGTTTTTTACATCATCAATACTTTTCCATACAGAAAATGTTGCCTGCCGGTAAACGGGCGCCTCGCCAACACCAAATGAGGTAACGTAACCAGGGGCCGATGTCATCAACCCGGCAACTTCATCCACATGGCTCCAGAAATTTTTGAGCCTGCTTATGCGGATGGTGGCCCGCGTTAATACAGCCACGGGCCCGGTATAATTTGTAGCTTCGGGATTGCCAAAGGGTTCTTTGCCACTCCACTTACCATGGCTTTGCAGGGGCTGGCATAATACGGTATAACCTTCATGGCCAAATATTTTCCACCAACCCGATATAAACGACTGGTTATAAAATTGGTCGAAATCTTCGCGACTTTCCCAGCAGGCCAGTAAGCCCCATTGCTGCCAGTCGGGTTGTAAATCAAAAGTTCCGTTTTTGCCTGATCCAAGCAGTTTGTAAAATGTGCAGCCTTTTTGCAGCAGCAGCGGCAGCCGGTGGATAGCCATGGCGAGTAATGCGAATGGTATAAACAGCTTGCGGTAACGTATTATGGTTAAGCTAACATACATGTATCTGCTAAATAAAAGATTTAATGTGATATAGTTGGAATTTACATTCAGGAAGCAAAATTTTTACATAAAGGTGTCAGGGTAACCGCATCTGAATAATTAGCGGCGATAAGCTGTTATTGAATAATTGCTAAAACGATACTTACGTTTGTTGACTGATCCTGGTTAAAAAGATCCAGGTCGCTTCGGCACCTGTTTTGGCCAACAACAGGCACAAATATTGTGTTAACCATGATAAACATTAAATCATTAACCATCAAATACTTGCAAATAAAATACCTGAAATATGTTAAGTTATGTTAACCCAATTCAGATGCGTTTTGCCCCATAAAGGTGCCGCGACGGCAGCGGTCGATTGATTTGCAGCTTTCAAAACTAAACCTTGCCACGTGAAACATTAATACTAAATTGCATTACGGAATCAAATTCCCAAACTAACCTTTTGAAATATAAATCATGAGAAAATTAATTATCATTTGCCTGCTAACGGGCTTGGCTATCATCAATGTAGCCGCCAAAACCAAAGTGCTGGTATTTTGCAAAACAGCCGGGTTTCATCACAATTCAATAGCGGCGGGCGTACCGGCTATTATGAAGCTGGGTGCCGAAAATGGCTTTGCTGTGGATAGCACAACCAATGCCGAAATGTTTACTACGGCTAATTTAAAGCAATACGCCGCTGTAATATTTTTAAGCACTACCGGCAATGTATTGAATGACACCCAACAAACAGCCTTTGAGCAATATATCAAAGCCGGTGGCGGCTTTGTTGGCGTACATGCTGCTACCGATACCGAATATGACTGGGCCTGGTATGGAAAGCTGGTTGGCGCTTATTTTAAAAGCCACCCTAAACAGCAGGAAGCGGTTTTGCATGTGGTTGACCGTAATTTTATCGCCACAAAACACCTGCCCGAAGATTGGAAACGTTGGGACGAATGGTACAACTACAAATGGATTGGCGATGACCTGCATGTATTGATCAAGATAGATGAAAAAAGCTACACGGGCGGCGAAAACGGCGATAACCATCCTATGGCCTGGTATCACAGCTTTGATGGCGGCAGGGCCTTTTATACGGAGCTTGGACATACCGACGAGTCATACGCCGACCCATTATACCTGAAGCATTTGTTGGGTGGTATACAGTATGCGATAGGGAAGAAGTAAAATGTCAGAATCAGAATTTACAGAATTTTTAAATTTACAGAATTGATTCATTCTGAATATTCTTAAATCCTGTAAATTCTGATTCAGATATTAAGCATGTTTAATGGCGTGTTTTAGCGCAGCATTATGCCTGTATCTGAAAACAAAAGGGAAGATAATAGCTATAACCAGCGCATAGCCTGAAAAGCTAAGCCAGATACCATGCCAGTCTTTACTTTGATCGGCATGGGTGAAAAATTTATCAATCACAATGCCACTTATGCGGCTGCCAAAAAAGGCGCCAAAACCGTTTACCATCATCATAAATAAGCCCTGCGCACTTCCGCGTATTTCGGGCGCTGCCTGGGTTTCGACAAATAATGATCCCGATATATTAAAGAAATCAAATGCCATCCCATATACAATACATGATAAAACTATCATCCATAAGCCTCCTGCAGGATCGCCAAAAGCAAATAAACCAAATCGTAACACCCAGGCCAGCATGCTGAAAAGCATCACGTACTTGATGCCAAACTTACGCAGGAAGAAAGGGATAGCCAGGATAAACAACGTTTCGGAGATTTGCGATATCGACATAATAATAGCCGGATACTTAACAGCTATCGAATCTTTATAAACAGGTACTTTGGCGAAATCATGAATAAAGGTATCGCCATAAGCATTGGTAAGCTGCAATGCTGCACCCAACAACATGGAGAAGGCGAAGAAGATGACAAACTTTGGATCTTTAAACAATGCAAACGCATTTAACCCCAACGAACTTGCAAATGATTTTTTCTCGGTTTTAGCCGACAACGGCGGGCACTTTGGTAACGTAAATGAATATAGACCCAATACTAATGCCACTGCACCGGCTATATAAAATTGATTGGCCGAAATTTCGCTGTGCGTTAAACTAACTGTCCACAATGCCGCAATAAAACCAATGGTACCCCAAATTCTAATAGGTGGAAAATCTTTAACAACATCGATATTATTACTTTTTAATGCAGAATATGATACCGTGATGGACAGTGACAACGTAGGCATGTAAAACATCATGTTCAGCAAAATTACCCAAAAAAAGGTTGAAGGATTAGTAACAAGGGGCAAGCTGAATAAGGTTAGTGCCCCCAGGATATGCATTATACCGTATAGCTTCTCGGCATTAATAAACCTGTCTGATATAATACCTGTAATCGCAGGCATAAAGATAGATGAAATGCCCATCGTCGAAAAAATAGCACCGAATTGTGCCCCCGACCAGTGTTTGTTTTGAAACCAATATGCGCCGATAGTAAGCAACCAAGCCCCCCACACAAAAAATTGCATAAAATTCATTAGTATTAAGCGGAACTTAATATTCATATGGTACGGGTTTTAATAATGATAATCAGTGTTAAATTAAAAACGGGAAAGTAGCGAAATAAACGCAAATCAAAAAGGAGTAAGCACCAAATAAGCTACCAATAAGAAATATTATTTGTTTAAATATTTGCTTTGCTACAAAATAGCGAAGTGGAATTACGAATTTGAGACATAAAAATCCGAAATCAGGACGCTTTTCGTTTATTCAGCTCATCGCGAATTTTGGCGGCCTTTTCGTATGATTCTTCGGCAAGGGCCTCCTGCAGTTTTGACTTTAACTCGTCAACGCTTAAAGATGAAAAGCCGCTGCCTACCGATGATGCGTTGGCCGTTTTTTCTTCCTGGGTTTCGTTTATATTTTCAAGGTATACAAAGTCGTTGCCTTCAATTACAATTCCGGCTGTCGACAGGATGAATTCGTAGGTAAAAATTGGGCAATCAAACCTAACCGCTATAGCAATAGCATCAGATGTACGTGCATCAATTTCAACCGAGCGTTTACCATCGCTGCAAATCAATTTAGAATAAAAAATGCCATCAACCAGGTTGTATATGATAATCTCCTGCACCTCTATCTGGTAGGCCTCCGCAAAACTTTTAAAAAGATCGTGCGTAAGCGGGCGGCTTGGCGTCATTTTTTCTATTTCAATAGCGATAGCCTGTGCCTCAAAGCTACCTATGATAATAGGCAGCCTGCGCCGGCCGCTAACCTCGCCTAAAACTAAAGCATAAGCGCCGGATTGTGTTTGGCTATATGACAAGCCTACAATATCCAGCTTAATTTTTTTCATGTTATTACCCATCGCACCTAATATTTATGCTGAAGCTTTATATTCTTTTACTGCCGCTATTAATTGTGGCACCACTTCAAAGGCATCGCCAACTATGCCGTAATCTGCCACTTTAAAAAATGGCGCTTCGGGATCTTTATTGATAACCACTATTACCTTTGAAGAACTGATACCTGCCAGGTGCTGAATAGCACCTGAAATTCCTATCGCAATATACAAATTTGGACTGACAGCTATACCAGTTTGTCCAACATGTTCGCTATGTGGCCGCCATCCTGCATCTGATACAGGTTTTGAGCAGGCTGTAGCAGCGCCAAGTAAATTGGCCAGCTCCTCTATCATACCCCAGTTTTCAGGGCCTTTTAACCCGCGCCCGGCAGATACAACTATTTCGGCATCAGGCAACGAAACTTTATCAGTAGCACGAACAATCTCTTTTATTATCGCCTTAAAATCCGATTCTTTGGTTGTCGCCGCAAAATCTTCCACCTGCGCGGTGCCGGCGGTTTCTACAACTTTATAGGAGTTTGGAATGAGCGCGATAACCTTATTTGCCGAAGTTAACTCAACTATCGCGAAGGCCTTTCCCGAAAAAGCTGTTTTTTTTACCCTGAATTTACCATCATTTTGTTCCGGCAATGCCACAGCGCCATCGGCAACGCCTGCATCCAGCTTAACGCCCAAACGCGGTGCCAAACCACGGCCCGAAAAGGTGTTTGATAGTACTACAACGTCAGCGCCTTCTTTTTTTGCAGCTTCGGCTATGATAGAAGCGTAGGCCTGGTTTATGAAGTTTTTTAGCTTATCGCCCGATACATTAAGCACTTTTTTTGCCCCGTACTTGCCCAGGGAGGCTAATCCGGCGGTATCTACGTCGCCGATAGAGATGGCTACCAGGTCGGTATTATGTTGATCGGCAATGGCTTTGGCATAGCTTACAGCTTCAAAAACTGATTTTTTGAATGTGCCGCCGGCATTTTCCGCATATATTAAAACTGACATATATAATGAGTTTCGTAAAAAACGATTTGAATTAGGTTAGATAACGCGAGCTTCAGTATGTAAAAGATTAACCAGTTTGGCTGCGTCATTTGCGGCTACCAAAGTTACCTGTCCGCGCGGGGCCGGTGTTTCATAACTGATGATTTCCGAAAATGTTTTTACGTCAACAGGTTCCACCACAACTAAAGGTTTGGTACGTGCCGACATAATGCCGCGCATATTCGGGATCTTCGGCTCGGCAACACCCTCGGCCGTGCCGGCAACAAAAGGGAACGGAATGGTTAAAATCTCTTTGCCGCCTTCTATTTCCCGCTCAACTGTAGCCTCATTATCCGCTGCATCCAGCTTTTTAATGATAGATACCGACGGAATGTCCAAAAGCTCGCCCAGCATGCCGGCAACTTTTGATCCGTTATAATCAATAGATTCGCGACCGGTCAGGACGAGATCGAAAGCGTTAGCCTTTGCATATTGCGCAACCTGGTAAGCTACATACCATGCATCATGTGGCTTAGCGTTAATCCGTACCGCATCGGTGGCCCCAATAGCCAGTGCCTTGCGAATAGTCGCCTCGGTACTTACTTCGCCAACATTAATAACTGTTACTGTACCTTTACCGCCATCGGTTAATTCAATAGCCCGTGAAAGTGCTATCTCGTCGTAAGGATTTAATATAAATTGAACACCGTTGGTATTAAATTGGGTGTTGTTATCAGTAAAAGTTATTTTTGTGGTGGTATCGGGAACATTACTTATACATACCAAAATCTTCATAACAATAGGTTTTGGCAAATTTAACTAAAAAACATAGAGTTTAAAATGGAGTTGAGCAGATTAGATAAGCTACTGGAATTTATTAAAAATGAACCTAACGACGAGTTTTTAAAATACGCGCTCGCTACCGAATATCTTCGTCTTAATCAGGTAGATAAGTCGCTTGAATATTATGAAGACCTGGTAAATAACCACCCCGATTATACCGGCACCTATTACCACTTAGGTAAGCTTTATGAGGCCCTGAACCGCAAAGATGACGCTATTGCCACCTACGAAAACGGCATGAAAATTACCAAAGCCAAGCGCGATAACCACGCATTTTCGGAATTGCAGGCCGTTTACCGGCAGGCTAAAGGTATTGAGGAAGACGATGACGACTATTGATTTTGCTTATAGTTGATGGTTCATAGTTCATGGCAGCTTCATTGTATTTACAATAACTATTGTCAAATTAGCCCAGAACTTACCATGAACCATGATCTATTAACCATGAACTAAAATGACCAAGCGCCATCTACTATTTCTTCGCGATGTTTTGATGTACACCTTTACGGCCTTTGGCGGTCCGCAGGCACATATAGCTGTTTTGCTGCGCGAGTTTGTGCAAAAGCGCCGTTATATCACCGAGGAGGAATTGATGGAACTGAACGCCTTATCGCAGGTATTGCCCGGTCCTTCATCAACTCAAACACTTGTAGGTATAGCCTGGAAAGTTGGCGGCTTACAATTAGCGCTAATAACTTTTTTTATCTGGATTTTGCCTTCGGCCGCCATAATGGGAATGGCTGCCATCAGCTATAAAATGTTTGCCAACCAGGCTAAGTTTAATCATGTGGTAAGTTATGTACAGCCGGTAGCTGTGGGCATTGTTGCCTACGCAACCTTCAGTTTTGCCCATAAGTTTTTGAAAACTAAGGTGAGCACTATGCTGGCCATTGGATCATTAATAGCTACGCTGATATTACAAAATGCCTACGCTTTTCCGTTGTTGATTTTGTTAGGGGGTATCCTGTCATCTGCGATGGAGACGCAGCCACAGGAAAACGAACTAAGGGTAAAGCTTTACTCCAATGTAAACCCTAACAAGGTAGCTTACTTTATTGGTATCCTGTTGTTTTTTGCTGCACTGGGCGCTGTTATTAACCAAACATCGCCGTTCAGTTTGCCTATCCGCCTGTTTGAAAATTTTTACCGTAACGGCATCCTCACATTTGGTGGGGGGCAGGTAATGGTACCCTTGCTTTACACCGAATTTGTTGAAGTGAAACATTACCTGAGTAGTTCGGAATTTCTTTCCGGTTATGCCTTGCAACAGGCGTTACCGGGGCCTACGTTTTCATTTACTTCCTTTTTGGGAGGAATAACTTTAGGTAACAAAGGATATGGCGTTGGCGGGCAAATAGTTGGTAGCCTGGTTGCGGTCATAGGCGTAAACACTCCCGGGCTAATTTTGATACTCTTTATCGTTCCGTTTTGGGAGGATCTTAAAAAAATAACCCGTATCAAAAACTCGTTAAGCGGCATAAACGCAGTGGCAGTAGGCTTCATGGCAACAGCGTTTATCTTGCTGGTACGTCCATTTGGCGGAAATTGGATGGCTTATTTGTTAATGGCTTGTACGTTTTTATTACTGAAGTTTACAAAAATTAAAGCACCATTAATAATCATTATGGGGGTGGTTTTAGGGTTGATAGTTTAACCTTTGTGGTAGTGCAGCTGAAAGCTGCAACCAGTGTTCACCACGAGCTGAAAACTCGCGGCAGCGATATAAATAAATGATAAAGCCTCAATTTTTAAAATTGAGGCTTTATCATTTAACAAACATCTGCACATCTGAAATCTATAATCTGCATATCAGAACGGCGGCTCATCATCAATATCATCCATCCTCGACGGGCGGATTATAAAATTACTTTGCTTTTCAAAATCCTGTGATGGTGCAAGGCCGCTAAATGCGTTACCGGCAGCAGGAGGGAAGCTGTCCATACCTTCTTCAAGGTTGGCAAATTTCACGTATTTACCAACAAATTTAAGCCTTACGGTGCCGGTTTCACCGTTACGGTGCTTAGCGATAATAACTTCACCCACGCCCTGGGTTGGATTGCCGTCTTCGTCTTCGGTTAAGCCATAATATTCGGGGCGGTAAAGGAACAAAACCATATCCGCATCCTGCTCGATAGAGCCCGACTCACGTAAATCTGATAGCATTGGCCTTTTAGCATTACCCGGCCTGGTTTCCACGGCACGGCTTAACTGGGATAGCGCGATAACCGGCACGTTTAATTCTTTGGCTACTGATTTAAGGGCGCGCGAGATACTACCAATTTCCTGCTCACGGTTACCACCGCCTTTGCCGTCTGATGATTTACCATGCATCAGCTGCAGGTAATCAATGATGATTAACTGGATATCATGCTGCGATTTTAAACGGCGGCATTTTGCCCTGAACTCAAATATATTTAATGCCGGGGTATCATCAATAATAAAAGTAGCTTTCTCCAGGCGACCAATTTTCGAGTGGATCTGTTGCCATTCCCACTCTTCTAACGTTCCCTTACGGATCTTTTCCTGCTCAATTTCGGCTTCACCGGCAATTAAACGATTTACCAACTGGACTGACGACATCTCGAGCGAGAATACTACAACCGGTTTGTCAAAATCAACCGCGGCGTTACGGGCACAACTTAACACAAAGGCTGTTTTACCCATTGCGGGGCGGGCAGCTATAATTACCAGGTCGGATTTTTGCCAGCCCGAAGTCATACGGTCAAGCCCGGTAAACCCGGAGGCAACACCGGTCAAACCGTCTTTTTTATCTTTTAGCGATTCGATATCACGCAAAGCTTCCTGTACCAGGTCGTCCATTTTACGGGCATCACGGCGTAAGTTGCTTTGGGCTATCTCAAACAGGTTTTTCTCCGCCTTGTCCAACAGGTCAAGCACATCACTGGTGTCTTCATAGGCGCTGTTGATGGTTTCTGTAGAGATGCGGATCAGCTCGCGCTGAATGTACTTCTGTATAATAATACGCGAGTGGAATTCGATATTGGCGGCAGATGCTACACGACTTGTTAATTCGGTAATATAGTACGCCCCACCAATCATTTCCAGGTCGCCTTGTTTGCGTAATTGGGCGGTAACGGTAAGTATATCTATCGGTTGCGATTTTTCGAAAAGTTCTTTTATCGCCGAAAATATTTTCTGGTGATTGTCACGATAAAAAACTTCGGATTTTAGTACGTCGATAACCGATGACAGTGCATCTTTTTCCAGCATCAGCGCACCTAAAACGGCCTCCTCCAGGTCTGTAGCTTGCGGGGGTAATTTGCCCATCCCCGTGTAAGGAGTTGGGTTGGTAATTCGGCTGCGGCGTTCGTTTGTATTAGGCTTGTACTGATTCTCGTTCTCAAAACTCATAAGGCAACAAAAATATACAAAAATTAGTTTACCGATGCTACTATTCCATCCACATAGTGTATTGACGTTTTAAAGCAATCATTCTCAATTTAATAATTTATAGTGTTGAATGCTTTTGATATTAACACACAATTGTTAGTAAGATGTTAGTCTCGATATTAAGAGGCTTATTGATAGTTACTTACATCGGTGTTAATAAAGTTTGAAAATGTTAGTTGTAATGTCGTGAACCAAAATGTCAATTGAGTTCAATAACCGCTTAATCAATTAATATAGCTATTTTTGCCAAAATATACTATATCAAAAATGACATTTAATTCAAGACCTCAGCGCGAAAGTAACCAGATGGTGTTTGGCATCAGGGCTATCATGGAAGCCATTACTTCGGGTAAAGAGATTGAGGCATTATACATACAACGGGGCGCGGCCGGCGGCTTATCGCACGAGTTGAAAGCGCTGCTTACCGAATATAATATTACAGCACAACAAGTGCCCATTGAAAAGCTTAATCGGCTTACCGCCAAGAACCACCAGGGTGCCGTTGCTTTTATTTCGCCAATTGTTTATCAAAAAATAGAGAATATTATCCCCGATGTTTTTGAAAAAGGCGAGGTGCCGCTGATATTGGTACTGGATTCTATTACCGATGTGCGCAACATGGGTGCTATTGCCCGTACTGCCGAATGTGCAGGCGTGCATGCCATCGTTATCCCGGCGAAAGGATCGGCTCAGATTAACCCGGATGCCATCAAAACCTCGGCCGGTGCATTGTATAAGATCCCGGTTTGCCGCCATGATAATTTTATGCAAACCGTTAGGTTTTTGCAGGAATCAGGCCTGCAACTGGTTTGCTGCACCGAAAAAACTAAAGAAGATATTTACGTACCCGACTATACAGCCCCAACGGCCATCATCATGGGATCTGAAGAAGATGGCATCCGCAACGAGATCATCCGTATAGCGGATCACCTGGCTAAAATCCCGATGTTTGGCGAGATCGAGTCGCTTAACGTATCGGTATCAACCGGGGTTATTTTGTATGAGGCAATAAGGCAGCGTGGGTTGATCAAGTGAATGGTTGATTAAGTTAGGTTTGAGAAAATTTACACAATCTGTCTAATCGACAGCGCATGAACCCTGCTTTTAACCCACTCAGCTACCAAAATTTACTTCGTTTTGCTAAATTGTTTTAGTGCATTGGCATTTTACTTGCCAAAAAAGGCAGCCTGTTTTGCCTGCCTTAATAACGACATAATAGTTTTATTGGTACAGTTGTCAGGGAATTTTAATTTGGTTTTGCAAACGTAAAATTGTATATTAATCTGTTAATTATATGCCAATTAAAACTTAATAGTTGCAACACCAATTTTATAACAATTTAAATAGGTTGAATAAACAAATTGTTTTTTATCCAATAATCATATTTGATTAAAATTAAAAAGTAAATCCATCGTTTATTCATAAATTTTTGTTACTTTAAACTTTTAAATCGGACTTTAAGATTATTTAAGATAATGATAGAAACTAAGAAGTCGCTATTTGATAACCTTCAGAATTTTTTCGGATTCGACAACTTTAAGGGGGAGCAGGAAGCGATAATCACTAATATCCTGGCGGGTAATGATACTTTTGTAATTATGCCTACAGGTGGTGGTAAATCCATGTGTTATCAGTTACCGGCGCTAATGAGCGATGGTACTGCAATTGTAATTTCGCCATTGATTGCCCTGATGAAAAACCAGGTAGATCAGTTAAGGGCCTTCGGAGGCTCAGATAGTATAGCTCATTTTTTAAATTCGTCGCTCACCAAAGCAGATATTGGCCGGGTTAAAGAAGACGTATTAGCGGGCAAAACCAAGTTATTATACGTAGCGCCCGAATCATTAACCAAACAGGAAAATATTGATTTTTTGCGCCTTAACCAGGTATCGTTTGTTGCGGTGGATGAAGCGCACTGTATCTCGGAGTGGGGACACGATTTTCGCCCCGAATACCGCAAGATAAGGCAGGTGATCAGTAATATTGGCGATAATATACCAATCATCGCTTTAACGGCTACAGCAACGCCAAAAGTTCAGCAGGACATCCAAAAGAACCTGCAAATGAACAATGCAACCATTTATAAATCGTCGTTTAACCGGTCGAACCTTTTTTACGAAGTACGTGCCAAGCGCAACGTGATTAAGGAGATTGTAAAGTTTGTAAAACAAAACCAGGGCAAATCGGGCATTATTTATTGCCTGAGCCGCAAAAAGGTGGAAGAGGTTGCCGAAGCCCTTAACCTGAACGGTGTTAAAGCCCTTCCATACCATGCCGGGTTAGACCCCAAAGTACGCGCCGATACACAGGATAAATTCCTGATGGAAGATGTTGACGTTATTGTGGCTACCATAGCCTTCGGGATGGGTATTGACAAACCGGATGTTAGGTATGTAATTCACCATGATGTGCCTAAGAGCATGGAAGGCTATTACCAGGAAACCGGTAGGGCGGGCCGTGATGGCGGCGAGGGCGTTTGCGTTGCTTTTTATTCTGAAAAGGATATTGATAAGCTGCAAAAATTCATGAAGGATAAACCTGTAGCCGAACGCGAGATTGGTACACAGATACTGAAGGAAGTTATTGACTATTGTGAGTCGTCGGTTTGCCGCCGGAAGCAATTGTTGCATTATTTTGGCGAGAACTTTAACGAGGCCGGCTGTAATAACATGTGCGATAATTGCTGTGGCCACAAAGATCATTTTGATGGCGAGGAACATTTGCATAAAGCCCTGAGCCTGATTAAACACATTGGCGAGAAGTTTGACGATCATTACATCATCAGCATATTGATGGGTGAGGATAACGCGCAAATAAAAAACTACGAACACGATGCCCTTGATTACTACGGGTCGGGCAAGGAGCAGGGTAAAAACCTGTGGAACTCGTTGTTGCGCCAGGCATTACTCAGTAACTATTTATCAAAAGATATTGACCAGTACGGTTTGCTCCGGCTAACCAAGTTGGGTAATTCGTTTATTGAGAACCCGCACAGCATCCGTTTTGTGATGAACCATGTGATAGAGGGGACAGATGACGATGATGAAGCAGACGGCCCTAAACAAGGCGGTGGCGCCCTGGATACCCAGTTGCTGCAAATGCTGAAAGACCTGCGTAAAAAGCTTGCCAAACAAAAAGGATTGCCTCCGTTTGTTATTTTCCAGGATCCATCATTGGAGGAAATGTGTACGCACTACCCTGTAAATACCGAGGAATTAAAGCAAATTTCGGGCGTGGGTGCTGGTAAGGCTTTAAAGTTTGGTAAACCATTTACAGATTTGATTCAGAAATATGTAGATGATAATGACATTGACCGCCCTGTTGATATGGTAATTAAAAGTGCCGCCAACAAATCGGCCCTTAAAGTTTTCATTATCCAAAACATCGATCGTCATTTAAACCTGGATGATATTGCCGCTTCAAAAGGGCTTACCTACGAAGAGATATTGAAAGAAGTTGAAACCATAGTTAACTCGGGCACCAAACTTAACCTTAATTATTATATTGATGAGGTGATTGATGAGGATAAGCAAGAAGAGGTATTTGATTATTTCCGCACTGCCGAAGCCGACTCGATAGACGATGCCCTTGCCGAATTAGGCAATGACGATTATACCCGTGAAGAGGTACAGTTGATGAGGATTAAGTTCTTATCCGAAATGGGGAACTAATATAAAACCATATAGGTAAAAAAGGGAAGCAATCATTGTTTCCCTTTTTTATTGGCCAAAAACCTTAATTTTAATATTCAACTTTAAATCAATTGGCAAAAGCTTTAAAACTGATCGCAATATTTTTGATTTTTGGAATATTAACGCTGTTCACTCAAATAGGTGGGGTTGTGTACTTGTTGTCATTTTTAACGCATGCTTTTATTAAAAAGAAACTTGTCAACTGTTACGCCATATTTGTTATTAAAACTACCACATTCCTTGTTCTTTATATTGTATGCACATTTTTAATTGTACCTCCGTTGGCGAGATTATTTGGGCGGGTGCCGTTGCCGATGACAAACACCAATAACCTGCAACCGCTCAATATCCTAACATGTATTTTTAATCGCAATTATGTGCGGCCACAGCTAAAGGACGTCGCTTTTGATGTCGCCAA
Source organism: Mucilaginibacter sp. GW822-FHT03E02 (assembly GCF_058801545.1). Taxonomy (NCBI): domain Bacteria; kingdom Pseudomonadati; phylum Bacteroidota; class Sphingobacteriia; order Sphingobacteriales; family Sphingobacteriaceae; genus Mucilaginibacter; species Mucilaginibacter sp. GW822-FHT03E02. The sequence goes on along the minus strand of NZ_JBXANJ010000002.1, from coordinate 20,839 downwards.
GCAGATGAATGAAAGATATCCCGGTACGGTTATAAATTATTTGGATGCCAGTTTTCCGTTTATCAATAAGTTTCCGTTATTCCCTCACCTAAGCCACAATGATGGTAAAAAGCTTGATTTTGCCTTTTGTTATATCGACAGCAAAACATCAAAAGCTACAAACCTTGCGCCATCGCCCGTAGGCTATGGCATTAGCGAAACCCCACAGCCTGATGAAATAAATACGGCTGCTTTTTGCAGCAAACAGGGCTATTGGCAGTATAGTTTCCTGATGAAGATCGTCCCTCAAAAAAACAAAGCGAATTTTATATTTGATGGCAACCGTACCAAAAATTTGGTCGAAATACTTGCCTCAGAAAAATCAATAGGTAAAATATTCATTGAACCCCATTTAAAGACAAGGCTAAAGTTAACAACCCCCAAAATAAGGTTTCATGGATGCAGGGCTGTGAGACATGACGATCATATTCATGTGCAGCTTATCTAAAATCAAGATAATCCAGGTTCATATTACCATTAGCAACAATATGAAGTTTTAGCACATGTACACCTTTGGTTAAATTTATTGAGCCGATAGAGTTTGATCCGTTCCAATGATGCCATTGCCGCCACGCGGTTGTATCCTGATCATTGTGGGTTGATGCTATTTTCATGGGACCGGTAGCATCTTTACCATCAACATCTATAGAGATAGCGCCATCGCCATTGGATGTATATAAAATGCCGATAGCATAAGTTCCTGATTTGGTTACCTTAACGGTGTAGTTGATCCATTCGCCAGGTTGTGTCCAGCCAACATAAAATTTGTTCATGTCGCGTGGCACCTTATTGTACGGGTTATCATCAATATGGTCGTGGGCTTTGGTATACGATATATCAACACCCTCTTTCATCCTGAACTCATTTAAAAAAGTTCCGTTGGCAGGGTTAAGCTTGCCGCTGCCGTTATTGGTGCTGTCGCTGTCATGATAGGCTACACCCTCGCCACCGGTATTATAAAATTCGCACTCCAGCCTGCCAGGTAGTTCCTGCATTTTATTTTGCCAGGGTTTGCCGGCATCAGTTTGCTTAAATGTAAAGGCATAGCAAAAAAATGCCATACCGAATAAGGCCAATAAAATGGTTTTCATGGTTGAGGTTATAATTGGTTGGCCTAAGGTAGGTACTAAATTGATAAACAGCTAAATAAATTTGCCGGCTTAAAGCAGGAAAATTTGTGGGATCAAATTTGCAGAATGATATTTAACGCCCGGCTTTCTTTAATCTTTTTATCGGTTTTAACCTATAAAATGCACCATCATGATACTTGTATACACCGTCGGTATCGCCTGATATTACTTTTGGATGTTTTAAATACCAGGTTTGATGGTTTTGATAAACGCTGGTCTTGCAAACTGTTTTGATCTTTAATATTTTATCGCTCAAGTTTATCTCGCAATTACAATTTGTCGTGGTAGTTTTTTGTTCGCGATCTATTCGGGCTTCATAATGTTCGTCATTTTCGTTGTGGTGTTTTTGTGATGGATCATTCCAATCCTGAAACTCATTATGGCGTTCAATTTCGATATATGAATGATTTTTCAGGTTCAATATATATTGGTTTTCTGTAGACCATGTTGAGTTTTTTGTACTCCCGGCGCGCCTGCCACTAAACAAAACAAATGACCCGTTTTGTTCGAAATAATTTAAATCATTTATATCACATGGCAATTGATATACAATCCATGTCCCCTGGTCTTTTTCAAGGAGCAAGGCGAGGTCTTGTTTTTTGTTTATCGATAACAATATATTGCCATTTTCAAAGGTTAATGGCTCGTTAAAATCTAAATTTCTTTTTTCATCACCTATGGTATCAATAGCATCTAATTTCTGGAATTCAATTTTCTCCTTTTTTTGTGCACCAGCCTGCCGGCAAATAAATAGCAGTGCTACAACAGCGAATATCCTCATCAGCAGGGCGTTACTTAGCGTTTATTATTTGGAATTTTATCTGCAATCCTATCCCAAATTCAACTGCAGGTTCGGTAACTGCGGGATTGATTACCGTATCATATCCTGAGTAATTTATCTTATCGTAATAAACTGTATTGTCGTTTCTTAAGTCCTTCCGTATTACGCCATAGTCGGCATTTACAGTACCGGTACTCTCTGAAGTGTATGTTTTGTAAAGCTGAGTAGGGTAGTAGCTGTATAACTCTTGAGCATAAATTTGGGAAGCGACTTTAATTTTTGTGTTTGTTACTTTTATATATTCTTCCTTTTTTTGATCGATTACTTTTGTTGCCAATTCAAATAATTGCCTGTTAATTTTATCCAGGTCGGTTACAATATAATCCACCTTTACCAAATCATATATTTGAAACCTGGAGGCTTCCGTTAGCATCTTATCTAAATAGCTGATATTTTTAAACTTGATTATTACGTTTTTTTTTATCTCGAACCCTTTGATGTATTGTTGGGCAATCTTCCCTTTAATATTGTAATCAAAAAACTTATTTTGCGTGGTCATATCAATATATACATCATCTGGCGATATATTAAGTTTATCTAAGGCTGCCTTAAAACTTAAAATCCTTTTTGTGATCTTTTCATTGGCCTGTTTAATTGTTCCGGCAGAGTCGGCCAAACCAAATGTTGCAACATAGTTATCAGCAATTACATTAATTAATACATTGGCTTCTAAAATAAAAGTGGAATCGGATAAATAAACTTTATGATTAATGGCCGGCCTTAACTGGCGACTTGAATTATCACCATAAATAATATTGCCACTGTGCTGGGCAAATAGCAATGTTGTTGCACTGATTAGCAAAACAGTTAAATAAAAAAATTTCACGTGATTGGTTTTAAGTTAAATGAAAATAATCATTGGTGCTTTGACTATTGCCCCTATAGATAGTTTAAACTTTAGGTAAATAATATTCAAAAAGAATGTACCTATTTCGCGATAATCATAAACTCTGTTCTTCTGTTTTTGGCTTTGTTTTCATCGGTGGTATTTGGCGCAATAGGCTGGGTTTCGCCATAGCCTTTATAAACAAGGCGGCCGGCCAGTATGCTGTTGGTAATAAGATATTGGTAGACAGATTTCGCCCTGTTTTCTGATAACGTTTGATTAAACTGAACCGCGCCTACGTTATCTGTATGGCCTGATATTTCGATATGAACAGTTGGGTTTACATTTAAGAATTCGACAAGCTTTAATAATTCTGCTTTCGAGTCGCTCTGCAGGTCGAACTTATTTGTATCAAAGAAAATGTTTTTCAGAATTACCTTATTGCCAACCTCGATGGGGGATAACAATGCTTTAATATGAAAAGGTTTCTGCTCTTTGTAACCAACCAGCGAGAAATTATCTGAATAAAACAAATAACCGCTTTTTGAAATATTCAATCCGTAATTTTTGCCCGATGTAATAGTTGCCAAAAAGTCGCCCTCGTTGGCACTGCTGTAGTCCTGGTAAACAGGCGTGTTATTTTGTAAATCAATAATTTCAACGGCGGCTTCCAGCGGCTCATGGGTTTTTATGTCGTTTACATTGCCTTTTACATAAGTTACAATATGTGGTCTTAAACTTGCGGGCAGTTCAAATGTATAAATGTCATACCCTCCAAAGCCATTAAGGTTATCTGAAGCAAAAAAGGCGTAGTTACCGTAAGCAGTAAGTGTAAGGCCGTTTTCATCGCCATTGGTATTAATAGGATAGCCCAGGTTTTGAGGTTTTTGCCACTTGCCATCTTTGCCAAGCCTGCTTACAAATAAATCTTTGTTGCCTAAGCCCGGCCAGCCGTTTGAGCAAAAATAAAAAGTACTGTCATCGGCATGGATAAACGGCGATTGCTCATCATAGGAGGTATTGATATTTGGCCCCATATTTTCGGGTTCGCCCCAGCCTTTATCTGTCAGGGACGATTTCCATATATCGTACCCGCCGTATCCTCCTTTTTTATTGCTAACAAAATATAACGTGCGTCCATCGGCACTGATGGATGGCTGTGATTCCCAGCCCGAGGTATTTATCGGCGGGCTCAGGTCAAAAGGTTTGCCCCAATCATCGCCCCTTTTTTGTGCGATATAAATGTCACAGCGGCCACGGCCGTCGGGGCGGTTACAGCCTGTAAAAAAAAGATATTTACCATCCTGCGATATGGATTGCGCACCCTCATTATATTGATCGGTGTTAATGCGGTTGCTCAGGTAAGTGGCTGTATCCCATTTGCCGTTTACTTTCAGGCTTTTATAAAAATCTTCATTTTTGTTTATTTTACGGGTAAAAATGAGCATGCTTTCGTCCGCAGTAGCTACCGGCAGGTACTCGTCATCGGCAGTATTGATATTTGCGCCCATATTAATTGGTTTAAAGGGCACGGGATGTTGTAAGGCTTGAATGCTAAATTTTGTATCGGCTATAAGTTTTTGGGCCAACGCATTATTTTGAGGAGTTAAATCGGGATAGGTGAGGTATTTTTCGAGGTGTTGTTGTGCCTGCAGGTATTTAGCTTCAAAAATTTCTGTTTCGCCAATTCGAAGATAAATAGAGCGGTTAAACTCGGGATTTAACTGGATCACCTTAAGGTATTGTTCAATTGCCTGCTTATAAAGGTGCCGCATCTTTAATACATCGGCAAGCTGGGCATGGGCCTCAACAAACTTCGAATCTTCGGCGATAGCCTTTTGCAGGTTTTCAATAGCATCATCGTAGTAATGCTCATCAAGGTTTTGACCAGCCTGGGCAAAATATTTTATTGCCTCACTATTTTTGGTGGAGTATTGCCTTTGCTGAGAAAACACAGCAATAGAAAAGAACAAAAACAGGGCAAAGACTATTACAACTCTCATCTGTTACAATACGATAATTTATATCGTAAGTTACAAATATTACGGAATATTAAGGTATTTATGCGTTTGCAACGAAATTTCCCATTGGGGATTGTTCATTACATAGTCAACAATAAGCGGGATCATTTCTTTTGATTTTGACCACTCGGGTTGTAAATACAATTTACAATCAGGCGATACCATTTTGGCGTGATACTCGGCCCATTCAAAGTCCGATTTGTTAAACACAATTACCTTTAACTCATGAGCATGTTCGGCAACTTGTGGTGTTGGTGCTTTGAATTTTTTTGGCGATAGACAAATCCAATCCCAATCGCCTGACAGCTGGTATGCGCCTGATGTTTCGATAAAGGTTTTTATTCCCCGGTCATGTAATTGTGTGGTTAAATAATCGAGATTATAAATGAGTGGCTCGCCGCCGGTTACCACTACAGCTTTTGAAGGATGTACTGAGGCGTTGGCAACAATCTGATCGGCAGCGGTAAGCGGATGTAGTTCTGCATCCCAACTTTCCTTTACATCGCACCAATGGCAGCCAACATCACAGCCGCCAAGGCGGATAAAATAAGCTGCCTTGCCGGTGTTGTATCCTTCGCCCTGTATCGTATAAAACTCTTCCATTAAAGGAAGCAGCGTGCCATCATCTGGAATTTGGTGTGCCATAATATTTTGCAAAAGTACCTAAATAAGCCGAAAGCATGAAGCTGAATGGTAAACGCAGGGTAAAACGTTTACATGTTTTAAACACCCGGCACAAGGTTGTTAGTACTTATTGTCAAATAAGCAATATTTAAGTGCCTGTATCACTGCAATAATTGGTTTTGAATTGTAAATTAGCGTCATGAAATCATAATTAATTTATAAAACAATTGTCGCCATGAAAAAACTGTACGTTCCAATTATCTTTTTGGCTTTGTTATGTTTTAGCTCATGCGTTGACATTGAAGAGCATTATGACTTTAAAAGCGACGGCAGCTGTAACGTTGCGTATGGCTTCGACATGAGCAAAGCTGTTTCGGTGTTGGTAAACCTCGTGTCCGATTCGTTGAAACAAACACCACAGTTCAGTTTGGTTAAGGATACTACGCTTAATTTTTACAGTGCTATGCCAGATAGTACCCAGCAAAAAATGAATGCCGCCGAAACTGAACTGGCAAAAAGCAGCGACCTTACCGTAAATATGAACCTGAAGAAGAGTATTATGAAGGTTGCTATTAATCATAAAGCCAAAGATGCTGCCGACCTTAAATATTACCTTCAAAACGTATCTAAAATAGCACTGAATAGTCAAATCAGCGGCCTATCAACAGGGGAAAAAAACAGTAAAACCCTTGATGCCAAACAAATGGTTGCAGGGCAGGACTATTACTCGTACGAGATTACGCCACACCGCTTTTACCGCATAGTTGATAAAATAAAATTTAACGCTTTTTTAAAGAAAACAAAATCAACCTTTATGATGGCAAAAGCCATGCTGATAGATATGCCTTACAAGGTGGTGTTAAATTTTGCAAAACCGATAAAAAAACTCAATAACCCTAAAGCCGTACTCTCGGCCGACAGGCGAAGCATCACCCTGGTAACAAATATGGACGAGGTGATTAAAAATCCCTCGGTTATGAATTTGAAGATCGATTTTTAAGACCGGTATTTTACATCCATGGAATCTGAGCTGGATTTGCTGATTGAATTGCTTGAAACAGAAAAGCAATCGCTCGAGTCGCTGATAAAAGAAAATCTTACGGAACATGAATACTTAAATGTCCACCATTATGGTGAAGCATTAATGAGGGTTAATGGTCAATTATATCTGTTTAATTGTTTTAAAGATCCTTTTTATGAGCGCGAGCAGCGACTTGAAAGGATGCTAAATCAGGATAAGATTGATGATAGCCCCTTTTTAAAGTCATTTTGGGAAAAAACAATAGCCGATGAAAAAGAAGAAATTAAAAAATTAAGAAATCAAACAGGAAATTATTTTAATGATACCCAGGAAATAGACGATGCTTTATTTGAGCTTTTGGCTGGTAAGTTAAATAGATTCCGTCTTAGGTTTTCTCATAGAGGAGGGCCTTTTTATCTTGAGTTTAAAATGGAAGATGAGCGGTTTTTAAATATTTCGACAGAATTAAGCGGTTTAGTAAATGATGATGATCCTGATGATTTGGAGTCAAATCAATTTCATTTATTCAGGAATTTAGGGTTTAAGTTAAGGGATGGGAACAACATGTTGGTTTATCGATATGATATGTACGGCGCGAAAGATGCGATAGCCATTAAAACAATGTTATCCAGAATTGTATATGATATTGGCTATTATGGCGATGAACGGCAAGCTAAACTGGAATATTTTGAATAACTATGAACTGGTATAAAATCTCCGAAATAAAAAATACTCCTGAACCATTCATAAAAAAAGTTAAAGCCGGAAATAGAAGCATTTGCCTGGTGGGCTTTGAGGGTAAGATTTACGCAACTGCTATTAACTGTCCACATGCCGGGTTTGACCTAAGCCAGGGTTTGTGCGTTAAAGGAAAGATTGTTTGCCCTTATCATCGTTACACATATAACCTAATTACCGGCAAGGGTGGGGAGGGGCAGAATGACTTTTTGGAAACCTATGCTGTAGATATAAGGGGCGACGATATTTACGTTGGTATTAATTCTTTTTGGGATAAGGTGAAGCAGATGTTTAAGTGATAGGTTGAATGGGTTGGATTCAACAGTTTAATTAAGGGAGATATTATTACGGCTAACTTAACCTAATCAACTCAATCCAGCTTAATCTAACTTACCCGCCTAACTTACTCAACCCAATCAACCTAACTATACACTTCTTTATTGGCCGAAGCTAAAGTGTTTTTCAGTAGCCCGATAATGGTCATTAAGCCAACACCACCTGGTACAGGGGTAATCCACGAGGCTTTAGGAGCCACATTTTCAAAATCAACGTCGCCATAAAGTTTAAAGCCAGATTTTGTTAGGGCTGATGTTTCGCGGTTCATGCCAACATCAATAACCACAACGCCTTCTTTTACCATATCGGCAGTGATGAAATTCTTTTTACCGATGGCTACAATCAAAATGTCGGCATCTAAAGTAAATTTCCTGATATCCGGTGTACGGCTATGGCAAATAGTTACTGTGCAATTGCCCGGAGTAGTATTCCGCGCCATTAAGATACTCATGGGCGAGCCAACTATGTTACTACGGCCAACAACTACGCAATGCTTACCGGCGGTTTCAATGCCATATTCTTTCAGCATTAATGTGATGCCATACGGTGTAGCCGGGATAAATGACGGCAGGTTGCGCTGCATCCGGCCCAGATTTACCGGGTGAAATCCATCCACATCTTTCCTATGGTCGATACGTTCTGTTACTTTCTCAGGGTCAATATGCTTGGGCAACGGGAGCTGCACAATGATGCCATCTATATCGGCGTCAGCATTTAATTCCTCTACTTTTTTTAGCAGTTCATCTTCGGTAACATTATCTTCAAAACGCACCAGGGTCGATTTAAAACCAACCTTTTCGCAATTTTTAATTTTACTGGCTACATAAGTTTCGCTGCCGCCATCATGGCCAACCAAAACTGCAACCAAATGTGGCTGCCTGCCGGTTTCGTCTAATATTTTAGCCGCTGCTTCGGCTATTTCAACCTTAAGTTTTTCTGATACGTATTTTCCGTCGAGTAATTGCATTTTAGATAGAATCAAGAAGTAAGAGTCAAGAACCAAGAATAAAAAATCAAGTTGATGTTATCTTGGCTCTTGATTCTTGACTCTTGATTCTCTTTAAATTTAATCAAGTTTCAAAACCGCCATAAATGCCGATTGAGGTATCTCTACGTTACCTACCTGGCGCATGCGTTTTTTACCTTTTTTCTGTTTTTCCAATAATTTACGTTTACGGGAAATATCACCGCCATAACATTTGGCAGTAACATCTTTACGTAACGCTTTCACCGTTTCGCGGGCGATGATCTTGGCACCTATCGAGGCTTGCACAATAATTTCAAACTGCTGGCGCGGAATAAGTTCTTTCAGCTTCTCGCAAATCTTTTTACCAAAGTCGTACGAGTTGCCCCTGAATATCAATGACGACAAAGCATCAACCGGCTCGGCATTTAAACGGATATCCAAACGCACTAAATCAGACCGGCGGTAACCTATCTGGTGATAGTCAAACGAGGCGTAGCCCTTTGATATGGTTTTCAACTTGTCGTAAAAATCAAATACAATTTCGCCCATTGGTAATTCAAATATCAACTCAACGCGATCTGAAGTTAAATACGACTGGTTAACGATAGAGCCACGTTTTTGGATACAAAGCGACATTACCGGCCCAACGTAGTCGGATTTGGTGATGATGGTAGCTTTAATGTATGGCTCCTCAACATAATCAATTCTGCTTGGATCGGGCAGGTCTGATGGGTTGTTAACAATGATGGGATCACCTTTGGTGGTATAAGCGATGTATGATACGTTGGGAACTGTGGTAATCACCGTCATATCAAACTCGCGCTCCAACCGTTCCTGGATAATCTCCATGTGCAGCATGCCGAGGAAACCGCATCGGAAACCGAAACCTAAAGCCGCCGATGACTCCGGTTCAAAAACCAGTGATGCATCATTTAACTGCAGTTTAGCCATTGATTCGCGCAATTCTTCGTATTCGTCGGTGTCAACAGGGTAAATACCGGCAAAAACCATTGGTTTTACTTCTTCAAAACCCTGGATGCCGCTTTCGCATGGGCGGTCAACCCGGGTTATCGTATCGCCAACTTTAACCTCGCGCGCTTCTTTAATACCAGATATAATATAACCTACGTCGCCCGTTTTAATAACGTCGCGGGGCGACTGTTTTAGCTTTAAGGTACCAACCTCATCAGCAATATATTGCTTTTCGGTAGCAAAGAATTTTACTTTATCATTTTTGCGAATCTCGCCATTTACCACTTTAAAGTAAGCAACAATACCGCGGAAAGAATTATAAACCGAATCGAAGATCAAAGCCTGCAAAGGAGCTTCAGGATCGCCGACAGGGGCGGGGACGCGTTCAACAATGGCCCGTAAAATATCGTGTACCCCCATACCTGTTTTACCCGATGCTGCCAGAATTTCTTCGCGTTTGCAACCTATTAACTCAACAATCTGGTCTTTAACCTCCTCGGGCATAGCGCCGGGAAGATCCATTTTATTGAGTACCGGGATAATTTCCAGGTCGTTTTCCAAAGCAAGGTACAAGTTGGATATGGTTTGGGCCTGGATGCCTTGCGCCGCATCGACAATAAGCAAAGCGCCTTCGCAGGCAGCTATCGACCGTGATACTTCGTATGAAAAATCTACGTGGCCGGGAGTATCTATCAGGTTAAGGATATATTTCTGCCCGTTAAGCTCATAATCCATCTGGATGGCATGGCTTTTTATAGTAATACCCCGCTCGCGTTCCAAATCCATATCGTCAAGCAATTGTGCCTGCGATTCGCGTTGGGTTATAGTGTTAGTGTATTCTAATAACCTATCGGCAAGTGTGCTTTTGCCGTGGTCGATGTGCGCGATGATACAAAAATTACGAATATGCTCCATTGAACCGCAAAAATAGCTTTTTAGGATGATAAATTGGCAGGCTGTTTTTTATTTACTGTTATGTTAGTTATGTACTACCTAAATATACTGTAACAATATGTTATAGCAATTCAAATAAACAAGCCGTTAAGTTAAAACAGAAATGAAAAAATATGCCATACCAAATGGTGTTTTCGCGGATACGCATACGTCCGATAAATAATGCGAAAGGAATAAGCCAAAAAAGCGAAACAAAGCTCAGGTGTATTATTGCAAACAAGAAGGCCGAAACGTAAATAGCCTGCTCGTTGTCGGCAACTTTTAATAAAACCTGCAACAAATATCCTCTGAAACCCAATTCTTCAAATAAAGCGGGTAATACAGCAGTAAAAAATATGACCAGGAAGATAGCACCGTAGCTGCCGGCAAAAAACGAGTAGTAATGTTCTTCTTTAGAAAAAATGGTAATGTTTAACCATCCCACCGAATAATGTACCACGAACGAACCTAACATGGCTAAACCGCAATAGGCCGACAGTTTTTGTATCGAAAAATTAGGCCATCGTAAAACCTGTTTATTTTCGGCCCAATTGTAAGCAAAAAAAATAACGGCAGTGCCTGCAATAATTACCTCAATAACCAGGCTCCATCCAAGAGATTTAAAAATATCAACAAAATTACCTAACGAACATACGATAATGTATATGGCATAGAAAATAGCAGCCTGCTGAAGCAATAGCCATTTATTTGCAGACGTAGCAATTTGAGTGGCCTGGGCAGAGCCACAATTGTTACAAAACCGTGTTTGCGACAAAATCAAAGCCCCGCACTTGATGCAGGGCTTCTTATCAGCTAATCCTTCAATGTCTAACAATGGATCAGGCTAAGTGGTTATCCTTTTTTATTTTTTCGATGTCAATGGCCGATTTGATTCCTTTTATCAGGTATCCAATAATGGCTATTTTAAAAATGATACCCCTGGCAATATTAACGGGATCGTCAATAGCAAGCAAAATCTGAACAATTACGTAAAGGCTTAAGCCCGAAATTAAACAAGCCAGGGGCTTTTTTGCACTGTAGGCACCTAATATTAAAAAAAGTACAGCTAAAATAAAAATAGGGATTACTATAGCAAGTACTTCAGGATCATCCTTACTGAGGAAAAAGTTAACAAAACCGCTTATCACAAAAATGCCCGCTAAGTAGTATAATGACATGCCAGCATTTTTAAGCTTCTTGTTAAGATCGGCCAGATCAATATCATTGAAATCTTGCTGGGTTACAAAGTTCTTTTGCTCAAGTTCGGTGCCTTTTAAAGGATATCCGCAATTGGTGCAAAAAACATCCTCGGCTTCGGGTTTTGAATGACAATAGGTACAAAGCTCTGTTTGTATTACTGGTGCAGATACAGAATTTTCCATTTAATTTAAATTGTGATTAAGGAGAGTCCAATATAATTATAGAAATTCAATTTTTAATAATTATTGTAAAAAAGCATATAGGATGCATAACGTTAAAGATATTATTCAGGCAATTGAAAATGAGCTTGACGCAAAAATTTTGAATATTATGCCTTTAAGTGGGGGTAGCATAAACCAGGTTTATCGCCTGCAAACTGCTCATGAAAGCTTCGTTCTTAAGGTTAATAACCGCTTTGATTTCCCCGGTATGTTCAGGCTGGAAGCAGATGGCCTGGAAACTATCCGGGATACCCAGACCATCGCCGTTCCGGTTGTATTGTTACAGGGAGAAACAGATGAGGATAGCTATTTAGTACTGCAATGGGTAGACACCGGAGATCGCACCACAAAATCGTCGCAAAGACTGGGCGAGCAGCTTGCCCAAATGCATATGCATACAGCTATTAAATTTGGTTTTAAAACGGATAACTACATGGGCTCGCTTACCCAAAGCAATAGGCAACATGACAGCTGGAGCAGTTTTTTTATAGAGGAGCGGCTAAAAACCATGGTGCAAACTGTTTTAAAAAAAGGCAGGTTAACTAATCAGGATGCATTGTTATTTGAAAAGCTATATCAAATTATCCCAGGTATTTTTACCGAAGAGCCGCCGGCATTGGTACATGGTGACCTGTGGAGTGGTAATTATTTAATCGGCACAGGGGAAAAACCATACCTGATAGATCCGGCGGTTAGTTATTGTAACAGGGAATTTGATATCGCCATGACCACCTTGTTTGGCGGTTTCGACGAGACTTTTTACGATGCCTATCAAGTAAACTATCCGTTGCAAGCCGATTGGCAACGGCGGCTTAAACTATGGAACCTTTACCCTTTGCTGGTTCATGTTAACCTTTTTGGAGGTGGGTATACCCACCAGGTCCGTGAGTGCTTAGCTTACTTTGTTTAATTTATTGGTTAACACCCTCAATAAACATAGGCGTTTCCGTCACGTTCACGGTTACTTTACCGGCTACGGTTGCAACCTGGCTTTTTACTGCTGTAGACAGGCCTGTTTTTAAATTGTAAATATTTGCTTTTAAGGTTCCCAAATTAAGGGTGTAAGTTCCAGCGCGCCCCTTCGAATCGGGAATCGTCAATACATACATTGCTTTTTTACCATTTACATATTTGTCTACCAAGGGGTCGCTATTAATAGTCGATTTATAGGTGTAGTTACCCATTAATGTATTGGTTTGCAATATAAAATCGGCGGCGGGCCTGCGTTTACCGTTTTCTGACAGGCCAGCGGTAGCATATTGAACACTGCTAAAGGGTTTATCATCCTGCAGCTGGTAATAAAATACCCTTTTAATGCCGTGCCTGATATACAATAATGATGTTCTCAGTATCCAATCGCCTTGCGTATCCAGGGCCGATTTATTACCGATATAAATAGCTTTCTGGTAACTGTATTGGTTTATATCATACCCCGACTCGGTAACCCAAACTTCCGGTGGTTTGCTTAATGAATTAGATAGTTTTACAAACGAATCTGCAATCTGGCCGGCCATTGAAAGTTCGGGTGCAACGCCTGTTGTAGCGCGCTCGCGTTTAAGGATGTCGCCGTTATTGTTATAAAAATGGTAATTGATCACATCAAAACATAAGTTGATGCTGCCATCTGCACGGTAGCCGCGGTTAGTTTTGCACCAGTTTATCATTCGTTGTACAAAGTTAACATCACAGCTTGCAAGGCCGCCCATTACTACCTGCATGGCAGGATCGGCTGTTTTTACACCTGCATTGGGGCCGAGTTTTTCTTTATTGCCATCATAAAAGGCCGACATGTTGGCTGCATACTCTTCCGGGCTTTGCTGCGCGGCCGGGCCTTTCCACCATTTATCGCGTTCGTTATCGCACTCAATATATTTGATAAGGCCCATCCCGATTTTAACAATATTAATCTCGTCATTATTCCAGCGTGGGCGGCTATCTACTTTTACCAAAGCTTTATTTACAGCCGTGTTATATCCATATCTTGCTGCAAACTGGAATGCGGTCCGCGCCTGATCGGCGTATGATGCCGGATCGCTTTTGTCCAAACCGTATGGCGCGGGTACGTTTTCATTGCCGCGCATTCCGGTAGGGTAGGTGGCCTCCATCCAGTTGGGGCAATTTTTAAGATCGGCAAGTACCAAAATGCCATCTTGTTTACAACGCGTGTACATTACGTCGTAATCCCAGCTACCGCTGTTTGTGGGGTTATAGGTGTAATTTCCTTTGGTGTTTTCCAGCTTATTCCAGTTCATATAATGCCGTACCGAACTAAACGATTTAATGACAGCCATGTTGGCTTCGTAAATAGTATGGTGCAGGTTAATGTCTGCCGGGTCCTGTAAAAAATTCCATTCGTAGGCATTAATACCAAACATGTTTTTTAAGGCTACGGCATTGGGGCTTGCAGAGTTATCGCCAAGTGTAAGTTTATTTATCTTCACGCTGTCCCTTATAGCTAAAGGCGTACCCCCTTTTTTATTTTTTTCGGCATGGCAGTTGCCAAAAAATGAAGTAATACCAACAAGGAGCATTAAATACTTGTAATGAAATAATATATTCATCCTTTTTGTCGATTTTTCGCCAATAAGCTACGCATTTAAGTTTAAATTAATTAAGGGTGGGGGATTGTAATGTTTACGACTTGTGTATCTTCAAAGTTGCATAGTTCAACATTGTACCGTTCTTAAAAATATAAAGCATTAATTATCAGGATATTTAAATCATCAGGCGTGGTATTTTAATAGTATCGAAATAAATAAGGCCGAAATGTGTTCCGGCCTTTTATTTCAATAATTAAAGTTAGGGGTTATTTAACTTTAACATAAGTTTCAATAATAATATGGTCTATTTTCAGGCTGTCTATTTTTTCAATGCCGCTTTGTATAAGGGTATCTCCCTTAAATTGAACGGTAAATTTGAAATCCCTGTTTTCCCACTCACGGGCATCGCAATAGGCCAGGTGTTCAGCATAATCATTCCCGGTAAGGGTATAGGTACCGCTACCAGAACTATAAACAGGTTTGGCTGTTTTGCCATGCATCAGATCATGAGTAAAGAAGGCGAAATTAGTTGCATTAAAAATTTTAACCATTTCTTCGTCTTTTGATGGGGTAGTTGTCACTGTATCGCCCTTAGTTATACTTTTGCTGTTGATCAAATGCCAGGTACCGATAAGCGACTGATCAGGCTTAGGCTCAGATTTGGTTTCTTTTTGATTGCAGGATGATAAAATAGCTGTGCAAATAAATGCAAGGTAATAAAGCTTCATAATGGTAGTTGGTTTGCACAATATTACCATTTTAAGGCGAACAAAACCAATAAGTATTTGCGGTAGATATAGGAATCGAACCCTGCGCTTGCACGCCGCTACGGTTTTCAAGACCGCTTGTCCCCATGGACGCTATCTACCCAGGCAGAAGATATTGGATTCGAACCAATGCAAGTATTACCTTGTACAGTTTAGCAAACTGCTGCCTTACCACTCGGCCAATCTTCTTTTTTAAATTGTGGTAAAGGCTGGGATCGAACCAGCGGCCTGCACACCTTCAATGTGCCACTCTACCTCTGAGTTACTTTACCAAAACAAAAAGCCCCATATCATCTGATACAGGGCTTTTATATTATATATTTTTAGGTATATAGCTATTCCCTGACCGATTTTTCAATCGAACTAAAGAAATTACTAAATGACCTGTTTAAATTCATAACGCAAAGGTAGCGATTTTTTTTAGTTACTCAAAAAAAATAATTCACCACGGCAAACCGCTAACAGGCTGAAGTTTAATTTGTTATTCTCCCCGTTTTAAGCCGAACTTTTCAATCTTACTATACAAGTGACTACGCTGAATATCAATATCATCGGCAGTTTTTGATACATTCCAATTGTTTTTTTCCAGCTTGAATTTAATGTATTCCCGCTCGGCAAAATCCTTATACTCCTGGAAATTATTGAACTGGTCGAAATCAGTTTGGGGTGCTGCATGGCTATCTGCTATTGCAGCAGCTGGTGCCGATGGATTGGCAAATGCCCGTACGTCGTTGTCAGTAATGGTTTTATCACTTAAAATTATCAAACGCTCAACCATGTTCCGCAACTCACGGATGTTTCCTGTCCATGGTAATGCTTTAAGGGCATCAAGGGCCGCGTCCGATATCTTTTTAACCGGCATGCCGTACTCATTACATATCTCATCAAGGAAACTTTGGGTAAGTAATGCAATATCATCCTTCCTGTCAACCAATGGCGGTACGTGGATTAATATAACGCTAAGGCGATGGTAAAGGTCCATTCGGAAGTTGCCGGCTTCAATTTCTTTCAATAAATCTTTGTTGGTAGCTGCTACAACACGTACATCAACATCAATTTCTTTTTCGCCGCCTACACGCGTAATCTTGCTTTCTTGTAAGGCGCGCAATACTTTGGCCTGGGCCGATTGGCTCATGTCGCCTATTTCATCAAGGAAAAGTGTTCCACCGTTTGCTGATTCAAATTTACCTATCCGTTGTTTAATTGCCGATGTAAATGAGCCTTTCTCGTGTCCAAATAATTCGCTCTCAATTAATTCAGACGGGATGGCGGCGCAGTTAACTTCGATGATGGGCGCATTTGAGCGGTGCGATTTTTCATGCAGCCAGCGGGCCACCAATTCTTTACCGCTGCCGTTTGCACCGGTAACCAGTACGCGGGCATCAGTTGGGGCAACACGGTCAATAGTTTCTTTTATTTTAAGAATGGCCTGTGAATTACCTAATATAGGGCGAACCTTGGATACTTTCCGTTTTAATACTTTGGCTTCAACAACCAAGCTTCCGCGATCGAGCGCGTTACGTACCGTAATAAGCAGGCGGTTTAAATCAGGTGGTTTTGATATAAAGTCAAAGGCGCCTTTTTTACTGGCTTCAACGGCTGTTTCAACGGTGCCGTGACCGCTTATCATGATAAAAGGCAAATCGGGCTTTAGCGCCAAACCCTCGGTAAGCACTTCCATGCCATCCATCCGGTTCATTTTTATATCGCAAAGCACCAGGTCAAAATCTTTCTTTTCAATCAGTTGCAGGCCGTCAACGCCGTTATCTACATCCTCAACGTCATAATCTTCATATTCCAGAATTTCACGTAAAGTGCTGCGTATCGCCCGTTCGTCATCAATAATTAAAATTTTTGCCATGTTTTATATATGTAATAGGTAGTAATAGTTCTGTCGCTAATATATAGATTTGTATAGAAAAACAAACACTTTTTGCTTGTAACAAAAAATAACCCCTTCCTGTTTGCAGGAAAGGGTTATATAATTCAGCAGCAAATCTGTAAGCCGGGTTCTGTATTGCCCCTAAAGGCAACTTCTATCATTAATCTGGCCCTGCCATTGCTGACAGGTTTAAACAACCTACCCATCTTAACGTCACCAACAAGTTGGTGAGCGGGAGCGAGCAGCCCCACTTTCAAGACCTATTTGGTTTTTCAACTCCTGAGGTTTACCGTCATCTCCGGTCGCCCGGAAAAGCCGTGAGCTCTTACCTCACGTTTTCACCCTTACCCCGGTTTGCACCGTGGCGGTATTTTCTCTGTGGCACTTTGCTGTCGCCGGCTGCCGGCGCCTTCCCGTTAGGAAGCAGGATGCTCTGTGTTGCCCGGACTTTCCTCCGCTAATAAATTAGCAGCGATAGAACGTTTTGCAGATGTAAAGGTAGCAGTTTTAGTTCATAGTTGATGGTTCATAGTTCATAGTCTGACCAGGAATCTATTGTTTAGATAACGTGCAGAGCCAATTATCTATTTACATTTCTCCAAATCGCCCTGAACCTGCTGCAAGTTTATGGTGCCTAATTTATTACCAAATGAGTTGGTAACGTAAGTAAGAACCTTAGCAATTTCGATAGGAGCGAGGCTATCAACCGGCATTTCGCCCTCAAAAATTTTGTTATTGATGCTGATTTTTCCTTTCAGCCCATTTTTAAGAAAACATGCTAAAACGTTTTTATTCTTTTTTAGAAAAACTGAATCTGTAAGTGGTGGTATCAAGGCTTGCAGGCCTTCGCCCTTGTTGCCGTGGCAATTGGCGCAATGTGCCAGGTAAATGGCACTCCCGCCAGAATAATAGCGGTTAAATTCAATCTGCCCGTCGTTCTGGCATGAAAAAATCACTACTGTCAACAATAATAAAATACTACCTGTTACTTTGAATTTCATTTGGTAACGGCTTGTTCTGGTTCGGCCTTCAATATTTTTATGTCGGCTATTAATTTATCTACCTCTTTGGGGTCGGTACCCTCGTAGGTACCGCGAATGCGCTTTTGTTTATCTATAAGTATAAAAAAACCATCGTGAATGTACTGACCGGCGGGATTTTTTTCCTGTACGGTTTGCAGATAGCTTTTGGCAATAGTGTAAGTGCTGCCTTTATCGCCATGCAAAAGCCACCAGTTGTTACCGCTTAGCCCCATTTTATCGGCATAGCGTTTAAGTACCGGAACAGTATCATATTTAGGGTCGATGGTGTGTGATATGATCCGGAAATTATCATCGGCCTTAAACTCTTTATACACATTGAGCATGTTGCGGTGCATTACCGGGCAAATAGAAGGGCAGGTGGTAAAAAAGAAATCGGCCACATAAATTTTGCCTTCCAGGCTTTTCTGCGTAATGGTATCGCCATATTGGTTCACAAATTTAAAATCGGGAATAGTAGCGTAGGCTGTATCCACAACCGATTTGCCATCTACCGTTTTGGTTACAGGCTCGCGGTTGCCTAAAATAGGCAGTTTGCTTTGTTTATTGTTACAGGCATTTAACACCGATAATACGATAACGCCCAAAATTAACTTGCGCATTTATTTTTTATTTGGGGTAAGATATTTGTCAGATTCGGTTATAGCATTGCTGATTTGAACGTCAATAGCCGCAATTTTCTTTTTTTGATCACTTAGGTAATCAATAATTTCCTGGTGCGATTTGCCTTTGTTTTCCACATCAAAATTATGCATCCAGTCGCTCATGGCGCCATCGGCATTATCAACCAGTTTAAGGCACACCTTAGCCGAATCGTTAATGTCGGGTACGTTTTTAACCAGGCTATCCAGCAACATTTTGTTTTTCATCAAGTGCTCGTCATTGGCCATTACCTTGTCATGCACGGCAATAACGCTATCTAACAGCAATTTTTCCTGTTTTTTATTATCCGCACATCCCAGTAAAATGGTAAGGCTTAATACAATCCCGATATATTTTTTCATGGTTGCGTTTTGTATTGGCAAATATTGTAAATAAACCCATTAATGTTAGCTATTTAGTTGCCTTAAATAATAAACATAGTCGGTAATTGGTAAGGTTTCGGCACCGCTAAGTTTCAATTGCTGGCCGGCCTGCGCCCGGGTGTGCGTACCATGATTAATTACGTGAATAAGAATGTCGGTTACCGAGGTTTGGTTACTGCCCAATGCGTTTTGGTATATGATAACCCTGCTCAAATCCTCTTCGGTAATTCGATCCAGAAAACCAAGCCACTCTTCATTATATTCGTTTACCAGGTGGGTACAATGTTCAATGGTATAATCCTTTGGCCATAATTCGGTGTTGGGGTAAGGCTCCACATCATTTACCCTATCCAGCCAACGCCGTTCGGCAGCAAGCAAATGCGACATCAACTTTATAGGGCCCCTGGGATTGCCTGCTTCTGCAATTGCTTTTAATAAAGCATGGTTAGCGAAGTGGCCGTAATTGAACATTTTTATAAAATAGTTTTTCATATAACACGAATGTCTCGAATTAAGGCGAATTTCACGAATTATAAAAGCACGGTTTATAATTTAAATAGTGCTCCATCCGCGCTAACCGCCCTGATTAGCGAAATTCGATTCAATTGGTGAAATTCGTGTCCATTCAATTCGAGACATTCGTGTTCATAAATCAGTGTTTAACAATTTGATAATATAGTTGTTACAATTACAATATATCTACATGGTACCTTTAGTCAACTAAAAAACAAGGTTATGAAATTCATCAATGTGTTTTCAAGGCTTATCAGCGGTATAAGGGAGTGGATGATGTTAAAAAGTATGAAATCATCGTTCATTCATTAATATTGAAACTTTATACCCCACTTTCGTAAATATTATTGCAATTTTGGACCCTCGTAGTCCATTTAATGAAATCCACTCCACAGCATACAGCTCTGAACAGAGAACTTTTTGGCCCCGATTTTAATTGGGGCGTATCTACTGCCGCTTTCCAGATTGAGGGCGCCCATGATGCAGATGGCAAGGGCCTATCTGTTTGGGATAATTTTACAGAAAAAAAAGGTAAGATATTAAATGCCGATCATGCCCGTGATGCCTGCGATTTTTACAACAGGTACGAAGAAGACATCGACCTGATAAAAAAGTTAAACATCCCAAATTTTCGCTTCTCTATATCCTGGACACGTTTGTTGCCCGATGGTACCGGCAGGGTTAACCAGGCAGGAATTGATTATTATAACCGCGTTATTGATTATTGCCTTGAGCAGGGGATAGAGCCTTGGGTAACTGTTTACCACTGGGATTTACCGTTAGTACTTGAGCAAAAAGGAGGGTGGGCCAATCGTGAGGTTATTACCTGGTTTAGCGAATTTACTACCTTATGTGCGCAAAGTTTTGGCGACCGCGTAAAATACTGGATGGTAATGAACGAGCCTGTTGTTTTTACGGGAGCAGGCTATTTTTTTGGTATTCATGCACCAGGCCGTAGTGGTATCCGGAGTTTTACATCGGTAATACACCACGTTGTTTTAAGCATTGTTGCCGGGGCAAGGATATTGCGCGACTTATTACCCGATGCGCAAATTGGTAATACATTTTCGTGTTCGCTGGTAGAGCCATTGACAGATAAACCACGTGATGTGGCAGCGGCAGTTAGGGTTGACGCTCTGATAAATCGTCTTTTCATCGAACCGCTATTAGGGCTGGGTTACCCAATTAAGGATTTGCCTGTTT